>NZ_FOZZ01000007.1 GCF_900116225.1 Sphingobacterium wenxiniae
CTGATATCCGCAGAGCTATTTATACCACAAATGCTATTGAGGCTATGCACCGTCAGATCAGAAAAGTGACCAAAACGAAAGGTGCATTTACTTCTGATCAGGCACTCTTGAAGTTGGTTTATCTCACGGTTAAGGAGATTTCAAAAAAATGGACCATGCCTATTCGAAATTGGGGATTGACAATGCAACAACTACATATTAAATTTGGGGATAGAATTAAGGCCTTCGGCAACTCCTTTTAGGGTTCGCACTCGAGGCTTTCAGCCTCTGAGCACGAACCCTAAAAGGAGTGATGTGACACAGTTCAGTTTACACTACCTTTTTCACTACAAAACGCAAATACTTCTTCAAGTTATACGCTAAACTTGACATCAGAATATGCTTATTGGCTTGAGACATACCTCGGCTGTTGACTCTTTTCAGGTTGAAAAAGTTAAGCAAAAGTTCGACTTTTTTCGTAAATTTGAGCCTTGTCGCTCGCTCGGAGTTTTCTGCTCGCCTTTTTGGCTGCTTACGTCCTAATCGAACGTATTTTCAGCTGTGCTACTTAATCACCTGCCGCGCAGCTTGCATCAGCGGACTGGCAAATACAAAATCATTCAACTCCTGAACATCTGACTTCAACATATCGGTATTCGATCCTTCCCAAAATTTTTCACCTTTATAGAGGAATAAAATATAATCACCAATTCCCATCACCGAGTTCATATCATGGGTAACCACTACCGTTGTACATTGATACTCCTCGGTGAGTTCTTGAATCAGCTCATCGATCAAGATAGATGTTGCTGGATCTAAACCAGAGTTTGGTTCATCACAAAACAGATATTTTGGATTCATACTAATTGCTCGAGCAATACCAACACGCTTCTTCATACCTCCCGAAAGCTCCGATGGATAAAGGTGATTTGTGTTTTTCAGGTTCACACGCTCCAAACATAAGTTTGCCCGATCCACCTTTTCCTCTTTGCTCATGCTGGTAAACATATCCAACCCAAAGACAATATTTTGTTCCACTGTCATAGAATCAAAGAGCGCAGAATTCTGAAACAACATCCCTATCTCTCGGCGTACAGGGATACGTTCTTCAAAACTCATCTGCGTAAACTCCTCTTTGTCAAAGTAAACCTGCCCTTTCTCCGGCTCATGCAACCCTACAATACACTTCAGAAGCGTACTTTTTCCCGAACCAGAACCACCGATAATCATACTGACCTTTCCTGGTTCAAAAGCCGCATCAATCCCCTTCAACACATGATTATCCCCAAAAGATTTATGTATATTTTGAATCTCAATCATAAATTTATTTTTTGAAATGCAGATCTGCAAATTTGCGCATCTACAAACCTAAAGCATTAGTGCGGTAATAACATAGTCACAAACCAATATCGAAATACAGCCGATGACTACGGCCTGCGTTCCGGCCTGCCCGACTTCCAAGGCTCCTCCACGTACATAAAACCCCTTATAGGCCGGCACAGAGGTAATAATAAACCCAAAAACAAATGCCTTTACCAAGGCTACTGCTACCGTGAAACCATTGAACCCACCTTGTATGCCCTGGATATAATCTGAAGGAGCAACCGCTCCCGATAAAGAACCACCAATCAAACCCCCACAGATCGCACAAAAAATAGCCACAATTACTAATGCAGGCATCATCACTACCCCAGCAATAATCTTAGGCAGGATAAGGTACCCCGGCGCATTAATCCCCATAATTTCCAAGGCATCGATCTGTTCGGTTACACGCATCGAACCTATCTGTGATGATATAGAAGAACCTACTTTCCCCATCAGCACCAATGCCGAAATCGTAGGCCCCAGTTCCAGAATGTTAGAGTCCCTATTAATCTGCCCGATAACCGTAGACGGTATCAGATCTGAAACCAACTGAAACGCAATTTGCAATGTCATTACGGCTCCGATGAACGTCGAAATAATCAGAATCAGCCCCAAAGAACCAACACCAATTTCATTCATCTCATGAAAAATCTCCTTGATGTATATTTTCCACTTCTCCGGTTTTTTGAAAACCTTCCGCAACAACATCACATACTTACCAAAATGATGGAATATCATACTATTTTACAAGCTTAAAACAAATTATAACGCAATATACACATTTACACCTAAGATTATTAATCCTCATTAAGTCATTTTGACTTTAGAAAACCTCATATCTTAGCGACAAGAAGAAAATTCACCGATACAAAACTTCCTTTCGCCGATAATATGAACAACATAACCTAAAAGTAGTTTGCCAAAAAATTAGTATCTTATACTTTTGACCTATATATTTACACAGGAAATCAAGTAACATGGAAAATAAAATCATCTCTGGAATATGGTTCGTCTGCATAGGTCTACTGCTGCTGTTGCACAATCTAGACGTAATCGATTTCAATTTATGGGCAATCGTGAAATACTGGCCACTTTCCGTTATCCTCGTTGGGGTCAACCTCATGGTACAGAACAGAGCCTACGGAGGATACATCAAAATAGCTTGTAACGTACTCTTTTTGGGTTGGATTGTTTTCGTAGGTCTCTCCTCTCCCAATACAGGATGGACTCCCAAAATATTTAACAACGGAAATATCTCTTTCTCCAACGACAAAGATAATAAAGACCTCCTTTCTACAGTCTCAGTACCTTACGAAGAAAACGTGCAAGAAGTAAAATTCGACTTTAACGGCGGTGCCGGAGCCTTTGAAATCGCACCGTCTGATGCAAAACTTCTTGAGGCAACGTGTGAAAGTGAAGACATGGGACTTCGCTTGGAGAGCAAAAACAAAGACGGCGAGCAAAAAATCGAACTTACAGCTAAACCCAAAGGGAAGAAGAATAACAAAGTCAACAGAAAAGTTGCGATGTCATTGCATACAGCTCCCGTTTGGGATATGGAATTAAACTATGGTGCTGCTAAGTTTTCTGGTGATTTATCCCCCTTTAAAATAAAGAAACTGGATATCAACACCGGAGCAAGCTCTATGGACTTGAAACTGGGAGAACCACAATTGGAAACCACAAAAATAAAGATTGCCACAGGTGCTTCAACCATTCACCTGCACATTCCGAAAGATGCTCCTGTACGGATAAAATATTCCACTATAGCCTCTTCCAACAACTTAGAAGGATTTGACAATATGCAAAAAGGGTTGGCAACCAGCAATAACTACGATAATGCGTCAAAAAGATTCGATATCGAATTAGATGGAGCGGCGAATACGTTTACCATTTCAAGGTATTAAGGATAATCCCTACCTTTGTGGGTGACAATGGATACGAAAAACGCAATCATATTAGCAGGCGGATACTGTAACTCCAAAACGGAGTACAGTCGGTTTTTGACAAGAGAAGTACAAATCGGAGATATACCGATGGGCGGACAGCAGCCCATACGTATCCAAAGCATGACCACCGTGGACACAATGGACACTTTTGGTTCTATTGAGCAAACAATCCGTATGGTGGATGCCGGTTGTGAATATGTCCGCATTACCGCCCCGAGTATCAAGGAAGCCGAGAATCTCGCACTTATCAAAAAAGGTTTACGAGACAGAGGTTACCATGTACCCTTGGTTGCCGATATCCACTTCACTCCTAACGCTGCTGAAGTTGCTGCACGAATTGTAGAGAAAGTCCGCATCAATCCCGGCAACTATGCCGACAAAAAGAAATTCGATCAAATCGACTATACGGATAGTGAATATCAAGGTGAATTAGACCGAATCTACAAGAAATTTGCGCCTTTGGTAGGTATATGTAAAGAGTACGGAACTGCGATGCGTATCGGTACCAACCATGGCTCTCTATCCGACCGCATCATGAGTCGATATGGAGATACACCGGAGGGCATGGTAGAATCTGCTTTAGAATTTATCCGTATCTGTGAAGACCTCAGCTATTATAACCTCGTAGTTTCCATGAAATCTTCCAACCCGCAGATTATGGTGAAGGCCTATCGCTTGTTGGTCGAAAGAATGGTTGCTGAGAACATGAACTATCCGCTGCACTTAGGCGTAACAGAAGCTGGTGATGGTGAAGATGGACGCATTAAATCTGCCGTTGGCATAGGCACCCTTCTCGAAGACGGATTAGGTGATACCGTTCGCGTATCCCTTACTGAAGAACCTGAAAAAGAAGCACCAGTAGCTATCGCCTTGGTTAATCGATATGCGCGCAGAAAGACCGCTATAGAAAACCATCCACCGCGTGAAATCCTAAAATTATCCGACTATGCGGAAACACAACCCTACGAAGCTCAGGAAGTAAATGCTTTTATAGGAGGTTCACTTGTTCCTCGCGTAGTGGTGGATATTTCCAATGAAAACTTAAAAGATCCATTTATTCTATCAGCTGTAGGCTATCGTTACGATGCGTTGAACGACAAATACCACATGGGGGATCAGTCTGTAGATTTTGTTTACTTAGGCAACAACCTCCCCTCTTTTCAGCTTCCGGGAAACCTTAAGGTGCTTTACAATTATGCGACTTGGCGCCAACTGGCAGAGAAGGGAAATAAACATCCAGTATATAGCCTATCGGAATACAATACCGCAGCTGAAAAAGACAAGGCATTAAATCTCGTTCATATCAGCAATGACGACCTTTCGTCAGAAGATTTCGCGAATATGCAAGTGGACAAGACCACGGTGTTCATTTTGGAAACACAGCACATACATGGTATGGCAGACCAACGGCAGTTTTTCCAAAACCTGCAAGCTATTGGCATCAACAACCCGGTAATTATTAAGCGGAGCTATGCCGTTGAAGAGTTTTCAGGGCCTTTAGGCGATATTATGAATCCCGAAGAACCCATATCCAAGCTACAATTATATGCAGCAACGGATATTGGAGCCCTTTTAATAGACGGACTTGGTTCAGGAATCTGGATTGAATCTCCGGCTACAGCTATCGACAAATTAACGTCCATTTCATTCGGTGTACTACAAGCTACGCGTTCACGTATTTCCAAGACAGAATACATTTCTTGCCCAAGCTGCGGACGTACCCTATTTGACTTGCAAGAAACAACACAGATGATACGCTTGCGTACAAGCCACCTCAAAGGCCTTAAAATCGGCATTATGGGCTGTATTGTGAATGGACCGGGAGAAATGGCAGATGCAGATTACGGCTATGTTGGTGCTGGTCCGGACAAAATCACCTTATATCGCGGAAAAGAAGTCGTGAAAAAGAATGTAAGTTCCGCCAATGCGCTTGATGAACTTATCGACATTATCAAAGCCGACGGGTTGTGGATAGAAGAGTAAGGGGGAAAGGAATTATCTTACCGAAATACGTTTTACGATAACTTCCGTACCAGAGGTGACACGGACAAAATAGAAACCTGCGGTCAGTTTTCCATTTGCATCGAAAGACAAACTTTGCAAACCGTCATCCAAACGACCGTTCATTAAGTTCAACACTTCATTCCCCAAAGCATCCATCACCTTAATCGCAACCGTATTTTGCTTATTAAGTTTGAAGTTAAGCGTAACTTGATCTGCAATCGGGTTATAGAAAACTTTGACATTCGAAATCAGCTTCTCGCTATCATCATTTGCACGTTCCGAAGAAACAGCATACAAAAATTCTGTTTTTGTCGGGATAAGAGATAAATCTACAGCAGAAAAATTAGCCGTAGCTTTCCCTGTAGTAAGCATCATTGCGCTTACTATCATTGTTAAAGCTACTTTTCCAATTATTCTTGTCATAGTTTATTTCAATAGACT
Organism: Sphingobacterium wenxiniae; assembly: GCF_900116225.1. Classification (GTDB taxonomy): domain Bacteria; phylum Bacteroidota; class Bacteroidia; order Sphingobacteriales; family Sphingobacteriaceae; genus Sphingobacterium; species Sphingobacterium wenxiniae. The sequence continues at coordinate 5,739 of NZ_FOZZ01000007.1, forward strand.
AAAAAATAGATGTTTGGTTTAAATACACTTCTTTCAAAGCACCTATACAAATCTAATTTTTTTTATTGAAAAACCATGCACTGTTAAAAAAAAGTTTTCCTTTTAACAATTTTTAACAGCAATATACGTTGTATTGTTTTTTTTATCTACATTCGCTCCGTTTTTCTAATACCCGTGTTTCAAATAAATTATACAAAATGAAACCAACAAAGCATCACGATGCACATAAACTCAGCATGGCTGGTTTATTGATAAGCTTAGGCATTATTTTCGGTGATATTGGCACTTCTCCCCTCTATGTTTTCAAAGCTATATTCAATCAAGGTATTGTTGAGAAAGACCTTATCTTAGGCAGTCTTTCTTGCGTATTTTGGACATTAACGCTACAAACTACCATCAAATATGTATGGATTACGCTTAATGCAGACAATAAGGGAGAAGGAGGAATACTGTCACTCTATTCATTGGTCAAGAAAAGAGCAAAATGGTTAATCATTCCCGCTATTATTGGAGCAAGCACACTACTTGCAGATGGGATGATTACTCCCGCAATAACCATTTCGTCCGCCGTAGAGGGATTGCTGATTCACAACCCTTCCCTACCCACTGTCCCTATCGTAGTTAGTATCATATCTTTGCTTTTTCTTATACAACGATTCGGCACCTCTATTGTTGGTCGGGTATTCGGGCCATTGATGCTCATCTGGTTTTCGACAATCGGTATATTAGGCGCATTACATATTCATCACGCACCGGAGATAGTCTCTGCCCTTAACCCCTACTACGCTATACGTACCATTATCGAACATCCCAATGCGCTTGTGCTCATTGGGGCTATTTTCCTATGTACAACAGGGGCAGAAGCCTTGTATTCAGATATGGGGCATTGCGGAAAGCAGAATATCCGTATCAGTTGGATCTTTGTTAAGATAGCATTAATATTAAATTACTTCGGACAGGGAGCTTGGTTATTAGAACACGTTGGATCGCCTATTAGCGGACAAAATCCTTTCTATGGGATTATGCCTGCGGGTTTCCTGGTTTATGGCATTGCTATCGCGACCATTGCCGCCATTATCGCCAGTCAAGCAATGATATCCGGTTCTTTTACACTTATTTCGGAAGCCGTGCGCTTGAATATATGGCCCAAAGTAACAATTCGATACCCTAGTGACCAGAAAGGACAATTATATGTTCCATCCATTAATTTCATATTGTATGTCGGCTGTATGCTTATCATCGTCGTATTCAAGGAATCCAGTAATATGGAAGCTGCTTACGGCCTGGCTATCAACCTGACCTTTATTGCCACAACCATCCTGATGTGTTTCTTCTTGATCCGGGTACACATCCAAAAAGTCTGGGTCATCCTTTTCGCCTTAGTATATTTTATCATAGAGATTACATTCTTGATGGGCAATGGGGTGAAAATACAACATGGTGGTTGGTTAACCCTGCTATTGGCCAGTACCCTTTTTATCATCATGTTCTCATGGTATGGCGCTCGAAAAATCAAGAACAGTTTTGTCCGATTTACCAAAATCCAAGACTACTATTCGATCATATCTGAATTAAGCGAAGATAAAAGTGTACCGCTCTTTGCTTCACATCTGGTATATCTCACAAGCGCGAACAATAAAAGCGAGATTGAATATAAAATTATCTATTCTATTATTAACAAAAAACCTAAACGAGCAGATGTATATTGGCTTGTTCACGTCGATGTGATGGACAATCCCCACACGCGGGAATACACCGTCCAACAACTCATTCCTCAAAAACTAGTTCGTATTGATTTTAGATTAGGTTTCCGTGAAGAACAACGTATAAGTCTTCTATTCCGTAAAGTTGTAGAAGATATGGTAGCTAACGGTGAGATTGACATCACTAGTAATTATGACACATTAAAAAAACATCATATAGCCGGTGATTTTAATTTCGTAGTCTTGGAAAAAATAATTTCCAAAACCCATGATCTGCGTTGGTACCAGAAAATAATATTGGAAATCTACAAATTTCTTAAACGCTTTAGCTTATCAGAAGAAAAAGGGTTTGGGTTGGATAGCAGCTTCGTCACGGTAGAACGTGTGCCGTTGAACATACCCAACACCAAAGAAGTAAAACTCCACAGGATATAAGTGCCTAAGTAATCTTATGCACTTATATTCCCGGTGTTCAATTTGGAATGGCGATAACCGTATATAAAATAAATTACCAAACCAAGCACCAACCAGATCACAAAGATTATCCAGTTGCTGGCGCCAAGCTCAGTCATCAAATACAGGTTAACCAGAATACCCGTCACAGGTAACAGGGAGAAATTGTATTTATACCCCATCACGGCCAAGACAATCCACACGATCCAAAAGATAATGGTCAGCGATTTATGTTCAAGGATATAAAGCCAGCTCTCATTGCGCCACTCTTGTAGCGCATCTTGCCCATAAAGCCATAAAAGAACCAAAGCGATAACCAAACCTAAACCTATCAGGTATTTACCATTTACATACGGCACTTTAAACTTAGATTTCTTAGAGAGACCAGAATGATCCATATAAAGAACCCCGCCACAAACAAGGATAAAGGCGAAAAACGTACCTACAGAGGTCAAATCGACAAAGAAATCCATTTTGAAGAACAAAGAAGGAATAGCAACTACAAATCCTGTCACAATAGTAGCATACGAAGGCGTTTTATATTTAGGGTGTATACGCGCAAATTTCTTCCATAGCAAGCCATCACGGCTCATCGTCATCCAGATACGTGGCTGTGCCAATTGAAAAACAAGTAACGCACTCGTAATCGCAATGACAGAAGTTACCGAAATAATACCAGCCATATGGTCAAAACCAACGTATTCAAACACATAAGCCAACGGATCCTTGACGTTCAAATCTGAATAATGAACCATCCCTGTCAATACCAATGTAATCAATACATACAACACTGCACAAATAACCAAACAGTAAATCATCGCTCGAGGCAAGTCCCGTTGAGGATTTTTACATTCCTCGGCTGTAGTCGAGATAGAGTCAAAACCAATAAAAGCAAAGAACACGGCTGCTATTCCACTTAACACGCCTCCCATTCCATTTGGCGCAAATGGTGTCCAGTTCTCTGGCTTGATGAAAAAAATGCCCCCTAAAATCACCGCTACAATAACACCTATCTTAATAAGCACCATAAGATTGCTTGCCTTTTGGGATTCCTTGATACCAATATACACCAACCAAGTCACCAACACTGTAATCAGTCCGGCTGGTAAATCAAAAATAATCGGAATATCACCGATTCTCGGCGCAGTCTGATAAGCTTGCAGAGCAACCTTTTCGATACCTTGCAAGTTTTCCACTCCAACCTCCAACATTTTAGCCTGAGCATCGAGCGCATATCCCGGAGCCATAGTCAGCCATTTAGGTATGTGGAGACCAAAACCAGAACACATCGACACAAAATATTGAGACCATGAAATAGCGACTACCATATTCGATACCGCATATTCCAATACCAGTGCCCAACCTATGATCCACGCAAAAAGTTCGCCAAAAGCCACATAAGCGTAGGTGTAAGCACTCCCCGATACAGGTACAGTACTGGCAAACTGTGCATAGGACAAAGCAGTGAATACACAGGCAAAAGCAACAAACACAAAAAGCAAAGAAACCGCCGGACCACCGTTATAAGCCGCTAAGCCTATCGTACTGAAAATACCTGCCCCAACGATAGCCGCAATGCCCAACGAAACCAAATCCCGCACACCCAGAACTTTCGCTAACCCTGTCCCCTCTTGCGAATCGCGTAAAATCTGGTCAACACTCTTCTTCCTGAAAAGTCTATTATTCATATTATTCTAAAGTTATCGAAGCGAACGAAGTTATGGAGGTAATGAAAGCTATGTCCTTCATCACGATCTTCACTACCATAACCCTTATCACTTTTTTATATTTTATATTCGTGTTAGTAGTATACAAAGCATTTAAGAGCACAAAACTGCCAATAAAAAATAAGAAATCAAGTCAGGTTGTCCTGAATATCATAAAATATTTTCCTAAAACCTCCCAATTCCTTATCCCTGTAGCGAGTTAAACAATCAGTTAGTTTCTCGTAATCCCCATCTTCTATCGAAAAAGTCCACACCCGTTTGCAGATATTGAACAGTGCATAGGCAATATTCTCGATCTGTGCATAATCCAGAATGTAACGCGACGCTATAAATTTCTCATAAAACTCCAGAAACTCCGTGGCATCTATTCCCAATACACTGAGATATTGTCTAATTTGACTCGCTTTAACCTGTCCAAGATGCTCATACAATCGAACAGGATTTACCAAGGAATGTACAATTAACAGATGATCCAGCAACAATTCGACAGCGATGTGCGCCATAAATGAAGCACGAATAGGAAGGTGCGTTAAAATAGGTTCTAACTCCTTACGTAAAACATGACAGTGATCCAGAAAAAAAGGTGCATTATGAAATAACCTATCGACTTCTACATGTCTATACCAGCCCTCTGATATATGCCGCGTGGAAGGATGAGCAAATAAGATCTCTTCGTGACATTGTGGGTGAAAATTATATTCTTTATGCACATTCTTTAACAAATCAGGCAATAAGGCGCCCAAAATACGCTCCGAGTGCGGAGAATAACGTTCAAAATAATAGTGTGATAAAAAATTCACGTCCCAAACTTCTTGTTTATTTATCGTAAGATACGGCTTAATCTCTTATCTTTGCAATCTTAGTTAAAAAAATCTTAACCATATAAAAAGATGAGCTTTGTAGAAGAACTACGTTGGAGAGGTATGCTGCAGGATATCATGCCCGGAACTGAAGACTTACTGAATAAGGAAAAAGTATCCGGCTATATCGGCTTCGACCCAACAGGAGATTCCCTACACGTAGGGCACCTTACGCAAATCATGACGCTTATTCACTTTCAAAACGCAGGGCACAAACCCGTTGCTTTAGTTGGTGGTGCGACAGGTATGATTGGCGACCCTTCCTTCAAATCTGCCGAGCGTAATTTGTTGGATGAAGCCACATTACAACATAATGTGGACTGTTTGAAGAAGCAGTTGGCCAAGTTTCTCAACTTCGGCGAGGGAGAGAATGATGCCAAGATGGTCAACAATTATGATTGGTTCAAGGACTTCAGTTTCTTGGACTTTATCCGTGATGTAGGGAAGTTGATTACGGTCAACTATATGATGGCCAAGGACTCCGTAAAGAAACGTTTGGAAGGGGAGAATGGATTGTCGTTCACCGAGTTTACGTACCAGCTAATCCAAGGTTATGATTTCTACTATCTTTGGAAGCATCACAACTGCAAAATACAGATGGGCGGTTCTGATCAATGGGGCAATATTGTAACAGGAAGTGAAATGATACGCCGCCAGGATCAGGGCACAGCTTATGCCTTGACAACACAGCTTATCAAAAAAGCTGATGGACAGAAATTCGGAAAAACCGAATCCGGTGCGGTATGGCTGGACCCGAAAAAGACTTCACCATACAAATATTACCAATTCTGGTTGAACGCAAATGATGATGATGCAAAAAACTGGATTAACATCTTTACGCTCAAAACAAAAGAAGAAATCGAAGCTATTATTGCCGAACATGATGCTGCACCGCATACACGTGCCGTACAAAAGGCATTAGCAAAAGACATCACTATCCGCACACATTCTGAAAAAGATTACGAGACGGCCGTCAAAACATCGGAATTCCTTTTCGGAAATGGTTCGTTAGCGTTTTTGGCAGACCTAGATCACGAAGGTGTCTTGGAAGTTTTCGATGGTGTCCCACAATTCACTATCAAAAAGGAAGACCTCGCACAAGGTATCAATGTACTGGATTTCTTAGCCACGCATACACAAGTATTCCCCTCTAAAGGCGAGGCCCGTAAAATGCTACAAGGCGGAGGCGTATCCATCAATAAAGAAAAGTTGGGCGATGTTGAGCAAATCGTTGACAACACACAGCTGATAAACGAAAAATATATTGTTGTCCAACGTGGCAAGAAAAACTATTTTTTAGTTATTGTGGAATAATTTTAGAAGTTGTTTCAAAAGTCATTTGAAACCTAAGAAAACGCGTCATTGCGAGGAAGAATGACGAAGCAATCTACGTTTTCGACATCACCAGATTGCTTCGTTCCTCGCAATGACGGTGATGTTTGTTTCTTAATCGCAGTCTTTTCGTAGCTTTCCAACCCCTCTCTTTTTGCCTGCGAATTTCACCATTCACACATCCCAATCTACCCTATCGCTTCAACATTTTTTTTGCTACCTTTGTAAGAAGGAGTAGTATCTAATTTTCATGTCAAATAAAGGAAATACATTTAAAAATTCATCGGGGAGCAACAGTGTGCGGAAACCGCAACGTCCTGCTGGAAATGTCACATATAGCGCCAAATCGCGCCTAAAATCTTTTGATAGCATCAACTTTTCGGAAGGACAACGCAAAGCCCTCAAAATTTTGGGTATTTTCCTACTGTTCGTTTCTTTCATCTTTGCAGTATCTTTCATTTCCTATCTTTTCACATGGAAACAGGATCAAAGCTATATTGCACAGACCAATGGCGGTTGGTCTACCCTGTTCAAATCTGCACAAGAAATAGCCGATGAACATGCCGAATTACCCATCGTCGAAAACAAATTGGGAAAATTAGGTGCTTTGCTCGCCAATCAGTTTATTTATGAATGGTTTGGGATTGCTTCGTTCCTTTTTGTGCTTGTCTTGTTTGTCTTAGGCTATAAATTTCTATACAAAAAATCCATCTTTCCAGTTTGGAAGACGTTGATGTACTCTATTACAGCTATCGTATTTTTATCCGTTACCTTTGGTTTCTTACAAGATTTCCTTACCGATTCCCCCCACATTCTGGAAGGGAAATTCGGTTACTGGACGAATCAGCTTCTAAAAGCACAGATAGGTACTGTCGGTGTGGCAGCTTTATTGATATTTGCTTATTTAACCGTTTTGATATTGATCTACAACTTGGACTTAAAACTTTCTTGGACAAGTAAAAAACAAATCAACGAAGAGGAATTAGAGCATGATGAGGAAGATAATTACGAGTCTTTCTCCGCGGGAAAGCATACGGCAAATAATGTCAGGAATACTTTACCAGAAGAAAAAGAAGAACCAAGCATTCCGCAACACAATACAATAAAGGATACACCTATTACCACAGTAGAGGAAACCATCGACGAAGAGGAAGACGAAGAAGGTGATACCAACTTTACTTTTTCCGCCACCGAACTCCATGTAGAAAACCAGATTCCTTTATCAGTTGATACATCTGCCACAGAGACCATTCCGGTGCAAATCGAACCAGAAATCCACGAGCCCCAGCTCAGCGTAGAAGAGATCAAGGAAGAGAAAGCTATATCTGCAAACGATCTTGTTGCCCAATTTGGCGAATACGACCCCAAGCTGGACCTTTCAGGCTACCAATATCCACCACTTGAGCTCTTGAAAGATTATGGTTCCGGGAAGATACAAGTCAATCCGCAGGAACTCGAGGCCAACAAGAATCAAATTGTCGAAACATTACGCAATTTCAGCATCGAAATCGACCAGATTAAAGCCACCATCGGTCCTACGATTACCCTATACGAGATTATTCCCAAACCGGGAACGCGTATATCGAAAATTAAAAATCTCGAAGACGACATCGCATTAAGTCTTGCTGCTTTGGGTATCCGCATCATTGCACCGATACCCGGACGAGGAACTATTGGTATCGAAGTACCGAATACCAATAAGGAAATCGTACCCATGAAATCTGTACTGGCTACCGAAAAGTTCCAAAAAACAGATATGGATCTGCCAATTGCTTTGGGCAAGACCATCTCCAACGAGGTATACATTGCCGACCTAGCAAAGATGCCACACTTATTAATGGCAGGTGCGACAGGACAAGGTAAATCAGTCGGTATAAACGCGATATTAACTTCGCTTCTTTACAAAAAACACCCTGCAGAATTAAAATTTGTCTTGGTCGACCCGAAGAAAGTGGAGTTGTCTCTACTCAATATCATTGAGCGACATTTTCTGGCAAAATTACCAGGAGAAGAAGAAGCAGTCATCACAGACACCAAGAAAGTAATCAATACGTTGAATTCGTTGTGTATTGAGATGGATCAGCGCTATGACCTTTTGAAAAATGCACAAGTACGTAATTTAAAAGAATACAATACAAAATTTGTCAACCGCAGATTAAACCCTGAGGAGGGTCATCGATTCTTACCTTTTATAGTTCTGGTAGTTGATGAGTTTGCGGATTTGATGATAACAGCAGGTAAGGAAGTAGAAACACCGATAGCCCGCCTGGCACAGTTGGCCCGTGCCATTGGTATACACTTGATTATCGCGACACAGCGACCATCAGTGAATATCATTACAGGTACAATCAAGGCCAACTTCCCGGCACGTATAGCCTTCCGCGTATCATCCAAGATCGACTCACGTACGATTTTGGATACAGGCGGAGCTGACCAGTTGATTGGTAAAGGCGATATGCTTTTATCTTCTGGCAATGACTTGGTCCGCATACAGTGTGCATTTGTAGACACACCAGAGGTTGAAGCTATTGCTCAGTTTATCGGCGGCCAAAGAGGTTATGCATCAGCACTCCTTCTGCCTGAATACGTAGGCGAAGGAGAAGAAGGTGGTGGTATAGCCGATTTCGACCTTTCGGACAGAGATGCTCTCTTTGAAGAGGCAGCCCGACTGATTGTTATGCATCAGCAAGGTTCTACCTCCCTCATCCAACGTAAGCTGAAATTAGGCTACAACAGAGCTGGGCGAATCATCGATCAATTGGAAGCCGCAGGTATTGTGGGACCATTTGAAGGCAGTAAAGCCCGTGAAGTGCTTTACCCCGATGAATATTCGTTGGAACAGTATTTGGAAACATTAAGAAATTCGTAAGATGAAAGGTATTTTAATGGCATTTATGGTCTTGTTCAGTGTTGCAGTAGTTGTAGCACAGACAGACCCGCATGCAAAAAAACTATTGGACGAGGTATCTAAAAAATACGATGCCTATAGAACCATTCAATCCGACTTTACATTTGCCGCACAGCAGGTTCAAGGTGAATCCTACTCAGATAAGGGTACACTCTATTTGAACAAACCCAGAAACCAGTACCGCATCAACCTGTCTGCACAGGAGCTTATAGGCGATGGCAAGGCGACCTGGTCAATCCTCAAAGAAGACAAAGAGGTGCAAGTAAACGAAGCGGATAACAGTACCGATGCTATTGGTCCTAACAACCTGTTCACCTTCTACAAAGAAGGCTTCAAATATGTCAGCATGGATGACGAACGCCTAGGGCAGGAAACACTGAACGTTATCGAATTAAGTCCAATAGACACCCGTAAGAATTATTTTAAAATAAAGCTGCGCGTAAACAAAAACAAACACATCCACGATGTGCTGATTTTTGACAAATCCGGCGCACGCTACACGTATACGATTAAAGCACTCTACGTCAATCACCAAATTCCGGACACATATTTTGCTTTTAACAAAAGCAATTATACGGGTTATGAGGTTGTGGATTTGAGATAGGTGTTAATTTTGTATATTAATTAATATTAACATATTGAATCCGAAGACAGTAGATTTATTAAAAAAATCTGGCTGATTTAAAATTAATCTCTTTAGAAGAGCAATCGAAGAGAGAGTTCGTTAAAGTATTGGCCAAGTTACGCACCAAAGCAGAGTCTGCTCCCGACTTAGATGAAATCACAAAAGAGGTAGAAAAGGTCAGGACAAAGCGGTATGGCAAATAGTCCTACTAAGATTATCATTGACACAAATCTCTGAATTAGTAATCAAATAAAAAAGAATAGATATTTTCATATTCTCCTCATTATGAAAGCCCCAAACCTATAAGGTTTTTTGTATTATCGGCGGGCATTACCGTATAGCTTCTACTTAGATAAAAGCTAAACCTTATAGGTATTTTGTTTTTATAAGCTACATGGATAAGTTATATTTGTCTAATAAGGCTTGATTAAAGCATATTTTATAAATCAACTCAGAAATCATGGCAAAAATCACGTTGAAAAGCTTAGCCCAGGCACTGAACATGTCGGTGTCCACCGTATCCAAGGCACTGAACGACAGCCATGAAATAAGCGAGGAAACCAAGAAACGCGTGCGTGAATATGCGCAGCAACACAATTACCAGCCCAATATCATTGCGCAAATTCTCAAAACAGGTAAGACGAATACCATTGGAGTCATCCTGCCTAAGATGAGCAGCCCTTTTGAGTCCCAGATGCTTGAAGGTATACAAAACACTGCATCGGTCAATAACTTTCGGGTGGTCATTATGAATAGCATGGAAAACGAGGCCGTTGAGAGAACTTCCATTACCGAGATGATTGCCAAAGGCATTGACGGACTATTACTCTGCCCTATTCATGAACAATCGAATACAGCTATAGTTCAAGAAATTGCCAAACACACACCTTTGGTGATTTTCGATCGGACAAACTATCCCGTTGAAACACATAAGGTTGGTGTTTTAAATAGCGAGGGAACGTATGATGCATGTAAACACCTTTTTGAAATTGGCAGAAAAGATATTGCTGTTCTCTGTGGCGTCCATCAAGGGATCACTGCAGATCGATTGGCTGGGTATATAAAAGCTCACGAAGATTTCCAGATTCCTATAAGGAAAGAATTTATTATCTACCTAACTGTAAAAAATATAGCAGAACTGCACGAAGGACTAAGTGAAAACGTTCAAAAGCTCTTGGCACTCCCTCATCCACCCAATGCGATTTTGGGAACTTCAGACACTATAACGACGCATTTATTAGGCGTATTAGCCAATATGGGCATCCCTGTACCAGAGCAATTGGCGGTATTGGGATTTGCCAATACAGATTTGGCGATGTCCTTAAACCCTTCCCTTACAACGATTCGCCAACCAGCAACAGAAATCGGTGAGATTGCCGTAAAAAAACTCGTAGAGATTATCAATAAAAAGAACAGAAGCCAAATTGAATGGGAAAACGTAAAGCTTCCCACTACAATCCGGCTTCGGAAATCAACCGAGGTTGACTAAAAGACTTCCGAAGTTTTAGAAACTTCGGAAGTCTCCTCACTTCTATCCTCTTCTTAAAGCTTGATTAATTTCATTTTCGGCACCAAAGATTTCATGATAGTCCAAGCCAACAAATAAGCTACGGCACAAATCGTGAACATAATGGTATAGCCAGTTTCAATACTCCCCAAAGCTTTATAATGATCAAAAAGACCGCCACCTAACTTAGTAATTAGGGCTCCGCCCAAGCCACCTGCCATACCTCCAATCCCAACTACCGAACCAATTGCCCTTTTAGGGAACATATCCGAGACCGTAGTAAAGATATTGGCACTCCAGGCTTGATGTGCCGATGCGCCTATACCAATGAGAATTACTGGAACCCAAAAGCTATAATGCCCTAACGGTTGAGCCAATAATACGACCAAAGGAATAGATGCAATAACCAACATTGCTTTCATACGTCCGTCATAAGGCGCATAGCCTTTATCAATAAAATATTTCGGAAACCATCCACCTCCGATACTGCCAATCATCGTCATACTGTACAGTACCGCCAACGGAAGCATAATCTGTTCATTCATCATACCGTATTGGTCTTTGAGGTATGCAGGCAACCAAAACAAGAAAAACCACCATACGCCATCTGTCATAAACTTGCCAATCGTAAACGCCCAGGTTTGCTTATAACCCAACAATTTAAACCAGGATACCTTTTCTGTCGGAGTATCGGTGACAGCCTCTTCCTCCTGATCGCTATTGATATATGCCAACTCTTCCTGTGAAAGTCGTTTTTGCTTCTCTGGCGACTCATAAAAAAACAACCAAAAGAATAACCAAAGGAAACCAACTCCACCAACAATTTCAAAGGCGGCCGGCCAGCCCCAATTTGTCGCAATCCATGGCACAGTCAAAGGCGCCAATATCGCCCCTACATTAGCCCCTGAGTTGAAAATACCAGTAGCAAAAGATCGTTCTTTCTTCGGGAAATATTCTGCCGTAGCTTTGATCGCCGCAGGAAAGTTTCCAGCCTCTCCAATCGCCAATATAGCTCGGGAAAACATAAAACCAATAATAGACGCTGGTACGGCTGCTATTCCAATCCAACCAATCGTGGCAATAATCGTTTCGCCAATAGCGATAGAATAAGCGTGAATAATCGCACCAATCGACCATAATATAATCGCCCATCCATACCCCCATTTCGTACCTAACTTATCAACTATCCGACCAGCAAACAGCATTGACACGGCATAGACAATCTGAAATACAGCAGCAATATCTGCATAATCACTATTCGACCAACCAAATTGTTCTTCTAAGTTTGGTTTTAACAAGCTTAGCACCTGTCGGTCTAAGTAGTTGATGGTGGTAGCGAAAAAGAGCAGGGCACATATTGTCCACCTGTAGTTTCCGATGTTCTCTTTTATCATAATCTTGTGTGTTTATAATTTGGAAAGTTCAATGAATCTACAATTTCGGCAAATCCATCCGCTTACCTTATTCTTGATTTCGTACAATTCCCAATTCCAGTCCCCGCAATTCTGCCAGACCTCTTAAACGGCCAATGGCGGAATATCCCGGATTGGTTTTCTTGTGCAAGTCGTCCAGCATCTGGTGTCCATGATCCGGGCGAAAAGGAATACTTTTATCCCGCAGTTGATTCTCTTCCACCAAGGCTTTCATTACAGCATACATATCCACATCCCCATCCAAATGGTCTGCTTCGTAAAAACTTCCGATCTCATCCCTTTTGACGTTGCGCAGATGGACAAAGTGAACGCGATGTGCCAATGCTCGAAACATTTTCGGCAAATCATTTTGGGCTCCGGCTCCCAATGAACCAGTACAAAAACATATTCCATTGAAATCCTTATCCACGCAATCGATGATTCTCTGGAAATCGGTCAAATTACTTGCGATGCGTGGTAAGCCCAAAATCGGAAAAGGCGGATCATCCGGATGCATCGTCATTTTAATACCTTCACGCTCGCAGACATCCGAAATAGCGAACAGAAAGTAAGCAAGGTTATCGCGCAAACCATCGAACCCAATTTCGCCATAGATAGCAATGCTCCTGCGTAAGTCCTCCAATGAAGCATCCTTCTCCCCAGGAATGCCCATCAATACATTAGTTTGAATACCCTGCAAATCATCTTCCGAAAGCGTTGCAACATTCGCTTCTGCTTTAGAAAGGATAGCTGGAGAATAAGAACTCGCCGCATCCGGGCGTTGCAAAATATAGATGTCAAAAATGGCCAGATCTACCCAATCAAAATACAGCGCTTTGGATCCATCTTTCATTACCAAATCCAATTGCGTACGCGTCCAGTCCAATACCGGCATAAAGTTGTAGCAAACGGTTTTGATACCACAATCAGCAAGATTCTGTAAAGTTTGACAATAGTTTTCCAGATAATGTTCAGCCTCAACAGAGCGGGTCTTAATGGCTTCGTGTACTGTTACACTTTCCACAACAGACCATACCAAATCCGCATCCTCTATGATTTTCTTCCGTTGCAATATCTCTGCTTTAGGCCAAACTTCGCCATGCGGAATATGATGTAACGCTGTTACTATTCCCGTAGCTCCAGCTTGCTTCACATCCTGTAAAGTAACCGGATCTTCAGGACCATACCAGCGCCAAGTCTGTTCTAATTTCTTTTTATTCATACTTTAAATCTAATAGCTTACTGCTTATACCCCACACCAAGCATTAAATCCCCCATCCACAAAGATTATTTCACCTGAAACAAAGCCGGAGGCATCACTCAACAAATAAACCAATGTACCTTCCAGTTCGGAAGGGTTTCCCAAACGCGAGAATGGTGTTCCGTTGACAAATTTTTGAGCACGCTCTGTATAGCTTCCATCTGGATTGGTTAAAAGCGTTCTGTTCTGCTCGGTCAGGAACACGCCCGGAGCAATAGCATTTACACGAATTTTATCGCTGTAACGCTGCGCCAGTTCAGTTGCCATCCATTTTGTAAATCCATCAATACCATGTTTAGCGACTGTGTATCCCAATACCCGCGTTAACGGACGGCTTGCCGCCAGAGACGAAATATTCACAATAGCACCTTTCCCCTTCTTGGCAATAACTTCACCAAAGATTAAAGTCGGGATAATCGTACCGTATAAATTCAGCTCTATTGCTTTGATGGTATCACCAATTTTATTATCAAAGATATCGTCATTAGGCCCTATCGTTGCCCCTGGGATATTTCCTCCGGCAGCATTGACAAGTCCATCTATCGTACCCCATTTCTCCAGTATCCGTTCTTTTGCTTCTTTCATCGAAACTTCATCCATGACATTGGCTGCAATCGCCAAACCTTCGGATCCTAATCGTTCTACCAGTTGAACACGCTCTTCGGCTTTTTGCATATCACGACCGATAATGCATACTTTAGCACCAGCCTCTGCCAATGCTTGTACAAAGGACTTCCCTAAGATGCCAGTTCCTCCGGTTACGACGATAACTTTATCTTTCAATGAAAAACTATCTAATATACTCATTGTTGATTTTTCGGTTTATAGTTCAATAATACTTAAATTTTAGAAAAGAATGGAATAAGAAACCTAAAAATCAACGATAACGTTTGCGTAAATCATACCTTGAATAAGTAAAAAAAACTGTAATTTAAGCCTCAACAATAACCGATAACAGACGATGCAACAGATTCTTTCCTTTGGTGAAATACTTATCCGGCAACAAAGCACCGGAGCACATTTCTTCGAAATGGGCAAAAATTATCTGGAAATTTTTCCGGGAGGATCCGAAGCCAATGTCGCAGCCACATTGGCTCAGATGGGGAATAACGTATCCTATGCCAGCGCTTTTCCCAATAACACATTAGCTGAGGAAATCTTAACTACACTGAATGTATTGGGCATTAACACTTCCCAAAGCATCCGTATAGGCGACCGCATTGGCACATATATCCTTATGTCGGCAAATGGTCTGTCGAAAGGGGATGTTATCTACGATAGGAAATATTCCAGCTTCAGCCAGTTACGTACCGAGAATATCAATATGGAGCATTTATTGGATGGTGTTTCATGGTTACATTGGACAGCATTGACACCAGCTCTAAACCAAGAAATGGCTGTGGTTATGCACAATGTGCTAAAAGCCGCAAAGGAACGAAATATTACCATCTCTGTTGACTTAAATTACCGCAATAAATTATGGCAATATGGTAAAGAACCCATTGAGGTCATGCCAGATTTGGTTCAATATTGTGATGTTATCATGGGTAATATCTGGGCTGCCAACAAAATGTTGGATATTCCTGTGGATAGTTCGTTCAACCAAGAAACACCACAAGCAACCTATCTGAATGCTGCCCAAGAATCCGCGGTGGAAATATTTAAGAAATACCCAATGTGTAGACATGTAGCCTATACCTTTCGCTTTATGGACAACCCGACACACAATCTCTTTTACGGCACGTACCATAACCAGGACACACATGTACATTCCAGAACATACGAAACCTTTGAGGTTGTAGATCGTATCGGAAGCGGTGATGCTTTCATGGCAGGAATTATTCACGGATTAATCCACCATAAAGCCCCACAAGATATTATTGATATAGCTACGGGAGCAGGTTATCATAAGCTGTTTGTCAAAGGTGATTTTGGAAATGGGAAATATGAGTAGTGAGTATCGGGATATGCTTATTGAGATATGAGACAAGGAACACGGATAAAAGACAACCTTGAACTTTAAACATTAAACCTTAAACAAAAAATGAACAACATAGTAGAAACCATACAACAATACCCGGCTATTCCGGTATACTATCATGACGATAAAGACACGTGCATTGAAGTCCTAAAAGCCTGTTATGAAGGCGGGGTTCGTGTATTTGAATTTGTTAACCGGGGGAATAACGCGAAAGAAAACTTTACAGCTTTACTGGAATACAAAAATCTGCACTTTCCTGATTTAAAATTAGGTATTGGCACAATCAAAACTCCCGAACAAGCAAAAGAATTTGTAGCACTCGGTGCTGAATTTATTGTAAGTCCTATCATCGTAGAGGAAATTGCGGATGAAACCCTAAATAAGGGTATCTTATGGATACCAGGCTGCATGACTCCTACTGAAATCGCTCTGGCGGAACGTCTACAAGCACCTTTAGTGAAATTATTTCCCGGAGATACTTTAGGGCCTAAATTCCTAAAAGCCATCAAGCCGCTATTTCCGCAGGTAAAATTTATGCCTACAGGCGGTGTAGATGTAGAGGAACAAAATATACAAAGTTGGTTTGACGCAGGTGTATTCTCCGTTGGACTGGGCTCGAAATTATTTGCTGCTCCAACCGATGCATCAGATTATGATTGGTTAGTTGAACGTGCAAAAGACTTAATGAAATGGGTGAAGAGATAAATAGCAACTAGAAATTAGTTGCAAACCTTTAATAAAACACGTATTTTTGTATGAGCACAATAGAAAAATTGATAGAACGACTATGTTCCAGACCCAAAGATTTTACTTGGCAGGAATTATTGAAAGTTTTAAAACATTATGGTTATACAGAAATCCCTCGTGGAAAAACAGGCGGTTCAAGACGGAAATTTATAGATAAAAACCACCAAATCATCAGTATACATGAGCCTCACCCTCAAAAAATATTAAAGTCATATCAACTAAGTGCTGTTATCGATCATTTAAAACTGTAGAAGATGAAAAACTATTTAGAACATAAAGGATACATTGGAACTATCGAATTTTCGGCAGAGGATAGGGTTTTCTATGGAAAACTTCAAGGAATCAACGATTTAGTCACTTTCGAAGGCACGTCTGTCGATGAATTAGAGTCTGCTTTTAAGGAAGCTGTTTCCGATTATATAGAAACCTGCAAATCATTGAACAAAACTCCTGAGAAGACATATAAAGGTACTTTTAATGTACGTGTCCCAAAAGAATTGCATCAGCAAACAGCTCTTTTAGCTGCTAAAAAAGGGCTCAATCTCAATGAGGTGGTTAAAATTGCTTTATCCTATATCGTAGAGCACGAAAACGTACTGAAAATCGACATTTCCAAATAGTGAAACACATATAAAAAAAATAGGGTAGCGATTTTTCGCTACCCTATTTTTTTATAGAAAAGACCTTCGGTCTTAATCTTCTTCTTTCGAAGCCAACAATTGATCGTATTCTTCACGAGAACCAACGATAATGTTGCTGTAATCACGTAAACCAGTACCTGAAGGAATCAAGTGACCAACGATTACGTTTTCTTTCAAACCTAACAAATCGTCACGTTTACCAGCGATAGCTGCCTCGTTCAATACTTTCGTAGTTTCCTGGAAGGAAGCTGCAGAGATAAACGATTTCGTACCTAAAGATGCACGGGTAATACCTTGCAACAATGGGCTTGAAGTAGCAGGGATAGCATCACGCACTTCTACGGTTTTCAAATCCTGACGACGAAGTACGGAGTTTTCTTCACGTAACTTACGCATGGTCACAATTTGTCCCGGACGTAGTGAGTTAGAATCTCCGGCATCAACAACCACTTTCTTGTCGAATAGTGAATCATTCTCTGCCATGAAGTCCCATTTGTTAGCAGCTTCTTTCTCCAAGAAGCGTGTATCTCCCGGATCCTCGATATTTACTTTCTGCATCATCTGGTGAACGATAGTCTCGAAGTGTTTATCGTTGATTTTCACCCCTTGCAGACGGTAAACTTCTTGGATACCATTCACGATATAATCCTGAACTGCAGATGGACCTTTGATAGATAAGATATCGGAAGGTGAAATAGAACCATCAGACAATGGCATACCCGCTTTCACAAAGTCATTATCTTGTACCAAGATGTGTTTAGAAAGCGGTACCAAGTATTTCTTAATCTGTCCATCTCTGGATTCGATAGAAATCTCACGATTACCACGTTTCACACCACCCAAGGTTACTACACCATCAATCTCCGTAACAACAGCAGGGTTAGAAGGGTTACGTGCCTCGAATAACTCCGTAACACGTGGAAGACCACCTGTAATATCTCGGGTTTTACCTGTAGCACGAGGAATCTTCGCTATGATAGTACCTTCTTTGATTTTCTGGTCATCTTGTACCGAAACGTGTGCACCAACCGGAATGTTGTATGAACGCAACGCATCTCCCGCTAAATCGGTAATCTTGATTGTCGGGTTTTTCGTTTTATCACGAGTCTCGATGATGACCTTCTCTTTGTGACCGGTTTGCTCGTCAGACTCATCACGGAAAGTAACACCTTCGATGATGGATTCAAACTCGATTTTACCGGCAAACTCAGATATAATCACCGCGTTGTATGGATCCCAGTCTACCAATACTTTACCCTTTTCAACCGTATCACCTTCGTTTACGTACAAGTTCGCTCCATAAGGGATGATCTGATTGTAAAGCACACGTCTATCTTCGCTAACGATACGAATCTCTCCAGAACGACCGATTACAACTTGGTAAGGACCATTCTCGCCTTCTTTAGGCACGGAGCGTACGTTCTCAAATTCAATCTTACCTTCATACTTAGCAACGATACTGGAATCAGCAGCAATATTCGATGCCGTACCACCCACGTGGAATGTACGAAGTGTTAACTGTGTACCTGGCTCACCTACAGACTGTGCTGCAATTACACCAACCGCTTCACCCAATTGAACACGTTTACCAGAAGCCAAGTTACGGCCGTAACAACAAGCACATACACCGCGTTTCGATTCACAGGTTAATACCGAACGAATTTCCACTCCTTCGATACCAGCTTCTTCTATCGCAGCTGCTACTTCTTCACTGATATCTTCATTTGCCGCAACAATAAGTTCACCTGTCTCTGGATGAAAAACATCATTCAATGGTGTACGACCTAAGATACGGTCATATAAAGGCTCAACGATATCATCGTTTTCTTTCAAGGCTGTCTTGTAGATACCACGTAGCGTGCTACAATCATGCTCTACAACAATCATATCCTGTGCAACGTCATGCAGACGACGAGTCAAATAACCCGCATCGGCCGTTTTCAACGCCGTATCCGCAAGACCTTTACGCGCACCGTGGGTAGAGATAAAGTACTCCAATACCGAAAGACCTTCTTTGAAGTTCGATAGAATCGGGTTCTCGATAATCTCACCACCCGAAGTACCTGATTTCTGAGGCTTAGCCATCAAACCACGCATACCACATAACTGACGAATCTGCTCTTTCGAACCACGAGCTCCAGAATCCAACATCATATAAACAGAGTTGAAACCTTGGTTGTCATTAGAAAGAATATCCATCACGTTTGCTGTCAACCTGTTGTTGATACGTGTCCAGATATCGATAATCTGATTATAACGCTCGTTGTTGGTAATGAAACCCATGTTATAGTTGTTCATCACCTCTTCAACCTCGTTTGTAGCTTGCTGAATCAAATCAGCTTTAGCTGCAGGGATATTCAAATCTTGCAAGTTGAACGACAAACCTCCTTTGAAAGCTGTTTGGAATCCTAACTCTTTCATATCATCCAAGAACTGTGCAGCACGAGCCATACCCGTATTTTTCACAATATCCCCAATGATATTACGCAATGATTTTTTAGTCAACAATTCGTTGATGTAGCCCATTTCGATAGGAACAATCTGGTTAAAGATTACACGCCCTACAGTTGTTTCGATGATGGCATCAACAATCTGTCCTTCTTTATTTTTTGTTTTCGTTTTTACTTTGATGAAAGCATGCAAATCGATCTGATTCTCGTTCAAGGCGATAATTACCTCTTCCGGAGAATAGAAAGTCATTCCTTCACCTCTTACTTTATGATCTTCAGTAGACTTACGGCCTTTAGTAATATAGTAAAGACCCAATACCATATCTTGTGATGGTACTGTCACTGGCGAACCGTTCGCAGGGTTAAGAATGTTGTGCGAAGCCAACATCAAGATTTGGGCTTCCAAAATCGCAGCATTACCCAAAGGTAAGTGAACCGCCATCTGGTCACCGTCAAAATCGGCGTTGAACGCTGTACATACCAATGGGTGCAATTGGATAGCTTTACCTTCTACCAAAGTGGGCTGGAAAGCCTGAATACCCAAACGGTGAAGCGTAGGCGCACGGTTTAATAGTACAGGGTGTCCTTTCAATACATTTTCAAGAATATCCCATACAACCGGATCCTTACGGTCAACGATTTTCTTCGCTGATTTTACAGTCTTCACAATACCACGCTCAATCATCTTACGGATAATGAATGGTTTGTAAAGCTCTGCCGCCATATCTTTAGGAAGACCACACTCGTGTAATTTCAAGTGCGGACCAACGACGATTACCGAACGAGCCGAATAATCCACACGTTTACCTAATAAGTTTTGACGGAAACGACCTTGTTTACCTTTCAAAATATCAGACAACGATTTCAACGCACGGTTACCTTCTGTTTTCACAGCATTCACTTTACGCGAGTTATCGAATAAAGAGTCTACTGCTTCCTGAAGCATACGTTTTTCGTTACGCAAGATAACTTCTGGTGCTTTGATCTCGATTAAACGCTTCAAACGGTTGTTACGGATAATCACACGACGATATAAGTCATTCAAATCCGAAGTGGCAAAACGACCACCATCCAATGGCACCAATGGGCGCAATTCTGGTGGAATAATCGGAACGATTTTCACAATCATCCACTCCGGACGGTTCTCGATACGACCATTTGCACCACGGAAAGCTTCTACCACGTGAAGACGTTTCAAAGCCTCGTTTTTACGTTGCTGAGAAGTCTCGTTAGCCGCTTGGTGACGCAAATCGTATGACAACTGATCCAAATCAATACGTTTCAACAACTCTTCCATAGCTTCAGCACCCATCTTAGCGATGAATTTCTGCGGATCGTTATCGTCTAAGTATTGATTTTCTTTTGGTAAAGTATCTAAAATATCCAAATACTCTTCCTCAGTCAAGAAATCCATGTAAGAGATACCATCTTCTTCCTTGATACCGGCTTGGATAACCACATATCTTTCGTAGTAGATGATCATATCCAATTTCTTGGTAGGAAGTCCCAACAAATAACCAATTTTGTTAGGTAAAGAACGGAAGTACCAGATGTGTGCCACAGGAACCACCAAGTTGATGTGCCCCATACGCTCACGACGTACTTTCTTCTCCGTTACTTCCACACCACAACGGTCACACACGATACCTTTGTAACGGATACGCTTGTATTTACCACAGTGACATTCGTAATCCTTTACAGGACCGAAGATACGCTCACAGAATAAACCATCACGCTCTGGTTTGTAGGTACGATAGTTGATCGTCTCTGGTTTGGTAACCTCACCGCTGGAACGCTCCAAGATAGTCTCAGGAGAAGCCAAGCTGATCGTAATCGATGTGAAGTTACTTTTAATTTTATTATCTTTTTTGTAAGACATACGTTGTATAACTTAAAGATGTATACAAGACCTATAAGGTTTTGAAAACCTTATAGGTCTAAAATTTTGCTTTAATCTAATGTGATATCTAATCCTAAACCGCGTAACTCGTGCACCAATACGTTGAACGATTCTGGTACTGATGGCGTTGGAAGGTTATTGCCCTTAACGATAGCTTCGTAAGTTTTTGCACGACCAACCACGTCATCCGATTTCACGGTCAAGATCTCCTGTAGGATATTGGATGCACCGAATGCCTCCAATGCCCACACCTCCATCTCACCGAAACGCTGACCACCAAATTGTGCTTTACCACCCAATGGTTGTTGCGTAATCAACGAGTAAGGACCAATAGAACGAGCGTGCATTTTATCATCTACCATGTGACCTAATTTCAGCATGTAGATAACACCCACAGTAGTCGGTTGGTCAAAGCGTTCACCTGTCAAACCATTGTACAGATAAGTTCTACCCGACATTGGCAATTCAGCTTTTGCAATCCACTCTTCTACCTCGTCCATTTCAGCACCGTCAAAGATTGGTGTAGCGAATTTCATTCCCAATTTCTGACCAGCCCAACCCAAAACAGTTTCGTAAATCTGTCCAAGGTTCATCCGTGAAGGTACCCCCAATGGGTTCAATACGATATCAACCGGTGTTCCATCTTCCAAGAATGGCATATCCTCATCACGAACGATACGTGCAACGATACCTTTGTTACCGTGACGTCCCGCCATCTTATCCCCTACTTTCAGCTTACGTTTCTTAGCAACATAAACTTTAGCCATCTGAACGATACCCGATGGAAGTTCATCACCTACAGAGATTGCAAACTTATCACGTTTGAAAGCACCCAATTCTTCGTTAACTTTAATGTTATAGAAGTGAAGCGCCAACTTGATCAATTCGTTTTTCTCTTCATCAGTAGTCCATCCAGTTGGGTTAATGTGTGCATAATCCAAATCCATAAGGATTTTTTGTGTGAATTTAGCTCCTTTAGGTACTAACAATTCTTTGTACACATTATATACGCCTTGGCTGGTTTTGCCGTTTACAATCGTGAATAGTTTTTCAACCAAACGATCTTTCAACGTTTTAACAGCTTTGTCGTGTGCTACTTCTAATTTGTCCAAAGCTTTTCTTTCAACTTCTTTAGACATTTTCTTCGCACGAGAGAATAATTTCGTATCGATTACTACACCTTTTAGAGAAGGAGACGCTTTCAATGAAGCATCTTTCACATCACCAGCCTTATCACCGAAGATTGCACGAAGCAATTTTTCTTCTGGTGAAGGATCTGACTCACCTTTAGGTGTAATTTTACCGATTAAGATGTCGCCACCATTAACCTCAGCACCGATACGGATGATACCGTTTTCGTCAAGGTCTTTGGTAGCTTCTTCCGAAACATTCGGGATATCTGCTGTCAATTCTTCTTCACCACGTTTTGTATCACGTACTTCCAATTCAAACTCTTCGATATGCAAAGAAGTGAATAAGTCTTGCGATACTACGCGCTCAGAGATTACAATCGCATCCTCAAAGTTATATCCTTGCCAAGGCATGAATGCTACTTTCAAGTTACGGCCCAATGCCAACTCACCATTTTCAGTAGCATAACCTTCACATAACACCTGTCCTTTAGTAACTTTTTGACCTTTCGTTACGATAGGTTTCAAGTTGATACACGTGTTTTGGTTCGTTTTCTTGAACTTGGTAAGTCTATATGTCTGTACGTCGTTGTCAAACGATACCAAACGATCATCTTCCGTACGTTCGTAACGGATTTTGATTTCGTTCGCATCTACATATTCAACAACACCGTTACCTTCTGCATTAATTAAGGTACGCGAATCCGAAGCTACACGAGCTTCCAGACCAGTACCCACAATCGGCGCTTGTGGTTTCAACAAAGGCACAGCTTGACGCTGCATGTTCGACCCCATCAACGCACGGTTGGCATCATCATGTTCCAAGAAAGGAATCAACGAAGCCGCAATAGAGGTAATCTGGTTAGGCGCAACGTCCATATAATCCAATTTCTCAGGCTCGATAATCGGGAAGTCACCCTCGTATCTTGCTTTTACTTTTGGATCCTCAAAATTACCTTTATCGTCATATTGTGCGTTCGCCTGTGCGATAGTTTTGTCGTCTTCATCCTCAGCAGATAAATAAACTACCGGCTCATCCACAACGACTTTACCATCTCTTACTTTACGGTAAGGTGTTTCGATAAAGCCTAAGTTGTTGATTTTCGCGTGTACAGCCAAAGAAGAAATCAAACCGATGTTTGGTCCCTCTGGAGTCTCGATAGTACATAAACGACCATAGTGTGTGTAGTGAACGTCACGCACCTCGAAACCTGCACGCTCGCGGGATAGACCACCTGGCCCTAAAGCTGACAAACGACGCTTGTGCGTAATTTCAGCCAATGGGTTCGTTTGATCCATAAACTGTGACAACTGGTTCGTTCCGAAGAATGAGTTGATAACAGACGATAAAGTACGTGCATTAATCAAATCAGTCGGCGTGAAGACCTCGTTATCACGGATATTCATACGCTCACGGATAGTACGGGCCATACGTGACAGACCGACACCAAACTGTGCGTACAATTGCTCTCCTACAGTACGTACACGACGGTTTGACAAGTGGTCAATATCATCTACCTCTGCTTTGGAGTTAATTAAGTTGATAAGATACTTCACGATGGCAATGATGTCCTCGCGCGTCAATACTTTGGTTTCATCCGCAGTACCTAAACCTAACTTACGGTTAATGCGGTAACGCCCCACATCTCCCAAATCGTAACGTTTGTCTGAGAAGAACAAACGATCGATGATACCACGAGCCGTTTCCTCATCAGGTGGTTCAGCGTTACGCAATTGGCGATAGATGTGTTCTACAGCTTCTTTTTCCGAGTTAGACGTATCCTTCTGTAAAGTATTATATATAATAGAGTAATCCGCATTGTTTGCACCATCTTCTTTCGCAAGGATAATAGATTTTACACCTGCGTCGATGATTAATTCAATGTGGTCTTCCTCTAAAACGGTTTCACGTTCTAAGATAATTTCGTTACGGTCGATAGATACAACTTCACCTGTATCTTCATCCACGAAATCTTCGATCCATTTTTTCAATACCCTGGCAGCCAAACGACGACCAACGTATTTTTTAAGACCCGACTTGCTTACCTTAACCTCATCTGCAAGATCGAACAATTCTAAGATATCTTTATCGGAATCATAACCGATCGCGCGCAACAAAGTAGTAACCGGGAATTTCTTTTTACGGTCGATATAAGCATACATCACGTTGTTTACGTCTGTCGCAAATTCGATCCAAGATCCTTTGAAAGGAATTACCCTTGCAGAATAAAGTTTAGTACCATTTGTGTGTCTACTCTGACCGAAGAATACCCCAGGAGAACGGTGTAATTGTGAAACGATAACACGCTCGGCACCGTTGATAACGAAGGTACCTTTAGGCGTCATGTAAGGAATCGTTCCCAAATATACATCCTGTACAATGGTTTCGAAATCTTCGTGTTCCTCATCATTACAAGATAACTTCAATTTTGCCTTTAGAGGAACGCTGTAAGTCAGACCACGCTCGATACACTCTTGGATATCGTAGCGAGGAGGATCGATGAAATAATCCAAAAACTCCAGCACAAAAATGTTTCTTGAATCAGAAATAGGGAAGTTTTCCGAGAAAACCTTGAACAGCCCTTCCTGATGGCGATTGTCAGAAGTAGTTTCTAATTGAAAAAACTCCTTGAAAGATTGCAATTGCACGTCCAGAAAATCCGGATAATCAATAACCTTCTTACTGGTAGCAAAATTTATTCTTTCTTTTTGAATATTATTGTTTGCCAAGGGAATAAGATTTTTAGTTTAAAAAAACTGAGCTAACTATGCTGTAATCGTATCGCATATCGTCAAATGTCAGCATCCATTTGACATACGTTAATATAAACAGGAATAGACTCTGTCAAAAACTTGACAGAGTCTAAACCTTTTAAGGTGCTTTTTCGGTGTCGAGATTACTTGATCTCAACAACAGCTCCAGCTTCTTCTAATTGTTTTTTCAAAGCTTCTGCTTCGTCTTTAGAAACACCAGCTTTCAATTCTTTAGGAGCTCCGTCAACTAAATCTTTAGCTTCTTTCAAGCCTAAGCCAGCTAAATCTTTAACCAATTTAACTACTGCTAATTTCTGACCACCAGCTTCTTTCAAGATAACGTCAAATGAAGTTTTCTCTTCAGCAGCACCAGCGCCACCTTCAGCAGGAGCAGCAGCAACTGCAACAGCAGCAGCAGCAGGCTCGATACCGTACTCGTCTTTTAAGATATCAGCTAATTCTTTAACTTCTTTTACCGTTAAGTTAACTAACTGTTCAGCAAGTTGTTTTAAATCTGCCATTTTATTTTTAATTTTTGAATGTACTTAATAAAAAATGTTAATTAAATGCACGAACTTTTATTCAAGGCGTTCGTTAGCCTCTTTCTTCTAAAGCTTTTACCAGACCTGAAATTGTGTTTCCACCTGATTGAAGTGCGGAAATAACATTCTTCGCAGGAGATTGAAGCAATGCGATAACGTCTGCAATAAGTTCCTCTTTAGATTTAAGAGTAACTAACGCATTCAATTGATCATCACCAACAAAAGCTGTCTCTTGGATGTAAGCCGCTTTTAAAAGGGGCTTATCACCTTCTTTACGCAATTGTTTGATCAATTTCGCAGGTGCATTCCCAGTCTCTGAGAACATCATTGTAGAAGCTCCTTTAAGAGCGCCACGCAATTCCTCCGAGTCAATACCAGCTTCGATTAGGGCTTTCTCAATCAAAGAGTTCTTAACCACTTGGATCATGATGCCTTGCTCGAAACCTTTACGGCGAATGTTATTTACTTTTTCAACAGTTAAATCAGCAGTGTCAGTAATGTAAAAATTACCGTAAGATTTAATCTGTTCGGCCAAAGCTTGAACAATTGCTTGTTTTTCTTCTTTTCTCATGATTAAATTCCTGCTACTGATTTTGTATCAACATGAATACCAGGACTCATTGTTGAAGAAATGTGAATACTTTTAAAGTATGTTCCTTTTGCAGCGGAAGGTTTAAGACGCGAAAGAGTTTGTAATACCTCTAATGCATTGTCATAAATCTTGTCTGCCTCGAACGACACTTTACCCACTGAAGTGTGGATGATACCTGTCTTGTCGACTTTGAAATCAATTTTACCACCTTTAACGTCCGTTACAGCTTTACCTACTTCCGTAGTTACTGTACCAGTTTTAGGGTTAGGCATTAAGTTTCTTGGACCTAAGATACGGCCCAATTTACCCACTTTTGCCATCACCGAAGGCATAGTAATAATGATATCAACGTCAGTCCAACCACCTTCGATTTTGCTGATATAGTCATCAAGACCTACGTAATCCGCACCTGCTGCTTTAGCCTCTTCTTCCTTATCAGGAGTACACAATACTAAAACACGCACGGTTTTACCGGTTCCGTGAGGCAATGTTGCGATACCACGAACCATTTGGTTTGCTTTACGAGGATCCACGCCTAAACGAACGTCGATATCCACAGAAGCATCAAACTTAGTCGTTGTAATCTCTTTTACCAAAGCAGCTGCTTCTTGTAAAGAGTACGCCTTACCAGCTTCAATTTTGGATAGTGCCGCTTTTTGATTTTTTGTTAATCTAGCCACTTTCTTAAACTGATTTCGTTAATTAATTGTTCCAAGGAGCGTTACCGGATACGGTAATACCCATACTACGTGCTGTCCCAGCTACCATTTTCATAGCAGCCTCTACAGTAAATGCGTTCAAATCAGGCATTTTATCTTTAGCGATAACCTCAACTTGCTCCCAAGTAATAGAAGCAACTTTTTTACGGTTAGGCTCACCAGATCCACTCTTTAATTTAGCAGCATCTTTTAATTGAACTGCTACAGGAGGGGTTTTGATGATAAAATCAAATGACTTGTCGCTGTAAACTGTAATGACAACAGGCAATACTTGCCCTGGTTTGTCTTGCGTACGAGCGTTGAATTGCTTACAGAAATCCATGATGTTCACACCCTTAGCACCTAATGCAGGTCCTACTGGAGGAGATGGATTTGCAGCACCGCCCTTAACTTGTAATTTTACTAACGCACTGACTTCTTTTGCCATTTTGTTTTGAATTTAATTTGTTAAATGTTTGTTAGTAAGGTGGAAGCATTATAACGTAACATTTTACTTTCGCCAGCTCATTAAGCAATGCCTAACTAACCAAACGAGGTGCAAAGATAACAAGAAGTTTTGAAATACAAAAGGTTAGTAATAAAATATTTTTTTCATCTCCTCTAAACCTATAAGGTTTTAGAAACCTTATAGGTTTACACTATAAACAAAACCGATAACCTATCAAGATTATAAATAAACAAGCAATCACTTTTAGCCTTATCTTTGGTAAACACAGCAAAAGCAATATATTATAAACACATAAAGATCAACACAATGGAGAACAACACCAACGATTTCGGCAAGTGCCCATTCCACAGTGGAGGCGGGAAGGCTTCAAAAGCACAATCAACGCACCTCAGCAGCGACGGAACCCAGAACAGCGACTGGTGGCCAAACCGTTTAAACCTCAACATCCTGCGTCAACACTCCTCTCTAACGGACCCCATGGACGAAGAATTCAACTACGCAGAAGCATTCAAAAGCTTGGATTACGAGGGGCTGAAGAAAGATTTACATGCCTTGATGACAGACTCGCAAGACTGGTGGCCAGCAGATTTTGGTCATTATGGCCCACTATTTATCCGCATGGCATGGCATAGTGCAGGAACTTATCGCATACAAGATGGCCGTGGAGGTGCGGGCAGAGGGCAACAGCGCTTTGCTCCTTTGAACAGCTGGCCGGATAATGTAAGTTTGGACAAAGCAAGACGACTTCTTTGGCCTATCAAACAAAAATATGGCAATAAGATCTCCTGGGCTGACCTCTTGATCCTAACGGGCAATGTAGCGTTAGAATCGATGGGCTTTAAGACATTTGGTTTTGCTGGTGGGCGTGAAGATGTATGGGAAGCGGATCAGGATGTGTATTGGGGTAGAGAAACGACTTGGCTCGGTGGAGACAAACGATATGCCAGGGGTTCTGAGGGCGCACAGGATGATCACGGAGTATTGGTATCCGATGATAATGCTGATGGAAAAATCCACAGCCGCGATTTGGAAAACCCGCTTGCAGCAGTACAGATGGGACTTATCTACGTTAACCCGGAAGGTCCGGATGGCAATCCCGATCCCGTTGCAGCAGCCCATGATATTCGCGACACGTTCAAACGAATGGCGATGAATGATGAGGAAACCCTTGCACTGATAGCTGGGGGGCATACCTTTGGGAAAACCCATGGCGCTGCTTCAGCAGATCATGTCAGCCATGAGCCAGAAGCCGCAGATATGGAAATGCAGGGGCTCGGTTGGGAAAACAGCTATGGCACAGGAAAAGGTGGAGATACCATTACCAGTGGACTCGAAGTAACCTGGACGTCTTCACCAACCCGTTGGACGAACAACTTTCTTTGGAACTTATTCGGTTATGAATGGGAGTTAACTAAAAGTCCGGCTGGCGCACATCAGTGGATACCGAAACACGGCATGGGTGCGAATACCGTGCCTGATGCACATGATCCGAATAAAAAACATGCACCTGCAATGTTAACCACCGACTTGTCTTTACGTTTTGATCCGGCTTATGAAAAAATAGCTAGACGCTTTTTGGAAAACCCAGATCAGTTTGAAGATGCCTTTGCTCGGGCATGGTTCAAATTAACGCACCGTGACCTTGGTCCAAAATCGCGTTATTTAGGCCCAGAAGTTCCCGAAGAAATTCTTATCTGGCAAGACCCTGTTCCGGAAGTTGACCACGAGTTGGTGAACGAAGATGACATCAGTGCGTTGAAATCTCAAATTCTCAATTCCGGTTTGAGCGTAGCAGAACTTGTATCTACCGCCTGGGCTTCTGCTTCTACGTTCCGCGGAGGCGATAAACGAGGTGGTGCCAATGGTGCACGTATTCGATTAGCCCCACAGAAAGACTGGGAAGTTAACAACCCTGCACAGTTAGCCAAAGTATTGGAGGTATTGGAAAGTATCCAAGCAGAGTTTAATAATACGCACAGTGGAAAAAAAGTATCCTTGGCCGATCTAATCGTTTTGGGAGGAAACGCAGCTGTTGAAAAAGCAGCGAAAGCTGCCGGTGTAAACATCACCGTACCATTTTCCGCAGGAAGAACAGATGCGACACAGGAGCAAACCGATGTGGAATCGTTCACTTATTTGGAACCAAAAGCAGATGGTTTCCGAAACTACGTAAAAGCTAAGTACAAAACTCCTACAGAAGCATTCCTGATTGACAGAGCACAATTACTGACACTAACAGCACCGGAAATGACTGTTCTAGTTGGTGGAATGCGCGTGCTGAACACAAATTATGACGGTTCTAATCACGGGGTATTCACTACACGTCCGGAGATATTAAGCAATGATTTCTTTGTCAACCTGCTGGATATGCGTACACAGTGGAAGGCACAATCTGACGAAAAAGAAATATACGAAGGTTACGACCGGAGCAGCAATGACCTGAAATGGACAGCTACACGTGCGGATCTGGTATTTGGGTCTAACGCTGAGCTCAGAGCAATTGCCGAAGTATATGGTAGTGCGGATGCGCAGCAAAAATTCGTAAAAGACTTTGTTGCGACATGGGCGAAAGTTATGGATCTGGATAGGTTCGATCTGAGATAATTCGAGTCGTTGAATATCTTTTGGGTTGTCCTTTTCTGACAATGTCAGAAAAGGACAACCCTTAGATTACTACTTACCCAAAAGCAATCTTACTTGTCCTCCCCAAGCACCAATAACCACGTCCGCAATACCATCATTATTCACATCCCCTATTGCGATCCCCCAACTTCGCTCAACCGTGATAGCTGGAATAACATCCTCTGTGACAAACGTAAAATTTCCCTTTCCATCATTTTGCAACATACGTACCCTATCTGCCTCAAAAGGTGGTATACGAATAGCGCTTAAAATTATATCCAAATCACCATCCCTGTCATAATCAATAACATTCGCTGCATACGTGGAGAAATCGTAGGCCGGAATACGGTTTTCTGTTTCATCGGCGAATTTACCATCGCCTTGATTGATAAACAACCGTCCTCTGGGGTCTCTTTCCCGTTTTCCGGCATTACTTGTCAAGTTAGCAAAAAACAAATCCATCAAACCATCATTGTTGGCATCGAAAGCAATAACTTCCCGCGTATGCAACCCAACTTCTTCTTTCAAAGCACCTTCCCGTTCTTTGAAATTCCCTTTACCATCATTGAAATAAATTCGGCTTGGCGGTGCTTCATTGCCAATAACCATATCCAGATGACCATCCCCATCTAAATCAACTAACTTAACCGATTGTGTTTGATCCAAGTCTTTGGGCAAAGCTTCTTGGGATATATCTACAAAATAACCAGGCTGTGAAAGGTCGTTTAGCCACAGAAAATTAGCAGGCTTTTCACCGGAATTTCCGACCACGATGTCCGGCAAACCATCACCGTTAACATCACCTATATCGAGTCCGTTTGCTTCACTTTTACCTAACAGGCGTTCACTTACATTGTTAAAAGTACCATCGCCATTCCCAAGATAGTATTCGTGGTTCTGGTCATCCTCTGCCACAAAAATCACATCCAATGAAGCATCCCTGTCAAAATCCCCTATGCGCACATGTTCCGTGTCATGATTCTTATCCGCAAACACTCCTTTGACCCAGATAAATTTCCCTGTGCCGTCATTGAGGTAAATTCTGTTGGGTTCTTTTTCCAATGCTAACACCAGATCCAAATAACCATCGCCATTAAAATCAGTCAACGCCACATCTAAGGCGTGACTTTTCGGATCAATGGGGATGTGAGTAGAGGTTACATCCTTGAAATAGGCTGTTTCATCTTTTTGTTCCTGCGCACAGGCGAACAGCGGCAAGCTGCACAGACACACAAAGGTTTTCAATACTTTAGATTTCGAGTTCATCATATTTGAATTTAATAGGATCTACGAAATACCCACAAAATCCTGTCCAAAAACTAAAAATTTCGGTATAATAAAAAACCTCACCCGAATCGGATGAGGTTTTACATTATATTCTCTCATTACGCAGTACCCAATAACTCGGTACTACATAATTACTCTTTTTCGACTTGCATGTAGTTCAATTCAAGCGGTGTCTTTCTTCCGAAGACTTTTACCATAACGGTCAATTTCTTCTTATCCTCATGAACTTCTTCAATTTCACCAGTAAAGCCATTGAAAGGTCCATCGCTCACTTTCACCGTCTCGCCGACATAGTAAGGAACATTCATGCTCTCACCTTGCTCAGCCATCTCATCTACTTTACCTAAGATACGGTTTACCTCAGCTGGGCGTAGAGGAATTGCATTTCCTTCTTTATCACCCAAGAAACCGATAACACTGTTCAGGTTTTTGATAGCGTGTTCAATCTCACCGTCCAAAGCCGCTTCGATCAACACATAGCCTGGATAATAGTTACGCTCTTTAGCTACTTTTTTTCCATCGCGCATTTGGTAATATTTCTCCATCGGTATCAACACCTGAGGTACCAAATGCTGAATGCCCAAGCGACTAACTTCGGCTTCTACATATTGCTTTACCTTCTTCTCTTTTCCACTAACGGCACGAACTACATACCATTTTAACGATTGATCTGCCATAAAATTTAAATGATAATATTAGGAGGTGATCCCGTACAACAACTCTAACAAGTTACTTGAAGCTTTATCCATAACGAAGATAACCAATGCGATGATGATAGAAGCAACAAGTACAACAATCGCTGAGTTTTGCAATTGAGACCAAGTAGGCCAAGTTACTTTTTCAGTAATCTCGACATAAGAGTCTTTAAAAAAATTAAGTACGTTAGCCATTTTAGTTTACCTAAATTATTGTAGCAGGGATACCAGGATTCGAACCCAGACCAACGGTTTTGGAGACCGCTATACTAACCATTATACTATATCCCTTGGTTTTTTGATGATGCAAATATAGCGTTTCAACGCTATAGGAGCAAATATTATTCACCTTTTTTTCTACTTTATTTCATGTAAAACAAGTAGAAAAAAACAAGCTAATCAGCATCAGCCAATTAGCTTGTTTTATATTTAGAATAATCTAAAAAGATTACGCTAAGATTTCAGTTACCTGACCAGCACCTACTGTACGACCACCTTCACGGATAGCGAAACGTAGACCTTTTTCCATTGCGATAGCATTGATCAACTTAACAGTGATTGTAACGTTATCACCTGGCATAACCATCTCAGTACCTTCTGGTAAAGAAATTTCACCTGTTACGTCAGTTGTACGGAAATAGAACTGAGGACGGTATTTGTTGAAGAATGGCGTGTGACGACCACCTTCTGCTTTTGACAATACGTAAACCTCAGCTTTGAAATCTGTGTGAGGAGTTACTGAACCTGGTTTACAGATAACCATACCACGTTTGATATCAGTTTTCTCAATACCACGTAACAATAGACCTACGTTATCACCAGCTTCACCGTAATCCAAAATTTTACGGAACATCTCAACACCTGTTACAGTAGATTTCAAGTTCTCAGCACCCATACCAAGGATTTCAACTGGATCACCAGAGTTGATTACACCTCTTTCGATACGACCTGTAGCAACAGTACCACGACCAGTGATTGAGAATACGTCCTCGATAGGCATCAAGAAAGGAAGATCAGTCAAACGTGGAGGGATTGGAATGTAGTTATCTACAGCGTCCATCAATTCCATGATTTTCTCAACCCACTCAGGCTCACCGTTCAATGCACCTAATGCAGATCCTTTGATCACAGGGATATCATCACCTGGGAATTCGTAGAATGATAATAATTCACGAACTTCCATTTCAACTAAGTCTAACAACTCAGGGTCATCAACTAAGTCAGTTTTGTTCATGAAAACTACTAACGCAGGAACACCTACCTGACGAGCCAAAAGGATGTGCTCACGAGTTTGAGGCATAGGACCATCAGTCGCAGCAACTACGATGATAGCACCGTCCATCTGAGCAGCACCAGTTACCATGTTTTTCACGTAGTCAGCGTGACCTGGACAGTCAACGTGTGCATAGTGACGGTTAGCTGTAGAATATTCTACGTGTGCAGTATTGATTGTGATACCACGCTCTTTTTCTTCAGGAGCAGAGTCAATTGAATCAAATGAACGAGCTTCTGACAAACCTTTATCAGCTAATACTTTAGTGATAGCAGCTGTCGTAGTTGTTTTACCGTGGTCAACGTGACCGATAGTACCAATGTTTAAGTGCGGTTTACTACGGTCAAATTTCTCTTTTGCCATGTTTATGCGAATTAGTAATTATAAAATATTTCTTAATTAAATCTTGTACTTTACAAAAGTAATAAACTTTGTGTATTTTTCCGAGCCAAAGATGGGATTTGAACCCACGACCTCTTCCTTACCAAGGAAGTGCTCTACCCCTGAGCTACTTCGGCTTATCAAAAGCTTATTTACAGATTATTGCCTCTACCTTATAAGACGTTTTATCAAAAAGACAGAGACTCAAATCAAACATTAAAATGGAGCGGAAGACGGGTCTCGAACCCGCAACCTATAGCTTGGAAGGCTATCGCTCTACCAATTGAGCTACTTCCGCTTAAGTCCAAAATCCCATCTGTAAAAGATGAGATTTCGAACCACCTTGGAGTGGAGGGAGAAGGATTCGAACCTTCGAAGCCGAAGCAACGGATTTACAGTCCGTCCCATTTGACCGCTCTGGAACCCCTCCAGACCTGCGATTAAAATCGCATTAGAGCCTCCTATCGGGATCGAACCAATGACCTACTGATTACAAGTCAGTTGCTCTACCAGCTGAGCTAAGGAGGCAATATGATAAAGTTTTAAAAACTCTCTGAAAGAACTTCTACCCTTTCAGATAGCGAGTGCAAAAATCTAATTTAATTTTGATATTTGCAAGCTTTTTAAAAACTTTTTTATCGTGTTAAAGAACTTCTTTTTTTCAGAAACAACACCCTGTTTGTTTTTGATGATGCAAAGATAGCGACTCCATCGAAACTACAAAAATATTTCAGAAAAAAAACACAGCATTTTCATCATATACTTGATATGCAACGAAATAATTTACATCTTGCGCCACATTTTTCCAAAGGCAACAGATTAAAGCAACACATGAAAGCACAGTACAGCATTATATCCTTCCTCCTATCTGCATTATTTATCACATCCATCAGCCCAACTCAAGCTCAGGAACAGCATCCCAACTTTATTAAGAAAACGATAAAAAAGCTATTCTCCTCAGAAACGGATTCCTCCCGCGGAAACAGCTTTATTGTTCTTCCGGCAGTAGGATACGCACAGGAAACCGGCCTCGAATATGGCGTGGCCAGCACCTATAATTTCTATATGGACAAAGCGGATCTAAACAGCCGCACTTCCAATATCACGCTTATTGGGACATTGACCACCAAACAGCAGAAGAATATCAAATTGCTGACCGACATCTGGACCAAAAACAATGATTATCACATCCTTTCCGAATTGCGCTACCGAGATTGGCCATTTAATTTTTATGGCATAGGCAACGACACCTGGAAGGCTGACGAGGATTTTCTGGAACAAAAATTAGTCAGAGCCAAAATCGATGTAGAGCGTAGACTGGCACCTAATTTTTATGCCGGAGCGAATGTCAACTTTGAATACTTCAAATTTGAAGATCGGGAGGCTGGTGGTGTTTTTGACCACCCTTCGGTTCTTGGAAAAACCGGCGGACAATATGTCGCTTTAGGTATTTCCAGTTTATACGACAGCCGAAACTCGACAACCTATACAACAAAAGGGATATATGCCCGCTTAAAATATGCCTATGCACCTGATTTTTGGGGAGGCGAACATTTTACAGGTAGCCAAACAGAGGCCGATTTACGTCTGTTCCATGCCGTATCAGCTAAGGTTACCCTTGCAGGGCAATTGCTCTACCGGGGCACTTATGGTAAAAATACACCGTTCTATGTATACCGTGACTTAGGTGGAGATATGAGCATGCGCGGTTATTACCTAGGTCGATACAAAGACAAAAATTACGCAGCTTTTCAGGCTGAGGCACGCTATCGTTTTATGCCGCGTTTTGGCATCGTGGGCTTTGCAGGTACAGGTAGCACCTTCTCTCCTTCCCACGATCTTCGCCTTGCACCGAGTTACGGAGCGGGCATACGTTACTTCTTCAGCTTGGAACACAGCAGCACCATTCGCTTCGACTATGCTTTTGGTGAAAAACGTCCCGGCGAACAACGACAATCCGGCTTTTATTTAAGTATCAGTGAGGCTTTTTAATCCTTGAGTATCCAGTGTTGAAATTCGTATGGATAAGTTGTGACTACCCCGGAGGCGACAGTGCCTCACCCCTGACGAAGGAAGTTACCCAAAGGAGGTGTCTAAAAAGGCAATAAATTGTCATGTTGAGCTTGTCGAAACACACAATTTATTGCTAAAAAGTACTGTTTATCCTTCGACAGGCTCAGGATGACAGCAAAAAGAAGATTTTTTAGACGCCTCCTATTTTTCCAAATCACCTCCCTATGCTGTCCTTAGACTTCCGAAGGGCGTCTAAGGACTTTGCTATGAACAGGTAGTCTCTCTCTAGACTACCCTTGATTTATCCCATCCGTAGTCCGCTTCGCTCAACACCACAGATAGCAGGGTAACACCCAATTCCATATATAGATTGCCTCCTACTTTTTTATATATCAATAGGGTTTTTATAGGGAGTTTACAGAGGGTTTATAGGGGGTTAGTAGGGGTATATCCCTATTAATCCCCTATAAATACCATATTATTATCGTATAAATCCTATTATATAGGTTAATTGATGGTCAAGATGTCTTGACATTGGTATAAAATAAAGGGAAATAAAACACCGAGTGTCGTAACCTGCAAGTATCTTTACCGGCAATGCGAGAATGCAAAGCACAAGTTACTTTGGGGCTGATTTGTTACGAAGATTTAACTGGATTTTTGATAAGGATAGAAAAATAGCTTATATCCAAAAAAGCAAATATTTCGATGAGCCGTATTATATCGTTAAATAAACTGCTGTTTAACGTCTCCAGAAAGGATAACGGAGCACAAAATTTTCTTTCCGTTGTCCTTCTCGATAGAGCAACAAACCGAAATGAAAAAGATTGATAGAAACAGTCACCTCTTCGGCTTTAATCAACTCTTCCCACTTTTTCTTTGTTGCTGAAGTTTTAAAAGGTTCATGCACCACCAATATTTTCCCATCACGGACGGCGGAAAGAAGCTCTACCGTATCCAATGCTTGCAGATCCACCCATAAGGCTTTTGCTGTATTTTCGGGTGGGAGTTCACTTAATCGATCGACATTTAAATACGCCAATATATCGGATAACAACTGCCGGTAAGAAGGGTTGTAATCTCGTGGCCAATTAACTTTTGCAGGTTGTGCAAGGGAGTTTTGGTAAATCACATTACTCGCCAAACCGTAAACAAATGGCGAATGGGTGCCATGACGACTGTTCGAAACAAAGAAATGCTTAATTAAATCCCAATAATACCGCATAGGGCAAAAGTAAAGATTTTTAATTATTGCGGAACTGCAGGGTGAAAACACTGCCTCTCCCCTCTTCACTATCGACGAAAATCGTTCCACCGTGCAGCAACATAATCTGCTTACTTAGGGTCAAGCCTACACCTGTACCGGATTTCCTTGTCGTGAAGAATGGGGTGAAAATCTGCTCCTGTATTTCCGTAGACATTCCTTTACCATTGTCGGTTATCTGAATCTGGATAACTTCTTCACGCTTTATGCCACTGATACTGATATAGGATTCCTGCTGTCCCTGTACGGCTTCAATAGCGTTCAGCAACAGGTTTATCAACACCTGTTCTATTAAATTTCGATCTGCACTCAATAGCAACCTCGTATCTTTGAGAATAATATCCACATCGATTCCTTTCTGCAACATAGTGGGTTCCAGAAGCTGGTAAATCCCTTCGAAAAGATCTACCATCAGGATTTCTTTGAAATCCGGCTGATCCACCTTGTTAATCATCCGGTAGCTCTTGGCAAATTGTAGCAATCCCTCGCTTCGCCTCTTAATGGTGTACATCCCCAACTTGAGATCGTCTATTCCCTCTTCAATATCGCCCTGTTCCAGTCGGGTATGCAATGTTTCCGCCAACGAACTAATCGGCGCTATAGAGTTCATAATCTCATGGGTAAGCACGCGAAGGAGCTTTTGCCATGCGCGGGTTTCCGTTTCATCAAGCGCTTCATTGATATTCTGGTACACCACGATGCGGAATGACCCTTCTTCGGTTTCAAAGCCTGTACTTTGCATCAAGAGTTTAATCTTCCCTTTACTGGAATGGGCTGCCTCAACCTGTTGTTTTCCCGCTTTTAGCAACATCGTTTTCTCAAAAAGATCGGGATGTCGTTTTGCCAGACCTTTAATATTACCCAAGTGCGGAACTTGAAAAAGTTGCTTAAACGCATCATTCACCCAGATGACTTTCCCTGTATCCCCTTCATAAAAGATGATACCTGAATCCAGCATATTGATAACCTTTTGCAGATACTGTTGCTGGATTTCCATATCAATGCTGATATTCTTGTATACCTGGTTGATGTTGTTGAACGCTGTATACAGCTGTCCTTCTGTAGATAGTGGTTTCTTCACCACAAAACGCCGAGTAAAATCCCGGTACTTCACCGCTTCGGCAAATTCGAGCATTTGTTGCAACAGAAAACGGTGCTGGGCATGAAAACGAAAAGCAAAATAAAGCACGACCAAGAACAGCACAACAGCATAGGTATATTGCTTGTGGAAGTATAGGTAAGCGACAGCTACTGCCCCTGCCATCAAAAGCACGAGCTTAAAAAAATCACGTACAGTCTGCCATCTCATCCTTTAGATATTGTATTTATCCAGACGTCTGTACAATGCCGCCCGTGTTAATCCAAGTTCTTTCGCTGCTTTGCTGATATTGCCATTATATCGTTCTATTGCCGCACGGATGGCTTTCTGTTCCATCTCTTCGAGATTGTGGCTGTTAAATTCCGGATTTTCGACAGGTCCTACATAGGTTTCCTGTTCGATAGGCGAAAATAACACGTCCAATGCACGGATATACTGTTGATCCGACATAATGACCGCTCGTTCGATACTGTATTGTAGCTCACGCACATTCCCAGGATAGTGGTAAGTCCGTAATTTACGGAGTGCATCATCTTCAAACCCAAAAATATTTTTATGGTATTTTTTGCTGTAAAAATCCAGAAAATGGTTTGCCAACAGAACGACATCCTCACCCCGTTGTCGCAAAGGTGGCACTTGGATTTCTACCGTATTGATACGGTATATTAAATCTTTTCGGAAACGATTTTCATCAGAAAGTGTTTTAAGCGCTACGTTCGTTGCGCTCAACAACCGTATATCAATCGGAATGGGATGTACGGAACCTAATGGTATAACATGTCGGTTTTGCAATACACTCAACAGTTTCGCTTGTTGCTGCAAGCTGATATTTCCGATTTCATCCAAAAACAATGTTCCCCCTTGGGCAGTTTCAAACCGACCTTTCCTATCCTCCCGCGCATCAGTAAATGCCCCTTTTTTATAGCCAAAAAGCTCACTTTCAAAAAGTGTTTCTGTGAGCGAGCCCACATCCACCTTAACATAAGGGTGTTTGTTCCGCAGAGACCGCTGATGGATTTCCTGCGCAATAAGATCTTTACCCGTGCCATTTTCTCCCAATATCAGAATGTTCGCCTCTGTCGGCGCAACTTTATCCATCTTGTATTGCAGATCCTCCATAATAGCCGATCGCCCTATCAGATTCACGTCTGTACCGGTACGCAAGCTGGATGTTTTGGCAACCTTAGCGGGTTGTTTTTCATGGAATGCCGCTTCCAAGGTTTGCAGCAGCTGTTCGTTCTGCCAAGGCTTGACAATAAAATCTGCCGCACCTTGCTTCAAGGACTTCACTGCCAAATCCACCGCTCCATAGGCTGTAATCATGACGACCTGGATAGCAGGATAGCTCTCCTTTATCTTGGAGAGCCAATAGAGTCCTTCATTTCCAGTATGAATAGCACTTTTAAAATTCATATCCAGCAACACCATATCCACTGCTTTGCTCTCCAAAATACGCAAAAGCTTTTCGGGATTCGACTCAACCAATACTTCGTGCACTTTGGGGCGTAACAAGATACGCGCCGCAGTCAACAAGTCCTGATCATCGTCTACTACTAATATGGTTGCTTTCTTCATGGTCGCACTAAGATATTACATTTTTTTCACTACCTCAATAAGAACTTGTCAATGGATGCTTGACAGATCTTTGCAAGCCCTCGTTGTCGTCATTGTGAGAAGGCGCCACGACCGCGAAGCAGCTCCTAAGGAACTATCTCGATCAGGGCTGAGGTGGTGGATGTGGGGCTGATAAAAACCAATCTGCTTTTTTGGAAAACGGTTTTTTGTCGTGTACCTCTTGTCAACACCGGGATATTACCAGCCCAGATTTCCTGCATAATAATCGTTGATATACTTCTGTAACAACCATTCGTATTCCTTGACAACCAACTGGCTACGAGCATTGTCATATCTAGTTTTGGCATTTAAAAAAATGTAAGAGTTGCTATTTCCGTTTTCGAAATGCACCGTAGCGATGCGAAAGGATTCTTCGAAAGCTTCAACTTGTGTTTGCAAATTATTAATATTTCCCCGCAATGCAGTAAGGTTAAAAATCACATTGGCAGTTTCCTGACGTAGCGTATTTAACTGAACTTCGCGGCTATAAATGGCATCCTGCATGTTCAACCGCATCTGTTTGACCTGCGTACGGTTACGCATCCTATTAAAAAGCGGCACCTGCAAATTGAGCGAAAGAGTTTTTCCGATATTGTTCTGCATCTGACTGAAATAAGAAGCACTGTTGGAACTAGAATAGTTCGTGTTGAAACCACCGTTAAGCGATAGGCTGGGCCATAGATTTGATTGCGCAACTTTTATACTTTCCTTAGCTTCCTTGATACGCCAATCCAAAGCTTTTATATTGGGAACGGATTGCTGTGCTTGTGCGAATAAAGATTCCGCATCTATATATTCCATCAACAGGTCTGTTGTCGATACGGCTTCGATGCCCGGAAGGTCTTCGACAGCAATATTGAGCAGTGAAGCCAATCTCGAGCGGCTGATGTTATGGCTTTGCTGATTGTTCTCAATAGCATTCTGCTCCATGCTGAATTGGCCTTTTAGGTCATAATAATCTCCCGGCGAATACGCTCCCTCTTTTTGCATCACTTCTGCTCTCCGCATTTGCTCTTTTGTTACTTCCAATTGCGCAATAGATTGATTAAGTATATCCTCTGCCATCAATACGCCCAGATAGGCTTCTATTACATCAAGCTTCAACTCGTTGACACTACCCTCATACTCCAATTTCCCGGCTTCTTTGGCATTGGCTTTCATACGGATATCGTGTAGGATACCGAAACCTGTGAATATCGGCAATGATGCGTTTATACCTTGCGAACCATAAGCCGAATTGACGTCTACATATTGGTTGATACTTTGGTCTAAGGTTCTTCCCTGACTCCAACTATGCCCCGCACTCGCATTCAACGATGGTAAACGTTCGTATTTTGCCTGTTGTAAGTTTAGTTTATCTCGGGACAATTGCAACTCACTTCGTAGCAAAGTCGGGTTATTCCGCACTGCCAGTTCCATGCAGTCAGTCAGGGACAGACTTTTTTCCTGCCCCCTCCCACTGCTTACTAAACAACAAACAATATAAAACAATATCAGGTATCTCATGATTTTCTTTTACCTTTTTCTACCACAGGTTGTGCCAAACCAACAAACAGCTAAACATCAACAAATTAGATAAAACAAAGCTTAGAAAAACTGTCCGATATCGGACAGATAGGTGTTCGTTGACGGACATCAAGGAGTGAAAAGCTCTTATACCATCGTTGCAAATGAGGACTTAAATAAAGACTTTCTTTGTATAGACGTCAAGTTATAGCTTTTTGTCATAGCTCTCACTCTTAGACCAATTAGTTTCCCTTATCTCGTCCTCGTTTAAGCGTAGCGATAACGAGGATGCACTATGACATTTGTTTGCAAAAAATCATTGTACGAAACCTATTTTTTGCATTACAAATGCAATGAACTAAAAATCCATTCTTCATACTCTTTGCAAACGAGTACGAGTTGGTGATAGGACCCTCTATCACTCTCAACGGAGTCGAAGAGCGACAGGGATACGATCTCCTGTTCGCTTACGAACAAAAAACTGTCCGATTTCGAACACCCACATATTCAAATCCCCAACACAACAACTGATTATCAATAGATTACAAAAGTGGCACAACATTATAGGCAACTTTAGGCAAAGAACGATCATACAGTCCTTTTTTAACCGAACTTTAGCGAGCTCATCTTTAGATAATTTTGACTTATTAATTTTTACTTCATTTAATGGACAGACCGATACAACAGAAGAAATGGAATACCAAACGCATCTTAACAATAGCAGGCGTTGTCGGTATCGTTGGACTTATAGGCGCAAGCTACTACTTTACCAGTGGCAATAGCCGCTTAAATGTAGAGGCTGAGCGCATCAGCATCGTGGAAGTCAAAGAAGGCACATTTCAGGAGTTTATTCCTATCAACGGAACGGTATTGCCAATCAGCAGCATTTATTTGGATGCTTCGGTAGGTGGACGTGTAGAAGAGAAATATGTAGAGGACGGTGCAATTCTGAGAAAAGGCGACCCGATTATGCGTTTATCAAATACAGACTTGGAACTAAGTCTCGTCAATCAAGAAACACAAGTTCTCAACTTATTGACACAAGCACAAATCGCACAGACCAATGCCCAACAGGTTACCATATCCAACCGCAATCAAATGGCAGACGTGGAACAGGGCTTGAAAGAAGCCCAGCGTATTTATAACCTCAATAAAAAGCTATACGAAGAAAAGGCCATAGGTTCTCAAGACTATCAAAAATCGCTGAACGAGTACAACTATCAAAAGCAGCGAGTAGAATTGACCCAGCAGATCTTACAGCAGGATGAAGTCTCGAACAACCAGAAGGCTACACAAGATAGGAAAACATACGAGCGAACCCAAAGTGCCCTGGAACTTATGCGTCAAAAAGTAGGCGATCTTATTGTCCGTAGCCCTGTTGATGGACAACTAACCTCATTTGATGCCGAAATAGGGCAAAGCAAAAATGCAGGCGAACGTCTTGGACAGATTGATGTATTAACCGGTTTCAAAGTACGTGCTGAAATTGATGAACACTATATCAACCGCATTTTTACCGATCAAGTAGGCGAGTTTACACTGAGCGGAAAAGTCTATAAGCTGAAAATCAAAAAAGTATACACACAGGTAACTAATGGCCGTTTCCAAGTAGATATGGAGTTTGAAGGTGAAGCACCTTCGAGCGTGCGTCGTGGACAGACCTTACAAATCCGATTGGCATTGAGCGATGAGACTAAAGCTTTATTGCTTGCTAAAGGTGGATTCTACCAACAGACAGGCGGCAACTGGATTTTCAAACTGGATAAAGATGGAAAAACGGCATATCGGGCGGATATACAACTTGGTCGCCAAAACCCGGAATATTACGAAGTCATTGGTGGCTTACAGCCAGGCGATAAAGTAATCGTATCCAGCTATGAGACTTACGATAAAATACAGGAGTTAAATGTGAAATAGTATTGAGTAGTACGTATAGCGTATTGAGAAGGTTAGATAATCTTATAACTATGTGGAACCGATCCGCCAGTTGGCGGATCATCGAAGATAATCATATTAAATCAGTGCAATCATATAAACATGATAAAAAACTTTTTAAAAACAGCCTTTCGTAACCTTTGGAAAACCAAAGGTTACAGCTTCTTGAATATCTTCGGTCTGGCCGTAGGTATTGCAGCTGCTTCATTGATTTTTCTATGGGTAGAAAATGAGGTTACCCGAAATGACCACTTCCCTCACAAAAAGGATATATACAGTGTAAAGTCCAAACAACAATACGATGATGTAACCTATGTATTTGAAGCAACACAAGGCCCTTTAGCGGCAGCGATAAAAGCAGAAATCCCAGGCATCAAGCATGCTGTCCGTATGGCAAACGGTAGCAATCTTTTTTCAGTGGAAGACAAGAACCTTTACCAAGGAGGGCTGTATGCAGATCCAGAGATATTGGACGTGTTATCCAGTACTTTTTTAGAAGGCAACGCTCATACTGCGCTGTCCGAGCTTAACAATATTGTATTGACTGAAAAAAGCGCCAAACGTGTATTTGGTAATATTCCAGCATTGGGAAAAACCATACGGGTGAACAACGAAGAGGACTATGTTGTGTCAGGTGTTGTAAAGAATTTTCCGAAGAATAGCAGTTTTCAGTTTGATTGGTTAATACCCTTCAAAAAGTATGAAGCTGGTCAGGAATGGTTACAGAGCTTTAGCAATAATGGTATTCAAACTTTGGTACAATTGGAACCAAATATAGATGTATCACAAGTCAACGAACCATTATTGGAATTTGTAGAACGCAAAACCGATGGTCAAGTAACATTTTCCAAAAACTTCCTTTACCCGATGGAGCGCTGGAACATGTACAACAGTTTCGACAAGAATGGCAATGAGCAAGAAGGTTTTATAAAGTATATTCGCTTGTTCAGTATTATCGCTTGGGTGGTATTGTTGATAGCTTGCATTAATTTTATGAATTTAGCAACAGCCCGATCGGAGAAAAGAGCAAAAGAAGTAGGGATGCGCAAAGTCGTCGGAGCAAGCCGTAGAACGCTTGTACTTCAATTCTTGGGTGAATCTTTGATGTATGCTTTTTTATCAGCACTATTTGCCATAGGTTTGATGCATTTATCTATTGGCCCATTCAATAGCCTACTGGGGAAAGAGCTAACAATCGATGTATTTAAACCATCACATCTTGTTTTCCTTATCGGAATTATC
This sequence comes from Sphingobacterium wenxiniae, assembly GCF_900116225.1. Taxonomy (GTDB): domain Bacteria; phylum Bacteroidota; class Bacteroidia; order Sphingobacteriales; family Sphingobacteriaceae; genus Sphingobacterium; species Sphingobacterium wenxiniae. The sequence goes on from NZ_FOZZ01000007.1 coordinate 50,362, forward strand.
CTAACCTGTGGATTGTTAGCCGGCAGTTATCCAGCATTCTACCTATCCTCTTTTAATCCGCTAAAAACCCTGAAAGGCGCAAAACAAAAAGCGGGTGCTGCTGGGTTCATCCGTCGCGGATTGGTTATCCTACAATATACGGCTTCCGTTGTACTGATTATCTGTACTACCATTATCTATCAACAGATACAGCATGCGAAGAACAGAGATTTAGGTTTTGAGCATAGTCAAGTAATTACTACTTGGGTACAAGGGAGCATGGGACAACATATAAATGTCATCAAAGAGCAACTGAAAGCTACCGGAAATATCGAAGAAGTTGGCATATCGGATATGAATGTGCTTAACATACATAACAACAGCAGTAATTTTGAGTGGGAAGGCAAAGATCCGAACGCGAATATACTTATTGGACGTCTCAGAACTGACCCGGGCTTGATACCAAGCTTAGGTATGAAAATGCATGATGGCCGCAATTTCCATCCCCAATATGTTGGAGACAGCACTTCTTTAATTATCAACGAAACATTTGCAAAAATGATAAAACCTGATGGCATGGTTGCCGGACAGATTTTGCGTGTATCGGGAGAACCTTATACGATTAGAGGTGTAGTGAAAGATTTTGTTTATAATAATGTCTATGCAGACCCCGATCCTGTTGTCTTCATTCCTTATGCCTCACCAAGCAGCGGAATAATGAACATTAAGACGAAGGCAGGTGCTGATCTGCCGAAAACAATCTCACAAATCGAAGAGATCATCAAATCGAACAATCCGGGTTATCCATTTGACTATCGCTTCCTTGATGAATCTTTTAACAATAAATTTTACTCTGAAATGCTGATACAGAAGCTGGCAGCCGTATTTGCCATACTTTCCATCATCATTTCCTGTTTGGGGTTATTCGGTCTTGCTTCTTATTCTGCCGAACAACGTTCCAAAGAGATTGGCATACGCAAAGTATTGGGCGCATCAGTCGGTCGTTTGATAGGCATGCTCAATAAAGAGTTTGTTGTATTAGTGGGAATATCTTGTCTTATTGCCTTCCCTTTAGCTTGGTGGTTTATGCACGATTGGCTCAGTTCCTACAACTACCGAATAGAAATAGGTTGGATGGTATTTGCTTTGGCAGCCTTGGTAGCTGTTTCGATAGCGATATTGACTATCAGCTCACAGGCCTTGCGTGCAGCAACCGCAAACCCAACGAGAACTTTAAGAGATGAATAAATAAGTAGGCAGCGGACAGAGACAACTGGACACGAAGTAATCAAAGAAATTTAACAAACTATACAAAAATCGCAATACGCATATCGCTATTCGCAATACTAAAAAAGATATGATAAAAATAACAAACCTACAGAAATATTACCGCACCGAAGAGGTGGAAACGGTAGCGTTGAACAACGTGAACATCCACGTAAAAGAAGGCGAATTCGTTGCTGTGATGGGTCCTTCTGGCTGTGGCAAGTCTACCTTGCTTAATATCGTTGGCCTCTTGGACGATTTGGATGAAGGCAGCTATCTTTTCAATGGCACAGAAGTGGCTAAATTTAAAGAGGGCAACCGCTCTAATCTGCGCAAACACAATATCGGCTTCGTGTTCCAAAGCTTCAACCTAATCGATGAGCTTACCGTGTTTGAAAACGTGGAACTCCCATTGGTATACACCAATGTCCCTGCTGCTGAGCGTAAGCGCCGTGTCGAAGAAGTCTTGGAGAAAGTACAGATCATGCATCGTCGCAATCACTTTCCACAACAGCTATCCGGTGGTCAGCAACAGCGTGTCGCTGTAGCACGTGCAGTGGTCAACAATCCAAAGCTGATCCTTGCCGATGAGCCTACAGGTAACCTGGATTCCAGCAATGGTAACGAGGTGATGCACCTATTGACCGAACTCAACGAGGCTGGCACAACCATCGTTATGGTAACGCACAGTGAACACGATGCAAAATTCGCTGACCGCGTAATCCGTATGCTGGATGGGCAGGTCATTATGGAAACGTCGACGGTCTGAGAGAACGAAGAGCATAGACGCTAACATGGTTCGTCGATTAGTCGGTTAAACAACCAAATACCGAACGATTAGAAACTTAAACATTATGCTAAGAAAATTAAAAAAAGTGTTTCGGGCGCTGATGAAGAAAAAATTCTACACGGCTATCCATATCCTGGGCCTATCTATTAGCCTTGCAGCGTCCATATTAATCATACTGTGGGTGCAAGATGAACGCAGCTTTGATAAGTTCCATCCTGATTATGAACGTATTTACAAAGTAAACTCCCATTTGGACCCGAAAAATAATGGTTCGATATGGGGGACCTCCCCCGGCCCCGTCGTGAACTATGCACATACCTCTCGCGATGTCGAATTTGCGACACGCTTTTCTGAAGATTGGAATGTAACCTTGGTCAATGATGAAAAAAAACACAAAGTAACTGGTTTGAAGGTCGGTTATGGGGATAGTACTTTTTTTGATATATTCCATTTTCCACTACGTGCAGGTTCGCTCACCGGTTTTCAGACGAATTATACCCATACACTTATCACCGAATCAACAGCAGAAAAGCTCTTTGGAAGTCAAGACGTTATTGGAAAGACCTTTCGCTGGGACGACGACCTGTTCTTCGTCTCCGGTATTTTAGAGGATGTACCCCACAACTCTTCTTTGCAATTTGATATAATGATTCCACTAGGCTACCTCGCTAAGATTTTCGGGGGAAATGGCAAATGGAAGACTATTGATGAAGATTTGGGCAGCTACCGCTTTGCCACTTACATCAAAGCAAAACCCAACAGCAGTCCTGATGCGATAAGCAAAGTTATATCAGATGCTTTCTCCAAAGCGAGGGATGGCGAAACTTCGACGGTATTCGTGTTAGATCCCATAAAAACAATGCATTTAATTACTCCTGACGGCAACAAATCAAGTCTTCGTACCGTACAGATTTTCAGCATTATCGCGATCTTGTTGTTGGTTATAGGTGCAGTAAATTATGTCAATCTAAGCACTGCCCGAGCGTTGGACCGTGCAAAAGAGGTCGGGATACGCAAAGTAATCGGAGCGAGCAGAACAAAACTGTTTTTTCAGTTCGTCATCGAAACAATAGTCGTCTTCTGCATTTCATTGATTATTGCCTTCGTGCTCATCTTTGCCCTTCAATCCGGTTATAGCCAAATTGCACAGAAGTCACTGAGCTACTCGCTCTATAACAGCTCCATGTGGCTGTACATTGGGTTAGCTATTTTCGGAACATTAAGTCTTTCCAGTATTTATCCAGCCATACAGCTATCTGCTTTCAGACCTATCGAATCCTTAAAAGGAAAGTCACTGAAACAGCTTACGTCAAATTCTATTCGGAAGATACTGGTGGTTTTCCAGTTTACTATATCTATTACCCTTATCGTATGTACGTTGGTTATTAAAAATCAACTCACGTATATCCAGCAAATCAATTTGGGCTATGACAAAGACCACGTGTTGACCCTTGGCCTGCCTGATGAAGCCTATAAACATATCGACGCTATCCGCGATGAGCTCAAGAGCAATAGTGCCATTCAAGGCGTATCTGTTACAGGTGTATGGAACCTGACCGATTATTTTCACTCTACCGGTGATATCGACTGGCCTGGAAAATCCAAGGACAATAAGCTAATCGTATCACAAGCAACCATTGATCAAGACTTTATTCCGTTAATGGATATCCAACTCCTTGAAGGCAAAAACTTCTCAGGCCTACCAGCAGATTCGTCCGGCTATATCATTAATGAAACATTGGCCAAACAAATGGGGTTGACACCGCCTTATGTAGGTGCAAGTATGAGTTTCCACGATATTCCCGGACAAATTATCGGAGTTGTTCAAGACTTTCATTTTAAATCCGTAAAAGAGCAAATAGGTCCGATGGTCTTCTGGACACGTTGGGGAGCTGGTACTTTGTACGTCAAAACGACCACGGATCAAGCACAGCAAGCTATTAAGGCCTTAGAAACGATATACAATCGTTATCCCTCTGATGTTCCTTTCAGTTACACGTTCATCGATGAACAATTCGATAATTTATATAAAACGGAGCAACGGACAGGTCTATTATTCAATATTTTTTCAGGTATTGCGATATTCATTTCCGCATTAGGTCTATTCGCATTGGCCACGCATGAAGCCCAGACACGGGTAAAAGAAATAGGTATCCGAAAAGTACTTGGTGCAAGTGTTTTCGGTGTCGTAAAGTTATTGGGAAAGAACTTTATTGTACTTGTCTGTATAGCCATACTGATTGCTTGCCCCGCTGCCCTATATCTGATGAACCAATGGCTCGGAAACTTTGCCTATAAAACGGATTTGAGCATCTGGACATTTGTTGCGGGTAGTGTAATAGCTATCGGCATAGCGATGATTACCATCAGTTACCAAGCAATACGTGCCGCGCGAGCTAATCCAGTGGATAGTTTAAGGGATGAATAAGTAGTGCGTATTGATATTTGGGACGAAAGAACAAAGGGTAAAGAAATAAAGGAACAAAGAAAACAAACTGATCACTGACAACTGTCCACTGATAACTAAAAAGATGATAAAGAACTATTTTAAAACCACACTTCGATACCTTTGGCGCAACAAGCTCTTCACAGTCTTGAATATCGTCGGGCTTTCCATCGGTATCAGTGCCTGCTGGATGGTATTCAGTATGGTGCATTATGAATTTAGCTTCGACAAGGAGATTCCCGAATTGACGGATATTTACCAGATTGTATCTGCTCAAGAATATGAGGGTAAAAAAAGCAGCTTCGCAGGCATTCCGCTGGGCATGCCACCACTATTAGCCGATGAATCGCTGGAGGGCACATTGGTGGTGCCAATTTACAGTCAATATATCGAGCGCTTCTCTATACCGCAAGAGGGAGAAAAAGAACCTTTATTGCTCGAAGAACAAAGCGGAATTGTAGGTACACGGACGAGTTATTTTGACCTTCTCCCCTATGAATGGCTTGCTGGCAATGCCAAAACAGCCTTTGCTGACCCCAACAATGTCGTGCTGACAACAGATAGAGCAAAAGTTTATTTCCCGAAAAGCGACCCGGCCGACATTGTCGGGAAGGTAATCATGCGTGATACGACACAGTTGGTCGTATCGGGCGTGGTCAAAAATCTTCCGTTCCCCAGCAGCTTTAATGCGCAGGTCTTTATGCCCATTCCCGAAAAACAATGGAGCGACCATAATTGGATGGGCATGAATTCCAATCACACCCTCTATGTGAAAGCAAAAAACAAATCTTCTCTCCAACACTTATTGGACGTAGCTCATAAACGCTATAAGGAGACTGCCGCCGAAGAGCATCTCGCTATGGGAGCCAAAGTGCAATTTGGGTCATTTCCTTTAGTAAACAAACATTTCGAAAGGCAACACGATACAGATGGGAGTAGCGCAGACATAAAAGTAATATATGGCCTTATCGCGATTGGCGGGTTCTTGCTCATCCTGGCCTGCATCAATTATATCAACCTCAGCACGGCACAAGTACCGCAACGCGCCAGAGAAATCGGTGTCCGAAAAACGTTGGGAGCAAGACCCGTTTCTCTTACAGCAAATTTTATGGTGGAAACGTTGTTCATCACTTCTTTTGCCTTATTGCTTTCGTGGCCGTTGGTGTCCTTATTCCAAACGATATTCCCGGAGTTCATGCCCAAGGGAATAGACCGCTTCGATAACAGTCTTATCGTGGGTATATTTCTTTTCGGACTGCTAATATTGATTTCATTTTTCGCCGGTCTCTATCCCGCTTATCTAATCAACAGGGTACGTGCGGTAGAAACCCTAAAAGGGAAGGTAGAGACAAAGATCAAGGGAACGCGCCTTACCTTGCGCAAATCCCTGATCGTGTTTCAGTTTATCATTGCCCAATTTTTTATCGTGAGTGCATTGATCATCGGACAACAACTAGATTACACATTGAAAGCAGACTTAGGATTTGTACATGATGCTATCGTGAATGTTCGAATGCCCTATAAATCATACCAAAATAGCGATGTCGATCCCTTCCTGTACAAACAGGCATTGGAAAAATATCCCGAGATAGCAGGCATCGCCTTGGGACACGAACCCCAGAGCAATAACCATTGGGGCAACCTATACTATTTCACTGCAGATACCGGACGCATACAACTGCATGCTCCACGGAAATACATCGATAAAGATTACATCGATCTCTACCAAATCGAACTGTTGGCAGGACGCAATATCCTGCAGACCGATACGATGCGCGATATATTGGTCAATGAGGCCACGCTAAAGGCTTTGGGCTTGCAAGCCCCGGAACAGATCATCGGACAGCATCTCATACAGCACGATGGTGTTAGCCTCCCCGTAGTAGGCGTGTTCAAGGATTTCCACCAAAAGTCATTGCGTGCAGAGATAGAGCCCTTGTTATTGGGTTCTTCGGGCAAAAGAAGAGAATTACAGGTATTCCATATCAAACTGCCTAACGATCGGAGACAATGGAAAAAGGCGTTGGCGACAATGGAAAAAGAATGGACAACCTTTTACCCGAACGCGCCGTTTGAATACAAATTTGCCGACGAAAATATAAAGACGCTTTATGAAACCGAACACCGTACTGCAAAGCTGATTGACCTGGCTACAGGGGTTACGATATTTATCAGTTGCCTCGGCCTATTTGGCCTGGCAACACTCACAGCATTTCAACGCACCAAGGAAATCGGTATCCGAAAAGTGCTTGGTGCTTCGGTGGCCGGTATTGTAGGTTTACTCTCCAAAGACTTTGTGAAGCTGGTGCTTATCGCTATCGTCGTCGCTTCACCCATTGCCTGGTGGGCTATGAATGAGTGGCTGGCCGATTTTGCTTACCGCATTCCTATCCAATGGTGGATGTTTATGTTGGCGGGTTTGCTGGCGGTTCTTGTAGCGTTACTCACAGTGAGTTACCAAGCTATCAGGGCGGCACGCACTAATCCTGTCAATAGTTTAAGGGATGAGTAGTGCGTCATGAGATGTAGGATAAAAGAACAAAGATGAAGAAACAAAAGATAGGTAAGTCTAATAGCTAGAAAAATGATAAAAAACTATTTCAAAATTGCGTGGAGAAGTTTGCTGAAAAACCGTTTTTTCAGTTTACTTAATATTTTAGGACTGGCCGTTAGCCTCACTGTAGCCATTCTATTAATCACATACGGCCGACAAGAGTTGAGCTTTAACCGACAGTTTAAACAAGAGGCCAATATCTACCGTGTGCTGATGCAGGCAACGGCCGAATATAACCATGAAAAATGGAGCAACTTGCCGAATGCTGTTGGCCCAACGATGTTGAGTGATATTCCAGAAGTTAAGGCTTTTGCCCGTTTGGTACGATTGGATTTTACAGGTTTTGGTTCTGTCAACGCAAATGAAAAAAACTTTTTTGAGAAGAATATATATCTGACCGATTCTTCCTTCTTTGACATCTTTGATGTTGAATTTACAGAAGGGAATAAACAATTGGCTTTCAAGCACCCTAAGAGTGTTGTTATTTCCGCAAGTAAAAAAGAAAATATGTTTGGTAATGAACCTGCTTTAAACAAAAAGCTAATTATCAACCAACAAGACACGCTTACGATTTCCGGTGTTTTCCAAGATTTACCACAGAATAGTTCATTCGAAAGCGATATTTTTTTAAATATGATGGATTCCTGGATGGGTAAAAATGTACACTGGTCAAATGCCAGCTATTATACCTTTTGCTTGCTGAATAGCAACGCCAATCCTAAAGATATCGAACAAAAAACAACAGCATTTATTGAAAAATACGTTCCCAAAGATCGCCAATATTACACAAACTTTTTCTTACAGCCTTTATCACAAGTTTACTTGCATTCTCAAGATCTGCGTGATAACATGTCCACACGCACAGGTAGTATCGATGCTGTAAAGACCGTCTTCATACTCGCCATGCTGATTATATTCATCGCTTGTATCAATTATATGAATCTGGCAACGGCCCGCTCACAGAAGAATGCCAAAGAAGTGGGTGTAAACAAAGTACTTGGGGCACACCGCAGTCAAATAAAATTCCGGTTTTATATGGAAACAGGTATTCTCTCTTTCTTTTCCATATGCTTAGGATTGCTGTTGGCCACATCAGTACTGTCTGTATTTAACACCATTATTGGCACCAATATACATGTTGCACAGTTGTTTAGCCTAGAGAATATAGGCATTGCCTTATTGATATGGCTTGTTATAACGCTTGTGGGTGGCAGTTACCCTGCTTTCTTGATGGCCAATATCCCAAGCCTGTCGTTGATGAAGAACATCATCACACAGAGCAATATTGCCCAATACATACGTAAGGGCTTAGTCGTTTTCCAATTTACCTGTTCTATTGTACTGATTATCGGCGTGATAATCATATCCTTACAAATGCGTCATGTTGCGGATAAAGATTTAGGTTATCAGCCATCCAATATCGTCACGATTCCGATCAGGTCCATTAACACAATGGACAAGTTCAATACGATCAAGCAGTCGATCCAGAACTTATCGGGTACAGCCAGTATCGCTACCTTGCAGACATTCCCTGGTTTTGGAGAAAGCGGCAAAACCATGCACCGCCGTGGAGAGACTAACGAGGGTTTACCCGTCAGTACCTCGAGTAGCCGAGGACCAGTCGTTTCTGCACTAGGCTTACACCTGCTTGCAGGCACCGATCTACCGGAAGAGCTAGCCGCTACAGATTCAACCTGCTATGTGCTGGTTAACGAAGTCGTATCAGCATATCTGGGTTATGAAAACCCTCAAGACGCTGTAGGTCAACGTATACCTACTGAAATGTCTCCCAATTCCGTTATCAAGGGCGTTGTGCGAAATTTTAACTTTACCAGTTTAAAAGAAGCTGTGGGGGGCTATATTTATTACCGTATGCTTAGACCAAACGAAAGTTACCGCTATTTTCTAGTACGCTACAATACGGACAACGTCGCTCCCTATGTCGCTCAAATCCAGCAGATATTTAATCAGCAATTACCGGATGCCGCCTTTGACTATCAGTTTTTGGATGAGCATATCAAGAACTATTACACGGCCGAAAGCCGTACAAACAATATCATTACGTCTTTTTCTATGCTCACGATATTCATCGCCTGTTTAGGACTATTTGGATTGGCGGCATTCACCGCAGAGCAACGGAAAAAGGAAATAGGCGTACGGAAAGTATTGGGGGCCAGTATCTTCAAAATTGTTCGTTTACTTTCAGGAAATTTTGTCAGCCTAATTAGTATAGCCCTTCTAATCGCTATACCTTTAGGGTGGTGGGTATTCTCAGGCTGGCTACAAGATTTCAACGACAAAATTACTATTCCGTGGTGGTCATTCGCCCTTGCCGGCGGGTTTGCTATCGGTATAGCATTGATGACGGTAGGCTATCAAGCTGTTAAAGCCGCCAAAGCCAATCCTGTGGATAGTTTAAGGGATGAGTAGTTGGTAGTAATGACTATTGAGATAAAGGAATAAAGAGCAAAGACAATAAACCGACAACTGATCACGAATAATTTAATAACAATGATAAAGAACTATCTCAAATTTGCCTTTCGTAACCTTTGGAAAAGCAAAGGTTATGCAACCATCAATATTCTGGGGCTGGCTGTAGGGCTAACCAGTTTTTTGATCATTCTTTTATACCTCAACCATGAATTGAGTTATGATAGATGGAGTCCAGAATTAGAGAAAGTATTCAAGGTCTCTCTCCGGGACGCTGATAACGATATTTCCTCGAATACACAGGCACCTTTAGCCGCTTTACTTCAGGAAAAAACACCTCAAATCGAAGCAGCTACCAAAATTTCAACAGATGTAACCTTTGAAGTGCCACTCGCTGCGGGAGAAAATGTTATTTCGCAAGCGGGAACAATTTCTGCCGATTCATTATTTTTCAAGGTATTCCCCTACAAAATTGTGGAAGGCGATGCACGAACACCTTTGCATAAACCAAATGCCATGGTTATTAGCGAGCATATAGCGGCAAAGCTCTTTGGCACGGAAAATCCTATCGGAAAGACAATAAAGGTATTCAATTCATTTGAATGCGAAGTAACGGCTGTCATAGAACGTCCAGAAGGCCCTTCACATTTAGATATCGAATTAGTATATCGTTCGCCCTACGAAAAGAACAACTATCATTGGGGGAATTGGTCTTATTACACCTATATTAAAATCAAAAACCCATTGCCTACCGACGTGGTGGAAACCACAATAGATCAGATTTATTATACCGAGAGGGTTATGAAGGATAAAACCTTGTCTTATCATGAATTTCGGAAATCGGGGAAACAGGAGGGGCTATTTGTAGATGCGGTGCATGATATACACAACTTTCCTAAACACGGGACAAGCAACATGACTACACTCTCGATCCTATTGTTATTGGCAACCTTACTTCTTTTTGCAGGAGCCGTCAATTTCAGTAACCTGTCCATTGCCTCTTCCTTACGAAGAGCAAAAGAGGTCGGTGTAAAAAAGGTACTAGGCTCTAGCAGGGCGAGGCTATTTTGGCAATTTATGGGCGAAATCGCCATGCAATGCCTTATTGCGCTGGCTATATCTATGTTGCTTTTACATATTGCCCTACCTTATTTCAATCAGGAATTCCAAGTTTCATTAAATATTTTTGGCAACCAATTCTCGTGGAATCTGCTTTTACAAATCATCTTATGCTTGTTTGCGGTTACACTGCTATCTGGACTATACCCTGCTTTTTTTCTCTCACGTTATAACACTGCTAAAGTGCTAAAAGGCGATTATTCCAGTGGCAAACAAGGGCTCGCGCTTCGAAACACCCTGATTGTTGTGCAATTTGTGGTTGCCGCATTTTTTATCATTGGTATAGCGGTGGTAAACCGCCAATTGAATTATATGCAACATTTCGACAGAGGTTTTTCTGGAGAGCAGGTGTTAAGCATACGGGCTCTACTGATGAAAACCCGAGAAGATGATTTCGATAAAGTAAAGAACGAACTTCTACGCATACCGGGCGTAACATCTGTAGCGAAAAGCACGAAAGTCCCTGGCGATCAGTTTGCTGACACCGCAACTATGAATTTTAAGCATGAGGGAGAGTCGTACCGTCTTGGCTCGGTTAAAGTGAGTAAAGATTATTTCGAAACACTCCGTATCGCACTTATAGACGGTAGATACTTCAATGATAGTCAAGCTGATCAAAGCACACGTTCAGCCATTATCAATGAGACCGCAGCACATAAGCTGGGGTTACAGCAGGCTGGTGGGAAATATATTGCCTACCCTAATTGCGACAGCATACCCATCGAAGTCGTGGGTATCGTGAAAGATTTTAATGTACTAGGTTTGGAACAGCAGATACAACCCGCTGTATTTACTATTGGCAACCAAGCTTGCATGTTCCAATCAGGGGGCGCAATTCTCGTAAAACTCAATGGTCCTGATGTACAGAAATCTGTTGCCGCTATCGAAGAGCTGTGGAAGAGCATAGAGCCAGGGTTTCCGATCCGATACGCTTTCTTAGATGAAAATTTTCAACAATTGTTTGCCAGCCATCTACGCTTACAGCGCATCGTTGCTTTTTTCGGGACCACCGCTATTGCCATCGCCATGATCGGGTTATTTGCTTTGACAGCTTTTTTAATAGGAAGACGTACAAAAGAAATCAGTATCCGTAAAATATTAGGCGCGAATACCTCCGAACTCAGTTTGTTGCTTGGCAAAGACTTTATCCGCCTTATCGCCATTGCGGTATTGATTGCTCTGCCATTAGGTTGGTGGGCTGCGAATGAATGGCTGCAAAATTTTGCCTATCGTATTCCGCTGAACGCTTGGTTGTTTGCTATGGCTGCATGTAGTGTAATGGTCATTGCCACATTTACTATAGGCATCAATATTATAAAAGTATCTCGTGCAAATATCGCCGAGAATCTACGAGATGAGTAGGTGATAGTAGTGGGTATTGCAAATTAGGTATTGAATATTGAGGTAGAGTACAAAAGAACAAAGACAATAAACTGATTACTGACAATTGTCCGCTGATCACAAAATAACTTTTAACATGAAAACATTTTTTAAAACTGCTTTTCGGCATATCAAGAAGAATAAGTTAATCACAGCGATCAATATCATGAGTCTTTCCATTGGGATCTGTGCCACTTTGATTATTTTCCTGATGGTGCGTTATGAATACAGCTTTGATAAGCATCTTCCGCATGGGGATCGGGTGTATAGGGTTGTCAGTAATGGTGATTTTAAAAGTGCTGCGGTGCTGGTTCCCATGATCCGTGCTATAGATGAGGAGATCACGGGACTGGAGGCAGTAGCTCCGCTATTCCAGATATACGAAACTAAGCTAAAGATTAAGCAAGCGGGAAAGGATGATCTAAAAATATTTCCGAAAGAAAAGGGCCTCATCTTCACCGATCAAGACTATTTCACCATTTTTCCGCATCAATGGCTATCCGGCCATGTACAGAATCTCACTCAGGCCAATCAGATTGTACTGAGCGAGGAGAATTTCCACCGCTATTTTCCAGGAATACCTGTTGCTGAATCTGTCGGAAAAACGATTTGGTATGCCGATAGTATACCCCTACAGGTGGCCGGCGTGGTCGCAGAAATGAAAGAGAACTCCGATTTCAAATACAAAGGCTATATATCTATAGCCACTATTGCGGCCAGCGAAAGCTTGAAAGAATATCACAATTGGGATGCGTGGAGCAATTATAACGATACCTATAATTGCCTTGTCCTGCTCAATCCCGGGACAAGGCCTGTTGCTGTGCAAAAAAGCATAGACGGAATTATACGGAAATACAAAAAGCCTGTTGCCGGAGCCTGGAAAGATGAATTTCTACTGCAACCCTTGAAAGACGTGCACTTTAATGCGGAATACAACTATAACGCTGTCAAACCTGCTACTTTACGGAATCTTATCTTCTTGGCGATATTTTTACTGGCCTTGGGTGCTATCAATTTCATCAATCTCTCTACGGCGCAATCTATAGAAAGAGCCAAGGAAATCGGTATTCGTAAGACCTTGGGAAGCAACAAGGGTAGTCTTATAAGTCAGTTCTTAATGGAAACGCTTATCGTCTCGGGTATAGCAACGGTATTATCCATTCTTTTACTACCTATATTGGTGCATGCTTTTGAAGGATTTCTCCCCAAAGGATTTACTGTAAGTAACATTCCAATTGGCGCGACGGCCGCTTTTCTGCTTATTCAACTGGTGGGCGTAACCTTACTGGCCGGTTTTTATCCGGCTTGGGTTATGACGGGCTATGCGCCTGTACTTGCCCTGAAAAATCAGGTGTCTAAAAACTCGAACCTTTCCCGCAGTGCTTGGGTACGAAAAGCACTGACCATTTTTCAATTTACATTAGCACAGGTATTTTTAATTGCTGTGCTTTTCGTCAGCAAGCAAATCAACTTTGCGACACAAATGGATATGGGTTTCCGTAAGGATGCGCTTATTAACTTTTACGTCCCTGATATAAACCGTGCTAACAAAGGTGACATCTTAAAAAACAAATTGATGGAGATACCCGAGATTAAAGCGGTAAGCTTTGGTAACCAATCACCTGCGTTCCAAGGAATGATGACCAGTACGCTCCAGTATGACGCATCGACCAAAGAGGATAAAAACATTTCGTTCGATGCGCGCAATGGTGATGAAAATTATATACAAGTATATGACATTCCATTAGTGGCCGGACGGAATGTGCGTGTATTGGATTCCGCCAATTATTTTGAGGCATTGGTCAACGAAAAGATGTTGCCACTCCTTGAAGTCAATTCTCCGGAGGAAGCTATCGGAAAAACATTTACGGACGGACATTATACTATTGTTGGCGTGATGAAAGATTTTAATATCGGTTCGGCGCACACTGAAATCCGTCCGACGATGTATTGGAGCCGCAAAGGCGGCTATGTCATGCACATTGCTTTGGACAAAGAGCATCCATCTACATGGAAAACAGCCATCGCCAAAATGGAAAAAGCATTTACGGAAATTTATCCGGAAAGCCCGTTCGAATATAAATTTCTGGATGAAACCATTAAAGGATTCTATCAGACTGAACTTAAACTCTCCAAATTACTCAACTGGGCTGTAGGGCTCTCGGTGGCCATCGCTTCGCTTGGGTTGTTCGGCTTAGCCATGTTTACGGCTAACCAACGCACGAAGGAAATCGGCATCCGTAAAGTGTTGGGCGCTTCCGTCACACAGATTATCGTGATGTTGCTGAAAAATCTGGTAATCCTAGTTTTGATAGCCTGCATAATCGCCATTCCTATTGCGTGGTATTTTATGAACAAATGGTTGGAAGACTTCGTGTACAAAACGCCCTTAAGTTGGTGGGTATTCGCTATAGCATCGATGAGCTTGCTGACCGTAGCCATCCTCGTTCTGTCAACAAGAACCTACTATGCTGCCAAAGCCAATCCTGTGGATTCCCTGAGGGATGAGTGATGATAGTAGTGAGTATTGGATATTGAGACTAATAAATACGTCCCCCCGCAATCGCGTAGTGTTGAGCGAAGCGCACTACGGATGGGAATAAATAAAAGGTAGTCTGAGACTACCTATCATGGGAAAGTCCTTAAACACCCTTCGGAAGTCTAAGGACAGTGAAAAAACACAGACCTATAAGGTTTTCAGAAACTTTATAGGTCTTAAATAGAACAGTTAAACTATTAATCGATTAAACGCTGAATCAGTATGTTGAAAAACTATTTAAAAACCACATTTCGCAACTTTGTCCGTAATAAAGGCTATACAGCGATAAATATCCTTGGTTTGTCCATCGGAATGGCGGCAGCAGTCTTGATTCTGTTGTGGATACAGAATGAAATGAGCATGGACCGCTTCCATGAAAAGGGAGACCGTACGTATGTGCTGTATAACCGCAATCAACAATCTAATGGAAATATTGCAGCGTGGGACGTCACGCCTCGAATATTGGGACCGACCTTGAAGGCTGATTATCCGGAAGTAGAGGCATACAGCCGATTAAGCCGGACAGAATCCGTTTTCACCGTTGATGATAAGAATATCAAGTCTACCGGACAATTCGTAGATGCTGATTTCCTGTCCATGTTCTCTTTTCCTATGATGCAGGGAGATAGCGAGCAGGCGTTGAGCGATACCTATAATATCGTCTTGACCAAGGGGTTGGCCAAAGCGCTTTTTGGGGACAATGAAGCAATAGGCAAGACAGTGGTACTCGATAGCAAGCAGCCGTTGCTCGTAACCGGTATTTTGGAAGACTTACCTAATCATACACAATTCAGTTTTAATTATCTCCTCTCCATGAAATATTCAGATGTCTTGGAAGGAGGTGAAGATACCAATTGGGGCAACAATTCAACAAAAACCTATGTCATGTTGAAGGAGGGAACATCACAGCCGGTATTTGATGAAAAAATCAAGAATGTGAAGAAAGACTATACAAAGGCCGATATCTTTCCATCTACGCACGAGGTTTTTACCCATTCGTTAAACGATTATTACCTCTATAACAAGTCCGAAAATGGCAGAATGGTTGCTGGTAATTTGGTGACAGTACGTCTGTTTGGCGTCATCGCTACCCTTATTTTGTTGATCGCTTGTATCAACTTTATGAACCTCAGTACTGCACGGAGTGAAAAACGGGCAAAAGAAGTTGGCATCCGTAAAGTTGTGGGCGGAGCACGCAAAGGATTGATTATGCAATTCTTAAGTGAGAGTATGTTATTGAGTTTGATATCCCTTGTCATTGCACTGGTAACGGTTGCCTTGGTGTTGCCTTATTTTAATCAATTGGTACAAATGGAATTATCCATTCCGGTACAAAATCCGTTGTTTTGGTTGTTCGGGCTGTTGTTTGTTTTGTTCACTGGCCTAGTTGCTGGGAGCTATCCGGCCTTTTACCTTTCTTCATTCAATCCGGTAAAGGTATTGAAAGGCACATTTCGGCAGGCCAAATCAGCACTTACACCACGAAAAGTATTGGTGACCATTCAGTTTACCTTTGCCATTGTGTTATTAATAGCGACTATTGTCATTTCCAACCAAATACGCTTCGTCACGGAAAGGGAAGCGGGCTACGATAGAGAGCAGTTGATTTATCTCGACTATGACGTAGCGCTCCCAAAACATATCGAGTCAGTAAGGCACGAATTGGAAAATCAGGGCAGTATTCTGTCCATGACGGTGACCAGCAGTCCGATTACACAAGTCTGGAGTCTAGGAGGTGGATACGAATGGGAAGGCAGTAACGAAAGTGAAGAAGGAGTAGATTTCGTACGTATAGGAGCGAATGCTGATTTTGTAAAGACCATGGGTATTGAGTTAGTTGCGGGACGGGATATCGACGTCAGAAAGTTTCCTTCGGACAGCACGGCCATGCTTATTACAGAAACAGCTGCTAAAGCGATGAACATGGACAACCCCGTTGGCAAAAGAATGAATTATAAAGGTAGTACGGAATATATGCCTATAGTAGGCGTCATTAAGGATTTTATTATCGAGTCGCCTTTTCAGGCGAAGATAAGGCCACTGCTCGTCCAGGGCCCAAAATTGTCTTGGGAAAGCTTTGTTCACCTCCGGCTCAATCCGGCTAATTCAATACGGGATAACCTGAACACCATCGAACGGGTGTTGAAGAAGTACAATCCTAACGTTCCGTTTGGTTACACTTTTGTGGATGAGGCTTACGCCCAAAAATTCAGTCGAGCCGAACGCACCTATAAATTGGTGATTCTCTTTGCCGGTTTGACTATCTTCATTTCCTGCTTGGGTTTATTTGGTTTGGCAACCTATATGGCCGAAAGCCGTATCAAGGAAATCGGCGTACGTAAAGTATTGGGCGCATCCGTTTTTCAGATTACGCGTTTGCTTTCCAAAGAGTTTTTGGCATTAATGCTCTTAGCCTTTGTGATTGCCTCTCCCATTGCATGGTATGTGATGAACAAATGGCTGGAGGACTATTCTTATAAGATAGGAATTTCATGGGGAATATTTGCCTTTGCGGTGTGTATCACAGCCTTGATTACGTTGTCAACAGTGAGCTGGCAAGCGATTCGGGCAGCGATGGCCAATCCGGTGGATTCCTTGAGGGATGAGTAATCCTCCCTGCTGTCCGTAGTGTTATAGTGTTAAGCCAAGCGCACTACAGATAGAATATTAGAGCAAAAGAAATGATATAAGCAGCTGCATAGTACACTTTGATCTCACTGTACTTCCCGCTGTTTCCCTATCATTGGGATAGAACAGAAAAATGTCCGTTACCGAACAGCAACTGTTCGGTAACGGACACTAAGCAAAAACAAAACAACCTATATCACAACAACTTACACTTTTGGCAAAGCTATTGTCCTGTGATTATTAAAAATAACACATATTCATTAATAGCATTTAACCACAAATAACATGAAAACATCCTTACTGACAGCCTCTTTGATTTTATGGGTTTCCTTCTTGGTCGCTCAACAGAAAGAGGTAACTTACGTAGAAAAAGATTTTACGGCATCGACCGTGCAGAAATTAGAAGCCAGTACATCGGGCGGTTCCATCAAAGTAGAAGGCGGAAATAACAGCAAAGCCACAGTGGCCGTTATCCTCAGCCCGAATGGTAATAGCCGTACGAAAGGCGGAGACCTTCAAACACTCTTTGAAAAAGAATATGATCTGGAACTGGAGGTTAAAAATGGTGTATTAGTAGCCAAAGCGAAACGTAAAAATAATAGAGGTAACAATCCGTTATCTGTCTCTCTACGCATATCAGTTCCAAAAAAGATTGCATCCGATATAAATACGGCAGGCGGTAGTATTACATTAAACAATCTGGAAGGAAATCAGAACTTTCAAACGGCTGGTGGTAGCCTAACGTTATCCCAACTCGCTGGAAATATCAAAGGACAAACAGCTGGCGGAAGCATACGATTGGCGGATAGTCAGGGCGATATTGGTGTGACTACAGCTGGCGGATCTATCAGATTGGATAACATCCGTGGTACAATCAGCGCGAACACTTCAGGTGGATCCATCACTGCCAAAGATGTCTCCGGCACATTGACAGCATCAACTTCGGGAGGAAGTATCAGCTTAGACGCATGTGAAGGCAATATTCAGGCAGGTACATCCGGTGGCAGCATCAACGCATCCGTAACCAAGGTAACCAAATCACTGCAACTATCAACCAGTGGCGGAAGTGTACGAATTGCAGTACCTAAGGGCGCTTATGATGTAGACCTTCACGGTTCTCGAGTAGACCTTGCCGGTGGAGATTTTAATGGAACAAAAACAAAGAAATCCATACAAGGAAAATTAAACGGAGGGGGATCGTCTATTACTGCAAGTAGTTCAAGTGGTAGCGTCGCATTGTCTTGGTTGTAAATATACGCTCAGGTGATTGAGAATAAAAACATCAGGACAGATTAAACATATAAACAACATGATAAAGCACCATTTTAAAATCGCATGGAGAAGCCTATCAAAGAGCAAAATGCTCAGTGGCATTCATATTTTCGGTTTAGCCATTGCCATCGCAGCGGCTACTTTGCTTTACCTGACAGCGATGTACGAACTGTCCTATGATAAATTCATCAAAGATTATGATCGAATAGGTCTGGTCTACTTCCAAACCCAACCCGAAGGTAACGTTCATGCTAATGCTACCACTCCGGCTCCAGTTGGACCTTTGTTGAAAGCCGAGCTGCCGGAAATAGCATACCTCAGTCGATATTATAACGGCGAAATATTTCTGCGCCATGGCGACAAACAAATATCATCCAACACCAAATTTGTAGATGCCGATTTTCTGGATATATTCAATTTCAACACCATCCAGGGAGATAACAAAGCATTGACAGAAATGGATAATATTGTGATAGATGATGCGATGGCGCAAAATCTGTTCAATAGTACGGATGTAGTCGGGAAACAGGTCGAGGTCTATGCCAACGGAGAATGGCAGCCAAAGACAGTTAGTGCTGTTATCGAACGCCTTCCCTCCAATTCCAGCCTCAACTTCAGCAGTTTGATGCGCTTTGAGCAAAAAGCGGATTATCAAGACCGGAAAGAAGATTGGAGTCATCAGGATCACAATATCTTCGTGAAAGTGAAATCATCAAAAATCAATGATAAAGCTTTCAGTAAATCCGCTCTTACATTTATAGAACAGCATTATAAAAGTAGCCAGGATGTATTGAAACGCAATGGCGGCTTGCCAGACAAAAATGGAAATTATCTTTCGCTACATCTCCTCCCGATGGCGAGGTACCACCTCAACAATCTCGGGTTGGGCGAAGCCGGATCCCCTACTTTCCCATGGGTTCTGTTGATTATATCTGGTTTGATTTTATTTGTCGCATGTTCAAATTTCATCAATCTTTCTTTAGCCAACTCCCTGAGCCGAAACCGCGAAATCGGAACACGCAAAACCTTAGGCGGCACGGTTGCACAATTGGTTAAGCAACTTTGGACAGAAGCCTTTGTGCTATGTTTGATTGCTTTGCTGCTGGGGCTGGGGCTGGCATGGCTTATCTTGCCGGAATACAATGCTAATATGAACTACAAGCTGAGCATTGCACAGCTGATTGATACACGAAATCTTATCATTTTTGTAGGGATATTTACCCTACTCACGCTTTTTGCAGGTGGCTATCCAGCATGGCGCATTGCCCGAACCAATATTATCCAAAACCTCAAAGGCGCGGCCGTAGTCAAAGCCGGACGCCTACGCAACAGCCTTACAGTCCTGCAATTTGCCATTGCCATGGTATTGATTGTTGCTACGACGGTCATCAGCTCTCAACTGCATTACATCGCCAACCGACCTTTGGGTTTTGATAAATCCGAAGTGATCAGTATTCCGATTGGAAGTGGTATCGATCACGATCAGGCGCTTCAGCAGATGCGCAACGAACTATCTTCTCTGCCATGGGTGCATAGTGTCAGCGCTGCCGATATGAACATCGGACGCGGACGCGATGGAAGCACAGGTACCAGTACCTTGGGCTTTGAACATGAAGGAAAGCAACTCCACACCAACTTTATGAGTATTGACTTTGATTACTTAGAGACTTTAGGTATCCAATTAGTTGCCGGACGTGATTTCGACCGCTCTTTCGCTACCGATACAGCCGCTGTTATCATCAATAAACAACTAGCTGAGCAGCTTGGAGGTGTTGACAAAGTACTGGGCGATGCACTCAATCTCAACGGAAAACCACCTATTATCGGCATTATCGATGATTTCAATTTTCAGGATTTGAAAAGAAAAGTAGAACCGCTCACACTAATCAACAGGCAGGTTGGTTTCCCTATCGAATATATCTTCGTACGTTTGAAAACCAACAATCTGTCAGAAAGCATCAACAAAGTCGAGCAAATCTGGAAGAAAGTAAATCCGCAAGCGAGAATCAGTCCTTCGTATTTAGACGAAAACACCGATAACATGTATAAAACCGAGCAGCGCTTCTCGCGGATTGTCATCGGTGGCGCAACGGTGGCTATCGTCATCTCCTGTCTTGGTTTATTTGCTTTGGCGCTATTGATGATTAACCGTCGGGTTAAAGAAATCGGTATCCGCAAAGTATTGGGTTCTTCCGTTTCGGGCATTGTGATGTTGTTATCCAAAGATTTTGTGGTTTTACTCCTGATTGCCTTTGCTATCGCAACGCCACTCGCTTGGTTGATGATGAACAAATGGCTCGAAAATTTTGCGTACCATGTGAATATCAGTTGGTGGATGTTTGCACTTGGCGGTATCAGTACCATTTTCTTAGCTTTATGTACCATCAGTATACAGGCTATCAAAGCGGCTACCGCCAACCCTGTGGAGAGTTTGAGGGATGAGTGAGGACAGTAGTGAGTATTGGGTATTGAGACTAAAAAACGAGACCTCTCCTATCCGTATTGGAAAAACAGCCCCCTGCTATCCGTAGCGTTGAGCGAAGCGCACTACGGATGGGATAAATAAAGGGTAGTCTGAGACTACCTATCATTGAAAAGTCTTTAGACACCCTTCGGAAGTCTAAAGACAGTAAGGGAGGAACCCTCTCTCGTTTGAGCATAGCGGTAACGAGGATGTTATTTATAGATTCTGTTTGTGAAGAATCTGCATACTCGTTGCAAACGAGTACGGGGTTTTGGAAAAAACACAGACCTATAAGGTTTTCGAAAACCTTATAGGTCTTTTGAATCCTGCTATCCTACTGTTGAGCGAAGCGTACTACGGATGGGGTAAATAAAGGGGAGTCTGAGACTACCTATCATTATAAAGTCCCTAAACACTCTTCGGAAGTCTAAGGACAGTAAGAGAATGAATGCAGGATAATCATCCCAGAGATGCAATACGACCGCTTCTTATACAATTTTTCAAGTACGTTCACTCCGAAAACACCTGTAACTAACTATATTTCAAAGAACAATATTAAATTTTAATGAGACAGCCATGATAACAAATATAGAATGGGATATATGCTGAAAACGAAAAAAAGCGTGCCATTTTTGTACGCTTTTTCCGAAAATTCTGGCACGTTTTTACCACATTGTTTTTTGCTCTTATCCCCCAATACCTTATCTACAAAGGCTTCATGGCTACTTTATATTTTTCATGAAAAATGCCACATTTCCCTTGGGTTTTATGGATTTCCCCTTGGGATTTATAAAAATTCCCTTGGGATTTAGTCTTTTCTCCTCGGGATTTATCTCAAACGCCTTGGGGTTTAAAAAGAATAAACAGGAGAAAAGTACGAACCCCTTGGAAAGTGCCACACTTCCCAACAGCTTTCTTGTCGTTTCCATAGGTAATACCTCATTTCCCTTAGATAAAGGGACAATCCCATAGGGGAATACCTCTCCTCCCCAGGGATTAGACATAAAGTACAGAGGGAAATTGATTTATTCATAGGGATTATTGACATTTACCTATCATTTGTATATCATTTCCTCTCTCACAGGGCTGCGTGTAACAGTATCTTGTTACTCCTGTCATTAATTTAGCGAAAATATATCATTTCGACAGTAGGAAAACCCGAAGGCTCTGCGAAGCAAAATATAAATAGACCGTATAAAGTAGATGCTTCTCCTCTTCAGTTCACATCCGCATCAAGTTTAAGGAGATACTGTGCACTTTATGTCATACTGAGCTTGTCGAAGCATCTATTAACTCTTCTTTTTTAGAGAGTCATGACAAGAAAACGGGCATACATCTCTTAACTTAATGACATTGGACTTGCGACAGAAAGGATGACGAAGAAAGAAATACCTTCACGCTTTGCACTGTTCGGTATCGAACAACTACTGTCCGATATCGAACAGTTCTCAGAAATACGTATTTCAAAACACCCTTATTCACAAACAGTTACATTTATGGCTTAGCGATTGCAAAAAGTTATAAAACAAGAAGTAATCTCACAACGCACATAATTTCAGAAAAAGATGACAAAAAATTTTTTCCTATTCTTTTGGCGTAATCTACAGAAAAACAAGCTGTTTACTTTTCTCAATATCTTGGGATTAGCGCTTGGTTTCGCGGGTTTTATTCTATCCTACCAATACATCAATCGTGAAACAGGTTACGATAAATGGAATGCTAATTATGACAACATTTTCCTTGTGGGATTGACAGTCCATGGGCAATATACCGATCAAACTGCAGGCACTTTGGCTCCAGCCATTGAACAAAATTTTCCGGAAGTGATTCGTGCGGGCAGAAGAATTGATTTCTTTTATGGCGGTTATCCTGTTTTTGGAGAGCGAACCATCCTTGTCAACAAGACAACACAGGTCGATTCAGCAGCCGCTCATATATTTCAAGTAACTTCCAAGACAGGACCGCTTTATAAATCCACAGAACAAGAGGCGGCAACATTAGTCACCCAAGAGCTCGCCGATCAACTATTCCCCGACGACCAATCGTTTGACATCCCCAAAAAAATTCCTGTGGTATCGATACCTATGGGGATATATGAAGCAATTTATGGGATCAGTGAAGAACGTTTGCCCTCTATCTTGGATTATGATCTTCTATTCATTCGCGATATCCACACAGGAGAAGGCGATCCATTCACTTATCAGACATTCATACAAACAGAACCTGGTACAAATATCCATACACTGACAGAAAAAATAAACAACCTTTACCAAAAAGAAATCTCTAAACTTGATAAAGCACGCTCATCTGCATATTCCAACGGGCAGATATATCTTGACCCATTATCCAATTTACACCTTCGACCGAAGCACGGCAGCAATACACCATATTTGACAGTATGGTTATTAGGTATTTTATCTCTTGTCATCCTATCTCTTGCAGCTGCAAATTTTGTGAACGTCATATTAGCTCAGGCCGATAAACGAGCAAAGGAAATAGGGCTCAAAAAAGTTTTCGGTGGTCAGCGTTCCACCATTGCTCTGCAATTTTTATTCGAAGTTTTTTGCCAATGTTTATTAGCAGCAGGCATTGCTTTCCTATTGCTTTTATTAACAGGCAATATTTTAGCTAAGTGGTTTCAAGACGACCTTATAAAAAATATGCTGACGTTAACAACGGCAAAGCAACTAACACTGGCAATCTTATTGACGACTCTATTATCAGGGGTATACCCCGCATTCGTCTTATCGGGCTACCAACCTGTCCGTATGCTTAAGGGTGGATTACAGACAAATCCGCAGCGTTTAGGTTTTCGCAACGGTTTACTGATTTTCCAGTTTGTCATCGCCACGGTATTTATTGCCGGAGCGCTTGTCGTACGTGGGCAGATTGGTTATATCCGCTCTTCGGATAAAGGGTTTGACACCGCCCAAATCATAACCTTTAAAGGAGTGGGTATGTTCTATGACAACAAATTGGACGGTCAATTTCATGGGCTCAAATCTCGATTACTGCAAGATCCGAACATCGCTTCCGTGTCCGCTATGAGCAATGTACCCGGCGTATTATCCGATCTCCCACCGAGTAAGCAGTTTACGTATATCGACACAGAAGTGGAAATGGATCATATCAACATTGATTTGGAATATTTCAATACACTTGGTATAGAAACTGTCCAGGGTAAAAGCACGATCACATTTGACCAACTGTTGCAAGACAGCACCAGGCATTATGCTGTTATCAATGAAACTGCTGCAAAAGAATTGGGATGGACGAATACGACACAGGCAAAAATCACAGGCTGCGATGTAGATTTCACTATCATCGGGATTGTCAAAGACAGTAAAACTTATGGCTTTGAAAATTTGGTCACTCCTACCCTTTATTCCTACAAAGACGAATGCGGGCCTGGTCATTTCAAAAGTGCGTTACTGGTCAAAACCAAAGAAGGAAAGGTAAAAGAAGCTATACAAGCCGCAGAACGCGAATGGGCAAAAAACCCATCTGCCGAATCTCTTCCGTTGGAATTTGAATTCTTAGACCAACAATATAAACAACTGCATGCCCGTCAAGAAAGGTTAGAACAGGTGTTATATGGTTTCACATTTTTATCTATTATCATAGCGGCTTTAGGCCTATTCAGCATGTCGGCCTATCAGATCAATATCCGTAAAAAAGAAATGAGTATCCGGAAAGTTCTTGGAGCGTCTATAATTCAGCTTTTTGTACAACTGAACAAGCCTTTCCTTAAGGTCATTATGATCGCCAATCTACTTGCTATCCCAATCAGTTATTTACTTTTAAAAAATTGGTTAAATAATTTTGCATACAGAGTATCTTTCAATCCTTGGGTATTCGTTTGGGTTGCATCGGCTATTGTGATAATATTAATCTTATCCATATCATACCAGTCTGTTAAAGCTGCAAGAGCCAACCCAGTAGATAGTCTGAGGGATGAGTAAAGACAGTAATGAGTAGTGAGTATTGGGTATTGAGAACTAAAAATGTGTCCCTACGATCCGTAGTGTTGAGCGAAGCGCACTACGGATGGGATAAATAAAGGGAAGTAAGAGTAGGAATAAAAAAATTAAAATCGGTTAATTACTTAACCGATTAAAACAGATAAACATTATGTTAAAAAACTACATAAAAATAGCATTTCGTAACCTATGGCGTTATAAGGCATTTTCGTTCCTAAATATCAAGGGTTTGTCAATCGGCTTAGCATCCAGTATCCTCATTCTGCTATGGGTGGCGAACGAGCGAAGTTACGACAGCTTCCATGAGAATGCGGCTAAAACCTATCGGATTACCAGTGGATTAGCGGATGATTTTCGAGCAGCGACCGTGCCTCCTCCCTTAGCTCCCGAACTCCTGCAAAAGCTACCGATAGTAGATAATTACCTTCGCCTTAGTCATCCCGTAAATTTCGCATTTGAGCGTGATGGTAATCGTTTCGAAGAAAAACGGGGATTCTATGCAGACAGTACATTTTGGGATTTCTTTTCATTTGCTGTGGTAGATGGGGAGAAAAAAACAGCGTTTCACCAGCCTGATGCTATTCTGATTACTGAAAGCATGGCCAAAAAGTATTTTGGCCAGACCAACGTTGTCGGTCAATCCATCATACTGGAAAACAGAAAACCACTAACAGTAACTGCTGTTTTTGCCGACCTCCCCAGCAACTCCCACCTGCAATTCGACTACTTGCTCCCGATGGAGCATATTGAAAAAGAAAGCTGGATGAATGATGCAAAACAAGATTGGCGAAATTTTGTTAACTATGCATACCTCAAGCTTGACGATTCTTTTGTGCCGACCAGCACTGCTATCCATCAACTCGAGCAACAAATCCAAGAGGTGTTCAGTAAACATGTAGACGGTTCGATGCTCAAAACAACATTCCAGCTCCAAGCCATGCCGGATATCCACCTGCATTCTACCAATTTACAGGTAGATTTAGCAGGGCGCAGCAATAGCCTTTATGTGGACACCCTTTTCATGGTCGCGCTGTTTATTCTGGTCGTTGCTTGTATCAATTTCATGAACCTATCTACAGCTCGCTCCGCCCGACGAGCAAAGGAAGTCGGATTGAGAAAGGTCATCGGAGCCGAACGTACACAGATCATCATTCAATTTATGGGCGAATCGCTTCTCATTACATTCCTCTCCTTTGTCATCGCCATAGCATTGGTCTGGTTGGCACTGCCGGGTTTTCAGGTGCTCATCAGCAAGACATTGGAAATCCACTTATTTGACCCGAATGTGTTATTGACTTTATTGGCCATTGCTTTAATAACAGGATTGATTGCGGGAAGCTATCCAGCCTTGTACCTCTCTGGATTTACCCCTATCAAAGTACTCAAAGGCGTATTGACTTCAGGCAAAAGGGGGCATGTTGTATTTAGGAATACATTGGTGGTCACTCAATTTATCGTATCCATGTTTCTATTGGTGGGCACCATTGTCATCTACCAACAACTCAATTTCGTGAAGAACCGCAATCTCGGCTTTGACAAGTCCAACTTGGTATACGTCGAGATGAACGGCGAAGTCTGGGGCAAGCAATCTACCTATAAGGATGCCTTGGCGAGCAACCCACTGACGGCGGATTTCACAGTCAGCGATGTCGTGCCAACCAATCTGAAAAGCGGTACGGTAGATTTTTACTATGAAGGCAAAGACCCCAATTCGGAATTGATTGCTCCCACAATGGATGTCAGTGAGAACTTTATAGAAGCATTTGGCATGGAGATGGTCTCAGGACGCTCTTTCTCCAAGAGTTACAACGATTCGAGCAATTATATTATCAATGAAAAATTAGCAAGCATCATCGGTTATACGCCCGAAGAAGCTATCGGCAAGCCCTTTGCGTTATGGTCAAATAAAGGGCAAATTGTCGGTGTAGTGAAAGACTTTAGTTTCAAACCTGCTTCCAAAGCAATTGAACCATTAATACTTTCTTACAATCAGTGGGGAGGAATGTTTATCATTAAAGCAAAACCCCAACAGTTGGAAGCGACTATCAATGCATTGGAAAAAATACACGCCGATCTCAATCCACATTTTCCTTTTACGTATGGGTTTGTTGACCAGGAACTGGATAAACTCTACGAAAGTGAACATCGATTGAGTAATCTGTTCAATCTTTTTGCTGCATTGGGTATTTTTATATCCTGCCTTGGGCTGTACGGCCTGTCAGCTTTCATGGCTGAAAAGCGTATCAAGGAAATTGGTATCCGCAAGGTTTTGGGTTCTTCCGTCACAGGTATTGTTTACTTACTGACAAAGAGCTTTATTGGTTTGTTGGCTTTGGCAATCGTAATATCAATCCCAATAGCATGGTACGGAGCATCCAGATGGTTAGATAGTTTTGCCTTTAAGATTGACATCAACTGGATGATATTTGGCTTGGCTGCTAGCCTTACCTTTATCGTCGCACTGCTTACCATCGGTTATGAATCGATTAAAGCTGCAAGAGCTAATCCTGTAGATAGTCTGAGGGATGAATAGTCCTACAAACAAAGGCAGACGAAAACGTTAACAGGCCAGCATACCAAGGGTATACAAAGAGAGCCCTTCGAGCATCAATATATCAAAACAATCTAAGACAGAATAACGCACTGATCTCAATCATATCCAGACGTACCTTTGCCATTAACAAGAAACCTAACCGAAATAGGTAAAATTAGCAGCGTAATCATCATTTTTCAGAACTTTGCACAAGAGAGAAAGTTCCTTGCGCAAGGTTTTAAGTATCGAAAACCTATAAAGAGTTTTTCCCTACTGTTTTAATTGGCCGTCCAATAGACTAATTATACGGTCACCATACTCGGCATTCTTTTCGGAATGGGTCACCTGAATAATGGTAACTCCATCCTCATTTAGGCCTTTGAACAGCTCCATCACCTCCTCTCCTTGACGGGAATTAAGGTTACCAGTCGGTTCATCCGCAAAGATCACTTTTGGCGCCCCTGCCAATGCCCTAGCGATACCGACAATCTGCTGTTGGCCTCCAGACAGTTGGCTTGGGAAGAGATCCTTTTTCCCAACAATACCAAACTTATCCAAAAGATCTCCCACGATAGCTCTGCGTTCTCCGGATGAAATGCTTTTGTAAATCAAAGGAGTCTCGATGTTTTCATAGACAGTTAGTTCGTCAATCAGGTGATAAGATTGAAACACAAAACCAATCCTCGACTGAAACAGCTCTGCTCGCTTTCTATTTTTCATAGCATAAACATCCTCTCCCATGAAATAATACTTCCCTTCACTAGGGTCATCCAAATTACCTAAGATATGCAATAGCGTGGATTTCCCTGACCCTGATGGGCCCATAATTGAGACGAATTCGCCTTGCTCTATAGTTAAGTTAATGTCTTTCAATACAAAAGCACGTGCTCCTCCTACGTTATACCACTTAAAAATTTCCTTTAGTTGGATCATTGTTCTTTATTTTTTGTTGATTCTAAGATAAGCACACCAAGAATATAGCCAAAACTACAATGAATTCATTTTCAAATACTTTTATAAAAACTATACTTTAGCACTGTCCGATATCGGACATATTCTGTCCGCTTTTGGACAGTACCAACTCCTGTTAGAGAAGAGTAGCTTTTTCTCAACGTATCTACTCCAAGGGGATTGGGAAATTGCTCACTATGAAAAATGCTTGTATTTCCCTATCTTTAACTTTAAATCATCCATAAAATCCATATGAAAGCTTTAAAAACAGCCCTAACCATTGGTTTATTAGGTCCTCTCACATCCCTTATCGCACAACAAAACCCCATATTCCCGGGCAACTACGCCGATCCGGAAGGTATCGTCTATGACAATACCTATTGGGTGTTCCCAACCTATTCGGCACCGTATGGTGAGCAACTTTTTTTTGATGCTTTCTCATCGAAAGATCTTGTCAACTGGCAAAAACACCCACGTATTATAGACAACAAAGAAGTAACTTGGGCGCATCAAGCTATGTGGGCTCCGGCGGTCTTGGAAAAGGATGGAAAATATTACTTTTTCTTTGCAGCAAATGATGTACATGAAGGTGAGATAGGTGGCATCGGTGTAGCTGTAGCTGATAATCCAGCAGGACCATACAAAGACCTTTTAGGCAAGCCACTCATTAATAAAATTGTCAACGGAGCCCAACCCATTGACCAATTTGTTTTCAAGGATAAAGACGGGACATACTATATGTACTATGGAGGATGGAAACACTGCAATATGGTAAAGCTTAAATCAGATTTCACCGGACTGCTTCCATTCGACGATGATACGTATTACAAAGAGGTCACACCCGAAAACTACGTCGAAGGACCATTTATGTTCATCAAAGATGGTAAATATTACTTTATGTGGTCGGAAGGTGGCTGGACAGGACCGGACTACAAAGTTGCCTATGCTATTGCTGATTCACCGTTTGGTCCATTTGAACGGATAGGTACTATACTGGAACAGGATAACGAAATTGCTACCGGAGCTGGCCATCACTCTGTAATCAAAGTGCCCAACGAAGAAAAATATTTCATCGTTTATCACCGTCGCCCACTTGGCAAGACAAGTGCGCACGACCGTGTGACCTGTATCGAAGAAATGCACTTTGACGATAATGGACTTATCTTGCCTATCAAGATGACATTTGAAGGAGTAAAGCATCCCTTGGAATAGGGGAATGCTTTCTGTTTGTTACCAAGCAATCAAGGCTGCTCTATCTTATCAAGTGTAGCAGCTAGTCGTGCTTGCATTTCTACCATAGCAAATTGATTGAGCAACCATTTTTTTCCACCTCGCTGTTGTAGGCTCCAATCTGTGTCGAACAAACCTTGACCATCACGCATATATTGCCATGCGAACTCCATATTCTTGCAGAAGGTATGTAGATAGTCTGCATTACCGTCTATATGATAAAGCTCAATAAAACCTCGCAACATAATCGCATTAAACCAGAGGTTGCCTGACTTAAATCGAGGGTAGTCAGTATCGTGATACGTGTCAAAAAAGAAATCGTAACTAGCCGAAGCTACACGTTGCGCATCCTCTTTATATTCCTGTTTGCCCGTAATTAGATACAGTAAAGAGGCCGCTTGTATCATCTGACCCGAATTGTAGGAATACTTCGTTTTGTCTACATAGCCTTGTAGATTGATATTGTCGTAGTACAAGTGGTCTACTGTATCCTGTAAATGTTCTTGCGTCCAATGATAAAGTGCTTTTCCTTTCTCAAGAAACTTATTCTCCTTTGTTGCTTGATAGAGCTTCAATGCCAATACACTTCCGGGAGCATTTGAACAGGTGTTTTTTGACTCTTTACGTTGCTCGCACCAGTAAATCCCCCCTCCAAGTTTATCGTCTGTCCCACTTTCAATGAAAGTCCATATCGCTCTGCCTTTTTCGAGATAGGTTTCATCACCCGTTAACATATACATATCAACAAAATCTATTCCTATCCAAATATTATCATCGTAGAAACGATCAGATGTTTTGGCCGTGTTGATGTAGGATGCATAAGCAAACGGTTCTCTCATATCGTAGTAGTTACCTAATCCTATGAGTACATGCTTTTCGATATGCTCCTTAATTTCCACATCGCTCTCCAATTCGTACCTTGCTACTTGTGCTGACAAACCGCCAGAAAAAGGCCAGAGATAAGAGTAGATATTGACTCCCTCTGCATCGGTAACTAAATAGTCCGCTTTGTAATTCTCATCAAATGGATAATGTTCTCGAAATAATTGCAACGACCCCACACCATAATATTTATAAATGGAATCAAGTGTACTAGAACTATATTGCTTGAAGTCTTGGCTATAGCCATAGAGACTCCAGAGCACACATACCAATAGAATAATAGGTTTCATAGTTCACAATAGTTTATCGTTGTTAATAAATCATACACCTACGCAGAAAACCGCACAAACGCCTACTACGGCATTTTAAACGAAGGTGGTGAATCATCGAGCTGTGCCCCCCACTTGGTATTAGGATGTTTACCCATGACTAGAACTAGCTCACCACCTTTTGCCAAGTCGTCGTGTGCGAACCATGTTTTTGTCCACTTTTCTCCGTTAAGATAGGCTTCCTGTATATACTTATGTTCTTTAGAATAATTTTTTGCACTAACCGTAAATACTTTTCCGTTGGAAAGAGTTATGGAGGCTTTTTCAAAAAAAGGCGATCCGATTGTATACATAGGCATACCTGGAGTTACCGGATAAAAACCCATCATCGAGAAAACAACAAATGCCGACATTCCACCTCCGTCTTCATCACCAGGCACTCCCATCAAATCATTACGAAACCATTGGTGTAGTAGTGTACGGATACGCTTCTGCGTCATCCAAGGTTGACCAACGTAATTGTACAAATATGGAATGTGCAAGCTGGGCTCATTGGCCATAGAAAATTGTCCGACATTCCCTGTATGATCCGGAAGTTGGCTATAGAATTGGTATTTACCCTTCCCTAGTGGTTCACGAAACGTTTGATTGAGGTTGCCAGCAAATGATTCACGTCCACCCATCAATTGGACAAGGTCCGCTACATTGTGCGGCACATCCCAACGGTAAATCCATGCATTATTCTCTCCATAATAATCTCTAGCGCCCTGTCCTCCCGAATACCGATAATCAAAGGGTTCAATAAAAAATCCCTCCTTATCTTTCGGATGAAAAAAACCGGTTTCATGGTTATAGACATTTCGATAATTAAGAGCTTGCTTCCTAAAGTATTGTTCATCGTCCTTCTTTCCCAACGCCTCAGCCAACTCAGCCAAGCACCATTCATCATAAGCAGTACCTAGAGTTACTGCTATAGGTTGTCTCTTTTCAAATCGATGAACCTCGGGGACGCTTTCCTTTTCTTGGGGAGCCAATGCCGGGATATATCCATGTTCTCGGTAAAAATTGTCCAACCAACCTGCAGAATCGGCCGACCAGGGTGCCAATGTCTTCTCCATAATGGCATTACGAGATGCTTGATAAGCTTTTTCAAGATCAAAAGACCGCAATCCTTTTGCGTATGCATCTGCTATAGTAGCGACCCCATGATTCGAGTTCATACGTCTAGAGTCCCCATTAACTTCGGGAAAAGTTGGCAACCAAAAATTATCCATTTGCTCAGCCATCCGTATGAAGGAATTGATAATATCCGACTCGATCTGTTCGTCTATCAACACACGCAATGGATGTGTAGCGCGATAGGTATCCCAGATCCAGTCATCGGTATAGAAGTCTTGCTCATCCTCGTGAACTTTGCCGTCGAAAGCACTAAAGTAACGACCATCTTCAGTTAAGTTAATGGCGCGTTCGAAACAACGGTATAGGGAAGTGTAAAAAACCACCTTATCATCCTTGTTAGCCCCTTGTACCTCTATTTTTCTTAGTGCCTCATTCCACTTCGAGCGACCATAATCAGCAACTGTTTGGAGGTCAAAAGTCTTGATTTCCCTACGAAGATTACGTTCGGCTTGCTCTTGATCGATAAAAGATATGCCATAGCGAATGTGTACACTCTGTACGTCTCCTCCAAATTCCAATGCTGATGCGACATTTTTACCTTCACCTTCGGTTAACGCCTCATCAATGGCTCCTTCTGAAGTCAACAAACCGCTACGGATTGGCAGGACATCTGTCTCCGCGAAGAGGTAGACGGTCGTATTATTGCCTAAGTTTTGAGAGGCATATACCTTATTTCCTTCGACCCGCAAATGTCCATTTCTGGTATTGAAAATTAAATAAGAAGGGGCCGATTTGGCAAATTGAACATGATAAATGGCCGACTGGTGCGATGGTGCATACCGAATATGGGTTGCTGATTCATCCAAGTCTACCTCATAGTAATAGGGTTTAACAACTTCGTTATCGTAAGAAAACGGATATATTTTCTTTAAGTTTGTTCCATTTGCGACCTGTATCGGGCTAAGATTGAAAGCTGAGCTGCCACGATGGCTCGTCACGATCAATGGAAGTCCATTAATCTGATCCGATGTGTAATCATAACGCTCTGGATATACACGCAGCATACTGTTTGGAAGATGGATAGTCGGATAAGTCGGCACCAGCAGATGACTAATATTTCCCATATGCACATTCACATAATCGACTGGTTCCAGATCAGCAGTTCCCACGGATGCTCTTCGTGTTGAGCACCCATTCAACAACACTAATAATATGCATATATATCCTATTCTTAAAAACATAGCTCTTTTTCCTTAACTAAACTATAATACCTTCGTTACTTTTCCGTCTACTAATCTTTTTTAGGTTTGGCTCCCATTCTAAATTGAAGGTGGCCACCATTGATAATATCACTATGCTTTAAAGTATATCCGCTAAGAGACTTGCCATTAAGTAATACCTCTTGCACATACATATTCTTATCGCTTTGATTGACAGCCTCTATCTTAAATACTTGGCCATTTTCCAGATTGATAGCAGCAGATTCCACCAATGGTGCCCCCAACCAGTACTCTTCCGATCCAGGAGAAACGGGATAGAAACCCAAGCTACTGAAAAGGTACCAAGCACTCATCTGTCCACAGTCATCATTTCCTCCAAGTCCATCCGCGCCATTGTGATATTGGTCTTTTAAAATTTTCCGCACCCATTGTTGGGTCTTCCAGCCTTCGCCAGCAATTTGGTATAGGTATACAACATGATGGGCTGGTTCATTTCCATGTACATAATTACCAATGATTCCTTCTCTGGTAATATCCTCGGTATTTTCAAAGTACTTATCCGGCAAGTGCATCGTAAACAGAGAGTCTAAATAATTGGAAAGACGCTCTTTTCCTCCCATAAGTTCCATCATTCCCTCAGGGTTGTGTGGCACATACAGACTATAGTTCCAAGTATTACCTTCGATGAACCCCTGCCCATGTGTCTCCAATACATCAAATTCCTTTCTAAACGTCCCATCGGCGCGTTTTGGACGCATAAATCCAATCGAAGCATCGTACAGGTTACGCCAGTTTTCAGATCGTTTTATAAAAGTCTCAAATACATCTTGGCGGCCCAGATATTTTGCTAGTTGAGCTATGCACCAGTCATCATAGGCATATTCCAAAGTATTGGATACTGAAGTTCCATTTTTTTCATCTGGAATAAAGCCTAAATCAATGTATTCCCCTATTCCTTCATAACGTCGGAAGTTTGCCGTAGTGACACAGGCATCCAAAGCTTTGTGCGCATCACCTTTGTATACACCTTTTATAATCGCATCAGCAATTACCGAAACGCTATGGTAACCGCTCATACACCAATTCTCATTGGCATAATGGCTCCAAATTGGCAACATATTCAAAACGCTTTGATCATAATGGGCTATCATAGATTGCACAATATCAGAATTGCGTGATGGGTTGACAATATTCATATAGGGATGAAACGCACGAAATGTATCCCAAAGAGACAAAGAGGTGTAATTCGTAAAACCTTCAGCCTTATGTATTTGATAGTCCTGCCCCCGATACTCTCCATTCACGTCCATATACTCTGTTGGCATCAATGCCGCGTGGTACATTGACGTATAGAAATTGACATAGTCTTCATGTTTTCGCATCTTGACCTCGATACGTCTGAGTTCACTTTCCCACAAATCCTGCCCTTCTCGCATTGTCTTGTCAAAATCCCAATGTGGTACTTCAGCTTCCATATTGGCCAAAGCGTTGTCCATGCTAATGGGAGAAAGTGCCAACTTCACCTGTACCTGCTCGCCCACTTCTACATCGAAGTCGAAGTGCATACGTATCTTACTCCCTGCGATATCAGCAAAATTGTCCGATTGATCAAATTTTCGCCAAAAGCCTCTATATACGGGCATTTCCTCAAGATTCTTGCTGCCATAGCTTTTAAAAGGCTTGGAAAATTTCATCGCAAAATGTACCACACGCGTGCGGGCCCATCCATTGGTCTGACGATACCCCACTACAGTACTGTCATTTAACACACGAGCGACAGTCCATACCGTTTTTCCATCGTAGTTATATATACCATGCATCAAATCTAAGATGATGTGACTTTGTTCCGACTTGGAAAATGTATAACGATGGAATCCTACACGACTACTCGTTGTCAGTTCGGCCGTAATATCATGAGCATCCAACTTTACTTTATAGTAATTGGCAGCAGCAAATTCATTGTCGTGACTATATAATGATCGGTAACCACTTCCAGGTACATCCGCCGTACCTGGATTCAATTTCAGCTCACCACTGGTTGGCATAATTAGGAAGTCCCCAAGATCAGCGTGTCCAGTCCCACTAAAATGTGTATGACTAAACCCCACGATAGTTGGATCATCGTACTTGTATCCAGCACAATATTTGTATACATCTGGATTATAACTACCATTCACTGCGTAAGAGATCGTATCGGTATCCGGACTCAACTGTACCGCACCAAATGGCACGGTAGAACCCGGGTAAGTATGTCCCATCTTAGCAGTCCCTATCATAGGATCAACATAATCTACTAGCCTTCTCTCAGGGGATTGACCGAGCGTTACTGTTTGCATAGCAAAAAACAAACAAGTATAGGTGAAAATATTCTTATATATCATTTCAATTCAATTTATTGATCTAGCTGGCTTTGCCATTGGTTTTGAACACCAAAATCGACATTGGGTATAGAGGAAGCATAAACTGTAAGCTCGCCTCCAAGAACAATCTCTTCGTGTGTCAACCAGTTTCGATCTAAAGGCCGTCCATTCAGAAATACCTTATCAATATATCGTTTATCGGATCCGTAATTTTCTACTTTTATTGAAAAGGCAGTTTTCTCGTTAATATGTAGCGCTGTTTGTTCAAATATGGGCAAATGGATATAATAAACTGGGTGGCCAACAGCAGCAGGATACAGACCCAAGCTAGCCCACACAAACCAAGCAGACATAGCGCCGGCATCATCATCCATCGTCCGTATAAATGCTTTGGGCTGATTTTTAAATATGCGGTCTATTTCAGCTCCGATTCCCTTACTGTTATCATTAAAGTAATGGTTGATGACCGTATCCAAGGCCATTTGGTGCATCCAGAATTGAGCTTTCCAAGGTTGTTGACTAGCCTGATACATAGCTGGAACATGTAAATCAGGTTCATTTGCCCTATTGAAATAATCATGATCAAAGAAATCATCCAAACCATCAAGATACGGGCGATCTCCCCCCATTAATTCCTTGAGCCCCTTTAGGTCGAAAGGAACGGACCATCTATATTGACGAATGGTGCCTTGATACATTTTCCGAGCGGACATTCTATCCACGTCTGACCTAGACAGGTCTGAAAACTCTTCAACCCAACGCTGACGATATGCAATAGATTTATCTAAATAGTATTTGCGCTTATGGCTATTTCCCATAATACCATAGATATGCCCTAACGCCCAACGGTCATAGGCCGTCTCGAGAGACTTATCCGGTGTAACATCTTCCAACCGATCGACTTCTATTTTCAGGGAGTCAATAATCGAGGGGAAATCCACGTCATATCCCTTTCTATAGGCATCTAATAAGACAACAATCGCATGCTCTGTACGTACCGTGTTAGATGGTTCATTCTGTGTCGCAAAATCTTTCTTTCCATATGGGTAAAGATTAGCTATCGAAGATACAATAGGCTGATACAATTCTGGATATAGAACACTCAGAAAGGGAAGTTGCGTCTTGTAATTATCCCATATTGCCCAACCGTTATAACGATCTATGACAGTTTGTTGTAAGCCGCCATCTATGGCTCTATAGGAACCTGAGGCTGAAGAAATCTTATAAGGAGACTGTAAGACTCGATACAACAGGGAATAGAACAGTGCTTCCCTTCCCTTCTCTCCCTTGACTTCAACCCTTCCTAACAACTGATTCCAATCTCTAAAACTAGTTTCAGCCATTTCTTGAAAAGATTCCCTCCGCACATTTTGTCTAGCATCTTCCTCGCTAACGGCCGAGAAGCCTATATAAACGTTAAAATCAGAAGCTTTGGTCTTTGTCTTAGCCTTTAATTTGGCGTCTTCCAATTGTTCCCAATCCACGGGCTTATCGACATATAATGCATAGTAAAACGTATAAATTCCCACATGACATGTAGTCTTAGACCTTAGCGTACCGATAAGCCATTGGCCATCAACCTTGTGAGTTTCGGAAACAAAAGCCCTATTGAATGAGTGTGACAGATCTACGTAAAGGCCTCTCTGTTGAGCGGCATCGCCAAATTGATAGTGGTGCATTCCAGCATTTCCCAACACAGCCATCGACGCATGGAGACCGTTCGTAAATTTGACCTGATAACTTCCCGGTCGACCGGTATCATACACTTTCTCTAATGGATTATGGAGATCCCCTTCATCCAATGAGCGGAGGGGCTTTACAAATAAAAGCCCCCCACTTCCTTGACAACCTACTCCTTCGAAGCGATTATGGGTAAACCCATAAAATCGCTTTGCCAAATATTCATACCCTGTATGCGTCGTTGGATAGGTTTGCGCTCCGATGCTTAAAGCTGAAAACGGATAGGATGCAGCAGGTGATAGCTGTCCGTGATCTCCTGAGGAACCCAAGAATACATTGACCAAACTAGCTTGATCTTGACTTTGGGCACATACATGAGAAAATCCAAAGCTTACAAATAGCACAAATAAGAATTTATACATAGTTGCAGTTTTTAAAAAACTTCCCAAGACTACTTATTCTTTCTCCATTTCTATGGTAAGTGAATATGGGAAAGCTGCTGGATCGACACCTCTACTCTTATTAGGCTCGCTACCCATTCTAAAATCAATCGTCGCACCATTCAATAGCGTTTCATGCGTTAAAAAATTCTTTTTATGTGCACGACCATTAAGGTTCAATTCCTGTACATAACGATTATCCTTACCATTGTTATTCGCTTGAATAGATATTGTTTTTCCATTCGGAAGGTTGACCTCAGCTTTTTCGAACAATGGGGCTCCAAGGATGTATTCATTCGTCGCAGGACAAACAGGATAGAAACCTAGCGCCGAAAACACATACCACGCAGAGGTTTGCCCATTATCCTCATCTCCACAATAACCATCAGGGTAAGGTGTGTACATACGATCCATAGTTTCTCTTACCCAATGTTGCGTTTTCCAAGGCTGTCCGGCATAATTATATAGGTAGATCATATGCTGGATAGGTTGATTGCCGTGAGCGTACTGCCCCATGTTCGCAACCTGCATCTCCCTTATTTCGTGGATGACACCTCTGTAATAGCTTTCGTCATATATTGGCGGAAGAGTAAAGACTGAATCCAACTTGTTTACAAAAGATTGATGTCCTCCCATTAACCTCGCCAATCCTTCTACATCATGAAATACAGACCAGGTATAATGCCAGCTATTCCCTTCGGTAAATGCATCGCCCCATTTGAAAGGGTTGAATGGCGTCTGGAATGAGCCATCTTTATTCTTACCTCGCATTAACCCTGTTTGCGGATCAAAAAGATGCTTGTAATTCTGACTACGTTTTCTATAAAGATCGATATCTGCTTTTGGCTTGTTTAGGGCTTTAGCCAATTGATAGATAGCGAAATCATCATACGCATACTCTAAGCTCCGTGCCGCACTTTCATTAATCTTTACATCATAGGGTACATATCCAAGCTCAACATAATAAGGAGCCCCCGCACGACCGACAGCCGTCATCGGGCCTTCGTTGTTAGCACCTTTCAACAATGCTTCATATAATGTCTCGATATCGTATCCACGAAGTCCCTTGATAAAAGCATCAGAAACTACAGATGCCGAATTGTTTCCGACCATGATATTGGCATATCCTGGACTACTCCACTCTGGCAACCATCCACCTTCTTTATAGGCATTAACCAATCCCTCCTGCATCTCGACATTGATCTCGGGATAAACAAGGTTTAAGAAGGGATAAAGGGCCCGGAATGTGTCCCAAAAGCCTGTTCCTGCAAACATACGTCCAGAAAGCACCTTGCCATTATATGGGCTCCAGTGGATAATTTCATCCTGCTCGTTGATCTCATAAAGTTTATTCGGAAATAACACAGTGCGGTATAGACATGAATAGAAGGTTTTAATCTGATCGTGTGTTCCTCCCGCAACCTTCACTCTGCTGAGGATCTTATGCCAAAGATCCTTGGCTTCACGCTTAACCTGGTCGAAATCCTTATTCGTTAGCTCGCGTTTCAAGTTAAGCTCCGCTTGGTCATAACTAATGAATGAGGAGGCTACCCGCATATTAACCACGTCACCTCTCTTCGTCTTAAATCCTACGATCGCGCCTGTGTGATTAGCATTGGCTTCCTGAACATCACCTGCCTGAAAAACACTGTCCTTCCAAATTTTTGTAAACTCGACATCTTTATCGAAATAGATGACAAAATAGTTTCTGAAATTCTCGTACTTGCCACGGCTATATCTACTGGAATAACCAATAATCTTGTTTTCCTCCGGAATAAATTTGACTTCAGATCCACGGTCAAATGCATCAATTGAAATAAAAGAACTATCGCTTTCGGAAAAGGTAAAACGAAAAATCGCCGCCCGCTCTGTAGGTGTTATCTCGGTCGTCACGTCAGCATCGGCGAGATATACACTATAGTAATAAGGCTTTGCTGTCTCTGATTTATGCGAAAACCAGCTCGCACGTTGATCCTGATCAATTACTGGACGATGGCTCCCCGGCATAATAGAGAACTGACCATAATCATTCATCCACGGAGAGGGTTGGTGGGTCTGTTTGAATCCCCTAATTTTGTCGGCTGCGTAGCTATACATCCAGCCGTCCCCCATCTTCCCCGTCTGGGGACTCCAAAAATTCATACCCCAAGGCACAGCGATTGCCGGGTAAGTATTTCCGTTTGAGAAAGACACTTTCGAATCTGTACCCATCAGTGTACTGACCCATTCTTCTGGACGATCTATCTGATCGATCTTTTGTGCATAAAGATGGCTGTACGAACCACAGACCAGCATAACAAGTACAATTAAAACTCTCATCATATCGATTCTATATTATATTAGTTTATTACTATATTTTCTTTCTCGTATGCATCCCATAACTGATCTAAAGTCATCTTGGTATTATCAACCCAGATAACATCGCTGTACTCCTTATTACGCAGGGCAACATCCAATTTCTTTACTATCCCTTTTTGCTTATTCAGCTCGATCCACTTCAGGAAGCGCGCTGCAATACGATAACTATTGGTATAGTGTTGACCTTCTTTGAGATCTGGCAAAGACCAATTTGCACCGGTATTATTAACACCATACTTATCCCTAACATAGTCAGCGATTCCCTCTACCAACCATCCCGGCCCACTTCTTGGTGGATACGCCTGCACAATGTGCATCACTTCATGGGTCACAACATCGATATCTTCTGGATTCTTTTCCAACCAACCTTGACTTATCACAACCCGTCCATTATGGGCGTATGCGACTCCATCATATGTGGTATCTATCGTAATCGTGACTTTTCGTGGCGAATTTTCATTAAAATCATTGACTAGCTTGGGATAAACCTGATAAAAGACGCCTTCGAGACGCGCCAAATACTTTTGACTAAAATAAGGATTTTCAGCAATTATTTCTACTTTATATCCTTTATCCGAATCAACTTGAGCGCAGACTTTTTTTAAGGGACTCCCTAAAACGACAATTGACAGAATAATAACAAAAATTTTTAATGCGTGTCTATACATAGTGTAAAATTAGTTTATTAATTAAAACGTGAATCTATTCTTTAGTTACTTAGAATAAGTAGCCGAAAATAGTCTAAAACAGACTATTCTCCTGTTAATAGATTTTAAAAGAATTGTTAATGCATCATCCAATTTTTTTGAAATGCCCAATTCTATATGTAATCATACGATAACAAACAATATCACTTCATTGAATAGGGTTGAATCAACAAATAAAAAAGAGAACTTCACAATGTTAAAAAAGAGCCGTGCACCCAGTAAAGGTACACTGCTCTTTTCGAACCTGAAACATCAATCTAACTTCCTGGATAGCCCGTATTTTGAACCAGATTAGGATTCATATCTCTCTGCTGCTGCGGAATAGGAAATAAAGTCTTAGTCGCATCACTTCCCTGATGATCCCACCAAGAAGCCGTGTGGAACTTACCAAAACGGATCAAATCATTTCTTCTAAACCCTTCAAAAATAAACTCTCTTCCACGTTCTGCTAATAACTCATCTAGTGTTAAACTTGAAGTTTTATAAGCATGGCTAGACCAATCCTGCTCTGTAAACGCTCTCTTTTTACAGGTGTTTATCAATTCAACAGCTTCTGCGGTAGCTATACCATTATTCTTACGAATTAATGCCTCTGCTTTGGCAAAGTACACCCATGTTAAGCGATATATATTCCAATCTGTGTTATTATAATCCTCATCAATCGGTGTGCCGTCATGTCCTTGCACTTGATTACCCAATTTGTATTTATTGAATCTTATACCGCTATTCTCTTCTCCATCGCTCATAGTAGAAGATGTTCCGTTATTGGAAATCCGTCGAATCTCATCCACAAAAACCAAAGGTTTTCCGTTATATTCTTCAGATCCTAAAACAGGCTCTCCCGTTCCAAAATTAAATTGAGCCCCCTGTAATAACCATTCCTTTTTTCTCAGATCAGCATCTTGATAAGTGCTGTAAACACCAGGGATTAATACAATACCGTTGTTCCCATTACGACCACCGCCATAAATCTCTCTTTGTTTAAAATGGAAAAATTCACCTGTCCAGGAAGGCTGAAAATTAGCCCTCGTGTAATCATAAGCAATCGAGAAGATAACTTCTTTTGACAAATGGTTTGTATTGACAAACTGATCTGTGATATTAGGATCTAAGGCCATAACGCCATTTTGTCCTCCACCTTCACCATTGATTAGTTTATCCGCCGCGGCAATACAATCATCCCAGCGCGCCTCTCCAGTCCAAACCTCTGCGTTTAGATAAAGCTCTACCAACATAGCGTAGGCAGCAGCCTTACTTACTCTACCCATCATTTCTGAAGATAAAGCTGGGAGTGCGCCTACATTCTCTAAGATTTCAGTTTCAATAAAACGAAAAACATATTCCCTTGGCATTGTCTCAGGTTGCGTTGGTACTCCTACCTGAGTCACCACAGGTATATTGCCAAAAAGATCCATTAATTTAAGATAATGAAAGGCCCTTAACACCTTTAACTCTGCTATAAAAGCAGCTTTTTCACTATCAGATATTCCCATAGACGCACTTTCACGAGACTCCAAGTTCTCTATTGGATCGTTGCATAGCCCCATCCCCCAGAACATCAATCTCCAGGCATTATTCAAGCCACCTTCATCAACAGTCCAAGTGTGGTAATGTAAACGCTTCCATTTTCCTCCATCTTCACCGTGTCGTCCTTTAGTAGGCCAGGCCAATTGATCTGCAGACAATTCAGCGGGCCTCCACCAACCATCTTGCCCAGATGGTGTGACCCACGCATTTGCATGCGTGTACGGTCTCAGAACTGCCGATAGCACCTCATTACGATTGTTGTAAAAATTATCCGTCAACATCTGGTCATAAGCATTCTCTGTAAGGTCGGTACAGCTCGTGACAGAAAGAATCAACCCAATTAAACCAATTTTAAATATTTTCAATTTCATCTGTATATCTTTTGATTAATTCACATCCTTTATTTATATAGTATGTGCAAAATGTAATTGTGACTATTGTTTAAAAACCGAAATTAACGCCCATCAAGAAAGAACGAGTGCTTGGATAAGCTCCTCTACTGTCAATGCCTGGGCCTAATCCTGTATCCGAAATAAAGTCTGGATCATTACCCGAATAACCAGTGATAGTAGCTAAGTTCTGTCCAGTAAAATAAACCCGTAGATTACGCACATAGTTAGTAGGTAATTTGAACGTGTACCCAATCGTAACCTCATCCAATTTCCAATGACTACCATTTTCAATATAATAATCAGAATACATGTAGGTATCATCTATTTCGCTATACTTTGTAAATGCATCCCGCAATAGGTTCCCCTGCCACGCTTTATTACCATAAGTCAAAGCCATGGTATTCAGGATATCATAACCAAACTTCCCACGCATAAAAACTCTCAAATCAAATCTCTTATAAGAAAACGTATTATTTAAGGACAAATAATACTTTGGCACTGCATTACCTATTGGTGCAAGGTCAGTTAATTCGCGATTCCTTGAATTATTGATTTGGTCATTACGCACGGCCTCTCCGTCTTTATTATAAAACAACCATTTACCTTCCTCAGTAAAACCTGCAAATCGTTTACCCCAAAACTGTCCAACAGGCCCTCCTTCGTACGTAACAATAGCATCCCCCAGAGCACCAGCCCCACCAATACTTCCAAAAGTCTTATAATCAAGTGTATAAATATCATTGGAGTAACTATCTAATGTGTTCCTAGTTGTACTACCGACAAGATCAACCGACCATGTAAAATTAGGTCTACTAATCGCATTATAACTCAGTCCCAGTTCAATACCTTTTGAAGATATAGTACCCACATTGGTATATATATTCGACTGAATATATGGAGGCTGTGGTGTGGTGTAGGTATCTAATAAGTCTACAGTTTTTCGCTGAAAGAGATCCAAGCTACCACTCAATTTGCTGTTGAAAAGAGCAAAATCTAAACCGATATTATATTCCTTTTTCGTTTCCCATCTTAAATTCGGGTTAGGGTTCCTATTGGGGCCATAAGTTTCCCGATATGCTTCATCAGGATAAAGGTACCTTCCACCACCACCTAAAGTCACACGAGACGCATTGTTACCGAATCCAGAGTTACCAGTCTCACCATAACCTGCCCGTAATTTCAGGTAACTAACAAAATCGACATCCTGCATAAACTCTTCATCAGAAACATTCCAAGCCGCCGATACAGCAGGAAAGTATCCCCATTTATTATTTTCCCCGAAGCGAGAAGATCCTTCTCTACGAACAATCGCCTGCAACATATACTTATTAGCAAATGAATAATTCGCACGTGCAAAAAATGCGATGAGCGTATTATCATTTTTAAAGCTACCAATTCCAGCTTTACCATCTATTAGTGCAGTTCCCTGCCCTAGATTATCTTCATGAAAAAGATCATTAATGAATCCTCTATTTGACGCACTCATTCCTTCTTCGATGTAATAACGATAGCTATATCCACCTATAACAGACAAACTATGCCGATCGGCAAACGATGTATTGTACTGTATAGTAGGCTCAAAGGCATAGGATTGGGAAAGAAAATCACTTTTGGCCGCATATGCCCCACCTTCGTAGTCAGAATTCTCCAAAGAGTTTTCGCTACCTTGCGGTCTAAACTGGCTATCATTCCAAGAATTTCTCTGATACGATCCAAAAACCGATGCCCTAAGCCCTGGGATTATATCAAGATCAGCTTTAAAATCCGCAGCAGTAGTCTGTTGCTTTCTACGGCTAGTCTCTTGCATCAATCTAGCA
Source organism: Sphingobacterium wenxiniae (assembly GCF_900116225.1). Classification (GTDB taxonomy): domain Bacteria; phylum Bacteroidota; class Bacteroidia; order Sphingobacteriales; family Sphingobacteriaceae; genus Sphingobacterium; species Sphingobacterium wenxiniae. The sequence goes on from NZ_FOZZ01000007.1 coordinate 94,694, forward strand.
TACTCATTCGTACTCTGCAAATCAAAATAATAAGAACCATCATCATTAAAATTAGAAAAGGTTGGATTTTTGAAAAGCTCACTTTCCCAACCTCCGCCACCTAATAAATTTGCATTATTAAAGTTCGTTGCTAGATTAATCATCACATTCAAACGGTCCTGTAGACCACGCTGATTCATATTCAACCGTGCTCCAAACTCCTGCCGTCCATTCTCCAAACCAATACCTTCTAAGTTTCTATAATTCACACTAGCTCTGTAGTTGCTATTATTGGTTCCTCCGGACATCGCAATATTGTGATTATGTGACAAGTTTTCATGATTGACGAGCATATCATAAAAATCAGTATTATATCCTCTATCTACCCGGCTTTCTGAAAGTTGGCCTGATGCGATTTTTTCACGAAACTCGTCTGCAGATAATACATCTGGCTTCCGCTGCACATACTCTTTACGTAGATAACTACTATATGTAAACGTAGGAGGGCCGGCCTTACCTTTTTTTGTCGTCACCAAAATAACGCCAGCATTTGCACTTGATCCATATATGGCAGCTCCAGAGCCATCTTTCAGAACATCGATAGACAAAATATCATCTTGTTGGAGTAGGTCCATATTTCCTCCTGGGATCCCATCAATTACATACAAAGGACTTGCTGATCCCGTGACAGTTACAACACCCCGCAATTGCACAGCTGGACTTGAGTTTGGATTGGAGCCGCTAGTACGTGTCACCTGCAAGCCTGGAACCTTACCCTGGATTAGGTCAAGCGCATTTCTAGAACCGCTCTGTCTGAATTGAGATGTATCGACATGGGCTACAGATGAGGTAATCTCCCGTTGCTTCATACTACCATAACCTACCTGAACAACGATCTCTTCCAAACTCCCGATATCTTCTTGTAATGAGACATTAATCTGCTGTGTATTACTGACGCTGACCTCGCGCGACATATATCCGATAGATGAAAAAACTAAAATAGATCCAGAAGGAGCCTGTATAGAATAGCGTCCATCTTCATCCGTAGAAACTCCTTGCGCACTACCCTTCACCACAACAGAAACTCCTACTAAAGCTTGGCCCGTAGCCCCATCACTTACTTTACCTGTAATTGTTTGCTGGTCGTCAACCGTACCCGCAAACCCTTTATACAGTCGTGATTCTGTCATATCAGAAGCCATAATCGCAGAACCTTTTGACTCCATGGCTGATACAGCAAAGAATACTAAGAGCATACTATTCCTAGCATGCCGATTAACAACGTTACTTAATGTATATTTCATATATTATATTTATTTTGGTTAAAAAACCGCTTTATTGATTAAAGTTCGAACAGGTTAATTATTCACGATTAATTACAAGATATAAAGCAAAAAAACATCAGGTGCTTAAATCATCATTACCACCTTTTTGGTTAGCTAAAAGTAGCAGGATTATCACAACAACACTGTTAACAAAAAACAAAAGGATTGTTAATAAAATGCTAACCAGGAATTATACATGCTTTTACAAAGGCTACACCTGTTTCTTAGTCTAAATTTTTTCTTAGTTTTAGCCATAAATTGATCGTAACAGCATTTAGATGATTAAACAAGCTTCCGGTAAGACACTCTATACAGCTATCGTATTAATCAGTTTCATTGTTCTGATTGGTCTACTCGTGCATCTAACCTATAATACGTTTGTATTAAATGAGCAACAGTATCAAAAAACCGAAAAACTTTTAATGAAGGAGTACTATAGCAAGAGTATAAGGAATGACAAACTATATCCCGGTGGTCAGAAGATCCTCGACTATCATTTGAATGTAGCGACTCTGCACAGTATAGACTCATTGTACAAGCAAGAGAGTGTACACCTACAACCCACTATAGATAACATATACCGCCAGCTAGTTCATGATCTCAAGGAGAACAACACCATGGACACTGTATTTGATAATATTAAAGAACTGTATCAACTTGATGGCGAATGGGAATATACCCTAATAATCAATAGGATAAGTGTTACAATTTCTGATGGAAAAAAAATAGACATCTACAAACATCCAAATGATAAGCTTGACCTGATTGATGGTATCCGTATTGGTGGCGAGTTATTAACTATAAAAGCAACTAATCTCATCAGTAATATTATAGTAAGTTCACCTGAAGACTATTCTCATGAGATTAATTTCATACTGTATGCTGACAGAAATGACCGAAAATGGGTCGTATTCAAATTAGTAGCCCCCATATTTTTATTTGGGGTAGCTTGTATCGCTGCGATCATCGTCATCTACTTTATCACTTATAAGAATTGGATCAGACAAAAAATGTTAGCTGATATGAAGTCTGATTTTGTAAATAGCATTACTCACGAGTTCCATACACCTATATCGACTATTCTAATTGCTAACAAAAACCTGCAAAACAATCCGCAGATCAACAACCATCCTGTCATCGTCTCGATTACCAGTATCATCGAACGTCAGTCTATTCGGCTACAAAAGCTCTTTTCTCAAGTATTAGACATTACTTCTATGGGTGGATATGCCATTCAAAAGGAAGAGGTGAACTTAAGAGAATTACTTAAAAATACGGTTACCGACTACAAGCTAAATATTAAGGACAAGAATACGACAATCATTTTCAGCACAGATGATATCAACATAGACATAGGATTGAATCCATTCTTTTTTACAACTATGATCGTCAATCTATTAGAAAATGCGGTCAAGCATAACCTCAAAGATTCAAAGCTTATCGTGGTCGAATTGCGCGATAAAGGAAAAAACATAGAAATCAGTATATCCGACAACGGCGAGGGCATAGCTGATAAAGACATATCGAACGTATTTAAAAAATTTCATCGTTCAAGTCAGACCAAAACCAATGGTCTCGGATTGGGACTCTATTATGTTAAGCAGTGTGTGCAAAATCATGGATGGACGATGGGTGTAAGTAGTGAAGAGCGGGTCGGATCCCGTTTTATTTTGACCATCCCCAAAAAACAATAAAAAGAAAAATGAAGCCTAAGATTTTATATATAGAAGATGAGCAAGACCTTGGAGGAGTTACTAAACAATACCTTGACCTTATGGAATTTGAAGTGACCTGGTGCCTATCAGGAGAGTCTGCATATAATGCGTTTCTCAACGACACATTTAACATTGTCGTTATTGACATCCAACTTCCGGACATGGATGGTTTCTCGCTTGCAAAACGTATTGTTGACCATGACAAGGATGTGTACTTTCTATTCCTAACTGCAAGAAACCTTAAACAGGACAAGATGAAAGGACTTCTCTTAGGAGCCATCGACTATATTGTAAAACCTTTCGATATTGACGAGCTCGTCTTACGCATGAAAAACATTGTTTCCAAGCAACTGATTACCAAACCACTATACTCTTCCCCTAATGAAAAAACTGTCAAGCTAGATGATGTGGTCTTTAATTCGGACAAGTTATCGCTATCCGTTGGCAATGGCCCCAGCACCATGCTCACACTCCGCGAGGCAGAACTATTTGAATATTTCTGTAAAAACAAAAACAGCATCATAAAACGGGAAGATATCCTGATCAATGTTTGGGGCGAAGACGATTACTTCTTGGGGAGGAGCCTTGATGTATTTGTATCTAGACTCCGTAAGCTACTGTCCAAATCAAAATCTATTAAAATAGAGAACGTCTATGGTGTCGGATTCATTCTATCGGCATCTGATTCGAAGTAGTTTAACAAACAGTACACTTTCTTGGTTACTTGCCTAATATTCACTACTTTCGTACATGACCAACAGTGAATACAACGCAATTATCTCCTTGTTGGACGATCCAGACAAGGACATTTTCCACGAAATCGAACATAAATTGATTACATGTGGACCAGAGGTTATTCCATCTTTGGAACAATCTTGGGAGGAATCTTTTGATGCCTTTTTACAAACGCGTATAGAGCAAATTATCCATAAAATACAGTTTAACCAGATTAAAAGCGATTTACAGCTTTGGGTCATGAGTAATAGCAGAGACTTATTGGAAGGCCTTCTAATCGTCAACCGATATCAATATCCAAACCTAAACGAAGAAGAGGTCTACGCAAAGATAGCCGAATTGCGCAGGGATGTTTGGTATCACCTCATATACGATATGAGTCCTGTTGAAAAGGTAAAATTACTGAACAATATCCTTTTTCGTGAATTTGGCTTGTCGGGAAACACTTCGGACTACCACGCTCCGCAAAATTCATTTATCAACAAGGTACTGGAAACAAAGAAAGGCAATCCAATTTCTTTGGCCTGCCTATATAGTTTGATAGCCCAGCGACTGGACATCCCGATCTATGGGATAAATCTTCCCAAACATTTTGTTTTGGCTTACATGAAAGAAGAAAATCCGGAGGAGGTACTTTTTTATATCAATGTATTTAACCGTGGACAGATTATGCGTGAAGATGATATCGTCTCCTTCCTCCGCCAGCTCAACCTTCCGGCAAGCGAAGAGTTTATAAAACCTTGTGACAATCTCGCTATTATCAAGCGTGTATTACGCAACCTGATAGCCGCCTATACACACATCGATAACCTGGAAAAAAGACAGGAGGTCCAACTCCTATTGGATCTTATTGACCCAGCGTAGAGTCATCTCTCGCGTCAAGCGCCAGTCCGACCGGTGTCTGTACCGTATTTAATTCCTTATCTGGAGCGACATTTCCATCATCGCTTATCTTAAATCGAAAAACTTTCTTAGCGCTGCTATCTGCTACATACAGATATACACCGGAGGCCCGTCTGTCCAGTTCTATATCCACAGGCATCTGCAATCCCGTGTTTGTTCCTGTAATAATACGTGTCGGGGTAATACGTTCCTGACTGGATAGAGAAGAGAAATTATCAAAAATCAAGATACGTCCTTGTCCCACAGCTGATTCATTCGGGTAGTCTGTCAAAGCCAATACATCTTTAATCATATCGTAGGAAATACCACGGATATTATGCGAACCTTCTACAGTAAGAGTACGTGTTGGTGTTAACGTACCGATGGAGTCCGCTTTGTTATAGGGCACTTTCGCAATATCTTCCACCACATAAATCCCACCATTCGTCCCTCTTTTAGAGAGATACAAATCATTATCTGCGTAAGCAATGTCATAAAAATCCATATCCTTAGCGATGAGTTTTATCAAAGGCTTGGTATGCCCATTCTTTGCTTGCGGACGCTCCACGATATATAACGTAGGAAGCATCTCTTCCCGATTCTTATCCAGCCCTCCTCGATTAGCAATGAAAAAATATTGATTCGTCCTGCTATATCCCAGCCCCGTTACCTCTGCAAATAGATAATTCCCCAACGAGCTCCTGTTTGTTGGAAGTCCGGTTGTCTGTCCGATCTCCATAGCGTGAATCGCCGTATCTGGATTAACACCTCCATTGGAACTGGATTGAAACAACGTTTTCAAAAAAGGCTCAAAGTATATTACCCCTCCCCCTTGCGCATTCGAAATGTGTCTGTAATTTATATCAAAATTATCATCATCTGCAGGATATACAATACGCACATTCCTTACCTGCTCACTTGTCGTTCCTGCACGGTTAAACTCCTCAATGGAAATATACAATCTGGAAAAACTCTCTCCTTCGGTGTCTGGTTCAGCATCATCCCTTTCACAGGCACTCATTCCAACCAACAAAAACAATATTGCAAACAATTTATATAAGGGAGATAACTTTGACATCTTTAACATTTTAACTTGTTACAAAAGTATAAAATTAAACGCTTTGTAAGCAATGAAAGCGACAACAGGATGTTAAGTTTTGCAAAACTTTACAGATTTGCGTAAAATTGCACCTTATTTCGATGCATTTATGGACAAGAAGGAATTTAATCGGGAAAAACTGGAGCTACCTAAAGAGGGCAAGAAGCTATTATTGCATTCTTGCTGTGCGCCCTGCTCTGGGGAGGTGATGGAAGCATTGATTTCTTCAGATATTGACTTTACCATCTACTTCTACAATCCTAACATCCATCCACGCAAAGAGTATGACTTACGGAAAGAGGAAAACATCCGTTTTGCAGAAAAATACAATATCCCTTTCATTGATGCCGACTATGATGTAGATCATTGGTTCGATCTGGCCAAAGGTATGGAACATGAGCCTGAACGTGGAGTCCGTTGCACCATGTGTTTTGATATGCGTTTCGAGAAGACGGCAGAATATGCAGCTGCAAATGGTTTTGACGTAATTTGCAGTTCTTTGGGTATTTCCCGCTGGAAAAACATGGAGCAAATCAATGATTGTGGTCTTCGTGCCGCAGCCCGTCACCCCAATATGGAATACTGGACGTTCAACTGGCGCAAAAAGGGAGGGTCAGCACGTATGCTGGAAATCAGCAAACGCGAGAAATTTTACATGCAGGAATACTGTGGCTGCGCCTATTCGCTTCGCGATACGAACAAGTGGCGTATGGCCAACGGGCGCGAAAAAATAGAGTTGGGCAAAAACTACTACGGAGACGAGGAACAATAATTTTGCAAAAAGTTTCCTTCTTATCAAAATAATAATTAATTTTGCAGGCTCAAATGCAGATTGTGAAACATCTAAAACAATATAAGATACCTTTCTCAGGCTTGGCCTCAGGAAAACACGATTTTGAATTTGAGATTGACGATAAGTTCTTTGACTGTTACGAACATTCCTTAGTAAAAAAGGGTTCATTGAAAGCACATGCTGAACTGCAAAAGCAGGAGAACATGTTGATTGTCAACTTTGGCATTCAAGGCAATATCAGCTTGACTTGCGATATCTGTTTAGCGGAATTTGACGCCCCTTTGCACTTCACGGAACGTACTTTGGTGAAGTTCACCGAAGAAGATTGGGAAAATAACACCGAAGAGGTGGTCGTACTGTCCAAAACAGATTACGAATTGAACATTGCTGATCTACTTTACGAATTCATCAACGTACGCGTGCCTTACTATAGCAAATGCTCGGAACAAGGCAACAACATTAGCTGTGACCCCGAGATGCTATCCCGGCTGAATACAGCTGAAGCAGAGGACGGATCGGCATCGACAGAAGAAAAAATTGACCCGCGTTGGGCAGCATTAAAGAATATTAAAAATAACTAAAACACAAATACGAGATGGCACATCCAAAACGTAAGACTTCTAAAACAAGAAGAGACAAAAGAAGAACACATTATAAGGCTGAAAGACCTACATTGACAGTATGTAAAGAAACTGGTGCAGTTCACACTCCACACCGTGCTTACACAGTTGATGGCAATGTATACTATAACGGTAAGTTAATTATTGACAACACTGCAGCTGTCTAACGACATCATTCAAAAGCGAACATCCCAAATAGGTATAAAAAATTTAATTTTTATACTTCAATTTGGGATGTTTTTGCGTATTATTGATTTATAAATAATAACGAATGAAGATTGGTTTAGACGTTTTAGGGGGTGATTATGCTCCCGAATCTAACATTTTGGGCGCTATTGCCGCTCAAAAAACATTAAAAGACGATCAACGTCTTGTCCTTTTTGGTGACCAGGAGGATACCGTGGAGCGCTTGAAACAAGCCGGTGCAAACCCCGACGACTTTGACTTCATCCACGCTCCTGATGCAATCAGTATGCACGAGCATCCTACGAAAGCCATTTCCCAAAAGCCAAATTCCAGCATAGCTAAAGGATTTGTGCTACTCAAAAACGGTGACATAGACTCTTTTGCTTCTGCCGGAAATACCGGAGCCATGCTGGTCGGAGCCGTGTTCAGCGTAAAAACTATTCCCGGAGTCTTAAGACCTGCCATTGCGACGAACGTTCCTAAATTAAAAAGCGGATTCGGGCTTCTGCTCGATGTTGGTGCAAATGCAGATTGTAAACCCGAAATGTTGAACCAGTTTGCCATCCTGGGCAGCCTATACACCCAGCACATATATGGCATACAAGATCCTAAAGTCGGACTGCTTAACATTGGCGAGGAAGAAGAAAAAGGAAACAACTTAACAATATCAACCTATCCCCTACTCAAAGAGAACGATAAGATTAATTTTATAGGTAATGCAGAAGGCCGTGACTTATTTACGGATCTGGCAGACGTATATGTCTGCGACGGCTTTACGGGCAATGTTGTCCTAAAACTTGCCGAGTCATTCTACGTTGTCACCTTAAAGAAAGGGATGAAGGACGATTTCTTTGATAGATTCAACTATGAGCAATACGGCGGCAGCCCTATTCTAGGTGTAAATGCACCGGTCATTATTGGTCATGGCATTTCAAGCCCTGAAGCTATCAAGAATATGGTTTTACTTTCACGCAATATGATCGAATCTCAAGTTGTAGACAAGATCAGGAGCGCTTTCAATTAAAGATTATGTCAAAAATTCATGCTGCTATTACTGCGGTAAACGGGTATGTTCCAGATTATGTTCTTACGAATCAGGAACTGGAAACGATGGTAGATACCAACGATGAGTGGATTGTCACACGTACCGGGATCAAAGAAAGAAGAATCCTTAAGGGTGCAGGAAAAGCGACTTCGGATCTGGCTGTACCAGCGGTAAAAGGACTGCTCGAAAAAAGAGGAATCTCTGCTGAGGAAATCGAATTAATTATTTTTTGTACCAGTACAGCGGATATGATGTTCCCAGCTACGGCGAATATCCTGGCTGATAAAATCGGCGCAAAAAATGCTTGGGGTTACGACTTGCAAGCAGCTTGTTCCGGTTTCTTGTTCGGATTGACAACCGGCGCTCAGTTTATCGAGTCCGGAAAACATAAAAAAGTATTGGTTGTTGGTGCTGATAAAATGTCGGCCGTAGTCAACTATCAGGATCGTAATACTTGTATCCTATTTGGTGACGGTGCAGGCTGTGTTTTGTTGGAACCCAACGACGAAGGAAATGGCGTAATCGATGCCGTATTGAAAACAGACGGATCGGGAGGCCCTTTTTTGAATATTAAAGGGGGAGGTTCATTAAACCCTGCGTCACAAGCTACCGTAGAAGCTGGCCTACACTATGCATTCCAGGAAGGACGTACAGTGTTCAAATTCGCCGTAACCAATATGGCGGAAGTAGCAGCAGAGGTAATGGAAAGAAACAATCTAACCTCGGAGGATGTAAACTGGCTGGTACCGCATCAAGCTAACAAACGTATCATCGACGCTACTGCAGAGAGAGCTGGATTACCCGAGGAAAAAGTCATGGTGAACATCCATAAATATGGAAATACCACAAGTGCAACCATTCCACTTTGTTTATGGGAATGGGAAGATAAACTCAAAAAAGGTGATAATCTGATATTAGCTGCATTTGGTGGCGGTTTTACTTGGGGTTCTATTTACCTCAAATGGGCCTATACGAAATAATAATATTTGTATTATCTTTATCAATTCAACTAAAAGAAATTTAAACATAAAACCTACTAACGATATGAGTATGGATATTAAACAAATTCAAGACCTGATTAAATTTGTTGCGAAGTCGGGCGTGAATGAAGTCGCTATTGAAGAAAAAGACTTTAAGATTACCATAAAGACAAATCAAGAGCCTACGTATGTTACTGCTACAGTACCGGCTCCGGTAGCTGCTTTATCTGCACAAGCTCCTGTGGCTGCTGCTACACCAGCTGCAGCACCAACAACACCGGCGGCTCCTGCTGCTGCAGAGAACAACAGCAATTTGATTACTATCAAATCACCAATGATTGGAACATTCTATCGTGCTTCAGGACCAGACAAACCAACCTTTGCTAATGTAGGTGACGAAATTGCTCCGGGCAAAGTTTTGTGCATCATTGAAGCTATGAAATTGTTCAATGAGATTGAATCGGAAGTTTCAGGTAAAATCGTTAAAATCTTAGTAAACGATGCACAGCCTGTAGAATTTGACCAACCATTATTCTTGGTTGACCCATCATAAGCGTAGTGCGATATGCGTACTGGGATATCTCTATACGCATATCGCATATCACAATACTCTATAATTTCCAAATCATAGCAGATGTTTAAAAAAATATTAATAGCCAATAGAGGGGAAATTGCCCTCCGTATTATTCGTACATGTCGTGAGATGGGAATCAAAAGTGTCGCTGTATATTCGACAGCCGATAGGGACAGCTTACATGTGCGTTTTGCGGATGAAGCCGTGTGTATCGGTCCTCCTGCGAGCAAAGATTCCTATTTGAGCATTCCCAATATTATCTCGGCAGCCGAATTGACTAATGCTGATGCTATCCACCCGGGTTACGGATTTTTATCTGAAAATGCTAAATTTTCGGCTATCTGTGCAGAATATGGCATCAAGTTCATTGGTGCTACAGCCACACAGATCGAACAGATGGGAGATAAAGCTTCGGCAAAAGACACCATGAAGAAAGCTGGTGTACCTACCGTGCCGGGTTCTGATGGTTTAGTACCCGATGTAAAAACAGGTATTAAATTAGCTAACGAAATCGGTTACCCGGTCATTATCAAAGCTACTGCAGGTGGTGGTGGACGTGGTATGCGGATTATCTGGAAAGACGAAGAGTTCGAACCCAATTGGGATTCAGCACGTCAAGAGTCCGCAGCTGCATTTGGCAATGACGGTATCTATTTAGAGAAATTTGTGGAAGATCCACGTCATATTGAAATCCAAGTTATCGGTGACCAATACGGAAAAGTGTGCCATCTTTCAGAGCGTGACTGTTCGATACAGCGCCGCCATCAAAAATTGGTGGAAGAAGCCCCTTCTCCATTTATCACGCCTGAACTGCGTGCAACAATGGGTGAAGCTGCAATCAAAGGTGCACAGGCAGTAAACTATGAAGGTGCCGGAACAATTGAGTTCTTGGTCGATAAACATCGGAACTTCTACTTCATGGAGATGAACACCCGTATACAAGTAGAGCATCCTGTAACAGAAGAAGTCATCAACTTCGACTTGATTAAAGAACAAATCAAAGTTGCTGCCGGTATCCCTATTTCCGGAAAAAGCTACGAGCCAACGATGCATGCCATCGAATGTCGTATCAATGCAGAAGACCCATTCAACAATTTCCGTCCTTCGCCAGGTAAAATCACCAACTTCCACTCTCCTGGTGGACATGGCGTGCGTGTGGATACGCACGTATATTCTGGATATACAATTCCACCAAATTACGACTCCATGATTGCAAAACTTATCTGTGTCGCACAGACGCGTGAGGAAGCGATCAACACGATGGAACGGGCCTTGAGCGAATTTGTGATTGAAGGTATCAAAACCACGATACCATTACATCTACGATTAATGCGCGACCCGAACTTTAGAGCGGGTAACTTTACCACTAAATTCATGGAGACTTTCGATTTGACGGAGTATCCTGATGAAGAGGTTTAATAAAATTTCTTTTACAAAAGACGAAAATACCATTCTTATGGATAAGAATGGTATTTTTGTTTGTTCCGGAAAATAAAACATTACGATGTCGAAGTCTAACGCACTTATAAAAGCAATAAAAGAAAAAGGAAAAAATTTAGAAGCAGAAATGTCTTTTTTTGACCATTTAGAGGTCTTAAGATGGCATATTATCCGCTCCGTTATCGCTATTGCAGTTTTTGCTCTCCTCTCCTTCACATTTTATGATTTTGTGTTCAACGAAATCATTATGGGGCCAAAAAAACTTGATTTTTGGACATATCGCATGATGTGTAAAGTCGGCGTACTGCTGAATTTGGATGGATTCTGCGTAGAACGGATTCCTTTTAGTCTTATCAATACAGAAGTCGCAGGTCAGTTCATGTTGCAGATTAATTCCTGTCTACTGATGGCATTAGCCATGGGCTTTCCTTATTTGCTATTCGAAATTTGGCTTTTTGTAAAACCAGCTTTGACCGATGTAGAACGTAGTTCAGCAAGAGGATTTGTATTCTATGCAACAGTCTTGTTTTTACTAGGTGCTTTGTTTGGTTATTATATTGTCGTGCCGTTGTCTATTAACTTTTTGGCAAATATTTCCTTGAGTAGTGAGATCACCAATCAGATTATGATTGATTCATACCTCTCTACCGTAGCGACATTAACTTTAGGCTGTGGGGTTATTTTCCTATTGCCGATTTTGATTTTCATCTTATCCAAATTAGGGCTGATGACACCAGCCTTTATGAGGGCCAGCAGACGCTATGCCGTCGTTATTATCCTCATCATAGCGGCTATCATTACACCTACAGCGGATGTGATTACCTTATTGACAGTAAGTGCGCCGATGTTCCTGCTGTATGAACTCAGTATTACGGTCTCGGCTAATGTTCAGAAAAGAAAAGAGTTGGCAGAAAAAGAGTTTTATAATAAATAGGTAAATACGTGAAATTATAAGTTAGTTTAACAATTTCACAGTTTAACGATTCAACAGTTTAACAACTTAACAAAAAATACGATGTCTAAAAAAATTGCAATCGGAAGCGACCACGCAGGCGTGGAATATAAAGCAGCTATTGTAGATTTCTTGAAAAACGAAGGTTATGAAGTGGCTGATTTTGGACCTACGTCCACAGACTCGGTTGATTATCCCGATTTTGCCCATCCTGTCGCCAACAGTGTAGAGCAAAGTGAAAATGACTTGGGAATCCTTATCTGCGGAAGTGCTAATGGCGTTGCGATCACAGCTAACAAACACCAAGGTGTGCGTGCAGCCATTGCTTGGCAGAATGAAATCTCAGCTTTGGCGCGTCAACATAACGATGCAAATGTCGTTTGTATTCCGGCACGTTTCATTGATATAGAATTAGCAAAGAAAATTGTGCACACATTCCTGACAACCGATTTTGAAGGCGGCAGGCATGCCAACCGTGTAAACAAAATATCCTGTTAGAAAAAAAATTAAAACCTATAAGGTTTTTGAAACCTTATAGGTTTACAGGCGATGTTTATAAAAAACATACAACACCAAAAAAAACGAAAATATGATGATAAGACAATGGATTAAACCTTTACTTTTAGTTCCTGCTTTATACAGCTGTGCTTTAGCTCAAGACCCCGTACAGCTAAAATATGCGGAACTAATGACACAGGAATCTGCTAAAAAACATTTGACCATCCTTGCTTCTCCGGAATTTGAAGGTAGAGGCACTGGACAAAAGGGTGGAGAAAAAGCAGCGAACTATATTGCAGAGGAGTTTAAATCTTACGGATTACTTCCTGTCGTTGGTGAAAGTTATTTTCAACCCGTCCATCTACTGAAAACGTCTTACGTGGTAGAAAATTTCACCATCAACGGACAGAACCTGGAAAATGGTAAGGATTTCTTCATTCAAGGTGATAACCAGAAAGCAGACTTCAACAGCGATGAAATTGTTTTCGTAGGCTACGGTATTCAAGATCCCAAACATAATGATTTAAAAAATCTTGATATTAAAGGAAAAGTTGTTTTGGTCATCAACGAAGGCGAACCTACGGATGCCCAAGGAAACTCTGTAATTACCGGAACCTCTAAAAAATCGGAATGGTCAACCAGTCGCTTCAAAAGACTTCAGGAATTGACAAAATTACAGCCAAAGCTCATCTTGGCAACAGGGTCTGGCGTAGCACAGATGATAGAACGTTTCGGTGCTCGAATGACTGGTGGGCGGTATTCCTTGGATTTAGGGGAGCAGGAAAATGTTGGATCAGCCAATACTCCAGTTGTGAACATCAAAGAGGAAACTGCAAATCAGATTTTAGCAGCTAAACAAACGACAGTTGAAGCCCAAAAGCAACAACCCTCTTCTTTCACCGTGAAAGCAAATCTTCAAGCCTCTATGGGTGTAGCACAGGAGAAGCTTTTCGATCCGAACGTATTGGGTTTATTGGAAGGATCAGACTTGAAGGACGAAATCATGGTGATCTCCGGGCACTATGACCATGACGGCATTTTGCCCGATGGCACTTTCTTCCCGGGAGCTGATGATAATGGTTCCGGAACAGTTGGTGTAATGGAAATCGCACGTGCTTTTGCGCAAGCAAAAAAAGACGGACATGGTCCACGTCGCAGTTTGCTCTTCATCGGCTTAGCTGCCGAAGAAAAAGGGTTATTAGGTTCAAAGTTTTACGTAGAAAATCCTATTTTCCCTTTGGAAAATACCGTAGCTTGTATCAATCTGGACATGATTGGCCGCATCGATGATAAACATCTCAATGGCAACCACAATTATATTCACGCCATCGGTTTGGATAAGCTTAGCTCTGAAATGAAAGCCGTAGCAGAAAAAGCCAATGATACTTACATACAAATGGAACTGGATTATATGTACGACGACCCGAACGATCCGTTGCGCCTGTATTACCGATCAGACCATTACAATTTTGCGGAAAAAGGAATCCCTTCGGCATTTTTCTTTTCTGGTCTTCACCGACATTACCATACACCGGAAGATACGGTCGATAAAATCGACTTCCCGATGATGGTAAAGCGTGAAAAGCTTGTTTTCCATACAGTTTGGGATATCGCAAATCGGGATAAACGACTTCCAGTCGATTCAAATAAACAGTAAATAAAAAATGCCTGCTTTAGTTAAGCAGGCATTTTTATTTTCATTTTCCCTTGCAAGATTAAAATCTATCTTTATTTTTGTAGTGTATTAATATACTAATACACTACAAATATAAACGCTATGATTAGAATAGACAATCTTTCATTTCACTACAAAAAGGATATTACCATCTTTGATAATATCAGCACCAGCATTCTCCCAGGGCATATATATGGACTTTTGGGATTAAACGGTATAGGCAAAACCACTTTACTAAAGCTCATTTGTGGCTTGTTGTTTCCTAAAGGAGGTTCCATAAACGTAAATGATTTCACGCCTTCCGAGCGAGAAGTCTCTTTTCTCTCCGATGTTTATTTCGTAACGGACGAAGTGGATTTGCCCAATTGGAGTATTGCCAATCTGATAACGATATACGGCCCGCTTTACCCAAAGTTTGACAAAAGGTATTTCAATGAAATATTATCCGCTTTTCAAGTAGACAATAGGGAGAACCTCAACGACCTCTCCTATGGCCAACGCAAAAAAGTGAACATCTCTTTTGCTTTAGCGACCAATGCCAGTCTATTATTGATGGACGAACCAACAAATGGTTTGGACATCCCCTCCAAAACCCAATTCCGAAAGATCATTGCTAAGCATATTTCGGACGATAAGACAATTATCATTTCCACACATCAAATTCGGGATATTCATCATTTGATTGACCATCTGCTCATTTTACAGAAACACCATCTGATATTGGACGAATCTATATACGAGCTAAGCCAGAAAATCAAATTCCAGCAAGGAAATTTTGAAGATGCACTTTACACAGAAGCCAGCTTAAATGGCAACATAAACATCCTGACGAATCCAAACAATGAAGACAGCTCTTTTGACATCGAGCTATTCTTCAACGCCATTCATGAAAATCCGACATTCCTCCAAACATTAAAAACCATTAACACACACGGCCATGCAGCACATTAGTCCTTTTAACCGCCTTCGGCTATGCCTGAGAGAATTCTGGGAATTGAATTATAAGAAGATTCTATCCATTCCACTTGTGATTCTTATTTTCTTTCTCCTGCTTTTATTGTGGCCGGGAAACTACCTTTACACCCTTATCTTTAACCCGAAAATGGCCGAAAGTCCGGGGTATTTCCTTGCAGCGATGGAGAGTGGATATGGAAGAGCTCGTGTCATCATATTATGCTTGATTCCTATATTCCTGATTTTGGTTTCCAACAGCTACCTCAAAAGTTTAAAAACAAGCGTTTCTTATGCCGTCAGGCCTTTCAGCAATCTGGATAGGGTCTTCTGCTTATGGATATACGCCCTATTTATTATCGGATTATCAATATTCAGCGTTTACCTATACGACATCATCACAGTATCTGTTTTTAAATCAACATATTACGACAAAACACTAATACTCTTAGAAGAGCAAGGGAATCTATATCCGAAATTCCAATTCGGATCGTTTTTTATGCCTCTTGATGCAAAGATCTACTTTGCCGTGAGTGGCATTATACTTCTGTTATTGCCTTTTTATCATCTCGCCTATTTCCTGTTCCAGAAAAACAGCCTGCTGTGGTCGGTCTTATTGTATATCCTCATCATTGTTGGCTCGATATATATATATGTAAAATTCATTATCAACTATTATTTCATTATTCCGTTTCATCCCGTAATCACTTCAACTATTTATGGGGTTATGGTATGTATTGTACTGGCGCTATTTGTAGCATCCTTTAAAGAAAAGTTAAAAGAAAGGGAGGTATAAGATGCAATTTCAGACAGACAAAGCCATCTATATCCAAATCGCCGAATATGTGATGGAGAAAATACTGACCGGCACCTGGGAATTGGATGGAAAAATACCGTCAGTACGTGACCTCGGTGGAGAAATCGAAGTAAATCCGAACACGGTTATGCGGGCTTACGATAAGCTACAGCAACAAAACATCATTTACAACAAACGGGGATTGGGATTCTTTGTTGCAGCAAATGCTATTTCCCTCATCACCAACGAAAGAAAGCAACATTTCATTGAAAATGAAATTCCTCAAATTTTCCGTACGATGGAATTGCTACAAATTTCCATCGACGATATTGTAGAACTTTATAACAAGCACACATCATGAAAAAATCTATTATACTCTTCATCGCAGCAACAGGCATTGCCGTTTCTCTATACCTTTTCCCATCTTTATATGGCAATGTAATCATGAAAGATAACAACCAGCCTGCCGATGGACTATCCAAATTGTGGATAGGTAAGAGAGATTTACGCCCAGTAAAACCGTTGGATAGCGAGATAACTATCGTGAAGATAATTGGGAATAGCCATGATCTTTTCCTCAACGTAGGACAAGCCGACAGCTCTACCTTGAACAGTAGAGAGGTAAATCGTTACCGCTATTATATACATCAAGATACGCTGTTCATCGAGATGAAAGGAAACGGTAATCTTTTTGTCGAAACAAAAGATAAGATAAAAGAGTTTATTATCCAGAACACCAATCTGCGCGTCGTCTGTCAAGGAGAATATCCTGCGCTTAAAATTGCTCTCGACCAGCAAACCAGAGCAAATATTACTAGCTCCGAAGCCTTTAAGGGAGCGTTCGTAACAATCGACAGTCTAGACATCAAAGCTGCCGATGAATCGGTCATTAATTTAGCGGCTATCAAAGCACATCAAATAAAAGCCCAAATAGATAATGCCGAAATGAATTACGATTCTTCATTACATGTCGACACGATGGTGGTAGCATTGAATGGAAGAAGTACCGTTAAATCCTCAAACCATACAGAAGAACAGAAAGTTAAAAACCTCACTATCTCGGGCAATCAGCAGTATTTCAAAAAAGAATTCGCAGGCAAAGGTGTACAGATCATAACAAAACCTTAATAAGGTCCGATATAGAGAGCATAACCGAAAATAACTAAAAACAGAAGGTGTCTCAAAAGTATTCACAAGTCTAAAAACACAGATTACTTGCGTTAAGCGGGCAATCTGACGATAGCTGAACTTTTTGGACACCTTTATGATTTATCCGATTATTATTTCCTCCTCCCAGACAACCTCCCCATCCAATGTGGTGTATTGCAAGGAGTAACTTCCGGCACAGATGCGAAAAGCTCCGATTCGATAGCCTGGATTCAATAAGGTATAATAAACCAATTTCCCGCTTTTATCTGTTGCCTTCAGTACCCGATAATCCGTGGTACTGCCAAACTTTTCTGGAATTTCATACTCATGATGATATACCTCCGAATCATCTGGGCAGCTTTCCACAGCCTTCAACTCACCTCCATAAAAAGCACCAAAATCATTAAATTTTGAGACGTTGGCCAATACCACTTTTTCTATCGCAGGATGCGATTCTTCTTTGGGGAAGATATAGATAAGACTCAGATACTTCTCCTCAAAAAGTTTTTCAGAAATAGGAATTACCGCATGATGTATCTCATTTTTCCGTTCTACAATCCGTTCTTCAAACCACTTTCCTTCCCCTGTAACCTTACGCTGCATCCGTCCCAAGTCCAGCAATTGCTCTCTCCCGTCCCGACTTACAGCATCTGTATTAACTAATGCAATAAGCTGATAACCCATCGGCACGGTATTTTTGAAAAGTACAGCATAGACATCTGTATTGTAGCCCAGTGTTCGAAGAAGTTTCTTTTGGTTCAAAGATAGTTTCTCCGCTTTTAATGGTGACGGGTCTACTTGCCACTCAATCTTTTCAAACATCATACTATCTAACCGGACAGTAAGACGCTCGTCAACATTGATAAAATATGGATAACCTTTCACCATGAACCCATTGGGCACCTGCTTGTACGATCTGCAACCGCAGAGTGATAGTACTAAATATAGTAAGATCAGTCTCGTCAACACCTGCAACATGCCCGACTATGGTTGAAGATTTATAGTTAGCGGGAAGCTAAAACTTGAACGAACAGGTTGTCCTGCAATTACAGCAGGATGCCATTTCTCTGCTTTCTTCAATACTGCAATAAGTGCTTCCGCTGTTCCGTATCCCGGATCTTTTACAGCTTTGAAAGTAGACAAGCTTCCATCTTCTTCAATCACAAACGATACTTCCATCTTGCCCTTCACTCCGACATCAATCGCTTCCTGCGGATACTGGTAATTCTCCTGTACCCATTTACGGAATACTGCTAAACCTCCCACAGGATCGGGGTGTACATTTACTTCAGAAAGATTTTCTGTAGCAGCATTTGATGGATTACTGCCTTTTTTAGGTGTAATTTGTGCCGGTATTTTTGGAGACTCATCGGATTCCAGATTAAGTGTCATAGGCAGGACATACGATACCCTTACCTTTTTCCCATTATGGATTCCCGGCATCCACTTATCCGCCTTCTTCAACGTTTCTATTAACGCTTCTGCTGTGCCGTATTTTATATCCTTTACAACCCCAAATGTGGATAAAGAACCATCTTTCTCCACCACAAATGAAACCTCCAGACGTCCTTTGATACCAGCATCTATGGCTTCTTGTGGATACTCATAACTAGCCAAAATCCACTTACGAAACCCATCCATACCTCCTTTAGGCTCTGGTTTCATCTCCAAATCTGAAAATGCAATAATAGTATCTTGTCCTGTAGATAACGGAAGATGCTCAATAGCATCATCCCTATCAAGGTGCAGATTGGTTATATTTCCAATACTTTCTTTCATACGATGGCTGAGCGAATCGTTAAACCCCACTGCTACACCCGACACCAACAACCCCATTGGCAGAATAGCGATATATTTCCACCGATTAATTCCTTTTGATTTATGCTTAAATAACATTTTAATACGTTTCTTTAAAAATGAATGATTAGAAAACTCATGCTCCAATGTTCCTGCAGGCACCCGAAGCGCATTCGTGACCAACAACTCGGCATATTGCACTTTATCAACCGCACATTGCTCATCGGCAATACATTCATGCTGCAATTTCAGTTCCTTGATGTACCAATGAAGAACGGGATTGAACCAGTTAAATATCCGTACAACTTCCAGAAACAGGATATCATAACTATGACCTTGTTGCACATGCACCTTCTCATGGCTATAAACTGTAGATGGTGAGAAAACATTCTTACCGATAAAAATCCGGTTAAAGAAAGAAAAGCTATGGTTCTCCTTCTCGTTTTGCCTCACCAAAGATGATAGTCCATACAAACGCCAGCACAACCAAAGGAACATAACAACCACACCTATTCCATAGGCTATACCGACCCATTGCATGGGGCTGATTGCCTGCCTTGATTGTGAATCCGTTGACAGAACAATCGCGTCTGCCTCCGTGAAATTCACCATCCGCAAAGGTTCGTACATGTCTTTGTGTGCACTTAAATCCAACATCTGTAATAAAGGCATACAAATAGATAAGATTACTGCGCTCAATAGATAGATCCGGTTCCACTGAAAAAAAGTCAATGGTTTCAAGGCAAGCCTATATAATCCGAAAAACAGGACTAAAGATATATTGACTAAAAGTAAGTACACCATGATTATTTTTTGTTGCGTTGAATGATATGCAGGATTTCATCAAGGTCTTGAATGCCTAATTGTTGTTCCTCCAAGAAAAATGAAAGCATGCTGCTTGCTGAATTATCAAAATAATTGTGCAAGAGTTTTCCTGTGATTATTTTCTTATATTCTTCTTTGCTGATCTTGGGGATATAGCGATGGCTTTTCCCATAAGACTCGTGATCTACGAAACCCTTGGTCTCGAGAATCCGAATAATTGTCGATACTGTATTGTACGCAGGTTTCGGCTCAGGCAAACGTTCCACGACATCTTTCACAAATCCCCCTCCCATTTCCCAGAGTTCCTGCATAATTTGTTCTTCTGCTTTTGTTAATTCTTTCATGTCACTCATGATACCATGTTTATTAATAAAGACAATATTGCCTATAATCGATTATACAGTCAAACATATAACTAAAAAAATAGTTTTAAAACTAAATTTTTAGTTTATTGCACAACAATCTGAAATACAGAAATATAAATTAATAAAACAACATCAAATGTCACTTTATTTATAAATGGAGTTACAACATATCCAAACTTTTCACTCATCAGATACAAGCTTGCAAAGGCGAAAGTTTAAACATTATTTCAAACAAAGGAATCCTACACAGGTAGAATAGACTCCTCAAAGATGCCGTCTATCTCCTAGGTTACGCTACGCTAAATTTAAGGGAATACATAATGACGCTCAATCCCAGCGTTGATTTTTACGGCGGTAAGCCTTTTTCTGTCCTTGTTTCTTTTTACGGTCTAAACGTTCCAGCACCTTAGATTTAGGTATTTTGGTAGCGATACGTTTTTTCTCTGGGCGGAGTGCTACTTCGAGCAGATTAAAGAAACGTTCGATTACTAACGCCTTGTTCCGCATTTGGCTTCGGTCATCGGACGCTTCCAACATAAGCACACCTTCTTTTGTCAAGCGGTGTTGCAGTCTTTTGATCAGCAAAGCTCTTTCTCCGTCAGTCAAATAAATTGAAGCACCAATATCCCATATCAAAGTGACTTTTGATTCCACTTTGTTCACATGTTGCCCACCTGCTCCACCCGACCGCGAAGTTTTGAATTGCAATTCCGAAAGAATATGTTCTTTGTCAATCATTGCGATAAACTTAGTAAAAAATATACAGCTTTCACACAACACCTCTCTGCACAACAGGTCGGGTAAACAAAATTTTGCACAATTATGGCACAGCACAAAGAAGAAAGTTCCGCAATAAATCCTTAATTTGCATTAGTAAAAAAGCATTCTTGGTACAAGGTGTGATCAGTTAGAAGAGAGAATTCTTTAAAAATAACACATATGAAAATAGGTATAGTATGTTATCCCACATTTGGTGGTAGCGGTGTGGTCGCTACCGAATTAGGTAAAGCACTGGCATCCAATGGACACGAAATACATTTCATCACCTATTCTCAACCTGCGCGATTAGATTTTTTTTCTGAAAACCTCTATTATCATGAAGTCGCTGTTGCACAATATCCGCTGTTTGACTTTTCTCCCTACGAATCCGCATTAGCAAGTAAGCTAGTGGATGTGGTGCGTTTTGAGAAATTGGATCTCCTGCATGTGCATTACGCTATTCCTCATGCCTCGGTTGCCTATCTTGCCAAACAAATATTAGCCACTTATGGCATTCATGTCCCTGTCGTAACTACATTACACGGAACGGATATTACCTTGGTAGGAAAAGACAAAAGTTTCAGCCCGGTAGTCACCTTCTCCATTAATCAATCGGACGGTGTAACGACAGTATCGGAAAGCCTGAGGCAACAGACATACGATTCTTTTGACATTAAACGTGATATTAAAGTAATCCCGAATTTTATTGACTTCTCCCGCTTTCACAATAAAAACCGTGAGCATTTCAAACGAGCCATAGCTCCTGGTAACGAACGTGTATTGACGCATACATCAAACTTTAGGAAAGTAAAGAATACTCAGGATGTTATCCGTATCTTCCAGAAAGTTAATGAACAGATTCCAAGCAAATTGCTGATGGTAGGTGATGGCCCTGAGAGACGGAATACAGAAGAGTTAGCAAGACAATTAGGTGTGAGCCAAGATGTACGCTTTCTTGGTAAGCAAGATGCCATAGAAGAAATCTTATCGGTTTCCGATTTATTCTTGATGCCTTCCTCTTCCGAAAGTTTTGGATTAGCTGCTTTAGAAGCTATGGCGTGTCATGTTCCCGTAGTATCAACCAATACCGGGGGGCTTCCAGAGTTAAACGTATATGGAGAAAGTGGCTTCCTTAGCGATATAGGCGATGTGGAAGATATGTCGAAGCATGCCATTTTTATCTTAGAAGATTGCGACCGCTTACAGCAGTTTAAAGAAGCAGCTTTTCAACGTGCAAAAGAATTCGATTTGCCTAAAATATTACCACTCTACGAAAATTATTACGAGCAGGTTTTACAGGATTCTAAGAAAAACGCATAAAAAGGCAAATATAATCGCTGAAGCGTTTAAAAAAAGTTTTATCTTTGGCTTTTGGAAATATTCCAAAAAAAGCAATCATGAAATATAAACGTATCCTACTCAAACTCAGCGGAGAAGCCTTAATGGGCGAACAAAGTTACGGCATCGATATCAATCGCGTACAACAATATGCAAACGATATCAAAGAAATTCACAGCCAAGGTCTTGAAATAGCCATCGTTATCGGTGGTGGTAACATACACCGAGGAATGAGTGCTGAACAAGCTGGGATGGATCGTGTACAAGCAGATTACATGGGTATGCTCGCTACGGTAATCAACAGTATGGCATTGCAAGATGCCCTGGAAAAAATCGAGCTAAAAACCCGTTTGCTTACGGCGATTAAGATGGAGCAAATTTGTGAACCTTTTATTCGTCGTCGTGCGGTACGACATCTTGAAAAGGGTCGTATTGTTATCTTTGGAGCAGGAACAGGCAACCCCTACTTCACTACCGATACAGCTGCCTCACTTCGCGCTATAGAAATCAATGCTGATGCCGTTTTGAAAGGTACACGTGTAGATGGAATTTATACTGCCGATCCAGAAAAAGACCCTACAGCGCAACGTTACGACAAAATCTCCTTCCAGGAAGTATACGAAAAAGGCCTTAATGTTATGGACATGACAGCCTTCACACTATGTCAGGAAAATAACCTTCCTATTATTGTATTCGATATGAACAAACCCGGAAACCTAAAAAAACTGGCTAACGGCGAACATATCGGCACGATTGTTAGTTAATTTATTTTGTAAAAGAAACACGAAAGATATGAACGAACTAATCTCCTTAGAATTAGACGACTGTAAAGAAAGTATGGCGAAAGCCGTTACGCACACGGAATCAGAATTAACCAAAATCAGAGCTGGAAAAGCTTCTCCATCTATGTTAGATGGCATTTCAGTCGATTACTATGGTAGTATGACCCCACTTTCTCAAGTGAGCAACATCAATACGACTGATGCTCGTACCATCGTCGTTCAACCATGGGAAAGAACGTTAATTGGTACTATTGAGAAAGCAATTATTGACTCCAACATCGGGTTGAATCCACAAAACGATGGATCTATCATCCGCCTAGCAGTTCCTCCTTTGACTGAGGAAAGACGTCGTGACTTAGTAAAAAAGGTGAAAGAAGAAGCTGAAAAGGGCCGTGTTGCCATTCGTAATATCCGTAAAGATACGAACGAGGGGATCAAAAAATTGAAAAACGATGGTGCTTCGGAAGATGAAATAAAAACAGGGGAAGCTGAAGTTCAAAAATTAACCGATGCCTATATCGTTAAAGTTGATCAATTGGCCGAGCTTAAGGAAAAAGATATTATGACGGTTTAAGTCTAAAAAAAATCAATATATAAAAAAAGGATTCTTAACTGATAAGAATCCTTTTTTTATAGCGTTATTTTATCTAACTTGAACTATTATAAATCATGTCTTAAAACAAACATACGTATGCAAAACTCAAGAAGAACATTCTTAAAGCAAGCTGGCTTAGGCTTGTCTGCAGCTTTCCTGAGCCCATATTTATTTTCATGCGGCAATAGCAAAGCGGGCAATAGCCCATTTCACAACTTAGGCGTACAATTATTCTCCGTTCGCGACCTTATCTCACAAGACCCTACCAAAACTCTAGAAACCATTGCAAAAATAGGTTATAAACACGTAGAAACTTTTGGTGTGGATGCAGCCAACGAAAAGTTTTGGAATCTCCCTGTCGATGAACTTAAAAAAGTTTTGGACGACAACAACCTGAAGACGCATAGTGGACATTACGATATGTCCAAATACTTAAGCCGAAAACACGAAGAAAAAGAAAACATCGAGAAATACATAGAAATTGCCCATAAGCTTGGACAGGAATACGTAATTGCACCAGTCACACCGATGGACGATTTGAATAATCTACAAGTCGAAGATTATCAATATGCAGCGGAACAGCTGAACAAGGCTGGTGAAATGGCACAAAAAGCTGGCATAAAAGTAGGCTATCACAATCATTTTTGGGAATTCAGGACTTTCGCCAACGGCACTAAAGGATTAGATATTCTGATTGCATTTACCGATCCGAACTTAGTACATTTTGAGCTTGACCTTTATTGGACAGAGAAAGCTGGATTTAGTCCACAATCCTATTTTGAAAAATATCCCGGCAGATTCAACTTATGGCATGTCAAAGATATGGACAAGCAATTCACTAAACCAGTAATTGGCGAAGAGTTTGATAAAAGCGGATTTATGGACATCATGAAAGAGATACGCTACACCGAGGTAGGAAGTGGTGCTATCGACTTCATCAACATTGCCAATTACGCAGAAAAAGCAGGGTTGAAATACGCTTTTGTGGAGCAAGATGATATTTATATGCCAAATAAGTTCGAAAGCTTAAAGAAAAGCTACGATTACGTACAGAAATTTTTGGCCAAATAGTTAATTTTTAATTGGGGATTATAACCCCCAATTAAAAACTTGTATTCTCTACCTCAGTTGCAGTTTTCTCTACAGCTTCTTTCAATTCTTGTTTAAAGCTTTTTACATTTTCTGCGATAGATACATCTGAAGTAGCCAATATCTGTGCTGCCAATATTCCCGCATTCTTTGCCGCATTCAATGCAACTGTTGCTACAGGGATGCCATTTGGCATTTGCAGGATAGACAATACCGAATCCCAACCATCAATGGAATTGGAAGATTTTACTGGCACACCAATAACGGGTAAGTGTGTAATAGATGCAACCATCCCTGGAAGATGTGCAGCTCCTCCCGCTCCGGCAATGATAACCTTTAATCCTTTTTCTGCTGCCGAAGCTGCATAATCAAACATACGCTGTGGTGTACGATGTGCCGAAACAATGGTTACTTCAAACGGTACATTCAGTTTTTTCAATACATCAATCGCATCCTGCATAACGGGAAGGTCTGATTTGCTTCCCATAATGATGCCTACTTGAGCTTTATTTTCTGGATTCATATTTATCGTATTTTTAGCCCCCTTACGGCTGGTGCACGCGTGCCGCATGTGCTAACATTATGCTTTTACCTTTAATATTTCTTGTATAAACCGTGCGTTTTTAATAGCCTCATCCCGGTCATCATTCACTATACATACATGTCCCATTTTCCGAAAAGGCTTTGTATATTTTTTACCATAAAGGTGTACAAATACGCCCTCTATACCCAATGCTTCTTCAACTCCGTCGTATTTGGCCATACCTTCATAATTAGGCTCCCCTAATAGATTAATCATAACAGCATTCGTACGAACTGCTGTAGAGCCTAAAGGCAGATTAAAGATAGCACGTAAATGTTGTGCAAACTGTGACGTGATATTTCCTTCAATCGTCTGGTGTCCGCTATTATGTGGTCGAGGAGCTAATTCATTTACCAAAATCTGCCCATCCTTCGTCAAGAACATTTCCACCGCAAGAAGTCCTACAATTTGCAAGTCATCCGCTATTTTTTTTGCAATTTCCTCCGCCTGTGTCTGAATTTCAAAACTTAAGGTCGATGGAGAAATCAAAAACTCTACCAGGTTGGCTTCAGGGTTAAACTCCATTTCTACTAAAGGGAATGTAGACACTTGCCCTTTATCATTACGTGCTACAATGACAGCAATTTCCTTTTCAAAATCCACCAATTCCTCTACTAAAGATGGCTCCTCAAAGGCTGTGGCAATAGCTGCTACATCGTTAATTTTCCTAACGCCTTTACCATCATAACCATCCTTACGTAACTTTTGAATATAAGGAAGGGAGATATGTGTGTCATGTAGATTTTCCTTATTGGAAATCAACTGAAATGCTGCTGTAGGAATACCGTTCTGCTTAAAAAACTGTTTCTGCAAGCCTTTGTCCTGAATCAGGCGAATAACCCGAGATTGCGGATAGACCATCACCCCTTCCTCTTCCAGCTTTTCCAAAGCATCGACATTAACTTTTTCGATTTCAATGGTAATCATATCCAGGTCTTTACCAAAGTTATAGACTGTCTCAAAATCACTTAAAGAACCTGTTTCAAAACGATTACATAATTTACGGCAAGGTGCGTTCTTATCAGGATCCAATACATGGACATTGACATTGTAATTGATAGCCTCTTGAATCAGCATGCGGCCCAATTGACCACCACCGAGGATACCTAACTGCAATTCGCCATAAAAATCTTTTGCCATAATATCTATTAATAAATTAAACTTGCTCAGGAAAATATTGCTCCTGAAGTATACTTTCTTTTTCTATTTTCTTTTGTAACTCTAAAAATGCACCAATCAATGCTTCTGGTCTCGGCGGACAGCCCTGCACATAGACATCCACAGGGATAATCTTATCCACTCCCTTGACAACATGGTAGCCATGTTGCCAATATGGCCCTCCACAGTTGGAACAGGACCCCATGGATATAACGTATTTCGGTTCAGGCATTTGCTCGTATAATTTACGGATACGGTCTGCCATTTTAAAGGTAACTGTTCCCGCAATAATCATCACATCACACTGCCTTGGCGAAGGGCGAGGAAACACACCCAATCTATCCAAATCATAAGTAGAGGCCATCGCCCCCATCATCTCAATGGCACAACAGGCGATACCGAAACTTACAGGCCACAACGAAGATAATCTAGCCCAATTCAGCAGGTCATCCATCTTAGCAATGATAACTCCTCCGTTCTGTTGTTGACTTTCAGGCATACTCATAGCAGGGCTCAATTAGTTTTCTTGAATTTGGGACGAAAACCTAAACCTGCTGTAGCGGGTTTAGCTTGTTCAGCAGATTTTTCTTCCTCCGCAACCATGCGGTGATCTCTCAAAAGATATTGCTTTTCATTTATTGCTCGGTAAGCCTCTGCTGGAATGCCAACCTTAACTTTTGGTGTCTGATGCGCTGGTTTTATCCATGCGACATCACCTCGCTTCCAAACATAGATTAAACCAACAACCAAAATACCGATAAATATCGCCATCTCTACTAAAGTAAACCAGCCCCATCGTGCATCTGCAGCAATCAACGCCTTATTTCCGAAGACTGTCGCCCATGGAAACACAAAAATCAACTCCACATCAAAGAGGAGGAAGACTAAGGCTATGACATAAAATCTGGGATTAATCTGTACCCAAGCACTGCCCGTGGTTTCTTCTCCACATTCGTATGTGCTGAGTTTCTCGGGATTCGGTTTTTTAGGAGATATAATTTTCGACAAAAAGATGGTTGCGCACACCAATAGAGCACCTACTATACCTATAAGTAGTATTTTTCCATATTCCGATAGCTGCGCGGGGTCATCCATATTGCAAAATTAGCAATTATTTTTTTATTTAGCTGTAGGCTTTAAGCAGTAAGCTATAAACTTTGGAGTTCATAACTTACCACATAGCATATTATTTATCGCCCTAAGCCGCCACCTGGCATTTTAGGCATATTACGCATCATCTTGGCTGCCATTCCGGGGTTAGACATTTGCTTCATTACCTTACGCATATCAGCAAACTGTTTCATCAATTTGTTGACCTCATTGAGGTCCGTTCCAGACCCTTTAGCGATGCGTAGACGACGTTTTTGGTCGATAGCATCAGGATTTTCACGTTCAAATGGTGTCATCGAATCGATAATAGCCTCAATAGGTTTGAATGCATTGTCATCGATTTCAACATCTTTGATAGCTTTGCTCACCCCTGGTATCATACCCATCAAGTCCTTCATATTACCCATCTTCTTGATTTGCTGAATTTGGGATTTGAAGTCATTAAAGTCAAATTTATTCTTACGTATCTTCTTTTGAAGTTCAGCAGCTTGTTTTTCGTCAAACTGTTGTTGCGCACGCTCCACTAAGGAAACCACGTCACCCATCCCCAAAATACGGGAAGCCATACGGTCAGGGTGGAAAACATCCAAGGCTTCCATTTTCTCCCCGGTACCGATAAATTTGATCGGTTTATTAACAACAGATTTTATGGAAAGCGCCGCTCCACCGCGGGTGTCACCGTCTAATTTGGTTAACACAACTCCGGTAAAGTCCAATCTATCGTTGAACGCCTTTGCTGTATTGACCGCGTCCTGTCCGGTCATGGCATCCACCACAAACAAAATCTCATGCGGTTGCGTAGCCTCTTTAACCGCTTTGATCTCCGTCATTAAGGCTTCATCGATCGCTAAACGACCAGCCGTATCTATAATGACAACATTATTGCCATTACGCTTCGCTTCCTCAACCCCTTCTTTAGCAATCGCAATAGGGTCAGTAGATTCACGGTTCACATATACAGGTACATTGACCTGCCCGCCCAATACCTGCAATTGGTCAATAGCTGCAGGACGATAAACGTCACCCGCCACCAACAGAGGTTTCTTTCCTTTGTTTTCCCGTAAATAATTAGCCAATTTACCAGAGAACGTTGTTTTACCCGCACCATTCAAACCTGCTATAAGAATTACGGTAGGATTTTTGGAAATCTCCAATTCCGTCACTGTTCCGCCCATCAAAGACGTCAGCTCATCGTTCATGATTTTGGTCAGCAATTGCCCCGGCGAAATACTTGTTAGTACATTCTCCCCCAGTGCCTTTTGCTTCACATCGTCTGTAAAACTCTTGGCTGTTTTATAGTTCACATCGGCATCCAATAACGCCTTGCGAATCTCTTTCATCGTCTCAGCGACGTTTATCTCCGTAATGCTTCCTTGTCCTTTTAATACTTTAAAGGCTCTATCTAATTTATCCTGTAAATTCTGAAACATGCTAATTTCCCGTGTTTTATCTTTTTCTCTACTAAATGACAAAGGTACGAAATAAATAGCTATTCAGCTATAGGCAAAGGGCTGTGAGCTACTAAAAAAGGCATAAGTATTCAACTTATGCCTTTTCAATATATGCATTACGCCATGCGCAACACGATAACATTTCTTTAATCTCTTCTTGCGAAAAGGATATAAGCATAGTACAACAACGTGACCAATGCTGATAACGCTGCAACCACGTAGGTCATAGCGGCCCATTTCAAGGCATCTTTAGCACCATCATGCTCTTCGCGACTATGTGTAATGTTCGCTGTTTCTAACCATTTCAAAGCTCTGCCTGACGCATCAAACTCCACTGGAAGGGTAACGAATGAAAACAAAGTAGTCAAAAACAACGCTCCTACACCTATTGCCAACACCCATGGGTTACCTCCGAAAGCCATCAACAAAACACCGGCCATCAAAACCCAGGAAGTTAATCGCGACGCGATACTAACCACCGGTACCATCGCTGAGCGGAACTGCAACCAAGAATAGGCTGTAGCATGCTGAACCGCATGTCCGCATTCGTGCGAAGCCACCGCAGCAGCAGCAACACTACGTCCATGGTACACCTCCGGACTTAGGTTTACTGTCTTATTGGTCGGATTGTAATGGTCAGAAAGCTGTCCTTGATTTGCTACATGAATCTGCACATCATAAATACCGTTATCCTGTAGCATCTTTTGAGCCACTTCTGCACCGGATAAACCGGATGACAAAGGCACTTCCGAGTATTTCTTAAATTTACTCTTAAACCGTGACTGCACTATCCAACTGATTAATGCAATACCAATAAATAATATCCAATATATTCCCATAATCCTTTATTTTCTTTTTTACTGTATTGTTCAAATTTTATTCCACTACACTTTTCGCTGTCACATTTTCTTTCCTAAGATAGGAAAAACAAGCAATTACGCCAAAAACCAACTTTAAGTGGGTTCATTTATGACAAAATGACCATAAAACAAACAATTTCTGTTTAATTCTGTTGTCCTACCAAAATTAATAGCACGATGAACCCCAAAATTTTCATTAAACGGATATACGAGGACTTCGATGAGAAGGACGGTTATCGTGTATTGGTTGATAGGTTATGGCCAAGAGGTGTAAAGAAAGAAGATGCTCATTTAAACGAATGGGCAAAAGACCTCGCTCCTTCTACTGAAGCACGGATTGAATTTGGTCATATACCTGAGCATTGGAATACATTTAAGCAGCGTTACAACAAAGAGCTTGATGCAAATGATCAGATCGCACATTATTTAGAAAAGTGGGAAGAACAGTCCTCCATCACACTTTTATATGCCGCAAAAGATACCATACGTACACACGCGCTTGTGCTTCAGGAATATTTGGAGAAAGCGTATGGGGCAAGAAAAGAATAAAAAAAAGCTGTTTCAAAAAGAGGATTAATCCTCTTTTTGAAACAGCTTATCCCCTTTCTACAATTGAAAAGCTATATTGTTCTCTTCGATCATCTTCCGAAGATTGTTCAATGCATAACGCATACGGCCTAATGCTGTATTGATACTTACATTTGTCACATCTGCAATATCTTTAAAGCTCATATCACAGAAATGACGCATAATCAACACCTCTTTTTGGTCGTCCGGCAATAGCTGTATAATCTTCCGCAAATCTACATCCCGTTGCGTATCCATCAATTTCGATTCCACACTGTCATCTGCAAATTGCAATACATCAAAAATATCATACCCATCACTATTGACAACCGTAAGCCCACGCTTTTCTTTCCGAAAATGGTCAATAACCATGTTTTGGGCAATACGGACAACCCAAGGTAAAAACTTCCCTTCGTCGTTATAACGTCCGGATTTAAGTGTTTTGATTACTTTAATGAAAGTCTCCTGAAAAATATCCTCTGCCAGATATTCGTCCTTGACTTGAAGGTAGATAGATGTATATATTTTAGATTTGTACCTATTCAACAACTCTTCAATCCCCTGCTCATCACCGGCTACATAAGCCTGGATAAGCTCTTTATCACTCTTTTCTTTTAGCATTTTCATAATAAATCTCCCAGATTTAGTTTGAATTTTCGTTCGGTGTTTATTTAGAGTAATTGTGTGCTATAGGCGCGTCTTTAATTATAGTTTACTTAATTCAAATCAACAAAAAAACAGTGAACAAACAAACTAAGTATTTGATATTTAACATTTATTCACAAATTACAACATTGTTGTTACACTACTATCGTCTACAAAAAAAGCTCCGCAATTTACATGCCGAGCTTTTAAAGTTATAGAAGTGAAGGTTAAAAAAACCGGATCACTTACCTTATTTTCATCACTATTTATAAAGTGGGAACTGTGCCATCAAAGTTTTCACTTTATCATGAATTTTACCCAATTGACTATCGTTGTCACGGCTTTTCAATGCCTCATCAATCAACTCACCAATCTGGATGATTTCATTCTCTTTGATACCGCGTGTAGTAACCGCCGCTGTACCAAAACGCACACCCGATGTAACAAATGGAGAACGTGTATCGAATGGAACCATATTTTTATTTGTAGTGATACCTGCTTTTCCCAACACTGCTTCAGCTTCTTTACCAGAAATATCTTTGTTGCGCAAATCCACTAACATCAAGTGATTATCTGTACCTCCAGAAATGATTTTGTAATCACGGTCAACAAAGAACTGTGCCAATGCCTGTGCATTTTTCTTCACTTGCTTAGCATACTCCAAGTAATCATCGGTCAATGCTTCACCATAAGCAATTGCTTTAGCCGCAATAGTGTGCTCCAATGGACCACCTTGTGTACCTGGGAAAACAGCCAAATCCAACAATTGGGTAATCGTACGGATTTCACCTTTTGGAGTCTTAATACCCCAAGGATTTTCGAAATCCTTACCCACCATAATCATACCTCCACGTGGACCACGCAATGTTTTGTGTGTTGTTGTCGTCACGATATGACAGTGAGGAAGTGGATCATTCAACAATCCTTTAGCGATTAAACCTGCTGGATGCGAAATATCCGCCATCAATAAAGCACCAATTTCATCAGCTACCTTACGGATACGTGCATAATCCCAATCACGTGAATACGCCGAAGCACCACAGATAATCATCTTTGGTTTTTCGCGCAATGCTGTTTCTTCCAACTGCTCATAGTCAATAAGACCAGTATCTTCTTTTACTCCGTAGAACAAGGGTTGGTAGATTTTACCTGACAAGTTTGCCGGAGAACCGTGTGTCAAGTGTCCACCGTGAGAAAGGTCAAGGCCTAAGATTTTATCACCTGGTTTAATAGTAGCCAAGAAAACCGCAGCGTTAGCCTGAGCACCCGAGTGAGGCTGTACGTTCACCCATTCTGCACCAAACAATTTTTTAGCACGATCGATAGCGATGCTTTCAATTTCGTCTACCACTTCACAACCGCCATAGTAGCGTTTGCCCGGTAGACCTTCCGCATATTTATTTGTCAATACTGAACCCGCAGCTTCCATCACCTGCTTGCTCACGAAGTTTTCCGAAGCGATTAATTCAATACCTTCTTCCTGACGTTTCAACTCGTCAGCAATCAGATTAAAAACAACCTGGTCTCTTTCCATTATTGTATGATTAAGGAGTAAATTTTAATATTCTTTTAAATTCGTTGCAAAGATAATACAAAAAGACTAAAGAACAAGCGGTAAAGACAAGACGCACAGCGTAAATGTATGCAACATTGTATTTTAAGTATAAGAAGTGGTAGTGAAGTAAAATGGAGAGTTTTTATTAGACATTTCTTTTTCCGCTGGCCGCAGAGGCTTCGTACCTTTTTTAGAAAAAGGTACCCAAAAAGCGTCGCTGAAAAGCTTTGACCAGATAGATAGTGCAAGGAATATCTTTCTACATGGTCAAAACGTTTGATGCGTCCCACATCCCCGCACTTATCCCGTATCGAGAATAGTTTGAGGCGACATTTTCCGTTAAGGATTGGTTGGTGCGAGTAGAGTAAGGCGATTTTCATCGCCCTCTTCTACCGAACAACGCGAATGCGGTATCTGTCCCATCCAAGTGGCGGAAAGGCAAAGGAAATTCCGAGGGATTGTGTGGAAAGGGAAAAGGCATAGAAACTATTGTCCGAAGCAATTTAAAAGCTTCGGACATTGGTTTCAGCCTTGGGAGGGATTTTCTTTGTGCGCGTTGGGGTTGTGGGTAAAGTCGCTTTGGATGGGACAAAGGGTTTATCTTCGATGAGCTCCCTTCGGTCGGTTTTGATTCCTTTTTGCCCTACAAAAAGGAATGCCTTGTCCCGGCGAGGGACGGAAAGGTTATGCGAAAGTCATCAACCATTCAATTCCTTCTTCAATAATACCTGAACAGCATGGTAAGGGTTTTCATCCAGCGATTTTATATGGTTTAACACAACAGCGATATATTGATCAAGCCCCGCATTGCCAGACAATTCCTTTTTACCGTTCTGCAAGAGCTTTATCGTATTATCCTTCAAATCACTTATATAAGTCCACGCCACATCTGACACATAGAGTTGTTGCGCTAAATTATGCTGGTATTCTGCTTGAACTTCGCCAACCAGAGCATTTACGAAAGTAGTCACAGGTAAGCCTTCTTGATGGTTACGCAACATCAGCTGCTGAGGTTCTATTCGATGTGTCAAAAGAAGCAATCGCTCATACGCAGCAAAACGCATCTGCTGCATCTCTCGGGTGAAAAGCTTATTCTGGTTCAATGCATTCAGCTTCAAGATATAGGACTCTATTTTCGGCCACAGCACCCTAAACAGCAACAATCCTCCAGCAATCACACCAAAGGTAATCGCCAGCACCTGACCGAAGAAATCAATAAACTCTTTACTCATCATCGTATATGTTTTGTTAGTGTCAAAAATAGGGATTAAAAGGATTTCCAGCTAAAAATATGTATTTTTGTTTCATTAGAAAGTATTTTTAGATATGAGTACAGACAGCACAATAACTGCCGCTCCGGTTACTTTAACAGCGGGCGCAGTAACAGAACTAAAGAAATTAATCGACCAACAGGAGATCGGAGCAGACTTTGGCCTTCGCATAGGTGTCGAAGGTGGCGGCTGTTCAGGAATGAGCTATATTTTAGGATTCGACCAGAAGAAAGATGGCGATAGCGAATATGAAATAGAAGGAATCCGCATTTTCATGAACAAAGCTCACGGCCTATACCTTGCGGGAATGGAAATCGACTTCAAAAATGGATTAGATGCCCGCGGTTTCACATTCAACAACCCGAATGCAACCAGTACCTGCGGTTGCGGAAGCTCTTTTTCGGCTTAAGCCACTTACAGGAAAAACAACATTGACAGGAAAAACAGAATCGTTTTTCCTGTTTCGCAATACGCATATCGCAATACTAAAAAAACACATGTCAGATATTTCACGTGAAAAGTCAGCTGAACTTTTTGAGAAAGCTAAAAATTATTTCCCTGGCGGAGTAAACTCTCCTGTTCGGGCATTCAAATCCGTTTACGGCACACCTTTATTTATAGAACGTGGTGATAAAGCCCATCTTTGGGATGCTGACGGCAATGAATTTATCGACTTCTGCTGTTCTTGGGGGCCACTTATCTTAGGACACAATAATCCACAGATCCGGGAGGCGGTAGCTGAGCAATTGTACAAAGGTTTGAGCTTCGGCGCACCAACACGATTAGAAAATGAATTGGCAGATCTTATTCTGTCTAACAACACGTATATCGAAAAGCTTCGCTTTGTTAGCTCCGGCACAGAGGCTGTTATGTCAGCTATCCGCTTGGCCAGAGGTTATACTAAGCGTGATAAAATCGTTAAATTTGAAGGCTGTTACCATGGCCACTCTGACTCGCTTTTGGTAAAAGCAGGTTCAGGATTAGTCACTTTTGGAGAAACTTCCTCTGCTGGTGTACCTAAAGCCTTTGCTGATGAGACTATCGTGATCGCTCTCAACGACAAAGAAGCATTGACAGAAGTATTTTCCCGTTTCAAAGACCAAATTGCGGCCGTCATTATAGAAGGTATTCCTGCTAATAACGGATTACTTCTACAAGATAAGGATTATATGCACTATCTCCGTGCAATCACGCAAGAGCAGGGTTCCTTATTGATTTTAGACGAAGTAATCACTGGATTCCGTCTAGGTTTCCAAGGAGCCGCCCATTATTATGGCATACGACCGGACATCCTAACTTACGGTAAAATTATCGGTGGAGGCATGCCAGTAGGAGCATATGGAGCTTCCAAAGAAATCATGGCACATATCTCTCCTGACGGAGGTGTTTACCAGGCCGGAACGCTATCCGGAAATCCTGTAGCTATGGCGGCCGGCATTGCTGCGCTGAGCATCTTAAACCAACCGGACTTTTACCAAAAATTGGAGCAAACAACCCAGGACTTTGTAAATACCCTTCGCGCATACATCGAGGAGCATCAATATGAAGTGAAAATTTTCACGGTTGGTTCTATTTTCTGGTTTGCTTTCACGACAGCAGAAAGCATAAAACGAGCTGATGAAATCGATCCTGCCTCTATGGAGAAATATAAAATCATGCATCGCGAACTATTGAATAGAGGTATTTATTTCGGGCCTTCAGGTTATGAAGTTGGTTTTATTTCCGCTGCTCATTCAACCGAAGACCTACAGAAAACCATCCAGGCACTTAAGGAAGCCTTAGACGTTGTTTTTCAGTAGATTTAAACTTTTTTTGAAAAGGATTGTTAAGTATAGACAAAAAATAAACATACGTATAACTAAAAACAAAGAATATGAAAATGAACAATTGGAACACAGCATTAGCTTTACTTGCCGTATCGGCAACTATCGTTTCCTGTAACCCAACGACAAAAAACACAGATGGCGAAGTCCGTGACTCTACAGCCCTACAAGATTCTGTTGGTGCCATCGCAGTAAACCCCTTGAGCCATTCAAAGGAATTCCCGGGTGCAACATTAGAAGTCGCTTCAATAACTGCTGAGAAAGTCGGAGCTGATTCGGCTAAAGTTACAGTAAAATACAATGTTAAGAACTTTGAACTGACCGCACAGACAGAGCATGACCACCATATGGCAAACTCGCATGACGGCCAACATATCCACTTTATTTTGGATAACAAGCCTTACGATGCTTTATACAAACCAGAACATACGGTTACTGTCCCGGTGAACTCGGAACATTATTTGATGTCTTTCCTATCCCGCTCATTCCATGAATCTATAAAGACGGTTGAAGCACATAAATTGGTCAAATTCAAAATCGATGCAGACGCTAAAGTTGAACAACTTGCAGCACCAACAGAACCATCTCTTTTTTATAGCCGTCCAAAAGGCGAATACAAAGGCGACGACACCAAACAGTTGTTGTTGGATTTCTTCGTTGCGAACAGTGAGCTAAGTGCAAATGGCAACAAAGTAAAAGCTGAAATCAATGGTCAGGAATTTGTTTTGGACCAATGGGTACCATACGAAATCCTTAACTTGCCATTAGGTGAAAACACAATCAAAATCACTTTGATTGACAAAGACGGAAATGCTGTTTCTGGCGACAATGTTTCAGTGGAAAGAAAAATAAAACTTTCAGCAGAATAAAAATAAAAAAGGGGTTGCAAATTTTGCAACCCCTACTTTTTAGAATCCTACACTCTTAAGATTCAAGCCTGCCCTTTCATCCAAATCAAAGAGCAAATTCATATTTTGTACCGCTTGACCAGACGCTCCTTTCAAAAGGTTATCCGTAGCGTTCAGAATCAACAATTTATTATCATGTTTTTCGAGATGCATGATACTTTTATTGGTGTTGACGACCTGCTTCAAATCTATATTAGAACGACTTACCCAAGTAAAAGGATGTGACGCATAATATTCTTCATACAAGTTATAAGCCTCGCTTTCCGATAGATCAGAGTCTACATAGATCGCCGAGAAGATTCCTCTTGGAAAAGCACCTCGCTGTGGAATCATGTTGATACGCTGCATCGCCCGCTCTAGAAGCGACTGTTCGGAAACAGGAAGAAAACCTGCTTGTAACTGCTCCAACGATTCCGAAACTTCTTGCAAATGCTGATGTTCGAAAGATTTATAAGCAGAAAGATTGCTACTCCGCCAAGAAAAATGTGATGTTGCTGTTGGCTTCTGTCCTGCTCCTGTTGAGCCTGTGGTCGCATTGATGTGAACCTGGGCAGGCAACAATCCTTTGGAAGCCAAAGGCAATAATGCCAGCTGGATATTTGTGGCAAAACACCCTGGATTAGCAATATACTGTGCTGATTTTATCCTTTCACGATTTAATTCAGGGAGACCATAAACAAATTGTTGTCCTTGATAAGCTGTATTTGCTTTTAAGCGATAATCCTGCGATAAGTCAATAATTTTAACCGAAGCACTGACAGGATTTGCCTCCAAGAACTTCCTTGCATCGCCATGACCAACACAAAGAAACAAAACATCAATATCCGATTGGAAATCTGAAGAGAATTCTAAGTCTGTATCTCCAAATAAGTCATTATGTACCGCATAGACTTTATTTCCTGCATTAGAGGCTGAATTAGCAAATACAATTTCTACATCAGGATGATAAATCAATACCCGTAATAATTCTCCCCCGGTATACCCCGCCGAACCAACAATACCAACTTTAATCTTGTTCATATTTATTTTAGTTGTAAGTAGTTAAGTGATAAGTTTTTTACTTGAGACACCTCTATTCTTAGTGTTAAGCATAGTGCACTACGAATCCAATCTAAAAAGTAGTCTGAATACTACTTAGAAAATAACGAATAGCTGACGATACCAATTTTTCTTTTCTACACATTCCTCTTATACAACAAAAACTCTGTATCAGGCCCCTGTAGTTCAAAATTTAATCGCTCATATAAACGCTGTGCATTAACATTTTCTACCTGCGTTTCCAATTGCACAAAAGCTGCCCCTTTTGATTTCGCAAATTCGAATGCTCTACTAATCAGCTGTTCGCCAATTCCAAGCTTTCGATATTCCTCCTTCACAAACAAGTCATTCAAAATCCAGTTTTGAACCATTCGAGCCGAAGAATATTTTGGATATAGCTGCGTGAAGCCCGCTGCAATATCGTCTTTATAAAAAAGGTATACAACAGACTCCTCATGTTGAAGCCTTTCCGTTAGGAACTCTCTTGCACCTTTTGTATCCGATTCTTTCCGATAAAAAACCCTATATCGGTCAAATAATTCAACCAAATCATCCAGATGTGCTAACGTTCCCTCAACGATCATTATTTAGCATTTACTTTATGCCAGATAATCGTCTGGTTACCGAAAATCTTAGAGAATCCTTTCACGTCATCTCCCGTATAACCTTCGTTCATTTCACCGTAACTGCCGAACTTGTTGTTCATCAAATCATGGGCAGACTCGATTCCCACAATTACAAAACGGTAAGGATGCAACTCCACAATAACACGCCCTGTAACAGTTTCTTGTGACGAAGTCAAGAATGCTTCAATATCACGCATCACCGGGTCATGCATTTGACCTTCATGCATCCAGTTACCATAGAATCCCGAGATTTGGTCTTTCCATGACAATTGCCATTTCGTCAACGTATGTTTTTCTAAAGTATGGTGCGCTTTAACCAGAATAATAGGGCCAGCTGCTTCAAAACCCACACGGCCTTTGATACCGATAATCGTATCACCAATGTGAATATCACGACCTATGCCGTAGGGTTGTGCCAACTCCTGTAACTGTTGGATAACTTTTACTGCACCGATTTTCTCACCATTTAGCACTACAGGCTCCCCCTTCTCAAAATCAATGGTAATGGTTTTCGGTTCAGTAGAAGTTGCCGCTGTAGGCCAGGCTGATTCTGGAAGATACTGATTAGATGTCAGTGTCTCTGCTCCTCCGACGGACGTGCCCCAAAGCCCCTTATTAATAGAATATTTTGCCTTTTCAGCACTATAAGGAAAACCATGTTGGCTCAAATATTCGATCTCTGCTTCCCGTGACAGCTTCAGGTCCCGGATAGGTGTAATAATCTCAACTCCCGGAATCAGCGTGTTGAAAATCATATCAAAACGCACCTGGTCATTACCTGCTCCCGTAGATCCATGAGCGACACATTCCGCCCCAATTTTTTTGGCATAATTCGCGATTGCCGTTGCCTGGCATACACGCTCTGCGGATACCGAAAGCGGATAAGTCGCGTTTTTCAAAACATTGCCAAAAATCAAGTACTTAATCGTATCACGATAGTAGTTTTCGGTTTCGTCGATGGTCGTATGAGACTTCACACCCAATTCGTAAGCTCGTTTCTCAATAGCCTGTATTTCCTCAGCAGAAAAACCACCAGTGTTAACCACTACAGAATGTACTTCAAGACCAAGATCTTTCGACAAATAAATACAACAAAACGAGGTATCCAACCCACCACTAAACGCCAATACTACTTTTTTCATGTTTATTAAATAAGTAAATAGTCAAAAATAAAACCCAAAATTATATCCCTTTTACAAATCCAGTTCCCACAGGCAGAATCGCGGCGATAAACTTCTTCGAAGAACGAAACAATTTGGCTTCAATACGTTTCAATAAGGATTGCTTCTTTACAATTCGATCTAACCGCTCTTTAGCCTCTGCTCTTCGTTGGATTTTCTCCTTCAGTTCACGCTCTTTTTCTACCGGATCCCACAACATCGCTGTACACATACAGTTTTTCCGTTCTTTGCTGACTAAGATATCAAAATTTATACAGGACTGGCAGCCTTTCCAGAATTCCTCGTCCTGCGTCAATTCCGAATAAGTAACAGGTTCATAACCCAAATCCGAATTGATTTTCATCACGGCCAATCCTGTTGTCAATCCAAATATTTTCGAGTTGGGATATTTCTCCCGCGACAAATCAAATATACGTTTCTTAATCGCTTTTGCCAACCCAACCTTTCTAAATTCCGGACTTACGATAAGCCCTGAGTTAGCCACATAATCACCATGTCCCCATGTTTCAATGTAACAGAAACCAGCCCAACGCCCATCCTTATGTAGCGCTATTACAGCCTTACCCTCTTCTATCTTACGCGCCACATATTCAGGTTTACGGCGCGCAATACCTGTCCCACGAGCCTTTGCAGACTCAAACATTTCGTTACAGATGGTTTCCGCATAGCTAATGTGTTCAGCTGTCGCAGGAATAATTAAGAAATCTGAAAGTGTCATCTTATGATGCAGACCTAAAATCAAATTGCACTTTACGTGCTGTCAAAATTAATGAATTAACAAAGGGGAATCACCGAGCCGGGTGATGGCTTCAAATGGAAGTAGCCTGCCTCCGAATCAAGCTCGAGGCAGTATAGGTCGTCGGAATCTCAAGATAGGACAGTTGATAGAACGAAAAGTATATAAGCCACCTATTACAGATGTATGTTGCATCTGCGCAGATAAACCAATATATACTTTAGAACAGTTCATTCTTATCTCTTCATCTTTTGATTGGACAAAAGTAAAAAATAACTTTTTCTTTTCCGCAATAGTCATACATATTTTTTGATAAAAAAATATATTGCCCCCAATCTTATCGCTAATCTGTTAAAAAGACACCAAAATCAATAAAAGGTTCAAAAATCCTTGTCAGCCCTTCGTCAAGGATTAGCAGGGCGTTTCTTTAATGTATATAATTTTCGGTAATTTTGCAGAGAAAAAATCAAACAAACGATGGTTGGTCCAAGTATTATATTTTACATTATTTTCGGTATTCCCTATGTCTTTTTCATGTATTGGCTTATCAAGCAGGATAAGAAAAAATACGCATGGGGAGTTGCTGTCATAACGGTTATAGCCATCGTTGCACTCGTAGTTTCTCAAAGGGCCAGTAAAATAGCAATCCAAAACTACAAACAGCATCAGATCGACGCCCGCGAGCAGGAAAAAGAAAATTCCAAAAATTAGATTTGTGTGGATTAATTATCCACCTCAGATTCTTTTAAGATCGGCCTATCATCATCTGTTCTTTGTTCATATTTTATTTTGAGGGGATCAAGATTAGGTTTGCGCGCGCATTCACGTGACAATTCATAACAATAGATCGTTTGCTCAAGTTGGTAAACATAAGGATAACCAATTTCGTCATAATCGTATTTATCATCGTTCAATACACCATCCTCATTCACATAAATCGTTGATGTCAACATGAAAAAGTGTTACTACTTTTCTCATTTTGTTACTTTTCAGAATATCTATAACGAAAGACTTCCGAAGTTGTGGAAACTTCGGAAGTCTTAATTCTACTACTGTGTAATCCCCTCCAATTTCAAGATAAACGCCCATTCAAGCGCTTGGTCTTTCAGATAATCAAAACGACCGGAGGCACCGCCATGCCCAAAATCCATGTCGGTTTTCAAAAGTACAACATTGTTTCCTTTTTTGGTTGCCCGTAATTTTGCCACCCATTTTGCAGGTTCAAAATACTGCACCTGACTATCGTGCAATCCAGTAGTGACTAACAAATTAGGGTATTCTTTGGCCTCGATATTTTCATAAGGCGAATACGATTTCATATAATCATACGCATCCTTATTGTTTGGGTTTCCCCATTCATCATACTCGTTGGTCGTTAGCGGAATAGTCTCATCCAGCATGGTATTGACCACATCCACAAAAGGAACAGCAGCAATCACACCATTCCACATATCTGGAGCCATATTGATAACAGCCCCCATCAACAAGCCTCCCGCACTACCGCCTTCAGCGTACAAATGTCCTTTGGAAGTGTATTTCTGATCTATCAGATACTGACCACAATCGATAAAGTCCGTAAATGTATTTTTCTTTTTCATCAATTTACCGTCTTCGTACCATTGACGCCCCATTTCCTCGCCCCCACGGATATGTGCTATTGCATAAATGAACCCACGATCCAGCAGCGATAATCTGGAAGAACTAAAAGTTGGCTCCATAGAAGAACCATACGAACCATAAGCGTAGAGATACAACGGTGCTGAACCATCTTTTTTCGTTCCTTTTTTATACACCAACGAAATAGGCACTTTCGTACCATCAGTCGCTGTTGCAAACGCACGTTCGGTCACATATTTTTCAGCATCATAGCCCCCCAATACCTCTTGCTGTTTCAACAAAGTCTTTTCCCGGCTATGCATATTATAATCAAACGTAGAAGAAGGCGTTACCATAGACGTATATCCGTAACGCACTACATCTGTATCATATTCCGCATTTATGCTCGGATATACGGTATATGCTGCTTCACCAAAATCTAAATCATGCACCACATTGTCTTTCAACTGACGAATCGACAAGTTAGTCAATCCATTCTTACGCTCAGACACGACCAAAAAATCTTTGAATTCGTCAATATCCTGTACCAAAACATCCTGACGGTGGGGAATAAAATTCTTCCAGTTTTCTTTCCCTGTTTTATCCAGTGGAGTCTCAACAACCTTGAAGTTCTGGGCATTGTCTGCATTGGTCACAATCAAAAACCTGTCTTCCAAGGGAACAACGGAATAGAGCACATCTTTCATCCGTGGCTGAAAAACTTGAAATTCACCGTTGGGATCATCTGCCTTGAGATACCTTACCTCGGCACTCATGGTACTTTGTGATTGGATAAAGATATATTTCCCGTTTTTAGATTTGCCAACACCGATATAATTGGTATTATCTTTCTCGTCATACACGACTACATCCTGACCTTCGGCTGTACCCAACGTATGCCGTTTGATTTTCTCCGAAAGTAAGGTAATCGGATTTTTGGAGGTATAGAAAATAGTTCTATTGTCCGCAGCCCAAGTTGCACT
Source organism: Sphingobacterium wenxiniae (assembly GCF_900116225.1). Taxonomy (GTDB): domain Bacteria; phylum Bacteroidota; class Bacteroidia; order Sphingobacteriales; family Sphingobacteriaceae; genus Sphingobacterium; species Sphingobacterium wenxiniae. Next base: position 137,729 of record NZ_FOZZ01000007.1, read on the forward strand.
TCCCGAAGTCCGCATAATGCGGTCTGGGAGAATCTCTCCCGTTTCCAAGTTTTTGATATGGATAATATATTCTCTTCGCGATACTTCATCGACACCAAAAGCAAGCAATTTATTATCTGGACTTACTGAAAAACCATTTGCAGCAAAATAAGGCTTGCCTTTCGCCATCGCATCCACATCCAACAGGACTTCTTCAGGCGCATCTAACGAACCTTTCTTACGACAGAACTTGTAATATTGCTCTCCTTCCTCTGTCCGACTGTAATAATAATAGCCGTTTTTCAAATACGGAACCGACTCATCTTTCTCTTTGATACGCGATTTCATTTCATTGAACAGCTTTTCTTGTAAAGCCTCCGTCCCCTTCATCATCGCGTTGGTATAGGCGTTTTCAGCCTCTAGATATTTTACCACTTCTCCACTATCTGGACCTTGTTTAAAATAATCATTCAACCAATAGTAGTTATCCACAACCGTATCTCCATGAATTATACGTTGATAGGGCTTTACCGTAGCTATTGGTGCATCTGCTTCCGGCCATTTCACGGGACTATGTTCTTTTTGTTGCGCACATCCTGTCACAGCTATACTCATTGCTATTATGTAATTAAATTTTCTGTTGATTCTCATATCAAACGGATTAAATATAGTTAAATGTACAAATTCTACGGAAGCATTGTATAATATTTTAATTCTAATCCAGGACAAACTTATCTTATTTTATGCTTAAAATATATGGAGGTTTTTATTAGGCAATTTTGTCCTCCGAAGCCGGACGGGCTTTTCCCACTTTTGACCGCAAAAGTGGGTCAAAACTCGTCGCTAAAAAGCTTTGACCAGATAGATAGTGCAAGGAATATCTTTCTACATGGTCAAAACTTTTGATGCGTCCCACATCCCCGCACTTATCCCGCATCGAGAATAGTTTGAGGCGACATTTTCCGTTAAGGATTGGTTTGTGCGAGTAAAGGAAGACGATTTTCATCACCCTCTTCTACCGAACAACGCGAATGCGGTATCTGTTCCATCCCAGTGGCGGAAAGACAATGGAAATCCCGAGGGATTGTGTGGAAGGGAAAGGCATGGAAATTATTGTCCGAAGCAATCTAAAAGGCTTCGGACAGTGGTTTCAGCCTTCAGAGGGATTTCCTTTGTGCGCATTGGGGTTGTGGGTAAAGCCACCTCGGATGGGACAAAGGGTTTTTGATTCCTTTTTGCCCTACAAAAAGGAATGCCTTGTCCCGGCGAGGGACGGAAAGGTTGTGCGATGGGAAAAATCAACATATTGTAGAGAAAAAACCTCCATTTCACTTCAAAACTCCTCCTTTAAAAAACATTCTTGCAGGGTTAATCCTTATCCTATATAATCCGGTCAAACACGCAATAAGACAGCAATAACTAATGACATGGACAGTTTTAAATCATTTTAACATTATATTTGTTCATAAATCAATATATTTCGATCGTTAAATTTTTAATAGTATATGGATAAAAGAAAATTATTTGTTGCCCTGTTGGGCATCAGCATATTGCCCTTTACAGGTTTTGCACAGTCCAAAGAAAACACCAACCCTCCAAATTGGTATAATCTCGATTTACAACAAGATGGCATCATGGGCATCAGTACCGAGAAAGCCTATGAGTTATTGAAGGGTCGCCCGTCCCAGCCTGTCATTGTAGGCGTGCTAGATGGCGGTGTGGATTATAATCACGAGGATCTTAAGGATGTGATGTGGGTTAATCCTAAAGAGACCGCAAATAACGGGCAAGATGATGACGGAAATGGCTATGTAGACGATATTCATGGCTGGAATTTCTTGGGCAACGCCAATGGTGAGAATGTACAGTACGACAACTTGGAAGTGACCCGACTTATCCGCTTGTACGAACCCAAATACATTTCCGTATTGCCAACCACTCCGCTGACAGAAGCCGAAAGAAGAGAGTTTGTGGCTTACCAACGTATGGTTGGAGAGTACACCTCCAAAGCAGATCAAGCTAATTTCGGAAATGTCAACTATTCCCGCTTAAAAGAGGAAATGGACGCTGTCATCAAGGCTTTGGGAAAAGAGCCTAAAGATATTACCAAGGCCGATATCAACAATTACACTGCCACTTCTGATCGTCAAAAAATGGCGATCCGCATGGCCAAACGTGAACTGGATAATACTTCCTTTGAAAACTTCTACGAAGACCTACAAGAAGGTGTTAAATATTTTCATGGCCAAGCAGAATACCATTTAAACAAAGACTACGACTCCCGTCACATTATTGGTGATAATTACGAAGATGTAACGGAGCGCCATTATGGCAATCCTGACATCAAGGGACCTGATGCGGATCATGGAACACATGTCGCCGGAATCATTGGTGCGAAACGCCAAAACGGTATCGGTGTTGATGGTGTAGCCGACAATGTACAGATTATGGGTGTGCGCATTGTGCCTGATGGTGATGAGCGTGACAAAGATGTGGCCAACGGTATACGTTATGCCGTAGACAATGGTGCCAAAGTAATCAATATGAGCTTTGGAAAAGGCTATGTGTACAATAAGCAGACCGTTGACGAGGCTATTAAATATGCGGAAGAGAAAGATGTTTTATTGGTACATGCCGCAGGAAATGATTCCAAAGATGTCGATATCAATAAAAATTATCCAACAAAATACTATACCGATAGTTTAGAGGCTGTCATTGGAGAGGCTTCCAACTGGATTACAGTAGGTGCGACATCTTCAAAAGTTAATGATGAATTACTGGCGAGCTTTTCCAATTTTGGATACAAATCGGTTGATGTATTTGCTCCTGGTGTTAAGATTAACTCCACTATGCCGGAATCCAAATATAAAGAGCAGGACGGCACCAGTATGGCAGCTCCTGTCGTATCGGGATTAGCAGCTTTATTACGTTCGTATTACCCGGAGCTGACCGCCAAGGAAGTAAAGGACATCATCATGAAATCCGTTACTAAAGTAGATCAGAAAGTAAAAATCCGTGTGGACGGTTCATCTAAAAAAGTATATTTAGATGAAATCAGTGTAACGGGTGGAATTGTCAATGCTTATAAAGCTATCCAAGAAGCGGATAGCTATGTGCAGGATAAGAAAAAGTAAATAAAATAGGCTTCCGTAACGGAAGCCTATTTTATTTACTTTATAGGTCTATTCAATAACCTTAATCTTCGTCTCCGAGAGCAGCTTGATCCAAATCAACCCCACTCACTTCCGCACGAATTTTCTCTTCTAGTTCATCGCTCAAATCTGGGTTATCCAATAAAAGTGTCTTAACCGCATCTCTACCCTGTCCTAATTTCGTGTCGCCATAGCTAAACCAAGAACCTGCTTTTTTAACGATACCGTATTCTACTCCCAAATCAATAATCTCACCAACTTTCGATATTCCTTCTCCAAACATAATATCAAACTCCGCGATACGGAAAGGAGGTGCAACCTTATTTTTTACAATTTTCACCTTCACGCGGTTACCAGCCACTTCATCACCATCTTTAATCTGTGATGCACGGCGAATATCCAAACGCACCGAAGCATAGAACTTTAATGCATTACCACCCGTTGTGGTTTCCGGATTACCAAACATTACACCAATTTTCTCACGCAGCTGGTTGATGAAAATACAACAACAGTTCGTTTTGGAAATTGTACCTGTCAGTTTACGCAAAGCCTGTGACATCAAACGCGCTTGAAGCCCCATTTTGGAGTCACCCATTTCACCTTCAATCTCTCCTTTTGGCACCAATGCTGCAACAGAGTCAATTACAATCACATCAATAGCTCCAGACCGGATCAGATTATCGGCGATTTCTAAGGCTTGTTCCCCGTTATCCGGTTGGGAGATCAATAGATTCTCAACATCGACACCCAATTTTTGCGCATAATACTTATCAAAAGCGTGTTCTGCATCGATGATAGCTGCAATACCACCTTTCTTCTGCGCTTCGGCAACAATATGTGTGGCTAAGGTAGTCTTACCCGACGATTCCGGACCGTAAATCTCAATGATACGTCCCTTTGGCACACCTCCGATTCCCAAAGCAATATCCAATCCCAATGAACCTGTAGAAATAGATTCGATGGGTTCGACGGCTGAATCGCCCAGTTTCATAATCGTACCTTTACCGTACGATTTCTCCAATTTATCTAAAGTCAGCTGTAATGCCTTTAATTTATCTGCGTTACTCATATTTTTAGTATATTATATTCAAAGATAAAACTATTGTCGCAATTAAACAAAATATTTTACTAACAAAATTAGCTTTTAATTTCTTTTACCTTATACGTCTTTTCAAAATATTTACAGAAGTAGGTGATTGGACATTCCTCACACTTCGGTTTACGAGCGAGACATATATATCTTCCATGCAATATTAACCAATGGTGCGCAACTGCAATTGTTTCCTTCGGAAGATATTTGACCAATTGTTTTTCCACGGCCAAAGGCGTTGTTGCACGACTGGTCAACCCCAGCCGGTTACTTACCCGAAATACATGTGTATCCACAGCCATAGCCGGTTGGTTATAGACAACCGAAGATATGACATTTGCCGTTTTTCGCCCTACACCTGGCAGTTTCACCAAATCCTCTACCTTTTCAGGCACTATACCGCCAAATTCGCTCAACAGCTTTTGAGCCATGCCTACCAAATGTTTTGCTTTGTTATTGGGGTAACTCACCGAACGGATATAAGTAAAAACCTCATCCGATGTACTTACTGCCAATGAAGCTGCATCTGGAAATCGTTCGAACAATGCCGGAGTTACCTGATTAATACGTTTATCGGTACATTGAGCCGACAAAATAACGGCGACCAACAATTCATAGGGGTTACTGTAATTCAGTTCGGTCTGCGCATCAGGATTATGCGTAGAAAAATATTGCACAAATGCTTGATACCTCTCTTTTTTTAACATAAACAAAGATATTCAAACTAATGCTTCAAGCCAACCTAAAAAACAAAGTCTCTAAACTTGTTAGAGACTTTGCCATTTACTTCCTTAAGCTTTTTGAAAAATTCAAGATATTTTCAATGCTACTTTGTGTGGGATCTTTTACCAATGCTTTCAGATTGGTTCTCAATTTTGTTTCAAAAACTTCATTTATACTTCCGATCTCCATCTCCGTTTCGCTGCTTAATTCGGTATCAGTTTCGTTTGTAAAATATTCTACCATAAGCTTTTCTTTCCTATATAAACGTCGGATGTATTGATATAGTATATAAGATTTAACATTTTTTCACTTTTTATTAAAAAGACCCTGTAATACAGATAGAAGGACTTCCGAAAGCATACAAGATAAGAAGGAATATTGAACAGTTTAAAGGTTTGAGAGATTCAATCAGCTTCCCTAAGAAAATTACGATCCAATAAAGGTTTTAAATTCCATCCAGAATGCTCTTTTTTTAGCTGTGTCAGCAAACATTTCCTCAAAACTGAATGTATGGAATACGGTAGCAACGCGTCCTTTCATATAGGCATTATGCGCAATATGTGGCAATTTTAATGACGCCGGCTCTACCCCAAGCAAAGTGATTTTCCTGGGTTGGAAAAAAGACATAATCTGCTTGAAATCATTTGGGTTGTGCGGATTTGCCAGATTAACAATCGCAACATTCTGTAAGCTCAACTGCAATGCTCCAATCGTTTTGACAAACGCATCCTCTGCTTGAGGAGAAAAGTAAGGATAATCAGCATATCGCAAGATAAAGAGGACACCGTTGCTCTTATCTCCCTGATAAATAAATTCTTCACCGGAAGTCTGGCTAATAGGCTCTATATGTGCTGATACCGATTCAGCTTGCTCCACAGTCTCTCCATGGGAAAACAATGTTTCCGACATCAAAGCCTGCAAGGCTACAGGATTATGCGTGTGTAACATAGTAGTGAGTAATGAGTATTGCGTATTGCGAACAGCTGATCACTGTACGCAATACGCATTTCGCTATACTATATTAGTGTCCTAAAACGTAGGAGAAAATCAAGGGAGCAACAATCGTCGCATCGGACTCCACCACAAATTTAGGCGTATCGATGTCCAACTTACCCCAAGTAATCTTTTCGTTTGGTACTGCTCCGGAGTACGATCCGTAGGAAGTAGTAGAGTCTGAAATCTGGCAGAAATATGACCAGAAAGGCACATCCTCCCACTCCAAATCTTGATACATCATCGGTACAACACAGATTGGAAAATCTCCAGAGATACCACCGGCAATCTGAAAGAATCCAACACCTTTTCCTTCAGAGTTCGCACGATACCATTCCGTTAGGTAGATCATATATTCAATACCCGATTTTACGGTAGAAGCTTTCAAATTACCTTTGATAACATTGGCCGCAAAAATATTACCTGTAGTGGAATCTTCCCAACCCGGACAAACGATCGGCAGATTTTTCTCTGCTGCAGCGACAATCCAGGAGTTTTTAGGATCAATTTCATAATATTGTTCCAATACCCCTGAATTTACCACTTGATATAAAAACTCATGCGGTAAATAACGCTTTCCATTTGCTTCAGCTTCATGCCACACATCTTCTAAGTGTTTCTGCAAACGACGAAATGCTTCTTCCTCAGGTATACAGGTATCTGTTACCCGGTTATAATGCTGGTCTAATAATTCTCTTTCTTGCTCTGGTGTCAAATCACGATAATTCGGCACACGTTTATAATGCGAGTGAGCAACTAAGTTCATCACATCTTCTTCCAGGTTGGCTCCTGTACAAGAAATGATATGTACATTATCCTGACGGATCATCTCTGCCAATGAGATTCCAAGCTCCGCAGTACTCATAGCACCACCTAAAGAAATCAACATTTTCCCACCTTCCAATAGGTGCGTCTCATAACCTTTTGCTGCGTCTACCAAAGCAGCAGCATTGAAATGCAGGTAGTTTTTCTCTAAAAACTGAGAAATAGGACCTTTCTGTGTACTCATAGTTTCTATTTTTCTATTTTACTATACAAAGGTACATGTATTTTATCAGACTTCCGAAGTTTTGAAAACTTCGGAAGTCTATATCACTTCCTTCTTAGCAATCTTTTAAAAACCAAACCAAAAAACACTAAGATAACCAACAATACTGCCAGCACAACAAATTCTTCAGCACCCAATTGCCAAGCATTTTCTCCCATGGACTAAAAGTAATAAATCTTACACAAAACATGAAAGACCTACAATGAAAAAGGGGACTCAAACGAGCCCCCCTTTCACTGCTAACCAGCATCTATCTATTGTTTAGTAATTGTGGCACTGTATCCAGCAGGATTCAAATGCAGTTCGATAGCATAAGTACCTGCAGCATCGATGACAATATTCGGCCCATCTTGCGATAGTGACGCCGCTGTACCGCCAAAGTTAATCGCCCAATCATCGTTCGCACGGAATTTCAGTTCTCCCGGAACCAGATTCATGGTTACTTTCCAAGTATACGTCCCTTTACCACCATCGAAAGTCATATCGGTATCTTCATCCCAACCTCCAGGTGTTGCATTACCGATAACACCAAAATTCAATTTCAACAATTCGTAAGTCAATCCTTCAGCATCCATACGGACTCTGTAAAAACCGTCTTCTGTAGCTTCAATATTGCCTGCATCACCTGTCTGAAGCAAAGTCCCGGCAGTAGTACCAGCGCCAAACGCATCATCCCATCCAGTATTGGTAGGCAAGAATTTGAATCCACCATCGGAAGCTTTGATATATTCAAAAATTTCAAACTTCGTTTTGCTTTCTGCATCATAAAGTGACATCGCAATGGATAAAGACGGCTCCCATCCTGCACCAATGGAGCCTCCGACAATAAACATCTCCGGATTGCTTTCTTGGAATACGATCGCCTTCGTTTTCTCCATGCGTTGTCCACCAGCATCGTAAGTCACTGTCAACAGTGCCTCTCCTACCCAACTTGCATCGTTTGGAATAGCAAACTCCTTAGAAATAATCTTTTCATTTTCTGCAAAACTCACGCCCTCCGTTAACAAAATAGTACCATCTTTGATTATACTAAAATCAAAAGCTCGTACATTGTTGCTGATAAACCCAACACGAAGCGTTTTACCAACTTGGATAGCAGATGCTGTCCCTTCATTAATAGAGACAATCTGATCATCTATCTCATGCTCTACCTTCTTACATGAGGAGATAAAGCCCATCATCAGTACCATCAAGGTACCCATGTAAATATGTATTTTCCCTAATTTCATCGTTTTCAGTTTATTTTAATATCCCGGATTCGGTGTCAAATTTGTGTTATTGGCCAAAGCTGTCGCCGGTATTGGGAATAAACGCTTATACGCCTCGCCGGAATTCGCCGGTTTGAACAACATCGCATCCTCCCATTTTCCAAAACGTATCATATCCGTACGACGAGTCACCTCGAAAGTAAATTCCAACGCCCGTTCTTTATAAATAGCATCCAAAGTCAATGACGAAGCGGTGAAGTGCTTTTCCGGATTAATAGGGAATGCTCTTTTTCGCACCAAATTCGCCGCTTCCAATGCTTGATCACGAGTACCATTCGTAGCTCCTCGCAGAATCGCTTCTGCTTTCATCAACAAGACATCAGCCAAGCGAAAAACGATCACATCATTTCCGGCGTTGTTATTGGCTTGGTTCTTATCAGGGAAATACTTGACACAACGCGCTCCAGCTAAACGACCGCCTTCATCTGCCCCCCCGATATCAAAATCAGATCCAGGAAGCAGATTATATCCGTACGGATCAATCACGATATTCATACCATTATAAATCAATGGTTGCCCGGTAGAGTTGTACTGCTGACCCGCCAACCACTGTTGTGTACGGTTGTCTGCATCGTCAAATAGATCAAAATAAGCCGGTTGAGCACTCCAACCATTCCAAGGGTTCACACTTAGATCAAAAGTCTGGCGATGAGCATAGTGTAATACTTTGTTGAACAATTGATTACCCTCTGCACGTGCTGGATCAAATGGAATAGAGAATATAGGTTCTGGGCTCTGCGCTCCATTATCAGGCATAAACTGTGCAAGGAAGTCGTTCTCCAAATTATATTTGCCCGAAGCAATAACCGCATCCGCATGTTCTACTACCTTATTCCAATTAGCTGTACCAGTATAGACTTGTGCATTTAAGTAAGCCTTAGCCAATAACGCGTGCGCAAACCATTTCGTTGGACGACCATAGGTTGCTTCCGATTTTTCTTCGCTCAATAAGGCTAAATTCGCCTCCAATTCTGTCACTACAAATTCATAGACCTGTGCTCGAGGTGTGGTTGAAGGCAATTCATTCCCTGTATCGAATGTGGTTACCAAAGGAACATTTCCGTAGGTATCCATCATCAAATAATAGTACCAGGCGCGCATGGTCTTGATTTCAGCCAACGTCTGGTTCTTTTGGTCAGAATCTTCCGCATTTTCCAATATACCTAATACCTGGTTACAGGTACCGATAGCATTGAATCCCCAATTCCAGGCGTTGCGCACAACCTCATGAGAAGGTGACCAAGAATGAAAATGCATGTCACGCCATTTTCCCCCATCAAACCAGTCTCCCCCACGTGTCGGGATTACAACTTCGTCAGAACCTGCTGTTTGCAAATCGAAATAATCGCCAAAATACCCACGTGCCGAAGTATAAACTGGCCCAGTCACCGCCACGAATTGATCCGGGGTTTTAGGAAAAGTATCGTCTGTATAAGCAGAGTGCATGTCCACATCAAATTTTGTACACGATGTACCTGTACACAGCGCACCTGCAAAAAGCAATATATATAATTTATTAAATTTCATCTTCATTTCCGTTTAGTGTTAAAATGTTAAGTTAACGCCCATGATAAACGATCTCGTCCGCGGATAGTAATTTCTGTTGTCAAGTCCTGGAGCTAACCCCCCCAAGCTTACTTCTGGATCGACACCTGTATAATCGGTCAACACAAACAAATTTTGTCCGGTTACGTAAATACGTGCTTGTTTAAAATGTTTCGCATTGCTCACATTAAAGCGGTAGCCCAATGTAGCATTATCCAGACGTAAGAACGAACCATCTTCGATGAAGCGACTGGAAGCAATCAATGGTGTTTCATAGATACCTTCTTTTACCGCATCTTTAGAAATATTAGTCACATTGGCTTGTTGCAAGCGTGATAAGTCTGCACGTGTAGCATTGAAAATTTGATTACCGTACATACCACGTAAGAAGATATTCAAATCCCAGTTTTTATAACGCAAAGTGTTATTCCACGCATAAGTAAACTTAGGTAAAGCATGCCCCATGATCTGGTAATCGTCTGGTGCTGAAATCTGATCTTGTGTCACCAATTCACCAGAAGGCTTTTGGTAAATTGTACGCTGTGCGGTTTCGTCATAACCGATGTATTTCGCCACGTAGAAAGTTCCAATAGGTTGCCCTGGTAATACGATAGAGGCTGTCTGTCCTGTCCAACCTTCTAGACCAACACCTCCCTCATAACGTTGTGATACACCGATATTTTCGATATTGGAAGATAGGGAACCTACTTCATTGATGTTACGTGCAAAGTTCACCGTTGTATTGTAGGAGAAATTCGCATTACTGTACACACGAGCATTCAACACGACTTCCACCCCACGGTTTTTCATCGTTGCACCATTAGCCAAAAGTCGGTTGTGTTGGTATGGAGGTGATGGTACGTCATACTCATAAAGCAAGTCATTTGTTTCTTTATCGTAGTATTCTACCGAACCGCCTAAACGGCCTTTGAACAATTCAAAATCCACACCTACGTTGAACATGGATGTACTTTCCCATTTCAAATCCGGGTTTGGATTCTGGTTTACACCGTAAGCGTTAATCCACTGTCCGTTGTACAAGAACTGCCCATTTTGCGGACCAAAGACGACAATCTGACGGTAAGGAGCGATGTTTTGGTTACCCGAAACCCCATAACCAGCTCTCAACTTCAATTCGGAGAAAATCTCCTGATCTTGCATAAACGATTCCTGCGTTAAGCGCCAAGCCGCTGAAACAGATGGGAATGTTGCCCAACGGTTGTTCACACCAAATTTGGAAGAACCATCCCGACGCACAGAAGCACTCAACATATATTTATCCGCAAAGCTATAGCCCAAACGCCCATAGAAGGAAATAAGTAATGATTCCAATGTGTACGGTGTATTTACAAATGGATTGTATCCTTCCGGCAAAGTCCCCAGATTTAGGTTATTAGAACCCAAATCATCTGACATAAAGCCTACAGATCTTGCCCATACACCATCATCATTCTTCGTATTCTGATAGGAATAACCTGCCATCGCATCAAAAGTATGCTCATTTCTCGTTAAAGAGTAATTCAGATACGTTTCCAATATTTTATCAATATGCTTTAGGTTTGTACGCTCTCCATATCCTCGTCCCAAAGCGTTTGAATCGAAATCCGTACGGTGCATATAGTATTTCCTATCGTAATTGGAACGTTGATAAGACAACACATTTGTCCATACCAATCCGTCAACAATTCTTAAATCCGCCTTAAAATTTGCCAATACTGTACTATTACTACGTGATTCGTCACGTTGATTCAACATGGCTACCGGGTTCATATAGTTTGTACGTCCAGGCACCTGAAAATACCCACCATATTGTGCATAATCCGACCCTTCACCGAAAATAGGCGAAGTTGGTAAGTACCGGGCAGCACCATTGAAAATATTATAATCCACATGATCCGAGTTATTGATGCTATTGGCTAAGTTGAACGCCAATTTCAGCCGACCGTCAAAAGCATCCTGATCTACGCCAGCCCGTGCAATAATACGTTCCACGCCATTTCTTTGCACAATACCTTCATTGTTGAAATAATTGACCGAAGCATTATAGCGTGTTCCTTCAGAACCGCCTGTCAACGACAGGTTATGGTTGTGTGAGAACCCGGTTCTCGTAATTGCTTTCTGCCAGTCTGTATCGTGACCAGTTTCGCTAGCTGCCACAGCAAGTCCATGGTCTTCCACAAACTTCTTATGTTCTGCCCCACTCAATACATTCACACGATTAGCTACAGACTCAGTGGCTGCATAACCACTATACGACAATACTGGAGCACCTGCTTTACCTCTTTTTGTGGTTACGAAAATAACCCCATTCGCTGCACGCGAACCATAAATTGCAGTAGATGAAGCATCCTTCATGACATCCATAGACACGATGTCATCCGGTGCAACCAATTCAATATTTGCACCAACAACGCCATCAATCACATAAAGAGGCGAAGAGCTCGCCGTCAACGATGATGGACCACGTAGTTGGATTGTAGATCCTGATGTAGGGTCACCTCCAGAACGGTTCACCGTCAAACCCGCAACTTTACCTGCTAATAATTGATCAGGAGAACTTACCACACCTCGGTTAAATTCTTCTGGCGTCACACTGGAAATAGAACCGGTCACTTGTTTCTTTTTTGCCACACCATAACCGATAACGACAACTTCCTCCAATTCATCTGCCGAACTTCCAATGGTGAAATCCAACACATTGTCACCCGCTGTGACTGTCAAACTTTGTTCAACGGAAGAATAACCGATCATGCTGACCGTTACCGTTTGTGCGCCCAAAGGCACATTCGTTAAAGTATACGTTCCGCTGGCATCTGTAGAAGTTGCTACAGTGGTATTTTTAACCGTTACCGTAGCTCCTGCTACAGCTGTTCCGGCATCATCTACCACACGCCCCTTCACCACAGCAGTTTGTAGCCCGCTACTGGCCACTGCCTGAGAAGCATACATCCACAGCATCATGAAGAAAACACATAATGCCGCTCCTTTACTTCGAGTAAATTTTTGCATACGTTTAGTTGTTTTGGTTTATATTTTAGTTATTTAATAATGTACTACTTAATATATAATGTTCGCCAGCTTTCAAATTAAGTTTTTGTCCAGTAGCTAAAACCTTATTCGCTTGCGTCATATTATCTTTCCACGTGCCCGCCATCTGCGCAGTAATCGTGATTTCATTAGATTCTACCCCAAAGTTTCCGATCACCATAACTTGCTGCCCCCCTTCGCTCAGGATAAAATATTTCACCGCACCTTCGACCTGTTCGAACACTGCTGCATCTCTAAAAATCGTATTCCTCCGTTTCCAATGAATTAACTTGCTATACTGTTTGTAAAGTCCATAACGGTTACTATCTTTTAAATAGTCCCACAGAATAGGTTTTTCGCCAGTCCTTCCATTATGATTAATGTCAATATCATATCCCAATTCGCCAAATTGCCATATCATTTTCGGTCCCGGCGAAAGCATCAGAAATGCGGCTGCCATTTCCGTTCGTTGCAATGCCGTTGGCAAATCTTTAGCAGAATAATTGCCCGCGCTGTTTCCCCATTGTTGATTTTTGTATTGGATACGCTCTTCGTCGTGCGACTCCATATAGGTAATCAGATTAGGTTTGGCAAAACCGTGCTCGGATTTAAACAAGCGCTTGAAAGAGGATTGTTTCGGATCATTGTGATAGCCCATGGTTGCCTCGTTGAACACATAATTGAGGTTATTCCACAGGAACATGCCTTCTTCCGCCAATTCCTGTTCTTCCTGATCGTCACCAAAATGTTCTAATATCACATACAGTTCCGGATCTAAACGCTTTAAAAAGTCATTGTACTCTTTCCATATCTGCACACGTGATGCATCATAAGCAGACCATGCACCTACAGCACTCTCCGAAGTACCCGAATTTTTCTGGGTAAAGCCTTTCGACAAGTCAAACCTAAAGCCATCCACATGAAACTCCTCTACCCAATACTTCAAGACATCTTTCACAAATTGCTTGGTCAATGCACTCTCATGGTTAAAATCATAGCCCACGTTATAAGGATGGGTAGCGGCACGATTTAACCAGGGATTCTGTGCGGTAGGCGCTGCATTGTTAAAAAACAGTTGGGCCAGAGGCGATTGTCCAAAGGCATGGTTGTAGACCACATCTAAAATAACAGCTATCCCCGCCTCATGCAAGGCATCCACTAATGCTTTCAAATCATTTGCCCGACCATAATATTTATCCACCGCCAAATGGAAAGAAGGATTATAGCCCCAGCTCAGATTGCCTTCAAATTCTTGCACTGGCAAGAGCTGTATAGCATTCACCCCTAAACGTTGAAAGTAGGGAATAGAATCCTGCACAGTTTTATAATCATGTTTTTGAACAAAATCGCGCACCAATAACTCATAAATAACTAAGTCATAAGGGTTCGGCCGGGAAAAGGAATTAGCCTTCCAGCTATAAACCGGCGCATCCAATTCCAAGACGGATACAATGCCATTGGTCTTACCGGTTGGGTAAGCCGGAAAATCCACACCTTGAATATAGCGATCATGATCCGGATCCAACACCAAATGACAATATGGGTCGGCCACTTTCAATTCTCCATCGACTAAAAACTGATAGGTCACATGTCCTGACGTAGGCAGATTCTCTACGGTCAACCACCACGTCTGACCATCAGATGCTACATGCATCTTGTTCGCATCAGTCGGTTTGAAATCATGCAGACTGCTAATTAGATTCACCGATTTTTTATTAGGGGCAATCAAGGTAAATGTGGCTTTTCTGGAACCTTTATCCCATGTCACCCCACCTTCAGCTACGCCGGATGGCAGTGTTGACGGAACAGGAATTTCCTCTCCTGGAGGAGTTACACCTTTCTTATCACAGGCTTGAAAACCTATAAATAATACGATAAGGTAAAAAACAACAATAGACCTGTTCATATACTTGGTAGCTCTTCTCTTTAGAATTTGTTAGCGTTTATTTCTTGGGAACGTTCCCGAACGTTCAATGTAAAATTAGAAAATACTTTTCAACCTTCCAAACGAAAGATAATATTTTTTTGTCTGTTCTGGATAAGTCGTTAAATTTCAGCACTGGTTTTTTCGGTGTGAAGTCGGGGCAAACGCATATTGTTTTTACACAACAAAAGACTTCCGAAGTTTTAAAAACTTCGGAAGTCTGCTCCTTGCAGTTTCTGAACCAGAAGTCTACTCTTAGTCGCTCCAATTAACCCAATATGCGTATACACGACAAAAGAAGCCAGGCAACAATTCACGAGGTATCAAAATTAATTTGCATATTTATACACTGACAACTAAAGCAAACAGATAACCGCAACGCATGAAGAGCAACAAGCTGCCCAATCTATTACAGATGACAAACATCAGTATCGGTTTTCTGGGTATTCAACTTGGTTTTGCATTGCAAGCAGGCAACGTGTCCCGCATTTTACAGACCTTCGGCGCGCATCTGGAACACCTTTCTCTTTTTTGGCTAGTCGCTCCGTTAACCGGGATGATTATACAACCTATAGTAGGTTACTATAGCGATCGGACGTGGACTTCCCTCGGTAGACGTAAGCCCTATCTACTGCTTGGTGGTTGTATTGCCGCCTTAGCTTTGCTGTTTCTTCCCAACGCTAATCTGTTTACTCATCTCATACCCCCACTCCTTCTAGGTGTCTTTCTTATGATTGTGGTAGACACGGCTTTTAATACAAGCATGCATCCACTACGTGCTTTGGTCAGCGATCTTGTCCCTCCGGAGCAGCAAGGATTGGGCTATGCCATGCAGACGTTTCTTATCGGCGTAGGGGCTATAATCGGCTCAATATTACCTTATATATTGGCAGAATATTTTCATGTAAACAAAATCACCGCAACAGGCGCAATACCTGATAATGTAAGCTGGTCCTTTTACATTGGCGCGCTCATTCTCCTGTTGTGTTTATTATGGACACTCTTCACTGTTAAGGAAAAACCTAAACCTCTTTCTCACACCTATACTGAACAATCCGCAAAAGGTTTTCAGCAGATCATTCAGGATATTCGGCAAATGCCTTTCCCAATGATCAAAATCGGCATCGTACAGTTTTTCTCTTGGTTTGCTTTATTTACGATGTGGGTATACACTACACCTGCCTTAGCACAGCATATTTACAAACTTCCTGTGCTCGATGCCTCTTCCGAAGCTTATGCCGATGCAGGCAACCTGACCGGATTGCTGTTTGGCATCTATAGTTTTGTAGCCACAGTGATTGCTTTGGCACTCCCTTATGTTTATAACAGGCTTGGTCAGGTGTACACACATGCGCTCTCTCTATTTTTAGGTGCGTTAGGCTTTATTTCTATCTTTTTTATTGAAAATAGCTCCCTATTATTAATACCGATGATTGCTATCGGCATTGCTTGGGCAAGTATCCTAGCAACACCCTATGCGTTGTTGGCACAGATATTGCCCCCCGATAAAAAAGGTATTTACATTGGTTTATTCAATTTTTTCATCACCTTACCACAGATTATCAATGGGTTAATAGGAGGCTGGCTAGTGAAGGAGGTCTTTCAACAACAAGCAATTTACGCTATTCTTTTATCAGGTGTTATGATGTTGTTAGCCACTATTTCAACACTTTTTTTGAGGAAATCATCTTAATTCTGCATCCTTAGCGTGCTTTCGCTAGCTTTAAGGATAGGTGGAACTGCTTTATGATCCTCTCCCCAACCCTCTCCCAAGGAGAGGGAGTGTATAGTCTGCTACCTGTCTAACGACCAAGGAAACCAACCTTACTGTCCTTAGTCTGTCGGGCTGGGATATTGTGTCGGGGACTAAGGGCTTTTATATCAGGTAGTCTCAGACTACCCTAATTCTTCATCCTTAGAACGCTTCGCTAACTCTAAGGACAGGTGGGGATAGGACTTATAACAAAAGCAAGTTATAGCCTTACTTCATTCCCGAAGACGCACGTACAACCAGTTCAGAGTTGAGCACAACCCTCCTTTCAGATTCTTCTAATACGTGACCTGCGAGCTGTTTCAATAGAATATGGGCGGAACGTTCACCAATATCAACAGCAGGCTGCCGAATGGTGGACAGGGCCGGGTCAAGCAAAGAAGCTATTTCTAAACTAGAAAAGGCAATCAGTTTCAAATCTTGAGGGATATCGATCTCCAAACGCTTACAAGCATAATAAGTAGAAAAAGCCAAACGCTCTACCGATGCCAACACACCATCTGGAGCATGTCTCAAAAGAAAATGACCAATAATCTCATCGTTTTCAGTATAAGAATTCGAACAATCGACCACCAAACCCTCCAACAGCGGCATGCCGTGCTTTTTTAATGCATCCACATAACCCTGCATCCTTGTCTTACCAATAGATTGTTCTTTATTAACTACCAAATAGGCTATCCGCTCACAACCGTTCTCCAGCAAATGTTCTGTAGCCATAAAACTACTATGGTAATCGTCCGTGACCACTTTTGGCGCATCAATATCATCATAAGTACGATCAAAAAACACTATGGGCAATCGCTCAAAATTGATGTGTTGTAAATAACTGTGATCTGTGGACTCACCAGTTACCGACATCACAACTCCGTCTACTCGCCCATTGGACAAGCTCCGGATAAAATCACGCTCTTTTTCTATATCGTCATCAGTGACATATATCAAAATATGGTAACCCTCTGTTTTGGCGACCTTCTCTACACCTTGTATAATCTGTGTGAAATAGTTATTAGCCAATTCGGGCACCACAACCGCGATGGTCTTACTACGCTGTTCCCGCAGGTTACTAGCATAATGATTCGGCTGATAATTCAGCTCTTTAGCCATCTTCAGAATACGTTCCTTAGTCTGAGGATTGATATCGCTGCTATCCCGAAAAGCACGTGAAACCGTAGATTTGGAAAGGTTCAGAGCCTCCGCAAGTTTAATGATATCTATTTTCCCCATTTTCGCTCGTTTTTAAATGACCCATTTCTCACAAGTATTCAAGAATGCGGCGTCTATATCCGCTCCAATACCAACCTCATCGGAAATGCGAATATGATAACCTTCATATTGCACACCACCTACCACTGGGTCTTCCAAATGGCCAACCATACAGGTGTCCAAATCATAAAATTTCACATTGGGAGCCGCATAGGCAAAATGCACCTTCGCAGCCAGTGCCAATCTCGATTCCAACATCCCACCGATCATACACGCTATACCATATTCCGCACAAACTTCTTGAATTCTTAAAGCTTCAGCAATTCCTGTCGATTTGGAAAATTTAATATTCACATAATCACAAGCATCATTACGACAGAGTCGCTCTGCATCCCTATGAGAATAAACAGATTCATCCGCCATAATAGGTACAATAGTCTGACTCCGTAACTCGGTCAACAGGTGGTCATTGTAAGTACGCATAGGCTGTTCGCAAAATTGTATCTTAAAAGGTTCTAGACCGTTAAGTGCTTCTACAGCGCCGTCAAAAGTCCAACCTTGATTGGCATCAATACGAATAGGGATGTCAAAGCCTACTGCTTTTCTTATTTCGCGAATACGTGCCACATCATCCTGTGGCCTTTTCCCCAACTTTACTTTCAGTGCTTCTGCACCATTGTCCTTTAAGTGCAAAGCTTTTACTGCCATTTCTTCTGGCGAGGCTATCCCTATCGTAATATCTGTGACAATTTCTCGAGGTTTCCCACCTAAGAAACGATACAAAGGCATGTTGGCATGTTTAGCAGCCAAATCATGCAGCGCCATATCAAAAGCCGATTTAATAGTCGTATTCCTCGCTATATATAGGTCCAGTTCCGCCATACGGGCAGAAATATCCAACGCATCTTTCCCTTTCCAGATACGGGCAAAGTCCTGTGCCACCACCAAACAGGTTTCCTGTGTCTCGCCCACGATCATTGGAAAAGCTGAACACTCACCCACACCATAGATGCCATGGTCAGTATACACACGGATAAAGGTGTTCTGCGCATAATCCATTGTCCCTGTAGCTATCACAAAAGGCTCCATAGGAATACGGAGACGATATATCTCTATTTCGGTAATAATCATTTAATGCTGAAAATCGTTTATAATAAAAAGCTTAATTCGGATTTAAAGCTAATAAATAAAATTGATTGTTTTCGTAGATTTAATTCTACAGAACAGATTTCATTGATTTAATACGCTCCCAACCCGTTATTATTTAAAAGCAGCAAAGCGTATTTTCCTGCATTCCCCAAATTCAAGAAATTCTCCGTATATTGAGGGCAGCCAAATTGTCGCAAGTCCATCGTTCTTTTTGTCATTCCGACGATAGGAGGAATCTATTTATCACACTTTTTTAAAATCGATGTCTCGTATCTTCGACAACTTGTCTCGGCTATGAGACTGTTTAAATTTCTGTTTTTGCCGAACTTCGACAGAGCTCAGTGTGACAAAAACCACTCATGTGTCATCCTGAGCTTGTCGAAGGATAGACAAACGAAGTTTTTTTAATTTTTAAACAGCTTCTCAGACGAGAGCTATGACGAGATGACAAAGTGCGACAATTTGAATTGCACTCGAACAGCTAACTACTTATTGAATGATGCATAAGAACCCGTTTTTTATTGTTACTTGTCCTTCGACGAAAGAACTACGAACACCGGTTACTTTAGACGACCTGTATTTACGCTTCTTAAATGGGAAAAGAGCTGTCCCTATTACAACTGGTCTCTACGCAGTGGGGTATGAAATCGATTATTTACGTCTAATAGAAGTTAAAGGAACCACCGACACGCTTACTTCTTTTGAATTATTACATGAACAACAAACCTTTTGGCTGGTTTACCAATTTCTTGGACACACCAGCATGCCGCTTCTCTCCGCTTCCAACAAATGGCAATCGGGTCAATACAATGGTTTCGTTAGTAGAGGTGAAAGTACATTGGTACAGGTCGACCGCGGAAAGAACCGCCTGCTATTTATCGGCATCACGCATAATGCTGTTGATCAGCTCAAGGAAGAATTCCCTTTATTATTCCAAATACAGTCCTCACATCCCACCCCGACATCCCTTACCATAGGTTATCGGGAAAAACGGCTTCTGGAAAAAGTACAGCAATTGCACACAACACCCTATACCTTTACAATCAAACTACACCATCTGATATGCCTGTTGATAGAACAATACCAGCAACAGGTGCAATCGGCCATGCGATCTACGCTGGCAGGCGACCTAGCATTATACCATCAAGCCGTTGCATATATCCAAAAGAATTTTTTAGATCCTGAACTGAACCGTAGCCACATAGCAAATGCACTGAACGTATCATTAAGCACCCTGAACCGGGCTTTTACAGGGCGAAATAAATCCATAAGCGGCTCAATCCAATTAATTCGATTATACAAGGCCCGAGAGTTGCTGCAAACAACTGCCCAGAACATAGAAGATATTGCCTTTCAACTGTATTTTACAGATCGAAAGTATTTCACCAAAACGTATAAAGCCCATTTTAACTGTACACCAAATGAGGAACGATTGAAAAGTCAAAACAAAAAGTAAACAGACAAACAAATTTACCTACACCTGGTTCGGATTTTGTAAGCAGGGATTTCAATTTAGTATTACCATACTCAGCTTTACTACTTTATAAGTTGAGTTTAGTGGGCTCCGACTAGAATTTGACGAGTACTGTTTTCAATCTAGTGATGACCATTCTGGGTTTAAGAACCACCTATTCAGATTTACAAAACACTCATCTCAGTCTGGTAATGACTGACACAAATTTCTAGATCACCAATTCAGGCTCCATCCTAACAAATTTGGTTTTACAGACCCCCAATCCGTATTTATCAACCACTAATCTCTGTTTAGTAATGACCGATGCAGATTTACAATCCAACAATTCAGATTTAGTCCTACCTAATTTAGATCTACTGTCCACCAATTAGGATTTTCCAACCACTAATCCCCGTTTAGTAATGATTAATTTCGATTTAGTAATGACTAATTTGGATTTAGTAAGACTTTTGTCAACCACAATTGACAGCAAAATAAAAACAAAAAACACCGTTTAAAACCTATTAAAGAAAGATTTTTAGTCAAAACAGACACTAAACCAGGGGGTAAAAATGGGTCAAAAAAAATTTCGATACCCCCCGAAAATTGACCCATTTTTACCCCCTATAACGAAAATATTAGCCCCACTTTTGTATTGTTAGCTAACGATATAGATATATATCAACAAATTGAATATTTAACATTTAAAAGAAAAAAGAGCATGAAAAAGCCAACTACAAATTTCAACAATTTAGACGCCGCTAAATTGATTCAGTATGCAGAAGAGATCATTGCCAAAATGGGAGAAAACAATGAGATCTTTGCCACGCCAACGCCCAGCTTAACCGCTTTAGAAGCTGCAGTACTTGTTTACAGAAACAGCGTTACCGAAGCTTCCTTCAACGACAGACGAGCGATTTCCTTTCGTAATGAAAAACGCAAAGAGCTGGAATTCCTGATTAATGAGCTGTCCAAATATGTGGACACCATTGCTCGGGGCAACAATACCATTATCCTCAGTGCGGGGTTCTTACCGTCCAAGGACCCAACCCCGGGAGATGATTGGAATCCAAAGGCACAGCAGCTGGAAGTCGAGCCTCAGGGATTAGGCACATCTCGCATCAAAGCAAAGGTCAAGCCTTGGAAACAAGCCCGATACTATCAGTTTGAGTTTAAAAAGAAAAACACAGAACTCCCCTGGCAGAAAGTATTGAGCACCCGATCGGTAGTGGAAATTCCAAATCTGGAAACATTTCAAGAATATGAGTTTCGCGTTACCTATTTGGGCAAGAGTACAGAGCCGAATTACAGTGAAGTGGTAAGCACCTTTGCACTGTAACAGATATCTGTTAATCAATGTTCACCCCGGAGGATAGTGCTACAAAACCAGACGGAATCCATAAAGACGGATAGCCGAAAGGAAGCAGCACTACCCTTTTGGGTGAACATATTAATTCGTAACTTTAAAGACACATACACCCGACTCGTCAATAGCATTATGAAAGAAACCATCAAAGAGCATCCCTTACGTACCATTATCCTCCGCTTCGACAGCAGCAAACCAATTACCGACTTTGAACAAGCGGCGCTAAACAGCTATTATGCCCAGCATGACAAAACTTGGGAAGCCAAAAGCAATCTACGCACACATAAGGATACCTTATTTGACTTGGATATCAAAATCACTGAACTGGAATATAAACTATACGCTATTGAACAGCAACTGGATTTTTTAGAAGCCGGACTAAAAATTGCCCATCATCCTCATCTGCCTAAGATTGAAGAAGAATTCAGCATACATATCGATGAATTTAACACGGAAGTGCTTGCACATTCCGATACCTTAAATAAATTACGGGAGGAAATCATTCCGGAAATAACTTGGTACAATAACTGGGCGGATTTTATTTATGAACACGAAGACTGGTGCTACGATGAGGATTCCGACCTTATCCATGAAGTATTCCGCCGTTATGAAGAGGTTTCGATAGACATTATTTCATTGGACGATGACCAACAGGCCTTTTTTGATGCACATAGCGAGGTATACACGCTTCAAACAGAATATTTTAAATACGCCCAACAAGTTTTTAATATGTTTAACATCCTGCAGGAACAAGCCGAGAAAGCCTATCGCCGCACAGAACGAGTCGATGCGTATATTCACAAGAACTTAAAAGATCTTGGAGATACATTCTAGGCCTATTCATACAAAACTTATGATCTGCACAGTTTTATATGTTTACCAGGCTAAAAAACGCCAGACTTTGTCATATCGAGCAGACCTCCTGGTGACGCTTAATAAACATTCGCTTTATACGTCCGATCTTGTAGAAATCATACAAGGCGATGACCAGTAGAATACCGCAAGTGAGGTAAAACGTTCCATTTCCAAAGTATACATATCCCAATCCGCCAAACAGACCGCCAGCTACATACGCAAACATAATGGTCAGCAACAAGTGGAACTTGTCAACCAAAGCGTTATTATTTCTGTTTTCACGTTTACTAAACATAGATACCAATATAGCCAAATCCGTAGTCAGTCCGGTAAGGTGCGTAGTTTTCACTACAGAGTTGGAGATACTCGCGGTGAGGCCGTTCTGCAATCCCATGGCAAAAAGCAAAGCGCCCACAAGAAATTCGGTTTCCTGAAGCGAATTTTGATAAAAAAAATCCAAATATAAACCAACAAACAAAATACTCAGGAACTCCAAAACAACAGGAATAGCATGGGAGATATATTGGCTCCATCGACCTTTCCCCTGAATTATCACAAAGTTGGACAGGAAACTACCGATAAAAAACAGCAGTATCCATAATAGTACGACAGCTCCCTGATACCAGTTGCCTTTACTTAACTCCTGTGCAAATACAGCATAATATCCCGTAATGTTAGAAGTAAACGCAAAGAAAACGGTGACAGACGCGACATTGACCATACCCGCTGAAAAGGCGGTCAAAGCGCCCAGCTTCATATTATCCGACTGTGTTCTATGATTACTATACTTTCTCAGCATATTGTTCTCCCCGTTCCTTTCTTTCTAAAACAATTTCTATAATTCCTTTCACCTGCAAATCAAAATTCAGATGAAGCACCAGGCGGTCTTTACTAATCTGCTGTATTTGAAAGCTCTCAATCTGCTTGCCTTCCCTACGAAGTTCCAAAACGTGCCCACGTCCTTTGATAAACCATTCAATCTCACTTCCCTGTTCGGGTGTTGTGGAACGTAAAGTGCCATTCTCATAAAATTTCCAGATGCCGAGATGCAGATCCTCGACATTGCGTAAGATTTCCTTCCGTAATGCTGCTTGTATCTGCAAATCATCGGTTCCATGAAGATCTTCCTTCTCCAGCCTCCATTCTTTCTCTACCCATTCACCTTGAATAAGCTTTTCAGGGCTTTCAAAATGCATCACAATCAAGGACGCTCCTATAAGCCAAAAGGCAACAAGAAAATAATTGATCTTAATTAACACGTCTCTACTCATAGCTAAACCTCCAATTTTTCCGAAAGAAGAAACTGTCTAATCCATCGTGCTCTTGCAAATTTGCATCTTGCATCTGAACCGTGACCACTTCCGGAACACCAGAAAATGGCAAAGTTTGCAACACCTCAACGACATCAAAACTATTCGGAGTATGGGTAAATTCAAATGCTTCCGGAAGGACAATCTGTGAGAATTTTGCACCCTTAATATAGTTTCGTACGTAACGACTATTCTTAGAGACCATACAATCCCCGTAAATCTCCACCACCTTGTCCTTAAATCGTGATTTAATCATCTCACAGCCTTTCAGAAAATCTTCATCCTGCAAATCTGCTATATGATCAGCAGTGGAAAAGCCTAATAACATGCCAATAGAACTGTCTAATTTATAGCCGCTAACCAAGACCATCTCCACCTGCTGATCGCCACTATTTTCGATATACTCCAAAACTATCCGGAGGGAGTTTACCGTAAAATCACTCGGAATAAGCACACGTTGTATCATTCTTTCTTTGTTTGGTCACAAAGTTAGAGTAGCTTCATAGCAACAGCATGAAACCTCTATTAGAATTCCATTAAACTTTCCGGAGGGAGATTAAACTGGGATTAAAAGAAAAAAGCAGGATTAAAAAGACATTAAAAAGGTGTAAAAGTTGGCAATTCTATCCGTACCGTCGTACCTTTTCCTAAAACGGAACTGACGGATAACGTACCTTCGTGCATTTTAATAATATTGCGAGCTAAGGGTAGCCCGATACCATATCCTGAAAAATGCTGTGCATTGGAAGCCCTGAAATAAGGATCATAAATATGGGACAAATCCGACTCAGGGATACCTATCCCTTCATCTCTAACAAGAATGAGAATACCATTTTCAAAAGCACCAAGTGCTACATAAGCGGTATGATCCGGAGAATACTTACAGGCATTGGAAACCACATTTGAAATAGCCAATTGAAGCAATGGCCCCAATCCATTCACCTTAAGCTTCATGCTATCTTCAGGAAGCATACTAAAGTCTGTTTTAATATGAAACCGCTCATTAATCGCCTTAACCGACATCTCCGCATCCATCACAATCTGGTCAATACGAACGGGCTTAAAGTTCAGCTTATTACCTTTTTCATAACCTGTTCTCGCCAATAGCAACAAAGCATTTGTCTTTTTTTCCAAATTCTCTGCAGCATCAATAATCTTTTGCATAGCCGATTTATACTCATCGACTGCCCTGTCCTTAGAAAGGGTAAGATCAGCTATCCCAATGATGGATGTCAAAGGGGTATTCAGCTCATGAGAAGCATTACTGATAAAGTTTTTCTGCGTTTCAAAGGATGTCTCTACCCGATTCAGCATCCGGTTAAACGTATTGGCCAATTTCTTCAAAACCCCGGTATATTTGTCCTCGCTCAAACGAAGGTAAAGGTTTTCTGACCCTATCTTTTTCACCTCATCGATCAAGCCCGTAATCGGCCGGATAAAAGATCGTTTTACCAATAAGGAAACAACTGTAACGAACAACAATCCCAAAACCAGTGCTATAAGTAGCAGATTCTGCAGATAGCGCAGATGGTGGGTATAAAAATAGTTTTCTGCCGAAACACCCACAATATAGCTCTTGCCTTGCTGCTGATACAATTTGGTAGAATAAAAAGTATTACCTTCCTTAAAATTGGTCTCTCCCTTCTTATTTACCCGTTCCCACAACGATTTATCAAAACCGCTATCACGGACAACATGTAATCGCTCATCTAATTCGACGATAAACTCTCGTTGATTATGTAGCTCTTCCAGATAATTTAATGACCAATTCGGTTCATCTGCCTTACCATTCAGCATACGTTCTGAGGCAAGATTTCTTCGGAAATCCAATCGTTTATAAAAATCGGAGAAGGCAAAATTAGTAATCGAATACATGATAAATGCCACGAACGACACGGTATAAATGACCAATATGGCAATCAACGCGTATAAAGTCCTGTTATAATTCCCCATGTGGTCTATTCGTCTATCTTTAACACATATCCCATCCCAATCACTGTATGAATAGCTTTTATAGGTATAGCTTTCTCTATCTTTCGGCGCAAATAATTCACATACACATCCACTACATTAGAACCAATGTCAAAATTGATTCCCCATATTTTATCCAATAGTTCACTCCGTTGAAACACTTTTTGCGGCGACTGAATAAAAAGTAACAACAGGCGGTATTCGGTAGCCGTTAAATTCAGTTCCTGTCCATCTATGTAAGCTACTTTTTTATAATCGTCCATCTCAATAAATTTGTATACGTAGCGATGTTGTTCAACAAGCTGCGCATATTTGCTCATTTCTTGGTTTCTGCGGATTAATGTACGAGCACGCGCCTTAAGCTCTATTAATTTAAAGGGTTTAGACAGATAATCGTCCGCTCCGCTATCGAGCCCCAGAACGACATTCTCCGGACCGCCCAACGCAGTAACCATCAGGATAGGCAGATTGGTATAACCTAATGCGCGAAAGTTCTTACAGATATCCAATCCGTTCGTTTCCGGAAGCAGCACATCAAGAATAACAAGATCCACTTTATTGGTCTGTAAAAGGTGAAGTCCTTTTTCATAATTCGTGGCATGAAAGACCGTTGCACCATCTTCCTCCAGTCCCTGAATAATGACATCTGCAACATTCCGTTCATCTTCAATCAGCAATATTTGTTTCCCGTTCATGACTTGTTTCGTAAATCGATGTTTTGCTAAAATATAAAATTTAGGGGGAATAACGTTTAAAAAATAAGGAGACAGGATTTGAAAGGCGCAAGATCTTAAAATTAGGAAACAGGTAAAGAGGGCAAGACCGCCGCTTTAGATTAAGCTGAAAGTCCGAAAAAGATTATCCTCCAGACAATGCTATCAAAGGAGCAAACATAATATTATGTTTGTCAAATCTACAAATGATTGACGTACTTAAAGTAAACCCTATGAATAAGTACCGCCATGAAAACAAGAATGACGACACAGGGAATCAATACTGTCGGTTGTAAGATGAACTCTTTCATTGTAAAATATGGCTTATACTCTGCTTATAACTCTCATGAGTTAAAATTATTTATTTTAAACGAAGCTATCCAATTAAGTTTTCCACATTTTTTAACTTTCTCACAATATTCCATTAGAAATGAAAAGTTTAATTTTATATCTTTGTAAAACATGAGAGCATTCATTGCCTGCATATTGCTATTTTTTTATGCCTTGACATCAACAGGTGCCACGGTTTACATGCATCAATGTCATGGAACCCAAGTTTTCCTATTGCAAGAAGGAATAGAAAATCATCATGCAAGCTGCTCTATATGCTTAGATCACCATCATGATGGCTCCGAGGAACATCAGCATACCCATGATGACAAGTGTGACCACACTTCTAAAGATTGTTGTAATGATATTGTTCTTGATCTGAAGAAAGGTCAAGAGAAAGTGGAAAGTGCATCGACTGGTTTTTCTTTCCCTACACTTACTCCAACCACCCTTACCCTATTTTGGATTGTTGTATTTCATGATGACATCGAAATAACCGAATCAGCAACTATCTCCGATAGATTAGCAAACATTACCCCTACCCAACCTCCTTATCTTGTCCATTGTAATTTCCGGATTTGATTTTTTTATTCTTTCGTAACGTACTTTTTGTCGTATGTTTCTTTTTTCCTGTCCTTTAAGACATGGAGATAAGTGACCAAAAACGAGCATTATGCTCATGATTAAGAATAATTAAATTGAATAGAAATGAAATCGATATTTAAAGGATTGTTTACTTTACTTTTTATAAGCATATATACCTTCAGTTTTGCACAACAGGATTCTACAGCTACTTTTGAAGTAGCTGGTAATTGTGCTATGTGTAAACAACGGATTGAAAAAGCAGCACAGATCCCTGGCGTGTCTAAAGCTGTTTGGGATGGTCAAACTCAGAAAGCAACTGTGGTTTTCAATCCGCAAAAAACTTCCTCCACTCAAGTAAAACAGGCAATAGCCGATGCAGGACATGATGCGGGGGAATTCCGTGCAAAGGACGAAACCTACGAAGCGCTTCACCAATGCTGTCTCTATGAACGCCTGGGTGAAGACGGACACAATCATGAAGAGGGGCATGACCATGAAGAAGACGATGACCACCATGATCACAATCATGATCACATTATCCGTGGCGTGGTAGTGCGTGAAAACGAACGGGGTGATCTTACCCCAATCGCAGGTGTGAATGTTCACTGGTTAGAGAACAAGAATACACAAAAATATACCAATGAAAATGGCGTATTCGACATCAAGCATGAAAAAGGATATAAAAAGCTTGTTGTCAGTTTCGCAGGCATGAAACCGGATACAATTGAGGTGAAGAACCTGCATGAGGTTCTAGTTATCCATGCCAAAGACAATGTACTGGAAGAGATTGTCGTTTCTCGGCGTCAACGTTCTAACTACATTTCCAAGTTAAATACCAATCGTGTGGAAACCATAACTGCTCAAGAGCTATTCAAAGCAGCTTGTTGTGACCTCAGTGAAAGTTTCGAGACAAACGCCTCGGTAGATGTGGTTAGTAGCGATGCTGTTACCGGAAGCAAGCAAGTACAACTCTTAGGCCTAAGCGGCATCTACACGCAATTGACGGTCGAAAACCTACCCGGTCCTCGTGGTTTTGCAGCTCCTTTAGGGTTGAACAGTATGGCCGGCCCATGGATAGAATCTATACAAATCAGTAAAGGAATGGGATCCGTAGCTAATGGTTTCGAAAGCATGTCAGGACAAATCAATGTGGAACTGAAAAAACCGCACAATACTGACCGGCTATATTTCAATGCCTATGCGAATAATATGGGACGTACGGATGTCAACCTTAACTTAGCACAGAAAATCAACGATAAGTGGTCTGTTGGGCTTTTGTTACATGACAACTTCATGTACAACAAAAAGATGAACTTCAGCGACAATGGATTTCGGGATATGCCTGTTGGGAATGTCTTTTCAGGGATCAACCGTTGGCATTATGAGAATGGGAAAGGACTTATCGCTCAATTTGGTGTTAAATACTTAAATGACGACCGCGTGGGTGGTGAAATTGACTTTAACGAAAAGACTGACAAACTTACCCAAAACAAATATGGACTGGGGTTTGACATCGAACGCATCGAGGGTTTCGCCAAAATAGGATATGTATTTCCCAACAACAGGCTCCGCAGCATAGGCTTGCAACTTTCAGGTTCACATTACAAACAGGACAGCTACTTCGGATTGACAACGTACAATAACAAACAAAACAGTGGTTATGCCAACCTCTTATACCAAGATGTCATTGGCAATGTACAGCATAAATACAGAGCAGGAATCTCAATGGCATACGACCAATATAGAGAAGCGATCAATCAGCACGATTTTGATAGGAATGAAGCGGTAACCGGTGCTTTTGTAGAATATACCTATGCGCCAAATGAAAGTTTTGATGCTGTTTTGGGACTTCGGCAAGATTACAACAGTATATATGGATGGTTCACGACACCAAGAGCAGTTATTCGCTATGCTCCTACCTCTACAACCACACTACGTTTAAGCTCGGGAAGAGGTCAACGCACAGCGAATATCTTTGCTGAAAACTTAGGTATGCTAGCTTCCAGCCGTCAGATAAACTACGCTACGCTAACAGGAAGCAAAGATGCAGCCTACGGGTTAAAGCCTGAGGTATCCTGGAACACGGGGTTTACTATCGATCAAGATTTTCGGTTATTCGGGCGTGAATCAGGTATTTCTCTGGAACTATTCCATAACAATTTTTCTAATCAAGTTGTCGTCGATTGGGAAGATCCAAGCACTGTTTCTTTCTACAACCTTGATGGAAAATCCTTCTCAAACAGCCTACAGGCTGAATTCCGCTTCATGCCTTTGGCACATTTTGAAACCCGTTTAGCTTATCGTCTATTAGACGTGCAGACAGATTATTACAACTCTGGAAGGCTACAAAAACCTTTAACAGCTAAACATCGTGGATTTATTAATATGGCATATAATCTACACAGTGGATGGAGCTTCGATTACACCCTCAATGCTGTAGGTAAAAAACGTTTGCCTTCAACAGCCTCTAATCCGACAGCCTACCAGTTGGGTGAATATTCCGATGCTTATATCACCATGAATGCCCAAATCAGCAAGAGTTTCGGACTGAATAAAAATTTCACGGTATATGTGGGTGGAGAAAACTTGACCAACTTCTTCCAGAAAGATCCTATCCTCGCGTTTGAACAACCATTTGGACAACACTTTGATACCAATTTGCTTTGGGGTCCGTTGACCGGAAGGTTATTCTATACAGGAGTAAGATATCATATCAAATAAATAAGGGGCTTTAAAGCCCCTTATTTATTTGATAAAATCTCCTTTAATTCCTTATAAAGCCTCGCTGTAGGCAGACCAACCACATTTTCATACGATCCTTCCAAACGCTTTACCCCAACAAATCCTATCCATTCCTGTATGCCGTAAGCCCCCGCTTTATCATAGGGTTGATATTGCTCAATATAAAAACTGATTTCCGCTTCGGTCAGTGGATCAAACGCAACTTTCGTATTCTCCACAAAGGTACGGACCTCACCATTATAGGCTATCGCTACAGCAGTCATTACTTCGTGTGTGCACCCCTGCAACATATTCAACATACGAAAAGCTTCTTCTTTATCGACAGGTTTTCCCAAAATCATCCCTTTACATACGACGATCGTATCAGACGTAATAACCAACGCCCCATCGAACTCCCGTCCATCAAAACAATTTATCTTACCCAATGCGATACTTCTGACAATATTTTCCGGTTTTTCGTTACTATCATAGCTCTCGTCAGTTTCTTTAACAATAACCTCAAAGTCTACACCGATTTTAGCTAACAGTTCCTTTCTACGTGGTGATTGAGATCCCAATATCACCCGGATTCCGCCCAATAAATCCTTCAACATCTTATATACTTTTTACCTGTGTATCCACCTGCCATAGTCCCTGCAACTTGAGTATCTTCTCCAACACATCGCGCACACACCCTTCTCCCCCTCTTTTAGGAGACACATATTTGGCTATCGTCTTAATCTCTTCCACCGCATCATTCGGGCAAACTGGTAATCCTACAGCCTGCATACAATCAAAATCTGGCATATCATCGCCCATGAAAAGAGTTTCTTCTACAGCAAATCCATGCGATCTTATCAACGATTGCATTAAGGTCAGCTTATCCGAAACACCGAGATGCACCTCTTTCACACCCAATCCCTCTAACCGGAGTAAAATCCCTTGCGACTTCCCTCCAGTTATCACGACAATAAACAGCCCTTTTTTTACAGCCAACTGTATTGCATATCCATCCTTGATAGAAAACCTCCGTAACTGTTCCCCTTGTTCAGTAACCGTCACTGTCCCATCCGCTAACACGCCATCCACATCTAAAAAAACCGCTCTGATTTTCGCAAATTCACTTAATACCATAATTTCAAAAGTAAAGAAAAAGGTTATTATAATAAGACAGAATCTTTGTGATTTTTATAAGGAAACGCATGTTATTTTTATGTTTAAAGTAAAGGTGGGGTTCTTTTGTCAACAACTCTCGTTTCGCCTCTATGCCCCCGAATGTGTTCGGGACACAGCGGCGAGGCATGGTACTTTTTTAGAAAAAGCACCCAAAACCGGAACGAAGTGGAGTTCATCGAAGATAAAGCGTCGCTGAAAAGCTTTGAACAGATGGATAGTGAATGGAATATCTTTCTACATGGTCAAAACGTTTGATGCGTCCCACATCCCCGCACTTATCCCACATCGAGAATAGTTTAAGGCGACATTTGATGTTAAGGATGGTTTTGTGCGAGTAGAGTTTAGACTTCCGAAGTTTCAAAAACTTCGGAAGTCTTCAATAAAAGGGTTGACCCCAATATGTTTGAGTACACGCCGCATAGACGCCAAAGCGCTTCCTCGTCTCATCCAAGTGGCGGAAAGACAAAGGAAATTCCGAGGGATTGTGTGAAGGGAAAGGCCTTGAAACTATTGTCCGAAGCAATTTAAAAGCTTCGGACATTGGTTTCAGCCTTGGGAGGGATTTTCTTTGTGTGCGTTGGAATGGAGCGACAGGCCACCTCGGATGGGACAAAGGCTTTTTGATTCCTTTTTGGCCTTCAAAAATTGCGAAGCAATCATCCATTCCTTTTTTAGCAAATATTAATGGATAACGAATGCCCTGTCCCGGCGAGGGACGGAAAGGTTGTGGGATGGGAAGACTAGACAATTACCGAAAGAAAACCCCCATTTTACCACAATACAAATCCCATTAAAAACGTTTTTTGATGTCTTCACCTTGTTGTGATTATGCACACCCATATTTTAAAAAGCACTTAATTTTCAACTTTATTAAAACTTTACGTCAATTTTCTTATTTTTAAACTTCCAATTATGAGCAGATTACAACAAATAGCACTGACGAAGGTCAAGGGTATAGGCCCTAAGACTGCCCGAACACTATTGGCTCATTTCGGGTGTGTAGAGGAAATATTCCATGCCGGAAAGAAAGAGCTTGCGCAGATTCCTTATGTTGGACAGCAGATCATCCATACCTTACAAGCCAAAGAGCATATTAAGGAAGCAGAAAAAGAGTTGGCCTTTGTCGAAAAGCACAATATCGATGTGCTATGGATAGAAGATAAAGCCTATCCCAAGCGATTAAAAGCATGCGAGGATGCTCCTATACTTCTTTATTATAAGGGAGGTGTCCCGCTCAATCCGCCTAGGTGTGTCAGCATTGTCGGCACGCGGAATGCAACCAGCTATGGAAAGGGATTAACCGAAGAACTGATTACCGGGCTAAAAGGTCTGGACGTACATGTTGTCAGCGGATTGGCATACGGTATCGATGTACATGCCCATCGACAGGCATTAAAGCACAATATCCCGACTATCGGGGTGATGGGACATGGTCTGGATTTGATTTACCCTGCCGCACATCGGGACGTAGCAAGCCGCATGCTTGAGGACGGCGGTATCCTCACTGAATTTCCTTCGGGAACCAAACCGGATCGTATGAACTTTCCTGCCCGCAACCGCATCATTGCTGGAATGGCAGATGTTACCATTGTCGTAGAGGCTGCGCGGAAAGGTGGCGCACTGATTACGGCCGAGATTGCCAACAGCTACAACCGTGACGTATGTGCCTTCCCCGGTCGGACAGATCAGGAATATTCAGAAGGCTGTAACTATTTGATTAAAACCAATCGGGCACACCTTATCCGGAATGCTGAAGATTTGCTCTACTTGATGGGATGGGAGCAGAAATTAACTCCTGAACAAGGAAAACAGCTTAGTCTCCTTACTGTCGCACTCAGTCGTGACGAACAAGCTGTTTATGACTACCTGAAAGAAAAAGAAGAAGCCCTTGTGGACGATATTGCCATCCATCTAGACTGGCCTACCAGCAAGTTAGCCCTTATATTATTGGAAATGGAAATGAACGGCATTCTGATTTCTCTTCCTGGCAAAAAATATAAAAATTTATAACAATCTAACCTTCTGCCCACCCTTATGCAACACGAAAAGAAAACCTTATGGAAAGTCATTGGAGCCTCCTCCTTAGGGACGCTTATTGAATGGTACGACTTTTTTATATTCGGCAGTCTCTCCATTGTATTATCCACTAAATTTTTTCCAGCCGACAACCCTACGGCAGCGTTCCTGTCTACTTTAGCGACATTTGCCGCAGGTTTCGTTGTCCGTCCTTTTGGAGCTCTTTTCTTCGGACGATTAGGGGATTTAATCGGAAGGAAGTACACGTTCATGGTTACTTTGATGCTCATGGGCGGCGCAACATTCCTGATAGGTTGCATCCCCAGCTATGAAACGATTGGTTTTCTTGCTCCATTCCTTGTCCTCATTCTTCGATTACTGCAAGGATTAGCATTGGGCGGTGAATATGGTGGTGCAGCAACTTATGTTGCCGAGCACAGTCCCCAAGGGCAAAGAGGCTACTGGACTTCCTGGATCCAGACTACCGCTACCTTTGGTCTGTTTATTTCACTCGTCGTTATTTTGCTTACACGATTATTTCTCACCGAACAGCAGTTTGACTCTTGGGGCTGGCGCCTTCCCTTCCTGATTTCTATCGTGATGGTATATGTGTCCTATCTCATCCGTAAGAATATGGACGAATCGCCCGAGTTCAAACAAGCAAAAGCTGAAGGAAAGACTTCAAAGAGTCCTTTGAGGGAAAGCTTTGGTAATCGTTATAATCTCAAATTTGTGTTGCTTGCGCTTTTTGGCGCTGCGATGGGGCAAGGCGTTGTCTGGTACACTGGACAGTTTTATTCCATGAGCTTTATGAAAACGGTGATGTTTCTGGACAGCGACCAAGCGGATATGATATTAGGCATAGCCTTACTTTTCGGCACACCGTTTTTTGTCATCTGTGGCAAGCTGAGCGACAAAGTGGGGCGAAAATGGGTTATGCTCAGCGGTATGCTATTGGCAGTCCTCACCTATCGTCCTATCTACGAGGCGATGTATCAGATCACAAACCTTGCAAATAAAACGGAGATAGCGGAAACAGTACAGGTAGAAGAGCAACGTATAACTAAGGAAAAAGGAATAGATAATATCCATATCCACAGCAGCACGTATACAGATGGCACAGCGGTCAGGCATATCGTAACTTCTCATCTGAATACCAAAGGTCAGCCAATATTGAAAGGAAACGGTGAGGCACAGCGTATTTCCAAAACAACTGTACACCTCCATGGAGCAAATTATTGGGCGCTTGTCGGGTTGATTTTTATACAAATTCTCTACATCACGATGGTCTACGGACCTATAGCGGCATTTTTGGTAGAAATATTCCCTGTCAAGATACGCTATACCTCCATGTCCTTGCCTTACCATGTAGGGAATGGTATTTTCGGTGGATTGCTTCCTGCCGTGTCTACCTATCTGGCAAGCAATGCCAAAACCAACAATGCAGCTGATTTCTATCTAGCTGGCTTGTGGTACCCGATTATTATTTCAGCCGTATGTT
Organism: Sphingobacterium wenxiniae; assembly: GCF_900116225.1. GTDB lineage: Bacteria > Bacteroidota > Bacteroidia > Sphingobacteriales > Sphingobacteriaceae > Sphingobacterium > Sphingobacterium wenxiniae. The sequence goes on from NZ_FOZZ01000007.1 coordinate 172,598, forward strand.
TTATCATCGGCTCACTCTATATCACCAAATCTATGACGTCAAAAAACCTGTAACAGCATGGAAAACTTTAAAAAGATATTAGGCATTCTTTGGATATTCTTGGCATTAATCACTGCTTATTTTTGTGTTTTTGAATTTGGTTTACCCAAGTTGAGCACCGGACATCAGGAAGATACTGTATTCGGTATTATTATCCTCTTCATCCTAACGCCCATCATTAGTATTGGCTTGGGCATCTTTGGATATTATGCACTAAGCGGGGAGTACAATGAAAACAAGATGTAAACTTTGTTCATTGACAATCAAGGGAGTAGATACAAGCTCATAAATTACTTTGCAGAATTGGCTTTTTTTGCTACTTTTGCGGTGGGTAAGTCTTCTACGACCAGCTCCCTCTGACTCCCCCAGGTTGGGAACAAAGCAAGGGTATTTGGTTGAGCGGTGCGATAGAAGGGGCTTACCCATTTTTTTGTCCCTTTTTTTCAGCTTTACCGCGCACGATACTCCCTTTTTAATTTTTACTTTTTACTTTTTACTTAATGTTTCGTTTATTTGTAGTTCGATTTAACAATAACTTATGAGTTGGTTTAAAAGAAATAAGGCAGGGATTAGCACTGCAACCGAAAATAAAAAAGAGGCTCCTGATGGGATGTGGAATAAATGTCCAAACTGTAAGAAGCCTTTATTGAACAGTGAGCAGGTGGAAAACAAGTACGTTTGCCAATATTGTGACCACCATATCCGCATTGGTTCTGCTGCCTACTTTTCCATCCTATTCGATGACAACAATTTCACCGAGTTATTTCCAAATTTGACTTCTGGGGACCCTTTAAACTTTTCTGACACCAAACCTTATCCGGTACGTTTGGCCGATAGCCAAGCAAAAACCGGTTTAAAAGATGCTTTGCGTTCAGCACATGGAAAAATGGAAGGCGAAGACATCGTTATTGCCTGTATGGACTTCAATTTTATTGGAGGTTCTATGGGTTCAGTCGTGGGTGAAAAGATTGCACGCTCTATCGACTATTGTTTAGAACACAAAATTCCATTCATGCTTATCTCCAAATCAGGAGGTGCGCGGATGATGGAAGCAGCTTTCTCCCTGATGCAGATGGCGAAAACTTCCGCTAAATTGGCGCTATTAGCTAAAGCCGGCATCCCTTATGTATGTTTGTTGACAGACCCGACTACAGGTGGTGTGACTGCTTCTTATGCGATGCTTGGGGATATCAATATCGCTGAGCCGGGAGCATTGATTGGGTTTGCAGGTCCGCGTGTCATCAAAGAGACTATCAAGAAGGATCTACCAAAAGGGTTCCAGACTTCGGAATTCGTATTGGAACATGGCTTCTTGGATTTCATTGTTGACAGAAGAAACCTTAAACAGAAAGTAGCATCCTACTTAAGATTAGTGAAATAAATAAGAGAAAATGCTCTCGGAAATACCGAGAGCATTTTCTCTTATAAATACCGTATAAAAGTCCAAAACTTCCTTTTGCGCAAATATCCCCCATTCTGCTCATTACCATAAGCCTCCCGTTCAAAGGAGATACGAAGGTAAGCCGCATCTGCATCACGTAATTGAACATAACGTATCAAGAACTCCAATACATACCACAGATAAAATGGAATGACCAGCATTTCCAATGCCTGTGCTAAATGTATACGCTCATGATTAAGCAAAACATTATCCGCCTTATGCCGCTTGTTCAATACAAAAACAAAAGGAAAGATAGTAATGGCAGTCGCTTTACCTGCAGAAAATAAATTGGTCAAGAATCTATTAACAATAACAATTCCTTTCATATTTTAACCCGTACAAAAAAATTTCATCGTCATTGCGCTGTGCCACGCCTTTGGAGGTGGAGGACACAAAGCCTGCCTACCGCAGGCAGGCAATCTAATGATTTTTTATCATGTAAGACCTTACAAAAACTATTCCCGATTATAAAAATTTTAAAAATCAAACTTACATTGTATATTTGTTAGACTATGCCGTATAAAGAGCGCGAAATAAACAAATTGTATTACACCATGGGTGAAGTCACGGAGATGTTCGACGTCAACGCTTCACAGATACGTTTTTATGAGCGTGAATTCGACATTCTTCAACCAAAAAAGAACAAAAAAGGCAACCGCCTGTTCACACAGGAAGATATTGCTAACCTCAAAATCATCTTTAATTTAGTCAAAGATAAAGGTTATACACTACAAGGAGCTCGTGACTATTTACGTACCAATAAATCCGAAGCCAAGGAGAACCAACGCGTAGTAGATTCTTTAGAGCGCCTGAAAAAATTCTTATTGGAGGTGAGGGATAGTTTGTAATATTACCTACCCGCCAACTCTATCACTTCCAAGTTCTCTATTTTATCACCATTTATATCAAATCGCATTAAGGTACGTACCTTATGCCAACCCTGTTTACCTGCTGCTCCGGGATTCAAGTGCAAAAGCTGCAGTTTAGGGTCAAACTGCACTTTGAGGATATGCGAATGCCCGCAGATAAACAGCTTGGGCGGATTGATTAAAATCTCTGGCTTTACTTGGGGAGCATATCGCCCCGGATATCCCCCGATATGGGTCATCCACACATCAACTTCCTCACAGCTAAAGCGTAAATGTTCAGGACAGATTACACGCACATCTTTCCCATCGATATTGCCATATACTCCTTTAAAAGGTTTAAACCCCTGTAGCGTATCAATAATAGCAACAGAACCAAAGTCACCAGCATGCCAGATTTCATCGCAAGCATCAAAGTGCTTGAAAACTGCGTCATCTAAATAACCATGTGTGTCGGATATAAGTCCAATTTTTTTCATTTGTAAATAGTTTATCTACCACCCTTTTCCAGCTTAATATGCTAAGAAATATGGTGCCAACAGCTGTTTATACTTCACAGAATGTATACCCTTCTCCGCGTAGATATACAGACTTTCATGCCTCTGGGGCACCTCCTCCTTTCCTAAAGAAACAATTCTCCGGATAACTTCCCCGTTTTCAAAAGAAGAAATATCAATAATACGTTGCAAGTGGAGAGCATAATCTGCATCTGCCCGATCGATAAGCCAATTGGCCAATGCCGGAGGAACGATACACTCGAATATTCCTTTTGAAGTAAGATAAGTCCGTACATAGTGTAGCAAACCCTCAAAAAATAAGGTATCCGTATGCTTAGCCAGCTTTTTTCGTTCATCTGGTGCGTGCAGTGAATTCGTATAAAAAGGAGGATTAGAGATAATAAGGTCATATTTCTCCTGCGGACAGAAACCCTGAAAGGCTGTATGAAACAGTTGCAGTCGTGAAGCAAAGTTGCTATTTGCAAAATTCATTTGCGCTCGTTTGGCTGCTGTCTCGTCTATCTCTACCGCATCCACCACGGCTTCCGGGAAAGCCTGTGCCAACATCAATGCCACCACACCGGTGCCCGTACCAATATCCAGGATGCGCGAAGGGTGAATATCTCTTTCAGTTGCACCCAATAGCACACCATCGGTATTAATCTTCATTGCACAAGCACTCTGGTCAACCTCAAACTGCTTAAATTTAAAAACAGACCCCATCCTACAAAGGTAAAGGTCTCTGGCTTGTTTTTAGGAAATAAAGTGTTTTTGCGCTGAAATTAATGGAAGTGTCCCAAATTTAGCAATCGTTGCGGGATATCGAAGCAATTCTAATCCAAGACCTCTTTGTGCTGAATAGCATTTTAATGCTGCTTTAGTGTATCGTACATGTCCATCGATACATTAAGTTATGGTGTTTTAGCGCATGGCAAATGTGCAGTGTCTCGTTGGTGATGTGTTTTTGACAACTGGTGATGTGCTTTTGTCTATTGATGATATGCTCTTGCTCATTGTTGATATGCTCTTGCTCATTGTTGATGTGCTTTTGCACATTGATGATGTGCTTTTGTCCATTGGTGATGTACTCTTGCCTATTGTTGATGTACTCTTGCCTATTGTTGATGTACTCTTACCCATTGCTGATGTGTTTTTGCTCATTGGTAATGTGCTGTTGTCTTTTGGTGATGTGCTTTTTCTAATTGGTGATGTGTTTTTATCTTTTGGTGATGTACATCGGTAAGTATTTACTCACTAGAAAATATGCTTTTAAGAACCCTTTAAGATTATTTTTTAGCTAAAAAAAGTAGCAAGCGGGTCGATCAGGTCACAACTATTCCACTTTGCGTGGAAAATTGAGCCAAATAGCCCCCTATGGATAGTTGCAAAGTACTATATTTGGCATTTCTTGAAAAAAGTATCATAGCCCCGCACTGTACCGGCAGTATCCCGAACGCATTTGGAGACATAGAGAACAAAAAACTGTCTAATAAATCTCCCTTTCACATAATCAATTAAAATGACTAATTTGGCAGTCTGAAAGAAAGACATGTCTAATACCATCAAATATATCTTTATATTTCTTTGCTTTTCCCTTCCATGGGCCATACGGGCAGAGCAGTCAAAGGTTGTGCAAAATTGTGAACAGATAACAAAGATTACTTTGGATAAACTGGTTCCTTTAGTCGATAAAAATGATTTCACCGAGTTAGAATCCATCTTGTCAACCATCCAGACCGCTTGTGGGGAAAACGAATTCACACAGCGCATGCGGATATTAAGGGCATTATTAGAGAAAAAATCCAGTGGCGAATTGATTGCGGATTATTTGGACAAGAACTATCATGAAACACTGGTTATGCGTTGGGATTATGCTGCAGAGGAGCAGCATCAACGAATTTATAGGGACAACAAATCTGATTTCAACTATATTCCATTGAATCACGCTATAGATTCACTTACCCAAGTAAAAGCAACAGCTTTATTAAATTCTACATCCTTCAATCTTACCGAGCAGGAACGTGAAATTGTCCTCTTATTTGCTGATTATGTAGACGATTTTTATCAGTCTTATGAACAGACTACTCCGCGTAAGCCTACGGCTTTGGAAAGTAGCCAAGAATACTTCACGTACAAAAGCAAAGGTGGGGTCAATTTATATGCCGGTATAGAATTTCCTATTACCGGGTCTAACCCTTTGTTCAAGGGAAGCCCCACCGTGGCTTTAATGTATTCTTCACCCCTTCATACCAATTTTTTATATGAATTAGGATTAAAGGTGCGTATCAACTCCAATGACCGTGATTTTGAATATTTATTGCACAACGAAGTGGAAATCGTAAACTCATCTGCAAGTTATGCTATTGGGGGCACCTTGGGCTATAAACTTTTCGACAATGATAAGTTTATTCTTTACCCCAAAGTAGGGCTTTTCTTTGAATCAACCAGTACGGGGCTTTCTGAGGTTACGTATTATGATAATGGCTACTACGAAGACGGTTATGGCAATTCCAGTGTTCGTTACAATAATGTCAACACCATGCGCACAACCTTAGCGCTTTCTGCAATGCGTCATATCGCCAAAAAGAAATACATCGGATTGGAAGCTGCATATCACTACGTCCCCTATAATTGGGACGAAAATCTAATCACGGCAATACAACCTAACTATGCCAGTTTACAATTGTTTTTTCGATTCTAAGGAAAACAATACCTTTTCTTATTTCCTCTTCTTTTTCGTAAGTTTGTATAATAAAGGGTGTTAAGTCATGCAGATTATTCTTCAAAACGTACAGCAAAAGCATATCAAATTAATTACGGAATTAGCCAAAAATCTCGATATTCAAATCATAGGTACTGGCGAAGATGACAATTATTACCTCGATGCTATGCAGGAAGGTGAGAATAGCCCTCTTCTTGCAGAAGAAGAGAAAGTGTCTTTTTTGAAATCTTTACAAAATGAAGATTGAAATTAGATCGTCATTTGTCCGGGATGCAAAAAAGCTTCCGCTAAATAATCAGAAAAAGCTTGCTCAGGCAATTCAAGACATAGAGAAAGTAGATTCACTTACTGCACTCAGAAACATCAAGCAAATGAAAGGCAGTAGCAAGCCTGCATATCGTCTTCGTATTGAAGATTACAGATTGTGTTTTTATTATTTAGAAAATACTGCCGAACTTATTCGTATTTTACCTAGAAAGACAGTCTACCGCTATTTTCCTTAGATCAAGAATCTTAATTTTTCAACAAACGCTGTATCTCGTCCAACTTCATCAATGCTTCAACGGGTGTGAGAGTATTCACATCTAGATTATTCAGCATGTCACGGATTTTACTCAACACCGGATCGTCTATCGAGAACATCTGTAGCTGATAAGCCTGTTTCTGTATCTTCCGCATACTATCCTTGATTTGTTCTCCTCCTGTACGTTCCTGTTCCAGACGTTTTAGAATTTCGCTCGCGCGTCCAATCAATTTAGGAGGCATACCTGCCAATTTTGCCACATGGATACCGAAGCTATGTTCCGAACCACCTGGCATCAGTTTCCGCAAGAAAATCACTTTATTGCTCACCTCTTTCACTGTCACATTATAATTCTTAATGCGCGGCATCGAAGTCGTCAATTCATTCAGTTCATGGTAATGTGTTGCGAATAAGGTTTTGGCCTGTGCAGTAGGGTGGTTGTGCAGAAATTCAGCAATAGCCCAAGCGATGGAGATACCATCATACGTACTTGTTCCTCGCCCAATTTCATCTAACAGGATTAAAGAACGATCAGAAAGGTTGTTCATGATGCTGGCGGTCTCGTTCATTTCCACCATAAAGGTCGACTCTCCTGAAGAAAGATTATCCGAAGCACCTACGCGGGTAAAAATTTTGTCTACCAAACCGATATGTGCTTCCTTGGCTGGAACGAAGCAGCCTATCTGGGCCATCAGCACAATAAGGCCTGTCTGCCGAAGCAAAGCGGATTTACCCGCCATATTCGGCCCTGTAATTATAATAATCTGTTGCGTTTCCGGATCTAAAAAAGTATCATTGGTAATATAGTCCTCTCCTGTTGGCAGGTTCTTCTCAATAACGGGGTGCCGCCCCCCCTTAATATCCAACAATTTTCCCTCATTAACCGTAGGTTTCACATAGTAGTTCTTCTCGGCAATAAGCGCAAAGTTCAAAAGTACATCCAATTTTGCGATTAACTGCGCATTTAGCTGTATCGGTTTAATATACTCCGCAATATCCAACGATAGTTCGGCGTAGATTCGTTGTTCGATCGCTTGTATCTTTTCCTCTGCCCCCAGTATCTGCTCCTCATATTCTTTCAACTCTTCGGTAATATAACGCTCTGCGTTTACCAAAGTCTGCTTCCGCACCCAGCTTTCTGGTACTTTATCCCTGTGTGTGTTGGTAACTTCAAGATAATAGCCAAACACGTTGTTGAAAGCTATTTTCAAGGATGGTATACCTGTTGCCTCTGATTCACGTTTTTGAATCTCCAGCAGGTAATCTTTACCCCCAAAAGCAACCTTACGCAGCTTGTCTAAATCCTCGTCCACACCATTGGCAATCACATTTCCTTTATTCAGTGCTACGGGAGGTTCAGCCTGTAGTGTACGTTCAATCTTATCACGAATCAGTTGACAGATATTCAACTGTTCAGAAATAATCCGAAGAGCCTCTGATTCCGGCACATCAGTAAGGTTTTTCAGTTTTTCAACAGCATAAAGCGCACGTTTTAATTGGATGATTTCTCTTGGGTTAGCTTTCTGCAAACCAATTTTAGAAATCAATCTTTCCAAATCTCCCACCTGCTTAATCTCTTGGATAAGCTCATCACGCAGAGAGCGATTATTATGGAAATAATCGACCACATTGAGTCGTTCCTGTATAGATTTCAAATCCTTCAACGGCATAACAATCCAACGCTTAAGCAAGCGCGCGCCCATTGGTGAAGAAGTTTGATCCAGTACATCCGATAGGGTAATGGCATTTTCATTTGCTGAACCGATCAGTTCCAGGTTACGAATGGTAAACTTGTCCAACCACATGAAGCGATCTTCCTCTATACGCGACACATTGGATATATGTTGCAGATTACGGTGTTCAGTTTCGTTGAGGTAATGCAAAGCTACACCTGCAGAAATAATACCTATTGGCATACGATCTATGCCAAAACCTTTCATGGATTTCACTTCAAAATGTTTCAGTAAGCTTTCTTCCGCATAATCGCCCGTATAAGGCCATTCATCCAAGGTATAGGTGTAATATTGGGAGCCAAACTGCTCTACAAAATCTTTAAATTGTTTCTTGGGTAAAATAATTTCCGTTGGCTTGAACCCCTGCAACAGCTTGTCAATATAATTTGCCGGTCCTTGGGCAACTAAAAATTCACCGGTTGAGATATCCAAAAAAGAAATCCCATACTGTCCCTTATCACTAAAAATAGATGCTAAATAATTATTGGCTTTTTGCTGGACAATATTATCATTATACGAAACCCCAGGAGTTACCAATTCAGTTACACCACGCTTCACAATGGTCTTGGTCTGTTTGGGGTCTTCCAATTGATCACAAATAGCTACACGTTGTCCCGCACGGACCAATTTCGGCAGATAAGTTTCCAAAGAGTGATGTGGAAAACCTGCCAAAGCTGTTTCCGCCTCCGTCCCGTTTCCTCTTTTGGTTAAAACAATACCCAAAATACCGGCAGCCTTCACAGCATCCTCACCAAACGTCTCGTAAAAATCCCCTACTCTAAACAGCAATAACGCCCCAGGATACTTCGCCTTAATGGTGTTATACTGCTGCATTAAAGGGGTTTGCTTCTTCGCCTTTGCCAATGGTCTTCGATTTTTAGTAAGCCGTAAAAATAAGGGAAATGGGTGGATTTGGCAAGGTGAAAGAAAGGAAAAATTCCCTAATTTTGCCGCACAAACCACAAGTGAAATGGCAATCAAACGTTCAACAACGAAAAAAAAGAACACACGCAAGAAACAAACTACCAAAAGTTGGAAGCGGAAAATAGGAGTTTGGTCGCTAAGGATTGTTGGAGGCTTTTTTGTGTTAACTATCTTTTGGGTATTGTCGCTTACTTTCATTAACCCACCAGTCACTTACCTACAGTTGAAAAGAGGATTTGAACGAAAAACTGCAGGTAAAGAATGGAAGCTGGAAAAAGAGTGGTTGTCTTATGATGACATGTCTGACAATTTAAAGCGAGCAGCTATTGCTGGCGAAGATGCACATTTTTTAACACACAATGGTTTCGACACCAAGGCTATCAAAGAAGCATTTGAGAAAAACCAAGAAGGGAAAAGGTTACGAGGAGGGAGTACCATCAGCCAACAGGTTGCCAAAAATGTTTTTCTTTGGCCAAATCGTTCATGGCTAAGAAAAGGTCTGGAGAGCTATTTTACCGTTCTAATTGAAGTTTTCTGGAGCAAAAAACGCATTTTGGAAGTATACCTCAATGTCATTGAAATGGGACAAGGCGTGTACGGTGCAGAAGCTGCTGCCAAATACTATTTTCATAAATCTGCCCGTAGCTTGACTAAAAAGGAAGCTGCACTTATTATTGCTATTTTACCCAGCCCGCAGAAATGGGATGCGCGACGGCCATCCGCTTACGTCAACCGAAGGGCAAATAACATTGTGCGATATATGGGGTATTACAGTATTCCTAAATAAAAGAGGTCTTGCCTGTAGGCAAGACCTCTTTTATTTAGGAAGTTTATTACTTCTTGGTAACGGTCAATTTCGCATTGCTAACTCCACCACTAACATCGACAACAAATACATAAGTTGCTCCCGCCTCCAATGTTTTGCCACTTTGAACACCTAAGTTTCCTGGATCACGTCCATTATCACCGTCTCCTACATATACAACATCACCATCTGTTGTCAGGTTATCATTTTTAAACTCTCCTCCCCAGTTTTTCTGGTGGAAAAATTTAAAGTTAATATCATCAGCTCTCACCTGTTGCCCTGCTACAACCGTAACCTGATATTTTTTATCACCAATTGGTGCCATACATAGTGCTTTGCCGGTATCCCACCCCACTTGATTGCTCAATGCAGGTTTGCCGATACCATCGCCAATAATCCATATTGCACCCGTTCCATCAGCATTCAATGTCGCAAAGTCAGTGCCATTCATGGCCTCCACAATGAAGTATTTTTTATCAAACTTCGCCGTGATTTTGTACTTTCCGCTAATAGCTTGGAAAGTGTATTTATCTCCCTCTTGCTTCAGGTAGTCACTATCTATCCACCACGTATCGATGTCCGCAATGCCATCAATGTTTATCTCCGCACCATTCTCCAATTGTAAGTCGATAAAATACGTATTATCATCAACCATCGTCAGTTCGGTGTCGTTAATTTTATAACTCACAAACGGAGCTGCTGCATACGTCAAGGTATTGAACTGCACTGTATAATTCCCTGCCGAATAATTCGAAAACGGAATGACCTGCATCGTTCCTTCTTTCACATTATCGCCTTCCCAACCAAAGTTAATGACATTGCCATGCTCACCGTAAGCAGGAGCTTGAATATAGCCCTGTACCTTTTGTGGAAAATCTTCTGTTACAGCATATTCATAACCCGATAGTTTTTCCATCTTATAGGTCTCATCACCCACAATAAGGTTCAGAAACGGAAAATCAGGACGGGACAACGGCAATTCTTTTGTTTCCTCCACCGTAACCATCCCCACGTTCTGCAACACAAACTTTAATGTCGCCGTACCATTTGGAATATTCGCCAGATAAGGAACATAAATCTTACCCGAATAATCGCCATACTCTTTGGTACGTATCGTGTGTTCAGAAACTAAGTCTTCACTGTAGTACAGCTGTACTTTCAAGGTTGAAAGCGCTGTTCCCTGATCAGTAACACCCACTTTAAACGATAAGCTATCTCCGAAGAAAGCACTATTGGGTACTTCCTTCAAATCTAACGAAGGATTTCCTCCGCCTAAAGGATATTTGTAGTCCTCTTTACAGCCGACAAAGGCTATAAACAGGCTAAATGCAAAATATTTTATATACTTTTTCATCTTTCCATACTAAGTTTACGTATCTCAACGGAACAAATCTGCCCGTTATACTTCGTTTATTTTTTCCATTTGTAAGACACCACTGATTTTGCCGGGATCTCATAGCTAAAATGGTTTTTCCCATCTGCGATAGTGATTCTTGTGATCTCATTTTTATCGTTGGCCAGCACGACAGCATAACTGCCATCCGGATTTTTGAACACCGAATAAATAACATCCCTATCGTCAAGTCCTTGCGAACCGATACGTACCGCCCCCGGCTGTACCACAGCCGACAAATGGCTGATGATATAGTAATGAGAGTTGCGCGTAATGGTCTTATAGTTTGAAGATTGAATATCCACGGCTCCATAACAAGTCTGACATCCGCCATCACGATTAGGTCCTCGCTCATTATCCAGCATAAGGTTCCAAACGATGACCGCCTTACACCAGTTGTTAACCGTTCCTAATCCCACCTCTTTCATATCTTCCAAAAGACGACGGCCTAAATTCTGTCCATCGTTCCACGTGCCAATAGAAGTTTCCGTAAAAATCAACTCCTTATCCGGTGCTTTGCTACGGATATCCAATAGTTCAGCTTTGTCTCCTCCATAATTGTGGTATGCAGAACCTGCAAAATATTGCGCGGCTTGCGGATCATTGAAAATCTGGATCGGATAATCATTTTGGCTCGCAATGTTATCATAATTGTAATTATGATCAAAAGCATAGATCTTGGTTTGCAAACCTGCTTGCTTGATCTGCGGGCCAAGTTCATCCCGCACAAAAGCCTGCTGTTCCGACCAATGCATTAGCATCGATGCAGAATTACCTGCATTAAGCGGCTCATTCTGGGGGGTAACGCCATATATTTTGATCCCTTCTGCTTCCATCGCTTTAATCCATTTCACAAAATATGTAGCATAATCTTTATAATAAGAAGGATTCAGATGTCCACCAGTCCAGGAATTATACGGATTCAGATTCGTTAAGTTATTGACTTTCATCCAGCGTGGAGCTGTCCAAGGCGAACCCAATATTTTAATATTTGGGTTTATCGCTAAGATTTCTTTGAGAATAGGGATCACAAATTTTGTTTCTTCTTCTTGAAGACCAAAATTTTCCAATCCAGGTTCATCATTCAATGTATATTCACTCAGTGAGAAGTCTGAACAACCTATCGCTATACGGATATAACTATGACCATAACCTTCTGTGGTTGAAAAAGTTTCTTTTAAGAACTTAGTTCTGTCCGCAGCATTCATTTTTAAAAGATTATATGCCGAAGAACCTGTAACCGCAGTACCAAAGCCATCCATCGTTTGATAAGTTTGGCTCTCGTTGATCGTTATGGTGCGTGGCGACATATTGGACGTAGTGCTGAAAGCAACCAATGATTTTTTCAACTCTTGTGAGCGATCGCTTGTCGTTGTATAGACCGTAACTTCTCCCTCCTGCGGCGGTTCTGGCAACTCTGGTGGAACAACAGGTTTGTCCGAACCACAGGCGTGCAAGAATACAGTCAAAAGAGAGGATAATATCACGGATTTTTTCATTTGTAATTTCATGTTTCGTTATTAATAGCCAAGGTTTTGTTTCAAATTCGGGTTCTGGTCGATAATCGACTGCGGAATTGGAAGTTTATAAGAGTGCTCGTTGAATGGATAGACCTGCGGTCTTCTCCCTGAATCTTTCGCATATACTGCATTCATCACTTCCTCCACTTTGTTCCATCTTACCAAGTCAAACCAACGCTCACCCTCAAAAGCCAGTTCTAACCTTCTTTCTTTCATCAAAACTTGAAACAGGGCGTCTCTGTTTGAGCGTACACTGCTTGGAATTTGTGGTAAATTAACCCGACCACGAATTTGATCCAAGATAACCGCAGCTCCTTCCAAGTCAGAAGAACCTAAGAGAAGCGCTTCCGCTTTGAGCAACAGAATATCCGCATAACGGTATTTGATAATACTGTTCAATGCCGAACGGGTTTTGTACATAAACGGATAATTGTTTGCTGGATAATAGTTACTCCATGTAGCCTCATAATACACAATAGACTCCTCGTAGCGAATCTGATCGCCTTCATCGGTAAAGGTTTTAATCAGATCGCGAGACGGTGTAATCCATTTTGCCCAAGTAAAGTTAGAGTTATAGTTGATCAAATCCCGTCCAAACATCCAAGTTACCCAGTTTCCACTACCAGAGAAAAACTGTGCTTCTAAGATAGACTCACGCGTATTGCGCATTTTTGCATCCGTATTATCACCATTCATACCAAATAGGTTGGTAAAGTCCTCTTCCAAAGCGAAACCATCTGAGGCCAATTCATCCGCATATTGGACAACTTTATTGTAATCCTGCAATGGCTTCTCGGCATACACTTTCGCCAATAAAGCCCTTGCCACCGATTTTGTGAATTTTGTTTTATCCGAAGCATTATTATTTGGAGCAAACTGCAATGCTTCTAATAGGTCTTGTTCAATCTGTTGATACGCTTCCTCTTCGGTATTTTGTACTGGGAAATAATCATCATATACTTCACCTATTGTTTCAGAAGTAATATCCCCTGCTTCTGTTGTGATAACTGGAATATTTCCCCATAACCGTACCATATCAAAAAGAACCATAGCACGGAAGATCTTAGCTTCTGCTTTCAACTGTTGGCGCTCAGCTGTAGACAACGTATTATCTGCAACATCATCAATATTTACTATCAAGCGGTTAGCCCGCGCCACATCTTCCATATAACGATTCCAGTCACGACTTAAAACAGAGTTGGAGCCTTCAATTGCATTATTTTCAAACGGCAAAACCTCTGCTCCAGTCGTCCCTGCGTAAGCATTATCTGCATGCACATCAGCAATCAATAACAAATCCATGTACCAATGCTCTTGTCTATCACGCATCTGGTTATAAAGCGTGGTCATATGACTTAGCACAGCAGCCTTATCTTTAAAAGCCACGTATTCCCCTTCTTCATTTACACCCTCCGTCACATCAGAGTATGTATCTAAAGGATCTTTATCTAAGGAACAACTGAACAACACTGCCAAACTGCACAGCATTGCGGTTGTATATATTATATATCTTTTCATGATCTTCACTTTATCTGTTTAAAACTCAAGACTTAACCCAACAACAAACGAACGACTCTGCGGATAGGTTCCCCAATCGATCCCTTGCACAGCACCATTTCCTCCCCATTGGTTGACTTCTGGATCTAAGCCCGTATATTTTGTCAACGTTAGGATATTGCTGACCGACACGAAAGGTTGCAACTTGCGTACACCAATACGAGACAAGCTACTCGTAGGAATATCGTAAGACAAGGAAACATTCTTTAATCGCAAGAAGCTTCCATCTTCTACAAAATAGGTAGAGTTCTTTATGTCAAATCCTGCTTTTGGAATAAACGTTTCTTGTCCGGGCACACGCCATCTTTCCAAGACACGTGTAGATTGGTTCCTACCACTATACATGCCTTCCGTTTCGATACGCGAGGCATTAAAGATGTCGTTGCCGTAAGAACCTTGAAGGAATACGCTCAGGTTAAAACCTTTGTAGCTAAAGTTATTCGTCATACCGAATATAAAATCTGGATTAGGGTCACCGATATATGTTCTATCGGAAGACGAAATCTTACCGTCATTATTCAAATCACGATAATTCAGTTCACCAGTCTCTGGATTCACACCATCACTGATATAGCCAAAGAAACCACCTAAAGACCGTCCCGGTTCGTTGCGTACCACATCTTCATTGACTACCTCAGAAGTGCGTGCCGTGTTATAGATTTTCTGCAATTCCAGTTTCTCTAAACGGTTGCGGTTGAAAGAAATATTGAAATCCGTAGACCATTGTAATACCTTCTCAATATTCTTACTGTTTACATTGACCTCAAATCCGCGATTGCTCATCTCGCCTTCATTACGCACAATGTTGTTAGCCGCAGCAGCTCCTGCAGGCAGGCTAACATACATCAGCATATCACGCGTATATTTATGGTAGTAATCCAAGTTTACGTTCAAACGATTGTTGAAAGCCGAAAAATCGAGTCCGATATTTGTCTGTCTTGTTGTTTCCCAGCGCAAGTCAGGTGTTCTTAGATTCGCTTGGGTAATCGTCGGCAACGCATTTTCCTGTCCTGTGACGAACCACTGTATCCGATTGATGTTATAGCGTTGCAAATAGGCATAATCACCTACACCAGATTGGTTCCCGGTCTCACCCCAACCACCGCGGATTTTCAAATCGTTTAGCCATGACACATCCGAAAGGAAATCTTCAGCAGACAAACGCCAAGCGGCCGATACAGAAGGGAAAATTCCCCAACGATGATCCGGGTGCAATTTAGAAGAACCATCCGCACGTAAATTAGCTGTAACCAAATATTTACTGTCAAAATTATAGGAAGCACGACCAAAATAAGACATAATAGCCCACTGAGATGCTCCCGAACCTGTACCTGTCCAAGAAATTTTGTTCGCGGCATTTAAAGTTTCTATCAGGTCATTTCTATAATGCGAACCGTTTATCCAGCTATTGTGATAATCAGAGCTGGTATACGAAGTACCGCCCATCACCTCCAGATTATGTAGACCAAACGATTCATTGTAAGTCAAGACATTATCAAAAGTGATAACTGTATTTGTATTTCGGTTATCCGAACCTTCGCCATATTGATTTCTACCCCAGGAAGTGGACAATGGATCCAAGAAAGTTGTTGACACTGCATTTCTTCTGTCCAATGCGAATGAAGTCTTAAAATTCAGTGATGGCAAAAATTGGACTGTTGCACTTCCCGCGCCCACCAATCTGTTTTCTCTGTTTTTATTATTCTGCGTACGAGCCATGTTTTCCAATGGGCTGGTAATATTTACTCCATAAAAATTAGAATAAAATTGCCCTGGATTAGCCTCGTCCCAGATTGGCGCATAACTTGGTGTGTTGATGACAGACAATACCACACCGCCACGGTTAGCGCCTTGACCAGTAATAATACCATTCCCGTTGTAATCCGAATAAGAGAAATTCGCGTTGACCCTTAACCAATCACGAACCTTGTTCTCGACATTTGCTCTAAAGTTATAGCGCTTGTAGAAAGAGGTGTTGATAATACCTTTTTCGTTCAGGTAACCTCCAGATAGAAAATACCTCAACTTCTCTGTTCCATCGGAAATGGACACCTGATAGTTCTGCAATTGGCCTGTTTTAAAAGTTTCGTCAAACCAATTGGTCTTGTCTGTTAATCCCGCAGGCAGGTTTACCAAGCCGATTTCATCTTGTAGTTCTTTGTATTGTTGTGCATTTAAGGACGCTATCTCACTGGTAATACGGTTTTGAGTAGTCTGTACATTGAAAGCAATTTTTGCATCGCCAACTTTCCCTTGTTTAGTCGTAATCAAGACCACACCATTCGCCGCACGTGAACCGTAAATTGCAGCCGACGAAGCATCTTTCAATACTTGCATATCCGCAATATCATTAGGAGAAAGGAAATTCAGGTTATCAACAGGTACACCATCGACCACATACAAAGGATCATTACTTCCGTTGAATGAAGTCGTACCACGGATACGGATAGAGGTTTCTCCACCCGGTGCGCCGTTGGGCTGTATTACGGAAACACCAGCTGCTCGCCCTTGAATCAACTGACCTGCCGATACGATAGGGCGCTCGTTCATATCTTCCACCGAAACCGAGGAAATAGCCGTGGTTACATCCTTACGTTTCACTGAACCGTACCCGATTACCACCACATCTTCCAACGTAGACGACGAGGATGTCAACTGAAAATGTAAAGAGCTTCCATCAGCAACTAAGCGTTGACTATCGTAACCGATAAACGTAGCGATAATGGTGGCATTCTTAGCCACTTGCTGTAAAGTAAAACTTCCGTCGACAGCAGACGAAGTACTCTGGGACGTACCCAATACAGTAATTGTTGCTCCCGATACGGGTTCATTCGTTTGTGCATCTGTTATCCTCCCTGTCACGGTGATGCTTTCTTGTGCAAAAACATTGACTTGCAAAAGAAGCATGACAAGAAATATAAGATGCCGCATCATTTTTGTAGAAAATGCCATAGGTCTTATAATTTAATTTATCAAAATGGATTATAATCGCAGAACCTCCCTCTAAGGCTCTGAAACAAAATTAGGTAAGACAACTTCCCTACAAAAGCTTTTTGCCTTGCGGCAAATGCAAAAGTAACATCAAACCAATTTCAATAATTTGATTATCAGAAACATATCAAAATTAAACTGGAGGTAAAAAGTAACTAATCCTAAGACTTAAAAGGTACGAATTTCACCAATGGTTTTAATCTTTTCGTCAAATTCATCCTTGGAACCGGCAACTCTGCTCCGCACTTTTACACGATAATTATATACTGTGCGCAAAGAGTAACGTAAGAAACCAGCAATCTTCGCGGAGTCAGTAATTCCCAAACGTATCAATGCAAAAATGCGCAATTCAGTATTCAACAACTCGCCTTGCTTCAAATCAATCTGCTCTTCGGGTTTTAGCAGATTATTAAAGTCCCTGATGAAATAAGGATAGAGATTCAGAAAAATCATATCAAAATTCCGATACAGATCATCCAACTCTTGCTTCACAATTGTTTGAGATTTCAGCATACGACTAATCTCGTCAAACTGTTTGTTAGAAAATTTCTTGAACAGAATTTTCCGGTACTCATCGATCTTATCGATATAATTCGAGCATATATCAAAAAATTGGGCTATATATTCTTCTTTAATATGATTAGATTCAGACAGCGCCGTATTCACTTCCAGCAACTGGTTATTCAGCTTAGTCAACTCTTCGTTGGCTGTACGAAGTTCTGTTCGTGCTCGTTGCAGCTTTTTAAGCCGCACATAAAGGGTAAACAGAGCAAAAAGCAGCAATAAACTTAGGGTACTGATAATAATAAGATTTTTTTGTAAAGCCTTTTTTTGTGCGGTTTCCTTCTCTTGAAAAGCGGCATTGATAATAGAGAAAAAAGATGAGTTCTCTATAGTGCGATAACGCACATTACTGAACACCGCATCGTCTATAGTCTCTTGAATCAATGCATAAGCCTGGTCGATATCACCTTTCTCATAATAACAAAGCGCCAAACTTTGCAACGAGGCATTATCCTTGACCATATTTTTAATATCGGCTATCGCAGAAATAGTAAAATAATACAGTTGCTTATCTAGATCGTTTTTGTTCTTGTAAACGATACCCAAAAAATAGGCAACAAGGGCACGTTCTGCATGACTATCATCTATGCTATCTAACAGCTCCGTCAGGATTGTCTCTGCTTCATCAGTTTCGTAGTTGTAAAGCTTCTTGGTGGCTAAAGCGATTCGATACCGTTGCGAAGAAGTATCTAATGAAGATAACAGCGAATCCCGATAATCTTCACTTCGCTTATAATATTCGATATCATTACTACTTTGCCCATAATGACTATTGAAGGCAGAATAAGTCTCGAAGTAATGTGGCAGTAAAGTTTTGTCCAAAAGATTTGGCTGAAGGCGGGCAAGAATAGTTGCTGATTCAATATGTTTACCCGCAGAGGAATAGAATTTAGAAAGATAAATATCCGATTGTTGTACAACAAAGTTGTCTTGCAACTGTTCGCCCAAAATACGATATCGCTGCACATAGACTATCGCCGAATCAATCTGGTATTTTTCATAGTGTTGAACAAGCCGCAATAAGATATTTTTTTTCTCAGTAGCTGAAGCTGTAGTGCGCCATTTATTTTTTAAGCTCGCTATCTCATTCAACTTGGCACGTTCAATTTCCCCCTTTTTCATAAGCAGGATATGAAGCTCCCGTTCCAAAGAGTCTAACGTTGCTGCTTTAACGTGAAAAAACGACAGCAATAATATAAATATGTAAAAAATAGACCTATACAACTTAATCGTCTCCCTCTTCCCACAAATCCGATTGCAGGTCGTCGATTTCCCTACGATCTTTTTTTGTTGGTCGCCCCGTTCCCCTATCACGCTTCAATACCGGCGCATGGAAAACCGATTTAAAGCCATATGTCTCTTCTACTGGGGTTTGATCTTCGTAAAACTGCACTGCCGTTTTCGCGTCCACCCTTCTTTCCAGCAAACCTATCACATGGATAACCTTACGCTCTATACCTTTCTGCACGGAATAAGTCTCCCCTACTTTCACGACATACGAAGGTTTGACATTCTGTCCATTGAGTTTAACACGTCCCGCCTTGCAAGCCTCCGTAGCCAAACTGCGGGTCTTGAAGATACGGATGGCCCACAAATATTTATCTATCCTTAATTTCTCTATTTCTCCAGCCATATACAAAAGTAATCGAAATGACCCAAATTTGAAGAAGCTTTCGCTGTCTTTCCATAAAAATTTACAATATTTGCATTAATCTAATGCGTGTTTAAGCGCATTATTTTTTTAAGAATTTATACTTTTTAATCAGCAAATGGAATTGCAAAACATTCAGAAATTAATTGAAGAAGCCTGGGAAAACAGAGACCTTCTAACAGAAAAGGAATATTTTGAGACTATACAAGGCGTAATAGCTAAACTTGATACCGGAGAACTTCGCGTGGCCGAACCTATTGGTAATCGTTGGCATGTAAACGACTGGATAAAAAAAGCGGTGATTTTATATTTCCCAATCCGTGATATGAAAGAGATTGACAACGGACCATTCGTCTACCACGATAAAATGAAATTGAAGACGAACTATAAGCAACAAGGTGTTCGTGTAGTTCCAGGTGCTTCGGCTCGTTACGGCGCTTACTTAGCAAAAGGTGTAATCATGATGCCTTCTTATGTAAACATTGGTGCCTATGTAGATGAAGGCACTATGGTGGACACTTGGGCAACAGTAGGTTCATGTGCACAAATCGGCAAGCATGTTCACTTGAGCGGTGGTGTCGGTATCGGCGGTGTATTAGAACCTGTACAGGCAGCTCCTGTCATCATCGAGGACAACGTTTTTGTAGGCTCCAGAGCAATTGTAGTAGAAGGGATACGTGTAGAAACAGAGGCTGTACTGGGTGCAAATGTGGTATTGACTGCATCTACTAAAATCATCGATGTATCAGGTGATGAACCTGTAGAATATAAAGGTTATGTCCCTGCTCGCTCTGTGGTTATTCCTGGTTCTTACACCAAGAAATTTCCAGCTGGAGAATATCAGGTGCCATGTGCTTTAATCATTGGCAAGCGTAAGGAGTCTACGGATAAAAAGACCTCTTTGAACGATGCTTTGCGTGAGCATAATGTAGCAGTATAGCCATAAGCAATAGATTATAGGCTTTAAGCTTATAGCCTATTGCTTATAGCCTAAAGCTTAAAGCTAAAATGAACATAGACAGAGAAGATATCAATAGGGCCTTGGAAACGCTGAAAAGCGGAGGCCTTATTCTATACCCTACAGATACGATATGGGGCATAGGCTGTGATGCAACCAATGAAGCTGCTGTGGAGAAGATATTTGTCCTGAAGGGTCGTGATAAATCCAAAAGTATGATTGTTCTACTCCACAACGACAACCAGCTGATGAGCTATGCCAATGACATTCCTGAAGTTGCCTATGAGCTTATTGAATACACCGAAAACCCATTAACCATTGTTTATTCCAACGCCAAGAATCTGGCTAAGAATATCCTTGCGGAAGATGGTTCTATAGGCATCCGCATTGTTAAGCATCCTTTCTGCGAACAGTTGCTGCAACGCTTCCGTAAACCCATTGTTTCGACCTCTGCCAATATTAGTGGACAGTCTTCACCAAAGGGATTTGCAGACATTGATGACAGTATCAAAGAAACTGTAGATTATGTGGTATCATACGGCCAGGAGTTAAAAGGAAACGGGAAGTCTTCCACGGTACTGCGATTAGATCCCAGCGGTAAAATTGAATTTTTACGTAAATAACAACATATATCATGAGAAAATTAATCACGCTTTTGGTTGTTGCCATCGCCAGCTTTCAAATCAGCTTGGCACAGCAGGCCATTGAACCTGCAAAAGCCGGTGTTCAGTATGGTAAAAAAATTGATGCGAAAGAGGCCATCAGTGTAGCTGCTTTAGAGCAAAAACTGAGAAAAGACAGTGCTTTTGAAGGAAAAATCGAAGGTGAAGTTGTCGAGGTATGCAAGAAAAAAGGTTGTTTTCTAACCTTGAAACGTGACAAAGGTGAATCCGTTATGGTGCGTTTTACGGACTACGCTTATTTTGTTCCCGCTGATATCGTTGGCAAAAAAGTAGCCGTGGAAGGTAAAGCCAAAATGAAAGAAACATCTGTTGAATGGTTACAACACTACGCCGAAGACAAAGGTGCTTCCAAAGAAGAAATCGCCAAAATCACAAAACCAAAAACCGATATCAGCATCGTTGCTGACGGCGTACTGGTGTTGAAATAATTTCTTTTAGCCCACGGCTTACACTGTGGGCTAAAGGAAACTATTATTTTACCTATTATTAATGAACAAACTGCGCACACATGCTACCCAAAGTATCAATGCTAAAGGTAAATTAATCACCTTTGATAAGCCGTTGGTCATGGGGATTTTAAACGTCACACCAGATTCCTTCTTTGATGGCGGTCAACACAACGAAGTAGATCAAGCCCTTGCCAAAGCGGTAAATATGATTGCTGAAGGTGCCGATATTATTGACATCGGAGCCTACTCCTCTCGACCTGGCGCACAGGAAATTGACAAAACAGAAGAGTTGCAACGTGCAATACCAGTCATTGAAGGCCTCAAAACACAGTTTCCCAATACACTTTTATCCATCGATACCTTTCGCGCATCTGTTGCCGAAGCTGCGGTCAAAGCAGGAGCGGATATTATCAACGATATTTCCGGTGGAGGACTTGATCCAGATATGTTTGACACCGTAGCTAAACTGCAAGTACCATATATCCTGATGCACATGCGCGGAACACCAGAAACTATGCAAGAACTGACGGACTACGAGGATGTAGTGGAAGATGTAGCATGTTATTTTGGCGAAAAAATTAGCGTATTACGCACTTTGGGGGTTAAAGATATTATCTTGGATCCCGGTTATGGTTTTGCTAAGACCATCGAACAAAACCATGAACTCCTACATCGGGTAGATGAACTGCACTATTGGGGATTACCTATTTTGGGCGGCATATCCAGAAAATCAATGATCTATAGAAAACTGGACATCACTCCTCAGGAAGCCCTAAATGGTACAATAGCGTTGAATACGCTACTCCTTTCCAAAGGCGTACAGCTACTACGGGTACATGATGTAGCAGAAGCCAAACAATTGATTGACTTACTTTTTTAACCTATCAAAATTTTGAAAAGAATCAGTGATATAGCCACGATTGGGTTTGCTCTTTTTGCCATGTTCTTCGGAGCAGGCAACTTATTATTACCACCTTTTATCGGTGTACAGGTAGGCAACCATGTTTGGATAACTATTCTTGCTTTTGGATTGACCGGCATATTGCTCCCTTTTATGGGTATTTTATCGGTCACGCATTCCGGCGATTCTTTCCAGGATTTGGGGACACGTATCCACAAAAACCTGGTTCCTGTATTGGGAACGATCATCATGATATGCATCGGGCCATTAATCGCTATACCACGTACAGCCGCTACAACCTTTGAAGTGGGTATACTCTCCTCTTTTCCTGAGAGTAACCCTATCTGGACTTCCATAGCCTTCTTTGTCGTCACTTGGCTTTTTAGCATTGTACCTTCCAAAGTGGTCGATTTAGTCGGCAATATCCTTACACCCCTTCTATTGGTATTACTGACCATCCTATTGGTTGTCGGTATTGTCAACCCTATCGAGCTTCCGAAAGAAGGTGAGCTGTCGACTATGGGATCCTTCACATTAGGCTTCACCGAAGGCTATCAGACCTTAGACGTATTGGCTTCCGTTATCTTTGCAGGAATCATTATCACAGCGGCCAAAAGCAAAGGCTACAATAGCCTCAAAGAAAAAAACAAAGTGGTTATTGCCGCTGGTGCATTAGCAGCTATCTGTTTACTTTTTATCTATGGCGGTTTGATTTACCTCGGAGCCTCTTCAGGAGTCCACAATCCGGACATCAAACGCTCAGAGCTATTAATCCACATCTCACAAAGCCTATTAGGACAGTACGGTACAATCGCCATTGCGTTGAGTATTGCATTAGCCTGTTTAACGACCGCCATTGCGCTAACTTCGGCCGTTGGTACATTCTTTAGCAACCTAACCAAGGGTAAATTAAGTTATAAGTTTTTAGTAACAGCGTGTTGTATCGTATCCGGTGTACTATCAATCACAGGCGTAGACAATATTATCCAGTTTGCCTATCCCCCGCTTGCATTCGTTTACCCGATTGTCATAACCTTAGTGTTATTCGTGGTAATTTTTGGCCGTTTTGTCAAATCCCGTTTACCCTATATTGGCGCCTTAATAGCATCGACAATTGTCGCTGTTCTGAACTTGCTTAAGATATTGGGTGTATGGGATGAACAACAGCTCTCAGCACTCAACCACATTCCTTTCTTCGATTATGAATTAGGCTGGGTGGTTCCCGCTTTTGTAGGGTTTATCACGTTGCTGTTGGTAGAAAAAATGCGAGGGAAAAAATTATAGTTTAAAGCTAATCAATATGGACATTGTAAACTACAACCGAACCGCTTGGGACAATTATGTCGATAAAAATGACCGCTGGACCATACCGGTTACTGAACAGGATCTGGAAAATGCTAGAAAAGGAATATGGGACATTGTACTTACCCCTAAAAAGCCTGTGCCTCACCATTGGTTTCCTGCATTCAAAGATTTAAAACTATTAGGATTGGCTTCGGGAGGAGGACAACAAGGCCCCGTATTGGCTACCTTGGGTGCTGATGTCACTATTTTTGACAATTCACCAAAGCAATTGCAACAGGATAAAAACCTAAGCGATGAATACCAGCTGGGCATCAAAACCCTTCAAGGCGATATGCGGGATCTGTCGGTGTTTGCCGATGAATCCTTCGATCTTATTTTTAACCCCTGCTCCATCCTCTTTGTAGACGATATATTAACCGTATGGAGAGAATGTTTTAGGGTCTTAAAACCAAACGGTATTCTTATGACAGGTTTAATGAATCCTATGGGATTTCAAATTGATGAGGAAAATCTCAATCTCATTTACAAACAGCCCTACTCAGATCTGTATTCTTTACCGAAAGAAAAATTGGATGAACTTAAAAAGAATAAAGAAGCCTTATTATTTGGACATAGCCTAAGTGATCAAATCGGAGGACAATTAGCGGCAGGCTTCATGCTCACCGATATGTACGAAGATGACTGGGGAGGCGAAAGCAAAATGGATAACTATTTCCCTGCCTTTATTGCAACACGAGCCATAAAGAAAGTATAAAAGAAAAACGAGCAAAGACTTTCGGTCTTTGCTCGTTTTTCTTTTACCCCTGCTCTCCCCCTTTGGGGGTTGGAGGAATTACCGAACCGAACTTCCCGGTTTGATCGCTGTCGTAGGATTCACAAAATCCAGGCGCCCATCGGCATCTTCAGCCATCAAGATCATACCTTGGGACGTAATTCCTTTAATTTCACGAGGCTCAAGGTTTACCAGAATGGAAACCTGCTTACCGACGATATCTTCCGGACTGAAGAACTCAGCAATACCCGAAACAACCGTACGTTGATCTATACCTGTATCGATTTTCAACTTCAACAATTTCTTTGTTTTCGCTACTTTCTCAGCTTCCAGGATAGTACCGATACGGATATCCATCTTCATGAAATCATCGTAGCTGATATTCGCCTTTGCTGGCTCCGCTTTCGTATCGTTCATAGCATTCTGCACCTTAGCATCCGCTAATTTCTGTAACTGGAAGTCAATCTGTTCATCTGTGATTTTCTCAAAAAGCAATTGGGTCTCACCCAGAACATGACCTTCTGGAAGGATAGTCGCCTGCCCAGCTTTCTCCCACCCCTGCTTTTCCAGTTGTAACATGGCAAACAGTTTATCCGATGACTTTGGAAGAAAAGGCTGTGCCAATACCGCTAGGTTCGCTACAATCTGCGAAGCCACATATAGCACCGTTTTTACACGATTCTCGTCTGTTTTGATGACTTTCCAAGGCTCTTCATCCGCCAAGTATTTATTTCCTAAACGTGCAGCATTCATAAAATGACTCAACGCCTCACGGAAGCGATATTGCTCAATAGCCTGTGTTATCTGTGCAGGGTATTGTTTCAACTCCTCCAATACAGCATTATCCTGATCCGTTAAAGTTGAGCCCAACTCAACCTTACCGTCAAAATATTTATGGGATAAAACCATCACACGGTTCACAAAGTTACCCAAGATAGCCACCAATTCATTGTTGACACGCGCTTGAAAATCTTTCCAGGTAAATTCACTATCCGAAGTTTCCGGAAGAATCGACGTCAATACATAACGTAGTTCATCCTGCTTACCTGGGAATTCCTGCAAGTATTCATGTAACCATACCGCGTGATTTCTTGATGTCGATAATTTATCTCCTTCTAAATTCAGGAATTCATTAGCCGGAACATTCTGTGGTAAAATATATTCTCCATGCGCATGAAGAATAGCCGGGAATGTAATACAGTGGAAAACGATATTATCCTTACCGATAAAGTGGATTAAAGTAGACTCTTGCGATTCATCAGCTTGCTTTTTCCAATAGTCTTCCCAGTTCTTACCGTTATCGAGTGCCCACTGTTTCGTAGCTGAAATATACCCTATTGGTGCATCCAGCCACACGTACAATTTTTTACCCGCAGCTTCTTCCAAAGGCACATCCACACCCCAATCCAAATCGCGAGTCATGGAACGCGGTTGCAGACCGGACTTCAACCAAGAAGAACATTGACCAAAAACATTAGGTTTCAAGACACCTTTTTTCCCTTCAATCAACCATTTCTCCAACCATGGCTGATATTTATCCAACGGCAGGTACCAGTGTTTGGTTTCTTTCAAAACCGGAGTCTTACCACTCAATGTAGATTTCGGATTGATTAGATCCGTTGGGTTCAAGGAAGTACCACATTTCTCACATTGGTCACCATAAGCACCTTCGTTATGACAGTGTGGACATGTACCTACTATATAGCGATCCGCCAGAAACTGGTGAAACTCTTCGTCATAATATTGCTCCGAAAACTTCTCGATAAACTCTCCCTTTTCGTAAAGGTTCAGGAAAAACTCCTGCGAAAGCTCATGATGAATTTTCTCCGAAGTACGGTGGTAAATATTGAAAGAGATACCAAACTCTTCAAAGCTTTCCTTTATCTGCTTGTTATATTTGTCAATAATCTCTTGCGGCGTGATGCCTTCTTTCTTCGCACGGATAGTGATAGCTGCACCATGTTCATCTGATCCGCAGACATAAACGACATCTTTATGGTTCAAACGTAAAAAACGGACAAAAATATCACCTGGTATATAAGCTCCCGCTAAATGCCCGATATGCAAGGGGCCATTGGCATACGGCAATGCCGAAGTGATTGTGAATCGATTGTTGGATAAAATACTCAATGTATACTGACTTTTTTAATTGAAGATAAAGTGATAGTAGTGAAGATATCGTTCACTTCCATAACATTAGAATAAAAAAAAACTTGTTTCTTTCGCAAAGATAAAGCAATTTGCGGTTAAAAATAACGAGTAGCATGAAAATACCTCAATTTCTTACCACAGGTGATAAAGTAGCTATTGTATGCCCTGCAAGTTACATCAAAGGGAATATCGACAACGCCATCAGCATATTAACTGACTGGGGGTTGAAGGTGGAAGTCGGCGAGACGGTAACTTCACAATACCATCAGTTTGCTGGAACAGATGAGCTACGCACCCAAGATCTACAGAAAGCCTTAGATAATCCGGAAATCAAGGCTGTATTCGCTGCTCGTGGAGGATATGGCACCGTCCGTATCATCGATCAATTGGACTTCAATAACTTTACCCAAAACCCAAAATGGCTAGTCGGGTTTAGCGATATAACCGTCTTGCACAGCCACATACATTTCACTTTAGGCATACCAACCCTCCATGGACAAATGCCCAAATCTTTTGACGACAGTACCAAGGACGCTTTGATATCACTTAAAAAAGCCTTATTTGGGGAAAGCATGGACTACAGCTATAGCCAGCAAGAATACCCCAACCGACCGGGAGAAGGAACTGGTACTTTAATAGGTGGTAACTTAGCTTTATTACATAGTTTGATCAGTTCGGAATCTGATGGTTCATACGACAATAAGATACTTTTTATCGAAGATGTGGGCGAACAGCACTACAATATCGACCGCATGCTCTGGACTTTGAAAAGAGCAGGAAAACTAGCGAAGCTACAAGCGTTAATCGTAGGAGGCTTTACCGAACTTAAAGACAGCAATCCGCCTTTCGGCCAACGCTTCGAGGATATTATCTTCGACAAAGTGAAAGAATATGATTATCCAGTAGCATTCCATTATCCTGCTGGGCATATTGAGAACAACCATACATTGGTATTAGGGAAGAAAGTAAACCTTCTTGTGGAGGGAGAGCAGGTTACCTTAACATACAAAACTCCTTAAAGCAAGAAGAAATTAAAGCTAAACATCTCAATAACTGGCAATTTCGGACTTTATTGTTATTTCAAAATTATCAAATCTCACATAAGGACAACGAAAACAAAACCAACAAATATTCTGTTTTGTAAAAACATTCACAAAGATTAATCGTTTTTATTCAATTATTTACGAAAAATATCCTGAACAACATTTGTTTTAAATTTCTCCATACCTTAGTTGCGTAAACAAATTATGATACAACTATGGTAATCGGGCTATCAAATCCGATAAACAAGGCCAATCTCCACGAGATAGCCGCCAAAGTTTATTGGGACTTAGACGCAACCACATTAGTGCAGGAAACACTTAAACGTGGACAAGGAGTACTCAACGACCAGCAGGCACTTTGCATCACAACCGGTAAATTTACCGGTCGCTCTCCAAAAGACCGTTTTATTGTCAAAGACAACTTCTCTGAGAAAATAATTGATTGGGGGGATGTCAACATCCCCATCTCCGAAGAGGTATTTGAAGGACTGTATGAAAAGATGTTATACTTCCTTGCTGATAAGGAGGTTTGGGCACGTCATTGTTACGCAGGGGCAGACACAGCTTATCGTATTCCTGTTACAGTTATCAATACGACCCCTTGGGCAAACCTCTTCTGCCATCATCTTTTCTTAAGACCAAATGCTCCAGAATTAGAAAATTTCCCAACGGATGGATGGACCATTATACAGATTCCGGAATTCTTGGCCGATCCTACTGTTGACGGTACTCGTCAGGAAAATTTTGCCATCCTCAACTTTAGTAGAAGGACCATCTTAATCGGTGGTACAGCCTATACAGGTGAAATGAAAAAAGGTATTTTCTCCGTGTTGAACTGTATCCTTCCCTATCAGTATGATACACTCTCCATGCATTGCTCCGCAAATGAAGGAAAGAAAGGTGATACAGCTTTATTTTTTGGTCTAAGCGGCACAGGGAAAACCACGCTCTCAGCTGACCCTACACGTAACCTGATAGGCGATGACGAACACGGATGGGCACAAAATTCCATTTTCAATTTTGAAGGAGGATGCTACGCCAAATGCATTGATCTTAGTGCAGAAAAAGAGCCTGAAATCTATGCCGCAATAAAAGAAACAACCTTGTTAGAAAACGTTACTTTTTATGAGAATACAAACACGGTAGATTTCAGTAATGCCCGCATTACCGAGAACACACGTGCTGCCTATCCTATATATCATATTCCAAACGCGAAGGAAATTTCCGTAGGAAGTATTCCGCGCAATATATTTTTCTTAACCTGTGATGCTTTCGGTGTTTTGCCCCCTATTTCTAAATTGACAAAAGCGCAAGCCATGTATCACTTTCTATCGGGGTACACAGCAAAAGTAGCCGGCACTGAGGTTGGAATTGTCGAACCACAGACTACATTTTCGGCTTGCTTTGGACGTGTATTTCTACCATTACACCCAACCAAATATGCAGAGCTATTAGGCAAAAAACTTGAACAGCATCCAGATGTCAATGTGTGGTTGATCAACACAGGTTGGACAGGAGGAGCCTATGGTGAGGGGAAACGAATCAGCTTAAAATATACACGAGCCATGGTTCAAGCTGCTTTAGAAGGAAAACTGGATAACGTAAATTTTGAAGCCCATCAGAACTTCGGTGTTTGGATACCACAGTATTGTCCGAATGTACCAGATGAACTATTGAACCCTAAAGATACCTGGGACGATAAAGGAGCTTATAATCGACAAGCCAATACCCTAGCCACACTGTTCAATAATAACTTCAACCAATATAAGGAACATGCTAATGAGGAAATCCTACTGGCAGCACCCAAGATGATATAAAAGAAGGTGTCCGAAAAGTCCGCCGTCATCGTCATTGCGAGGAACGAAGCAATCTGATGACGGTAAAAACGCAGATTGCTTCGTCATTTTTCCTCGCAATGACGCGTTTTTTTAATGATTACAACCTTTTCGGGCACCCCCTTCTTTTATTATAGAAATACTTTCGCATGCCAACTGTCCCGAAGAGGAACTTCCCACTTCGTGTCCAATTCCGATGTCTCGGTTAGCATATTGTTGTATACAATACTGTCTTCGTTAACCTCCCCTGCTTGAATCAGTCTTTCAAAATCATCCCTTGACACAATATTTATGGTGTTGGTATTTTGGGCTCTGTATGCAATCTGTAAACGGTCAAAAAGATTGATCTGTAATTCCTTTTCAATTTTCTTCAACAGATGCACAGACTTATCAATTGAACAGCCGGTAACCATAGCTTTCGACTCGTCTACCTTAAGGAAAATAAACAAGTTATAACGAATTTCAAACGATCCGTAAAGCTGATTTCCATGTGCAGTCCACTGCTGTACGAATTCCTGCAAAATCTCACGAACACGTACGCATTCTGCATCTGTCAATAAACGATTACTCTGGTATATCCAAACTCTCTCCATCTTGCAAAGTTAAAAAGGAAATCTCAATACACAATACGTTCTACTCAACACTAACTACCGTAATAAGGCGAAATCATCAAATACACAACCACGCCCGTAACAGCAACATACAGCCACATCGGGTAAGTAATACGTGCCAGTTTTTTATGACGTTCATATGCCCCAGCAATCCCTCGCA
This sequence comes from Sphingobacterium wenxiniae, assembly GCF_900116225.1. Classification (GTDB taxonomy): domain Bacteria; phylum Bacteroidota; class Bacteroidia; order Sphingobacteriales; family Sphingobacteriaceae; genus Sphingobacterium; species Sphingobacterium wenxiniae. Next base: position 202,692 of record NZ_FOZZ01000007.1, read on the forward strand.
CAAAAGTGAATAGCACAAATGGAATGATAACGATGGATAGCACGATATGTGTAATCAAAATAAAAAAGTACACCGGTCTAATCCATCCCTCACCACCATAAGGTGTAGAGTCCGACGTCATGTGATAAGCTACATACATGACCAAGAACGCTACCGAGCAAGCCATACAGACTTTTATCAATCGCTCATGCAATTTCGCATTGCCTCTTTTTACCGCAGATATAGCTGCAACCAACAGTATTGCCGTAACGCCGTTTATACTTGCATATATCGGTGGAAGAAACGTCAGGGGCTGCACGTCAAATCCCATTTTCCGTAAGTTCACACCGAAAAGAATAGCAACCGCCAAAGGGATTACAATGGATAAAACAATGATCCAGTTCTTATACTTCTTTTCTGCTTCCGTCATTCCCATATTATTGTTTCTCTATTTTTAAAGGTCTATTTCTGACCTCTTCTACCATTAATAATTTAATTTCATCTTCCAATCGATCTACTTCTCCTTTAAGACTCACATCATAAAAACCACGCAATCGCTTTTTGGAATCCAGTAACACCAGCTGATTACCTATAATATAAGAAGTGGAGTCAGCGGGGTTCACCATAGCGTCAATCAGCAATTCCTCTCGCGCATATGCAAAAATATCTGTAGAAGCTCCATACACAACTTCCCAGTTAGTAGATGCAATATGCTTATAAGGTTTCAAGAAAGCTTGTAAAGTTTGCTCCGATTCCTGTGGATCCACCGAAATAGAAAACAAGCGCACATGTTCATTTGCTTTAAAGCGATCAGCAAGCGCACCCATATGGTCCAGCATAAGACGAGAAAAGGCCTGGTCTTTTGTATAGAACAAATGCGCCACACTGATTACTGTATCCGATTTCAAAAACGAACATATTTCACCATTATAATTATAGAAATCAACCGCATTTAACGTATGAAAAATAGTATCCGGATACTCTCTCCCCCAATTCCTTTTCATTTCGCCACTGAGTTTCTTCTCACCGTATACAGGTAAAGAAATGTACTCATTGGAACCAAACTTATTAACCGCTATATATAAAAATCCTGGCAGCAGTAGAACCATTGCCAGGATAATTATTTTCGCTCTACTTCGTTGAGAAGTGTTACGCATATGTTTCTCCTATTCTAATTGTTTGGGAAAAGTGGATGGGATTGGAATGCTCCTAACAGGAAATTACCCTCCACCAATATCAACCAAATAGCGTACACAATTAACACAAAGCCAACACTGCATACAATGATAAAGCCTGGTTTCTCAAACTTCAAGTGCATGAAGTAAGCCACAATATAATATGCTTTAACAAGGGTTAATGCAATATAAATAATATTTAGAAACACACCCTTTTGTATAATTCCCCAATGGTGTACAAAGCCCAAGGCAATCAAGAATTCCAAGGCTGTTAAGGCCAATAGAATAAAGAATACTTTCCAGATACCTTTTTTATCCATACCACCATGCTCTCCATGATGGTCGTGCGCTGCTATATTTTCGTTATGATTTGACATTTTATTTAAGTATTGTGTATTGTGTATTGCGTATTGAGATCTTTATGCTTTCAAATACAATAACACAATATCTGTTTTTATATTAAACTTTAAACGATTAAACCTTAAACAATTAAACACTAAATAAGGTAGAAGAAAGTAAATACGAAGACCCAAACTAAGTCTACAAAGTGCCAGTATAAACCTACTTTTTCAATCATTAGATAAGTACCTCTGCGCTCAAACGTATTGTTCAAAGTCATGCAAAGCACAATAATGTTCAACAGGATACCAATCGATACGTGGAATCCGTGGAAACCAGTAATGGTAAAGAATAAGTTAGAAAACTGTAATGCAGCGGTATAGGAAATATCCTTCGTAAAATATGGTGCCAACGCCTCTACTATGGCTTCTCCTTCTAAACCTGTAGCAGGGTTGCGTCCAAACCAAAATCCTTGATGATGTAAGTGTGTCCATTCAATAGCCTGACAGCCAACGAAAGCCAAACCACCTAAAATCGTCCACAACATCCATTTTACAACCTCATTTTTTTGATTTCTATGACCAGCATCTACCGCCAATACCATCGTTACAGAAGACATAATGAGGATAAAGGTCATGATACCCACGAACACCAAAGGCTGTCCAGACTCTGCAATTCCTGGGATAGATTGGAAAATCTTGTCCGCATCGATCCAAGTCGGCTGAGCAAATTTCTGCGCTCCGTAGTAAATCAAGAATGCAGAAAATGTAAATGCATCCGATACCAAGAAAAACCACATCATGATTTTTCCATACTCTAAATTCCAAGGCGACTTACCACCACTCCAAGGGCCGTCTTTAACCTTATCCAATTGCGATACAGTTGTTGTACTCATTTTTTACTATTATTGATTCAAAAGTAAGAAAACATAAATATAAATCCATAGAACATCGAGAAAATGCCAAAAAATAGTGGCCAAATTCATTCGAAATTTATTGTCAGGGAAAGGGATAGGCTTCGCCGCCCCAATATAGCACCTGACCAATACAATAAGTCCTGCAATAATATGCGCTAAGTGCATACCCGTGAAGACAAATAAGAACGATTGTGAAGCATTGTTATTTACAAAATAGATGCCCCGGTCCGTAAACACAGACCACGAATGCAACTGCAAAGCAAAGAAAGCAATACCCAATATAATCGTGAACAATAACAACACCCGTTGCTTTTTCAATTGCTCCAACTTAGCCGCCTGATACGCCAAATGCAACGTCAAGCTACTCAATACAATAACAATTGTACTGTATATAAACGTATTGGGCAATAATGTCTTGATACCTTTATCCACCCCACTTGCCGTATATACAATAAAACCACTCGACAGGGCTGCAAACATCATAAACATACCAATCATGCCTAACACTAAGTTAAACTTCTTGGCCTTGCGTGATTGTACAAGCTCCTCTGTCATATATTCCGTATCCACCATTTTATCTTAAAAAGGAATAAAATCAAATAATAATATCAATTGCGTCAATGGTAAATACAGAAAGGAGGTGAACATGACCTTCTTAGCCGATGCATCTGACATCTCTTTCACATGTTTATAACCATAATAAGCAAATAGCAATCCTCCTAATACCGAGACAATGGTAAAAAACCAGCCTCCGAATCCAAAGTATAAAGGCAAAAACCCTACAGGAATCATCAATACCGATGAAATGAAAATAAACCATGCGGATACTTTATCCTTTTCCTTGGTCGGTAACAAACGAAAACCTGCGTTTTTATAATCTTCATCAGCCACCCAAGCTATCGCCCAAAAATGAGGAAACTGCCAGAAAAACTGGATAATAAACAACACAAAAGGTGTTATAACTACAGCCGCTTCACTCACCTCAGCATAATCTACACCAAAACCAAGTGGCTTAAAAGCTGCAAAATAACCAATCAATGGCGGTAATGCCCCAGGAACAGCGCCAACCCATACTGCTATAGGTGATTTTTGCTTCAATGGTGTATACACAAACGCATACAAGATAATAGAGAATACAGATAGCAAGCCCGTCAAAAAGTTTAAGCGAACCAACAGAGAAGTTCCTAGTATCCCCATAAAAACACTCAATACCAGAGCTTGTCCCGTAGTCATACGGCCTGAAGGCAGTGGGCGATCAGCCGTACGCTTCATCAACTTATCCAAATCGCGTTCGATAATCTCATTAAAGCCATTAGCCGAACCTGTAACAAAGAAACCACCAATCGTCAAAATCAACCAATTGACCCAAATAATGTCTCCCTGTTGCTTAGCACCTATAAGAAAAGCTATTGAAGCTGAGAAAACAACCGTTAAGGTTAATCTAAGCTTGACTAGTTTGTTGAAATCGGATATAAACGCTCTCATGAATAATCTCTATCTCCTGTTAATTTGAAAATTGATGTAATGAACGGCAAATTTCCACATCTTTTCGCAAACTAACGTTTTAATTTTGTCATTAATAGCATCAGGTAATACTGCGCTCCAAACAACAAACTCGCTACCACCAAATGGGTCGTTTGCGCAAAGGCTGGTACATCAAAACGTGCCAAAATAATTCCCGACAACATCTGAACACCGACCAGACCAAGTGCTATCCAAGCATATTTGCTTTGCAATGTCAATGAACTAAATCTATTCTTTATCAGGAAAAACAGCAAAACCGTTAATCCCAAAGTAATATAAGCCAGAATACGGTGGATGAGGTAAGCTCCCCCTAACCGATCGACCCATTCCTGTCTTGCCACTCCTTCATCCCCTAGATGGTCAATCATCTCACGCACCTCTGTACCATAAACAACCTGCACAGTCATCAGTAGTAAAGAAACTAAAGCTAAAGCTTTCAGGACTCTAAATTGATGGTTGATCAAGATTGCCTTATTACGTAGTGTAGTTGCCAAATAGAAGGTATAAATACTGATAGCCACAATAATCAAAGCTAAAAGCATATGCACCGTTATAATCCAAGGCATCAGATTGGTAGAAACCACAATAGATCCTAACCAAGCCTGAATGACTACAACAAAAACATTAAGAACGCTCCATCCAAAAATAGATGGTTTTGACTTGATGTAAGTGAGTGAAAAGAATGCTGAAAAAAGAAGACAAAAGCCCGTTAATACACCGACCAATCGGTTAATATATTCTGTCCAGGTCTTCGCAGCATTAAACTCTTCATGTTGCAAGATAGATTCATCATGACGGATTTTATCGGCCATTTCAGAATAACCAAAGGCTTCCACCATCTTGGCAAAACGTTGATTCTTTTTCGCCCGTCCTTCTATATAATGCTCCTCATATCCTTCAGGAAGCTGAGAAATATCTGTAGGGGGAATAATGCGATTAAAGCATTTTGGCCAATCTGGACACCCCATACCTGATCCTGTGCTCCTAACAATTCCGCCTGCGGTTATTACCAAAAACAAGACAATAATTGTTAGTCTATTTGACTTTATAAATCGTTTTTCTGCACGAGGATACATCTATGCGCTCCCTTAACCCTTACTTACATCTAAAATATAAAGAGAGAGGTAGGTATAACACCTACCTTTCCATTATTCTTACTCTACAATTTCTCTATTATTTTGTTTATTCCACTCATTCTGAATGCGAATAGCTTCCTCATTGCCTTCGAAATCATGAGGTAAGTTAGAACTCATTGTTTCAGAGAAAGGCGTAGTCTGTGGAATAAAATCATCATCATGCCCTGGTTTACTGTAGTCATAAGGCCAACGGTAAACAGTAGGAATCTCTCCTGGCCAGTTCCCATGAATATGCTCCACAGGAGTTGTCCACTCCAAGGTATTCGATTTCCAAGGGTTTTGTGTTGCTTTCTTCCCTTTCCATATCGAGCTGAAGAAGTTCCAAAGGAAAGCAACCTGCGCCAAGCCTGCAATGATAGCAGCCCAAGTAACCAATAGGTTAACAGATACCCATTTTTCCATGAAGGCAAACTCAGTGAAGGCATAATAACGACGAGGAACTCCATCAATACCCATGAAGTGCATTGGGAAGAATACCAAGTAAGCACCAATAAATGTCAACCAGAAATGTAGATATCCCAATTTGGTATCCATCATACGTCCAAACATTTTCGGATACCAGTGGTATACACCTGCAAGCATTCCAAAAATAGAAGCCGATCCCATTACCAAGTGGAAGTGGGCAACAACAAAGTACGTATCATGCAAGTTAATATCCAAAGCAGCGTTTCCTAAGTGCAAACCAGTCACACCACCAGACACGAAGAAAGACACCATACCAATTGCGAACATCATTGCCGGTGTAAAGCGGATGTTACCGCGCCATAACGTTGCAATATAGTTAAATGCTTTTACAGCCGATGGAACCGCGATAATCAACGTTGTAATCATGAATACCCCTCCTAAGAAAGGATTCATACCCGTTACGAACATGTGGTGACCCCAAACGATGAAAGAAAGTACTGTGATACCTACTAAAGAATAAACCATCGCATGATAACCAAAAATTGGTTTACGTGAGTTCGTTGAAATAATTTCCGAAGTAAGACCCAAAGCAGGCATGACAACGATGTATACCTCTGGGTGACCTAAGAACCAGAACAAGTGTTGGAACAAGATCGGCGATCCACCCTCATTAGGAAGAATCTCCCCTCCAACTACTAAATCCGATAAATAGAAAGACGTACCAACAGAACGGTCAAAGAATAATAAGACTACCGCTGAAACCAATACTGGGAAAGATAACAAACCTACAATTGCTGTTAAGAAAAATGCCCAAATTGTTAATGGCATTTTCCAAAGATCCATCCCTTTCGTACGCATGTTCAAAATTGTACTGATATAGTTAACACCACCCAATACCTGCGATACGATGAACAAAAACATACTTACTAACCACATTGTCATACCCAAACCAGAACCTGGTATTGCTGTAGGAACAGCCGACAGTGGAGGATATATTGTCCAACCGGCAGAGGCAGGCCCACTTTCAACAAAGAAAGATGCTACCATAATAACACATGCGATAAAGAAGAACCAATAGGATAGCATGTTCATCAATGGCGATGCCATATCACGAGCCCCTAATTGATAAGGGATCAATAAGTTACTAAATGTACCTGATAGACCCGCTGTTAACACGAAGAATACCATCATCGTACCGTGGATGGTAACCAAAGAAAGGAAGAAATCTGGCTTGATACGACCACCTTCGGCCCATTTTCCTAAGAAAACCTCCAAAATAGGGAACTCCTTATCCGGCCAAGCTAATTGGATACGGAATAAGATAGAAAGCACCATAGCGAAGACTGCCATCACAATACCTGTGATCAAAAATTGCTTAGCAATCATCTTATGGTCTTGACTAAATACATATTTAGTTAAGAAAGTCTCATGATGATGATCATGGGAATCATGATGTGCCGCGCCGTGCGATATAACTGTACTTGACATATGCGTTTAATATATACTTATCTCAATTAATTTAATGAAGCTGTAGAAAGGTCTTGGCTTTCCTTGTTGTCAGAAAGCTGAAACTCCTTTTGAACAGCATCGTTAAAATATTTGTTTTGTTTGCTCAACCATTCTTTATATTCTGCCTCTGTAACAACTACAACTTTTTTCTGCATATTGTAATGGGCAGAACCACAAATCTTATTACACAACATCACGTAATCATACGTAGGATCATTTAGCTGATCACGCATTTCCTCTGTAGTCAATGTCGGTGTAAATTGGAAATAGTTGGTCATTCCCGGTACAGCATTAATCTGCACTCGGAAATCCGGAATATAGAATGAGTGAATAATATCTTTTGAAATGATATGGAAACGCACTGATCTGTTAACAGGAATTACGATATCCGCTCCATCGACATCATCCCAAGCAGATTTGTCATTGAAGTCGATCCCGTAAGGATTAGTTCCTGTTGTCAATTTATAATTACGCTTACCAAATTCGCCATCAGCACCAGGATAACGCACTCTCCACATAAACTGCTCACCTAATACCTCGATTTGAAGTGCTGATTTCTGCAATTCTTCTGGAATATTGGTAATCTTACGCCATGTGAAGAAACCAAACAAAACTAAGATTGTCAATACCACAGCCGGAACGATAGTCCAAAGACGTTCGATAGCATCATTGTGCGGATAGTAATAAGCCTTTCTGTTAAGGCGCATTCTGTAGATGTATGAAAAGCTAAGCAACAAAATATGTACAACAACCAATACAAAAGTGATAATCACTGTTGTAACGATAAACATCGTATCAATATCCTTACCATGCTCTGTTGCTGCAGGCTTCCAAGCCCAAGCTCCCCAAACACTATAGCCATAGTAAATGAAAGCTAAAAACAAGACTAAGAAGACAATAAACAAAGTAGCCTGTATATTATTATTGGCCAACGGGTTGTATTGTCCGTTCATCTTACGGGTCAATTCATAAATAGAAATAACCTTTAAAACCACTGCAACAATCGTACATACCACTAAGAACAATAACACGTAGTATGTGAAGTTCTTATAAACTTGCGGATCGATCGTTGTTTCTTCTTCAGCTGCAGCTGAAACCGAAGAAGTTGATGAACTTGTAGATACCGTTGCTGTTTCAGCAGCAGCATCTTCCGTAGCAGTCGTATCAGCCACAGCGGCTTCAACACCGGCTGGCTCAGTAGATGGGGCTTCCGCTGTGGTCTCCGCCACCACTGAATCCTGTTGCGTTGCGATACTTGGCGTAGCGAATAATAACCCTACTATAAGTAAGCATCCAAACAAGGATTTGAATCTGTTATTAATTTTGAATCTCATTTCTTATTATAACGTTTAAACGTATTCTCGTTTGATATAGAATTAAATTTGATGATGTAAGCTTTCGTCCATAAATGGATGGTGCTTCGGTGCTAACGCATGTTTGCTCAACTTGTTCAATACCAAGAAAGAGAACAAACCCACAAAACCGATAGCCGTACCAATCTCAATGAATCCAAATCCACGGTGAGTCTCCACTGTTCCCGGCATAATCATGATATAATAATCTAACCAATGACCACACAATAACAAGATGGCAACGAACAACATCATTCCTTGTTTACGCTTAGCATCACGATCTACCAATAGCAACAATGGCGCTAAGAAATTGATTAAAATATTTAACCAGAACCAAGGCTTGTACTCAGGCTCCCATCTCTTGTAGAAATATACAGTTTCCTCTGGAATATTCGAATACCAGATCAACATAAATTGTGCAAACCAAACATACGTCCAGAAGATAGAGAAACCGAACAACAATTTACCCAAATCGTGCAAATGATTTTCGTTTACCCATTTCATATAACCAGCTTTCTTAACTAGAATTAAGATGATGATAATAGCAGCAATACCGCTAACCCACATCGCTGCAAAGTTATACCAACCGAACATTGTCGAGAACCAGTGCGCTTCCAATGACATCACAGTATCAAAAGACCAGATTGGCGTAGTGAAACCAAAAATTACCAAGAAAATCGCCGATAATTTAAAGCTCTTTTTATAAGAGTTTAATCCACCTTCCAAATCCTCTTTGTAAGAAAGTTTAGCCAAAATAAAAGCAAAGATACTATAAGATCCCATGAACAGAATCTGGCGGATCAAGAATCCCGGTACATTCAAAAACGCAGATTTACCTGCAACCAAAGCATCATAATGAGGACTGTCCGGGTCGGTCAATCCATCTGCATGCCAGTGGTGATAAAGATTATGTGTGTATAAACCTACGCCGACAATAACCAATAACAAAAGAGAAGCTATCGGTAGTACGCTCGCCATGGCTTGCGGAATACGAATCAAACCAGCAGACCAACCTGACTGTGTAACAAATTGCAATGCTAAGAAGAAAGCACCTGCAGCACATACACATGTGAAATAATAACCCATCAATAATAGGTTAGCGTATGTACGTTCAACCATGATATGGTCACTTGACATTAGGCCTATAACAATAGCTATAACACCTACAGCAATCCCAACTATACTGAGTATCTTAGCGATACCAGCAAATTGAAATCTTTCGCTGAAATTATAATCGTGATGATGATTGTGAGTTCCCATTTACTATATTGATGTTAGATTATTTTTTTTGTAATTCTTGAACATACATAACAACTTGCCAACGTTCTTCCGGAGATAATTGCGAAGCATGCGATCCCATAGCGTTATATCCGTAGAAAATCGTATGATAAATCTTACCTGCTCCAAGCTCACTCATCTGACCACCTCTTGACGAAGGGTTACCATCCGATTTCTGATAAGATGGCGGCGGAGGGAAATTCTCTAAAGCACGTTTTCCACGAGAATCCTCAACAGAACGGTCTTTCGTTATAGGCCCGTCTCCTTTTCCATCTTTACCGTGGCATACTGCACAGTATGTTTGGAACAAAGCTTCACCTTTTGCCAAGTTCTCCTTGGTAGCTTCCAAAGGATTTGTCAATTCTCTTCCCGCACGCTCATAATCCTCTACCGTATTGGCAAATTCAAAACGTTCAAATCCTATCGGTGTCGTACCAGCTGGAGGAAGCTGAGCCGTCATGTTATTTTTAAAATTATTGTTGGGTTGATCCGGATTGTAAGCAAGCGGATCGTACATATTCCTGGAGAATTCCCAGCCTGTACTACGGGTTTTTCCATCTCCACAGCTGGAAACTACTGCCGCTAACGCGAAAGCAGCACATACAGATCCAAGAAAATTCTTCTTATTCATAGCTAACATATTTTCTTTCATTGTATTTAACTTCTACCGCGCCAGCTTCCTTCAATAGAGAGTCGATCAAAGCGTGGTCCGTATTCTCTTGAGCATCGATAGCGATAACAAAACGGTCGTCTGAAGCTCTTAAATCCATTACGCGAGGTGCACGTCCAGGAAACAAGTGGTTACGTAAAAAGAAAGTAGCCACCATACCCAATGCACAAAGCAAGATTGTAACCTCAAATGTAACCGGTACAAAATTTGGCAATGGCAAAGATGGTTTACCACCAATGTTCATTGGCCAATCATGTGCCATGGTATAATACAACAAGCTAAATCCTAAAACTGTACCTAAAGCGCCAAAACAAAAAGCTGCAATTGGTAAACGTGATGGCTTAACACCTAATTTCGCCTCAATTCCGTGAATAGGCATAGGTGTGAAACAATCATATATGCTGATATTGTTTGCTTGCAATTTGTCGATCCCATGCATCATATCATCTGGATCGGCAAAGCTACCTAATATATATTTTGTGTTGCTCATTGCTTATTATTTTCTAACGTCTAATGCCTTAATATCTTCTTCCGTTACAGAGTCATATTTACCCAAAGTATTTTTGAAGAATTCCACTTGTTCGTCAGGGAATGCTCCTTCTTGAGCCAATTTCGTTTTCTGTTGTAAACTTGCAGATTTCAATAATAACTTAACCTCAGCAATTGCAATACCTGGCAAGAAGCGCAAGAACAACAAGAACAAGGTAAAGAATAAACCGATGGATCCTACAAAGATACCTACATCAACCCAGGTTGGATAGAACATTGCCCATGAAGAAGGTAAGTAATCACGGTGCAATGAAGTCACGATAATTACAAAACGCTCAAACCACATACCGATGTTCACAACTATAGATAATACCCATGAGATCGGAATACTTGTACGAATCTTTTTGAACCAGAATAATTGTGGAGAAATCACGTTACAAGTCATCATCGCCCAGTAAGCCCAGGCATAAGGACCAGCCACACGGTTAGCAAAAGCATACATCTCGTACTCTGAACCTGAATACCATGCGATAAACAACTCTGTCAAATAGGCGATACCTACGATAGAACCTGTAGTCATGATGATTTTGTTCATAGACTCGATATGGAACATCGTAATGTAGTGCTCAAAGTTCATAACCTTACGTAGAATTAAAAGTAAGGTTTGTACCATCGCAAAACCAGAGAAGATCGCTCCAGCAACGAAGTATGGAGGGAAAATCGTGGTGTGCCATCCCGGGATAACCGAGGTAGCAAAGTCCATGGATACAATTGTGTGTACGGAAAGTACCAACGGTGTAGAGATACCTGCCAAAATCAAGGATACAATCTCAAAACGTTGCCATGTCTTCACCGAACCATTCCATCCGAAGGACAAGATTTTATATACTTTTTGTTTAACACCTGTAGCACGGTCACGTACAGAAGCGATATCCGGCAACAAACCACAGTACCAGAATACCAAGGATACGGTAAAGTAAGTAGAGATCGCGAATGCATCCCATACCAATGGAGAGTTGAAGTTAACCCAAAGTGACCCAAATTGATTTGGTAAAGGGAAAATCCAGTAAGCTAACCAAGGACGTCCCATGTGGGCAACAACATATGTCGCGGCACAGATAACGGCGAAAATCGTCATCGCCTCTGCCGAACGGTTAATGGAGTTACGCCAGTTCTGGCGGAAAAGTAATAATACGGCTGAAATCAACGTTCCGGCGTGACCGATACCTACCCACCATACGAAGTCGGTGATATCCCATGCCCAACCTACTGTTTTATTCAGACCCCAAGCACCGATACCTGTCCAAAAGGTATAACCGACACTCACAACCCATAACATAGCTCCCAAAGCGGCTACAATAAAGCCGATCCACCAAGCTTTGTTCGGTTTATTTTCAACCGGTAGTAAGATATCATCCGTAATTTTTGCATACGTAATGTCCTTACCGGTCATTAATGGTTCTCTTAATATTGATTCGTTATGCGATGACATATTTTTTTTATTTCAGAATTAGAATAAAATTACGCTTCAAATGTATTTCTGACTTTCGTCATGTAGCCAATGTTCGGCTGAACGTTGATTTCCTCTAACACGTAGTAAACACGTTCGTTACGCAATGCTTTTGAAACCTCTGATTCAGGATCGTTAATATCACCGAAGATGATAGCATTTGCTGAACAAGCCTCTTGACAAGCCATTTTTACATCGCCATCTCTCAACTTGCGTTTTTCAATCTTCGCTTCCAATTTACCTGCTTGGATACGCTGTATACACATTGAACATTTCTCCATAACCCCACGAGAACGTGTAGTTACATCTGGATTCAATACCAATTGTGTAAACTCGTTGTTCAAATAGTTGTCGAAACGAGAGTCATTCCAGTAGTTAAACCAGTTGAAACGACGTACTTTATACGGACAGTTGTTCGCACAGTAACGTGTACCAAAACAACGGTTGTAAGCCATGTGATTCAAACCTTCTGAAGAGTGTACTGTCGCCAATACCGGACATACCGTCTCACAAGGAGCGTGATCACAGTGCTGACACAACATCGGCTGGTGAACAACCGTTACATCCTCATAATCGTAATCTGTAGCTTTTGCAATTTCTTTCTCTTTCGTCAACTTGCCTTCGGCAGTCTCTAAAGTATAGTACCGGTCGATACGTAACCAGTGCATCTCACGACGACGACGAACCTCGTCACGTCCTACAACAGGAACGTTGTTCTCCACGTTACAAGCCACAATACAAGAACCACAACCTGTACAAGCGTTCAAGTCGATCGCCATCACCCACTTGTGACCCGGCGCCTCAAACTTGTTCCATAAGTCGTAAGTCTTATGCGAATCTGCAAAGCGTCCTGACTCGGAGTTTGGATCTTTTAAATATTTTGCAAAAGTCGTTTCACGGATAATGTTACGACCTTCGATAGTGTGGTGTGTTTGTGTCTGTGCTAATTCGTAAGTACCACCTGCTTTCGTTACAGAAGCTTTAGCCGCAAACTGTACCGTTCCATTCACAACCTGTGCAAAAGGATAAGCATTTTTACCGACGTTGTTACCCGCTTTACCAACTTTAGTGCGTCCGTAACCTACGGCTACCGACACTGTACCTAAAGCCTGACCAGGTTGAAGAACCACTGGCAATTCTACAGAATAACCATTGGCTTCAACAGTTACTTTACCATTTTCACCTAAGCCTAATTTCTCTGCATCTCTTGGGTTCAACGCAGCATAGTTGTCCCAAGTCACTTTAGAAACTGGATCAGGAAGCTCTTGTAAATACGCATTGTTCGCATAACGGCCATCACGTATAGAAGTTGATTCGTACAGTTTCAATTCAAAATCGCCTGCAATCGCTTTTGCAGCTGTGTTGATAGCTGTTGTTACAGCATTTACATCAACATTTGCCGTGTATGATGAACCTGTTTCGGATCCTTTATAAATAAAACCAGTCTGCAAAACATCTTTCCATGCTTTACCAGTACCTGCAAGGATATTGTTTTCCCAGTTCTGTCTAACAAATTCGTAAATATTAGTGTTATCACCCGCCCAAACCAATAAGCTTTGCTCTGCTTGGCGTGTATTGAACACCGGATTAATTGTTGGTTGTACGACAGTGTAGTATCCTTCTTTAGAAGAAGAGTCACCCCAAGCTTCTAAGAAAGTACAGTTCGGTGCAATCGCATTCAACTCAGAAGCCGTTTCGTCAGCACGATCTGCAAAAGATAAGGTGAAATCAACTTTCGCTAAAGCATTCTGTACATCAGCTGGCTTGAAGTAATCGTAAACAGGGTTGCTGTTCAGGAAGAAAGCCACACCAACTTGTCCAGCGGTTGCATTCGCCAGAAATTGTTGGAAAGCTGCGTCAGAACCTTGATATTGTTTCGAGTAATTATCTAAATCGATGATTGAACCATACGCACCTAACGCGCTATTGACAGCATTTACCAAAGATTGTACGTTCACATCATTAGAACCCGCTACGACAACAGCAGCTCCTCTTGCATTCGTCAATTCTTTAGCGGCCAATGTAATCGCCGTTTGTGCCTTTTTATTGGTAATACCACCCGCCAATGATTGTCCGGTAATTGCGTTGTATAAAGAAATTAACGCAGCACCTTCTTCTGATGGTTTGATAGCAATACGTACATCTGCATTCGTACCAGTCATGCTTAGACCGGATTCAAACTGGATGTGACGTGACATTTTACCATTTTTCAATGATTTGTAGTCACGGTTTTTAATATAATCTTGTGTGTGTTCTTCACCTGCTAACCAAGAACCTAAGAAATCCGCAGCAACCGAAACAACAACATTTGCATTTTGGAAGTGGTAAGAAGGCACCACGGCTTTACCAAAACTTGCTCTGTTTGCTTCAATGATACCGCTATATGATACTGCATCTACCTGTACATGGGTTGTCGTAGGATATTTCTCAGCTAATTTTGCAATGGCAGCCAAAGTTGAAGGACTGTTAACCGAATTGGATACAATAGTAATTTGTTTCCCTGCTGATGCAGCTTTATCCAATGCAGCAATGACAGTAGCATCCAATTTGGTCCAATCTACATCTTTACCACCCACCTGCGGGTTTTGTAACTTGGACATATCGTAAAGATCCAAAACTGATGCAGCTGCCGTAGCATCTGTACCTTGATTCAGACCAATCGAATTAGGGTTGGCAGCAATCGAAATCGGACGTCCCTCACGTGTTCTGACCAATACACTCTGCCCATTGAAAGAAGAAGCATAGAAATTCGGGATACCCGGAGTCACTTCTTCTGGTTTGATAACATAAGGCACAGCCTTATGCACCGGTGTACGATTACAAGCTGCAAGCGTCACAGCTCCTAAACCGAAACCTAAGGCTTTTAAGAAATCACGACGAGGAGTCTTGGTACTTAAGCCTGCTTCATTTAATACATCTTCTACAGGAATAGGCTCGGCAAACTCACCTTTGCTGCTCTCAACGAAAGCAGGTGTTTGTTGCAATTCTTCCAAACCTTTCCAATATTTTTTATTGCTATCCATTTAAGCTGTATATAAGATTGCGTATTCCTAAATTAACTATTAATAGTGACATTTACCACATTCCAGACCACCGATCATGGCTGCAGTCATTTTCTCACCTTTTTTCAATTTCTCGTGCGCTTCGATCAACTGATCGTAGTATGCGTTATTTACGTCTACTTCGGTCTCACGGTGACAATCCACACACCATTTCATTGTAAGTGGAGAATATTGATAAACTTCCTCCATATTTTCTATCGGACCGTGACAAGTTTGACACTCTACTCCCGCAACAGTTACGTGTTGTGAGTGGTTGAAATATGCAAAGTCAGGTAAATTATGAATTCTAACCCACTGAATAGGTTTTGGATTATTACCGTACTCTTTCGTCTCAGGGTTAAAGTCCACTGCTTTGTAAATCTTCGCAATTTCTGGAGAAACAGCACCATCATAATGATCCGATGCAGTCACCGTGTTGTGACAGTTCATACAAACGTTAGCCGATGGAATCGAAGCATTTTTCGATTTGTAAGCACCGCCATGACAGTATTGACACTCGATTTGATTAACACCAGCATGGATTTGGTGCGAGAATTTAATTGGCTGAACCGGTTGATACCCTGTGTGAACGCCTACGTTCCACATCGTATTCCACCCTAAAACACCTAAGAAAGCAACCAAGCCCAATACAGCGAACCCAACCAGCTTCTTATTCTGTACAAAAGCCTTAGCAAACTTCGCAACACTGCTTTCCTGATAAACTTCGTTTTTAGCTTGCGCTGCTTCAATCGCTGCTTGATTTGCCGCAATAACTTTCTCCAAAGAGCGAATAACGCGGTTCAAAACAACAATTACCACCACCGCTAATACAACGATAGCAATCAAGCCCACAATCATCAACGTGTTGGCATCATTGGAAGCTCCACCGCCAGCAGCTCCAGCATCGCCTGTCACCGCTTTTTCAGCCAATTTCACTTCTTCTGCCCCAACATAAGCGATGATGTCACGAATGTCGTCCTCAGAAAGGTTAGCGTAAGATGCCATCATCGTTGGATACTGACCTTTCAACTCAACCGCAATCGGGTCTCCAGAATCCACCATTCCCTGCGGATTATGTATCCACTTGATAATCCAAGCCTCTTCCCTTCTCTCAGCCAAACCAGCCAAATCTGGACCGGTTAACTTCTTCCCAATAGCGTGACAAGACTGACAAGCGTTAGCTTTAAAAAGCGCAGCACCATTAGCAGCATCTTGCGCACGAGACATCGTAACGGCAAACAACAACATCAGACCAACAGACATTGTCTTTGCAAGTTTTCCCAAAACGGATGAGATATTTCTCATATTTAGCACTTTATACTATTTATTTATGATATAAAAACTTTTAAAATTCGTTGTTATAGGAGCCTACCCCCCCTATACAATGCACAAAAGTATAACTATTTAAGTAATCAGTGACAATTTAATGACGCAAATTGTCAATTTAAAACCATTCTAAATAGTAGTTAATATTTGTTAAATTTCATTATTTTTAGAGACAGTATTTTTGGCCCTCTTCCAACCAAAACCTTATCAAATTTAAATTGTTTTTCTGATAAAAAGAACCCAACTTTGAATATATATTATAAATAAGGTGTCGGCATGCAAATTAGAGCACTATCCATTTTACTGGTGAGTTGTGGGTTAATTGCCTTTTCGTGCCAACAAAAGGCTACAGATGCCGTGCACACGTCAAGAAACAAGCAAAAAATCATTACCAACATGAGCGATAGTAATAAATACAACGAACTTAGCCCAGAAGAGGAATACATTATCTTACATAAGGGCACTGAGCGCCCTTTTACCGGGGCCTTACTGAACAACAAAGCTGCAGGCACCTATATCTGCAAACGCTGCGACGCTCCGTTGTATCTATCAAAAGACAAATTCGAATCACACTGCGGATGGCCGAGCTTTGACGATGAAATCCCGGGAGCAGTGCGCAAAGAAACAGATGCCGATGGTAGACGGACAGAAATCCTATGCGCCAAGTGTGGAGGTCACCTTGGTCATGTATTCGAAGGGGAAGGTTTCACAGCGAAGAACACACGTCATTGCGTCAATTCACTGTCTATGAAATTTGTTCCGGCAGAGTAACAATCGATGATTCCCTGATGATCAACTCACAGGGAATTGTTATTTTACGCAGTTCTTTTGACCGCCCTGCTATATCCGCCACCAATGTCTGGATGAGTTCTTTTGTAAGTTGTTCTATGTTTTGGGACACAACCGTTATTGAGGGATCATGCAATTTGAAAAGCGTATGTTCATCAAAAGCGGCCATCCTTGGCAGCGGTATACGATGTTCTTTTAAAGCTTTCAGCCCACTTACTGCCAGATAGTTTGTTGAAAAAAGTACCGCATCCATTTTATTATCCACGATAAATTCTAGTATCTGATCTTTAGCATCCTGCTCTGGAGCACCTAGTTGCAGTTTTTTGATATAAGACTGCAACTGAAATTCATCCATTGCCTGCATATAACCCTCCAAGCGATCACGCATCTGCGTCTGGTTAGAATAGAGCGAAATAAGCCCTACTCGCTTGTTTTCATTTTCCAGCAAGTGCTTAGTAGCTTCATATGCCCCTTTTTTATTGTCCGAAACGACATAATGGGTATCCACCGTAGGGATATATCGGTCAAATAGTACAACAGGGATATTATTTTGACGAATATTCGCAATAGTATCTTCCAATCCCTCCGAAGGTGTAATGATAAAACCGTCCACCTGACGGTCCATAAACATCTGAATCAATTCCTTTGCTTTCTGACCGTCATTATTCATGCTACAATAGATAATATGATAGCCCGCATCATAAGCCTGACGCTCTATATATTTAGCAACATTGGAAAAGAAAGGATTGGCGATATCCTCAACCAGCAGTCCCAAAATCTTTGTTTGCCCAGTCCTCAGGCTTTTGGCTAATTGATTAGGCTTATATCCTACTTTTTTGACATAATCCAACACGCGCTTCGTCATCGCATCGCTTATGCGTTTCTCCTTGGCCTTATCATTCAAAATAAAGGATACCGTTGTCACTGAAATCCCTAAGGCTTTCGCTATATCGCTAATCAATACACGTTTTTTCATTCCAATACATTGTATAAGCCCAATCTACTAAAAAAAATTAGCAAATCGTTTAATTAATGCTAAAATTCAGAATAAATGCATCAAAATTTGTTTTTAACAAGAGTCGTGTTGAGGGGAAATGGAGTTTTTTTGTTAGACAGTTTTTTTATGTCGCTCAGGCCGCCTAAAGCTTTTGCTTTGGCATCAAGATTAAGTGTACCTGCATTATTATCCTCTCCCCAGCCCTCTCCAAAGGAGAGGGAGCGTATAGTTTGCTACCTGTCTAACTGTCAAGGAAACTAATTGGTTTCCCTCTCCTTGGGAGAGGGATTAAGGGTGAGGACTATAACAAAAAGTTTTTTGATAACTAATGCCCTGTCCCGGCGAGGGACGGAAAGGCTGTGGGATGGGAAGAATCGACACATTGTCAAAAGAAATCCTCCCTTTGTTTTAAGCATAGAAATAAGATACATTTGTCCTGTCTTCTAAAAGGTTTTTTACCTACATATCCTCCTTTTTTAGTAATATTATCTTTTTAAGAATAAAGAATATGAAAAATAACAAAATATGGACTCTGGGTACCTTGGCTGTTGCATTGACTTCGGCCACGTTACCTTCATCTGCCCAACATCTTACCAAACATGTCGACACCTTTATCGGCACAGGCGGTCACGGCCACACCTATCCAGGAGCAACTCTTCCATTCTCCTTAGTTCAACTTAGCCCGGACAACGGCAAGAGCGGTTGGGACTGGGTTAGTGGTTATCACATTTCTTCCGATTCTATTGCCGGCTTTAGCCACATGCACCTTAGCGGAACCGGAATCGGTGATTGGTTAGACATCGCCATTATGCCGCTCAAGCAGCCTGTACTTTCGGAAAAGACTGATGTAAAACAGAAATTCTCACGTGATAACGAAAGTGCCAAACCCGGCTATTACCAGGTAACACTGGGAAACGGCATCAAAGCCGAACTAACCTCTACCGAGCGTGTTGGTTTTCATCAATACCACTTCCCTGCTGACACCGAAACACCAACTATCCGTGTTGATCTGAAACACGAATACAACTGGGATAAAGCCACCAACTGTTATTTACACCAGGTGAACGATACTACTTTGGTTGGTCTGCGCCAATCCAAAGGCTGGGCAAATAAGCAACATGTTTATTTTGCCATCACGACTTCGCAACCTATTGCCAAAGTACACATGGTAACCCCGACAGGACACCATAATGACAAGGAAGCTACAGGCGCATGGGTTATCGGAAATCTTGAATTTAAGAAAACCGACAAGATACAGCTAAAGGTAGCTTTATCGACCACAGACAGTAACAAAGCTTTATTAGCTTTGAACGAAATTCTGGATTGGAATTTTGCACGGGTGGAAACCGAAGCGGAAAAGAAATGGGAAAAAGAACTTGCTAAAATTCAAATTGAAACAAGCGACGAACGCTTAAAAACCATATTTTACTCGGCCCTGTACCACACAGCCATTGCCCCTACCCTGTACTCGGATGCGGATGGGGAATACAAAAACTACAAAGGCGAACGCAAAACCATGGCTAATGGCGGACAGCGATACACCTTCTTCTCCCTATGGGATACTTTCAGAGCATTGAAACCATTGTTCACCATTACACAGCCCGAAAAATACACAGACATCTTAAACAGCATGCTTGCTTTTTACGATGAAAACGGGTTATTGCCTGTTTGGGATTTGAGTACTTTTGAGACCAACACCATGACAGGCTACCATGCCGTTCCGGTATTAGCAGATGCTGTGCTTAAAGAATGGCCAGGATTGGACGCAGAGCGGGCATACCAGGCTATGCGCAAAAGTGCTTTTCAGGAAATCCGGGAGGTTCCTGCCTATATTGAGTATGGCTACGTGCCACAAGACGTGAATGGAGGCTCCGTTACCAAGACCTTAGAATATGCCTTTGATGATTATTGTATTGCTATGGTCGCACAAAAGCTGGGCAAAAAGGAAGACTATGCACTTTTCTTAAAACGTGCTAAAAACTATATTAATCATTTTGACCCAAACAGCGGCTTTATGCGTGCGAAATACAAAAACGGAAAATTTGTTGAACCTTTCGATCCGTTCTATTCGGAACATGAATTCGACAAAAGCCAATACATTGAAGGCAATGCTTGGCAACACTCCTTCTACGTACCGCACGATATTCGCGGGTTGGACAAATTGTTCCCGGAAAAAGATGGATTGGACAAAATGTTGGACACTCTCTTTGCTGCTCCGTCATACATGACCGGTGAAAACCAATCCCCTGATGCCAGTGGGTTTATCGGGCAATATGCACATGGTAATGAACCAAGCCACCATATTGCTTATATGTACACCTATATCGGCAAACCGTGGAAAACGCAAGAAAAAATTCGTTTCATCGTTGACTCGATGTACCATGAGCGCCCGGATGGCTATGCCGGAAATGAGGATGCCGGTCAGATGAGCGCATGGGCTGTATGGTCAATGATGGGATTATATCCGGTAGCACCAGTAGGTGGTGAATATGTCTTCGGAAGCCCTGTATTAGATAAAGCCAATATCAGCATGCCTAATGGCAAAACCTTTACCATCATAGCGCGCAATAACTCGACTAAAAACATATACGTAAAGGCAATCACATTGAACGGAAAACCGTATAACAAGATGTACATCAGACATGAGGATATGCTCAAAGGCGGAGAACTTGTCTTTGAAATGTCTGATAAGCCAAATAAAGAATTAGGACAAAAACGAGAGAGCTGGCCTACTTCCATGGAGAATTAAAGCTATACAACCTTTGTCATACCGAACGCAGTAAAGTAGCTGTACGTTAGGGGTTGAACATTCTCAGACTGAAATGACATCGTTTACAAATTCCTCCAAAGTCGGAATGACAAGGTTTTACTATGGGGGATGAAGCATAACAAAGGCTTACATAATATTGACTGGTACACTTCTTGCAATCCAATGAGTATAAGGAGAAAAAAGAATGGCAGATATAAACAACATCAATATTCAGGACATTCCCAACAACGAAGGGAATACACCTACTGATTTTTATGACAACTTTCGTGTAAAGCTCAACGAAATTGAACAATTTCCGTCGCTTTATACATTCAAATTTATTGTAAAAGCGGATTCAGACAAGCTTGAGCTTGTTAAAAACGTATTTGAACACGCAAGCTCTAAATTTTCGGAAAAGGAATCTTCGGGAGGAAAATACAAATCCATAACTGTAGAAACTTTTGTCAATAACGCTGAAGACGTAATTGATTATTACAAGAAAGTTTCTAAGATCGAATCCGTGATTATGTTATAAAACAATAAAGGCTGTCAGTTTGACAGCCTTTATTGTTTTATCTTTTAAAGGTAGAAATAGAATACATGCCGCTGAGCGGTTTTCTTTCAAACAGACCCTCAAAACATTTCATCGTTAATTCATCATCTTTCAAAAGCCCATGTTCTTTGTAATAACTAAGTGGTAGCTTTCTATCGTAAAAAAAGTGCGCATCTTCTCTGTAAAAAGATTGCACCCCTCCTCTAAACGAAGCACCACAAACCCTATTTTCATCAAAACTTACAGACACAAAATCTTCAGCACCGATATAATCTATTTTGATATCTCCCGCATTGCCCACAACCTCAAAAACGTGACTTGAATACATTAATGCAGAAGCGATACCATACCATAACCCAGGACGATGCATTTCTTCTCTATCCGCAAAAAAATTACTAAAAGCCTTTTCTAACATAGGATTCGTACCAATAGTAACTAACAAATTCGAAGGTCGTTTAGTGTCAAAAAATAAAACAATGGTATCTCTAAAACTCATTGAGGATAAATTCTCTTTGAGATAGTCTTTAGCTCTACTCATAAAAGCATTCGGACCACCTCTAAAATCACCATAGTACTCATGATACCCACCAAAAGCAAACAAACTCCCACCAAAAGACACATCTACCTCAACAGTATCTAAAGATGGGTGTTTGCTAATATAAACATCGTAGTATACCGAATCTTTAAAACTCGGACTGTCCCGAAGATAAACATCCCAATCACCATTCCGCCATTGTTCTAACCCAACAACCTTGCGATTTACCCTATAGACACTCCGAAACCGAATAGAATCCGGAATTCCAACTTTATTAAATTCGGTCTGCAATTTAATCGCTAAGGTATCCAAAGCATCAAGATGAAAAGTCTGCCCTCGGGAAGCATTTCCCAAGAAAAACAGCAAAACAAAAATGAACCAATGTGTTTTCATATATAAACTAAGATGACAAAGGAAATCTTATTCCATAAAAAAGACCTGTTGTTAACAGGTCTTTTTCTGATATAAATCTAAAACAATACTATCCTTGCGGAGCATCTTGTTTTGGTTTGTCTTCTCTTGGAGGACGAGGCAACAATACTTTGCGAGATAGCTTAAGCTTACCTTGTTTGTCAACCTCTAACAATTTAACGGTTACCATATCACCTTCTTTCAACACGCCGTCCATTGTTTCCAGACGTCTCCATTCGATTTCAGAGATGTGCAATAGACCATCTTTGCCTGGCATAATTTCCACAAATGCACCAAACGGCATAATGGATTTCACTTTACCTTCATAAATCTCACCAACTTCAGGTTTCGCAGCAATAGCTTTGATACGTGAAACGGCAGCATCGATGGACTCTTTATTGTCAGCAAAGATTTGAACTACACCTTTGTTATCCACTTCTTCGATAGAAATCGTTGAACCGGTTTCACGTTGCATCTCTTGGATAATTTTACCACCTGGTCCGATCACTGCACCGATAAATTCTTTATCGATAGTCAAAGAAACAATACGCGGTGCGTGTGGTTTGTAATCTTCACGTGGAGCAGAGATCGTTTTCTTCATCTCATTCAAGATATGTAAACGAGCCTCTTTCGCTTGATCCAAAGCTTGGGTCAACACTTCCCATTTTAGACCATTGATTTTTAAGTCCATCTGACAAGCTACGATACCATTTTCTGTACCAGTAACTTTAAAGTCCATATCACCTAAGTGGTCTTCATCACCCAAGATATCAGAAAGAATAGCGTATTTACCTGTTTTCTCATCCGTGATTAAGCCCATCGCGATACCAGATACCGGTGCTTTCAATTTCACCCCTGCATCCAACAATGCCAATGTACCTGCACAAACAGTAGCCATGGAAGAAGAACCATTTGATTCCAAGATGTCAGAAACCACACGAATGGTGTATGGATTTTCCCCATCAGCAGGCAATACTTGCTTCAAAGAACGCATCGCCAAGTTACCATGCCCAACTTCACGACGACCAGGACCACGGTTTGGTCTTACCTCACCTGTCGAAAAAGCAGGGAAGTTGTAGTGAAGGATAAACTTGTTGTATCCATGGATGAAAGCTCCGTCAATCATCTGCTCATCGTCTTTCGCTCCTAAGGTAACAGAAGTCAATGACTGGGTTTCACCACGTGTGAATACAGCCGAACCATGCGCCGCAGGAAGGTAATCAACCTCAGACCAAATCTGGCGCACTGTACGTACATCACGACCGTCTAAACGAATCCCTTCATCCAACACCAAGTTTCTCACTGCATCATACTGCACATCGTGGAAATATTTTTTAGCCAAGAATGCTGTTTCTTCGTCTATTTCTTCACCCAGCGTTACAAAGAATTCTTCACCGATAGCGGCAAATTTTTCTGTACGCTCATGTTTCGTAGAACCGGATTTTGCTACGGCATATACTTTATCATAAGTTGCTGCAAAAATAGCTTCACGCAATTCTAGGTTAGATGGCTCATGGTTGAATTCACGTTTTACGTTAGAACCTACCAAATTAGCCAATTCTACCTGCGCAGCAACTTGTTTTTTGATAGCATCATGTGCAAAAGCAATTGCTTCTACCATTTCAGCTTCCGAAATCTCTTTAGACTCCCCTTCTACCATCACGATATCCTGTGCAGAACCTGCTACGATATATTCCAATGTAGCGTTTGCTAATTCAGACATGCGTGGGTTGATTACCAACTGTCCATCAATCTTTGCCACACGAACCTCAGAAATAGGACCGTTGAAAGGAATGTCCGACACCGCCAAAGCAGCGGAAGCAGCCAAACCTGCCAAAGCATCCGGCATAATATCTTTATCCGCAGAAATCAAGGAGATCATCACTTGCGTATCTGCATGATATGTTTCAGGGAATAATGGACGCAAAGCTCTGTCCACCAAACGTGAAATCAACACTTCGTAGTCTGATAGTCTGGCTTCACGACGAAGAAATCCGCCGGGGATACGACCTGCCGCCGCATATTTTTCTTGGTAATCTACAGAAAGTGGAAGAAAATCCACTCCTGGTTTTGCCTCTTTTGCGGATACCACTGTCGCTAACAACATGGTATCACCTTGTTTCAACACCACAGAACCATCAGCCTGTTTAGCCAATTTGCCTGTAGACAATTCGATTGGGGCTAAACTTCCGCCCAGTTCAATTGTTACTTTTTTTTCGTTATAACTCATTTTGTTTTCATTAGGGTGCATTTTTCCTCTTTTCTAGCTTCTCTGAATGCACCGATTTTTTTATGACCTTTAAAATCTCGCACAAAGTTAATTATAAAAAATTTAAAAACGATGAGGATTTAAAAGGGGTTTTCAAGCCATATTTTCTAACTTGCAGGCTGAATTGCAGGAGAAAAGATGACACATTTAGAGAAATTAGCAGCTATTCGTTTAAAGATGAGCGAAAGGGGCATAGACGGATATATCATTCCTTCATCCGACCCACATATCAGTGAATACCTTCCTGAACGGTACAAATGTATTGCGTGGACTTCAGGTTTTACAGGATCAGCGGGAACGTTGGTAATCACACAGGATTTTGCAGGTCTTTGGACAGACTCACGTTATTTTGTACAGGCGAATGAACAGCTTGCAGGAACAGGATTTGAGCTGGTAAAATTGAAAGTGCAAGGTGTTGCAGAATATGCAACGTGGCTGGCTAAGACATTACCAAAAGGATCCACAGTTGCATTCGATGGAAACCTTGCTTCTGTGGCAGTAGCACAGTCTGTAAAGGAGAACCTGTTGCCACTAGGTGTTGTTGTCGACGGACATGTAGATTTGTTGGAGGAGCTTTGGAACGATCGTCCGGCTCTGCCACAACAACCAGCCTATCTATTGGATGAAAAAGCAACCGGCGAATCCACAAGCAGCAAGTTGGGTAAAATCCATGCACAACTGAAAGAAAAACATGTACAGGCACACCTTATTTCCTCACTTGATGACTTATCCTGGGTATTGAATATCCGCGGAGGAGATGTGAAGTGCAACCCAGTAGTATTAGGCTTTCTGCTGATTGAAGGAGCAAATAATACATTATTTATTGATGCCGAAAAGCTTTCTGAACAAGATAGGACATCATTACAAGCGTCCCAAGTGTCCCTAGCCCCTTATGAAGAAGCTACGGAGGCAATTCGTTCTTTACAAGTTGACAATATCCTATTGGACACCAAACGTACTTGTTTTGCCATGTACGATGCTGTGCCGACTGCTGTAAAAATTGTTGAGGGCATGAACCCTTCAACGTTGTTGAAAGCCGTAAAAAATAGTGTAGAGATCGAACATACACGACACGCTATGATAAAAGATGGTGTCGCGATGACGAAATTCTTTAAATGGATAGAGGAAGAAGTTCCACATGGAAAGCTGACGGAAATCGCTATTGCGGATAAGCTGCAAGCGATACGTGCTGAAGGTGAAGGCTTCGTGGATATTTCGTTTGATACCATTGCCGGTTATCTGGAACATGGGGCCTTGCCGCACTATAAGGCAACGGAAGAAAGTAATGCAAAATTAAAGGCTGAAGGCCTTCTATTGGTGGATTCAGGAGGACAATACCGAGATGGCACGACAGATATCACCCGCGTTGTTTCTTTGGGCACGCCTACAGCGGAAGAGAAAGCAGATTATACATTCGTGTTGAAAGGTACAATTGAAGGCAGTATGGCGGTTTTCCCGAAAGGAACCCGAGGCTACCAAATCGATGCTATTACACGCCGCCCATTATGGGAAACCTTGCGTAACTATGGACATGGTACAGGACATGGTGTAGGCTTCTTCTTAAACGTGCATGAAGGACCGCATGTTTTTAACCCTTCCGCGATCGATATTGCTATTGAAGAAGGGATGATTACTTCCATCGAACCGGGATTGTACCGCGAAGGACAATACGGTATCCGCATCGAAAATCTGGTATTGAGCAAAACTCTAGAATCCAATCAGTTTGGCGAATTTATGGATTTTGAAACATTGACGATATGCTACATCGCTACCGATTTGGTGGATAAGCAATTGTTGGATCAGAAACATATCGATTGGTTGAACAACTACAATGCCTGGGTATTCGAAAAGCTGTCTTCCCACCTAACAGCCGATGAAGCAGCTTGGTTGAAAGAGAAAACAAAGAGTATTGCGTAATGAGTATTGCGTATTGAGATGTTAGATTTTTCACAATTCGCATATCTCAAATCGCAAAAAAAACATAACATGAAGAAATTAGCATTTGGGGCATTAGTATGCCTCTCTTTAAAGACCTTCACAGGACAAGCCCAAGAGGCTCTGATTCCACAGCCTCAAGAGATGACTGTGGGAAAAGGCACGTTTTCACTGGGCAAGAACCTTTCTATTTTAAAAGATGCTGCTTTCCCGGAGATGACCTATCTACAAAAGCACATCGAAGCTATCACAGGCAAAAATGTAAAAACGCAAGCTCAAAAGGCAGCAATCCGCTACCGTTTGAATCCAACACTTGTAGCTAATCCGGAAGCGTACAATTTAAAGATCGATGATACAGGTATTGAAATTACAGCTTCATCGAATCATGGTATCTTTTATGGAATGCAGACCTTGTTACAACTTATTGAGGAGCACAAATCGGATTTGAGGTTACCTCATCTTCATATTTCCGATCAACCTAAGTTTGCTTATCGGGGGATGCACCTGGACGTATGTCGTCATTTCTTCACGGTGGATGAAGTAAAAAATTACTTGGACTACCTTGCGGCCTATAAGATCAATAAATTTCATTGGCACTTGACAGACGACCAAGGTTGGCGCATAGAAATCAAATCACATCCGAAACTAACTGAAATCGGCGCTTTTCGTAAGCCTATAGCGTTTGGTGATGAGGAAAGTGGTCGAATTACCGAAAAAGGCTATGGTGGATTCTATACACAGGAGGAAATAAAGGATGTCGTGGCTTATGCACAGAAACTGCATATCGAGATTATTCCCGAGATTGAAATGCCCGGCCATGCACAGGCAGCTTTGGCGGCTTATCCGGAACTATCCTGTACAGGTGGTCCGTTCGAGGTTGGAACAGTATGGGGCGTGATTGAGGATATCTTCTGTCCAAAGGAAGAGACTTTCGCGCTTTTGGAAGATGTAATTGACGAAGTTATCCCTCTTTTCCCGAGCCAATATATCCATATCGGGGGTGATGAAGCCCCTAAGAAACGTTGGGAAGCTTGTCCCCATTGTCAGGAACTCATCAAAAAAGAGGGTCTTAAAGGTGAACATGAGCTTCAGAGCTATTTCATTACCCGAATGGAAAAATACATTAATGGTAAAGGCAAAAAAATAATCGGGTGGGATGAAATCTTAGAGGGTGGTCTAGCCCCAAATGCCACAGTGATGAGCTGGACAGGTATACAGGGTGGAATTGAAGCGGCAAAATCTGGACATGATGCAATTATGACGCCTGCCTCACATGTGTATTTCGATTATTACCAAGGAAATCCGGAAACAGAACCTGCTGCATTTAATGCACAGATACGCCTGGAAAAAGTATATAGCTACGATCCTATTCCTCAGGAGTTAACTTCTGAACAAAGTAAACACATCTTAGGTGCACAGGCCAATATGTGGACAGAATACATTCCTACTTTTAAACAGGTACAACACATGTTGTTTCCACGTTTGATGGCTTTATCGGAAGTGACTTGGGGTACATCCAATCCGGAAGATTATAAAGGATTTGAAAAACGTGTCGTGCAACATTTCAAAATTTTGGATCGTAAAGGTATCAATTATAGCAAAGCCATACATGAAGTTATCGGTCGGATAAAACATGTGGATGGTATCGTTGCTTATGAGCTGTCCACTGCGAAGGATCCTCAAGGTATTCGTTACACGGTAGACGGTACGGAACCTACGGTTTCTTCTTTACCTTATATAAAACCGATAGCCATTGATAAATCGCTTATCATTAAGAGCGCATATTTTGAAGATGGCAAACAGATCAGCGCAACGACCACCAAAGAGTTTGTGCACTCCAAATCGACCGGTAAATCAATCACACTGGAATCCCAACCTAATGAAGCTTATTCCCGCGGTGGTGCTGCTATCTTAGTGGATGGCGTTTTCGGTTCGAAGAACTATCATCAGGAAAACTGGTTAGGCTTCAACAAAGGAGATATGGTCGCTACGATCGACTTCGGTACGGCAACAGATATTTCTTCCGTCCTGGTTTCTGCAATGGAAAGCACAGGCAGCTGGATACACTATCCGACTGAAATCAATATTTATGTGTCAAACGATAACCAGAATTTCCGTTTGGTAAAATCGGTAGATAGGGCTCTTGTTTTAGAAGCGAAAGGTAACCCACAAATAGCCATAGGGCAAGAGAAGACTCGCTACCTAAAGGTAGAAGCGAAGCGCCCTCGGGAAATCCCAGCCGGAAATCCTGGAGCTGGCTTGGATGCGGCTTACATCTTTATCGATGAGATAACGGTAAATTAAAGCGAAAGGGAGTTGCGAAAAGCAACTCCCTTTTTTGATTAAACAAAACCTCCAATAATCGCTGCGGGATGTAATTCTTTTGTGTTGCGCACAAAATTTCGGTTTCCCATTTTATCGCTGTATATTATGTTTAGACCTACTAAGATTATATCTACCTGTTGTTTTGGGATGTCAAAAATAAGTTGCTGTTCGGGAATGACTTCCTCTTGTCCTTGGCCTGTATAGATCTCTATTTCTTGGGTTCCAAGAGGAAGGAATGCCCCATAAGTAAAACCAATGGTTTCTACTTGTATGGTGACATAATAGCAGTCTTTTGGAATATAGAGATGCTGGTATCGTTGGAAAGCCGGAAAATGTACAGATACCTGCTTATCATTGCTTATGCTTAGAATGGGATCGACATACATATAATCATGCAGGTGACAATTCCTATTGAACTGGAAACCAATTAGCCTATTTAAGTTACCGGATTCTATTGTATTTAAACCCGGACGGGGTTTGGGCGTAGACCTCATGACACGTCGGATATGTTGTATCAAACGGTTGTGCATTTTATCATCATGCAACTGCATATGGGTGTTAACAAATGCCTGTCTGAGAAGTGCTCCCATGGAGCTGCTATAACCGAAATCCTCCGCTGCAGCTTTGGTTGATTTCGATTGCTTAATCTTACGTCCCGGTTTAGTCTGTACAACTTGCTGATTGCCGACCTTGCGATTGACCAAGTTCCCAACTTGGCCCCTCAAAAATCCATTTTTTACGATAGCCATAGCATAAAATTAGAAATTTATAGTGCTGAAAAACAAGTTTTTGTGAATTTTTACCAATATGAAAACCGGTGTTCGACAAGGCATTGCAAAATTGAAAATCAAAAGTGGACTTGTTTTATGAAAATGGCAATGTATGGAAGGTATAGAAACCCTTCGACACTTCTTCGAAGAGTCTTCGGTACTGCTTTAGGATAGCTTCGGCTTAGGTTCGGTAATGCTTATGGGTGCGACCGAGGTTCCCGTGCTGTTCTTACCCCGTATGTCCATGTTAATACTCGGAGTCAACACGGACTCACCTCGGACTTACCATGGACTCATCTACTCCCTGTCTCGAACCATTCCCGAAGCAGTCTCAAAGATAAGTCAACAAGATAACGAGCTCTCTTAGGGCTAAGATAAGAATAAATTTGTTTCCTTATAGATAGGGGTTTTTAATAAAACCTATTGTGCGTTATAAAATAAAAAGCCCCTTATTGTCACTCTGAGGCTTCGACAAGCTCAGTATGACAAAAAGACTTGAGAATGTACAAAACAACACATTAATAAATTGTTCAGAAGTAAGGCAAGAAATTTCTATTAATCTGCGTTTAATTTTTAGACTGATCTTTTTCTAAAAGCTGTAGTGTATTATCAATATGCTGTTTGGAAGTTTTCCAATCATCATGACCGGGAATAACGAGGTTGATTTCAGGATAATGAGCGAGTAACCTTGCTAAAGAAGGTTTCCATTCTTCGACTTTTCCATCACCTGTAAAACCAAGATTTTTGGCATCAGCACTTTTGATAAAACATCCACCATCAAGAATCCTATATTCAGGAAACCAAACTACGGTATTATCTAAGGAATGTCCAGGGCCAAAGAAATTAAACACAAAAGTTTCTTCACCTATAGTATAAATTGTGTCTTCTTCAATAATATACATTGCCATGGGTTTTCCGTTTTGTTGGAGCAGATGATTGGTGCGGGCTGTTGCATAAGTAGGAATACCTATTTCATTATAATAGCCAAAACCTCCGGCACGATCTTCATGCCAATGCGTGGCATAAACACCAATTACAGGTAAGCCATGCCTATTTTGGATACTGTCCAAAAGAGGTTGATATTGTGAAGCATCCCACGGTGTATCAAACAGTATTACTCCTTCATTGGTGATAAGGTACAATGCATTTGCAGAAACTTTCGTTCCATTATACTCATTGTAGGTTGTGAAGAGATAAAGCTTATCGTTAAGCTGTTCAATCTGCAAAGATTTTTCTTGAGCCAAGGCAGATAAAGCATTCACAACAATAAACAGGATTAGACTTATGATCTTGGAAAAGATTTGCTGTTTTTTCTTCATATTGTGTTTTGATTTTTTAATATGCTTCCGAAATATTAGAAACTTCGGAAGCATATAGGCCACAGGAGGCTATTCCTCTTTTTTCTCTATCCAAATATGGTTTAACCACAGTTGTTGCTTTCCTTCTGATTGCAATTCGACTGTGTATTTCCCCGCTTTGTCTACAGTAATTTCACCAATAGGACTGTCGACAAATTCGTCGGTATAATTATTCTCATTGGGTTCTGCTACGACCTTTCCGTTTGGAGCAATAGCAGCTTGTAGTTTTTGATTGTCTATTTTAAGGATTACCGCAACAGCAGCTTCTTCAGGATTATGCCCTGACAAATCTACGCTATAGGTTCCTGCTGCAGGAAGATATACCTCCCAGATTACTTTATTATCGGTTGTTTTCGTATAGGCAGGTCGCGTTCTGTCGGCTTTGACGAGTTGCAATTCGGATTTGTTCACAGCATTTTGACCGGTAAGGGAAAAGCCTCCGAAAGTAGATTCGGCCACAATGGAAGACACTGTTTCTATATCATCGTATGTAAGTCGGATAATTGAAACGAATGGATCAGGCTGCTGTTGGGGCAATTGGATGTGCGTTAGTGGTCCATATTGCTCAACAGAAAGTGTTTCATTTCCTGCTGTAGAAAGCAATTCGGCTTTTTGTGGTTTGCTATTGATGCCAGACACACGCAATTTGCCGTCTAAAGGCCAATTGAACACATGTAGGTATACAGTATTGCTTTTTCTGTCTTTGGTAATTTTACCCCAATCGTGTTGGTTGAGATTAAGTCCAGTATTGTTATACAATGCTTCACCATAATTATTTAACCATTGTCCTATGTCATTCAATCGGCTAATGCTTTCATAAGGAACAGCTCCATTGGCACGAGGGCCAATATTCAGCGTGAAGCCCCCATTAAGTGCTACGTTGCTTATTAGCGATTCAAAAAGTTGACCACTGGATTTCCAGTTTTTTTCTTGACCGCTATATCCCCAAGAATGGGCAATAGTGCCCGGGGTTTCCCAAGGGTGGTCAACATAGCTTGTACCAAATTGGTTGTCGCCTAAGGTTTCAAAATCTACATATTTGGCGTCCGTTGGTAAGCCCAGTCGTGAGTTAATCAGGCAATTGGGCTGTAGTTCACGGATGAGTGCTACTGCTTGTTCCAGCTGTTCTCTTTTAAAAATGGTTTTCTCGTAAGGGATCCACATATCGAACCACATGATGGCGATGTCGCCGTAATTCGTTAACAATTCACGCATCTGCGGGATGGCTTTCTCCTGCCAATATTGATTGAATTGTTCGTCCGTTACGTAACCTGTGAGTTCTTGGTTGTGATCCCATGCGTATGGATGCTCCCAGTCGAGCCAATGGGAATAGTAGAACCCCAACTTCATATCGTGCTTACGGCAAGCTTCCGCAATTTCTTTAATGACATCCCGGTTCGTTCCTGACAACTTAGGCAGAGAATAATCACCAACCTTGGTATCCCAAAGTGCTACACCATCGTGATGCTTGGAGGTGATGATGATGTATTTCATACCCGACTTCTTGGCTAGTAATACCCATTCCTCGGGATTGATTTTGTCCCAAACGAAGCGTTTTGCCAATTCACCATATTCTTCTTTGGAGATACGATTGCGGTAACGAATCCACTCTGCATAGTTGTTTGCATAGCGTAACTTCTCTCCTTTCCACAGTCCTTCGGCAGCACTGTACAATCCCCAATGTATGAACATACCGTAGCGGGCCTCTTCAAACCATTCGGTGCGAGGGGATTGGGCTTTTATAAACGAAATGGAGAATAAGTATATGATTAATAGAAATAGACCCTTTTTCATGATATGAATGGATTTAGTGTTTATGTTGTGTCCTTAATAATATTTTGAACTTTTGTCTTTTTACGAATATACGTTCTTTACGTAAACGAACAAGCGTTTGGTTTTGTAAAAAAGTTACAATGGTTCGGTTTTTTTATTGCTAAAACGTATTTTCGTAGTTGTGTTAACCAATCTTTGAGATTGTACATTTGATTTAGAATTTTTATAAGATTATGATGATAGATTTAAGGAGTTTTTCCAGCAAATTATTTGCTTACTGTAACGTGCTGATGCTATTTATATCCTGTAATATGGGTGAAAATATCGATCAGCGCCGTTTTACGGATTATGTAGATCCATACATTGGAACAGGGGGGCATGGGCATGTGTTTTTGGGCGCTAATGTTCCGTATGGTGCGGTTCAGCTTGGTCCTTCTAACCTTTCTGACGGTTGGGATTGGGTTTCCGGCTATCATATTTCAGATTCAACGATTATTGGCTTTGCCCATCAGCACCTTAGTGGTACAGGAATAGGTGACTTGGGCGATGTGGTACTGTTGCCCTTCACGGGTGATGTAACTTTCAGAAGAGGTGAGCATGGTCATGAAGATAGCGGTGCATATTCGTTGTTTAATCGGGATACGGAGCGTGTCAGACCGGGTTATTATGCTGTGCACCTGAATCGTTTTGATGTTGATGTAGAACTGACAGCAACTTCCCGTGTAGGGTTTCATAAATACAGTTATAAGGACAATGAAGTACCGAAAGTACTGATTAATCTGGATGCCGGTATTGGTTGGGAAGGCAAAAAGGAGGGACATTTGGTTGTCGAGAACGATACGGTGGTTTCGGGATATCGTTACTCTATGGGCTGGGCCAAGAACCAAAAGATTTACTTTACGGCAACATTTTCACGCCCGATAGCAGGGTATAGGCTGGCTGATAGTACCGCTGTAAAAGAAGGGAATGAGATTACTGCGCGACGGACGTATGGGGAGTTTGCTTTTGCTGCGCAGGACGAACAGGACATTCTGGTAAAAGTTGCTATTTCGCCAGTTAGTGTGGCGAATGCCAAATTGAATATGCAGGCTGAATTGCCCGGTTGGGATTTTGTACAGGTCAAAGAAGCTGCTGATTTGGCATGGAATAAGGAATTGGCAAAAGTCAACATCGAGACCTCGGATAGTATTGCTAAAAAAGTCTTCTACACGGCGCTTTATCATACGATGATTGCGCCTTCTACGTTTAGTGATGTGAATGGCGAATATATGGGAAGTGACTTTAAACCGCATAAATTAACCTCGGGCGAAAATTATACAACTTTTTCGCTTTGGGACACGTACCGTGCGGCTCATCCGTTGATGAGTATTATCCATCGGGATCGTGTGCCGGATATGATCAATAGTATGTTGCGTATTTATCAGGAGCAAGGGAAGCTTCCTGTATGGCACTTGGTGGGTAATGAGACCGATTGTATGGTGGGAAACCCGGGTATTATCGTGGTTGCCGATGCGTATCTGAAAGGTGTTGGAGGCTTTGATAAAGATTTGGCTTATGAGGCCATGAAAGTTTCTGCGATGAAGGATGACCGCGGGCTGAATTGGCACAAACAGTATGGTTATGTGCCTTATGATAAGGAAGAAGTGGAATCGGTAGCGAAAGGCTTGGAATTTGCCATTGCGGATTGGTGTCTGGCACAGGTAGCCAAACTGCGTGGCGAGCAGGAAGATTATGCGTACTTTATCAAGCGTAGCGATGCTTATCAATATTATTTCGATAAAGATTTACAGTTTTTGCGTGGGGTGGATTCGAAAGGAAATTTCAGACCGGGTGTATTTGATCCTTTCCATTCGGCACATTTGGCTAATGATTACACAGAGGGGAATGCCTGGCAGTATACCTGGCTGGTGCCACATGATGTAAATGGTTTCATGGGGCTTTTCGGCGGAGAAGATAAGTTTATTACCAAACTGGATTCTTTATTTGTGGTTGAAGGTGATCTGGGTGAGCATGCTTCGCCGGATATCAGTGGATTGATTGGTCAATATGCGCATGGAAACGAACCAAGTCATCACGTCATTTATATGTATGCATACGCCGGCCAACCTTGGAAGGTCGCTGATCGGGTTCGGGAGACCTTGGCCACGATGTACACGGACAAGCCGGATGGTTTGTCGGGCAATGAGGATGTCGGGCAGATGTCGGCATGGTATGTTTTGTCGTCATTAGGATTTTATCAGGTATCGCCTGCGGGTGGTCCGTTTATTTTCGGTAGCCCTTTGTTTGATAAGGTGACGATGACGATCGGTGAAGGCAAAACATTAGCATTGATTGCGCATAACAATAGTAAAGAGAACAAATATATACAGCAGGTACGGCTCAATGGCAAGCCTTATGTGCAGTCATACATCGCTTATGAGGATCTCATGAAGGGCGGGAAGCTGGAGTTTGATATGGGGGATAAGCCTTCGGATACTTTTGGCGTAAAAATGGAAAACAGACCGCAGTCGGTACGTTAATTATTATTTTAAAGTGAAGAAAGTTAAGGAAGTGATGGAGGTTATGAGGGTGTTTTAAAGAGTTATAGCTAATGAAGTTAAAATATATCGTGTTAGGTGGGTTGATCTGTTTAGGAACAGGTCTTCGTGCGCAGGTTTTGCCGTATAAGAATAGTCAGTTGCCTATTGAAGACAGGGTGCAGGATCTGCTTGGTCGTATGACTTTGGAGGAAAAGGTTGGACAGTTATCTAAATTGTTGGGCTGGGAGATGTATGAGAAGGATGACAAGGGCATACGGGTGAGTGAAAAGCTGAAGGATGCTGTTAAGCAACAGCATATAGGACTTTTATGGGCTACGTTACGTGCTGATCCTTGGACGCAAAAGACATTGAATAATGGTTTAAGCCCGCTGGAGGCTGCGAGGGCTACGAATGCCATTCAACGTTATATGGTGGATAGCACGCGTCTGGGCATTCCGTTGCTGTTGTCGGAA
Organism: Sphingobacterium wenxiniae; assembly: GCF_900116225.1. GTDB lineage: Bacteria > Bacteroidota > Bacteroidia > Sphingobacteriales > Sphingobacteriaceae > Sphingobacterium > Sphingobacterium wenxiniae. The sequence continues at coordinate 238,797 of NZ_FOZZ01000007.1, forward strand.
GAGGCTCCGCATGGACACATGGCGATCGGAGCTACGGTATTTCCTACGGCGATCGGTCAAGCGAGCACGTGGAACCCGAATTTAATTGAGCAGATGGCTGCTGTTATTGCACGGGAGACTTATGCGGTAGGTGGTAAGAATGGTTATGGCCCTGTATTGGATCTGGCACGGGATCCGAGGTGGTCGCGTACGGAAGAGTCTTATGGTGAGGATCCGTATTTGGTGGGCCAGATGGGCAGAGCGATGGTTCGAGGTTTTCAGGGGGATGTAGGAGCTGTGGATAAAATAATAGCTACCCTGAAACATTTTGTAGCGTATGGGGTGCCGGAGGGTGGCCATAATGGCGGTAGTGTGAGTGTGGGGGAACGGGCTTTGCTGCAAAGTTTCTTACCGCCTTTTGAGGCGGCGGTGAAAGCGGGGGCAGCATCTGTGATGACGGCTTATAATTCTATTGATGGTATTCCTTGTTCGTCGAATCCTTGGCTATTGGATGATATTTTGCGCGAGCAATGGGGCTTCAAGGGGTTTGTGGTGTCGGATCTGTTGAGTATCTCGGGCTTAAATGGTGGACATGCTACTGCGGCAACTGGTCAGGAGGCGGCAAAGCAGAGTATAGAGGCTGGGTTGGATGTGGATCTGAGTGGTTCGGGTTTTGGCAGGAATCTGTTGGATGCGGTGAAGTCCGGGCAGGTGGATATAGCTTTTGTGGATAGGGCTGTTGGGCGCTTGCTGTATCAGAAATTTGCATTGGGGCTCTTTGAACGTCCGTATGTGGATGAAAAACTGGTTGCGCATAAAGTGGCAACAGCGGAGCATGTGGCTATGGCAAGACAAGTCGCACGCGAGGCGATTGTTCTATTGAAAAATGAATCAAATGTGTTGCCGTTAAGTAAGACATTAAAGCGTGTGGCGGTGATAGGACCCAATGTGGATAATCGGTATAACCAATTGGGTGATTACACGGCTCCGCAACCGGAAGAAAAGATAAAAACAGTATTGGATGGTGTGCGTGCTGCGGTGTCTAAGGATACGTACGTGGATTACGTGAAGGGTTGTGCGATTCGTGATACAGCTGCTACGGATATAGCAGCGGCTGTAAGGGCAGCCGAAGCGGCAGATGTGGCTATCGTTGTACTAGGGGGCTCGAGTGCGCGGGATTTCAAGACTTCTTATCAGGCTACTGGAGCAGCTAATGTGGAAAGTGGAACGCCATCTGTCAGCGATATGGAGAGCGGAGAAGGTTTTGACCGCGCTACGCTGGATTTATTGGGTGATCAGCTGCCGTTATTGCAGGCGGTGGTAGCCACGGGTAAACCTGTGGTACTGGTGACAGTGATGGGACGCCCGCTGAACCTGAACTGGGCTGCGGAGCATGTTCCGGCTATTGTCAATGCATGGTATCCGGGGCAAGAGGGGGGATTGGCTATTGCAGACGTGCTGTTCGGGGATTATAACCCGGCAGGTAGGTTGCCTATTTCTATGGCTAAGTCTGTGGGACAATTGCCTGTACACTATAACCATACCAAACCGAAGCACCATGATTATATAGAGTTTGATGCGAAGCCTTTATATGCTTTTGGTCATGGGTTAAGCTATACACAGTTCGCTTATAACAATCTACAAGTGGATGTGCAGGAAGGCGACGATGATTTTGTTTGTAAGGTGCAGTTTGAGGTAAAGAATATAGGGGAAAAGGACGGAGAAGAGGTCGCGCAATTGTATATCGTGGATGAAGTAAGCAGTGTGGTTACACCGGTGAAGCAGCTGAAAGGTTTTGCTCGTGAATTCATTAAGAAAGGTGAAACGAAGGTATTCTCGTTTGAACTGACAAAAGCTGATTTAAAATTGTGGGGGACGGATCGAAAGTGGAAAACGGAGAAAGGGGGATTTAAGCTTTTGGTAGGGCCTTCTTCGGATAGTACGCCTTTATCTGACAGATTTGAATTAATGCAAGATTACAAGTTCTAAGATTGTATATTTTTGTGAAAAGCGGTGTTCCCCCGACTAAAGGAACACCGCTTTAATTATATCCTAATATTAACGTTCTCTTTGTACGACGATATGTTTCATGTTTTTACGATCGTATGTGTACGTAATATGGATGAGTCCTTTACTGTCCTGAAAGATAGTAGGATAACTGAATTCGCCTTTCTCCTGATCTTCAAGTTGCATGACGTCTATCCATTTTAATCCATCTGTAGAATAGGCCAATCTGAGCTTTGTACGGCCTTCCCACCAATCTTTGCCGGGTATATCCGGGTTGTACACGATAAGGAATATATCCCCGGAGCGTATGGCATCTGTCGCTGAATTGGGGTTGATCAGATTTGTTTTTTCCAAAGCGGTCCATGTTTTGCCCAGATCATCTGACCAAGCACTCATAACAGCACCTTCTTTACTCCTGCAGAGCACCTGCAGTCTATTGCTATCGTGAAGTAAAACGCTGGGCTGTATAACATTGTAGGGGGATTGCTGGTCTATTGGAAATACAGTCCACTCTTGTTGCTGCTTGGTTGTTTTTTCAATATGGGCCACCCACCTGTCTTCACTTAGCTCTACACTGGAGGGCGAAATAATATCGCCATTTTCCAATTGAAGGGGTTTATTTTTAATCGGTCCCAATACGTTATTCGGGAGCTTTTTAGCAATGCTCCATGTCTTTCCGCCGTCTTCTGAAGTTTTTACCATCCCCCACCACTCGCGTGGGTTTGGTCCTACTTTATAGTATAGGTATATTTTCTTTTCATTTTTGGGACGAAAGAGTACAGGATTCCAACAAGGGTGCCGCAGGGTGTCGTTTACTTGCCCATCGGCCCATACAACGGGTGGTGTCCACTGATCGCCATCAGACAAAGAACCCCAGATGACCACATCTTTATTCCCTTCGTGGGAACCGCCGAACCAGCTTGTTAATAGTGTGCCGTCTGCTGTTTCTTCGATGGTAGAGGCATGACATTGGGCAAAATACTGACCTTCTTTAAACAGGAATTCTTGTTTTAAGAGGGTAAGCGCTGGTTGTTGTGCTGATACCAGAAAGGGACATATAAGAAAAACTATATAGGAAATGTATTTCATTATCGTGCTGTATTTATTTCGATGTCAATTGCAGTACGCTGGCGTAATTAAGGTCGCTTTTAGGCGCTTTAACAGATACCGTATTGCCTGTTTTTGTCCATTTAACTTTGCCTTTGTAACCTAAGAGTTTTACATCTTTAGGGGTGAAATTTTCGGGGATAGTGAATTGAAACGCTTCGGTTTTTTGATAGTCTTTTCCTTCGGAAAGATGAAAAACGTTTAGTGTTTTATGGTCTTTGCTACGGGTGTAATAGTAATCTCCTTCGTGATAAGGTGCAACGGCACGTGTACTGTAAATGGCAGATTCGTTAATGGCTACCCATGAGGCTAATTCTTTTAAGCGGTCATAAGCTGCCTGATCAAAATCACCATTCGGCCCCGGAGCGATATTCATGAGGTAATTGCCGCCTCGGGAGATAATCTTTACCAAAGTTTCAACGATCTTCTGTGCGGACTTGTACTTATCGTTAGGGACATAGGAAAAAGAATTTCCCATGGTAATACAGCTCTCCCAAGGAATATCCAAAGGGTGCTCAGGAATGGCCTGCTCGGGTGTTACATAGTTCTCCCATTCGCCGGGTACGGTGCGGTCCACGACAATGATGCCTGGTTGGTTTCTGCGCGCCATGCTGCCTATTTTATCCATATCGATGTCCTGCTCTACCTTGATAGTGCGTTGCCATTCGACAGTTTGATCAATGGTTTTGAACGGGCGTACCCAACCGCCATCTAACCATAGAATATCGACTTTGCCGTAGTTCGAGGTTAATTCATTGAGCTGATTGTAGGTAAATGTCTTGTATTTCTCCCAACGCTCGGGATATTTTAACGGATCGTAGTTGACATTGCGGTCCTTTGGTGGAAAATATGGCCACCAATAGTATTCGGTATGCCAGTCGGGTTTGGAAAAATAGGCGCCGATTTTAAATCCTTCGCTACGGAAAGTGGAGAAGATCTCTTTGGTGACATCAGCTTTTGGATTTTTAGAAAATGGGGTGTTTGGCGAGGTGATTTTGTAATCGGACTCTTTGGTGTCGAACATCGCAAAACCGTCGTGGTGCTTGGTCGTGAATACGACATATTTCATTCCTGCGGCTTTTGCGGCATCAGCCCATTTTTGCGGATTGAAATCTGTGGGGTTGAAAGTTTTTTGGAGGTTCTCGTAATTTTTTACATACTCAAAGTAGGTTTCGCCATGTTCGGGTTTGCGCTGTGTCCAACCTTCGTCTTCGGGACACAGGCTCCAGCTTTCGACAATACCCCATTGGCTGTAGGTGCCCCAGTGCATAAATAGTCCGAACTTCATGTCTTGCCAGGTTTCCAGGTTTTCCAAGACTTGCGGATCGGTGGGTTTTTGATAACCGGCGGATACGTTATGTTCTTGGGCCGAGGTTGTAAGTGTTGTTGCGGAGAGCACTATGGCTAAGATTTTTTTGTAAAAAGACTGCATGAGATTGAATTAATGTTGTGCATTAAAGATACGTATTTTAATGCATTTGCTTATGATGAGAGCAACTAAAATGTTAAAGTAAATGGATAAATAAAACCCCGAATTCATCTGAGAATTCGGGGTTTTATATTTAGTAAAGTCGTTTATAGAAATTAATCACAACAACTTTTTCAAAGTGAATAAATCACTTTTAGTTTACGTCCCAGAACAATTTTGTATTGACATTATCTTGATCTTTTACTGTGTTGTAGTTTTCAAGATTGTAGGCCTGCTCTGACTGTGGTAAATTCCATTTAACAGGAACTTCCTTTTGTATATCAGAATTTTCTACCCGGAATGCGAAAGTCGGATAATTTAACCGTCTAACTTCGGACCAGTTTTCTACAGATTGAATGATGTTTAAATGTAACCATTTTTGTGTAGCTATTAATTCAATATTATTCGTACCCCAACCAATATTTGTAATGTACGTATTGATTGCTGCTGTAGTTGGAGCAGCTGGTGCCGGAATTAAACTGTTATTACTAACTGCTCTTAACCGTTGTTGAAAATCGATAGACTCTTTAATCCCATTTTCAAAACTTGTCTTCGCACTACCTGTATTTCCAGTGCGTGATTGATATTCTGCGATCAAGAAATTTACTTCTGAGGCTGTTACTAAAACCCCAGGGAAGTTGTGATTTCTGGAATACGTTGACCTGTTATATATTGCGATAGTACTTGGATTTGCGGGTGTTCCTGCAATAAGTGTAGCTTGAACAGCTCCTGTCAATGACTGATCTAAACCGACAAATTCACCTTCAGCTCCTTGTCCTGGTTCAAACATAAATGGTAGTCTTGGGTCGGCATTGGACACCATGTGATCAATCATGTTTTTACCTGCGATATTGTTATTCCAGCTTTCGATAGCATCTTGAAAATCACGCGAATGGATATCTGAAGTGTTATTGAAGATGTCCAATTGGATATTTTCATCATTCACAAGTACCAATGGGTACGTGCTTTGGTTGTTGATAATTTCTCCGATTTCCTGTGAAGCGGTAGAAAATGCTGGGCTTTGGCTAACTCTTGTTAACATGCGCAGGCGTAAAGAATTACAATACCTTTTCCATAAATCTAAAGAACCTGAGTTTATCAAATCTTGTGTTCTAAAAGATTGCGTTACCGTAGTTGGTATGGTCATTGCATTCAATTCTGCACTTATTGCTTTAAGATCTGCAAGCATAACAGCATAGATGTCCTGTGCTTTATCGTATTTAGCATAGGAAACGGCATAGTCACCGCCATTTGTGCTAAGTTTGCCTGCTTCAGACCAAGGGATATCACCATGTAAATCGACTTGCTGTTGTGTCTGATCATAGAAAAAGATTTTTGCCGCTAAGTAGAAAATCTTTTTTTCTGTTTTTTCAGCTTCCGGAACGGCATTATACACTTTTTCTAACTCTCTAAATTGTGCTAAACCTTGGTAATATCTATCCCATCGGTCTGCTATTGCAGCCATTCCAGGGGTCAATTGGTTTGCACCATTAGACCAACCAATTGTCTGTATGTACCGATGTATTGTCGGTGCTAACGTTACAAAATAATTACGATAGGTAGGAACGACAAATTCACGAAAATTATATTGCAAACCTGCAAATTGTTTTTCAATTGTTGTTTCCGTTACTTTTGATGGGTCTCTATAAACTTCATCAAAAGAATCCATTTTACAGGATGTTATAGTAGTAAGTGAAGTGGTAAACAAACCAGCAATCACAAGATATTTGTTGATTTTCATATTTCTTAGAAACTTGCACGTAACATTAAACCATATGTTCTTGTTGCGGGTGATGTACCTGCATTAGAAACATTATTAATCCAGTTAGATCCTCCTGTCATTTGCTCAGGATCTAAATCTTTAAGACTTCTATAGATGAAGAATAAGTTTCTTCCAAAAGCTGAAATTTGAACGTTTTTAGCTTTTAATTTTGCTGCTACTGCAGATGGTAATCTATAGCCTAATGATAACTCACGCAATTTAATATAGTTGTTCTTTTGAACATATAAGCCATAGTTAGAATTGCTATATTGCGGACCTCCCCAGTTATAGGTTTGTGCGTAATAGTAAGCTTGTGAGATAACATTCGAGTTTGCTGTTCCATCTGCTAAAACGCCTTCCATTAACATCCCGTCGTGGAACATTTTTTCACCATTTGGACCAGCTGTTCCGCTATGAGCAATACCTTTTCCGCCGGATAAATAGTAGCTAATACCACCATGCTCGGCATCCATTGCATTTAAGCTTTCTTCTGTTAAACCTCTACTTGTCATCCAGTTGATACCAGTCGGCATCGCATGACCTCCCCAACGAAAATCGATTAATGCATCTAAGGTGAAGTTTTTATAAGTGAATGTATTAATAAATCCACCAACTGCTTTCGGCATAGCATTTCCTGCTTTTACCCAAGCGTTTTCATCCAGTTGATAAAGACCATTAGCTTGAACGACCCTGTTGCCGTTATTATCTGTTACATAAGGGTGTACCATGATATCTCCCATTGGCTGACCGACTTTGGAAACCAATTGTGCAGCAGCACCATCATAATCTCTATGTAGAAGTTCTGTAGCTCCACCAGGTAAAGCCTCAACGATGTTCTTATTCATTGAAAAATTCAATGTAGAGTTCCAACGGAAGTTTTCGTGTTGAATTGGTGTTCCGTTGATGGCGAATTCCCAACCTTTATTTCTTAATGTACCAACATTGGCAAGGATAGATGATGATCCCATTGACATAGGTAGGGAGTAATTTAATATCTGGTCAACAATTTTACCATTATAATACGTTACATCTAAACCTAATCTACCATTAAGCATTCTGGTCTCCAAACCAAACTCTACCTCATGTTTTGTTTCCGGTTTGATCTTTTCATTTCCGAAGCTTGAAGTAGGAATGTTTGTATATAGTACAGCTGTACCTGATCCTTGATTCCCCAATGTAGCCTGAGAGTAGTTTAAAGCACTTTGATAGATGCCAGGATAATTACCTACGATACCCCATGATCCTCTTAATTTTGCATAATTGAAAATTGAAGATAAGTCAAATGCTTCTGAGAGAATTAAACTGGAGTTAACAGATGGGTAATAAAGAACATTGTTATCCGGATGCATCTGCGAGATACGCTCTCTTCTCAATGTACCTTCTACAAACCAGTAATCTTTCAGGTTAAAGTTTAAAGTTCCAAATACAGCATCACGCAATGAATTTAACTTTGTATTGGTTGTTCTCGCTTGATTTACTGATGCATTGATATCAAACCAGTTTCTTACACTAAGACCTCCATCTGTGTAACTTGTCATGTTGGTTGTTTGCGATTTTGTAGCGGTATAACCAGCCATAGCACCTAACTTAATGTCAGATGTAACCTGTTTGCTGTATGAGGCTAATAAATCTGTGTAATAGATGTTGGCATTTTGATTAGTCAGTGCATAATAACCAGTGTTCTCGAATGCGATAGGCCGTTCATTTGGTTGCTTATCGTCGATTTTATTATTAGTCATATCTGCAGAGAATCGACCACGAACAGAGAAATCTTCTGTTATCTGCCAAGTATTGGTAAATGAGCTAATTAGTCGGTTGGAGTACTCATCGTAATTTCTGGCTTTAACATTCCAAAAATAATCTAAGATGTCTGTTTTGTAGCCGTTGTATACCAAGTTTTCCTCTGGAGTAAGACTCTGATTAGAACCTGTCACGTATTTGTACCCTAAGCTTGTTTGATAACGATTTAGATACCACTCCGGATTATCCCATGTTGAAATCATACCCGCAAAGTTATTGATAAGACGATCTGTTAAGAAAGGTCTGTTGTGTGTATGCTGATTGATATAATTCACAACTACATCTGTAGTGAAATTGTTCCAGAGTTTAAACGTACTGTTTAAGTTTGCGATGTTTTTCTTGTTGTATGAGTCAAGAGCAGTCATCTGGTTATCTTGACGTGTTAATGAAAAACGAATATTAGAACTTTCAGATGTATGCCCTAAGCCAAAGTTGAATATGGTGTTATTAGGGTTGTTGAATAGTTTGTGGTAAGAGTTTTGTGCTTCATACGGTCTTACCTGGCCATCCCATGCGATAGTTGGCTGACCATCAAATTTTGGACCAAAGTTAATTGTAGCAGGTAGAACTCCTCTTGTTACTCCGTTTACAGCGCGTGATTGGTCGTAATAGAAAAACATATCCTCTGCCTGACCACCGTCTGCATATTCGATGCTATACCCTGGACCTCTTACATCTTGGAATCTTGGCAAATAGGCGATTTTGTCATGTGTATAGGTTGCATTGAAATCAACAGAAAAGCCTTTGCCTCCTTTGCCGGATTTTGTGGTTACTAATACCACACCATTCATCGCTTCTGAACCGTATAGGGCAGCCGCCGATGCACCTTTTAAAACAGAGATGGACTCGATATCCTCAGGGTTCAAGTCTTCCAATCCATTACCTCTGGCACGCTGATCACCCCAGTAGTCGGAGTTGTTAAAAGAAGTTTGACGCATAGGCACACCATCGATAATCACCAATGGCTGCGAATTCCCTGTGATAGAGTTCGTACCACGGATATTGATGTTAATACCTGAGGTCGCTCCACCTGGCGCTGCAGAGATGCGTACGCCCGGTGCTTTACCATAAAGGGCCCCGGCAAAGTTCGGTGAACCTGTTTTTGTTAGCTCTTCTCCCCCAACAGTACTCATCGCATAACCCAACTCTTTAGGAGCACGCTTAATCCCCATAGCCGTTACAACTACTTCATCCAATGCGGCAGCATCTTCTTGTAGCGTCACGTTCAAGGTTGTACCTGAGACAGTAAGTTCACGAGTAACATAGCCAATGTTTGTGAATCTTAAAGTTGTTCCATTATTGGCCTGAATGGAATAACGACCGTTTGCATCGGTCTGTGCGGCGTTGGATGTTCCAACAGCCGAAACGGTTACGCCGGCAAGCGCTCCGTTAGCATCTGATACTGTTCCAGTAACAGTCTGCTGTGCAAATAACGTTGTTATGCTGAGTAGCATAATGAACGTTAAACTGCAACATTGTTTGTAAAATTTGCTCATAGTTTTACGTGTTAATTGTTTGTTTTTGTGTAGTCCATTGCATCTGCTGTACCGCGATACAGGTCGATGCGAGTAATTGAATGTTTCTGATTTGTGATATTTGTATATTGGTATGTTTTGATAAGCGTGGTATGCAGTACTCCTGGATAGAAGACTGTATCTGCGGTAAAAGTATGTCACCAAAACTTGCCCCTCTTCCACTAACGACTATGGTGTCCGGATTGAGAATATGAATCAACGTAGCGATACCTTTCCCAAGCATGTGTGCAATCTTTTTAAGTGAAATAATAGTTACTTGGTCACCTTTCTGATAAGCATCATAAACATTTTCGAAACTTATTTTTTTGTGACGTTCATAGACTTTTTCTAAGGAAGAACGTTGATCTTTTTCCAAAGATTCTACGATATACTCCATCGCACAAAGTAGCGAAGCTTCAACTTCCAAGCAACCTTTTTTACCACACGAGCAAAGCTTGTTTTCATTGGCTAACGGGATATGGCTAAATTCACCGGCAAAACCACTATGTCCTCTAAAAAGTTGATGTTGCACAATAATCCCCAAACCAACACCCCAATTTAAATTGATAACCAAAGCATCAGCCACATCTTGAATAAGACCAAAGTTCTTTTCAGCTATGGCAATAGCAGACGAATCATTTTCTATATAGGTCTGTATACCAAAATGTGTTTGTATGCGCTCACGAAGGGCATAGAGCGAGGATTGAGCAGAGAATGAAGTGTTGATTCCTTTTCCCGAATCCACAAATCCCGGCATAGTAATGCCAATGCTTAATATATTTTGCTGAGGCAGAGTGTCGATACAATTCGTAAGAATCGCTAAGATTTTATCGTATACATCTGCACCTTCCCAAAGGTGTATGTTTATCGATTGTGCTGGAAGCAGGGGCTGGTTATCTAATCTAAAAACGGTTGAGGTTATAGAATATTGGTCTATAGCCAATGCAATCACATAACCATGTTTTTCTACGTTAAGGCTAAAGCTTGCCGCTCTCCGCCCTCCTGTGGACGCACGTAATCCACTATTTATAATCTGTTCCTCCGCCAACAATTCATTGATGACCCGTGTAACCAATGGCACACTCTTGCCAGTCCGTTCACTGATTTCTGCAATCGATTGAGCGGGGGAAAAATATAAGGTTCGTAATATGGATAACTTCAGGGTCTGCAATGTGTTATGCTTTTGTTAATTTTTTATAAATGTATGGTTAAAAAACGTTAACATCCAAATTCTTTTTAATTTTTTTAATAAGTATCGCGTTGTTTTTGGTTTCACAGACTAAAACAATCTATTGGTTTATAACAAACCTGTGGTAGATCTGTCAGATTATTCACCAAAACATTTATAAAAATTGCCTGAGCAAGGCAATTTTTATAGTTTAGCTCTTTCAATTATCATATTATAAATCTTAATCAATAATGACAAAACAGCGCTATTATTCGTTGGATGTATTTAGAGGGGCTACGGTAGCTTTGATGATTCTAGTCAATAATCCTGGCACTTGGGCACACATGTTCGCGCCATTGCAACATGCTCCTTGGCACGGCTGTACTCCTACGGATCTTGTTTTCCCGTTCTTTTTATTTGCGGTAGGTAATGCCATGGCATTCGTTATGCCCCGTTTGCAAGAAGCGGGTAGCACGGTATTTTGGAAAAAGGTTATTAAGCGAACAGTACTAATCTTTGCCATAGGTCTATTTCTGAACTGGTGGCCTTTTGTGCAATGGTCTGGGGATAGCCTTCAATTTAGAGAATGGGTAAGTTCGGATAATCCAGAGCGTGGTGTACGCCTCTTTGGTGTATTACAGCGTATTGCCATTGCTTATTTCTTTGCCTCAGTTTTAGCCTATTTCTTCAAACCAAAAAGCTTAATTTATATTTCTGGAGTTCTTTTAGTGGGGTATTGGGGACTTTGTGCTTTTTTAGGTTCAAACGACCCTTATTCTTTAGAAGGATGGTTCGGAACAGCTATCGATAAGCAGATTATAGGTACGGCACATATGTATAGAGGAGAAGGAATACCATTTGATCCTGAGGGGATAATGAGTACACTCCCAGCGATTGTTCAGGTTGTATTTGGTTATCTGGTAGGTCTATTCATTCGCCAACAAGGAAGTGTGGACTGGCTTTGGACACACGTTTCTGAGACCCGTGAACCACATTTTAAATTACTATCAGGGGTAATGGTCACTGGATTTATACTTTTGGTGTTGGGTTGGATCTGGTCACTGGGCTTTCCCATCAACAAAAAAATATGGACAAGTTCTTACGTACTTTATACGACAGGATTAGGTATCCTAACTTTGGGGTCGATGATCTGGTTTATCGAAGTCCAAAATGTAAAAAATGGTGTAACGAAGTTTTTTGACGTTTTTGGAAAAAATCCACTCTTTATCTTTGTCCTGAGCGGATTGCTGCCTCGTTTTTTGGGGCTATTCCGTATTTCAGATGGTTCTTCAGAGGACGGAACACCCAGATATTTGACTGCGTTATCCTGGTTCTATAAATATGTTTGCGCCAAAGTACCAGGTTCACCTGAAATCGGATCATTCGTCTATTCTCTGTGTTTCTTAACACTGATGTGGGCAATTGTATACTGGATGGACAAGAAGAGGGTGTATGTGAAAGTGTAGTATTGGGTAGTGAGTATTGAGATGTGCGTAGTGAGATATGCGTATGGAGAATGTTGGGTAAGTGTGGGATTTGAGTATTGGGTATTGAGATGTGCGTATTGAGACTGTCCTGCAAAATGTCAAGTCATTTTAATTTTTAATTTTCACTTTTTAATTTGTACTTTTGCACGCAATTAAATAATTTTTAACGCTTTAATATTATTCCAGAATGTATTTAAGTAAAGAGTACAAAGCTGATATCTTCGCAGAATTTGCAGGTGCGGCAACAAACACAGGTTCTACAGAAGGACAAGTGGCTTTATTCACTAAAAGAATTGCTCACTTAACTGAGCATTTGAAAAAAAACAGAAAAGATTTTAACACACAACGTTCTCTACAGATTTTAGTAGGTAAACGTCGTTCTTTGTTAGCTTATTTGTATAAAAAAGATATCGAGAGATACCGTGCTATCATCAAAGCATTGGGTCTTCGTGACATCATCAAATAATCTTTTAGGAAAGAAATTGGAAGCCATCCCGATATATCGGGATGGCTTTTTTATTGTCACTTCAAGCTATTCAACAATTTAAACATCTCCTGCCGCATAGCGGTAGCACCTCCCATATAGTTGTTCACTAATAAGCTGAATGTAAATTTCTGCCCGGCACTATTCATTTGATAACCGGTATAGCCTAGAACGCCACCAATCGTTCCGCTTTTCATAGTCATTTGATTAATGGTAGGCAAGCTTTTTTCAAAAGCTGCAAACCAAGGTCTATCTTGTGCATAATTCATGATTTTTGCCATTGCCTTACTCGTGATACGATTTTGCGGAGAAAGACCAGAACCGTCTTTGATATTCAGCTCACTGGTTGGAATCTGTAACTTTTGTTCCCAATATTTAGCCAAAAGACCTGCTGCTTCATCGGTATTAGGTTTATTTCCACTTATCAGTCCTATGCTTTTCAGAAGTGCCTCACCATAAAGGTTAATACTTTTCTGGTTAAACCAATGAACAATATCTTTCAAAGGTGGTGATTGATGCACATCCAGTTCCTTGTTGCCTTGTGGCAAAGCCACTCCTTCATTCAACAAACGTTTGCCCGTAGTAATGGTGCACAGGCTATCCTCTACCCCAATCTCATTGCTACGCAAAGCTTCTTTCAATTGATAAGCCAAGTCCAACGCAGGATCCGGAACCGAAATTTCAATAGTCTTCTTCAGATCTTTACCATGGCTACCACGTAAATAAATTATATTGGAATAGGGTGCAGAATATGCATACACATTATCGCCTGTACCGTTCGCACCTGTAAGCACTTCATTAATGATTTGGACAGTAGAATCCAACACATGTGTGAATTTTGCAATAGGTGTAGGTTTCCCGATCGCAGCAGGCGCGAAAACAACCCCCAATTTATTCTCCCGCCAATTCAGTCCCGATATACCGGCACCATAATAATTCCCCATATCTCCCCAGTTCCAACCAGCAGGCATATCGATACCATTGTAGAATGTGTCATCACCTATAATACGTCCTTCAATCCCTGTAATTCCTGCGTTTCTAATACCATACACCCACTTGTTGAGCAAGGTTTCTTCATTACTTTCTGCATATCGATCACTGCCCAGAGTTGGGTCCCCTGTTCCTTGCACAATAATATCGCCATGTAAAACCCCTAAACTGTCAATCTCACCATTGTAATATAAATGCGTTTTGTACGTATAATCAGCACCCAAAATATCCAGTGCCGTAATCGCTGTAATAACCTTCAATGTAGAAGCCGTTGGCAATCCCAAAGAACCGTTTTTATCCAAAATAACCTGCCCGGTCTTGCCATCTAATACTGTAAACGCCGCAATGCCATTCGGTAATTTTCCACTGTTAAGAAATTGCTGATAAGCTTTATCCAGTTTGTTTTTTATCTCTTGTGCCTGCACCCCCAACGACAAAACTATTGAGAGCATACACAGTAAAGCAATTATAGGTTTCTTCATCTTCTTTATGTTTGCTATTCAACAAACTTAGAGAAATTTAGTTTTACAGACAACGGGTAAGTTATGGCAAATAATCTGCAAAAATTCGCAAATCTACTTTTGAAATTTTAGCTTTGTAGCGGAATATACAATTCATAATAGTCAATATAATGAGTAACAATAGAAAAAAAGATGCGTTGGATTACCATGCGATGGGCAGACCTGGCAAGATTGAGGTCATTCCAACTAAGCCGCACCATTCGCAAAGAGATTTATCCCTGGCATATTCACCGGGCGTAGCAGAGCCTTGTTTGGCTATTGCCGAAAATAGTGAAGATGCCTACAAATACACTTCCAAAGGAAACCTTGTAGCTGTTATCAGTAATGGTACAGCTGTCTTAGGATTGGGGGATATCGGTGCTCAGGCTGGAAAACCTGTCATGGAAGGGAAAGGTCTCCTTTTCAAGATTTTTGCTGATATTGATGTATTTGACATTGAATTGGACACCAAAAATGTCGATGAGTTTGTAAATATCGTCAAAGCCCTGGAACCGACTTTCGGTGGGGTGAATCTAGAAGACATCAAAGCTCCGGAATGTTTTGAAATCGAACGCCGCCTAAAAGAAGAGATGAACATCCCTGTGATGCACGACGATCAACACGGCACAGCCATTATCTCTGGTGCAGCACTTATGAATGCTTGCGAGCTGATAGGCAAAGATATCAGCGCGGTGAAAATCGTTGTAAACGGAGCCGGTGCTGCCGCGATTTCCTGTACTTCTATGTACATTGCTGTCGGTGCGAAAAAAGAGAATATTGTGATGCTTGACAGTAAAGGCGTTATTCGCTCAGACCGCGAAAATTTAGACCCTACAAAAGCACAATTTGCGACTAATCGTGACTTATATACATTAGCCGATGCAGTCAATGGAGCAGATGTATTCATTGGTTTATCCGCTGCAGATGTATTGACACCAGAAATGTTATTGACCATGAATGCACAGCCAATCGTATTGGCCATGGCAAACCCAAATCCTGAAATCGCTTACGATCTTGCTGTAGCTACGCGTAACGATGTGATTATGGGAACTGGAAGGTCGGATTATCCGAATCAGGTAAACAATGTATTGGGTTTCCCTTACATTTTCCGTGGTGCTTTGGACGTACGCGCGACCGGTATCAACGAAGAGATGAAAATCGCTGCTGTACGCTCAATCGCAGCCTTAGCCAAAGAGCCTGTACCGGAAGAAGTAAACCAAGCTTACGATACCAGCAACTTAAAATTTGGCGCCGAATACATCATTCCAAAGCCTACCGATCCTCGTTTGATTACGGAGGTAGCCGTAGCCGTAGCTAAAGCAGCTATAGCATCTGGGGTTGCACGCAAAGAGATCGAAGACTGGGAGGGATATAAAGACGAGTTGCGCAAACGTCTTGGTAAAGACGATGGCATCATGCGTAACCTGACGACAAAAGCGAAGAAAGATCCTAAACGTGTAATCTTTGCTGAAGCAGACAACTATAAAACCTTACGTGCCGCTCAGATTGTCCTTGAAGAGAAAATTGCTCATCCAATTTTATTGGGTAATAGGCAAAAGATTGAAGACTTAATCCGTGAGTATGATTTTGATTTGCAAGGTGTACAAATCATTGACCCGTTGGAAGAAGTGGATTCTGAGCGCTTCAATACCTATGCGGCTCATCTATACAAGAAGAGACAGCGTCGTGGTATTTCAGAGTATGATGCACGCAAGTTGATGACCAACCGTAACTACTTTGCGGCCAGCATGGTAGAATTTGGCGAAGCCGATACTTTGATTTCAGGTTTAACCAAGAACTACGGTACGACCATCAAACCAGCTCTTCAGGTAATCGGAGCAAAACCAGGGAGTCGTGTCGCAGGTATGTACATGATGCTGACAGAAAAAGGCCCGATTTTCTTTGGAGACACAACCGTCAATGAAAACCCTACGCCGGAGGAACTTTCCGACATCACCATATTATTGAATGAGGCGATCAAACGCTTTAACGTTACACCAAGAATCGCTTTACTTTCTTATTCTAACTTCGGTTCTAGCGAAGGAAAAGTAGCGGCTAAGATGCGGGAAACTGCCAAAATCCTACGGGAGAAAGCCCCAGATATTATCGTTGATGGTGACGTTCAAGCTAACTTTGCACTCAACAGCAAGATGTTAAAGGACAATTTTCCTTTCAGCTGCCTGAATGGTGAACCTGCAAACACGTTGGTATTCCCCAATCTGGAATCCGGCAACATTGCATATAAGCTGTTGCAGGAAGTTGGAAATGCAGAAGCCGTTGGCCCTATCCTATTGGGCATGAACAAACCTGTGCACGTATTGCAACTCGACAGCTCAGTTCGGGAGATTGTCAATATGGTGACCATCGCCGTAGTCGATGTGCAAGAACACGAAAAAAGAGGGTAGACATGTACGACTATTTCAACGGAAAACTAGTATTTAAAGCCCCCACCCATGTTATTTTAGACGTGGGTGGGATAGGTTATCACATCCATATCTCCCTGACAACTTATAGCCAGATCAAAGATCAGGAAAATTGCAAACTTTACGTTTCGTTTCAGGTACGCGAGGATTCACAGACACTCTATGGTTTCGCTACGGAAGGTGAAAGACAACTTTTTAACCATTTGATTTCTGTATCGGGCATAGGTCCAAATACTGGCCGAATGATGCTTTCGTCCATCACACCCGAAGAAATACAATCCGCCATCATTAATGGACAAGTACAGGTTATCCAAAAAATCAAGGGTATCGGTCCTAAATCCGCTCAACGAGTCATCTTGGAGTTGCAGGACAAGCTCAAAAAACAAGGTCCTGACGCTTTAATTCCGCTTCCTATAGCACAACAATCTGTGCCAGAAGAAGCCCTCTCTGCCCTTGTCATGTTGGGTTTCGGCAAGCCACAGGCTGAAAAGGTATTGAACAGCTTAGTGACAGCCGATCCGGAGCAATCTGTCGAACAACTGATCAAGGCTGCGTTGAAACGATTATAGCATCTTGTATGTGACTCTTCGTTTTATCACCTTAAGCGTGTTAATATCGCTCTTCGACTGGTTCAGAGTGACATTAACACGCTTTTTATAATACACAGCCATTACGAATAGATGCTTACTTCAGGTCAGCCTACCAGAAATATTAACCCACACAACATAGAATTGTAGATTATTGCCTACAACAGCAGAGTTTTCACTCTTTTTAACATAAAAAGAGCTCTTTACATTTTTTAACAATTGTTTTTTCATAAAAATTGGTGGATATTTGTTCACTATTAATCGCTGATTAATTAATTTGTGAAAGAACCTTGAAAACACTGTATTATATAGCTAATACCTTATTCACGTTGGTGTTGTGCTACTCATTTGCGCTTGCTCAGCAGGTTACACCCGCCAACGATAAGAATCATCCAGATTCTCTGAATATCCCTTATAAATTCAAGGACTACCCTTTTTTGAACCTTCCTAAGACCTATAGCCCTGTTACTTTAGGTTCTCCGACAAATATTGAAAGAGAAATCTATTACGACACTGAACTCCAACAATATGTTATCCGAGAGAAGTTGGGCACTAAAATGTATCGCCCGCCAGTCTACATGACATTAGACGACTACAAAGATTATGAATTCAACAGATTGAAAAAGAATTATTGGGAAGAACTGGCCGCGAAATCACTCATGGAAGAGCGAAAACGCAGGCTTATCCCCATTATTGAAGTGAGCAGCCCTACGTTTCAGAAAATATTTGGAGGCAACACCATCGAAATCAATCCGCGTGGGAGTGCGGATATCATTTTTCGCGGACAGCGCAACACCAATGCAAATCCGATGTTCAACGAGATACAACGGAAGCAATGGGGAATTGATTTTGACCAAAATATCAACCTAAACTTATCAGGTAAAATCGGTGAACGGGTGAAATTGAATGCTAATTTTAACTCAAGGGCGCAGTTTGATTTTGAAAACCAGATACGTTTTGATTATGTCGCGAAAGATGATGCCATCCTACGCCGCTTAGAGGTTGGTAACGTCAATATGGCACTGAACAGCACTTTAATTCAGGGATCGGAGTCTTTGTTTGGTGTAAAAGCCCAGCTACAGTTCGGTAAACTCATGTTTACGGGATTAGTCTCTCAACAGCGTTCCCGCCAGAAAGAATTTACCATTAGCAATGGTGCGCGTGAAAGTGAGTTTGACATCCAAATGGACAACTACGAAGCCAACCAACACTATTTCCTTGGTCAATATTTCCGGGACAACTACAATAATGCTCTGCAGCATGCCCCTATCATCAATACCAATATCAACATTACGCAGATAGAAGTTTGGATAAGCAACCGTTCCAATAGCTATGAAGAGGCCCGTGATGTCCTAGCCTTGATGGATCTTGGCGAGTACACACCTTACAACAACATCATTACACGCGAGAGTGCACGCAACCCTTCTACCGGTGTCCCCGGAGAGCTCAGCCCAAATGTTTCCAATAATCTTTTGAGCTTGTTGGGCGATAATGGTCGTTCATCCAACAGCACTTTTGTACAGAGTTTCTTCGGAGGGAGCGGAGGCACAGACAACTACGAGAAATTAACTTATGCCCGAAAATTGATAGAGGGGCGTGACTTTTTCCTGAACCCTAAGTTAGGTTATATCTCCCTTTTAACACCGTTAAACGGAGATCAGGTCTTGGCAGTGTCCTATCGCTACCTCTTAAACGGTGTGGAATATCAGGTCGGTGAATTCAGCACGGACATTCCGGTTACTCCTTCAAACCCGACCATGTTGTACACCAAATTGTTGAAGGCTTCGACATTGAAGACAAGTCTCCCAACATGGGATTTGATGATGAAAAACGTCTATTCGTTGAATTCCTACAACATTACAAACAACAATTTCTATTTACAGATATATAGAACAGAAAACGAGACCGGGACCGAGCGTCCCTCTATGTTTGAAGGACAAAACACCCAAGGTAAAACCTGGTTGCAGATCACCGGACTTGATCGGCTTGACCAGGCGCAAGCCCCTAATCCTGATGGTCTATTCGACTATATTGAAGGCTTGACCATCGATGTTAGACGCGGACGTTTGATATTCCCTGTAGTCGAGCCTTTCGGTAAAGATTTGGCAGACAAATTTGCACCGGGCGAGACAGCTTTAGCCGATAAATATACCTATCCGGAGCTTTATACGCATACCAAGATGGATGCGCAACAGAAATTCCCGAATAAAAACCGCTATTCCATCCGAGGCCGATACAGTTCAACAGCTGGCACAGAATTCCAGCTGGATGTATTCAATCTTCGACCGTCTTCCTTACGGGTGATGGCAGGCGGTATGCAACTTGAACAGGGCAAAGATTATCAGGTCAACTACGAATTGGGGACTTTACGCATCTTGAACGAAGCTTTGGTCATGAGTGGTACACCAATTACCGTATCTGTAGAAGACGACGCTATGTTTGGTCTACAGCAAAAGACCTTATTAGGTGGACGATTTGACTATACGGTCAACGAAAATCTCCACGTCGGGGCTACCATCATGAACCTTACCGAAAAACCATTGACCGAAAAGGTCAATATTGGTCAGGAACCAATGTCCAATACCATGATTGGTGCCGATCTCTCCTATAGTAGTCCTTCTCGCTGGTTGACACGTATGGTCGATAAGCTACCGTTTTTAAGCACCAAGGAAGAATCACATATTTCTTTCTACGGTGAATTTGCCCAGCTTTTACCGGGTCACCCTCGCGGATTAAACACGGCGAACAGCTCACGTGGAACAACTTATATCGATGATTTTGAGTTCAGCGTTTCATGTATTGACATCTTAGGAAGAAATGCATGGCAAATATCGGGTACACCCCGTATGTTCCCAGAATCGGACTTGATTAATGACCTGCAATACGGACATAACAGAGCGTTGTTTGCGTTCTACAACATTGACCCTGTTTTTTACAACAACAGTTCGTTAACACCTCGGAGTATTAATACCAGTGAATTGTCCAACCATCGGGTGCGCGAGGTACAGGAGAAGGAGATTTTTCCATACAAGGAGAGCCGCACAGGTGGGCCTATTTTTATGAATACGCTCAACTTAGCATTCTATCCTACCCTTCGCGGGCCATACAACTATGCAACAACTGGATTGAACAGTGATGGACATTTCACCAACCCAAGAACAAAATGGGGTGGTATATTCCGGAAACTGGATCAGACAGATTTTGAAGCCGAAAACATCGAGTTTCTGGAAATGTGGCTCATGGATCCTACATTGACCAATCCAAACAAAGCAGGTGGTGATATCTACTTCAACTTAGGTAATATCTCGGAAGATATACTGAAAGATGGTAGAAGGTCATTGGAAAATGCCGTTCCGTTAACTGCGGATCTTTCTCAGATTGACCAGACCAATTGGGGGTACGTAGCTAAAAATCAACCTGTTGTTCAAGCTTTTGACAATGATAATGCCAATCGTCTGAAGCAAGACGTCGGTCTGGATGGGTTGAGTAATGCCGAGGAATCATCATTTTTCAGTAGCTTCCTTGCACAATTGCAGGGGACATTGTCTTCCGATGCCTACAGCAAATTACAGAAAGACCCTTCGTCAGATGATTATCAATATTTCCGTTCAAATCAGTTCGATCAACAATCGGCGGGGATCTTGGAACGTTACCAATATTACAATGGCCTAGAAGGGAACTCCCGCACTAACGAACAGTCACAGATAGATTTTGGCGTAGAGACTTCTGCAAATACATTGCTTCCTGACGGTGAAGATCTGAACCGAGACAACACCATGAATGAGATTGATGAATATTTTCAATATCGCATCTCTACCCGTCCACAGGATATGGTAGTCGGACAAAACCATATTGTTGATGAAGTTATTTCTGACGTACGCTTAGCTAACGGAAATACGGAATCTGTAAAGTGGTACAAAATCCGTATCCCATTAGCCGAATACGAAAGCAAGCACGGTGATGTCAATGATTTTAAGACCATACGATTCGTACGTATGTTCATGACCAACTATGCAGATACTGCAGTTATGCGCTTTGGCAAATTGCAGTTCGTACGTGGCGAATGGCGGAAATACAATGGTGAAAATGTAGCGAATAAAGTCATTGCAGACCCTTCTATGGGTGTTGTCGCTTCGGACAATTCTGTATTCAATGTTGCCAATATCAATATTGAAGAAAACGGTACACGCAGTCCTATTCCTTATGTTGTTCCGCCAGGTATTAACAGACAGGTAGACTGGGGCAACAATAATTACAATGTGCCCTTGAATGAGCAAGCCCTGAGTGTAGAAGTGCGAAACCTACGTGATGGATACGGTCGCGGAGCTTACCGTACGGCCATGCACGATTTCCGTCCGTATGGCAATCTGGAAATGTTTATTCACGCCGAAGGACAGAATATATCCGATGGTGATTTTCGTGCTTTCCTCCGTGTAGGTACAGATGACAAATTCAACTACTACGAATACGATCTTCCTCTGCGTATTACACCATACGGGACAACATCTGCAGACTTGATCTGGCCAGAAGAAAACCGTCTTTTAGTAAAAATATCCAAATTCCAAGAGGCAAAAGTCGCACGTGACAATGCTATGCTGAATGGTACACCTTGGCCTTTGGATGTACCATATGAACATTATGATGGGGAAAATAAAATCACGATCGTAGGTACGCCGGACATCAGCAAAGTGCGCTATTATATGGTCGGTGTGAAAAACCCATTACGCGGTACACAGGGAAGTACTAATCTTGATGATGGACGTGCCTTATCGGGTGAGTTCTGGTTCAACGAATTGCGATTAACGGACTTTGACGATAAAGGCGGATGGGCAGCGACAGCGCGCATGGATGTGAAATTGGCGGACTTTGCCAATGTATCTTTCACCGGAACAAAAAGCACCATCGGCTTTGGCAGTATCTCGCAACTACTTAACGAACGCCAACGTTCAGATAACTTATACCTCGACGTAACAACCAATGCCGAATTTGGCAAGTTCTTCCATCCACGTCATGGTATGACCATTCCGTTCTATTTCAACTATTCCAGACAAACGGCAACACCGCAGTACGATCCGTACAATCCAGACATTGAACTGAACACTGCATTGGCAACTTTGTCCAACAATCGCAGAGATTCGTTATTGCGATTAGTACAAGACTTGACGACCCGAAAAAGTTTCAGCTTCACCAATGTCCGTAAGATTAGAACGAACAACGATAACCCAATACGCCCATGGAATATTGAAAACTTTAGTGCATCCTATGCTTACAGTTCGTATCAACACTATGACCACAATGTGGCGAACTCTATACAACGGACCTACAGAGCGGCATTGGATTACAATTTCAGCAATCAAAATGTCAAGTTTATCGAACCTTTCAAAGGCATCAAAAATCCTAATCTAGCGCTTATAAGAGATATCAATTTCAATCTGATGCCATCATTGCTAAATTTCAGGATCGATGTCAACCGTATTTATAACGAAAACACCATGCGTGATAATTCGTCGGACAATGTACTTCCGACTTATTACAACAAAAACTTCAACATGAACCGTATTTACGGTATCAGCTGGGATTTAACGAAGTCTTTACGCTTGGATTTCAATGCTACCAACTATTCCATCATCGATGAGCCAGCTGGTAGGTTGGACGGTATCAAACGTGACACGTTATGGTCCAACTTCTGGAAAATGGGTCGTACAACGGACTACAACCACATGATGAATTTCACCTATACGCTGCCAATAAATAAAATTCCTTATATGGAATGGGTGAATGTCATCGCACGCTATGGCACGCAGTTTAACTGGCATAGCGAACCCTTGTTGTCTCTACGCAACCCTGATATGAACATTGGTAACAGCATACAGAATAACCGCACTATTCAAATCAATCCAACATTGAATTTTAGCAGTCTGTATAACAAGTTCCGCTTCTTCCGCGACAACACACGCCGTGATTCAAAAGGCAGCAAAGCATTTGCAGCGCAACTCCTATCGGCTATTCGCACAATCAATGGGGCATATACCAAAAATGAGGGGCAGTTTTTACCAGGTTATCTACCAAAAACGAATGCGCTGGGTTACGACTTTGATATGAACGCACCGGGTTGGGGATTCTTATTGGGTAGCCAATCCGACATTTTGGAGCGCGCTTTACGAAACAACTGGGTAACAGGTGATACGCTACAAACTCAAATGTATACAAAAACATATGCTGAGAACCTTTCGTTGGTAGCTAATCTCGAGCCAATCAAAGGACTTCGCATCGATTTGACTTTTAACCGTATCGATAACTACAATACCTCCACCACAACGCAGTTCAACCCTGTGACCGGAGATTTAGAAAGTGTGTCACCATACACCACCGGTAACTATAGTATCACACAATTGGCTATTCGCTCTGCCTTTAAAGATCACAACGAGCTTTTCCGCAGTTTCGAGGAAAACCGGATCGTTATCTCAGCGAGGTTGGCTGAGCATAATCTCAACTCCGTAGGTATGGATAGTGAACACTATGCAGATGGTTACGGCAAAGCACAACAGGATGTGGTTGTTAATTCTTTCTTGGCAACTTATCTGGGCAAAAATGTAGAAAGCAGCAGCCTGAACAAGAAACCAAGCTTCCCATTACCTAACTGGCGTATTTCTTACAATCAATTAGCCAATGTTTTGGGGCTTACTGATGTCGTAACCGCGATCGGCATTACCCATGCGTACACCTCGTTATATACGATCTCAGGTTATAATTCCGTACTGCGTTATGAGGAAAGTGATGGGATGCAACTGTCTCGTGATATCAACCAGAATTTCTTACCACAGTTCCAATACGATCAGATTTCCATCATCGACCAGTTTATCCCATTATTGGGGGTTGATGTCCGTTTTGCGAACAGCTTGTCGGCAACATCCGAATTACGCCGCATCCGCAATATGAATTTTAGTTTAGCAAATAGCCAGATGTCCATGATGACAGAAGAGTCTTTTGTCTTTGGAATGGGCTATCGCAAGAATGGTGTACGCTTACCGTTCGGTTGGTTTAGCGATCGCAAATGGAATAGTGATATCAACTTCAAGCTGGATATTGCTATCAACGATCGCAAAACGATTGTCTACCGTTCGGATTTGAATACAGCAGAAATTTCTGCAGGAAACAAAAGTATTAGTCTGAATCCAACATTGGATTATGTTATCAACCAGCAATATAACATTCAGCTGTTCTATAACTCCAATGTGGTGAAGCCGTATACTTCGCAGAATTACGCGACATCCTACACAAATTTTGGAATTAACTTTAGGGTGTTTTTCCAGTAAGAATGGTTAGAGGGTTAATAGGTTAGAGGGTTAGAATGGTTAAGGGGTTAGAATGGTTAGAAGGTTAAACCCTAAACAAATAAACAGGTAACCTCTAAACAACTTAAACTTTAAACCTTAAACAAAGAAAACATGGCAGAAGATTTAATTATCGCTACTGGGACTAAAGAAGAGCAGTATCAGCTTCTTGTCAAACAGATAGCCGCTTTACTACAAGGCGAAACAGATAGCGTTGCCAACATGGCCAATGTGGCAGCGGCATTAAAAGAACAGTTTGATTTCTGGTGGGTGGGTTTTTATATCGTCAAAGGAGATCAATTGGTATTAGGTCCTTTTCAAGGTCCTGTAGCCTGTACACGCATTGGTTATGGCAAAGGAGTTTGTGGGGCCTCTTGGCAGCGTATGGAAACGGTTATCGTTCCTGATGTGGAGCAGTTCCCTGGTCATATCGCCTGCAGTTCATTATCCAAATCGGAGATTGTCGTGCCTGTCCTATGCCAAGGTGTTTGTACAGCTGTTCTAGATGTAGACAGCGAAAAGTTAAACAGCTTCGATGAAGTCGATAAACAATATTTGGAAGAGATTGTCCAATTGCTTGTAGTCAGTGGTCAGTAAAAGTTAATCTACCACCACATCCCACACTTTCACGAGCTTATCATCACTTACAGTGATTAGTTGCTGTGAAAGCGAATGTATACAGGCTGCATTAATAGATAGCCTATGGCTGTCGAACCCTTTTTCTTGACTCACGTTTTTGAGCAAGCTGAGGTTGGACTTATCCCAGAATTTTATGGCTTTATCTCTACTGACGGTTATCAAGAGATTAGAACCGGGATATTGCAGAATATCATATACAGTAAACATATGTGGGGTAAGGTTTTGCTCCACATGCAATCCCTGCCTGCCCAACTGATATAGTTGTGCATCACGCCCTCCCGAATACAACGCTGTATCCGTTGCCAATAGTGCCGTGACAGGCATGGTATGTACAGCAGATTTCGTCAATAATTGATAATCTGCTACTGCATATAGGTGTAGCCTTCCTTCCTTATCTCCAAATACAACCTGCTGCTGGTCGGGATAAAGTGCCAGTGTCCGAATCGTTGTATCTGTTATCCGAAAGCGATAAAGAAGTTCACCGTTTTCCAGCGACCAAATATAGGCCATACCTTCTTCTCCAACAGCAATCAGTTCTTGCTTCTCTGCGATAGCCTGTAAGGAAAAAACAGCTCCTCGGTCTACTTTAAACTTCTTCTCCAAAGTCTGCGTCTCTGTATCCACCAACCACACTTCGCCATTCCGCATTCCTATTGCCAATAAAGATGTCCCTACGATACGGTGTAGCGCATATACAGACGCCGGAACAGCACAGAGAATACGTTTGAATTTTCCCGAAAGGATATCCCATTCCACTACGCCCTTGTCATTGCCTCCGGTATAGAAAGACGTTTCTAGGACTCCATTTTCTACTGCAAAAATAGGGTTCTGATGTCCGGATAAGGTATGTTTAAGGAAAATATCGACTGCGTGCATACCCACAAAGATACATAGGAATATCGGGAATGTAAATTTTGCCGCGCCCCAGACAACATAAAAATATGCCGCCCCAATCTACTACTTACCCAACAGAATAATGATAGCTATTGATTTTTTTCTTTAATCGTTGTTTGGCCTTTTTGACACCTTCCAGAGATACAGAAAGTTTTTCCGCCAGTTCATTGTTGGAGAGATGCAAATTCATCAAGGCTAACAAACGCAATTCCGAATCTGCTAGATCTGGATATTGATTGGTTAATTTTTCAAAGAACTTTGGAAAGTTTGCATTATAAAGATACTTAAATCTGTCCCAATTTTTAGGATTCATTAGATTCAACTCCATCACCTCCCTTAATTCCAAGCTGATATGTTTTGTTTTTTCATGTTCACTTACATGAAAACGTTTATCGGCTATAATCATCCGAATATCATAAACATCCTGATTAACCCGTTCTTCCTGTATAGACGGGATTTCTTCCTTTTTTGATTTCCGCTTGTTATACAGTAACCACCCACCAAATATCAATCCTGCAGTTATAATCGACAAGAACAATATACTATAAATATTTCCCCCATAAGAAACAGATGCCTCTTGCGAGGAGATGCGATTCTGAAACTTTTGTTGCTCCTCTTTCAACTTCAGCAGTTCTATAGACACTTTATTGCCCAACGAAAGATGAAGACTGTTGTATTTATTGAACTTTTTTACCGCTGCTAATTCCCGATCTTTCAACCCCAGTGTATCTAATAGCCTTATCTTTAACGCATAAGCCTCTGAAATATCTTTATATCGGGCAGGTTTCTTTTCTATCCTCCCAATATATGTATTGATATCAGTCATCGACTGTTTGAATTGTCCGAGTTCAAATCGTAGCTCGGCAATTTTCTTTAGAGAGCCCAAAGCAGAAATAATATCACCAAAATCTTTGGTATTGTATTCATAATCTATTTGATAGTTGGCAATAGCTTCCTCCAACTCCCCTTTTTGTAAGTACACGTTTCCTATATTTCCCTTGGCTATCCCCATCCAGGCAGAATCCAACCGTTCTGTAGACTTTACGTACACTTGTTGAAAATTATCTAAAGCTTCATCTAGTTGATTTGTACGAAGGTTAACCAAACCTAAAATGGTAAGTGAATTGTAAAATTCCCGAGGTTTTAGCTGATCATTATTTGCCAATATCTGCTCCAAAGTTTTTGAAGAGAGATCATATTCTTCAATGTCATAAAAATAACGAGATAAGGTAAGATAGTATTTCCAGATATAAGCAATATTCTTTGTTCCAACAGTCTCTGCGGATTCCATAGCTGCACGGAAATAAGCATATGCATTCCCGAGTCGTGCATAAGTATAATAGTAATTTCCTATATTGAAATTCTGGCGGAAGATTTCTGCCTTCAAGTCATTATTTTGTGCTACTTCTAAGGCTCGCTCGTGGTATCTGCTGGATAAGTCATTTATTCTATCATAGCGCATCGAGTGGTAATTGGCGAGGGTTTCATAATACACACAGATAAACGTCTTTTCATCCCTCTTTTTCGCCAATTGCAAAATATACTCTATATTGTTAAGTACTTCAGTCGGATTATGCATGCTAAGATCCAGTGTCAGTATATCAAATGCCTTCAACCCCGCATAATCCGTATCTACCGATTCCAGAGCATGGTAAGGGTTATCTTTTACTTTTTGAGCATATAAAAGACCTGTACTAAATAACAGAAATAAACAAATAAGACACTTCACTTTAATTCACCGTTGACTTTTCTCCATACAAATAAGATGAATAATTTTTCTCGGTTAAAATAAAATTTTCTATTTGTAGCTTTTGAGCTACAATAATATTAGTTACAGCAATCAATTTCTACATAAAAAACATACGCTTCAAAACATCAAACAATAACACTACCGACCAAGGCCTTGTATTTTACATACTATATTACAACAAAAATCCACTTCAACGACATTTTGTGTATGATTAGGTCATCTAATAACTCCTTTTTTTCATCAATAGATAATTAGCTTCTCTATTTTAAGCTTTTTTGTTTTGTTGTGTAACTTTGTAACAAAAAACCATTCGGGATTATTGGGGAAATCACACTACATCGGCCTATGAAAAACATGGAATGACTTGACTGAGTGCGTATTATTACAGCGTAAAAAAGATGATTCGGCATTACCGGGGAGGTAACGCCGAACTACATCTACCTATGAAAAAATACCGAGTGGTATTGCTGTGTGCTTAATTTAGTTGTAAGTTCCCCGTGATAAGTAGTAAGTCATCAGCCCCCACTTATCACTTATTTAAAACTCCAAAACCTCGACCTCCGTTCTCCGATTGGCCTGGTGTTCCTCGATCGTACATGGGACACCGTCCTTACATCTGTTCACCAATCTTGTCTCTCCATAACCCTTCGCTACCAACCTATCACGCGATATACCGCGGCTGACCAGATAGTCTACAGCGGACTGTGCACGGCGCTGCGACAGCCCCTCGTTGTACCTGTGCGTACCCCGGCTGTCCGTATGGCTCGACAGCTCGATCTTCAGCGTTGGGTTGTCTCGCATCGTACGAACCAACTGGTCAAGGACTACCGATGCATCCTTACGGATGTTGTGCTTGTCAAAATCGTAATAGATGTTCTCCAGAACAAACTTATCGCCTACCCTGAAGATAGGCTCAAGACGCAACGTAACGTGTAGTGTCGTATCCTTCGCCGGGTTGATACCCGCTATGCTTGCCGAGTCCGCATGGAAGCCCTGCTTCTCGCCCAGTACCTTATAATCCGTGTTCCTGTCCAAAGTGAAACGGAACTCCGCCTTACCATCACTGCGTACCTTACCCACTATCTGTCTGTTGCCGCTGTACAGCGTAACCGAAGCATCGGGGATAAGTTCCTCCGTCTTCCTGTTCAACGTCAGACCTTCCAGAATGATAATGATCTTCGGCTTGCGGAAACTGTACGAATAGATATCGTCACCCCCTGCTCCTCCGGAACGGTTCGAAGACAGATACCCGATACTGCCATCCTCATCCTCCTGCAACTGGGCGAATGCAAAGTCGTCGCCTGCAGAGTTGATCGGGAAACGAAGGTTCTCCCTGCCCGTGAAACTGTTCCTTTCCCCCTTCGCACGGAAGATGTCCAGTCCACCCATGCCCGCAAATCCGTTGCTCGAATAGTACAGCTCATCCCCCACTACCGATGGGAACATCTCGTCGCCTGCAGAGTTGATCGCTGCACCCGCATTCTGCGGTGCGCCCCAGCTGCCGTCGCCCTGAAGCTCCGAGTACCAGATATCAACTCCACCCAGTCCACCGGGCATGTCAGAGGCATAGTACAGCGTACGGCCGTCTCCGCTCAGGGCCGCATGCCCCAACGAATATTCCTTTACATTGTTGTAGGCAAAGTCCTCCTCTTTCCAACTGTTACCTTCCAATCTGTAGATTTTCAGCTCCAGGTTGTGCCTCCGGAACTTCTGCCCGTTCTCCTTATGCTTTTCGGTATCCTTGCCAGGGTACGTACGTGTAACGTAAAGCACATCCTCCGAGGCGTTCGCGATCGCAGGACCTACGTGCAGCTCCGAGCTGTTGAAGCTCCCATCCATGATCGTCGGGTTGGAAAGAACACCGTCCGCACTCCGCTCAGCGCTGTACACACTAAGGTATGCCTGGCCGGTCATACCGCTGCGCTTGCCGGTCACCATGTTCGGTTCGCCCACATACAGCACACCGTTGCTTGTCGGGAAGACACCGAAGTTCCCAAGGTCCGTGTTAACAGACTGCTCGTTGCGAAGACGGTGGCCCGTAGGATGTTCCATCCACACCACTGCAGAGTCGGCCCCAGCTATCGCAAGCGTAGCTTTCTCCGAGGAGCCATATTTCTCCACATAGCGCCCGTACTGTTCCTTCGCCTCACGGTACTTGCCGTTCTGCTTCAGTACCTCAGCATAGTTCCACAGCGATTCTTCACTGAAATCGTCCGTACCCACGATACGTGCGTACCAGTTCTCCGCCAGTTCGTAGTCCTTCAGGTAAAGGTAGCTCTCCGCCAGACGCTCCATGTCAGAGGTCCGCACTTTCTTCCTGTCCACCAGCTTCTCGTACAGGCCCGCGGCGTTCGCATACTCGTAACGCTCGAACAGCTGCTCTGCACGGTGGCGCAGGCTCGGCTGTTCCTGCGCATGCAGGCCACCGCTCAGCAGGACCAGCGATAGGCCTATATATGTCAGTTTCTTGTTCATACTTTTGCTTCTTTTTTCCTCTCCCTCGACCCCTCTCCCAAGGAGAGGGGAGTACGGAAAGAATTTCTTTCGTCCCTATTTGTTGTTATCCCCCGCAGGGGATGGAATATTTTTGTTGTCCCTAACAGGGCAGATAATGATCCGCCCCTGCGTAACCTTTATCACTTTCAACCGACCACTTTGATCAGAAATAACGTGGGCTCAGGATCTGGCGGAATGTCTGCCCGAACGTGATACCAAGCGTGACCTCGTGCGTGCCGTTCTGCAGACCCCGCATGCGGTTCAGCATGATGTCGTACGAATAGCCGATACGAAACCTGTCCGTCGCATAGAACTGAGCGATAGCCGTAACAGCGTTCGTCGCGCTCAGCTTGGCAGGGGAACGGTCGTAGTACTCCCGGTCGAAGATACGTGCACGTGTGCGGTACCCTCCGCCGATCCAGAACCTGTTGTTGAAGATGAACATCGCGTTCACGTCGAGCGAGGTAGGTCCCTTGAAGTCGTCCTTCACCAGCACGCTCGGACGCAGGTGCAGCCCCTCCTCCAGTTCGAAGAGCGCTCCACCGATAACATAGAGGCTCACATTGCGGTACAGACTCTCCAAAGTGTTCTCGTTGAAACGGAACTCCTCGTTGCTCGAAGCGTTCGCGAAAAGGTCCTGCACGGAAACACCCGCATACCATTTCGGGTTGTAGTAGTACACGCCCAGGCGGATGTCAGGCTTCCAGTTGCTCAGCTTGCCCGATGGGATTACCACATCGCCCGTCTCAACGGCCTGCAGCTTATTCCCGTCAAGGCCGTACTGCGTAACGCCCACACCAACACCTAGCGACAGGCGCTGCGTGTCCTCATCGTCCAGCTGCAGCCGCAGGGCGTAGTTCGCAAAGATCGAGGTTGCCGACTGTGCGCCAAGGCCGTCGGCCGTCACCTGCAGACCGACACCGTGGCGCCGGTTGACCGGGTCAAGGACACCGTCGACCGATACACTCCCCGTTTTGGGGGCTCCGTCCCAGCCCGTCCACTGGCTGCGTAGAGCCATCTGGCCGAACCACTCTTCCTTATAGCCCGTATACGCCGGGTTCACGCTGATCGAGTTGAAGATGTACTGCGTGAACTGGATGCTCTGCTGGGCGTAGCTCTTCATCCCGCCCAATAGCAGGAAACCCAGACTTAGATATTTTATGCTCTTTTTCATTCCTTTTTATGATTGCACAGATTATTTGTGATTGCACAGATTCTGCATGATTATCTTCAATGAGCTCGCAGGCTCCTCTACACTGGTCTGACAAAAAAAGTTAACCGGTTAACCACTTAAACAGTTAACCGATTAAACTTCTTTTATCGCTTCTTGATCAATACATCTCCTTTCAACACGTCTTTACGTCCATTTTGATGTGTCGTAATAATGTAATAGTAGGTTCCTTCATTAAGGTTTGCACCATTCCACTCGTTACGATAGTTGCCATTGCGATAAACTTCATTACCCCAACGATTGATAATCAATACTTCTATCCTATCAAAACCTTCTATACCAACGATCTCAAAGGTATCGTTCGTACCATCACCATTTGGCGTAAATACATTCGGAATAAACAATGGCCGTGGTTTCACTGTTGTGTTCTCCTCATCTGTTCCTTTAACAGATTCGCCCTGAGGATTCACTCCTTCTGCAGTCGCGACATTTTTGATATTCGTAGACTTAAAGTCTTGCAACGAAACTGTATAAGTCGTAGTGAATTGGACTTCTTCTCCCATTCCTAAAACCCCTATCCGTTCATTCATTCCTGTAAGTGGGTCTGTGACAACAACATCAGACAAATCTTGATTACCATCATTTCTTACAGTAATCGTATATGTAATTACCTGCCCTTCTTTATTGACTTCCGTTACATTCGCTGATTTGTTTACGCTCAGTGCATTGATAATCTTAATCGGAATAATCACTTCTTCGGATTTTTCTTCTACTTCATTTCCATTCACATCTTTTGCACGAACAATTGCCTGATTATTAACCGATTCTTTATTGAAGTCTGCTGCTGTCACCGTATAATCCAGTGTAAACACCTTACTTTCGCCTACTTTTAGTGTAGGTATAGTACCTGCCCATTCTGGGAACATTGGATCCAACACGCTTACATCTGTCAGGTTAAGATTACCTGTATTCCGCACAGTCAGGGTATAAACCACTTCCTGACCAATTTTATCGATTTCTGCAGCGTTTGCTACTTTTTCTATCACAAGTTCAGGGTTTTGACAGATATTAATAACCTCAGGTTCATTCGTCACCATATCAGCGCCTGAAAGGTCTGTGTATAACGTACCTCCGGCACGGCCACTTACTTTCGCCTGATAAGTAATACTTCCCTGTTCGATATCAGTATCCTGCACGTCATATACCATATCGTAAATCAAGATGCCTCCAGGTAGAAGTGCGTTTTCGCTACTTCCTACACTCGCCGAACGGAATACTTTCGGACCTGGAGTACCTGCACCTGTAAACAATTCATCGGAAAGTTGGATATCATTCAAAGTCACACCACCAATGTTCACGACCGTCAATGTATAGTTCGCAGGTTGATTCGGAAGTAATTCCTCACAATCTTCATCTGCTGCTAAGCTAATCATAGCTGGAGCTATTCTGCGGAACGTTTCTGGCGATAGCTCTGTATACCTCACGATCAATGCTATTCCTCCTGTTTTACAGATAGACAATTCTGTAGCCTCATCATTATCTATAGCTGTACCAGAGAGATCGGAGTAAGCTGTACCGTTGAACATAGCAGTTACTTTAGCTTGGTTGCTGATACCACCTTCGTTAATATCTGCTTCTTCAACTGTATACGGAGCTCTATAAGTAAGTGTACCACCTGGTAATAGTGAACTAACCGTGCTACCTTCGCTTGCAGATTGGAGGGTAATTTCGCCTATTCCACCAGCTCCAGTGAAATGTTCTTCATCCACCTTCACATTGCTCAGCGTTACATTACCGGTATTTGTTACAACAAACGTGTAGGTAAGTTCTTCACCTACTTCCAATACTGCGCAATCTTCACCTTCTGTATTTACTTTATTATGTGTTTTCACTAAAGCTACAGATGCTGATTGACAGATATTCAATTCTGTTGCTGTATTATTATCCAGTGCCGTGCCAGATTGGTCCGTAACTTCTCCTTGTGGCGATATTGCTGTAACTACTGCAGTATTACGGATAACACCTGCATTTAGATCAGCTTGCCTTACGGTATAAGTCGCTTTGAATATTCGGCTTCGACCTACGGCAAGATTACCTGTCTCATCACTACTGATACTGGACAGACCTTCCATATCATCCACGATATTGATATCGTTCAATATCGTATTACCGACATTCGTTACAACAAATGTATATGTAACGACATCACCTACACGCACTTCCACACAGTCTGTCCCTTCAACAGGTTGCTTATCATGTGTTTTAATCAACGCGATACGGCTGTCTTGTGGAAGCGTGGTCTCGGTCTCTGTATCGTTATCAACTGCTGTACCCGATACATCGCGTACATCACCTGCCTCACTTGTACCTGTAGCAACAGCCGTGTTAACAACCTTGCCTGCCTCGATATCCGCTGCTGTAACCGTGTAGCTTGCTGTTACCTGACCTGTAGCACCAGGTGCCAAGGTAGCTGGAACAACTGCTAGATCCGTGATGCGTAGTTTGCTGTCGTTGACAACAAGGTTATTGACAGTCACGTTGCCGGTGTTGGTAACTGCGAACGTGTAAACGATCTCGTCGCCTACTTCCGCACGGCTCGCATCTCCTTGATAAACGCCTGTTTTAACCAAAGCTATACTGCCTTCACG
>NZ_FOZZ01000021.1 GCF_900116225.1 Sphingobacterium wenxiniae
TCGAAAGCATCTGTGCTCTTTTTTCCTCTTTGCTCATACAGCAAAGCTAGGACTTAGATGAATGCTAAAAAATATGTACTTGGTAGGGCGGATACGTTTCTCAAGCTATATAAAGATATTTTAATTGGTATTGGAGGTCAGTTAACAGTGCAGGAATCGTCATCTGGTAACGATGAGTTGTTTTTTTCGAATGGAGACATCGCAGTGACAAAGCTTAATGGTGTTAACGGGCTTCGTAAATCTTGTTTTTTCTTAATTAATATAAAGTTATAATCTATGAAAATTAAATTTTTAGGCCTATCGGCCTTAATGCTGTTAATGACAGTAGTCAGTTGTCAAAAAGATGTTAAAAATCCTGTAGAAACACAGCCACGCTATGCTGATGCAGGAGATGGTGGTTTAGATGTCCTCGGATATGGGTACGACATGATTAATGGTAGATTCGCATCAGCTGAGTCTGCTACGAGACGAATAGTAAATGTCAGAAAATTGAAAGCAGAGCTGCCCGCCAGAATTCATGAAATAGGAGGGACATATGTGGATTACCAGACCAAATCGGGAGAGGATTATGAAAAATTTCAAAAACAACATATTGTAAAAGTTGATGTAAAAACAGGAATTAAGATTTTTGGACTTTCTTTATTTAAAGCAGATTTTAAATCCTCATTCGATCAAACTACTTTAAAGGAAAGTACAAGATCTTTCGCCAGTGTAGATATGTTAGTGAAGACAGCTTCCTTAGAAATATTGAATCATAATTTAAGCTATGATTATCTTAAAAACTATTTAGACACTGACTTTGTTAATGCGTGTAATACATTGACTCCGGAACAGTTG
Source organism: Sphingobacterium wenxiniae (assembly GCF_900116225.1). Lineage (GTDB taxonomy): Bacteria > Bacteroidota > Bacteroidia > Sphingobacteriales > Sphingobacteriaceae > Sphingobacterium > Sphingobacterium wenxiniae. Next base: position 838 of record NZ_FOZZ01000021.1, read on the forward strand.
GTAAATCTTTATGGAGTTGGTATGATAAAAAAGATGGATGTCGGGGGGAAACTGTCATTAGATTATTCCAGTGTGGTTTCAAATGGAGATAAAAAGACGATTGTTACAGCCGGAGGTAGTGCTGCTTTTAAATTTTTATTTAAAGTAGATGTTAGCCCTTCCTACGAATACCATCAGCAAGATGTTAATAAAAATACAAATCAAAAGATGGTGTATCGATCTGTAGGTGGAACAGGTGCAATAGGAATAACACAGGGAAGCCTTACCCAACCAGCGGCATTTAATCCAAGCACTTGGTCAAGCACCGTAAATAGGAATACAAGCGTACTTATTAACTTCTCTGACGATAGTTTTATATTATTACACGAATTGATACCAAATGCAGAAAAGGCTAAATTGGTTCGAGATCTTATCTATGAAAAATTAGGAATGGTAAATAAAGTTTATTCTCAAGGTAAATTATTGGCAAAAATATGGGGAAGCCCGAATTTGAACGATTATGCTTTTACATCTTTTGAACTTTTTAATACTACGGGATATAATAGTCATAATCAAGCAGACTATATCATGTCTCACAATGTAATTTTAAATGGAGGAGGGACTACCTATGACAATGAATTTGCTTATAGTGGAGTAGATGCTTACAAATTTTCAGAGGGGGAGGCATCACGAAAGATAGGAGTTAAAAATAAAAACTTGAATCCAGCGTTAAAGTATAAGGTTTCGTATAAATATAGGTATTCTGAGAGTAGTCCAATTCCTAACTTCAATAGTTATCAAATAACAGAATTACCTCCTGCAAAATGGGATGATTATACGTGGTATCAAGCTCGTAAGACTATCAGTGGAGTGACTTCTTTTGAGGAGTGCTGTTTTGTAAGTAAGATTGTTGACGATTATGTGGTATATCCGGAAGGAAGTAAAGTGGAACTTTATATCTATGACAGGTATACAGGTTCAATAAAAGAAACTTTAGTGTTTGATTAGTAATAACAATGTTGATACGTTAGTATTCGAATTTACTGGTAGTGTAAACTGAACTGTGTCACATCACTCCTTTTAGGGTTCGTGCTCAGAGGCTGAAAGCCTCGAGTGCGAACCCTAAAAGGAGTTGCCGA
>NZ_FOZZ01000017.1 GCF_900116225.1 Sphingobacterium wenxiniae
CTCTCTACTTACTTCGAGTATTCGCCTGATATCCGCAGAGCTATTTATACCACAAATGCTATTGAGGCTATGCACCGTCAGATCAGAAAAGTGACCAAAACGAAAGGTGCATTTACTTCTGATCAGGCACTCTTGAAGTTGGTTTATCTCACGGTTAAGGAGATTTCAAAAAAATGGACCATGCCTATTCGAAATTGGGGATTGACAATGCAACAACTACATATTAAATTTGGGGATAGAATTAAGGCCTTCGGCAACTCCTTTTAGGGTTCGCACTCGAGGCTTTCAGCCTCTGAGCACGAACCCTAAAAGGAGTGATGTGACACAGTTCAGTTTACACTACCAATAACAGAAATCTGGCCAGAACTCCCAGCAAAGAATACCTTTGTGCCAGATGCATTTTTAACTATCGTGTTATAGCTATCTGTTGAAATTGTTGTCCAATGCTGCCCGCCATTATGAGAAATATCTGTACCAGAAGTTCCTGTCGCTAATAAGGTGTTTGCCGTAATATATTTGACACAGGAGCGATACCCGCCTAAAGAAGTCTGGGGTGCTTCCCAGCTTTTTCCTTCATCTTCGGTAAGCAGTACAGTTTGTTGACGATCTTTATCCTGCATATAATTTCCACCAACGACAATACCCGTAGTGACGTTATAAAAATCTATCGAAAATACACCTCTGCTGGCCTCACCCTGTTGCATTGCACTGAGGGGAACTTTTGTAAGTGTTCGGCTGTTTAAACAGAAGCGATGCATGTTGGCTATAGTTCCTCCTGTACCCAACCAGAGGAAAGGAGGGATGTAGCGTAAGGAACTACCACTCGCAGCGAAAGCAGCTTCTCCTTCAGTAGCCTTTACATCAATATCTGCAGAAATATCTGTCCAGTTTTGTCCACGATCCTTACTGTACAGTATTTGGAACTTACCGTTAATAGGATCACCGACGATATAGCCCTCATCTCCATGAAAATCCGCCCCATCCAGAAAAATTTCCGGTCTTTCGTCCCTATAAACCTCTGCCCAATTCTCTCCGCCATCTGTGGTTTTGAGAATAACAGCCGGTGTTCCTGCACTGACAATAACCGCTTCACGTTCACTAAATGCTTCGATATCCCGAAAATCATATTCAGCATAACCTTTAGGAGAAACCCAATTCCAATTTTTGCCCGCATCAGTAGACACACCTACTGTACCTTTTGCTCCACTGACCCAAAGGCAATAATCCTGATAACTGTCTAATCCACGTAAACTAATTCCTGCTTTTTGGGTCAGTGGGATAAGCTGTTGTGCAAGCCCAAGAAGAGGTAGTAGAAATGCCAATACGAAGAAAAATCTTTTTGTCATCATGACTTAAAGATACAATTATTTCTCGTTCGTGTTTTGTTTTAGTGTGAATTTACCCTCGTTGCCTGGTGAACCAGAATAGATTTGTCCCTGCGGTATTCCACGTAATCCTGGCGCTGATGTGGCTATACGGGAATAGATTTGGGTGAGGTCAGAATTCGGATTGATTGCACGTCCTCCTGCGGACACATCGGCAAAAAGGTAGTTTTTCTCTTTCTTGTTCGTCATCTGGGGATTGACTCCTTCTGCTGAATACAAGAAATTCACCTGACCACCATCACCATTGGGATGGGTGCGTGTTCCATTCATGGCATCCTGTCCACGTGCAATAATATATAAAGATCCCAGCTTTTGTATATTCATTTCTATGTCGAAGTCCGAAGCATTGTTTTGCCCCGCCATGCCGCTGATAAAGGCTCTGTCACCAATCTCTGCATATTTGACGACCAACTTAACAGACTTCTTACCGAAAAACTGCAATGAAGACCTATCCTTCATAAGCAAGGTGTCAATATAGAGTAAGGTAGTAGAGTCTCTGTCTTTCTCATGAAAGACTTTTTTCTGCTTTTTCTTGAGCTCTAGTTTGGGAATATGTTGTTCGTTTGATTGCCCATAAGCGATGCTTACGCAATAACAGAATAATATCGTGATAATAAATAGGTACTTGCTCATCTTTTTTAATATTTAGTCTTACATGACAAAAATCAATAAAATAATAAAAACACGTTCCCGAAAGCATTCGGGACGAGGAAGTATGACGACCGCGAGTCAGCTCCGAAGGAAACCAATCTGCGTTTTTTTTACTTGTTTATTTATTATAGAACCAACTTTTTAGTAAAAAGTTTAATTAAGAAAGATAACCTACAATCAATTTTGCTGCTTTGGCTGAAGCCCCCGGTGTTCCTAATTTTTCTTCTAGGATATCGTAATTTTCCAAAACACTGTCTCTGTGTTCCTTATTGTTCAATAATTCGTCCAGTTCATCAGCTATATTGCGGGTGGTACAGTCTTTCTGGATCAGCTCGCGAACGGAGAGGAAATTGTTGATAAGGTTTACCAATGAAATAAATTTCACTTTGACCAACAGGCGGGCAATCATAACGGTCAGGCTATTTGCCTTGTACACGACTACTTGTGGAACTTTTAAGATACCCGTTTCCAGTGTTGCTGTACCACTGGTGACAACAGCTGCATCTGCATTTTTCAACAAGTCGTATGTTTGGTTAAATACAACTGGTATCGGAAGATCTCCGGTGAAACGTTTATAATGTGTCTCGTCAAAGTTTGGTGCACCAGCAATCACAAATTGATGGGCAGGAAACAGATAATATAAATTAACCATCTCAGGCAGCAACTTTTCGATTTCCATCGTGCGGCTCCCAGGCAATAAGGCAATAATAGGACGTTCGTTAAGATGGTTTGTTTTCTTAAAATCAGGATTAAAGGTATAAGCCGATATAGCGTCCAACAGGGGATTCCCGACATAATCTACCGAATAATGGAACTGTTTGTAGAAATCAATTTCAAAGGGAAGGATACAAAACATGTGGTCTACGACCTTCTTGATTTTATGAACGCGACCTTGGTTCCATGCCCATATTTTAGGAGAAATATAATAACAAACCTTTATACCTAAGCTCTTAGCAAACTCCGCGATTTTAAGGTTAAAGCCCGGGAAGTCGATAAGTATCACCGTGTCTGGACGTTGTTTGCGGATATCTTCTTTGACTAATTGCAGGTTCTTCCGTATTTTCCCGAGATTTTTAATAACCTCTACAAATCCCATAAAGGCCATTTCAGAAGTGTGGATAAGCGGTAACTCCTGTGCGGCCTCTTTCATGAGGTCGCCACCTACGATATAGAATTGCGCTTGCTCATCTTCCTTTCTTAAAGCTTTTATCAAATTAGCACCATGAAGGTCGCCCGAAGTTTCTCCTGCAATAAGATAATATCTCATAAGCCCCTGTTTAAATCCCTAATTCTATTTGAAAAGTTCCACCCCATGCATTCTTACTGTGACTGTTACCAAAATCACCATTTTTTACGGTATAATTACCATTTAGCTGTACTTTTAGACGGTGAGCCTTGATATATTTGGTAAAACCAAGTTCAACGACATCAATCTGTGATTCTACATTTCGTATCTGCTCGTGAGGTTTAACATACGTATACCGTCCCGCCAGTTCATATCCGCCATGAAGGATATAGGATGCTTGTTGGTTTATTCCCCAACCTTTAAAAGCATGTACCTCCTCGGGTTCTGATCCGTCATTCTGGTTGAACTGATCGTCTACGGTGTTAAACGGGTTGTCCACATCCCGACGCATATATTCTGCTTGATAAGCAAAACCAGCATATTTGAACATGGCGTCTGCAAAGGAAGTCTTTAAAGTAAACGGATTGACCACAAATTTACCAGTCTGCCCATTTACACGTGTGGTACGGTCGTTGTAGCTATAACCTAGCCCTAAGGAAAGCTTTGGTTTCTTTTCGCGCTCGAGATCGCCTTCGGAGTAATCCCCATCATTGGTAAACTCACCCAGAGGCAAAAACTCAAGTCGTCCCGTATAAGCCAACCCATCATCGGTCGTGTTAACAGCACGCCCTTCACCTGTAGAAATAGCTGCTTTAGCATGTATGGGCATGTGCGCAATTTTCTTGTTCAGGTGGAATGTCAATCCGAAGTCCCGATCAATATTAAAGTTCGCATTGACCAGTGAACGCTCCGCAAACTGTTGAGATCCAGATGAAGTTACACGTTGTCTATTTCCGGGTAATTTGTTCTGCCCGAATGAGATATAGAAGTCATCAGAAAAGTTGTAGAATACGACCGCATCACGAATGATATTTGGCACACCTGAGTCGTCAAAATCCTGATCGCCCCTTGTGAAAGCCAATTGTACAGAGTATGATATTTTGGGCGTATAGATATATCCATCCATCCGCATCCGCAATCGGCGAATTCGCGCTTCCAAGGAATTGTTGCTTTCACCGTCCAACACATTGTTGAATTTTAGGCGATTTTGCATCCGAAACCTGAAGTTTGTATAGAATAAGGAATCCTTACTGGTGTATTGAATGCCTTTGAAATTTAAAATGGTCGCTCTATCGTCCCGCTCTTGAGCGTTCACGCTGTTAATGAAGCAGAGGCATCCTAAAAAGCCAGCTAAATATCCTAACCTGATGTTCATTCGGTGTTTAAAAAAATGTTTCTAAATAGATAGCAAACCTACGTAAATCCACTTTTATATGCAATATAATTGCGAAGCATTTCAGGGTAAATGCACTTAAATATGTTTTTTAAAGAGTTTATGAGAGAGGTAAAAGGTCCGTTTATTTTCAATATTTTAAATACAGGAGCGCTACTGTAATCGAAGACTTTTTGGGTAAATGGAGGATTTTGAATATTTTTAAAACGATATGGAAGAAAATCAATACATAAAGGAACAGCGGACGATTGATTTAGCCAAGGCCAATGCCGCGGGCTGTCTTTTTTATTTTCCGGTGATTGCTTTTTTCGGCATCATTTATTACATAATTTGGCGGGAAGAATTCTCTTGGTCAAAAGTGAATGAGTTTTTTATTATCGATTTGCCTCTTTACGTTGTACCTTTTGTTATTGTTTTGGTATTGGTCGCTGGTATTGTTCTGCATGAGCTGATTCATGGTGTTACATGGGCTCTCTATGCGAAACAGGGATGGAAATCCATTAAATTTGGAGTCCTGTGGAAATACATGGCGCCGTATTGCCATTGTAAAGAACCGCTATCCGTACGTGCTTATGCCATTGGTGCAGCTATGCCGGGCATTCTGATGGGAATATTGCCGGGTGTAGTGTCTTGGTTTACAGGAAGTCTGTTTCTATTGTCTTTTGGGATATTTTTTACTGTTGCAGCAATAGGAGATATCATGATTATACGGTTAATTCTTAAGGAAGATAAAGGGGCTCTTGTACAGGATCATCCATCTGAGGCTGGCTATTTTGTATTCAAGAAGGTGGATAATGGAAGTTAAGCGGAAGATTATACATATTGATATGGATGCGTTTTACGCTTCAGTAGAGCAACGTGATTTTCCTGAATTGCGAGGTAAGGCTCTTGCTGTAGGCGGTTCGCCGGATGGACGAGGTGTGGTTGCTACGGCCAGTTACGAAGCACGTAAGTATGGCGTGCGTTCAGCAATGCCATCGCGTCAGGCCTTACAACTTTGTCCGCACTTGATTTTTACACGTCCCCGTTTTGATGTTTATAAAGAGGTATCGGATAAGATACGGGCTATTTTCAGGCGATATACGGATTTGATAGAACCTCTGTCCTTAGACGAAGCCTATCTGGACGTAACGGAAGATAAACAGGGGGTAGGTTCGGCTATTGAGATCGCTAAAGCTATTAAATCCGCTATTAAAGAAGAATTGAACCTTACAGCATCGGCAGGGGTTTCTGTAAATAAATTTATTGCAAAGATTGCCTCTGATTATCAAAAACCGGACGGTTTGACCTTTTTAGGACCTTCTAAGGTTATTCCTTTCTTGGAACAATTGCCCATCGAAAAGTTTTTCGGTGTGGGTAAGGTTACTGCCCAGAAAATGAAGAGCATGGGGATACATTGTGGCACAGATTTAAAGCAATTATCGGAAGTCGACTTGATTCGTCGCTTTGGCAAATCCGGCAAGTTTTTCTATCACATGGTTCGGGGAGAAGATAATCGGGAGGTTAAACCTAATCGTATCAGTAAGTCTATCGGTATTGAGGATACTTTTGAAACGGATTTAAGAGAAGAAGAGGACATGAAACGTGAATTGGAATCCTTATGCGACAAATTGGAAAAAAGGCTGCTCACTAAGAGCAAACAAGGGAGAACCATTACCCTTAAAATAAAATTTGAAGACTTTACACAGATTACCCGCAGTTTTACGTCTCCTTTTTATACCAATACTGCAGAAGACATGAAAACACAGATTATGGAACTGTTGTCCAAAGTCGATATGCAGGACAAAAAGGTTCGCTTGTTAGGCGTCACCCTGTCCAACTTTTATGAAAATGATTTGGAAAAAGTGCAGAACAGACAACTGAGTCTGTTTGAATAAAATGATGTTACATATAATTTGCGCTTCCTTATTTTTCAGCTTTCAATTATCGATTTTAATTTGCTTAATGCCTTTGGATAGGTTTCATTAAAATAATCGGCATAACCTTCTGTCGTGTCCATGTCCACTGTAACAGTAGTCAGTCCGTCATGTTCTTCAAATGTATAATTTTCCAGCCCGCCTGTCCATTCTTCGACCTCTTCACCTTCAGTGATTTCGGTGTCTCCTTTTAAAATTCCGCAAGAACGAATGGATACAAATTTATGGGGGATATTCTCTGCGATTTCAGAAACCATTCCGCCTTTTTCTCCGTTTTCATCAGTACCGATAAAAAGGATTTTTGTCCCCTTTTCCCAGTTTCCCTCAAAAGTGGAAGTCGGGTTAAATTCAGCTGCCCATGCTTCATAGGTTGCTTTGTCTTTTAATCCGAGCATCGTATCATATACTTTTGCAACTGGCGCGTGGATATTTGTTTTGAATTGTAGCTTTTTCATAGTTATTTGTTTTAATACATCCATTTGGCATCATTCTCCATAACGTCTTTATACCTGAATAATGCTATTTTTTTTATTAGTTCTTTTGGCAAGGGTTTATCATAGGGAAACTGTATCGTGTCCTTACCTGTTTTCAACGAGGATAGTTCATTTTTGAAGGGCTGTAATGCCGGACCTGTAGGCATAAACGTCAAATGATTTTTGAAAGCAGAATAAGAAAATAAAATGCGCTTTTCTATAAAAACAGGCTGGCCCCATTTTAATTCTTCTGAGGCATGGGGCACAACAGATTTCAGTAACGAACGGATTTCATTCAGCTTTTCCTTTGCTTGATCGGGTGCAGCATTGATGTATTCATCGACGTTGTTCGGTTTTTTTGTTGTCATCACTAAATAATTTTACTTTTTCATATAATCAAAAGCCCCTTTACGAAGGTGGATGCCGTACTCCAAATAGGCTTTCATACAATCCAGAAAATTTCCCCAGCCAAAAGTATTCCCGATACACCATTCGAGGTTTTTATCGTTTAATTCTTTTTCACCTTCGGTCACTTTTACCACGGTGCTTTTGTCGGGTTGCTCTTCTAGAGTAATGTTCACAACCGTGTCTTCGTCCCAAACAAAGGAAACAAATTTATCTGGCTGAACTTCCTTGACTTTCACAGGAAATTTACCGGGAAAATCCCCAAATTCCCAGCTGAGCTCTTTTCCCGCTTCCATGCGTCCGCTACTTTCTGAAATAAAATATTTCGTCATTTTCTCATGATCCACAATTGCTTCAAAAACTTCGTTGATCGTTTTTTGTATTTGTAAAGTTGCTTTTGCAGTAAGTTTCATATTTCGAGTCTTTTTGTTTCTAATTTGCCCTAAAAATCAGCAATAATGAATTTTTTCATACCCATCATTTTTCGGAATGCGTCAGGCTTTTTACTTAAGACATCGTCCCAATTGGCAGGGCAGACCTGCCAACTCAAACCATATTTATCTTTTAACCACCCACAAACGCTTTCTTCGCCTCCCTCAGCAATCAGCGAATCCCAGTAATAATCAATCTCTGCCTGGTCTTTGCAAGGGATCATGAAGGAAACAGATTCATTGAACTTAAATTCTGAATCGGCATTGATACCAATAAATCGTGTGTTCAATATCTCAAATTCAACCGTAAGTATTTTACCGGCTAAATCTTTCTGAAAATCAGCCAGACCCTCTGCTTCCGTCATAGGGTAATACGTGGTATTGATGAGTTTTCCATCACGAAAAATGGAAAGATAGTAAAGTGCTGCTTCTTCTGCATTTCCGTCAAACCATAGGTTTGGAATTATTTTCTGCTTGTTATCCATTGTTTCAATTTTTTGAATCTACTGAATTTAATTTGCGATAGCTATTGTAGGATAATGCAAGTATTCCAATAAAAATCAGGGGAAGAAATGATTGAAAATCCATTCCGTCAATAGCAAAGTGACTTATACTTGCAAAGATAAAGTTAAACAGAAAGCCTGCATAAGCCAATTCTTTAAGCTGTTTTGGCATTTGAGGGATAATCAGTGTCAAAGAACCCAATATTTTGAATACAACTAATGCATTACCAAAATACTCGGGATAGCCCAACTGTTTAATACCTTCCTTTGCCAACTCTGTCTGTGAGGTAAAGGCCGGCATTACACCTTCCATCAAAAATATGATGATCGTAGCCGTCCAGAATATGATTTTATTCTTTTTCATTTGGTGCTTATTTTTAGTAGGGTATGTACGTGTTCGATTATTTGTTTAACAAATTTAAAGGAGTTTCGCTTTAATCAACTTTGCATAAGACAAGAAATAAACAGTTTGAAATCATAATTTAAAAAACTTGTGCTATTCTTACGTTGAATGAGGAATAGGAGAAGACCTTTAATGATGTTTTATAATTGAAAGCAATCTCAGTACAATCCCTTTTTGCAAATTCGAGGAGAATGATGAAATTTGAAGAAATATTAAAAGGTAATGGAAAAGAATAAAATCAATGCGGATGAATTTGTCTCCAAGTTTATGGACGGGAGTCTTAATCACCTGACCTATATTCCTACACCGATTAAAATCTTTCCACTTCGGGATATAGCACCCTATTTAATGATCCCCATTCCACCTATTTTTTTTGGTTATAACTTGCTGATCCATATTACGGAAGGCTATTTCACCCAACAGATTGAATCGACGACATTTATGGTAGAAGCTCCCGCCGTAGTAATCTGTAACTATGGACATATATCTGCAATACATTCGGTTGATAAATCGGCTCAGGGATATTGCGTGTTGATTAAGGAACAGGCGATGACCTCCCTTTTTCGGGAACAGGAAATCCTGAATATCTTTACGATTTCGCCGATGCTTAACCTTACTCCATCGGATAGTGAAGAGTTGAATGGTTTGCTGGATTTATTATATCGGGAGATTTATAACAAAACACCCTATAAGGAACTGTATGAAAGCATCTTCAAGACGGCTGTGCTGAAGATCATCAAATTGTCCGAGACCAACAGATCATTGGAACGGCGACAGGAGATTGCCATTGCTTTTAAGCAATTGGTTCACCTGCATTTTAATAAACATAAGACAGTAGATTTCTATGCTGACAGGCTTGCCGTTTCGGTTAATTACCTCAATCGCTGCGTCTCATCCGTATTCAAAAAATCTTCTAAAGAACTTATTTTGGAAGTAGTTATTATCCATAGCCAATTACTGCTGCTGGAGACTAATAAGAGTGTCGCCAGTATCGCTTATGAACTGGAATTTACCGATCCATCGTATTTTGCACGTATCTTTAAAAAGATTGTGGGGATATCACCATCCGACTATCGGAAGAATGTAAAGTAATTCTCCTTTCGTTACATAGGGCTAAAAATTTATATGCCGTTGTATACCGATTTCTTCCAAAAAAATATTGTCGTGTGACGCAACGAGTAAGGTTCCTGTATAATCCCGTATTGCTGAAGTCAAAATATCAATATTCTGTATATCCAAGTTATTTGTCGGCTCATCTAAGATAATCATATCAGGAGCAATCTGACCAATGTTGAGACAGCAGAGTGCCAAGCGCATTCTTTCTCCACCACTTAATGCGTGACAAGGTTTATCCCATTCGTCTTTGTCAAATAGAAAGCGATTTAGTCTTATCTTAACTTCATGTTCCTGTAAAGCTGTTTGGTTGAATGTTTGTGCCTGTTCATATATATTCAGTTGGTCATTTATCAGGGAATATTCTTGATCGATATAAACAATCTGTTCAGTCGCGCGATACAGTTTTCCCCTAGCTGGTAACAACTCACCCAAGAGCAAGCGGATGAAGGTTGTTTTGCCGGATCCGTTCTTTCCTTGAATAGCCGTGCGCTCTCCACTTTTTATTGAAAAATTAAGGTCTGGGGTCCATAAGCATTTGGTATTATGCATATAATTCAAGTCTTCTCCTTGGAATAATGTTTTACCAAAATGTAGATTACTGGTGTCAAAGGCGAATTTCATCTTGTCCAGCTCAGTTTGCTGGGTGCGTAGCGCACGCAGTTCTTGGGAAATATTTGTGGTTTTTTCCAAATGAACACCTGCTATCTTGGCGGTACTTCGTTCTGCACTGTTGCGCCATGTGTTTGCCACGATTTTCGGAAGGCCAGCTTTACCCACATTCTTTTTAGCTCGAGCATCCAGTTTTTGTTGACGCTCCATGGTTTCGCGCTCTTTCTGTTTTGCTTTGCGTAGTTCTTTTTCCTGTGATTCGATACGGTGCTGCAGAGCATTCACAGCAATTTCTTTTTGCTCACAATAAAAATCATAATTACCCCCATAGGTCGTTATACCAGTTGGTGTAAGTTCATAAATATTGTTTAATAGATTCAATAGCGTACGATCATGACTCACGACAAATAGGGTGGCAGAAGTCGTTAGGATGAAGTCGTAAAGGAGTTCCCGACCAGCGAGGTCTAAGTGATTGCTCGGTTCATCCAACAAGATGAAATTGGGTTTATGGATCTCGATTCCGGCTAAGAAAACTTTGGTTTTCTGTCCGCCACTCAGTAGTGCCATTGGGGAAGATAAGGAAATGCCTTCTAGTTGCCAATGTTGCAAAGATTCTTGGCATCGTTCCTCAATCGTCCAATCGTCATCCAATAATTCCAGATATGCTTCGGTCATTTCGCCCGATAAAATACATTCGAAGGCGTGAAGCTTATCGGCGATTCCCAATGCCTCTGCAACGGTTAATGTATTATATTGACCAAAATGTTGTGGTATGTAATAAGGGTTTTCCACGGTGTGTATTTGACCTGTTGTCACGGGGTATAGTCCTGCAATAAGTTTTAATAAGGTAGACTTACCCGAGCCATTTTGACCAATCAATGCAGTCTTAGAATGGGTAGGCAAAGTAAAATTAAGGTTGTTAAACAACGAAGTTTTGTCCAGATGTATATAGGATATGTTTTGTACAATAAGCATGATTTCTTTCGTTGAAAGGTAAACTGATAACTTCATCCTAAAAAGGGAAGCTGTTTAGTTATATAGAAAGAAATGGTATTACATACTTATTTTTTTAAGATATGCTACAAAGGTAATAATTTTTTTGTTGATGATAAAAATGGAAGTTTTGTTTCTACAATATGTTGATTTTTTCCAATCGCACAATCTTTCCGTCCCTCGCCGGGACAGGGCGTCACTTTTGAAGGGCAAAAGTGACCAAAACCCTTTGTCCCATCCAAGGTGGCTTGTCACACGATCCTAACGCACACAAAGAAAATCCCTCACAAGGCTGAAACCACTGTCCGAAGCTTTTTGGATAGCTTCGGACAATAGTTTCCATGCCTTTCCCTTCCTCACAATCCTTCGGTATTTCCTTTGCCTTTCCGCCACTTGGATGAGACGGAGAAGCGCTTTCGCGTCTACTCAAGACTTCCGAAGTTTCAGAAACTTCGGAAGTCTAAACTCTACTCGCACGAACCACTCCTTAACTGGAAAATGTCGCATCAAAAGTTTTGACCATGTAGAAGGCTATTTTTAGCACTATCTCTCTGGTCAAAGCTTTTCAGCGACGAGTTTTGCTCCACTTTTGCGGTCAAAAGTGGAAAAAGCCTGTCCGGCTTCGGAGGACATAAAATGTACAAAAAAAAACTCCATTTATTTTAAATATAAAAATAAGATGCTTTTGACCTACTCCCTAAAGAACAGAAGATGAGAAACCCCTAATAAATCGCTATATTTGTCGCTTAGTGAAATATAAACTTATGGTGAGTTCCAAACAAAAGGTTGGAGTGATTGGTAGTGGCAGTTGGGCAACGGCAATGATTAAGATGCTGGGTGACAATGCCTCTGAAAAGGAAATTTTGTGGTGGATTAGGAAAGAGGAAGATTTGGAATATGTGAAAACGTATAGACATAATCCGACTTATCTCAGTGCTGTGGAGCTTAAAATAAACCCCGAAAATCTATTTTCAGATACCAAAACAGTCGTGCAACAATCGGATGTTGTTATTTTGAATACACCCTCCGCATATTTAAAAGATGCTCTAAAAGGTATAGGGCCTAATGATTTCGAAGGTAAAACCATTGTATCAGCCATCAAAGGAATCATTCCCGAAGATAATCTTATTGTAGGGGAATATCTGATGAAGACCTATGGAATCCCTTTAGAGCGTATCGTCGTTATCGGTGGGCCATGCCATGCCGAGGAAGTCTCTTCTGAGAAGCTCTCGTATCTGACGTTAGCGGCCAAAGATAGTAAACAGGCGGATAGTGTAAGCCAATTGTTGCAGAACCGTTATATCAAGACCATCCTATCCTCCGATGTGTTAGGGGTGGAATATGGCGCAGTGCTAAAGAACATATATGCATTGGCTGGAGGGATATGTCATGGTTTGGGTTTTGGAGACAATTTTCAGGCGGTTTTAGTATCCAATGCTATCCGTGAAATGGAAACCTGTGTGCTGGCCATCGATCCTGAAGAAGACAGGGACATCAACGCCTCAGCTTATTTAGGTGATCTACTGGTAACAGCCTATTCCCAATTTAGCCGTAACCGTACTTTTGGTAATATGATAGGGAAGGGATATACTGTCCAGTCGGCGCAGTTGGAGATGAACATGGTAGCCGAAGGTTATTATGCGTCAGCCTGTATCCAGAATATTATCCAACGCTATGATTTGGATATGCCGATCTGCAATATGGTCTACCAGATATTATACAATCGCCAACCAGCAGCTACGGAAGTTAGAAAATTAGCCGAAAAATTATCATAAACGATGACAAGACACGATATAGCAGAAACCTATAAAACCATTCAGAACGAGATAACCCAAGGGTTGGAAGCATTGGATGGCAAAGCAACATTTCAAGAAGAACTTTGGGAACGAGAAGGCGGTGGTGGAGGTCGCACACGTATAATCCAGCAGGGTAACATCCTTGAAAAAGGAGGGGTGAATTTTTCTGCAGTACATGGTAAGCTACCTGAACCGATCAAGAAAGCTTTCGGAGTGGAAGAAGAGGATTTTTTCGCGACAGGAGTATCCATTGTCATCCATCCGAATAATCCTTGGGTACCCATCATCCACATGAATATCCGTTATTTTGAGTTGAATGAGCAGATGCGATGGTTCGGAGGCGGTATAGACTTAACCCCACATTATATCATAGAAGATGATGCACGTTTCTTTCACCACATGATGAAGAATGTCTGTGATAAGCATCACTCCTCGTTCTATACCGATTTTAAAACTTGGGCAGATAACTATTTTTATATCAAGCATCGTCAGGAAACCAGAGGTATCGGAGGGGTCTTCTATGACAGGCTAACACCCGAAAAAACAGGATTAAGTTACGAACAGATTTTTGATTTCTCCTGTGACTTGGGCCGAACCTTTGTACCTACTTACACCGAACTGGTCAATAGAAACCGTGAAAAGACTTTTACACAACGGGAGAAAGATTGGCAATTATTGCGTCGTGGTCGGTACGTGGAGTTTAACCTGGTATATGATGCAGGGACCAAATTCGGTCTGGAAACCAATGGGCGTATTGAATCTATCCTGATGAGCTTGCCGACACAGGCCAATTGGGCTTATGACTTTCAACCCGAAGCAGGTTCTCTGGAAGAACAAACCCTTTCGCTGTTGAAGAAAGATATACAGTGGACTGTTTAAAGCATTTATTGACTATACATTCATGATTAACTACCAAAAGTTTACGCTGGACAATGGCCTTCGGGTGATTGTGCATGAAGACCACACCACAGCCATGGCCTGCTTGAACATCTTATACGATGTAGGAGCGCGTGATGAGTCACCCGATAAAACAGGGTTTGCGCATCTCTTCGAGCACCTGATGTTTGGCGGATCTGTCAATATCCCCAACTATGATACACCTTTACAAGAAGTAGGAGGAGAAAATAATGCCTTCACCAGTAATGATATCACGAATTATTATATTACTCTGCCCTCTACAAATTTGGAAACAGCCTTTTGGTTGGAGAGCGACCGCATGCTGAACTTGGCGTTTAGCGAGCAGAGCTTAGAAATACAGCGACAGGTTGTGTGTGAGGAATTTAAGCAGCGTTACCTGAATCAACCCTACGGCGATGTATGGTTGCGGTTAAGACCGCTGGCCTACAAAGTGCATCCCTATCGTTGGGCTACCATTGGCAAGGAACTAAAACATATCGAAGAAGCGACGATGGAAGACGTGAAAGCGTTTTTCAAAAGGCACTACGCTCCAAACCATGCCATCATGGTAGTAGCAGGGGATGTGCATCTGGAAGAAGTAAAACAGCTTAGCCAGAAATGGTTTGGCGATATTCCAAAGGGTGAAGATTACGTCAGGAATCTGCCTAAGGAACCTAAGCAAACGGAAGCCCGTAGGGAAGAAGTATGGGCTGATGTACCTGTAAACAGTATTTATATTGCGTTTCATGGCCCCGACCGCTTGCATACGGATTATCCTGTTGTGGATTTGATTTCCGATATTCTATCCAGAGGATCCTCTTCACGACTGTATCGGGCTTTGGTGAAGGAGCAGCCCCTGTTCAGTGAAGTCAATGCCTATGTTATGGGTTCTATAGATGATAATCTCTTTGTCATTGAGGGAAAACCTCTACCACAAGTGTCTTTGACGGATGCAGAAAAAGCGTTATGGCAACAGTTGGAACTGCTGAAAAAAGAGTTGGTTGCTGAAAAGGAATTGCAAAAAGTCAAAAACAAAATCGAGTCGACCATGATGTTTGCAGAACTTTCAAATTTAGACAAAGCGATGAATCTTGCCTTTTATGAAGCATTAGGAGATGCCGACCTGTATAACCAAGAGGTTGACCGTTATCTTCAGGTTTCGGCTCCGCATATACAAAGCATAGCTCAGGAGATATTCCGTCAAGAGAACTCGTCCACTTTAATCTATCACGCTAAAGAACAGCAAGATGTTGAATAGAAAAGAAGCTCCCCTAAAACACCCGGTGGCGGATATACATTTGGTGGAGCCTAAATCCTTGCAATTGGAGAATGGGCTTAAGATTTTTGTCTTTTATGCCGAAGAACAAGAATTGCTGAAAGCAGAATTTATATTTCAGAATGTTTTTTCCTCACCGGAAAACCCTTTATTGAATACCTGTCTGAGCAGTATGCTCAAGGAAGGGACCAATACGCGTACCAGTGCACAGATAGCCGAAGAAATCGATTTTTATGGAGGATACCTCATCCCGGAATATAGCTACGATCAAACGGCATTAACGATGTACATTTTGACGAAGCATCTTCCGGCAGTTTTGCCTATTGTACATGATGTATTGACCGATTCCATTATTCCAGAATCGGAGTTGCAGACCTTTACCCGTAACAATAAACAGTCTCTGCAAGTATCCTTGCGTAAGAATGAATATGTAGCACGCAGGTTTTTCTACCGTAATCTTTTTGGCGAGACACGCTATGGAATTACACCTACGGAAGAAGCTTACGATAACCTCCGCAGAGAAGATTTACAGGCTTTATATCGGGCGCAAATCCAACCCCAAAATTGTACACTTATTCTTTCCGGCGATGTGACGGATGAGGTCTTGGCCCAGGTCGAACAGCTTTTTGGAAAGAACTGGATAAATCAAGGTGAAATCCCTTCGGGATTGAATCCACTATTGCCCGAGTTTCAGCCACAGCAATTTATCGAAGAGCGTACCGACGCTATGCAGTCCGCAATTCGATTAGGGATGCCGTTCATCAATCGCAAAAATCCTGATTTTCCTGCAGTACAGTTTGTCAATACGCTTTTTGGAGGCTATTTCGGTTCGCGATTAATGCGCAATATTCGGGAGGACAAAGGCTATACCTATAGTATAGGTTCAGCCATTGCCAGCCTCAGGCATACCGGTTTTCTTACTATAGCATCAGAAGTAGGGGTAGATGTTACACAAGCGACTTTGGACGAAATCCAAAAGGAATTTCAACTGTTGAGAACAGAACCTGCACCGCTTGAAGAAGTCGAACTGGTAAAGAATTATATGTTAGGCGCTATCTTAGGTAGTTTGGAATCTATTTTCTCCCACGCAGATAAATTCAAAGCCGTGTATTTTTCTAATCTTGATTTATCATATTATACCCGCTATAACCAGACCATTCGGGAAATGACCCCGGAAAGAGTACAGGCCGTAGCCCAACAATATTTTGATTACGACAAGCTCCTGCGTGTCGTTGTAGGGAAGGTGTAAAGATAGGGGGATTCGTTAACGAGTCCCCTTATCTTTATCAGGGCAAAAGCATCTTATTTTTATGTTTAAATTATTAGATAGTTTTTGTCGCTCGAGCCGCAACTGGCTTCTACTTTTTGGCCGTCAAAAAGTAGACAAAAACCTCGTCGCTGAAAAGCTTTGACCAGAGGGATAGTGCTAAAAATAGCTTTCTACATGGTCAAAACTTTTAAGGCGACATTTTTCTATTAAGGAGTGGTTCGTGCAAGTAGAGGAAGGCGATTCCCATCGCCTCTTCTACCGAGTGACGGTTAAGCGCTTCTCCGTCTCATCCAAGTGGCGGAAAGACAAAGGAAATACCGAGGGATTGTGTGGAAGGGAAAGGCATGGAAACTATTGTCCGAAGCTATCCAAAGAGCTTCGGACAGTAGTTTCAGCCTTGTAAGGGATTTCCTTTGTGTGGGCTGGGCTGCGGGACAGGCCACCTCGGATGGGACAAAGGGTTTTTGATTCCTTTTTGCCCTACAAAAAGGAATGCCCTGTCCCGGCGAGGGACGGAAAGGTTGTGCGATGGGAAAAATCAGCATAGTAGAAATAAAACCTCCATTTCACCTCAACAAAAATTCCATTACAAACAATTTATGATGTGTATATCCGATTTTCACATCCCTTAAATTTGCTTATTAGTTTATTTTTATCTATATTTGTATTGTATTAAGTAAATCTGATATGGAAAGCCATCGCTTTCCATCTAAAAACCCATTGCGTTTTGAAGGAAATAAGTGTTATTGGCGGGGGTAGTTGGGCTACTGCATTGGTAAAGATTCTAACGGAAAACAAAGTTCATGTCCATTGGTATGTCAGGCGTCATCAACAGGCCGACATCCTTAACCAAAAGGGGGTAAATCCCGACTATTTGCAAGGGACAAAATTGGATGCAACGTATATCGAAGCGTCTACTGATTTAGAAGCGGTTATTTCCAAAAGTGAAATATTGCTTTTTCTTGTTCCGAGTGCACAGCTTCCCGCTATTGTAAGAAATATAGATACCGACTTGCTGAAAGAAAAGTTTGTTATCACCTCTATTAAAGGCACGGTAGGTGAGAACAATGACTTGCCCAGTGCGTTTATCAGCCAGACTTTTCATTTGGGCGAACAGCATCAAGCTATGATAGGTGGCCCTTGTCATGCCGAAGAGATTGCGGGAAATAGAAAGACCTATATGACCCTTTGCAGTGCAAACCTGCCGTTTTTGCGTCGGATAGCAGACTGGTTCACTACGCCTTATGTACGTGTACAACTGAGTGCAGATCTATTAGGTGTGGAATATGCCGCTATCTATAAAAATGTAGTTGGTATTGTATGTGGTATGGCCAAAGGATTGAACTATGGCGACAACTTTATGGCCGTGTTGGTATCCAATGCCATATACGAATTGGAAGTGTTGCTTAGTGGTGTCGGTGCATCCACCAACCGGATGGGATGTTCGCAGTATCTGGGGGATTTGTTAGTCACGGGCTATTCCGCACATAGCCGTAACCGCACTTTTGGAGAGTTGATCGGGCAGGGTTACTCCGTGGTGCAAAGTCAGACGATCATGTCCATGGTGGCAGAAGGCTATTACGCGACAAAAGGGCTATTCGAGACGGCTTCACGCTTTGGTTTGAACCTGCCATTACTGAATACCGCTTATCGTGTATTGTATAACCACATGCCCGTAGTAAGTGAATTTAAATTGTTAGAAAGGAATATAAAATAATGTTATTAGCAACAGATTTAGATGGTACGTTCTTAGGTGGAAAAATGGAAGATCGCCTGCGTTTGTACCGTATTATAAAAGAAAATAAAGATATACAACTGGTTTTTGTGACCGGTCGTGGCTTAGAATCCGTTATACCCTTACTGAATGACCCAATTATCCCGACCCCAAATTATATCATAGCCGATGTAGGGGCTACGGTGGTCAACGGCTATACCTTGGAATCTATAGAACCTTTACAGAACGAAATAGAGAGTAAATGGCCCAAGGTATACGATATACGGGCGGAATTTTCCAAGATCCCCAACCTAATTTATCAAGAGGTGCCGCAACAACGCCGTTGTTCTTTCTACTATGATGAACAGGTAGATCTGGATACGGTCCGCAGTATTGCAGATAGTTTTGACTGTGATGTCATCACTTCAGTCGATAAATACTTGGACATTATGCCCAAGGCAGTGAATAAAGGCAACACCCTTCGTGCTTTGGTTGATCTCTTGCATATTGCGGATGATGATGTTCTTGTTGCAGGCGATACATTGAATGATCTTTCCCTTTATCATGTAGGTTTCCGTGGGGTAGCCGTCGGTAAATCGGAGCAAGGCCTGTTGGATAGCACCCAGGAAAATGAAGCCGTTTATCATGCAGAACTGCCCGGTGCAGGAGGGATATTGGAATGCATGGAAGCCTATAAACCTTTCAGCAATTTTATCCCCGAGAAGACTGCTACAGCGGTGAGAGCCAAAAAGGAAAGCAATCCCCAGCTGGTTATGGTATACCATAGACTACCTTTTGATAAGGAAGTTGTCAATGGGAAGGCTGTTCGGGTGGCTCCCAAAAGTCCCAACGGGATTATCCCATCGCTATTGGGCTTATTTGAGCAAGGAAGAGCCGGGATGTGGATTGGTGAAGAGGTACTGCAGCAGGATGGTCAGCCTGTTAAGAACCAGCTGATTGACGAAGAAAAATACCCCAATTTGGTGGCCGCAACGATTTCACTTCCTAAAGAGGATATTGACCAGTTCTATCGAGTCTTTTCCAAAGAGGCCTTTTGGCCAACTATTTTCTCCTTTGTGGACAGAGCCAAATTCAATCACGATGACTGGAACCATTATCTGGAGATCAACCGTGTTTTTGCAGAGCGCATAGCCAAAGAGGCGGATGAGGGGGCGCTCGTTTGGATACACGAGTATAACCTGTGGATGGTGCCCGCATACCTCAAACCCCTTCGACCGGATCTGCGTATTGGATTTTTCCACCATACAGCTTTTCCTGCCGCCGATATTTTCAATATCATCCCTTGGCGCAAGGATATTATCGGAAGCCTGTTGCTCTGCGACTTTATCAGTTTCCATATTCCGCGCTATGTCGAAAATTTTGTGGACGTATTGCGGAGCCATACACCATTTAAAACAATACAGAACATCCCTGTCGCCCATCAGTTCCTGACCTATAGCTGTGCCTTAGGTGTGGATGAAATGACCAAGATTATCGAAGTCGATGGCCGACGCATCCGCTTAGGGGCACAGCCTGTTGGCGTGAATGTCGACCATATACAACGCTTACTGAGCAAAAAGGAAATCAAGCAAAAGATAGAACAGCAAATGGAGAGGAAGGAACAGGCTGAGGTCAAGCGTATCGTGTCCATTGAACGGCTCGATTATGTGAAAGGTCCATTGGAAAAGATAGAAGCTTTTGGTGAATTTCTGGCGGAATACCCCGAGTTTAGAGGCAAGGTAGAACTAATTAATGTCTGTACGCCTCCTTCTCAAGGTATGAAGATTTATGACGATATCCGTGATGAAGTGAATCGGGCAGTAGGTGAAATCAACGGTGCTTATTCCACCATGGATTGGACACCGATACAGTATTTCTATCGAAGTATGCCTTTTGAAGAAGTGGTGGTGCAATATGCTTTAAGTGATGTCGCTTGGATTACGCCCTTGCGTGATGGCTTGAACCTAGTTGCCAAAGAGTATGTTGCCACACAAGGTATCCGAGAAGGCAATGGCGTGCTTATCCTATCTGAATTCGCGGGTGCCTCGGTGGAATTGCCTTATGCCATTCTGACCAACCCGTACGATAAAAAGAGCATGAAAGAAAGCCTGCTGAAGGCTTTGGTCATGGATGAGGAGGATGCGGCATTACGCATTAACCGCTCGTACGAACAGGTACAGCATTATGATATACATTACTGGGGCAGGGACTTTGTCCGTGAACTGGAAATGAGCGGTAAGTGATGAAAGAGTTGCCTTCATCTGTCCTGCTAAGCTTGTCGAAGCATAACAGATGAAGGCGACATTTTACACCTTTCTCGCTGATACAGCCTTATTCAGACTGTAATTCATATAAATCTTAATCAGCAACAACGCACCGATAAACCACAGTAAAGAAGCGTGTCCGATTTCTGAAGCCAGCTTGCCGAATAGCAAAGGCATTAAAGTGATACCGATATAGGCGCAGGCCATCTGTATCCCCATAATGGATTGGGATTGCTTTTCTCCAAAGTTCTGTGGCGTTTCATGCAACAAACTTGGGAATATCGGCGCACAACCTAAGCCGACCATAAAAAATGCCGGTAATAAAGTTGTCTCAAAAGGTAGGAGCAGGGTGAGTAAGCCTAAAATAATGATACCCTGTCCAACGTAAACCAACTGGCGGTTAGTCAATTTTTCGGTCATAAAACCAGAAACGAAACGGCCAAACGTTATACCCACATAGTAAACCGATACCAATCCTGCGGCTTTCTCTGGAGCAAATCCCCGCGAAAAGACCAAATAGCTGGCTCCCCAAAGACCGAAGGTTGCTTCAATGGAACAATAACAGAAGAAAACAATTAAAGCCTGTTTCAGTCCCGGTACCTTTAGCAAGGTTAGAAAAGATTGTTTTTCTGCAGTGCTGCCTTCCTCTTCCGATCCGGATGACGTTCGCACCCAAAAAGGAATAGAGAGCAGAAGAATAAGTACCAAGGAAATCTGTATCCATCCTACAGTTCGATAGCCTGCTGTCCAGGATTCTCCATTAGCTAAGTAATGAGCCATAATGATAGGGCCTAAGGCAGCCCCCACGCCCCAGAAACAATGCAACCAATTCATGTGCTTTGCCTTATAGTGCAAAGCCACATAATTGTTGAGGGCGGCATCCACACAACCGGCACCTAAACCCAGCGGAATGGCCAGCAGACATAAATAAATAAAATGCTGAGAATAGGAGAAGCCCAGTAAGGCTAACGCTGTGAGCAATACACTGAACAAGGTGACGTATGCCACACCAAAGCGTTCGATAATCTTGGCACTGAACAGACTGGAAACAACCGTTCCGCCTGCTACAATCATCGAAATGATACCTGCAAAATGTAGCGGAACATTCAGGTCTATATACATCTTGGGCCAAGCAGGGCCTAATAAAGAGTCAGGAAGACCAAGGCTGATAAAAGCCAGGTAAATGACAATCAGAAGCAATCCCTTTTTCATATATCGTTTTAGGTTTAGTAGTTAGGCTAAATATAAGAAATCCTTTCTTTTCCGTAAAAATATTAGTCCAATACTTCTTTTAGGAATAGTAAAGTGTGATTCCAGGCTCTATTGGCCATGACAGCATTGTAATCTGCCGAATTTGGGTTGGTGAACGTATGGCCACAGTGTGCATAGGTGATAATCTGCCAATCCGCCATGCCTTCATTCAGTTCACGTACTAATTGATCATAATCTGCTTGGCTGACCGACTTATCTTCAGCAGGGTGTTCGACCAATACTTTTGTATGTATGGCGTTGTTAGGTCTGTCTGTGGCTTTTGCTAATCCCCCATGTATACAGACCACTCCCTGGACAGCAAATCCCGCACGGGCAACCTCCAAGGCTCCAGTTCCCCCGAAGCAGTAGCCGATAACCGCAATTTTTTTAGGGTTGGCTCCTTGTCGTACCAGTTCTTCGAGAGCTATAGCGATACGCTGCTGATAGGCTTTGTAGTCGTTTTTATAATGCGAAGCTATTTTACCTGCTGCAGTGTTGTCTGTTGGAGTATTCCCTACGCCATAGATATCCGCAATGAAAGCCATATATCCTTCTTTCTGCAGATCTAAGGCCGCTTGTTTGGCTTCCTCATCTATGCCTTTCCAAGCCGGCAATATCAACACGGAAGGAAGGTTTTGTCCGGTGTTGGCTGTGACCATCCCACGGAGTTCTTGCGTACCGTCTTTGTACGATACTTCTTTAAGGCCTTGTGCAAAGCTGCTCTGCAATAGACTCATACTTATCAAAAGGATCAATAATTTACGCATAGCCTAAAGATAAAGAAAAAAGTACATGATTTTACAAATCTTTAGCCGGCCTATATTTCAGCTAGTAAAGAGAGTGTGTAAAACGGTTTCCAAACCGCAAAATGCGTTCCCGAAAGCTTTCGGGACGAGGAGTGCAGCGACGAAGCAATCTGCATTTTGACATCATTCCCGATTCAGTAGGCTGTTTAAAAACTTAAAAAAACTTCGTTTGTCTATCCTTCGACAAGCTCAGGATGACACATGAGCAGTTTTTGTCTTAGCTCTGTCGCTGTGCCTCGACTATGGCGAAGGAAGTGCAGCAAAAACAGAAATTTAAACAGCTTCTCAGACGGGACTTCGTTGCCTCCACCGCCAGAGGTGTGACACAGCGCAATGAGATGATGTTTCGGTTTTTAGACAGCCCCTGTATGCTTAATTCTCTGCAAAAGATTTGCTTAAAAATAGCCGTTTTAGCATTTTGAAAGAAACAGTAAAAAATAACACAGAATTTTGGTGACAAAAATATGACAATTGATATTTTTTTAGTATTATTGAATGGAAAAGAGAATGATAAAAATACGATTATGAGAAGAAGAATATTAACACTAATGGGCTGTGTGCTTGCCATTGTAAGCATCAGCGCTTTTACCACATTTGAGAAACAGGAAGATCCAAGGCCGACCAACTTGAAAGTACTTCCTAAAAATATCAGTTCCGAGGAGCTGGAAGGGACGATGAAAGCTTTCAATGCAGCTTTGGGCGTGAAATGTGGTCATTGCCATGCCCCGGGAGAGAAAGGACTGGATTTTGCCAGCGATGCCAACCCCAATAAACAAGTGGCACGCGAAATGATGAAAATGACCACTAAAATCAACAAGAAGTACTTTAAAAATCACGAAAAAGACGGTGTATTGTTGCAAATCGGTTGCGGAACCTGCCATAATGGACAGGCTGAACCTCAGATGCACACGATAAGCAGATAGTTGCTCCGTGTAAGTGTAAGCAAAAATCCCGAAAATATTTTTTCGGGATTTTTTGGTTATAGAAATTACGGCTTTTAATAATTGCCTGCAATGAAATGAAGATACAAAACCGACGTAACTAAGTATAATCTTTAGACCCCGCATAAATAGGGCGAATAATATCTCATCGTGGCTTTCTGGATTATGGTCCACAATAACTCATTATTATCGGCGAAGATGTCAATCTAATCCTAGAAAAGAGGAAATATCGGGAAAAGGCAAGTGTAGAACAGACTCCTGACTTCTTCGACTTCTGTTCGACAATTGTTCGAGTAATGTTCGGCTGTGCTTCGGGACACGTTCGAGACAACTTTGGGACAGCTTCGGGTTTTCTTCGGCTGTGCTTCGACAATTCTTCGACTATGACTCGAAGGATTGTCGAAGCGTTCCCGAAGAGCTGTCGAAGGATTGTCGAACATGGTAGGGAGAAGGTCGGTAGCATATCCGAAGAAAGATAGATGCAAAACTCGAAATGTACCCAAACAATATTCCACCTTATCTCGTATTGTACCTTTAATTGCTGAACCTTCTTTATAGTGATAATTTAGCTCTTGATATCAAAAAAAACAATATATAGTATACCCATGGGAAATGATTTAACAGGTAAAGCAAAAGAAGAAAAGAATATGGTTTTTAAAAGGAATCAACTATGAGGCCTTATACTATCTTTTAAATATCTTTGCGCCTTGGATGGATCTGCTCTCTGTCTGAAAGGAAATTTTTTAACTACGATATGAAACAAAAAATAATGACATTACTGCGTATCGCATTTTTTTGCTCTCTGGGATTTTTTAATCCATGTTTTGGTCAAAGTAAAGATTATGTCGAATGGTACTTAAGGACACCTGATAGTCTTGATGTTTATAATCAAGATATTTATGTACGGGAATTGGGTACAGGAAAGGATACAGTTGTGATTATACATGGGGGATTTGGTGCTAACCATGACTATATGTTGGATGCTATTGAAGGATTAGAAGAAAAATATCACTTTGTGCTTTATGATCAAAGAGGCTCTCTTCTTTCGCCTGCGCCAAAGGAAAAACTGACATTTCAGAAAAATGTAGGTGATCTGGATTTACTTATAAAACAACTTGGCAATGCAAAAGTCAAAATTATGGCTCATTCAATGGGGACTTTAATTGCTATGGACTATCTTAGTCAGCATCCGGATAAAGTTTCGAATCTCGTTTTGGTGGGTGCTATTCCAGCGCAATCAGATAGTATAGGTAGTGTTTTTTCGAAGCGTAGTGAAGAACAAGTAAGATATCTGAGTTCAAGACCGGAAATCAAAGAATTACCAATCTATAAAAGATACAAAGAATTAAACGGTCAGTTTATTAGTGATAAAGAACGGACTGATTTTAATCGCATGGCGTTTGCAGCTTCTAACATCTATCGGATTGATAGATATAAGCTCATGCGCGGAGGGTTCCATTATTATAAGGAAGATGCTTCTGTAATGGTGGAGACAGTGAACTGGAAGTATGATTATAGGAAGTTTCTTAATGACGATGCTAAAACGACTATTATCTTCGGGGCGTATGATTTCCTTGACTTTAATGGTGAATTGCACCAGGCACTTATAAGGGACTATAATAAAATTGATTTCGAATTGATCGATTCAGCAGGACATAATATTTGGATAGATCAGCCAGAGCTTTTTAGAAAAGTACTGGATAATGCCCTAAGCAGGTAAACAGCTTTGGTTTATACAATCATGTGCAAGAGTAAACGCTATTCATTTTATGGCTCCGCCACCTTATCTCGTTCTCGTTTAAGCATAGCGATAACGAAGATGATCTTCAGGCAGGCGAGCTGGTAACGTACTTTCTTCGGAAGAATAACAAAAAAAAATACAAGCATAAAATACAGGAAGAACTTTCAGCCTTTCGTATCTTTATCTTATGAAAGTAAGCATTCGTATTGAATACTGTCCCAAATGCGGGTGGATGTTGCGGGCTGCCTATATGGCACAGGAGCTGTTGACTACCTTTACCGGTGATATTTATAGTGTAGAACTTATACCAAGCGAGATAAGCGGTCGTTATACTATTATGCTCAACCAGCAAGTCCTTTTTGACCGAAAACGGGAGGGACGTTTTCCCGAGATCAAAGAGTTAAAGCAATTGGTTAGAGATCAGGTGAATCCACAAAAGGATTTAGGGCATTCAGACAAAAAATAAGATAGAATCGAAACATAGTATATGAAAATATTGCATACGGGCGATTGGCATTTGGGCAAACGCCTGGATTTTTTTTCACGATTAGAAGAACAAAAAGAAGTATTAGACGAAATCTGTCATATAGCAGATCAGGAGCAAGTGGATGCTGTTATCGTAGCAGGCGATCTGTTTGATGCTTATAACCCTCCGGTAGAAGCCATCGAACTGTTATATAAGACACTGCGTCGGCTGACAAATGGCGGTAAACGCCCTGTCATCGCCATCGCAGGCAACCACGATAGTGCGGATCGTATTGATGCGCCTGATGTATTAGCAAGGGAATGTGGCATTCTATTTATCGGTTATCCCAACGCCAAACTCAATACCTTGCAGATAGAAAACGGCTTCTCCATTACCCAGACAGACCACGGCTTTGTAGAGATCCAATTACCGCAATACAATTACCCATTAAGGGTGTTGACCACACCTTTCGCCAACGAATGGCGCCTTAAGCAGTTTTTGGGTATAGAGGATAAAGAACAACAGTTGCAGGAAGTGCTGCGGCAACGTTGGCAGGCCTTGACCGACACCTACTGTGATGAGCAGGGCGTCAATATGCTGACAGCCCATCTTTACATGCTACAGCGAGGGGGAGAAGTGCTGGAAGAGCCAGAAGGAGAGAAGCCTCTAAAAATCGGGAATGCGGATATAGTTTATTCGGATAATATCCCCCGACAGATACAATATACCGCTTTGGGTCACTTGCATCGCTTTATTCCCATAGCCGGGCATGCGGCTCCCGTGATTTATGCAAGCAGTCCTTTGGCCTATTCCTTCTCAGAAGCCGGACAACAAAAATATGTGGTGGTGGTAGATGCTGTCCCTAACCATCAGGTGAGCTGCGAGAGGGTGGCATTGACCTCGGGAAGGCCCTTGCATCGCAAACGCTTCGTACAGATAGATGAAGCGGTAAGCTGGTTGCATGATAACCCCAACGCTTTGGTAGAGTTGACCTTGGTCAGTGATACTTATCTGACATCCATGGATTTAAAACGGATACATGAAGCACATGATGGCATTATCCATATTATTCCTGTAGTGAAACAGGATACAGCTTCTTCCACAATGGCAACTAATAGTATTAACCTGGATCAGGACATCCAACAGCTTTTTCTGGATTATTTCCGATATAGGACAGGACAGGAAGCCAATACGGAAATTATCGATTTGTTGCATGAAGTGATATACCACGAATCAGAAGAGGAGGACTAAGTTTGTTACCATTATATTTAAGTATAGAAGGATTATATTCCTACCAAGATAAGCAGGAGATCGATTTTACAAAGCTGACGGAAGCGGGATTATTCGGGATTTTTGGTAATGTAGGGTCAGGTAAATCATCCATTCTGGAAGCTATAAGCTTTGCTCTCTATGGCGAGACTGAGCGGTTGAATAAGCAGGAAAAGCGCACGTACAATATGCTCAACCTCAAATCGGATGCTGCGCGTATTGTGTTTGAATTCCTGAATTTTGAAAACTGCAAATTTCGTTTTGTTGCGCAATGGAAGCGACGCAAGAAATTTGAAGATACGACGACCTTGGAACGCTATGCCTACGAATGGCTGGAGGAGGAATGGAAGCCCTTGGAATCAGCGGATGGAGCTTTGGTAACCCACCTCACTTACCCTAATTTCCGACGGACTATTATTATTCCACAAGGACAGTTCAAGGAGTTTCTGGAACTGAAAGGAAAAGACCGTTCGGAAATGATGAAAGATATCTTTCATCTGCAACGTTTCGACTTGGGAGGGAAAGTGTCGTATCTGCAACGACAGAATAACAGCCGATTGGATAATCTAAAGGGCGTGCTATCGGGTTTTGAAACTGTCAGTGCAGAAGTTATCGAAAGTAAGAAGACAGAGCTAGAAACGGCACAGGTACAATTGAAAACGGTACGAGAGGAAGTGCTGTCTTTGGAGGACCATTGTAAAAAACTGAACGAAAGCCTGTCAAACAGAAAAGAACTATCTTTGAAAAAAGGGGAGTTACAACTTTTGCAGCAGCAACGCCCGAAGGTACAGCAGATGGAGACCGATGTGCAGGTCTATGAACGGACCCAGCAGGTTTTTCGTGAATTGCTCAATCAGGCACAAACATTGAATAAGGATAAGGAGCAACTGACCCATAAGATTGAACAACTGACCGCCAAAAAGCAGTATACTCTTGAACAGTTGGAACAAAAAGAACAGGAATGGAATGCGATTGCCGATGATTATAAACAGTTAGGCAGGTTTCGTGCAGAAATAGAAGATCTTAAATTATTAACCCTAAATAGACAGAGCGAACAACAGCGTGCTGTTTTGTTCAAAAGGTTGGAAGATGGAAAGCCATTCTTAGAGCAGGAGTTAAAGAACGAACAGGAAATCCAGGCACAGATTGTGGAAAAAGAACAGTTGATGGATTCCCTTCGGGAAAGCAAAGTGGATACGATGCTGTTATTAGCAATGGAAAATTGGTTCCAGACGCAAGATAACCTTTTGACGCAGACTGCCGAAGGGGAAAAACAGTTACGCGTTTTGGAAGAAGAGATTGTGGGTATTCAGCAGGAGTTTACTACGTTGTCTTTGAATACAGACACCTGGGAAACCCATCTTTCGGCAGAAGAAACCCGGTTACAACAAGAACTAAACGAATTACAGCAAAGCATTATGCAGGTACAGGTGCAGGTAAAACTTTCTGAATTTGCAGAGAATCTCCATGAAGGTGATCCTTGTCCTTTATGTGGTGCTACCGAGCACCCCCATATCCGTCAAGGACATGACCTAGTGGACAAAATGCAGGAATTGAATAATCGAAAGATACAACTGCAACAGGAATTGGAGACGGTGAAACGTAACTTCAATCAACTGAATCGTTCTTACGCACGTTTGAAGGATAAGTATAAACAACAAGAACAATGGAAAGCCACCTTGTCAGAGGGAGAGCAGAAGAAACAACTTCACCTAGAGGCTTTTGTATGGGAAGGATTTTCCCCCTCAGATAGGTCTGCATTTCTATCGTACAAGGAACAGAGCCAAAACTCTGAAAGTAAAATCCGTGAAAATGAAATGGCAATCAAGACGTTACGTCAACAGTTGTTACAAAACCAGGGAAAAGTAGAAAAGTATAAAGCCACTCTGGCTGAGTTTGCACAAAAGATTACTGTTTTAGATGGTCTGGTACAGCAGAATAGGGGGCAGTTGCGGACTTTGCGTGAAGAAGATTTAGCAGAAAATAATGAGGAAACCTTGCAACAGCTCAAAGAGCAATTGGAAAGCAAAGTCCTTTTTTTGGAAGAAAGCTACTTGAGGTTATCGCAAACATTGCAGGATCTGAAAACAGGCTTTGCAGCGGTGAATGCCGAAAGAGCTGTAGCCAAGGAACAGTTTCAGCAGCTCTATCAACAACTGAACCAATGCCAATCCGAGATTTCAAACTTGTTGGTTGAGTACGGCTTTAACGATATTACCGAAGTACAACAGGTTCTGCGACGTAATTTGGATGTTGCTGCCATACGGAAAAACATCCATGAATTTCATGTGCAGTATGAAGTGCTCTTATCAAAAATCGAAGAGTTGGATAAACGTATAGCGGATGATGGTTTTACCGAAGATATTCATCGGGAGAAGACGGAACTGCTTACTCTAAAAAGGGAAGAACTGGAGTTGCAGATCAGGATAACGGGTGGATTGGAAAAAGAATGCGTGCGTCTGCAATCAGAGTTTGCACAGAAAGAAGCGCTATTGGAGGAATATGAGAAACTGAACCTGCGGAAGAGTAATCTTACTACATTGGAGAACCTGTTTCGTGGCGCTGGTTTTGTCAATTATGTATCCAGTATACACTTGCGCCAGCTCTGTGCGATTGCGAATCAACGTTTCCACCGATTGACAAAAAATAGTCTGAGCCTTACGGTCAATGAAAGCAACGAGTTTGAGGTCATAGATTACCTGAACAATGGTTATGTACGCTCGGTTAAGACACTGTCGGGAGGGCAAAGCTTTCAAGCTTCTTTATGCCTTGCACTGGCTCTTGCGGAAAACATACAGGTATTGAATAAGGCGGATAAGAACTTCTTCTTTATTGATGAAGGTTTCGGGACGCAGGATCGGGAGAGTATCAATACCGTATTTGAAACCTTGCAGTACCTACACAAGGAAAATCGTATTGTTGGTATTATCTCCCATGTGGATGAGTTGAAAGAACGCATTCCGAAATCCATTACCGTTGTGAACGATATGGAAAAGGGTAGTCAAATTAGGTTTAACTAAAAATAAAATAGGTTATATCATATTTACAGGTTATTGCTTAACTTGCTTATGTAAATCTTAATTTATGAATGTATACGAACTAATCTCGATCGGATTGTACATGTTGCTTATGATTCTCATAG
Source organism: Sphingobacterium wenxiniae (assembly GCF_900116225.1). Taxonomy (GTDB): domain Bacteria; phylum Bacteroidota; class Bacteroidia; order Sphingobacteriales; family Sphingobacteriaceae; genus Sphingobacterium; species Sphingobacterium wenxiniae. Next base: position 30,238 of record NZ_FOZZ01000017.1, read on the forward strand.
GTGTGTACTCATATCGCAAATCCAATAACAATTCCGATGAGTTTTTAATTGGTGGCCGACAAATGGGGGCTGCTGTCACCGCACTTTCAGCAGGAGCTGCAGATATGAGCGGATGGCTATTGATGGGACTGCCCGGAGCGATGTATATTTCGGGTTTATCGGCTTCTTGGATTGCAATAGGCCTTACCATTGGCGCATTTCTGAATTACATCCTGGTAGCACCACGGCTACGTGCTTATACAGAGGTAGCAAGCAATTCTATTACTATTCCGGTATTCTTCGAGAACCGTTTTCGTGATAAATCCCGCCTTCTGAAGATAACTTCCAGTTTGCTGATCCTGATATTTTTTACGCTGTATACCTCATCAGGTATGGTAGCAGGCGGACGTTTGTTCGAATCGGCTTTTGGTATGGATTACCATATGGGATTACTTACTACGAGTCTCGTGGTTGTACTGTACACCTTTTTGGGCGGTTTCCTCGCGGTGAGTTTAACCGATTTTGTACAGGGAGCAATTATGGTCTTGGCTCTTATTGTACTACCAATTGTACTATTTACAGAGATAGGGGGAGTATCGGAGACATTTGATATTATAGAAAATAAGAGGTCGACCTATCTGCAGCTTTTTCAAGGAACGACCACAATAGGTATTATTTCACTCTTAGCATGGGGACTGGGGTATTTTGGTCAACCGCATATCTTAGTTCGTTTTATGGCGATCGATAAAATAAGCGATCTAACCAAAGCACGCCGTATCGGTATTACCTGGATGATTTTCACTGTTGGTGGGGCCATGCTGGTTGGGCTTTTGGGAATAGCGTATCTATATAAATATGACCAAGCAACAATGGCGCAGTTTGATGGATCCAAAGCCTATGCGGAAACAATTTTTATTCACTTATCGCGCGTTCTCTTTCATCCCTTAATTGGTGGTTTTCTGCTTTCCGCTATTTTGGCAGCGGTGATGAGTACGATTTCTTCTCAGCTATTGGTGACTTCCAGTTCATTGACGGAAGATATTTATCGTGAGTTTATCAATAAAGAAGCTTCTCCTAAGCGCCTGTTGTTGATTAGCCGTTTGTCCGTATTAATTGTGGCAGTAATAGCCTATGTATTATCCATTGTCCCAAAAGACAGTATCCTGAATCTGGTAGGGAATGCCTGGGCAGGATTTGGAGCGGCTTTTGGCCCTGTGATTTTGCTGAGCCTACTATGGAAAAAATCCACCAAATGGGGAGCTTTGGCCGGAATGTTGGTCGGAGCAATCACGGTATTGGCTTGGGTATATGTGCCGCATAATTACAAAGATGTCTATGAGATGATACCGGGCTTTACACTAGCTATAGTGACGAACGTTATTGTGTCTCTAATGACCTATAAGCTGGATACGGAAATTATGGAGGAATTTGCGGAAGTAGAGCGCTTAATAAAAGACAAAACAAGGTAATTTGTTTTACCTTTGCGCTATATGTATAAGAAATATGCCATCATTGTAGCAGGAGGTTTTGGAAGTAGGATGGGGAGTACTCTACCTAAACAATATCTCCTATTAGCTGGCAAACCGGTATTGATGCATACTATTCGCCAATTCGCCGTATGTGGTGAAGAGTTGGAAATTGTGGTCGTTATCCATCCGGAAATGAATGGATACTGGAAGGAACTGTGCGGGACGTATGGCTTTGATGTGCCGCATCATGTGGTGTACGGTGGCGATACTCGTTTTCAAAGTGTGAAACGGGGTGTGGATTTTGTTTTGCAGCAGACTGACGACATAGCGAAAACCCTTATCAGCATACATGATGCTGCACGTCCTTTGGTGACAACCGAAATTATCCGAAAATCTTTTTGTGAAACAACCGATAAGAAAGCCTGCATTGTTGCCGTTCCAAGTATCAACTCTGTACGGGAAGGTGACAGCACGGAAAATATAGCCAAAGATCGCTCCCGGATATGGATGGTACAGACTCCCCAGACCTTTACAGCTGATCTTTTGCAACAGGCTTTTCTCCAAGGGGAATCCCCGGTCTTTACGGACGATGCTTCTGTCGTTGAGCAATTAGGCCAACGCATATATATCATTGAGGGCGATTATCGAAACATAAAAATCACCTATCCCGAGGACATCGAGCTTGCTAAACTTTACATGGATACATTGGAGAGGCGTTAATCTCTTCTCAAAGAATTCAACATTAATGTATTTTTGGGCTGTCTAATAGATCTGTCACATAGCCTAAAACTTCCTGTTCTGTGTAGCCATCTTCCAGCATAGAAAAAGTGAGATACGTAGCATAAATTTCCGCACTGAAAACCACATGCTTATCGGAAATGATTTTATCAATGGTTTCTTCGTAAACCTCAATGCCGATATGTTGAAGTTCATTGTGCAGATTGGTGGAAATAGTTTGATGATCCTCACCCGATGCAAAGGCTACAATGATATGCAAGATGAGTTGATCTAAAATCTCCGGTGCGATACTCTCGGCCTTTTCGCCATAGTCTTTAATATCCACTCTTTGCCTTGCACTCTTGACAATCTTATCCCAAATGAGGTATTCTGTTGTGGTATGCATAATTATAGTGTTTACAATTTAGGTTTAAATATATTGAAAAGTGGGCAAATAGACAAATTGTTTTATTAATTTTATGGCTGTTTGTCTAATTTAATAAAGCATGAAGATTCCAGAAGAATTTCTACATTTCGTCTGGCAGTTTAGGCTATTTAACCAATTCGAACTGTTGAGCCAATCCGGAGAGCCGATCCGTGTATTGGAAGTTGGAATGCCCAATAGAGATGCCGGACCAGATTTTCTTTTTGCCAAAATACGTATAGGACAGACCGATTGGGTCGGTCATGTGGAGATACATGTAGATGCGAAGGATTGGGAAAGGCATGGCCATGGGCAGGATCCAGCCTATAACAATGTAGTTTTGCATATTATATGGCAAAATGAATATACCGCTAACCGCCAGGATGGCACCACGATTCCGACATTAAATATTCAACCTTATGTGGATATGAATCTTCTCTATCGGTATCACGAAATTATAGAAAACCTAACGTGGATTCCGTGTGAAAAAATGATGTCGGAGGTTCCCGAAATGATTAAGACAAATACCTTGCAACGTATGCTGGTCGAACGTTTGGAAGAGCGTTGTCTACTTATAGAGAAATTGCATTTGGAATTTCAAGGTGATTGGGAACGCATTCTGTTCATTTTACTTTGTCGGAGTTTTGGGATGAAAGTCAATAGCGAAGTGTTTGTGAATTTAGGTAAGATGGTCAACCCGATGTTGTTGCGAAAATATAGAGAACAACCGGAAAAGATAGAAGCAATATTGTTTGGGCAGAGTGGATTGCTGCCCGGGAATATCTCCGACGAATATGAAGATAGGTTAAAAAGGGAATATGCTTATTTGAAACAGCTCCATCAACTCGAGGAGATAGAGCTTGTGTCTTGGCGTTTTATGCGTATGCGGCCCTACAATTTTCCAACCTATAGGCTTGCACAGTTGTCGGCATTGTATACGGTCTATCCCTCTCTATTTTCTGTGATTATGGAGGTTGGAAATATTGCTGTATTTAAAGAAAACCTTTCGCGTATTAAAGCATCGGCTTTTTGGGAAACACATTTTCGCTTTGGAAAAACTTCTCCAGCCCATAATACCCAGCTAACTAAGGTTTTTATTGAGCACATTGTTATCAATGTTTTTGCTCCGATACTTTTTTCCTATGGTAAATCTGTGGATAGGGCAGATTTCCAAGAAAGAGCTATAGCTTGGTTAGAGAATTGTGCTGTGGAGGATAATGCAATCCTCCGAAAATTTAAAGAAATAGGCTTGCGGGCTTTTTCTGCTGCAGAATCACAGGCCGCTCTCCATCTCAAAAAGCACTATTGTGATGCAAAAGGCTGTTTGCAGTGCATGATTGGCCTAAAATTGATGAAAATCTAATTTACATGTAGGATCTCAGCAATTTCTTTATGACCTTTTTCTAAAGCTAAATCTGAAGCAGTCATACCATAATCGGTCTTGATGCTGATATCTGCACCGTTTTCCAACAACAGAATAATCATGTCTATATTTCCCTGTTGTGCGGCAAGGTGCAATGGTGTGATGCGTGAGTTCTGTACCACATTTACTTCGGCTCCTGATTCTAAAAGCATCTTGGCTATGTTGTTGTATTGTCCACTTAACGCAGTATGCAATGGATAGACACTGTAGCCGTTTTGCGAACAGATATTCGGATCAGCATGTTTGGTCAACAATATCCGTACGATGTCTTCTTGGCCAAAGTGTGTTCCGATTCCCAAAGGGGTAAAACCATGTGTTGAGATTTCGTCCACGACCTCCGGGAGTTGTTTAAGCATCATTTCCACATGTTCTGTCAAACCGATAGCACAGGCTTCATGTATAGTGATTGTCGTTAAATGATTGAGTATGGTTTTGATAACCTGATCTTTATGATAATAACAAGCTAACAGCAAAGGAGAGATTTCATGGCTCGTCTTTTCGCGTAGCAACTCCGGTTGATTTGTCAATAGGATCTCTAAATCGTGGTGGTTTCCCGTTTCAATATACTCTTCTAACTTCAGTAAGCTCATCGACATTATACTTTGTCACGAAATAAGTAAAAAAATACGAAAACTGAGGGAATTGTTAATAACATTTACTTTGTTAATAATCGATAAGTTGAAATTATATCAAGTCCTATAAGAGCAAAATAGATGGAATATAATGAAGTAACACTGTCAATTGTAGTAATTTTTCTACAAATACAAAGGAAGTCACAGAAAATGTTTTAAAAAATAGATTTTAGTTGGCATTTTTGTAATGCCCTTCCCAGGGGCATGTTTTTCATAGGTAGATGTAGGGTCGAATAGAATCTATTCGACCCTTTTTTATTAGCTTTGTTCACGTATGACGCAGAAAAGAAAAATAGTTGTAGCCATTACTGGAGCCAGTGGGTCTATTTATGCCAAAGTGCTGTTAGATAAGCTTGCCACTTTGGAGAATCAGATTGCCGAAGTGGGCATTGTTATGTCTGATAATGCAAAAGATGTATGGACTTTTGAATTGCAGAACGACTCCTATAAAGATTATCCTTTTACATTTTACAGCAAGCACGATTTTATGGCACCTTTTGCCTCTGGTTCGGCAAAATTTGACACGATGATCGTATGTCCTTGCTCGATGGGAACGTTGGCTCGTATTGCCCAAGGGATTTCATCGGACTTGACGACACGTGCAGCAGACGTTATTCTCAAAGAACGCCGTAGATTGGTCCTTGTGGCCCGTGAGACTCCACTTAGCAGCATTCATATCAAGAATATGGATATGGTTACGCAAGCAGGAGGCATTATATGCCCGGCAAGTCCGTCTTTCTATAGTGTACCTAAGACTTTTGAGGAATTGGCGGCTACGGTTGTTGATCGTATATTGTCTTTATGTGATATCCATGTCGATAGTTACAGTTGGGGTAGTGAGCAAAAAAACCTGTAAAATTTAAAACGGGGGTATAGATTTATTTTGTACATTTGTTTTTCAATGAAACAGCTATTCATATTGGTCGATTCTATCCGTATTTTCATTGATTTTTCACCAGAAAAAGCGTCCAATTCTGCTATCCGTAAGCTGATTTATTTCCCATTCTTAAAAAGATATAATATATTAACTTTAAACGTGTTTATATAATTCACATGAATAACATATTAATCTCTTCTGCTACACTTATTTCTCCTGGTCATCCAAATAATGGGCAAATTGTCGATATTTTGATCGAAAAGGGAAATATCAGCAAAGTGTCCAAAAAGATTGCCGTAGAGAATACCAAAATACAGGTCATCGATGCTAAGGGGGCTGTCGTCTCTCCGGGTTTCTTTGATTTGAATGCCAATTTTGGCGAACCGGGATTGGAGACAAAGGAAGATATTAACACTGGTACTGCAGCTGCGGCTGCTGGAGGTTTTACAGGGGTAGCTGTACACCCAAATACAAATCCTGCTGTACATAGCCGTTCAGAAGTGGCTCTCATCGTGAATAGTGCAAAGGGCAATTTGGTCGATGTACATCCGATAGGGGCAGTAAGCAAGAAAAGAGAAGGAAATGAATTAGCCGAATTATATGATATGCAAACCAAGGGAGCTATTGCTTTTTGTGATGGAAACCATAGTGTGCAACAAGCGGGCTTGATGGCACGCGCGCTATTATATAGTAAAGGGTTTGATGGATTGATAATATCTTTTGCGGAAGACGAATCTATCGCGGGAGGCAATCAGATGAACGAGGGAGAAATGAGTACTTATCTGGGAATGAAAGGTAATCCGAATCTTGCAGAATCCTTGATGGTAGCTCGTGATTTATTTCTTGCTGAATATAATGAGGCACCAATACATTTTACAACTATTTCTACGGCAGAATCGGTAGACCTTATCAAGAAAGCGAAAGCCAAAGGTTTGAAAGTAACCTGCGATGTTGCGGCCCATCATCTGGTATTAACAGATAGTGAAGTGGCTGACTTTGATAGCAACTATAAAGTGACGCCTCCTTTGCGTACAAAGAAAGATATAAAAGCACTGTTGAAAGGCTTAAAGGACGGAGTGGTGGATGCTGTTGTTTCACAACATACACCCCATGAAATCGAGTTTAAAAACGTGGAATTCCATATTGCAAAGCCGGGTATTATTGGTTTGCAAACTGTATTGCCATTTTTGGTACGAGCGGGATTGGATGCAGAGACTATTGTTGATAAATTGGCTATACAGCCCCGACAAATCGTTAACAAGGAGGTCCCTACACTTTTGGAAGGGACACAAGCTAACCTGACTATTTTCTCGACAGAAGACAAATGGGTATTCAATGCTGATACCAATCGTTCTAAAGCGGCTAATAGCCCATTGTTCGGGCAAGAATTAAAAGGTAAAATAATTGCTGTAATTAATAATGGGCAATTGATTAAAAATTAAATTATTATGGATTCAAAAATTAAAAAAGCTTTTCAAGCGGGAATTGCTGCTTATGCGAAAGCCGAACAGATAGATCAGGTTGATTTTGAGAAAGCGCTTCAGGCAGCTTTTGAACAAGAAGCTGCATTTATGGATAAAGTAGAAGCTTTAGATCAAGTCTTTGATGATTATCAATCTTTTGAAGAACTTCGCGAAATCTACTTCGACCTATTGATGATTAATTTCTTTGTGGACGATGTGCAGAAGCTTGAAGAAGATTATCTGGATTCTCCGGAATGGGAGGAAATTGAAGAGCAAACCATCGATAGAGGAACGGAATTATTGAATATCTTCCTTTATTTAAATGAATGTGCTGATGAAGATGTAGAGCCATCTTTGGACGATTATTTGAAAGAATTCTTACTAGTCGAGGAAGATGAATTTCAAGATGAGTATAACATCTATGAAAAGGTGATAGCCAACCAGATATTGGTGGATAGCACATATGGTGAAATTGCAAAGGTAGCCAAGGGGTTAGGACATCAAGAAGAACTGAAAGAACTTTTCTATCCGATAATGAGTTTCTTCAATGAAGCAAACCCTTCCGCAGAGCATTTGAATGATTATGCGGAAGCAGCTCCAAATAAATCTTTGGATATTGCTGTATACGAACTTATTGTAAACTTTAATAAATAAAATTATGAACGAAATGACAAACACTTTTCCGGAAGCGGAAGTAAGAAAAGAAAGTATCAAAAACGGTATCTATATTGGTGTTATCGTATTGATATTAAACATTGTATCAGTGTATATGTTAGTCAATGTGGCTAATTTCCAGATGGCTTCGATTGTTTCAAGCGGGTTATTCTTTGTTATCTTAATCGCTTTAGCGGTTTATTTTTCATCGCTTTTGCGTAAAGTCGCAGGAGGATTTTGGTCTTTTAGCCAAGCGCTAAAGCATATTTTTCTAATGTTGGCTATTTCTGTATTGATTTCACAATTTGGCTCTGCTGTATTTAATGCCATTAACCCAGAACCACAGCAGATTGTATTCGACAAAACCATTAACTTTACGATTGAAACCTTGGAAAGTGTTGGTGCGGATGATGAGATGATTGACAAACAGGTTGCTGAATTGGAAAAGACAAGAGAAGAATTGCGCAGTTTTTCTTTAGGACAGACCCTTAAAGGTGTTGGTATCACGTTGATTATGTATTTTGTATTCTCCTTGATTTTGGCAGCTATCTTCAAAAGAGAAAGACCTGCATTCATGAGTGCTGTAGATAATACGGATAACAGTGCACACCCTTGGCAAGACAATAATTAATAAGGAAAAACAGGGTGGATATTTCAATTGTAGTTCCTTTATATAACGAGGAGGAGTCTTTACCGGAGTTAACCGATTGGATTCGTCGTGTGATGCACCAGCATAACTTCTCTTACGAGATTATACTGGTGGATGATGGTAGTAATGATAAGTCTTGGAAAGTGATCCAAGACTTGAAGCTACAGCATGAGGAGATCATCGGTATAAAGTTTAGGAGAAATTATGGCAAGTCCGCGGCTCTAAATATTGGATTCAATGCGGCGGAGGGAGACGTGGTTATTACCATGGATGCTGATTTGCAGGATAGTCCGGATGAAATTCCTGAATTGTACGATAGAATCACAAATCAGGGAGCTGATTTGGTGTCTGGGTGGAAGCAGAAACGCTACGACCCGATAACGAAGACTATTCCTACCAAACTTTTCAACGCTGTGACTCGTAACATGTCAGGTATTCATAATTTGCATGATTTTAACTGTGGACTGAAAGCCTATCGTAAAGATGTGGTCAAAAGTATAGAGGTTTACGGTGAAATGCATCGTTATATACCTGTTTTGGCCAAATGGGCAGGATTTAAGAATATACAGGAACAAATCGTACAGCATTATCCACGTAAATACGGAACGACTAAGTTTGGCCCAGGGAGATTTGTCAAGGGTTTTTTGGACTTACTCTCTATATTTTTTGTAGGGAAGTTCGCCAAGCGTCCTATGCACTTTTTTGGCCCAATCGGGGTGTTGAGTTTCATGGTTGGTTTTGTAATTACTTGCTACCTCATTTTTGAAAAGTTGATGAGCATTGCTAATCATACGCCTTATCGCAATATCACTGATCAACCATTATTCTATCTATCTCTTGTAGCGATATTGATCGGGACACAACTGTTTTTGACAGGCTTTATCGCGGAATTGGTGTCTCGCAATTCCACAGAACGTAACAAATACCATATAGAAAAGGTGATTTAATATGTTCTTTTCCATTATAATCCCTTTGTACAACCGCCCGCAAGAGATTGCGGAACTATTGGATTCCTTGACAAAGCAAACCTATAAGGATTTTGAAGTTATCATCGTGGAGGATGGATCTACCTTGCCTGCCCTGGAAATTGTGGAATCTTTCCAAGACCGATTGGCAGTACAGTATTATGTGAAGCCGAATGAAGGTCAAGGTTTTGCAAGGAATTATGGTTTTGCTAAAGCCAAAGGTGATTATTTCATCATCTTTGACTCCGATATATTAGTTCCTAAAGACTATCTACAAAAAGTACTTATAGGATTAAAACGCGATACTTGGGATGCTTTCGGTGGTCCAGATGCTGCACATGCTTCATTTACACCGATACAAAAGGCTATTTCCTATTCCATGACCAGCCCTTTTACGACAGGAGGGATCCGTGGTAATAAAAAACATGTAGGGCAGTTTCATCCCCGAAGTTTCAATATGGGGATATCAAGAGAGGTGTATAATAAGACTGGAGGCTTTAAACTGTCTCGTCGATCTGAAGATATTGAATTCAGTGTGCGTATCATCGAAAATGGGTTTAAAGTGGGATTGATTCCTGAAGCATTTGTTTACCATAAAAGAAGAGCTGACTTCAAACAGTTTTTCAAGCAAACGCATTCCTTTGGTCAGGGCAGGATTGATATATACAAGTTGTTTCCATCCGAGCTAAAACCTGTCCACGCATTACCTGCTGTTTTTGTGATCGGTTTATTTTCGCTGATTTTCCTCAATCTGTTGAATTTGTTTACGGCAGGACAGGTCGCCATGGTAGCTATCTTGGCTAATGTTGGAAATGTCGCTATAGCGCTTTATACCTTGTTTCTGTTTCTGCATGCCTGCTTATCTACCAAAGATATTAAAGTGGCCTTTCTCTCTGTCATTGCAGCCTATACCCAATTGATAGCGTATGGTATGGGTTTTTTAAAAAATTATTCGACTGAAGTATTGTTGAAAAAATAATCGGTGCTGTCTGTGATTTTTCAGTAAAGTTGTTTATTTTGTTTAAAAATTAGAAGCGAGTGATTTCATATACACAACATAACTTAGGTAAATTGGAAGACCTTTTAAACGAATTGGGGTATAGACTCCGTTTTGAGAAGGGATCTTTCCGTACAGCAGCTTGTGTCCTACAAAATACACGAGTAATAGTCGTCAATAAGTTTTCTACTATGGAAGTACGTATACAGTCGCTTATACAGTTGCTTCAGGAAATGGAGGTAGATACCTCGCTGTTGGATGATAAGAAGAAAGAATTTTACAGAACCATAAAAAAAGCGGAGCTTTCGATTTGAGGATAACATTTTTAGGAACTGGAACTTCTCAGGGGGTACCTGTTATCGCTTGCCCATGCGCGGTGTGTCAATCCAGTGATAGTCGAGACAAGCGCTTAAGGACCTCTATTCTCTTAGAATTTGATGACCAACATATTGTGGTGGACACTGGTCCCGATTTCCGCTATCAGATGCTTCGTGTGGGGCTCAAGAGACTAGATGCTGTATTGATTACTCATTCACATAAAGATCATATTGCAGGTTTAGATGATGTGCGTGCATATAATTATCAACAGAAGACCTCTATACCCATTTATGGTACCCGAGCATCGCATGAGGCTTTGAAACGAGAGTTCTATTATGCTTTTTCGGAATTTAAATATCCTGGCGTGCCGCGTCTGGAACTGGAAGAGATTAGCCCATCCGTGCCATTCATTATAGGGGAGAGGGAAATCATACCCATTGAGGTGATGCATTATAAAATGCCCGTTATGGGATTTCGTATAGGTGATTTTGCCTACATAACAGATGCGAAGACAGTTTCCGAGCATTCACGGGAGCTTTTACAAGGTGTAGAGACCTTGGTGGTCAATGCCCTGCAAGAGGAAGCGCACCTTTCGCATTTCACAAAAAAAGAAGCTTTGGAATTTGTACAAGATATTGCTCCTAAACGCACTTATTTTACCCATGTCAGCCACCGTTTTGGCAAACATGAGGATATACAATCACGCCTTCCCGGAGATGTATTTGTTGCTTATGATGGGTTAGTGATTGAAGCGAATTAGGTCTATTAAACAAAAAAGCTCTTTATCAATCGATAAAGAGCTTTTAAGTACGCCAAAAGGGATTCGAACCCCTGACCGACGGTTTAGAAAACCGTTGCTCTATCCAGCTGAGCTATTGGCGCCTTCCTTTCGGTGGAACAAAAGTAGCCAATTACTGCAATTTTGCAAAATAAAAACACTATTTTTTCTTTTTTAGCAATTAAGTTATTGCATACCAAATACATATTTTTTATCCAATAGAGTGAGGAATGCTAAAGGAACTCTTTGGGTATAAAAAAGTGAAATAAAATTTGGGTAGAATGATAAAATTCGTACTTTTGTCGCGGAGAGTTGGCAGAGTGGTCGAATGCGGCGGTCTTGAAAACCGTTAACTGTCACAGGTTCGGGGGTTCGAATCCCTCACTCTCCGCTGAGAAATCCTTCATCGAAAGATGAGGGATTTTTTGTTTTTTATCAACAGTCCAAAAGGTTTGCCTAATCAGAAAAAATCATTAATATTACTTCTATATATACTAGATGGATAATATGCATTTTTGGTAGCTTTGTGTCGTTCCATACAACAAACAGCACGTCAATCTATTCACATTAATATATGAATAATTTAGGATACATCAGGAAAACTCTTCTAGAGTGCGCAAAAATCTTCCAGATTATTATAATAACTCTTTTTGTTGCTGGGCTTTCGGAGGCACAAGAATCAGATTCTTTAACTAAGAAGATAGAGGTTAGAGAAAACCAGACGAGACAAATGGTACACCATTGGCAAACCAGGGTGAAGTTATGGGATAAAGAGCTGGATAGTTTGAAGCATAAATTGTCTTGGGGAAAATATACCAAAGACACACTGTTTATGGACAGTGTTTTGGTGTATTTGGGAGGGACTAAAACCGAAGTTAATAACCTAAGTCAAGTAATATTGCAAGCAAAACAGCAAAAGCGAATTTTTGAAGGATTGATAGATAGTTCAGGTATTGCTGAACATTTGGTTAGCGATTCGACAACAGTACAATTTGTTGGGTTAACAGATACTTTACGACGTATTGAAAGTAATCTTGGACGTTTGTTGACAGATATAGATTATTTACAATCTACGGTATCAAAGCAATTGGAAGAAGCCAAGACCATGGTAGATAAACCTATAACACCACGTCGTTTATCCAAAACCATGCAGAAAAATTTAGCAAAAGATGGACTTTCACCAGATTACTTTGCCTTGTCGGCCTGGGGAGGTCGTATTCTTTTGGTTTTATGTAGTTTTCTATACTTTTATTGGTTACTGCGTATTGAACGAAAATCAGAGCAAGGTACAGATACTCCATCCTTACAAAAGAGTACACAGATTTGGGTGCCGGCATTGAAAGCCTGTATTTTCTTTTTGGTTCTGTTGCCGTTTACGTCTTTTACGATTCCGGTCGTGGTGTTAGAGGTTAGCTATTTCCTGATTTTTTTGATGCTATATATATTGGTCTATAGGGAGCTTTCCCCGTTTAAGCACAAGGTGCTGAATAGCATTTTTATTTATTACCTTATTCTCCTTGGTGTCAATCTTTTTCTCTCTGAACTTTGGTGGAGCCGATCTGTAGCAGTCTTGACCAACTTATTAGCGATAGGTCTGATATGGGGTATCGGGAAAAAGGCCACGGCGGATAATCCGATGGGTTATATGCATAAATATGCGCGTTGGGCATTAATACTGGGCAATGTGCTGGCCATTATATCGACTTTAATCGGGCATTTGGATTCCTCGCGCATGTGGAGCCTTGCCGCGGGAATAGGGCTTTTGCAGGCAATTTCCCTACGATCTTTCCGAGAGATGTTGTTACGGGATATGGAAAACCATTATAATCGGGCCGATAAAGAATCGATGATAAAGCGATTTGACCTTGATCGCCTGTTGAACAGCTTTGGGCGTTTGTTGCGTTTCTGCGCTGTGTTGTTGGTGATTCTCGCTTTGCTGAATAATTTACATTCGACCCGGGAGGCAGCTGGCATATGGGATAAAATATTCTCGACTCCACGTCAAATCGGCGGTGTGCAATTTACTTATGGTAATCTTGTTCTAGCCATTGCTGTGATCTGGACAGCAAACTGGTTTCAAAAGAATCTGGCCAATCTGTTGACTAATCCATCGACTACAGATCTTCACCGCCAAAAAATGGCACTGTTTCCTTTATTCAGACTTCTTATTATGGTCGTAGGCTTTCTCTTTGGCATCAGTATCCTAGGCCTTGGCTTAGATAAATTGACCGTCATCATAGGCGCATTGAGTGTTGGTATAGGATTGGGTTTGCAAAACATTATCAACAATTTTGTCTCTGGTATCATACTGGTTTTTGAGAAGCCTTTTAAAATTGGTGATTTTGTGGAAATTGGAGATAAGAAAGGGCAGGTGATGCAAATTGGCATTCGTTCCAGCACCTTGCTCACGGACCAAGGCGCCCGGATCATTATTCCTAACGGGGATTTGTTATCTGGCCGGTTAGTGAACTGGACATTCTCCGATTCGGATATTCGGCTAAATATGCAGCTTACGGTGCAAAATACTGTTGACTTAAAGGAATGGAAAGAATGGTTGAAACAGACTATATATTCCTTTGACGAAGTTGATAGCAAAGTGCCATTGAAAATCTGGACGAAAGACGTGACTGCGGATAATTATCAGATTGCTTTGCAGGTGGGAATAAAACACATGCGGTTGATTGAAAGATTTCGCAGCCGATTTTTGGAAACGGTCAAGAAGGAAATGGATGCCAAGCAGGTTAAGGTGACCTCAAGTTAATAGTAAAGACTTCGGAAGTCTTTTTTTCAACCTCGTCCTCGTTTTCAACGAGATAACAATTGATTGAATTTTAAAGATCAATAGAAAAGGTCAATCTGACACTTCCATCGGGAAGAATGTCTTCTTGTACGAGTTTCATACCTGATTTAATACACACTTTCGCCGAACCTGAATTCTGCTTATATAAGCGTGCATATACCCGTTTAGCATGCAAGTTCGTACGGCAATAACTCAGAAGTGTTTTGCACACTTTTGTTCCATACCCTTGATTCCAAAAGTTGCGTCGTAAGATAAAACCAATCTCATAAGCATCTGTTTCCGGATAGTTGAAAATTCCCGCTTCACCCATAAACTCATGTTCCTTGGTTTCAACGGTGTGTATGCCAATGCCGGGCTGTGTGTTGTATTTTACCATTTTCTCCTCAACATCATGGGCATTCCATTCTTTTAGCCCTCCAGGTATGAAGGTCATTACTTCCTTATCGTTGTACATTTCCAGAAAGAAGGAGAGATCCTGTGGATCGTAGGGACGGATAATGAAATTGTTTTCTTCGACGTATAGCATGGTTTAAATTTAGCATAAAAGGAGAACAAAACAATCCTGTTACTTAAACGTTTTCGTGTTTCATGCAAACGATTGTGTGGGGTAAATGTGCTTAAATACAACTATATTCGGTTATTGTTATAATCCTATTAACGCATGATGATATTTAAACATAAGAACTCCTTTCTCTTGGCCATTGGCCTACTTGGTGCAACCTCTCTTTTTGGACAGTCAAGGGAAGTGAAACCCTTTAATGACAACTGGCAATATTATAAAGCCAATAACTCGACCATTTTTACGGATTTTGATAACGGACAAAAATACGTTGAAAGCCAAGGGCAATGGACGCGCCTAGAGATATGGGAAGATGTTCAATTGCCTCATACCTACAACAAGGTCGACATGCAAACGGATCGAAACTTCTTTGAAGGCAAAGCCGTCTATAGAAAGAAGTTTGAGGTGAATCCTTCCGATAAGGATAAACGGACTTTTATCAAGTTTGAAGGTGTCGGCGCTGTGGCGCAGATTTATATTAACGATAATTATATAGGTGAGCATAAAGGTGGTTATTCCATGTTTGTCTTTGAAATCACCAATTCGGTGGAGTACGATAAGGAAAATACGATAACGGTGGTTACCGATAACAAATCACGGAGGGATGTATTGCCTATCAATCAGTTTCTATTTCCTGTGTATGGCGGTATCTACAGACCGGTTCATATCATCACGACCAACAAAACCAATTTTTTGGTCACTGACCAGGCTTCTCCCGGAATTTACATACGGCAGAAGAATGTATCGGCAAAAGGAGCGGATATTCAAATAGAAACCAAACTTGAAACCAAAGAAAAAACGGTACAACAAGGAGAGCTGATTACCGAAATACGTGATCATGAAGGCAAGCTGGTTGTCAGTGAAAAACAACCTGTGCGCATCAGTCCGCAAGGTGTTACCTATGCCACACAAAGTCTGTCCCTTAAAAACCCGCATTTATGGGATGGTATAAGGGATCCTTACCTTTATGCCGTACATGCAAAGCTTGTCGTGAATGGAAAAGAACAGGATGCCGTAAAGCAACCTTTAGGTGTGCGTACTGTAGAGATTGTAGCTGGAAAAGGTGTGCTTCTGAATGGGAAGCAATATCCAATGTATGGTGTCTGTCGTCATCAAGACCGTGAAGGCTTTGGTTCTGCACTAAGTTTTGAACAGCACAAAGAAGATTTCTTGCTGATGAAGGAAATGGGAGTGACTACGGTTCGGTTAGCACACTACCAACAGTCGCCGGAAGCTTATGCATTAGCCGATACGCTTGGATTTCTTATTTGGGCAGAAATACCTTTTGTAAACCGGGTGTCTCATTACGAAAATGATAATGCCAAATCCCAGATGACTGAATTGGTTAAACAAAATTTTAACCATCCGTCCATCTATATTTGGGGAGTACATAATGAGGTCTACTCGAAAACGGCCGATGAACAGGTTCCTGTCCTGTCAAGAGAGCTGAATGATATTGCCAAAACATTGGACCCCGATCGATATACCGGTGCAGTTAGCGGATATAATGTCATCGACCGTCAGGAAAACCTTTCTACCGATGTGCAGGGTATCAATCATTACTTTGGCTGGTATGGTGGCAAAATCGAGGATTTAGGCCCTTGGGCAAAAAAGGTACAACAAGATTTTCCGGAATATAAGGTGATGCTTACAGAATATGGAGCGGATGGGAATATCGATATCGGACAAGAATCTATTGAAAAACCTGAAAATGTGGTAACCGGAAAATCATTTCAGGAAAATTACCAGACAGAAACCCATATCCAACAATGGGCGATGATTGAACAGAATCCTATTATTGTCGCTTCTTACGTGTGGAATATGTTTGAATTTGCCGTGCCTGCATGGAATCGGGGTGGCGTCAATGCCCGTAACCTGAAAGGTCTGATTACGTTTGACCGGAAACGCAAAAAGGATTCTTTCTACTGGTATAAAGCTAATTGGAACCCGGAACCGATGATCTATCTTGCGAATAGAAGGGATAATAAACGGACACAGGGAACAAGCAAAATCCAGGTATTTTCCAATCTGCCTGCTGTCACTATCGAGGTAAATGGTAAAGCTTATCCAGCGAAACAAGGTGTCAATGCGAAGCATTGGGTCGTTGATCAGGTAAGCTTGAATAAAGGTGAGAACCTCATCAAAGCTTATGGAGAAGATAAGGGGTTGACAGATGAGATGACTTGGATATTAGATTAAAAAAAGCGAAAAATGAGGACATTATTGAAATATGCGTTAGTGGCGGGAACTGTAGGACTTTGTGCGCTACAGGCTCAAGCACAGTGGACGGGGCCAAAGCCTAAAATCACAGAACAGAAAGAAATCAAATATGGTCCGTTGGTGGCAGCGAACCGTACAGATGAGAATATGGAAGCATTCCGAAACTACGGACTCGGACAATTTATTCATTGGGGTGTCTATGCAATCCCGGGGAATGAATGGGAAGGTGTGAGCGCACGGGGAGGAGCTGCGGCTTCAGAATGGATACGTTCTTGGCGCGGTCCGAATGCTCCTAATGACTGGACGTCCATATACGATAATTTGTATAAGCAATTTAACCCTAAGTCTTTTGATGCGAAGCGATGGGCTAAGCAGGCCAAAGATATGGGCGCAAAGTACATGATTTTTACGACTAAGCACCATGATGGTTTTGCGCTATGGCCAACGAAATATACGGATTATAACATCACCAAATCTCCTTACAAAAAGGATATTGTTAAGGAGGTTGTAGATGCCTATACAGCTGAAGGGATTGATGTATATCTCTATTTTTCGGTGTTGGAATGGAATAACCCAGATTATTTCTACAAAGCTCCGCAGACAACAGAAGAAAAGGAAAAGTATAACCAGTTCTTACAGTACACCCGAAATCAGCTTTTGGAGCTGCTTGATAATTATCCACAGATTAAAGGTTTTTGGTTTGATGGTACATGGGATCAAGCTTGGATTCAAGCTTATGAATTCACCTATAATCTGGAAAAAGAGTTGCGAGCGAAACATCCGGGATTAATTATTGGTTCGCGCTTCCGTAATGATGAGTATGGAAAGCGACATTTTGATAGTAACGGTAGGTTATTAGGCGATTATGAACAAGGTTGGGAGCGTAAAATGCCGCAGGATTTCGAATGGCTGGATGGCAATGACTGGGATGCGGTGATGACTATTCCGCCTAACGGTTGGGGGTATATGAAAGACTGGTCTGGTCTCTACACGAAAACTACTGATGATTTATTGGATATGTTGATGCATTCTGTATCTATGAATGGTAATTTCGTACTGAATTTTGGGCCGGATGGGCAAGGAAACATGCATCCTGGGGAAGATGTATTGGCCAAAGAAATTGGCGAGTGGATGCAGGTGAACGGTGAGGCTGTGTATGGGGTGCGTCACGCAGGCTTACCAACTTCTAAGTTGGGGTATTATACCAAAAAGGACCAAACCCTTTACCTTACGGTTTTCAACAAACCTGTCAACAATATTGTTCGCATAGCCGTTCCTAAGAAAGCGGAGGAGGTACCCGTTACAGCACAGCTGTTGGTGAATAAAAAGGCTCTTGAAGTGAAACACTCGGATATTGGTTTGGATTTGGATAAGAACACCTACTATGATATTCAACTGCCGGCGGATTTTAAATCGGAACGTGCTTTTGTTATCAAAATGCAATTGGGTGCTCCGAAAGCGCAATCAGAGAAGCTGATGGATGCTAAGATGTAGAGAAATATAAGCAATAAAAAAAGCGCCATAAGGCGCTTTTTTTATTGATATCCTAACAGTTTCATAACTTGTTTGGAGTTTTGTTCCTCTCCGAACACTTCATAGTTGAACGTCTCGTCCCGATTTCTTCTAACCAAGACATGCTTAGGTGAAGGTAGCAGACAGTGATGTATACCGCCATAGCCACTCAATACATCCTGATAAGCACCAGTATGGAAGAAGCCTAAATATTGTACTTTTCTAGTTTTTGGCATGAACACCGAGTTCATGTGGGCTTCTTGATTGTAATAATCCTGTCCGTCGCAAGTAATCCCCCCTAAGTTCACCCGTTCATACTCGGAATCCCAATTGTTGATAGGTAAGAGGATGTACTTTTGGTTCAAAGCCCAAACATCAGGAAGATTAGTAATAAATGAGCCATCTATCATGAACCATTTCTCACGGTCATTCTGTTGTTTGCGGCCCAATACTTTGTACAAGATACCCGATGCTTCGGCTACAGTATATTTTCCAAATTCAGTGATGATATCTGGTTCCATAACATCATGGTGAGCACAGATCTGCTTAATGCGGTTGACGATTTCGTTGACCATATATTCGTAGTCAAAATCATGCACCAACGAGTCCTTGAATGGCATACCACCACCAATGTCTAAGGTGTCTAAATCTGGGTTTACCTTCTTGAACTTACAATATAAGGTAACATATTTTTCTAATTCGTTCCAGTAATAAGGCGTATCCGAAATACCGGAATTAATGAAAAAGTGAAGCAATTTTACCTTGAAATTAGGATTGTCTGCGACCTTGTTGTTGTAAAAATCGATAACATCCTCCATACGGATACCCAATCTCGACGTATAAAATTGTGAGTCTGGTTGCTCTTCCGATGCAATACGAATACCCAAAGCGCAAGGTTCATCCAATTCGATTTCATCGTCATAGAGGTTGAATTCTTCTTTGTTGTCCAAAACAGGGATAATATTCGTATACCCATCATGGATCATGTCGATGATATACTGTTTGTATTGATATGTCTTAAAGCCATTACAAATGACTGTAATATCTTTGGTGACTGTACCTGCTCTTTCGAGTGAGTCAATCATAGGCATATCGAATGCCGACGAGGTCTCCAAGTGGATATCGTTTTTAAGCGCTTCTTCAACAATATGCTTAAAATGGGAAGATTTCGTACAATAGCAGTATTTATACGAACCTCGGTAATCATTTTTCAAGATGGCCGTCTGAAAAAGGATTTTAGCCTGTTGAATTTTTTTGCTGACAATGGGCAAATAGGTAAAACGCAAGGGAGTACCGTACGTCTCTATCATCTCCATCAAATTCAAATCGTGGAAGTACAATTCGTCATCGATAATCTCGAATCCGTCTTGTGGAAAACCAACACTTAAGTCAAGAAATTCCTGATAGCTCTGCATTTTTTATTATTTTTGGCAAAGATATACTTTCATAATGAATAACAATCATAATCTGTGATATTTTTCAATCTCATTATCAGAAAGTTATAAAATTTACGAAATAATTACATGGCTACTTCTATTCAACAGACATTAATTGAGCAAACAGTACAAGCTGTTAAGGAGCTTTATGCTGCCGATATTCCTGCTGCACAGATTACCTTACAGGAAACCCGTAAGGAATTTGAAGGGCAGATTACCATTGTCACCTTTCCCGTTACCCGCTTTTCCAAAAAATCGCCGGAACAGACAGGTACCGAGATTGGAACCTTTCTGAAAGAGCGGATTTCAAGTATCGCAGATTTCAATGTCATTAAGGGATTCCTGAACATTAGTTTATCGGATGCTTATTGGATTGGATTGGCCAATACGTCAATGCTGGAAGATAACTATGGAAAATTCCCTGCGAATGGTAGGAAATTAATGGTGGAATATAGCTCCCCGAATACCAATAAACCATTGCACTTAGGGCATATTCGTAACAATCTTTTAGGTTATTCGGTTGCTGAGATTCTAAAAGCCTATGGTTATGATGTTATCAAAGCAAATTTGGTTAATGACCGTGGAATACATATCTGTAAATCCATGTTGGCATGGCAGAAATATGGTAATGGAGAAACTCCAGAATCATCCGGCCTTAAAGGTGACCATTTAGTAGGTAAGTACTATGTCATCTTCGATAAAGAGTACAAAAAAGAAATCGATGCTTTAAAAGCAGAAGGTCAATTGGAAGAAGAGGCAAAGAAAAATGCACCTTTAATGAAGGAAGCGCAATTGATGCTGCAAAAATGGGAAGCCAACGATGAGGAAGTTATCCAATTATGGAAAACGATGAATGGTTGGGTGTATGCGGGTTTTGAAAAAACTTATAAGCAACTTGGGGTAGATTTTGATAAATTCTACTACGAATCCAATACTTACTTATTGGGAAAAGACATTATTCAAGAAGGCTTGGATAAAGGAGTTTTCTTCAAAAAAGAGGACAACTCGGTTTGGATTGACTTGACTGATGAAGGGTTAGATCAGAAATTGGTGTTGCGTGGTGACGGTACCTCCGTGTATATTACACAAGATTTGGGTACTGCACAATTGAAATACGATGAATTCCAGATGGATGAGTCTATTTATGTTGTTGGTAATGAACAGGATTACCACTTTAAGGTGCTTTTCTTGATATTAAAGAAAATAGGCAAATCTTGGGCAGAAGGATTGTTCCATCTTTCTTACGGGATGGTTGATTTGCCTTCAGGTAAGATGAAATCGCGCGAAGGTACCGTAGTTGATGCAGACGACCTAATGCAGGAGATGTTAGAAACTGCAAAAACACGGACGGAAGAATTAGGAAAAACGGACGATTTCTCGGAGGAAGAAAAAGCAGATTTATACGATACCATAGGTATGGGTGCTTTGAAATATTTCCTTTTAAAGGTCGACCCTAAGAAACGACTATTGTTCGATCCGAATGAATCGGTAGACTTCCAAGGACATACCGGACCATTTATTCAATACACACATGCGCGTATCAAATCGGTATTGCGTAGAGCCGATTACAGTTCATCTGTCGCTGTTGTTAACCCGGAACAATTATCTGTATATGAACGGGATTTGATAAATGCTTTAAGTAATTATCCAGCGATATTGGAAACAGCTGCTAAGGAATTTTCTCCTGCTCATTTGGCAAACTATGTGTATGAAATAGCAAAGATATACAACAAGTTTTACCACGAAGAAAGCATCTTGAAAGCAGAAGACGAAACCGCAAAAATTTTCCGCCTGCATTTATCAGCAATTTCCGCTAAGGTTATAGCTGAGAGTATGCGCCTATTAGGCATTCGAGTACCGGAGAGGATGTAGGTTTTGTAGTATTGCGTAGTGAGTATTGAGTAAGGAGTTTTAGTTTCCCTCCTAACCAAATCAAAATAATGATAGTTTTTTATAAGATTATTCGATGAACAAAACATACAAAATAGGATTAATTGGTTTTTCTATTGGCGGGCAGGTTTTCCATGCACCTTTTATTGCAGGGAATCCTTTTTTAGAACTTTATAAAGTCACTGCACGTAAGGCAGAGCAACAAGAACTGTTGGCATCAAGATATCCTGAAGCAATAGCGGTATCTACTGTAGAGGATATCATTGATGACGCCGCTGTAGATATAGTCGTGGTTGCTACATCGAATGATGTGCATTTCTCTTTGGCAAAACGTACTCTTGAAGCCGGAAAACATGTTGTAGTGGAAAAGCCTTTCACCATAACTACAGCCGAAGCCGATGAATTGATCGCTTTGGCAGAAGCTAAAGGTCTTCTGCTTACGGTACACCATAACGCACGCTTTCACTCGGATTTCAAGACGGTGAAAGAGGTTATCAGAGAGGGGAGATTAGGACCGGTGGTCAATTACCAAGCACGTTTTGACCGCTTCCGTAATTATAGACGGGTTGGGCAATGGCGTGAAGAAGATTTACCCGGTTCAGGTACGCACTATGATTTAGGTGCACACTTAATCGATCAAGCTTTACAGCTCTTTGGAAAACCGGGTGCTGTTTTTGCTGACTTGCGCAGATCACGGGAAGGTGCACGAGCTGTGGATGATTTTGAATTTATTTTGAGCTATCCAAACTTAAAAGTTTCCCTCTTTGGACAGATGTTAGCAAAAGCTCCTACACCACGTTTTGCCATATATGGTTGGAATGGTTCTTTTGTGAAGCCGGGAGTCGATCCTCAAGAGAATTTATTGCGTGCAGGAGCCTTACCTCATGAGCATACCGATTGGGGACAGGAAAACCCGAATATTTACGGTACTTTAAACCTGTTGGAAGATGGAAAAGATGTGGAAGAGACAGTCGTTAGTGCGATAGGAACTGGACAAGATTTTTACCAGAATATAGTTGATGTGCTGCATGGCGAAGCTGAGCTTATTGTAAAGCCAGAGCAAGGACGTGATGTTATCCGTATTCTGGAAGCCGCAGAGCAATCCTGGAAAGAACAAAGGGTAATTTCTTTAGAAGGGTTGCTGATAGGATATTAATATAAAATGGACTACGATGCAATAATCATAGGTGGAGGCGCTTGTGGACTCATGTGTGCCGTCCAAGCTGGTCTATTGGGAAAACGCACCTTAATCATGGAAAGGAATGAAAAACCCGGTGCGAAGATTCTTATATCTGGTGGGGGTAGATGTAATTTCACCAACCTTTATACATCCATAGACAATTTTGTCACCCAAAACCCTCATTTTCTGCATACAGCCTTCTCGCAATGGACAGTAGAAGACACCATTTCTTTCTTTGAGAACTTTGGGAATATACAAGGGCAGGAAAAGACGCTTGGTCAGCTTTTCCCGACAACCAATAAGGCCAAAGACATTGTCGCTGTTTTTACAAAATTGATGTATGATACTGCTCAAGATATTTGGTTGAATACGTTTGTAAAGACCGTCCAGAAGCAAGAGAACGGGGCTTATGCACTTACCTACGAGCGAGATGGTAAAGAAGGCCGCATCGTTACACCGAAGGTTGTATTTGCATCAGGAGGATTGCCTGTTGCTAAATTGGGAGCTTCGGATTTTGCGCTTCGCACGGCAAGACAGTTCGGTTTACAAGTTATAACAACCGCACCAGCATTGGTTCCGTTGACTATCACTGGAAAAGATGCCGAATGGTATGCTTCCTTAGCTGGAAATTCGGTTTTCGCAAGAGTCTACAATGAACAGATAAGCTTTGAGGAAAATATCCTCTTTACGCATTGGGGACTTAGTGGTCCGGCTATCCTCCAGATTTCTTCGTATTGGAAGGCAGGCGAAAGTTTTACGATAGACTTATTGCCTAAGTTTCGTTTAGACGAGTGTATAAAGCAAGAACGGCAGTCTGGTGGAAAACGAACAATAGGGCAGCTACTGAGCGATTACTTTACGCGTAAAATGGTAGATGCTTTAGGGAAATATCTCCCTATTGATCTTAAAATTGCCTCATTGAGTAAGCAAGATGCTAAATTAGTCAGCGATACCATTCATAAGTTTACAGTAAAACCAGCAGGGGATAAAGGTTATGATAAGGCTGAGGTGATGCGTGGTGGAATCTCGACCGAGGAATTGAATCCACGTACCTTAGAATCCAAAAAACATGCAGGATTGTATTTCGGCGGCGAAGCTGTGGATATTACGGGTTGGCTCGGTGGATATAATTTCCAATGGGCTTGGGCATCCGGTTATTTAATTGCGCAGGATTTGTAAACAGGTGATGGTAGTGAAGATAGTGATGGATGATAATACTTCCATCACCACCGTAACTTCGTGCACTTTGGTCACTTTTCTTTATAGCTTTAATGTCCAATCCAAAAAATCTGAAAACACATTCTTCCAAGTATCAAAATTATGTTCTCCGTTTTCTACTTCCACATAAGCTGTACTTTCCTTTGAATAACCAATAAGGTGTAGCTCATCGATTAATTCTAATGTATCCTCTATGGAATCGATAACACCATTATTATTATTTCTATCCGTTGTTTCATCGTTTGTGCCACATTCAAACCAAAAAGACAAATCTTTTTTCAATGCCCTCGATTTGCGTTTGCATCCTTTTTTCCCAACCATCGAATTCCGCATTTGTGACGTGCCTATGCGCGTCGATGAAACGATTTGTCTGGCAGCAGTTATGCAGGCGTTGGTTGCAAAATTGTATGCGCTGAATGAAAAAAATCTGAGTTATCGGAAATATCCGAAATACCTTATCAACGAAAATAAATGACGCGCCGGGCGATATGGGATACATGCTAACTTGATCGATTTCGGTATCGAAGCCGAGGTGCCTTACAGCCAGGTGATTCAGCCTAATTTGCAGCGTATGGATCTTTTAGAGGCTAAGATTGTATGCCTGGAAAAAGAGCGTCCGCATATTGATCTAGAACGGGTAGTAATGACAATAAGGTTTAACAATGAGTTCTTTGGAACACAATTTCATCCCGAAGCCGATGCAGAGGGCATGTTCCGACATTTCCAAAAAGAGGAAAAAAGTAAAATGGTGATTGAAAATTTTGGTGAAGAGAAATTCAACAGCATGTTGGAGCACTTGGAAGACCCAGATAAAATTATGCTTACAGAATCGGTTATTTTGCCAAATTTCTTGGAAAAGGTTTTTCAGCATAAGCTGGAGTTAGTATGTGATTAAAAAACTAAAAAAGCTGTGATAAAAGACACCAGAGAGCGGTTCAATGCTTCGTTTAGCGAAGCTAGATACGACAATATGTTACAGGATATAAATCGGGATTATCCGAATACGCTTGATTTCAGGGTTGCTGAGTCGCCCGTATTTATAGACCGCGATCTGAAAAACAAAGTACTCACGGCTTTTGATGATATTGTCCGCCAGATAAAAAAGAAGCTGATGTACATTGGATTTCCCATTCCAATTGGTTCTACCTGCTTATCACCCTTGTATCCAAGACACACGAGGTGAATTGATTAAATGCGAGATTTGTCTTCTGGCTATCTGTCCGGAAGGAGCAGAAAATCCGGAGATTGTCACCAACCTATCTCGTCTGAGCAGGGGGAAAATGATAGGGGTAGACTATAACAAGGATATGGACTGGGTAGGTGGAAGTATCGGGTTTTACGAGAAAGACTAATATTTCTTTTATCGGAATCTGCATTGGATTGCGTACTTTTGCAACGAAGCAAACCGGTTCTATCGCTGTTCTGCCTTGGCAGGAAAGAGGAAAGTCCGGGCAACATAGAGCAACACGCTTCCTAACGGGAAGGATACCTTCGGGTAGACAGAAAGTGCCACAGAAAATATACCGCCTTGCGCTTGTCGAAGGGTAAGGGTGAAAACGTGAGGTAAGAGCTCACGGTCTTGTATGGTGACATGCATTACGGTAAACCTCGTGTGTTGAAAGACCAAATAGGTTGCGAAATTCGAAAGCTGCTCGTTTTCTCCCGACTTGTCGGGGTTCGCAATGGGTAGGTTGATACAGCTTGTGTGCGAATACAAGCGTAGATAAATGATAGAAATCCACTTGTTTAACAGGAGGGTACAGAACCCGGCTTACAAGGTTTGCTTCTTTTTACTTCTCTTAGACCTGTTTGAATTTGCTGTGCTTGTTGTGTTTTATACCATATTTTACTATTTTGCCTCTTTATCAACAAAAGATATATGACTACAATACTGATTATCGATGACGAGCGTCCTATTAGAAGTTCTTTAAGGGATATATTGGAATACGAAGATTATAAAGTACTCGACGTAGACAATGGTCCGGATGGGCTGGAGATTCTGAAGAAAGAAAAGATCGACTTGGTGTTGTGTGATATCAAGATGAATAAAATGGATGGGATGGAAGTGCTGACTGCCGCGCAGGAGATTGCCGAAACCCCATTCATCATGATTTCAGGACATGGTACCATCGAAACCGCAGTTGAAGCTGCTCGTAGGGGAGCTTTTGATTTTTTAGAGAAACCATTGGATTTGAACCGCTTACTGATTACGGTTCGCAATGCTTTGGAAAAAGGCACTTTGGTAAAGGAGACGAAAGTCTTGAAGAAAAAGGTTTCCAGAACGAAAGAAATCTTAGGACAATCTGCTGGCATCTCACTTATTAAGGAGACTATCGAGCGTGTGGCACCTACAGATGCAAGGGTTTTGGTGACTGGAGAGAATGGCTCCGGTAAAGAGCTTGTGGCCAGATGGCTACATGAAAAATCCAACCGCTCTTCTTCTCCATTGATTGAGGTAAACTGTGCTGCTATTCCTTCTGAGCTTATCGAATCTGAACTTTTCGGCCATGAAAAAGGGTCGTTTACTTCAGCTGTTAAACAGCGTATAGGGAAATTTGAGCAAGCCAACGGTGGTACGCTCTTTTTGGATGAGATTGGTGATATGAGCCTTTCTGCTCAAGCGAAAGTGTTGCGTGCTTTACAGGAAAATAAGATTACCCGCGTAGGTGGAGAAAAGGAAATTGAAGTCAATGTACGTGTTATTGCTGCGACGAATAAGGATTTGTTAAAGGAAATAGAAGCCGGCAACTTCCGTATGGACCTGTACCATCGCTTGAGCGTGATTCTTATCCATGTCCCATCATTAAAGGAACGTGCAGATGATATTCCTGTAATTGCTTCCAGTTTCTGTGACGAAATCTGTGGGGAGTACAATATCCCGACTAAAGAAATCACTACAGACGCAATGAAAGCCATGCAAAGCTTTCCTTGGACCGGTAATATTCGGGAGTTACGCAACATGATCGAGCGCTTGATTATCTTGAGCGATAAGAAAATAACGGACAAGGAAGTCTATTTATATGCTAACCCAACATCGGCTAATTCTGGTGTATCTACTACAGCGAACAGTAGCGATACTGCCACTAAAATTGATTTTGAACAGTTTGAATCTTTTCAGGATTACAAAGATTATGCTGAAAAAGAATACATCAACTTCAAACTAGATAAAAACGGTTGGAACGTTTCTAAAACTGCCGATGAAATCGGTATTCAGAGAAGCCACTTATACCATAAAATTGAGAAATTCGGGTTGAAAAGAGTAGAATAAAATAGTAAGAGGGGCGTGTAAAAACACGCCCCTCTTACCTCTTACTTTGTCACTCCTTTACTTTACTCCTTAAATATCTATAAGTTTCTACTTGTGAGCGAAACGGAGGTTCATTGTTCGTTACATAAGTATTGTCCAAGCTATTATTCAGAATACGGGCTTTCACATTCCCTTTCAGCTGAATGTGAAGCATATCGATGAGTTCTGTTTTAATTTTTTTGTTAATGATATAAACAGCTGCCTCAATACGATGGTCAAGATTGCGTGGCATCCAGTCTGCCGATGAAATGTAAACATGTTCCTTGCCGCCACCGTAGAAATATAGGACACGGGCATGTTCCAGATACTCGTCTACAATACTAATAGCATGGATTGGTTCCTTGAATCTCTTTTGATTCATGGCACAGTAAATCCCCCTTATAATAAGATCTATTTTAACACCGGCCTCTGCTGCTTCATATAGTTTCTTTATAAGGGTTTTATCACTTAGGGAATTGACTTTAATGATGATATGTGCTTTTCTGCCGTTTTGTGCTTCAATGATCTCTTTGTCAATATAAGCCATTATAGCATCGCGCATATTGGTAGGGCATACCAAAAGATTGGTGCAAGGTTTTAAGCTTTGGGAAATATCAACTTTAGGCTTTTTCAGTACAGCAAAAATTTTGTTGATGTCTGCCATAACCGTACGATTGCTGGTCATTAAACAATAATCACCGTATATTTTAGCTGTTTTTTCATTACAATTTCCCGTACTGACGAAGCCGTATTGGAGGGTTTTGTTATTAACACGTTTTTTGATAATACACAATTTGGCGTGTACTTTTTTATCCGGCAAGCCCAATAATACCTGAACTCCCTCCATTTCAAAACGCTCTTTCCAATCGATATTGTGTTCTTCGTCAAAACGTGCCCGAAGTTCTAACATGACGGTGACTTCTTTACCATTTCTTGCAGCATTGACCAAAGCATTGGCAATTTTGGAATTTTCTGCCATACGATAGATTGTCATCTGTATGGCTGTAACCTGCGGATCCATTGCGGATTCTCGCAATAAGTCAATAACCGGATGGAAATTATGGTATGGGAAGGAGAGAAGTACATCTTTCTTAAGAAGGACATCGCTGATACGTTGTCTCCCTGCAATGTCAGGATGGTCAAAAGAAGTCCGTTCTTCGGGTTTGCTTTCCGCTTTGAACACTTTCGGAAAGCTCATGAAATGTTTGAAATTATGGATGCGTTGTCCAGGGATAATGCTGTCTTTTTTTGTCAGATGCAATTTTTTAATCAGTAGCTCGATTAATGAAGAGTCCATATCTTTGTCGAAAACAAAACGTGTAGGTTTACCTTTTCGACGGTTTTTGATACCCTTTTCAATTTTCTCGACTAAAGTAGTGTTGATGTCGTTATCAAGATCAAATTCCGCATCTTTGGTGATTTTGAAAGCATGGGCCATAAAGGTGTCGAACCCGAAATAGGAGAAGATAAAAGGAAGATTGAACCGAATAACATCTTCCAATAACATCACATGCTTTTCATGCTTTGGAGAAGGAAGTAATATGAATCTGCCATTTTGATTGGTTGGGATTTCGATAATCACAAAACGGGTTTCATATTCCCAATCTGTCTTTCGCATAGCAATCCCCAGGTAAAGACTTTTATCCCGGAGGTAAGGCATAGGCCGTGAATCGTCCAATAACAGGGGGATAATATTGGATTCGACCTCTTCTTCGTAATAGTCTTTTACAAATTCCTGCTGTTTTTTATCAAGTTCTTCAGCTGTTTTTATGAAGACCTTCTGTTTGGCCATCTCCACCTGTACCTTATCCCAGATATGGTCAAACTTTCTTTGAAGTTTGATGACCGATTTGTTAATCATGTCTAAGATTTCCTGTGGACGTTCAAAGAAAATCTCTTTTGCATCTTTTTCATTCAGTGCCAATGCACGTTTTAGGCCCGCCACCCGTACACGATAAAACTCGTCCATATTGTTGGAGAATATTCCCAAAAACTTGATTCTCTCAGAAAGGGGAACATCCTCGTCGGCTGCTTCTTGAAGTACTCTATCATTGAAACTCAACCAGCTAATATCACGAGGAATATACTTTTTTACCATCTTTTTCTTTGTCACTTTTTTCTTCGATAAATGTATATCCTTAATATGTCTTAAATATAAAGAAAATATTAAATAGATATGAATCAAAATCTAAGTCTTACCTTTGTAATATGTCAACAGCATTAATTTCAAGCGATACAATTATAGCATTGGCAACCTCTCTAGGCACAAATGGCGCAATTGCCGTTATTCGTCTCTCAGGGTTGGAAGCCGTTCGTATTACCAATGAAGTTTTTAAGGGAAAAGACTTGACCAAACAAGCGTCGCATACCATCCATTTTGGTACTATCCGAGATGATGGAGAGATTATTGATGAGGTGTTGGTATCTCTATTTATTGCTCCGCATTCTTATACTAAGGAAGATGTGGTGGAGATCTCTACCCATAACTCTAAATATATTATTGAGAGAATTATTAACCTGCTGATAAAGAAAGGAGCACGCGCGGCTAACCCTGGAGAATTCACCCTGCGGGCATTTATGAATGGAGGATTGGATTTGGCACAGGCAGAAGCGGTAGCAGATTTGATTGCTTCCGAGAATAAAGCTTCGCACGAGGTAGCGATGAACCAAATGCGGGGAGGTATCAGTAATAAATTACAGGAAATGCGTGATAAGCTTATCAATTTCACAGCATTATTGGAATTGGAGCTGGATTTTTCTGAAGAAGATGTAGAATTTGCGGATAGGGAACAATTTCAAGCACTTATTACGGAGCTAAAAACGCATATATATCGACTGATAGACTCCTTTACCTATGGAAATGCGATTAAGAACGGAGTTCCTGTGGCGATCATAGGGAAACCCAATGCTGGGAAATCAACCCTACTCAATACCCTATTAGATGAGGAGAGAGCGATTGTGAGCGATATCGCTGGTACAACACGTGACACGATTGAAGAGACACTCAATATCGATGGGATTACCTTCCGTTTCATCGATACTGCTGGCCTCCGCGACACGGAGGATACCATAGAAGCAATTGGTGTTACTAAAGCCAAAGAAAAGGCAAAGCAGGCGAAGGTATTGCTGTACATGTACGATGAGTTCGATAATACAGCTGAAGAAGTTATTAATCAGGTCAAATCCCTCTACTTCGATGGCCTGAAAGTAATATTAGTGCGTAATAAGATTGACCGTAAGGGAGGTTATTTCGAAAATGTGATGGATCAGGCGATCAAAGAAGCTTTATTCACGGCGTACACAGATACGCTGGTGGCAATTTCAGCTAAAGATGCGGATAGTGTACGCCCATTGAAAGATATTTTAGTAAATGCTATCAAAGATTCGCAGTTGGAGGGTCAACAGATTATTACCAACACCCGTCATTTGGAAGCCCTACAGTTGGCCTATGATGCACTTGAACAGGTGGAGTTTGGTATGGCTTCTGGATTACCGGGTGATTTGCTTGCGCATCAGGTACGCACGGCTCTACGGCATATTTCCAGCATTACGGGTGATATTGATATAGATCGGGATATTTTGGGTACTATTTTTGGTAAATTCTGTATCGGAAAATAAGTATGAAAAGTCAACAAGAGAAAGAAGATTATTCCTTCTGGACAAAGTATAAACAGTTTGCCAAGAATGAAATCATGTTGTACGTGGTTATGGTGATTGGGATTATTTTGGGGATTATTTTGTTTTCATAAAGGAAGAACTGTTTTTCTATTAACTTAAAACAACCCCCAATCATCTTCGAATTCATCGTTTTTGAAAAATGAAATCCAAACTTTGAATTGTTGCTTAAACTTTTCGATTTCAGCCAGTATGTGCTGGCAGTAGGGGTTGAGATCAGGTTGCAGTTCGTTCAACATAATAAGTTGGTGGCGAAGCTCGATCATGTTGAGGCGAATAATAGCTGCGTTTTCCATTCGGAGGATGTAGAGGTTTCCGGATTCTGCGCCCACGATCTTTGCCCCGATAATACTGGTATTTGCCATGATCATAGAACGGCTACTTTCAGCCCATTCTCCCGATATGGATTCATTCAATAAATGACACAACTTAAAAATCTCACGACAGTGGTCATAGAGTTTCTCGACTGCATCCCATTGAGGTTGCATTTTCCATGCTTCACCCTCGTCGTCCTCGCTGGAAAACCTATTCCGATCCCACTCGGGCATTTCGTAGTTAAAGTAATCTTCGTCCATGTCCATAATTGTTAAAATTGCAGAATTAGTGTATTCTTAGTAATATTCGTCAAAATTGTGTAGAATATAATAATTTTAATGGATTTAAATGAAGATTCACTTGTTAAAATTGCTACCTTATTGCATTTAAAATAAAAACCTATAAGGTTTGGTTATATATCCATGAGAAAAACGGGGGCTCACAAACACCTCCGTATCAGGAAAAACCTTATAGGTTTAAATAGAAAACTTTAAAATAAATTTTCAGTAAAAATACATCAAATATTAAAAAGAGGTAAAACAATTGTAAATAAAGACTTTACAGCTGTTTTGTGATTTTTTGGTAATGAGGTAAAAAGCAATAAAAAGCGAGGTTTGGCAAAAGTAGGGTTACTAAAACGTTACTTTTAAAAGCAGAAAACAAAACTATTAAAACACTGTATTTCAGCTTTCTGCATAGTTTTTTCATATTGTTCCGCAGCTCACATAGGTTTAATTTTATCATTAAGAATTGTGAGTATGGAAACGACAAAAAAATCAACGTTTAAGGTATTGTTCTACCTTAAAAAGAATGCCCCGAAGAAAAACGGAAAGGTAACGGTTATGTGCAGAATTACCGTAAACGGTAAGCAGTCTGCATTCAGCACCAAGTTGGATATTTCCGCAACAAATTGGGATTTGAAGTACGGCAGGGTTTTAGGAAAGAGCCGAGAAGCCCAAGAGGTAAACGGCAAGCTTGATAAAATCCGTTTGGGTATCGAGGAATGTTATTCAAAAATCCTAAAGAATGAGGGAGCGGTAAACAGTGTCAAACTTAAAAATGCCTTTCTCGGTATGCAAAGCGGAGAACTGACCTTTTTCAAATTCTATGAACAGTTCCTTTCTGACTATGAGAAAAAGGTCAATAATGGACTTCGTGTAAATGGCACACGTAGTAAGTACAAAATACTTTTAAAACACCTGCGAAATTTTGCACTGACAAAATACGGTTACTCTGACTTATAATTCAATGACCTTACATCTGATTTTGTGCAGGATTTTGATTATTATCTGCGTGACGACCAAAGCTTAACACACAACACTATTTGGCTTTATATGATTGGATTTACCCCGCTTTGCCGATTGGCAATGAGCAGAAAGCATCTTGCTTTTAATCCGTTCAGCGAATACAAGAATACCAAAAAGGACAAAGACAGAGGTTATCTGCTACGAAATGAGTTAGAACATCTTGTAACGTTTAACTGCGAGAAAAAGAAAGACGAATTGGTTAAATATTTATTTGTTTTCAGTTGCTTTACGGGGTTGTCTTATTCGGATATGAAAGGGCTTATAAACAGTAATATTCAAGATTTCTTTGACGGCAACCAATGGATTATTGTACGCAGAAAGAAAACGGCAACATCATCAAACGTGATGCTCTTGGATATACCGAAAATGATTATCGAAAAGTATGCAGGATTTGCAAAGGACGGAAAGGTATTTCCTGTACCATCAAATACAGTTTGTAATGACAGCCTAAAGCGAATATCTCAACAAATTGATTGCCTTAAAGAAAAGAAAGTAACCTTTCATTTGGCTCGTCATACGTTTGCCACATTGTTTTTAAGTGAGGGCGTTCCCTTGGAAAGCTTAAGCAAAATGTTAGGGCATAAGAATATTGCCACCACGCAGATTTATGCCAAAATACTCAATGAGAAAGTAGGTAAGGATATGTAAAAGGTATCGCATAAGTTTAAAGGTATGGAGCAGTCTTTTGTGACTCAACTCTGAAACCAATCAAGTAAGGTCAGCGCTAATTGCGTTGGCTTTTTCTTGTATTTTACCGATTGTTTCATAGACAAAAACGGATAGCTTTTACCAATCCGAGAATTATTAGCAAGTTTACAAAAATCCTTGTCCCAAAAGTAAAACCGAAAAGTTCACCATATTAAGTTTTTCAAAAAATTGCATCTTTGTGTTATTTTTCGATTTAAGGCAGATGGAACAATCCGAACAAGAAATATTAAAAAGAAGCAAAGAAATTACTGAAACCTACTTTCAGTTTTTGGATAAACACATTGCAGATGTGGTTTCAGGAAAGGTTGACGAGTTCATGGAGATCAATCAAATTGCAAGTGAATTATTTCTGTCGCACAAGCATTTGACAGACACTATCCAAAAAGAAACCGGAAATCACCCTTGCCATTTTTACGACCTCAAAATTCTCGAAGAAGCAAAAAAAATGCTCTTACAAACAGATAGATCCATTGCAGAAATCGCAAAAAAACTCACTTACGACCCTTCCAATTTTTCAAAATTCTTCAAGAAATTTGTAGGACAAACGCCTGGACAATTCAGAAAGGAAAACAAAAAATAAAAGTTCCGAAAAGTTCACCACGAAATAAACACAAAGTCTTGCCACCTTTACAATATCAATTTGTAAAATATTTAAAATCAAATAAAATGGTAAGAAACGATTTAAAAGGAAAAGTAGTTTTAATTGCAGGTGGTGCAAAAAACTTAGGCGGTTTATTGAGCCGTGATTTTGCAAACAAAGGAGCAAAAGTAGCTATTCATTACAATAGTGACAGTACAAAAGCAGACGCCGAAAAAACTTTGGCTGACATTACAAACGCAGGTGGAGAAGCATTTTTATATCAAGCAGATTTAACAGATGTAAAAAACATTGCCAAACTTTTTGATGCTACTATCGAAAAATTTGGAGGTGTTGATATTGCCATTAATACAGTAGGTAAAGTGCTTAAAAAACCATTTGTTGATACCACCGAAGAAGAGTACGACAGTATGAGCGACATCAACGCAAAAGTGGCTTATTTCTTTATCCAGGAAGCAGGAAAAAAACTGAATGATAACGGTAAAATCAACACGATTGTAACTTCATTATTGGCAGCGTTTACCGGATATTATTCTACTTATGCAGGAGCAAAAGCTCCAGTAGAACATTTTACAAGAGCGGCTTCCAAAGAATTTGGTTCACGAGGAATATCCGTAACAGCAGTTGCTCCAGGACCGATGGATACACCATTTTTCTACGGACAAGAAAGTGATGACGCAGTGGCTTACCACAAACAGGCTTCTGATTTAGGTGGATTGACCGATATCAAAGACATTGCTCCATTGGTTGAGTTTTTAGTAACTGACGGTTGGTGGATTACTGGACAAACCATTTTTGCAAACGGTGGTTATACAACGAGATAATAAAGCAAGTATTTTATATTTTTATAAGGCGAATAACTTTGTTGTTTGCCTTTTTCTTTAAAACCAAAGACGATGATATTAAAAATAATCAACTCTGTTTTGATACTTTTTGCCGTGTTTATGGGAACAAAACACGGTTGGAATATGCTGACTGCAAAACCTGAAATGCTGGAAATGTTCGGCAAATGGAATTTTAGTAAAAATGCTGTTGTCATCAATGGAGCAGTAACATTACTGGCTTCGATTTTGATATTGTTTCCCAAAACATTCGTGTGGGGAAATTTCTTAATGGCAGCAGGAATATTGATGATTATTTGTCTGCAATTATTGAGCAAAGATTTGAAAGGTGTAGCAATAGAAATACCTTTTTTGTTACTTAATCTCGTTATTATTTATTTGCAATACCCTTTAAAAAACAATTAAAAATGACTTATTTCAAATTATTCCTAATCTCACTGTTTTTTTCTTCCACACTTACTGCGTGTGGGCAGGTAAACAGTAACAAAATAAATGAAAACAACATTTTAAATTCAAAACAAATGCAAGATGAGACTTTATTAAAACCTGTAAAAGCTTTGATT
This sequence comes from Sphingobacterium wenxiniae, assembly GCF_900116225.1. Classification (GTDB taxonomy): domain Bacteria; phylum Bacteroidota; class Bacteroidia; order Sphingobacteriales; family Sphingobacteriaceae; genus Sphingobacterium; species Sphingobacterium wenxiniae. The sequence continues at coordinate 65,692 of NZ_FOZZ01000017.1, forward strand.
GAAGCTATGGAAGCGGAAAATGCCGAACTTATCAGAGCACAGTTTTCAGAAAAAGCAACCCAAGCATATGGTGCTGACGGAAAAATGAAAACACCCGAAGAAACAAAAAAATGGATAGAAAGTGACATCATCAGTCGTCAAGGCAAAGTTGCAAATCCTAAATTTACCGTAATTAGTAAAAATGAAGTTGTTGTAAAAGGACAATATTCAAGCCACGGCTACACAAACAAAGCCAACTTTTTGTTTACCGTAGAAAACGGACTGATAACAAGTTGGAGAATGCGATATTAAAAAGATTGCTGATAACACTGCAAAATCCTAGAACATAAGAATATTGCTATCACGCAGATTAAATGTTTGGAACAATCTTTTGTAGCAAGCCTGTAAAACAACACAGCCCACCAAAACGGTGGGCTGTTTCTTAAATTGATGAGGGTGTAAAGTAAACTGTGTCAAATAAAGAATTTTTATATTAGACACAGCAAATGGAAAAAGAGGAATTTGATTTTGAGCGCTTCAAGGAAGAAGCAATGAAAGGCCTTTATAAAGGCAAGAAAATGGGTGGTACAGACGGTGTTTTTGCCCCTATGCTAAAACACTTATTGGAATCGATGTTAGAAGGAGAGCTTGATCACCACCTGCAGGAGAATAAAGCTTCCGGAGAGTCGAACCGTAAAAACGGGAAGACAAAAAAGACCGTAAGAAGCCTCCAATCGGGTCATTTTGAACTGGAGAGCGGTCGTGACCGAAACGGCACTTTCGAGCCTAAGATCGTCCCTAAGCG
>NZ_FOZZ01000008.1 GCF_900116225.1 Sphingobacterium wenxiniae
ATTTGGACGTCCCTTTTTTGTTTCCCCCCCTGCCGGGCCGATGGTACTGTCCGCCGCGGCGGATGGGAGAGTAGGTCGGTGCCTAATTTTACACGAAAGCCCCTTACAGGAAACTGAAAGGGGCTTTTTTGTTTGTTACCGTATATTAATATCATCATCCCTGCTACTTACCTACCTAAAAAAGACAGACCTATAGGTCTGCCGATACTGGAATACACGTATTGTCTCAATACGAAATACTTTGTACTCAATACTAAACTAATCGTTATTACTCTTAAAGTATGTTGGAATATTAAGATTGTGTGCAATCGATCTTGGTAGACTCTTAGAAAACAGTTCTCTGAAGAAACTTTTTCTGTTATAGGAGACAAGTAATAAATCTACATCAAGCTTGTCTATCATCCAATTTATGCAGTTAGGGATAGGCATATGATAATCTAAACGATGCACTGCTTCTTTTTCTATGTACTCAATGTCCTTGATGGCAACTGATTGATATATTTGGTCTTTCCAGAATGCAATTTGCTGATTTTCTACCGGTCTATCTCTTTCGGTAACATGTAAGAGAGAAATTTCAAAAGGACGCTCTATGCGGTCCATGAAGGATTGTAAAAGGCTTATTTCACTTTTTTTGAAATTCGTGAGTAGACCAAGCTTATTTAATTTAAAAGCGTTGTACCCTTGGGGAACCGCTAAGACACCAATCGGACTACTTTTTATGATATCATAGGTATTGCTTCCTATTGTTCTGCTTTTTGCCCACCCGCTTCCTTTTGTTCCCATGATGACAAGGCGATAATCCTGATCCTGTAATAAGTCTAAAATGATTTTACTTAAATCGCCAAACATACAAGATGTACGTGCTTTTAGGGAGGGGAATACATTTTCTAGTCGAGTGCTGAGTTCTTTCATTTTTAAATCCAGATTCTCTTTCTCTTTGAGACCCTCCATTTCTAAAAAAGTCTCCTTTATACTGCTAAAATTTAGGTTATTATAGGTATGTAAAATATGTAGCTCCCAATGATATTCCTTGGCTAGTGTAGAGGCATAATAGAGTGCTGTCCAAGCATTTTCTGAAAAGTCTGTAGGTACAAGAATGGTATGTTTTTTCATATTAAGGAATTTAGAGGCGCTTAATAAGTTTGTATTTAACCAAATATATTAAAAATATAAGAGAAAGGTGAACAATTAGAAAAGGCTTTTCCCTATAGATGACAAAGTTCCGTTAGCTCTTTTGTACTTTTGTATTTTAAATGGTAATTTTATCGAAATGGGCTTTCAAGAAGTTATTACATATATTTTTAGTGTGCTTATATTGGCAGTGCCTTTGTTCGCCATTTATAAATGTCTTTTAAACAGAGAGTTTTCTGTCAAGCAGAAAGCGTTGTGGGTAATATTGAGTTTGATTATCCCTTTATTTGGAGGGTTAACCTATCTTATCCTCTTCTATAAGAAATAGTTTCGTTAGACATGATAAAAAAAGAGACCATAGAGAAAGTATTGGATACTGTGCGGATCGAGGAGGTCGTAGGTGATTTCGTGGATTTGAAAAAGCGAGGCACTTCTCTCATTGGGAACTGCCCTTTTCATAACGAGAAAACACCATCTTTTCATGTCTCTGTTTCCAAAGGAATCTATAAGTGTTTCGGTTGTGGTGTAGGTGGGGATTCGCTGAAGTTCGTCATGGAACTGGAAAAATACTCCTATCCTGAGGCGATTCGTTATCTGGCGGATAAATATAGCATACCGGTCGAAGAGGTGGAACGTAGCCCAGCGCAAATGGCTGCGCAAGATAAGCGTGAAAGTCTGTATGTATTAAGCAACTGGGCAGGTAAATATTTCAAAGAACAGTTGTGGGAGACGGAAGCAGGGAAATCTATCGGATTATCTTATTTTAAAGAACGCGGTTATCGGGAAGATATCATCCAGAAATTTGATTTGGGTTATTCGCCGGATCAGTGGGAAGCTCTGTCTTCAGCTGCATTGAAAGCGGGATTTCAAAAGGAGTATCTAAAAGAGATAGGACTTTGTATTGAGCGAGAAGACGGAAATATTTACGATCGTTTTCGGGGGCGGGTCATCTTTCCCATACATAATCTTACCGGTCGAATTATTGGGTTTGGTGGCCGTACGCTGAAAACAGAAAAGTCTGTTCCTAAATATGTCAATTCTCCTGAAAGTGATATTTACCATAAATCGGATGTACTCTATGGGCTGAATTTTGCCAAGAAATCCATTATGGATAACGACACTTGCTATCTGGTGGAAGGCTATGCGGATGTACTGTCAATGCATCAAGCAGGAATAGAAAATGTTGTTTCTTCTTCCGGAACTTCATTGACGACAGGGCAGATTAAGTTGATTTCCCGCTTTACTAAGAACGTAGTAATCTTGTATGATGGAGATGCTGCGGGAATAAAGGCTTCGTTGCGTGGTACGGATATGCTCTTAGAGGAAGGCTTGAATGTTAAAGTGTTGCTTTTTCCAGATGGTGACGACCCGGATTCTTATGTGCAGAAGGTTGGCTCAACGGCTTTTAGGGAATATTTAGATGCACATCAGGAAGACTTTATATTTTATAAAACAAATATCCTTTTAAAAGATGCTGGACATGATCCTATTAAACGAGCGGAGGTAATCCGTGATGTTGTGCAAAGTATAGCTCTGATACCAGATGAAATTAAGATATCCGTATTCATTAAGCAATGTTCTACATTGTTAGATATTGAAGAAAGGGTTTTGCTGACCGAGCTCAACAAAATGAAATTGGATAAGGCGAAAGCTGAAAGTAAAAAGGAGAATCAAGTCCGTAAATCCACTTTTGCTCCGCCGCAAATGGATGAGCCTCCGGCAGATTTCTTCCTTACGGATGCAGAACGTGAAGAGCTGGGGATTGCCCCGCCCCAGGAGAGCGTCACTATCACTCCGGAGATTCTACAAGAGCGTGAAATTGTTCGCATACTGATTAATTATGGTGCGGAGTTGGCTACTTGGGAAGGTGAAGGTGATATTCCGGTTGCGCCATATTTGCTTAGTGCCATAGAGGACGTCGATTTTGTGGATAAAGCCTGCGCTTATATTATTGGGGTCTTCAAGAAAAAAATGGAGGAGTATGAACTTCCTGAGCCTAAGTTTTTTTATTCACATGAAGATAAAGATGTGCAGGAATTGGCTATTTCCTGTGTTGCCTCGCCTTATGAACTGAGTCCAAATTGGAATGATGATAAGCGTAAAATCTATGTGAGTCAAGAGCGAGAACATCTTAAACCATTGATTGAACAAGCTATTTACCGGATTAAAAAACGAAAGGTAGAGCGTGATATGTTGAAGATAAGGGAAGAATTAAAACAAAATTTGAGTGATGCAGAGGTCGAGGGATTAATGGCTAAATATGCGAAGCTTAAAGAGGTAGAGCAGCTGTTAGGATCTTATTTAGGAAATACAATTGTAAAATAAGCTTACAGCAATAGGCTGTAGTCAATAAGCTTTAAATAGGCTATATAGATGCTTAAGGTTTATAGGTTAAAGCCAGAACTTTAAAATAGAATGGTAAAAAATATGAAATTAGTACATATAATAAGTTTTGTCGCGATTGGGGTAGCCTCGGTAATAGGCTGTAAGTCGCAAAAAGAGAAATTTGAATTTCTTACACCTAAATCGGGAGATAAACTGACTTTGGGGCAACAGGTGGCTGTTCGTATGCAATTTCCTGATACCACAATCGACTCTATTATTTATTCTGTAGATGGAGAAATCGTTGGGAAGAAACAAGATACTTCCGCATGGGTTCTAGACACAGAGCGTATTGGATTAGGTGCACGGAATTTAACGGCTAAAGTCTATCAGGCAGGTAAGGAAGTCATAGCATACAGTAATGTGACGGTTTTGCCAGAAGAGCCTAAACAATATGGTTTTGAAGTGGTTAATGAATATTCACATGACACAACTGCTTTTACTCAAGGGTTGGAGTTTGAAAATGGTTATTTGTATGAATCTACGGGTTCAGGAAATAATCTAATTACTTCGTTGCGTAAAGTGGATCTGACTACCGGTAAGGTCATACAAAAGAAAGAGATTACAGGGAGTGATGCTGCTGGTCAACCCTATTTTGGGGAAGGGATGACGATTGTAGGCGATAAAATAATTATGCTTACTTGGTTGAACAATCTGGGGTATGTATTTAATAAGGGTAGTTTTGAGCAAATTTCTACGTTCAATTATCAACAAAGTAAACAGGGGTGGGGTCTTTGCTACGATCCGGACGGAAAAAGATTGATGAAAACGGACAGCTCCAACAAAATCTATTTTCTTGACCCCACAACATACCAGGAAACGGGTTCTATTGCTGTTTACGATAGCAATGGACCAGTAGATGCTATTAATGAGTTGGAGTATATAGATGGACGGGTATATGCTAATGTGTACGGAAAAGATATTATCGTAATCATTAATCCCCAGACTGGAGCTGTTGAAGGGCAAATCAATTTTGTGGGGTTATATAAGAATCCCAAGCGTGCACCTGTGGATGAAGAGATGAACGGGATCGCTTATGATAAAGTCGGAAAACGCCTATTCGTAACAGGTAAACAGTGGAATAGGCTTTATGAGGTTAAAATTTTAGAGCGTTAGTTAACGTAACAAAAAAGGCGGATACTTAGTATCCGCCTTTTTTGTTACGGAAGTATCGTTCCTTTCTCAATAGAAAACTCTATTTTTTCAGCCAAAGGCACAATGTCCTTGCTTTGCTGTTCTTCCAAACGGTCAGGATAAAGTATTGCATAAAGATGGTCTACTTCATGTTGGAAGATAACAGCGGTGAATCCTTCTATCAGTTCATCAACCGTTTTGCCTTTCTTGGATGTGTATTGCAATTTGATACTATAATTGCGGATAACGTCTTCTCTGCGGTCAGGTATAGATAGACAGCCTTCAGCGCCTTTCCGTAAGAGTTTGGATCGCCATACAATTTTGGGGTTAATGTAGAATTCAAATGGGCTTCCTTCTTTATCAAAGCGTTGTACCCAGATAGCATTTTTATTGACGCCTACCTGAGGAGCAGCAATACCTACACCGGCTTGCTCTGGGTTTTGTACTGTTGCTAACATGCGGCTTGCCAATACAGGTAAAAGCGGATCGTCGAATTTGATGTCATCTGATAAAGTGCGCAGAATAATAGAATCTTTTTCTACTGTTGTTTGGAGAACGTACATTTTGTCGTTTTCTCCCCCAGAAAGGATGAGTTCTTTCTCTCCATCGTTGAAATTTTTTGCCATGCTGTTGTCTTGTTCTCGTTGATGTTTTGGTCCAGTATATTTCTTCTCACCCGCTTCGATGGCGACATCGAGGAAGTTTTCCAATGGGGGTTGAGGACAGCGGTAGCCACTGCTGTAAGCGCAATAAGGATTGTACGCCTTATTGAAGTCAAGGATGAGCTTATCGGCCTGTATATCGCTTATTTTTACATCCAGATAACGTCCGCTTTCGTATGTGGTCTCACCGGTCGTCAGATCCAGAAAAGGAAGAAATAGATATGGTGACACCTGTGTTGACAATATTCCTACACTTTGGTAAGCCGTTAATGTCAAGGACTTGCCCTGTAAGCTAAAGTGCAATAATGCAAACCTTTTGAAGGTCTTACTTGTACCGTCCAAGGTTGGCATGCGGAAGGTTGGTTCGTTATAGAGATACTCAACATTGGCCTCTGCTCGAAAAACTTCTTGCGGGACAAAATGTTGAATGTAAACCAGGTTCTGTTCAGCGACAGGACCTTTTGACTTTTGGTTTAAGTGGAGCAGTTGTTCTTGTCGATATTGCTCAATCTGTTGCACATAATTTTGTGCTGAAAGAAAAAAAGGCAGTAACACTGCCATAAGGCTTATTAAACGTCTCATGTTCTGAATTAATCTACCAAAGATATAGATTTTATTCTCAGCTAAGAATCGTATTTTTGCAAAAAAGACAGATATGCGCATCATGGCATTTGATTACGGGACGAAGCGAATAGGCATAGCAGTGACAGATCCCTTGCAACTTATTGCTACATCTTTAACAACGGTTCATCCAGAGAAGATTTGGGAATTTTTGACTGACTATCTTCAAAAGGAAGAAGTGGAGACGTTTGTTGTGGGAAAACCATTGCAGATGGACGGAACAGCTTCGGAATCAGCTTCACATATTTTGGGCTTTGTGCGCAAGCTTCAAAAAACATACCCTGCCATCTCCGTTGTGGAGGTAGATGAACGTTTTACTTCAAAGATGGCTTCAGCGGTCATTGCCCAAAGTGGGAAAAAGAAGAGCAAGCGCCAAGAGAAGGGACTTGTTGATACGGTATCAGCAACCATTATTCTACAAACCTATATGGATTCAAAAACATTTTAAGATATGGCATTAAGAGATATTTCATTTTTTACAGAAGAGGTTGATTATAAGCTTAAAAACAAGCAAAAATTAAGAGAATGGATTGCTGCTACAATCAAGGCCGAAGGGTTTAAACGTATTGGTGAACTGAATTTTATTTTATGTTCGGATGCTTATCTTTTAGAAATCAATAAAGAATACCTTAACCACGATACCTATACAGATATTGTGACCTTTGATTCTTCGGAAGAAGAGGATACCATTGCAGGCGATATTTTTATATCCGTAGAACGTACAGCAGAGAATGCGGTTAAATTTGGTGAGTCCGAGGCCGATGAGTTGCACCGTGTCATTATTCATGGCGTATTGCATCTTTGTGGTTATTTGGACAAGAAAAAGGAAGCAAAAGAGCTGATGACCGCTAAGGAAAACGAGTATTTGGGAAAACGGGAATTTTAAAAATAGAATAGGTGTCACCAGATTGCTTCGTATCTCGCAATGACGGTGACACCTTTGTTTTGACTGATTAAAACCGCTCGAATTGTGAGAAGAAGAAATTACCTTCAATTTCGGCATTTTCATCTGAGTCTGAGCCATGGATAGCATTTGCATCAATGGATTTCGCATATTTGTTGCGGATAGTACCTTCAGCAGCTTCGGCAGGGTTGGTTGCGCCAATCAGCGTGCGGAAATCTTCTACCGCATTGTCTTTCTCTAAAATAGCAGCGACAATAGGACCAGAAGTCATGAAAGCTACCAACTCACCATAAAAAGGTCTCTCTTTGTGTACTGCGTAAAAGTTTCCAGCTGTATCTGTAGATAGTTGGATATATTTCATCGCTACGATTTTGAAGCCGCCTGCGATAATATCATTTAAAATTGCTCCGATATGACCATTTGCAACTGCATCTGGTTTAATCATGGTAAAAGTTCTGTTTGTTGCCATTTTATACTATATTTTTTGCAAAGATAGGAGATAAAAGAAGAAAGAGGAAAAGAATAGAGAATAAAGAGAAAAGAAGAAAGATAGCGGGCGTGGGGAGAGCGACTTTTGACTTTTTAACAGAGCTTTAGCAGGTTCATCGAAGATAATTTTTACTTTTGTATATGTCAAAAAATCTGCAAGTAACGATCGATAAAGATTCCGGGTTTTGTTTCGGCGTGGTCTATGCTATTGATATGGCAGAAGAGATTCTGGAAGAAGACGGTTATCTATATTGCTTGGGAGATATTGTCCATAATGATGAAGAGGTTGCGCGTTTAAAGGCGAGAGGGCTACGCATTATTGGGCATCAGGATTTGGTAAGTTTGAAAAACGAAAAAGTGTTGATTCGGGCGCACGGAGAAGCGCCGGAAACGTATCGCATAGCTTTGGAAAACAACATTACCCTAATTGATGCTTCTTGTCCAGTTGTTTTGAAACTGCAGAACCGTATTAAAACTTCTTATGATGGGCAAGAGAAAATCTTAATTTTCGGGAAGCATGGTCATGCAGAAGTGATTGGTCTACAGGGACAAACGAATAATGAAGCTATTGTTTTTCAGGATATGGAAGAACTTGATGCTGTAGAGCTACCTCCATCCTTTACTTTGTACAGTCAGACAACAAAAAGTGTAGACAAGTTCTATGCTATAAAAGAAGAGTTGATTAAACGAGGTTATGAAGTCAAGGCGAATGACACTATCTGTCGGCAGGTTTCCAATCGGTATGAGGATTTAGGTGATTTTGCTCGACAATATGATAAGATTGTCTTTGTTTCCGGAAAGAAATCGTCGAATGGTAAGGTGCTTTACGAGGTCTGTAAAGGAGCTAATCCAAACAGCTATTTTATCTCTGATCCAGCAGAGTTAAATCCTGAAATTTTTGGAGAAAATGAAACCGTAGGTATCTGCGGAGCTACTTCGACTCCGATGTGGTTGATGAAAGACGTGAAGCAGGCTCTAGAATTGCTGTAGCCAACGTCATGATATCTTCATTTTCCGCATAAGGTTCCGCCATCCTCTAGATTTTAGCGTATTTTTGTCTTACAATGAGTAAGAGCGCAAAAAAAGGAATCCTTTTAATCCAATTGGGGACTCCCGACACACCAACAACAGACGATGTTCGTAAATATTTAACGGAATTTTTAATGGACTCCCGTGTCATGGATATTCCCTATTTCAGCCGTTCGCTGTTGGTAAAGGGCGTTATCGTTCCCAAAAGAGCACCGCGCTCGGCAGCAACTTATTCTACTATTTGGAGTGAAGAGACAGGATCCCCGTTAATGCATTATAGTGAATTGCAGCGTGATATGCTTCAGCTTGAGCTGGGCGATGAATACCATGTGGAATTGGCGATGCGCTATCAAAACCCGTCGATAGAATCTGCATTGAAAAAACTGGAAGTAATGAAGCTGGAGTCCCTGCGTGTAATTCCACTCTTCCCACAATATGCTTCCGCAACGACTGGTTCTGTTATCGACAAGGTGATGGAAATTATTCGTTGTTGGCAATACTTTCCTGCATTAAGTTTCGTTAGTAGTTATTGCGATGATGAGGAAATGATCGAAACATTTGCTGAAAACGGTAGAAAGCATGACATAGATGCGTATGACCATGTTTTGTTTAGTTATCATGGCTTGCCTGTTCGGCAATTGGGCAAAGTGGATTGTACAGGAGTTCTTAAATGCCCTGACTTTGGATGCGAGGAATGTAAGGTGGAGAAGAAACCTTATTGCTACCTGTCGCAATGTTATGCAACGACAAGGGCACTTGTTGCTAAGTTGGGATTGAACGAAGATCAATATACGCTGTGTTTCCAATCTCGATTGGGGAAAACACCATGGATTCAACCTTACACTTCCGATACCTTACATCAATTGGCAGAAAGGGGAGTGAAAAAACTGTTGGTATTTAGTCCCGCATTTGTGGCGGACTGTATCGAGACGCTGGATGAAATACAGGTGGAATATGCCAATGAGTTCAAAAGTTTGGGAGGAGAAGAGGTGGCTATGGTAGAGAGCTTGAACAGTCATCCTAAATGGATACAAGTCTTAAAGCGCTTGGCTTTAAATAATTAAGAGATTATGTTGATTTTTAATGCAATATTACTTTTCTTGTTTGATTTTTACATTTTCTTTGCTCTTCGGGCAACGAAAATCAAATTTGTGAAAAGTAAATTGTTTAGTTTTATATGGTGGGGCTACTCTATCGGTTTATTGGTTGGCTTATATATTTCCGCAAAATACAATATTCCTTTGGCTTATCGTTCCATCATTTTGGTGGCTTTCTTTATGACAGCGGTCAGCAAATTTATTTTTATCATCATCCTGTTGGTGGATGATATTCGTCGAGGAGGTATATGGATTGCACGGCTATTTTCTCCACAGAAAAGTGAGAGTCTTCCGGATCGTATGGAAGACTTATCCGAACCATTGCCGGAAGTGCCTAAAAATGGTATTACCCGCTCAGAATTTCTTACTAAATCCGGGATATTGGTAGCTTCTTTACCTATTTTTCCTTTGTCCTGGGGCATGATTGCGGGTGGATATGATTATACAATCAGAAGGCAGAAGTTGTACTTGCCTAATCTGCCAGCTTCTTTCCATGGTATGCGTATCGCACAGATATCTGATGTGCATTCCGGTTCATTCTACAATAAGAAGGCGGTAACAGGCGGGATTGAGATGATTCTGGGGGAAAAACCGGATATGGTCTTTTTTACCGGCGATTTAGTCAATAATCTGGCTTCTGAGATGCGTGACTATCAGGATATCTTCGCGAAGCTAAAAGCAGATCTGGGCGTATACTCTGTGCTGGGTAATCATGATTATGGGGATTATTATTTCGGAGGTGAGGATTCTGCGGCAAAACGCAAGAACCTTGCAGATTTAAAAGGTACTCACAAAGTAATGGGCTGGGATTTGCTTTTGGATGAGAATCGCCCTATCACTGTCAATAATGAATCTATTTCTGTCCTCGGCGTGGAAAACTGGGGAACGGGACGTTTTCCGAAAAAGGGCGATTTGCAAAAAGCCTTGCAAGGTACGGAAGAAGCTCCTGTCAAATTGTTGCTTTCCCACGACCCATCGCATTGGCGGGCACAAGTGTTGGAGACTGATGTTGATGTGATGTTTGCTGGGCATACTCACGGGATGCAATTTGGTGTTCGTGGCGAACATTTCCAATGGAGCCCAGCTAAGTATATTTATAAAGAATGGGCTGGTTTATATGAAGAACAAGATCAGAAGCTTTATGTCAACGTAGGTTTTGGATTTTTGGGATATCCTGGACGTGTTGGCATATTGCCTGAGATTACCATATTTGAGTTGATTAAAGGCGAAAAGCCTCTGGTATAAAAAAGAAGGGCGGCCATTTTAATGGCCGCCCTTCTTTTTTATTGAATCTTTGCGAAAGCCTGTTCAAAGTCTGCGATCAAATCGTCTATATGTTCAATACCAATCGAAAGACGCAATAAGCCATTGGTGATACCTGATTTTTTTCGTTGTTCTTCGGACTGACTGGCGCCCCACATACTCGCAGGGTGGGCGATCAATGATTCTACGCCTCCAAGGCTCACGGCATTAGCAAATAAATCAAGATGTTTTAATAAGCCTTGTGCACGCTGAAACTCTTCCGTATCATCTTGCCCTTTAACTTCGATACAAAGCATACCTGTAAAGCCCTTCATCTGGGATTTAGCCAAGTCGTGTTGTGGATGCGAAGGCAAACCAACATAGTTCGTTTTCTTTACTAAGGGGTGTTTTTCCAACCATTGTGCAAGTGCTAAAGCATTTTCATTAATTTGCCGAACACGGAGCGCCAGGGTTTTCAATCCTCTTAAAAGTAACCAAGAATCGAAAGGGCTTAAGGATGCACCTAAAAGCAATGACCTGCGCCATACTTTTTCGATAAACTCCTTTGTGCCGCATACTGCACCAGCCGTCAAATCACTGTGGCCACCTAAATATTTTGTGGCACTATGTACGACAACGTCAATCCCAAATGAAGCTGGGACTTGATTAATAGGAGAAGCAAAAGTGTTGTCAACCATCGTAATGATATCATGGTCTTTCCCCAGCTGTCCTATAAAAGCTAAATCTGTGATGTCTAGGTTAGGATTAGAAGGGGTTTCGATATAGATAAGTTTGGTATTTGGCTGTATGGCATTTTTGAATGCTTCATTATCGGTTTGATTTACATGCGTTATTTCCACACCGTATTGTTGCAGAAAATCGCGCATAAAAACCAAAGAAGCGGAATAATGTGCGTATTGCGCAATGACATGGTCTCCCGATTGAACCACAGCCAGTATAGCGGAGCTTATAGCAGCCATTCCTGTGGCTAATACCAGTGCGTCTTCGGTTTGTTCCAGTTTCGCGATAACGGCCGCGACCTGACTATTGGTCGGATTGCCATGACGATGGTAAAATTCCGGATATTTAGGGGCTGAAGCTGCATGGGCAAATTCCTCAATATTTTCAGCTGCAAAATAAGTGGAGGTTTGATATATAGGGCTCACGACCGAGTTTGTGGTGTTGAAATGCTCACCTTCATGAACCAAAGAGGTTTCTAACTTTGACATTTTTAAAGATTTTATTATCAAAGCTAAAAAATAATCTACTTTTTTGATAGTGTTTTGCGGAAAAGTGTTTTGTAAAGTAGTTTAAGTCGTGCCAATCTGGGGTTGGGATTTATGAAACCTTAAGCTCGAGAGATGAGTACTGCAGTTATTATAACAACAAGTGTCATTATAGTTACATAATAATTGTAAATAAATAAGCCACAGAGTAAAAGGACATTATTATCAGTTGTAGCCTCAATTTCACCTTTGTTGCTCGAACTTTTATAGGATATAAGTTTTTGTTGTGGCTCTGAAATGCTCCATTTTGTACCCCAGAAATTATCATTTTTCCATGAGTATTCCTTTTGAGTAAAAGTTATTATTATTTTGGTTCCCCAAGAGTTGGATTTGATAGTTCCAATCAGCTCATTTGAGTTTAAATCTGTAATTTCTGTTTTATAACTGAATCCTCCTTTATTCTTGAATTTAAGTTTCGTGTCGCGTAAACTTGCTTCGGATAAATTGCTGAATGCTGATTGACGGAGTCGTCCAATCTCTTCATTATGATTAAATAGTTTGTATGTCGAGGAAAAGAATCCCTTTTTCCAGTGAATGTTGGTTATTTTTTTGTTTGAATTTTATGCAAGAACCTATTTATACCATCTCCTTTAACAAGTGCAGCGCATAAGCAATGCTGTTTACATTACTCAGTGCTAAGCGTAATTGTCCCTTTACTTCCTTGAGGTTGGATATGGCGGCATGTCCCTGAACAAACGCCAGTACTTTGCCAAATTGCTCTGACTCGAAGTAACTTGATTTTGGGTTATTCACAAAATACCCTTTCAGCGTGTTCTTTTTGAAAGCAATTTTTTCAAAACCTATCTGCTTGCCCAACCATTGTAGGCGTAATGTGTTGAACAGCTCATAAACGGGTGGAGGAATAGGACCGAAACGGTCTTCCAATTCTTTTTCAAAAGTAGCCAGTTGCTGCTCATTCTCCAATTTCGCAATTTCGTTGTAAAGGTTGTAACGTTCGCCGATATTGGTCACGTATTCATCGGGAATCATGACTTCCAGATCGGTGTCTATTTGTGTGAAGTTAACATATTTACGGCTCTTGTCATCTGCGAATAGCTCGCCGAACTCATCCTCTTTCAGCTCTTGTACAGCTTCATCCAAAATTTTGTTGTACATCTCAAAACCAATCTCCGCGATAAAGCCAGATTGTTCGGCTCCAAGAAGATTTCCTGAACCACGGATGTCCAAATCGCGCATAGCGACATTGAATCCCGATCCCAGTTCGGAGAACTCTTCCAATGCGGATAGGCGCTTGTAAGCCTCGTTGGTCAATGTAGATAAGGGAGGACTTAGCAAATAACAAAATGCCTTTTTATTGGAACGCCCTACGCGCCCCCGCATCTGGTGAAGATCGCTAAGACCAAACATGTGTGCGTGGTTGATGATAATGGTATTCGCATTCGGAATATCCAATCCGGCTTCGATAATAGTGGTGGCAACAAGTACATCAAATTCGTGGTTGATGAATTTCAACATCACGTCTTCGAGATCATCGCCTTCCAATTGTCCGTGGGCAATACCAACCCGGGCTCCCGGAACCAATTTCTGTATCATCAGTCCGAGCTGTTTTAAGTCTGCTACACGGTTGTGGATGAAGAATACCTGTCCACTTCGGTCTAATTCAAAAGACACGGCTTCCTGAATAAGTGTTTCATTGAAGACGTGAAGTTCTGTTTGTACAGGCTGTCTATTTGGTGGTGGCGTGGAAATGATACTCAAATCACGCGCTCCCATGAGGGAGAAGTGCAATGTCCGTGGAATGGGGGTTGCCGTAAGTGTTAAAGAGTCTACATTAGCACGCATCACTTTCAGCTTTTCTTTCACCGAGACCCCAAATTTTTGCTCTTCGTCGATAATCATTAAGCCTAAGTCTTTGAATTTTACATCTTTGCTCACCAAGCGATGTGTGCCGATGATAATATCAACTTTGCCTTCTGCCAATCGTGCTAAGGTATCTTTTATCTGTTTGGTGCTCTTGAAGCGGTTGATATAATCTATGTTTGCAGGCAATCCCTTTAATCGTTCACTAAAGGTGCGATAATGTTGTAATGCTAGGATGGTTGTTGGTACCAATACGGCAACTTGTTTGCTGTCTGCTACTGCTTTAAATGCCGCACGAATGGCGACCTCTGTCTTACCGAAGCCTACGTCGCCACAAACCAGACGGTCCATTGGGTGTGGCGATTCCATATCCCGTTTTACATCATTTGTAGCTTTCTCCTGATCGGGTGTGTCCTCATATAAAAAGGAAGCTTCCAGCTCGTTTTGGAGATAGGTATCAGGGCTGAACGCGTTACCTGTCTGGGCTTTTCTTTTGGCGTACAGCTTGATAAGGTCGCGGGCAATATCTTTAACTTTCTTTTTGGTCGTCTTTTTTAATTTCTCCCAAGCATCTGTGCCCAGTTTGTTCATTTTTGGTACAGTACCTTCTTTTCCGGAATATTTCGAAATACGGTTCAGAGAGTTGATATTCACATAGAGCAGGTCGTTGTCTGCATAGACGAGTCGGATCATTTCCTGCGTCTTCCCGTTGACTTCTACTTTCTCCAAACCAGCATATTTACCCACGCCATGGTCAATATGCGTAATATAGTCACCGGGTTTTAAGTCCCGCAGTTCCTTCAAGGTAATAGCTTGCGAGCGTTCGTATGCTTTTTTTCGTTTGTATTTGTAGTAACGGTCAAAAATCTGGTGGTCTGTATAGCAGGCCAATTTAACCGAGTCATCCCGAAACCCCTCGCGTAAAGCCCTATGTATAGGAATAAAAGTTGCGCTTTTGTCGATATCCTCCAGAATGCTGAAAATGCGTTCAATTTGCTTGGTGGAATCCGAAAAAATTAGATTTTGTATACGGTCTTTCTCGTTTTGTTGAAAGTTATGGATTAACAGGTTGAAGTCTTTATTGAAAGAGGGCTGCGGATGTATATCGAAGCGCAGTGTTTCGTCCGCCTTGTAATAGAATTGCTTTCCAAATTCTACAACAGGAAAATCGAACAACATTTCGCTGAATGTACGATCTGTAGTAAAAGTAACCCTTGGATCAACCCAGTCGATATTGGCCTTGATGTCTTTTTCAGGCAGTGCTTTCCAGAATTCAGAAGCTTTTTTGTAACCATCCTTCATGACGTCCAAGGTAAATTGCACATCTTTTAACCAGATTACACTATCGCGGTCGATATATTCTAACAGTGAAATATGGTTGTTGCTAAGGAACTTGGCTTGTACGTTGGGGACAATCGTTACGGTGTGTATCTTGCTGACCGAAAGTTGCGTGTCGATGTCGAATGTGCGGATGCTTTCGATTTCATCGCCAAAAAACTCGATGCGGTAAGGCAAGTCGTTGGAGAAGGAAAAAATATCTACAATCCCTCCACGGATAGCGAACTGCCCTGGTTCGTATACAAAATCAACCCGTTCAAAATCATACTCATAGAGAAATTCATTGATGAAATCAATACTAAGCTTCGTGTTTTGGGTGATAGCTAAGGTATTTTTCTCCAAATCTTCACGGTTGATAACTTTCTCAGCGATTGCTTCAGGATAAGTCACGACCATTTTAGGAAGTTCAGAGCTGTGATTGAGAGCACTTAATGTTTCTGCTCGTTGCAGGACATGGGCAGCATCCGTTTGGGTAAATTCAAATGCTTTGCGAAAGGACGCCGGGAAAAAAAGTATTTGTTTGTCCAGGATACTTTCCAAATCACTTAGGAAGTACGCGGCATCTTCATGTGTGGGAAGAACAAAGATAAACGGCCTTTCTTGCAAGACGTATGTTGCTGCTGCAAGCATCGCATCGGATGAACCGATTAATCCCTTTAATTGTATTTTCGGATTTTTACCGTGTAAGGATTTGGAAAGGTTTTTTGCCTGTTCGCTTTGTGTATATTTTTCTAAAACTTCTTGAATGCCCACGTATTTACTAATCTTTTTGCGAATTTAAGAAAATTATTAGAAACCTCTTTTGTAAGGTTATATGAGGCCGTGTTCCTGCGCAAAATCCAATACTTGTTGCATAGACTCCTGTAGGTCGAATTGTAAATCTTCGTGCAGTTTATCAAATTTGTTGGTGGTTATACGCAGTCGAGCTTTGACATATTCCGCGAGTTTTAATCCGGGATGGATAGCGGTAGGCTCAAAGAGCCGAGGGAAGCGTTGAAAGGCCTCCTTTAGGATATAGATTCGGCATTCAACCTCGCTAAATTTGTCTTTCGTTATTTTTTCATGCTCATTGATAATGCCGCTGGCTTGCCGTAACAACATTTGCAAACCTTTATAGTGGCTGTACATCGGGAGATTTTTGATACTATGCCGTCCTTCAGCAAAAAGATCCTGCAATCTTTCTTTTAATTTTTCAATGCGGTCTTCAAGGTCGATTTGATCTTCAAGCAGTTGAAAGTGTAATTGCTTCATCAGCATTTTGTCCTTTCCGACTAAGCGGACGAGTAGCTTATCCTTTTCCTTTTGGGAAAGGTTTAAAACAGCTTCTTTTAAATCAGGTTGTTTGTGTAAAGACATATTGTAAATTTAAGTAAAAAAATGGAAGTGAGAATTGATGAGTTATCAGTGTAAAAGGGTGCGGTTGCAGTAGTATAAGTAAAAAATACCATTAAATGATGGATTTGTACCACTGCTTGTGGAAGTATCGCTGTATATTTGCGGTATGGCAAAAGTTCCTGTGTTAAAGCAATGTACGGTTTCTGACGTTCTTCAGAGCGATACGACTGTGGAACGACTGTCAACATATTTAGAACGTAACCGAAACCTGGTCTTTCCACATCGCCATAATTTCTATCATTTCGTACTATTCACAGCAGGAGGTGGTCAGCATAGTATTGATTTTGATACATTTGATGTGGTCCCTTGGCAGATATATTTTATGTCACCCGGGCAGATTCACACTTGGGACTTTAAGGGCGAAATGGAAGGTTATGTTGTTAACTTTGAAGCGGATATCTTTAACGCAATCTTACAACGGTCGGACTATCTAAGTCACTATTCTTTCTTGTCGGGTTTGGTTCAGAATGATGTGTTTGAAGTGCGCGAAGACGACCGCGATCATATTATCCATATTCTTGAGCGTTTGAGGAGCCAGAAGCAGGATAAAGATTTTGTTTGTATATCTTTGTTGTATCTCTTTCATATTTTTGAGCAGCAGAGGAAGGGAGTGGCTAGCGAGCGTATGCCGGCTTATAATCACACGTTATTGCGCAATTTCTTGAATCTTGTAGAAGAGCATTATAAAACGCTCCGACTGCCAAAAGAATATGCCGATATGCTTTATATAACACCTAATCACCTTAATGCGTTATGTAAAGAGAAGTTAGGGTTTTCGGCAGGTGAAATTATCCGTAATAGAGTTATCTTAGAAGCTAAACGTTTGTTGGTTATTGAGGATTATTCCGTATCTGAAATTGCTTACGATTTGAATTTCAAGGATAATTCCTATTTCACAAAGTTTTTTAAGAAAAAAGAAGGGATGACACCCGAAGAATTTAGAAAAATACAACGGTAATAAATGGAAAATACAGATAAAATGACAAGTACGAATGTTGTGCCCGGAGAGTTTAAAAGTGCTGTAGAAGGCAAATGCCCGAGATGTAGAACGGGCAATATGTTTGCGGCTCCACTTTTTAGCTTTAAGTCTAAAAAGATGTACCATAATTGTCCTCATTGTGGTCTTAAATTTGAAAAAGAACCAGGCTACTTTTATGTAGCAATGTATGTGAGCTATGTATTCGTGGTGGCAGAGTTGGTTGCTTCGTGCGTTGGAACGTATATTATCACAGGTAATCTGGAATCACCATGGTTGTATCTTATTGTTTCAATTGCAGTAGCAGTGCTGTTGGCGCCGTTTAATTATCGATATTCACGTGTCGTACTCATGTACTGGATGACACCTCAGTTTAAATTTCGTCCCGATTTATACGTGGCAGATAAAAAATAATCCAAAGAGGGGGCTAAAAAGTGACTTTTTCTTTCATCTCGATAGGAGTGTGATTCATCAACAATACAATTTCGTATGACAAGCAGATTCATCCAATCCTCAAGAAGGCAGAATAAGCATTAGTATTTACTTTTTAGCCCCATTTGTATTACCCAATAGGGTTCTCTTTTAAGTACTTTTCCCAAGCCCATGCCGAGGCCATCATCTCGTCGATACCTAATTCGGCTTTCCAGCCGAGTTGGTTTGCGGATTTGGTTACATCGCCCCACACTTTGATAATATCACCTTCGCGGCGAGGGCCCACCACATAGTTCAATTTTTGTCCGGAAGATTTCTCGAAAGCCGCTATCGCTTCCAAAACCGAATAACCATTTCCTGTTCCTACGTTGAAAATATCGTAATTTCCGTTTGGATTGCCTTTCTCCAACAACTTAATGGCAGCTACGTGCGCTTTTGCTAAATCGACAACGTGGATGAAATCACGCACGCAGGAACCGTCCGGCGTATCATAGTCATTGCCAAATACCGTCAGTTTCTCGCGCTTTCCAATAGCCGTTTGCGTAATGAATGGTAATAAATTTTGTGGGACACCGATAGGCAATTCGCCGATGCATGCTGATGCATGCGCTCCTACTGGATTGAAATAACGCAGGGCGATGATGTTGTAGTTGTCGTATGCGTTGGCCGTTTCTTCCAAAATCTCTTCCGCAATTTGTTTGGTATTGCCATAAGGAGAAGTAGCTTTCTTTACCGGAGCGGATTCGGTCACAGGTAAAGTATCAGGCTCACCATATACCGTACAGCTGGATGAAAACACAAAATTGATCTTTTTACCTTGGTATGCATTTAGCAGGTTGATAAGCGAAAAGAAATTGTTGTGGTAGTATTTTAAAGGTTTCTCAACAGACTCACCAACAGCTTTGGAGGCTGCAAAGTGTATAATACCTGTAATATCTGGATTTTTTTGTACGAAATCGATGACTTTTGATTCATCACAGAGGTCAAACTCATGAAACTCAGGTTTTATACCGATTATTTTTTCTATTTGGTTTAAAATCTGGATGTTGGAGTTGGACAGGTTGTCGATAATGACAGGCGTGTAGCCTGCATTATAAAGCTCTACAACGGTATGTGAACCAATGTAACCTGTTCCGCCGGTAACTAGTATTTTGCGCATAGCTATTTGGTATTATAATATGTATAATCTTGTTGTCTTAACTTTTCGTTGGGTAAACTTTTATAATAGGCAAGCGTTTTCATCAACCCTTCTTGTCGGGAAACTTGTGGTTGCCATTCAATAACCTGTTTGGCTTTGCTGATATCCGGACGTCGTTGTTTCGGGTCATCAACAGGTAGCTCTCGGTATATGATTTTTGACCGATTTCCCGTCAAAGCGATGATCTCCTGTGCCATGTCGTTGATGGTCATTTCGTCGGGATTGCCGATATTCATGGGTTGGCTATAACCCGAAAGTAATAAACGAAAAATACCTTCTACCTGATCGGATACATAGCAGAAGGAACGTGTCTGTTGTCCATCTCCGAATACGGTGAGGTCCTCTCCACGAAGTGCTTGGGCTATAAAAGTTGGCAAAGCACGACCATCATTCAAGCGCATACGCGGGCCATAGGTGTTGAAAATCCGGACAATGCGAGTGTCCAGTCCGTGGAAATTATGATAAGCCATAGTCATGGCTTCCTGGAAGCGCTTAGCTTCATCGTAAACGCCCCGAGGCCCAACCGGATTGACATTGCCCCAATATTCTTCGGTTTGCGGTGATACCAAGGGATCCCCATATACCTCGGAAGTAGAAGCGACCAGAATACGTGCAGATTTGCTTTTGGCCAAACCTAATAGATTGTGGGTGCCCAAAGAACCTACTTTCAACGTTTGAATAGGTATACGCAGGTAATCAATAGGGCTGGCAGGCGAAGCAAAATGAAGGATATAGTCTAGCTTTTCAGGCACATGGACAAATTTTGAAACATCGTGGTGGTAAAATTCGAAATTTGGAAGGCTGAACAAATGTTCGATATTTTGCAGATCGCCCGTAATCAGGTTGTCCATGCCAATTACATGGTAACCTTCGGCAATAAAGCGGTCACAGAGGTGCGATCCTAAAAAACCTGCTGCACCTGTTATCAGTATCCGTTTTTTGCTTTGATAGTTCACGAACCGTTGGAATGAATAAAAGTTTAATATCTTTGACGAATATAAGCATATTTTTATCAACATGCGTTTTCTCTACGACTTAGGAATAGGCCTTTATACCCTGTTATTGCGCTTGATTTCACCTTTTCACCCCAAAGCAAAGTTGTGGGTGCAAGGGCGAAAAGGCTTGTTTGCGCGCATGGAACAAACGATTGAAAAAGGTTGCAGACCCATTTGGTTTCATTTTGCTTCGCTTGGTGAATTTGAGCAAGGACGGTCGGTCATGGAGACGGTCAAAAAAAAATATCCACAACAAAAAATTTTAATTACTTTTTTCTCTCCATCTGGTTATGAGATTCGGAAAAATACCCCATTAGCAGATTATGTGTTTTACTTGCCAAGTGATACCGCAAAGCATGCAAGGCGATTTCTGGATATTGTACAACCGAAGTTTGTCGTGTTTACCAAATATGAGTACTGGTATCATTATTTTAAGGAGCTTAAGCATCGGGATATTCCTCTTTTCTTAATATCGGCTATTTTTCGTGAAAACCAAGTTTTTTTTAAATGGTATGGAGGTTTCTTCCGGGAAATATTGAAAAATGTGACCTTCTTTTTTGCGCAGAATATGGATTCTGTCCTTTGGTTGAAAGCTATCCATATCAAGCAGGCCGGTTTAGCTGGCGATACCCGATTTGACAGGGTCGTGGAATTGCCACAGCAGCGGCGGTCAATTTCGGAAGTTGAGCAGTTTATCGGGGCAAGCAAAAACGTATTGGTAGCAGGGAGTACCTGGGCACCCGATGAACGATTGTTGTCTGCATGGTTAACTGTTCAGAAGCGATGGAAAGTTGTATTAGCGCCCCATGAAGTCCATGCAAGCCATCTGCAGGAGTTGGAGGAAACATTCCCCACAGCATTATTTTTCTCTCGGTTTTCGGGGTATAAACTTCCAGAAATTGAGGAGGCATCGGTTTTGATTATTGATAATATAGGCATGCTATCTTCTCTTTATGGTTATGGGCAGTTGGCTTATATAGGTGGTGGGTTTGGTGTGGGGATCCACAACACTTTAGAAGCGGCTACGTATGGTATGCCCGTTATCTTTGGGCCTAATTATACCAAGTTTCAGGAAGCTGTTGAGCTTATTGAGGAAGGAGCTGGTTTCAGCGTAGCGACAACAGAAGAATTTATGCAGCTTGTACAGACCCTCTCTGATACTGATAAAAGAACCTCTGCTGCTGAAACCGCTGCAAACTATGTTCGTAAGAAAGCTGGTGCTACACAGATTATCATGAAATATCTGGAAAGTGAAGGGTTGTTGTAAGCAGAAATGAATGAGGCTTTTGTTACGCTGAAACTCCGATCAGTAGTATGACAAAAGCCTCATTTTATACAACTTAATAATACGTATACCTTCTTACACCAGCGATGTGACGCGCAAGACGCATAACCTGATGTGTATATCCATATTCGTTATCATACCAAACGTATAACACCACATTTTTGCCGTCGTCCGATACAATGGTCGCCGGAGCATCGAAGACTGATGCAGTGGTCGTACCGATTATATCGGATGATACTAATTCGTCATTATTAGAAAATTTGATCTGTTCTACCAATGGTCCATCCAAGGCAGATTCTTTGATGCTTAAATTGAGTGTATCAACGGATGTGCTTTTTTCCAATTGTAGTTTCAATATGGCGAGGGAGCCGTTAGGGACCGGGACCCGGATGGCGTTTGACGTCAGTTTGCCCACGAGTTTTGGAAGAACTTTTGCTACCGCACTTCCAGCTCCAGTTTCTGTAATAACCATATTCAAGGCTGCTGCCCTCCCTCTTCTTGATTTTTTATGCATATTATCAACGAGGTTCTGGTCATTTGTATAAGAATGTATGGTTTCGATATGTCCATGCACAATACCCCATTTCTGTTGTATAACCTCTAAGATGGGAGATATCGCATTTGTTGTGCAGGAGGCCGCGGAAAATACATTGTCCTTTTTGGTATTAATCATGTCATTGTTAACGCCATATACGATATTTGGGATTCCCTTACCGGGCGCAGTCAATAATACTTGTTTTGCCCCTTTGGAAGAGAGGTGTCGGGATAATTCTTTATCATCTCGGAACGCTCCCGTATTATCGATGATTAATGCGTCCTTGATCCCATATTTTGTATAATCAATTTCTTCTGGGCTTTTAGCAGAGATAAAACGAACGGTAGTGCCATTGATAATTAATGATTCCTTTGTAATATCAACTTCCACAATGCCGTCAAACTCTCCATGTATGGAATCGCTCTGTAGCAAGTTTGCTCTTTTTCTTAATGTTTTTTCATCGATGTTATCACGAGTGACAATAGCACGGAGCCGTAGCTGATGTCCTGATGCAACTTTACTGATTAATTCTCGAGCCAATAAGCGGCCAATTCGACCGAATCCATACAATACAACATCTTTAGGCTCGAAAGATCGGTGTTCTTGCGCGGGTAACAACTCTTTTTTGATAAAATAAAGAGTGTCTTCTTCCTCAATGTTGTCCATTCTCATCTTTAGTGCAAGCTTTCCAATGTCAATACGGGAAGGAGCGAGATTGAGATGCTGCATGGCTTCCGCCAATTGTAAAGTCTCAAAAATACTGATAGGCCTATCTGCTAACTCTTTAGAAGCTTGATGCAGATTCAGAATATGACTTACACGGCGATCTACAATCTGATTGCGGAAAAAGATCAGTTCAACTGAACGGTTGAACCATAGGTTGCTGATGATCTCAATAAGCTTAACAGTAGCGTTTTGTCTGCTCTTATAGCTTTTGATTTCTTGCTCAAAAGCATGTTCTTGTACCATAATTTTATTTATATAGGATTATGGCACAAACTTATCAATTTAGGCGATATGAATCATGTGTTTTTGAAAAATTGGTAAAAAAGTGGCTAATTAATGTTTTATTATTTTATTAATGAGGTTAAATTGGGTTTAAAATTATGAAAATAATATTTTATTATCCTCTTATCACCTCCTTCACTTTACAATCATTCTGAAGCTATCAGAAAGAGTTCGGAAGCAATATAATCAGCCAGCAATTTTCCTTTTGTTGTTAGCTTCAGGTAGCGCTTCTCAGTTATTTCTGCTTCTTGCCGATCGATAAAAATAGCCGCTTGCTGTCTTATATGCTGTAAGCTGTCGTATCCGAAATTTTGCTCTATGTGTTGTAGGTCTATTCCCCACATAGTGCGCAAAGCCGTCATGATATACTCATTAATGCAGTCTTCGAATGATAGTAGTTCAGTCTCGTAACTGGGTTCGTTATTGTTTATCCGTTGGATATAGCGCGCATTGTTAGCGATGTTCCAGCTTCGGGATTTTCCGTCAAAAGAATGGGCAGAAGGTCCAATACCCAAATAGTGTTTGCCTCGCCAGTAGTTGGTATTGTGTTGGGCATAGTGACTGGGCTTGGCAAAGTTTGAAATTTCATAATGTTGGTATCCCTGATCGGCAAGGGATTGCATAAGTATTTCAAACTGTGCTGCGCTTTGCTCTTCATCCATGGGTGGGGTTTTGCCTTTGCTGATCATGTGGTCCAAGGCCGTACGCTTTTCTACCGTCATGGCGTAGGAAGAAATATGTGGGATCTGGTTTGATGTGAGCTGATTAATATTGGATTTCCATTTCTCGTCCGTGAGGAGTGGAAATCCATAGATAAGGTCACAGGTGATATTCTCAAACCCCGCATCTTGCACCCGTTTGATAGAAGCCTCAGCCTCGCTCGCATTATGCGCACGGTTCATCCAGCGGAGATCTTCTTCGTAGAAGGATTGTATGCCAATGCTGAAACGATTGATAGGGGTGTGGCGTAAAGTTTCTACCTTCACTTTGTCCAAATCGTCAGGATTGGCCTCCAAAGTGATTTCTGCATCGTTGGCTATCTCGAAATGTGTAGCAACTTTATCGATAAGATGCTGTATTTCTTCTGCGGTTAAGAGAGATGGTGTACCTCCGCCAAAGTAAATGGAATGTATTTTTTTGTCTTCCAGATAACTTGCCCGTGCGGCAATCTCCTTTTGCAAAGCAGCAAGCAGCTCGTCTTTATACTTTAATGACGTGCTAAAGTGAAAGTCACAATAATGGCAGGCCTGTTTGCAAAAGGGGATATGGAAGTATATCATCGCTTATAAAGATTTTCGCCAAAGACAGCCATCTGGATCAGCGCCTTTGAAGGCCTTTGCCTGATCGCCAAAGGCTGTAATCAGTAGGACGGGAAATATCAATCTATACATGATATATTGTTTTTATCTTGTCCAGGTATTGTTGCTCGATTCAATGTCCGCTAAGCGCAAAGAAGGGTCGATTTCTACCTTCTTCGGTTTTTTTGTAAGGGAGATACTGTAGCTTGGTTTCGTCCAGAACCAATCCTCCAAAGTTGTCCTTTTCACATTGTTATAGATGCTGAAGTTCTCCGCAGGTTTTTCGCCACGCATCTCCCGCAAAGGGATATAGAAAAGCTCTTTTGAACCGTCCTCATACTCCACTAAAACATCCAACGGCATAGCAAAGTCCGACTTGTTGACCAAGATAATTTCGTTGTCGTCTACTTTGTCAATTCCGTAGTCAATCGTGCGGGTAGTATTGAGAAATAGGTTGAAATACCATTTTAAGTTGATGCCTGAAATTTCCTCTGCTACACGTTTGAAGTCGTTTGGTGTAGGATGTTTAAACTTCCACAGCTCATAAAATTTCAGGAAAGTTTTCTCAAGATTTTCCTTTCCGATGATATAGCCCAGTTGTTCTGCCAATACCTGCCCTTTGTTGTAGGCCTGATTGCTATAGCCATAGTTGGTATTATAATAATCAGCCAGAAGGCTCATTGGTTCCTCTTTTCCGGAAAGAGCAAGCTTGTAATAAGCACGGTAGGCATTGATAACAGGGTTGGTTTCGACTGCCCCTTTTTTCTCGAATAAAGCTTGGGTTGCCAATTCCTGCACGTAGCTGGTGAAACCCTCGTCGAACCATTCATCGACAGTTTCATTGATGCCGAAAAGGTGCTGATACCAAGAGTGTGCTGCTTCATGGAAGATAACGCCAACTAAACTTCGGAGATTACGACCACCTGTAACCAAAGTTACGGTACCGTACTCCATACCACCATCGCCACCCTGTACGATGGTGTAGGTACTCCAAGGATAAGCACCAAATCGGGTGGCGCAAAAGTCAAAAAACTGTGTTGCCATGTCTAAAGCTGTAGCCCAGTTTTCTTGGACTTGCTTGTCAGTGGGAAGATAAACCGTGTAAACAGATACACCGCCTTGGCTTTTGGCTGAATCCACAACAAATTTAGTATCTGCAGCCCATGCAAAATCATGAATGTTTTCTGCTTTGAAGTGCCATTTTGCCTTGCCGTCGGGCGCAATAATTTTTGCTTTTTTATCGTATCCTTTTACTTCTTTTGGATTCTGTAATTTACCTGATGCGCCAATCACGTAATCTTTATTCAGGTGAAAGGTAATATCAAAATTGCCGAATGGTGCGATAAATTCTCGGGCTATGTATTCATCCAGATGCCAGCCAAATTCATCGAAATGCGCCATTTTAGGGTACCATTGTGTCATGGATAACGCTACGCCTTCTTTGGAATTCCTGCCGGAGCGACGTATCTGTTCCGGAACCTGTGCCTTCCAGTCCATCTCGAAAGATACCGTTTCTCCCGATGAAATCGCTTTGGGCAATGTTACCTCTAAAACAGTGCCGTCCACCTTGAAATCGGTGGGTTGCCCATTCATCGTTAAGCTGTTTATCTTTTGGTAGCCAATCTGCTCAGGTGTTAATTGAGCGATACGGCTCTCATATACAGGCTTTTCTTTAGTGCCTTTGTTCGTGGTCATACGCGCGTCGGGATCCGCTATGTTTGACAAACGATAATCCATCATACTTCCTGGCTGAAAAGCATTGAAATACAGATGAAAATACACTTTATTTAATGATTGAGGTGCATTATTGGTATATTGTAAGATCATCTTACCATTGTACTGAAAATTCTTTTCATCGATATCGATGTCCATGTTGTAATCAACGGCTTGCTGCCAATAGCCTGCTCGCTGGGCATAACTATAGGACGTGGCACAGAGGAAAAATAAAAGCAATAGTTTTTTCATATTCGTTTTTAAGTTATGGTACTGATAATGGTTATGAAGGCTCTTCATTTCCGCAATCACGTTAGTCACCATCATCACTTGATGTTACATATAATAATATTCTACGCCTTTCTGTTTTAGGGCGTGTATTAAGCTGTTTAATTGATCTTCTTGCTGGAAGAGCTTATTGCGCCAAAATCGTTTGGGTGTTCTGGATTTTTGTAGGAAAATCATGAGCAGGTTCCCTCCCGAACGCGGGAGATTTCGGAAATATTTTATATCCTTGAATGTTATCATCTCTTCCTTCCCATTCCGGAAAACAACATGTACATTATCCGCATTAATTGTCCATGAAGAATTGTTTCTGCTCCATCGGATGCTGAGGTAAAGAAGGAATGGCAAACTTACCAATACCGTCAGGATCTTTGCAATTTCCGTCCACGGAAACCGTGAGACTATCGCGGTGACAATGCATACACCTAGTAATAAGAGCAACATGTACCTGCCACGATGTAAGGTGGCAATCTGAAAGCTGGGGTTCTCCATACCCCAAAAATAACAAAGAGCGGCAAGATTGCCACTCTTTATTGTAAATATCACTATTCTTTTACCATTCGGTCGCCACGTCCACAGTTTCCCCTTTGCCGTTGATGTATTGAATATCACCGTCTTCGGTCTCGTAAACAGTCGCTATGCCGTCATAAAAAGGAGTTGCATAATAATACTTGAAAGGAATGACTTCCTTTTCCGCATAAGAGATATAACCATATTTTTCATTCTTAGAGGCAACCAATAAATTGTCCTCGTTGGCAAAAGCCAAATAGGTGTAACCGGTTGTGCTTTTTTTGTTGGACTTGATGTCTACGAGGTGATACAGGTCCCCTTCCAGAATAATTGCTTTGTCTTGCACATATTCTGATATAACCTCATAGGTCGCAGGCAAGACAACTTCCCCCTTTAGGTTTATCAAGCCACTTTTTGTGCCTTCGGTGAAGGTCGCATAGCCCTGGTTAAAGGAAGAAAGGTACTCATATTCTGCCGGAACAATAACTTCCTGCTGTGGAGTCATAATGCCCATTTTGCTGTTTTCTGAAAAGATGAGATAGGGTTGTTCGCCATCCAATTGCAGGTAGTCCCACGTACAGGGGATTACTTCTTCGGTTTCTGCATTGATGAGCCCATATAACCCGTCAGCGCTTAAGACCACCGCATAATCTTCAACAAATTCGTATATACCGGAATACTTGGCAGGAGTGATGATGTTATTGTCTGCATCTTTTATTCCGATTAGGGAGGATTCTTCATCCTGGTAAGTGAATAAGTCGTGTCCCAGAGGGATGTCGCTTGCATCATAATCCGCAGAGGAGTAGTCTTGCAGTTCGTACTCCTCCGGAACCTCAAATAGAGAAGCATCAAAGGCTACCGTATTTACGCTGGAAGCCTCGATCCCCATGCCGTAAGCACCGATATATAGAGCCGCGCCGGGTAGTTTCTTTAAGTAGGCATATTCGCCCCAGTATAAAGATGGAAGCGTTTCGGTATACCATATTTCTAATTGAGCGCCCTCAGGGATTATATCCTCATATTCTGGATTTCCTAGATCCAGGATGGCTAATTTACAAGGTATACCAGCAATGGTCTTACTGCGCCCTTCGATAAATTGCAAATCTAAATCAGCTGTACTGAATACGTTGAAATCGTCTTCTGTGGCTTGAATGTCCAGTTTATCGGTTGCATCACTAGCTTCGGTATAGGTCTGCATAGAAGGGTATAGGATATATGACTCTCCTGTCTTGCGGTTAGTAATCTGAATGTTTTCTCCCAGACCTTCCGTTTGAACACGTATAAAATCCTTATTAACCCAAGCCTGTACCTGTGGCTTGTCATCTTCTGCAAAAGCTGCGGCCAAGGCAGCAATCATCGCTAAGGAACTTTCTGTTGAGGAGTCAGCCTCTGAAAGCAGAGCTTCAGATAAAGAGAGTTTGTAATCAATTTTAAAGAGCTTCTCCTGTGCGCAAAGATGGAGCGTAACGAAGCTTAAAAGCAGTGTGAATATACTTTTGTACATAGATGAAATATTATAGAGCAAAGGTGAGAAAAAATAAGGAACGGTAGTAATTATTTTTATAGGCTATGGATGACTTTTTTTATTGTTATGGAAGTGAACGAGATTCCGGAGATAAGCTGCATAGCTTTAAGGCTTACTGCCTATAGCTTTTAATAAAGGGAAAATAAAATTGTACCTAAATACACCCGATAAAAAAATGTCCTATCTTTGAGTTACAGAAAAAATAAGTAAATTGCAAGATGGGATTAGTGACCAAAAAATCGAAAGGCTGGGAGTTGCGTCAATTGACATGGACGTTTATTTCCATACTTGCAATCCTTCCTATACCCGTGCATATTTTTCCTTTTATCATGCTTTCGCAGGCAAAAAAAAGTAAGATACGTTCCTGGTATGCTACAGCTCTGATTCTGCTGATGGCAGAGATAGCACTTTTTGCTTCCTTTGTATATTTCTTTGGTACGCTTTCACAGGGCATGCTGTTAACGTTGGGTGGATATGTGTCCAGCTATATTGTCGGGAATGGTTTGTTGCTCAGCCGGGCAAAACCCTATCTCCGCCGTTTGGAGTTGGCTGAAATACGCCCATTAGCATGGATTCCTTCCGCATCACCTAAGAATCTCCTGCAACTGCCACAAGCAACTTTGGATACGCCACAGTTGTTCGTTGAAAGGCTATTGCACTGGCGTAAGGAAATTGATAACAAGACCATCCATCAAAATATTGACCGCATCATCCACCTGTTTCAATTATTGGAGCAGAAGGATAAGATGGAAGCGGAGAAATTTTTGGTGCGGCATTCTACGATAGTTAGTGTGCTCATGAAATACGATGAGATAGAAAATTCCAGATTGCACAATACCGTTACTGTGGAATCGAAACGTAAACTGGAGCAAGTCATCGTGCAGGCCGCTGCGGCTATCGAGCAAGAAGTTACTAATCAGATCAAACTGGGCATTTTGGATGTTTCGGCAGAGACCGATGTGTACATTCAGACCCTAAGAAATAGAAATCTTTTAAAAGAGTAAATTATGGCAAATTTAGATATAACCCCTATTGACGACAACCAAGACCAAAATAAGTCGATCACCGTTCCTTTTACGGAAGAGGAAAAAGCGTTGATAAAACAATATAAAGATAAAATTAACCTGACTTCTACAACTGATGTCATTCAGTTTGGTGTCGGTAGTCAGACCAAGGTGAGCAATTTCTCCAACGAGATTTTGAAGCAGGTGCGTACCAAGGATATGGGAGGTGCCGAAGATGTTCTGCTGAACCTACGCTCGGATATACGTTCATTTGACGAAAATGTGAATAAAAAGCCGTTGATACCATTCTTCGATAATATGAAGAAGAAACTTCAACGGATGCGTACCGAGTACCAATCGGTAGAAAAAAATATCCATCAGATTGAGCTGAAACTGGAAGGGCACTATAAAAATCTTGGGAAAGACGTGCATATCTTTGATCGCCTTTTCCAAGAAAACCAAAACTATTTCAAGGAGCTTTCGCTCTACATTGCTGCCGGAGAAGAGAAATTGCAGGAAGCCCATGCGGTCACTTTGCCACAGATGAAAGCTGAGGCTGAAGAAACAGGCGATCAGCATAAAATTCAAGCCTATAAAGATATGGAGCAGCATGTGGTGCGTTTTGAGCGCAAAGTGCATGATCTGAAACTTACCCGAATGGTAGTTCTGCAGACTGCGCCACAGATTCGGCTTATCCAAAACAATAGTTCTTCGCTGATGGAAAAGATTCAATCCTCATTGGTGAACACTATTCCACTTTGGAAGAATCAGATGGTACTGACTTTGGGAATTGCTCATTCGCAGAAAGCTCTGGAAGCCCAGAAAGCAGTAACCGATGCAACAAATGAATTGCTTCGCCGGAATTCCGAAATGCTGAAAGAATCTACTATCAATGTTGCTAAGGAAACCGAGCGTGGCATAGTCGATATTGAAACCATTAAGAAAGCCAATCAGGATATTGTCTCTACGATTGAGCAGGTGTTGCAAATCCAACGTGAAGGGCGTGAAAAACGTAAAGTGGTAGAACAGGAACTTCTGCAATCGGAGAACGAGTTGAAAAACAATTTGTTGAAGTCGGCGGCGGATGATAAACTTATTCAGTAGTTTAATTGGTTAAGCGTTTAAACGCTTAACCAATTAAACACATTAGATTTTCCTATCTTTGCATCATGACTTTTACAGCGATAGATTTTGAGTTGGCTACTGCTGCATACAACAGTGTATGTGCGGTGGGCATCGTAAAAGTGGAGGAAGGAAAGATTGTGGATGAGTATCATGCTTTGGTACAACCTCCACAGAACCGTTATATGTGGCAAACGACCCGTGTACATGGTATCAAAGCCAAGGATACAGCCTCAGCCCCGACATTCATTGAAGTGTTTTCTACCATTCAATCTTATTTGACACCACATCACATGGTGGCTCATAACGAAAAGTTTGATCGGGAAGTGTTGATGCAGACCATGAATTTTTATGGCTTGGATTATCGTAAACTGCAATTGCCCAAAATGTGGGACTGCACCAGTAAAATCTACCGTGCAAAAGGCTTTCAGAAAACCAAATTAAGTATTTGTTGTTCGATTATGGGAATAGATTTGCAGCACCATGACCCATTGTCTGATGCCAGAGCCTGTGCCCAGCTGTATATGATGAGCGATAAGGTGACGCCAGCATTGGTCGAACGGCATTTTCCCAAAGAAGAAGTTTTAATCAATAAGCATTCGTAAAAAGTATATATGAGCCGAATAATTAATGTTATTCTTTCAGGAGGGGTGGGGTCTCGTTTGTGGCCCTTGTCCCGTAAATCCAAACCGAAGCAGTATTTGCCGTTCTTTAATGGGAAATCTTTGTTTGGATTGACAATTGAGCGTAATAAAAGTGTATGTGATGAGGTTTTATTGGTTGGTTCTACACAGAATATTGATTTGGCCAAAGCCGAATTAAAGGATATTCCCCATCGAATTGTGCAAGAAGCCACTCCCCGGAATACTGCTGCTGCGATAGCATTCGCAGCTTTTACAGTTGATCCGGAAGATGTGCTGGTTGCCACACCTTCTGACCATCTCATTGAGGGTAATGAGCAATACCTTCAAGCCGTCAAACGAGGAATCGAATTTGCCAAAGATGGTTTTTTGGTCACTTTTGGTATTAAACCCTTACGTCCGGAAACAGGATATGGTTATATAGAATCCGAAGGCAACGATGTGCTTTCTTTTCGTGAGAAACCAAACTTCGAGACGGCAAAAGAATTTTTGAAACGAGGTAACTTCCTGTGGAACTCTGGTATATTCTGTTTTAAGGCAGGCACCTATCTCAATGAATTGGAACGCTTTGACCCGAAGCTGTATAATGCAGCTAAATTAGCTTTTGAAGCCTCTGATAACGGTGTACTGGATGAAGAGTTGTCCTTGAAAATCCCTTCTAAAAGTGTGGATTATGCCATTATGGAGCGTAGCGATAGCATCAAAGTTGTACCGGCTTTCTTCGATTGGTCGGATATGGGGGCTTTCGATTCGCTTTATGAGTATCTGATCAATAAAGGCTATAAGCACGACGAACAAGGCAATGTGGTGATCGGTAGCGATAAACCAACCTTCTTCTTGGGGTTGAAAAATTGTATTGTTGTGCATACAGATGATGCCGTGTTAATTTTGGACAAAGCACATGCGCAGGATGTCAAGCACATCTATGAGCAGCTTGAAAAAGATAATTCAGAGTTGGTTTAACTTATCACTCATACATAATGGAAAAAGAGAAGAAAAAAGAAGCAAAAAAGAAGCATAGGGATTACAATCCTGGTCCACGGGTAGGGATTACCTTCTCTACTTTTGATCTTTTGCATGCCGGACATATCATGATGTTGGCAGAAGCAAAACGTCAATGCGACTATCTGATTTGTGGATTGCAGATGGATCCTACTTTGGATCGTCCGGAAAAGAACCCACCAACGCAGACAGTTGTGGAGCGTTATATACAGTTACGGGGTTGTGAGTATGTGGATGAGATTGTTCCTTATTCCACTGAGCAGGATTTAGAAGATATTCTGCGTTCCTTTAAGCTGGATGTACGTATCGTAGGAGATGAATATAAAGACAAAGATTTTACAGGACGAAAGTATTGTGAGGAGAAGGGTATAGAACTGTATTTTAACAGTCGTGATCACCGCTTTTCCAGTTCGGGACTCCGTAAGATTGTCGCGCAGAAGGAAGCTGAAAGAAACGGTAAATAATTTATTAATTTAGAATAAATGAGTAATACAAAGAAGATAGCCGTTATAGGGCAGGGATATGTGGGTTTGCCTTTGGCAATTGAGCTGGCACAACTTTACCCAGTCATTGGGTTTGATATTGATGATTCACGTGTCCAGGAACTTAACCAAGGGAAAGATAGGACAATGGAGGCGGATCTTGATAAGCTTAATAAAGGTATTTCTTTGTTTAATCAGACCTCTTTTGAACGAGGGTATAAGGCTTCTTTCAAATTATCTGATTTGGAATCGGCTCAGATATATATAGTTACGGTGCCCACGCCGATTGATCGATATAATTCCCCAGATTTGACTCCCCTGATAAAAGCTACCGAGATGCTGGGGAAGGTTCTGAGTAAAGGCGATATCGTAATATACGAATCCACGGTTTATCCCGGTTGTACGGAGGAGGAATGTGTTCCTGTGTTGGAAAGAGTCTCTGGCTTGACTTTTAATGAAGATTTTTTTGTTGGATACTCCCCTGAACGAATCAATCCGGGCGACAAAGTGAATACCTTAACCTCGATTAAGAAAGTCACTTCGGGAAGTACGCCTGCGGTTGCGCAAGAGATAGATCAGTTATATAGGAGTATTATTCAAGCGGGTACCCACAAAGCGCCATCTATTAAAGTGGCGGAGGCATCGAAAGCTATTGAAAATGCCCAGCGTGATGTGAATATTTCCTTTGTCAATGAGTTGGCGTTAATATTTGACCGGGTGGGAATTGATACTACGGATGTACTGGAAGCTGCCGGAACAAAATTCAACTTTTTGAAATATAAGCCCGGCTTAGTTGGTGGGCATTGTATTTCTGTCGATCCGTATTACCTTGCGCAGAAAGCTTCGCAGTTGGGTTATCATCCGCAGGTGATATTATCTGGACGACGGGTAAACGATATGATGGCATCTTTTATAGCCTCTAAAGTCGTAAAGTTGATGATTGCGAAAGATATTGCTATCAAGGGAGCTAAAGCGTTGGTGTTGGGCATTACATTTAAAGAGAATTGTCCTGATGTGCGGAATACGAAAGTAGTGGATATCGTACGGGATTTAGAGACCTATGGTCTTCTAGTCGATGTGTATGACCCTTGGGCAAGCTCGGAAGAGGTCAAGCATGAATATGGTATAGATTGTCATCCTGAGCTTGTCGAAGGACGACAATATGAGGCGGTTATCCTTGCCGTCGCCCATCAAGAGTTTCTGCAATTAGATATTTCTACTTTGAAAAAAGAAACTGCAGTTGTATTTGATATCAAGGCTTGTTTAGACCGGGATTTGGTTGATGCTCGGTTGTAGAATGTGAATTCGCAGATTCACGGATTTGCAGATAGGCAGATATGCAAAAAAAACAAAAATAATGAGGCAATTCTATTTCGAGAAATTAGAGGTTTGACAAGATGCCAGATGCTTGGTCAAGGATGTCTATTCTATATGTGAGAAGTTTCCGTCTTCCGAAAATATGGGATGACTTCGCGATTAAAACGAGCTGCCGTCAGTATTGTGCTGAATATCGCCGAAGGGATGAGTCGCAGAACTGAGAAGGACAAGGCAAGGTTTATCAATCAAGCCTTTTCTTCTGCCATTGAGGTTATAGGTATATTGGTGCTTTCGCATGATTTGACTTTTATAGATGAAGAGACCAACGTTGCTCATAGAGAAAAAACAGAGATGATAACTAATAAACTGAATAGCTTGTATAATAAATTTGATAAGTAGGCAGATTCGCTGGAATATAGAAGCGCAAATCCGCACATTTACGAATATGCAAATACGCAAAAAAAATAAACAAATGAAAACAATTCTTATCACTGGAGGTGCAGGCTTTATTGGCTCGCATGTTGTTCGGGAGTTTGTGAATAAATATCCGGATTATCATATCGTCAATCTGGATGCTTTAACCTATGCCGGAAATTTAGAAAACCTTAAGGATATTGAAAATAAATCAAACTATACCTTTGTGAAGGCAGATATTCGGGATGCTGACCATATTTTGGCTATTTTTCAAGAATATAGGCCCGATGGCGTTATCCATTTGGCAGCGGAGTCCCATGTAGACCGCTCCATCTCAGATCCCTTAGCCTTTGTGATGACCAATGTTATCGGAACGGTTAACCTTTTAAATGCTGCTAAAGCGATATGGAATGGCGAATATGAAGGCAAACGCTTCCATCATGTTTCTACGGATGAGGTGTATGGCACTTTAGGCGAGACAGGACTTTTCACGGAGCAGACAGCCTATGATCCGCATTCTCCATACTCTGCCTCCAAAGCCTCTTCTGATCATTTTGTTCGTGCGTATCACGATACCTATGGTTTGCCGGTGATCCTGACAAATTGTTCCAATAACTATGGGCCAAACCATTTCCCGGAGAAGCTAATCCCTCTTTGTATCCACAATATCTTAAATGAAAAACCGTTGCCTATCTATGGTAATGGGAAATATACACGTGATTGGCTCTTTGTGATAGATCATGCCCGGGCTATTGATTTGGTTTTCCATCAGGGTAAAACAGGGGATTCGTATAATGTAGGTGGTTTCAACGAATGGCAGAACATCGATCTGGTCAAAGAATTGTGTAAGCAAATGGATGAGAAATTAGGTCGTCCGGCAGGTACTGCAGAAAAGTTGATCACTTATGTAAAAGATCGCCCCGGACATGATTTGCGTTATGCCATAGATGCAACCAAAATCAATCAAGAGTTGGGATATACGCCTTCCGTTACTTTTGAACAGGGATTATCCATTACAATCGATTGGTTTTTAAATAATCAGGAATGGTTGGATAATGTAACCAGTGGGGATTATCAGAAGTATTATGAGGGGCAGTATAGGGAGAGTTAGAAAGGGTTAGAAAGTTAAGGAGTTAGAGAGAGTTAGAAAGGGTTAGAAAGGGTTAGAAAGTTAAGGAGTTAGAGAGAGTTAGAAAGGGTTAGAAAGTTAAGGAGTGAGAGAGGGTTAGGGAGTGAGAGAAAAAAGTTAGATCATTTGGGTAATTATTAATATATTGCTTCTTACTAACAATAATTTTAAGCTTCTATAACTATGATTAGGTCACATAAAGATTTAGCGGTCTACAAGTTGTCGTTAGAGCTTGTGGTTGATATTTACAAATTAACTAACCAGTTTCCTAAAGAGGAGCAGTATGGCTTGACTGCACAGATTAAAAGGGCTTGTATTTCTGTTCCTTCCAATATTGCAGAGGGGGCTGGGAGAAAAGGTAAAGCAGAGTTTATCAGATTTTTGTATATAGCTATGGGTTCTTTGAGTGAAGTAGATGCACAATTAGAGATCGCTGTTATGTTATCATTTTGTGAAACCGAAGAACATATTGTTAATAAAATATATTTAATAAAAAGGATGCTAGCAAAACTGATCAAAAGTTTAGGAGATTAAACATTTCTAACTTTCTTACCAAATTCTAACTTTCTAACTAAATTCTAACTTTCTAACTAAATTCTAACTTTCTAACATAAATGATCGCAACGAATGAAAATTACAAATACAAAACTAAAAGGCTGTTTTATACTTGAGCCGGCAAAATATGGAGATAGCCGTGGTTATTTTATGGAGAGTTTCAATGAGAAAACTTTCAATGAACTGACGGGTACAGACACCCATTTTGTGCAGGACAATCAGTCCTATTCGACACGGGGGGTGTTGCGTGGTTTGCATGCGCAAGCAGGTGAATATGCACAAGCTAAATTGGTCCGTGTATTGGAAGGTGAAGTCATCGATGTAGCCGTTGATGTACGTCCCCAATCCGAAACCTTTGGACAACATGTAGCTGTTCGGTTGTCGGCAGAGAATAACCTACAATTGTTTGTTCCAAGAGGGTTTTTGCACGGCTTCGTTGTGTTGAGTGATGCAGCGACGTTTTTTTACAAGTGTGACAATTTTTACAATAAAGCTTCCGAATGTGGTGTACATCCGCTGGATAAGGATTTAGCAATTGACTGGCAAATCGCTGAAAGTGAGCTGTTGTTGTCTGATAAGGATAAGGAAGCACTATCGTTTAAGGAGGTGTTTAGAGAGCGTTAGATGGAGTTAAGGAGTTAGATGAAGTTAAGAAGTTAAGGAGTGAGAGAGCGTTTAGGAGTTAGAGAGCTAACTCTCTCACCTTCTAACTAACGTCTAACTCTCTAACTAAATTCTCACTGTCTAGCTAAATTCTAACTAAATTCTCACTCTTCAAAAATAACAAAAATGAAAATACTTATTACTGGTGCAAATGGCCAATTAGGTTCTGAGCTGCAGGAGATTTTAAGGGAACAGTCTGATAAGGAATGCTACTTTCTTGATCGTAAACAACTTCCCTTAGACCAGACTTTGATTATTCAGGATATTCTGGCGATGTATCAACCGGATATTATTATTCATGCCGCAGCGTATACTGCAGTGGATAAGGCTGAATCAGAATCTGATCTGGCCGATGCGGTGAATCATTTGGCGTCTGAGGAAATTGCGCAATATTGCCGGTTGCATGGGGCTAAACTACTCGCTATCTCTACAGATTATGTTTTTGATGGGGGCTCCGTGAATCCCTTAGCAGAGAATGCTCCGGTAAACCCAATCAACATATATGGTTTGACGAAACTCAGAGGTGAGCAGGCTATTCAAAAGTGGTTGCCAGAGGCAATTATCATCCGTACATCTTGGGTTTATTCAACGTATGGAAATAACTTTGTCAAAACGATGATTCGGCTGATGAGCGAGCGAGATGAAATCTCTGTGATTAATGATCAGATCGGTTCCCCTACGTATGCAAAAGATTTAGCACAAGCAATAGTAGCCATCGTTGAAGGCGAAAATTGGGTCAGTGGGATCTACCATTATTCTAATGAAGGCGAGATCTCCTGGTACGACTTCGCAGAAGCAATTAAGGAGATTAAAGGGTTAGAGTGTAAAATCCACCCAATTCCAACAGCGCAATATCCAACACCAGCAAAACGTCCAAAATATTCACTATTGGATAAAAGCAAGATAAAACGTATTTTCGGCGTAGAAGTGCCTTATTGGCGAGAAAGCTTGCGTAAAATGTTAGAGCAAGTTAGAATTGGTTAGAATAAGAGTTAGAATAAGTTAGAGTGAGTTAAAAAAGTTAGAGTTGGATTAGAACAGGTTCGAGGGTATGGTTTCTCTAACTATCTAACTTCTTAACTATCTAACTGTTTTCTAACTACAAAAAAATACAAAAATGAAAGGAATCATACTTGCCGGAGGATCCGGTACTCGTCTCCATCCGTTAACTCTTGCTGTTTCCAAGCAGCTGATGCCTGTGTACGACAAGCCGATGATATACTATCCTTTGTCTACCTTGATGTTGGCAGGAATAAAAGAAATTTTAATCATTTCAACTCCAAAAGATTTGCCTAACTTTGCGAAATTATTAGGTGATGGATCACAACTCGGTTGCAAGTTCTCTTATAAAGAACAGCCTAGCCCTGATGGTTTAGCGCAAGCCTTTATTTTGGGAGAAGAGTTTATTGGTAATGATAAAGTTGCTCTGATTTTAGGTGATAATATTTTTTATGGATCGGGTATGTCAAAACTGCTGCAATCCAGCGCTGATCCAGATGGTGGAGTTGTGTTTGCTTATCCGGTCCATGATCCGGAGCGCTATGGCGTAGTGGAGTTTGACGCAAATAAAAAAGTAGTATCCATAGAGGAGAAGCCTAAGAAGCCTAAATCTAATTATGCTGTTCCGGGATTGTATTTTTATGACAACGACGTGGTCCATATTGCAAAGAACATTCAACCATCCAGCCGAGGTGAGTTGGAAATCACGGATGTCAATAAAGTATATCTGGAGCAAGGGAAACTGAAGGTAGGTATCTTCGATAGAGGTACGGCCTGGTTGGATACGGGGACGATCCAATCTCTGATGCAGGCAGGACAGTTCGTGCAGGTCATCGAAGAACGCCAAGGCATGAAGATTGGTGCTATTGAGGAAGTTGCATACCGTATGGGGTATATTGACAGAGAACAATTATTAAAACTTGCTGAACCGTTGATAAAGTCAGGTTATGGCGAATATTTAAAGCGTATTGTAAAATTGGAGTATGAAGAAAAGCATAAGGCATAGTTTGAGAACCCTTATAGGGGTTTTCCTCGTTTTTGTCTGTACGTCCATCGGGGCGCAGATTCGTGATTTTTCCAAAATACAGGTAGATCAATTGACGGAGCCACAGATTGAGAACCTTTGGTCTCGGGCAGAACAGCAAGAGATGAGTGATCAGGATTTGTATAATTCCCTGCAGCAACAAGGGATGCCAAATGCCGAAATAACGAAACTAAGGGTCAGGATTACTGCGCTTAAAAAGAAACGGGAAAATGAACGCTTGCGCAAAGGAAGCCCAGCTACAAAAGAGAAGACCAAAAAGGTGCTATTGGATCAGGATTGGTTTACGCCATTGGTCGATACCCTAAATGAGGATATTGAGATTGAAGAAGAGCTTGATAAGCAATTTCAAATTTTTGGTTCTGAATTATTCAAGAACAATGCGATTAGCTTTGAACCGAATATGAATATGCCTACTCCCAAGGGCTATGTAGTGGGGGCAGGCGATCAGCTAAGTTTGGATATTACAGGTGATAATGAAGCCAGCTATGAATTGACTGTTACGCCAGAGGGAGCAATCAAGGTGGAATATGCCGGTTTAATCAATATTGCCGGTTTGAGTGTAGAAGCTGCCCGGACAAAAATATCCAATCGTCTGACGAGCATATACCCCGCAATCCGTTCAGGTCGTACGAAAGTTGATCTAAATCTTGCAGCCATGCGGAGTATCAAGGTGACGATGACGGGTTTTGTCACACAGCCGGGAACCTATACCTTGCCAGCGGTAGCTACCGTATTTAATGCTTTGTATGCCGCAGGTGGACCAAATGATCAGGGATCTTTCCGAAGCATTCAGGTGCTTAGGAATAACGAAGTTGTCAGTACTATTGATGCTTATGATTTTCTGGTCAATGGTTTGCAGGCAGGCAATATTCGTCTGGAAGATCAGGATGTTATCCATATTCCGGTTTATATTTCACGCGTGCAAATGGAAGGATTGGTGAGGCGAGTCGGCTTCTTTGAGATTAAAGATGGTGAAACGTTTGCTGATTTGTTACGCTATGCAGGAGGCTTTGATAATAAGGCTTATACTGCTCGTGTAAAAGTGCTTCGCTCTACAGGGAAAGATGTGGGCATCTTCGATATTAAGGAGACTGATTTTGCAATATATAAGCCCTTCAACGGGGATCATTATATTGTCGAGGAAATATTGGAACGTTATGCGAATCGGGTTGTATTGGATGGAGCGGTCTTTCGTGCTGGAGATTATGAATTAACTCCGGGTTTGACCGTGGGAGAATTGCTGAAAAGAGGAGAAGGTATTCGTGAGGATGCATTTACGGCGAGAGCCTATGTGCAACGATTGAATCCGGATAATACACAACGACTACTATCCTTTGATCTCAAAAAGTTATTGGACGGTGAAATTGAGGATATTCCGCTGCGAC
Source organism: Sphingobacterium wenxiniae (assembly GCF_900116225.1). Taxonomy (GTDB): domain Bacteria; phylum Bacteroidota; class Bacteroidia; order Sphingobacteriales; family Sphingobacteriaceae; genus Sphingobacterium; species Sphingobacterium wenxiniae. The sequence continues at coordinate 40,050 of NZ_FOZZ01000008.1, forward strand.
GTGAAGATCGTTTAGTGGTTACCTCTATTTTCGACCTGCGGGATGAATATTTCGTAACCATTGACGGTGAGGTTCGTCATCCGGGTCAGTTGGATTATGCCGAAGAGATGACTTTGGGTAGTGCTATCCAAATGGCAGGTGGGCTTTCCGATGCCGCAAATATTGAACGTATTGAGGTTGCTCGGCGTATCCGTCGAAATATCAACGAACGAGATTCTGTTTTGTCAGAATTGATGGTGGTGAAATTCGATAACAAAGAAGAAGCAGTGCAATCTGATTTTGTTTTGCAACCTTTTGATATGATTAGTATCCGAACAAGTACCGGTTACCAATTACAGCGCCAGGTACGGATTGAGGGTGAAGTGAGATATCCTGGAGTTTACACCTTGGTGCGTAAAGATGAGCGTATATCTGACCTGATAGAACGAGCCGGTGGCTTTACCGAGTACGCCTATCTGGAGGGCGCTTCGCTGCAACGTATTGCGACAAGCTCAGAAATAGCGGTACAAAGTTCCAGATCGGCGACTTCGTTAGATAACAATTTGATAGATTCTCTGGAGTTACAAAACGAGGAAAACCGGAATGCGATTTTAGGTAAGATTAAGGAAGGGCAGAGTAAAACTAATCTGTATTTTAATAAGTATATAGGAATCGATTTAAAACGTATTGTTAAACGTCCGGAATCCAGGTTGGATATCTTTTTGGAAGAAGGAGATGTGCTGACTGTGCCACGACAATTACAGACTGTGAAGATAGTAGGTGAGGTACTTAGTCCGATATCTGTCGTGTATCAGAAAGGCAGAAACTTAAAGTATTACGTCAATCAGGCGGGAGGATATACATCCCGTGCGCATAAATCGAAGACTTTTGTACAGTATGCCAATGGTTCGGTTAAGGGAACACAAAAAGGATTGGGACGGATTTATCCAGAAATAAGACCTGGGGCTGAGATTATTATCCCACAGAAACCGGAGAAGCAAAAGATTTCGGTACAAGCTATTGTAGGATTGACTTCTGGTCTGGTCTCAATGACAGCTATTCTGGTGACTTTATTTAGAAGATAAGAATGGAAAATAATAAAGTAATCAATAGTGATGAGATCTCCTTAAAGGAAGTTGTGTTGACCGCAAGGGCAGCCCTATACTATGTTTTTAAATATTGGTATATTTTATTGATTGTCGGAGGGATAGGTTATGGTATAGGCTATTTATATGAGGGACAAAAAAAGAAGATGTACACTGCTACGACCACATTTGTTTTAGAAAGTAACACTTCTCCTAAAGGAAATATGTCTGGATTAAGCGCTTTTTTAGGAGGCGGGGGCGGAACGGGTTCAGTAAATCTTTTTCAGGGAGAAAGCTTGATGGAACTTTATAAGTCCCGTACTATTTTGGAAGAAGTGCTGCTATCGCCAATGGAGGATGATAGTACAACCTTATTGATACAAAAGCTATTCTCGATTAATGAAAAGTTGGAGGAGAAGTTGACAGAGACCAATAGAGACTTACTTGAAGATACGCAATTTTTGTTATTTCCTTCGCCAGAAAGGCAGAGACAACGGGATAGTATTATGAATGGGGCAGTCAATGTTGCGAAAGGTTATTTTTCTGTAAGTTATCCAAATCCAAAAGCAAGTATGCTCCAAGTTAATGTCAGTGCTGAAGATGAAGTGTTTGCAAGGTCGTTTAATCAACAGATAGTGGATAAGGTAAATACCTTGTATATGGAAATAAAAGGAGGAAAATCTTATGAAAATGTCAGGATTTTACAGCATAAAGCAGATTCCGTGCATCGAGTTCTGTTAAGTGCTATTTCAAGAGTTGCGGCATCAACCGATCAAACCCCAAATTTAAACCCTACCCGTGGGGCATTAAGGCAGGTCCCTGTACAAGATGCTCAGGTCAAGGTTGAAGCATCAAGAAGCCTCTATGCGGAGTTTAGTAGAAATTTGGAAATGGCACGTCTCTCGCTTGATCAGGAGGTTCCTCTGATTAAGATAATCGATGAGGCAAGATATCCTTTGAATGTAACGAACCCGAATAAAAATAAGATTGGTATATTGGGGGCTATTGGAGGAGTTTTGTTAACGGGCCTATTGCTGACGATGGTTTATGTGTTTAAACAGATAATGAAAGATTAAAATATGATTATAAGTAAGATTACTTGTATCGGTGCCGGTTATGTTGGAGGACCTACGATGTCGGTTGTAGCGCAGCAAAATCCTGATATACAAATTACCATTGTTGATGTGAATGCCGCACGTATTGCTGCATGGAATGGGGAAGATTTGGATCAATTGCCTATTTATGAGCCAGGATTGAAGGAAGTGGTGGCAGAAGCGAGAGGACGCAATCTCTTTTTTTCGACCGATGTCGATAAAGCCATTGATGAGGCCGATATGATTTTTATATCGGTGAATACCCCTACTAAAACATATGGTAAAGGTAAGGGGCAGGCTGCTGATCTCAAGTTTATCGAGCTTTGTGCGCGTCAAATAGCTTCCGTTGCCAAGACAGATAAGATTGTGGTGGAGAAATCTACCTTACCGGTACGTACCGCTGAAGCCTTGAAATCTATCCTGGACAATACAGGAAATGGCGTGAATTTCCATATCTTGTCCAATCCGGAATTTTTGGCGGAAGGTACAGCGATTCAGGATTTGCAAAATCCGGATCGTGTGCTTATAGGTGGTGAAAACCCAGAGGCTATAGAAGCTTTGGTGAAGGTCTATGAAGCATGGATACCACGTGAACGGATTATCACAACCAACCTGTGGTCCTCCGAATTGTCAAAATTGGTGGCTAATGCTTTCTTGGCACAACGGGTATCATCTATCAATTCGATATCTGAACTTTGTGAAGTGACAGGAGCAGACGTCAACGAGGTCGCACATGCCATCGGTATGGATTCGCGCATTGGTTCTAAGTTTCTAAAAGCATCGGTCGGTTTTGGAGGCTCTTGTTTCCAAAAGGATATTTTAAATCTTGTGTATATTGCCCGTTCGTATAATTTGCATGCTGTAGCTGACTATTGGGAGCAGGTGATTCTTATGAACGATCACCAAAAACAGCGTTTTGCTGAAAAAATAATACAGACCTTATACAATACGGTTAACGGCAAACAAATTACCTTCTTGGGCTGGGCCTTTAAAAAGGACACGAACGATACACGTGAATCTGCAGCGATATATGTGGCAGATTATCTTTTAAATGAAGAAGCAAGTATTGTAGTTTATGATCCCAAAGTTTCTGCAGAGCAGGTTTACAAAGACTTAGATTCTTTGGGCACACGTTCCCCGGAAGACAATAGAAGATTGGTGACTGTTGTTAACAACCCCTATGCGGCTTGTCGTGAAACGCACGCCATCGCTGTACTGACCGAATGGGATGAGTTTAAGGGATATGATTGGCAAAAAATCAAAGAAGATATGAAACGACCATCTTTTGTTTTTGACGGGCGGAAAATTTTAGATAGACAAAGTTTAGAAGCATTGGGTTTTAAATATTATGCCATTGGAGAGTAACGTTGTAAAAAAACAGGAACATTGGGACGAGGTCATCACGTCCAAGACGGGGCTATTTGATCTGAAGCTTCGGGAGGTATGGAAATACAGGGACTTAGTATCGCTTTTAGTAAGGCGAGACTTTGTTACGTCTTTTAAGCAGACAATCTTAGGACCTTTATGGTTTTTTATAAGTCCGATGCTGACCTCGGCTATTTACATTATTATTTTTACGGTTATTGCCCGTATCCCAACAGATGGGATCCCGCCTATCTTATTTTATCTGTCGGGTATCACCTTATGGAATTATTTTTCTTCAGCTTTAACCTTGACCTCTAATGTCTTTACTGCCAATGCCAATGTCTTTGGTAAAGTCTATTTCCCTAGGTTGGTGATGCCTTTATCGATTATTATTTCGAGACTTATGCAATTTGGGGTGCAAATGCTACTATTTTTTGTGTTTTGGTTGTATTATTGGATGCAAGGGGTAATTGAACCGAATATATGGCTATTGGCAGTACCTTATTATGTCTTGCTCTGTTCCATTATTGCTATGGGATTAGGATTGATTTTTTCTAGCTTGACGACTAAATATAAAGATGTATCTATGCTACTGGGTTTTTGTATTCAATTGTGGATGTACGCGACTCCTGTTATTTACCCTTCTTCTATTATGCCGGCGTCTGTTAAGGTATACCTACAATATAACCCTATGATTGGTATATTTGAAGGCTTTAAGTATGCTTTTTTAGGAAAGGGCAGCTTTGATCCAACGATATTATTTTACCCTACGGCATTTGCAATCATTATATTGGCTTTAGGTGTATTAATCTTTAATAAGGTAGAAAAGTCCTTTATGGATACCGTTTAATCGAGTGAAAGATAGATAATGAATAAAAGCATTGCGTTAGATATACAAAATGTATCCAAACAATACCGTTTGGGTAAAGTAGGAACAGGGACTTTATCCCATGATTTAAACCGATGGTGGGCATCTATTCGTGGAAAGGAAGATCCCTATTTAAAAATTGGCGAGACCAACGACAGAACTAAGAAAGGAAGTTCCGAGTATGTTTGGGCACTAAAAGACGTTGATTTTCAGATCGAGCAAGGGGATGCGGTTGGAATTATCGGCCGGAATGGTGCAGGAAAGTCAACCCTTTTAAAGTTGTTAAGCCGGGTAACAAAGCCAACTACTGGTTCAATTAAATATAAGGGACGTATAGCTTCGCTTCTGGAAGTGGGTACGGGTTTTCATCCCGAAATGACCGGACGCGAAAATATCTATCTGAATGGGGCTATATTAGGCATGACCAAAAAGGAGATTGCTCGTAAATTTGATGAAATAGTCGATTTTTCGGGAGTAGAACGCTATATTGATACGCCTGTAAAACGTTATTCCTCGGGAATGTATGTGCGTTTAGCGTTTGCGGTAGCGGCACATCTGGAGTCAGAGATTCTGATTGTAGATGAAGTATTGGCGGTAGGAGATGCTGAGTTCCAGAAGAAATGTTTAGGAAAGATGGGAGATGTCAGTAAAGGAGAAGGTAGGACTGTCCTGTTTGTATCCCACAATATGGGTTCTATAAAAGCTTTGTGTAGTAAAGGCCTCTTCATGGAAACAGGTACCGTAAAATATGCGGGAGATATCGACTCATCTATACAATTGTATATGGAAAGTAATGCTGGTGATGCAATATTGAAAACTTCCTCTATATTTAACGATTTACCTGAAAAACCAATGGTGATTAATCATGTTCAATTATTGAAAAATGGTCAACCTACAGATAGTCCCTTATTAGATTTTCATGATAAAATTGGTTTCGAAATCACGTTAAGTATAAAGGAAAAAGTTGCGAATAGGGGCATCGTTATTTATTGTAAAGATCAATTTGATACTATTATGCTGAATTTTGATATTTCAACTTTAGAAAATCTAATTCTCCATCGAGATTCGGGTGTTTATAAGATACGTGTAGAATACCCTGTGCCGTTCTTAAAACAGGGTACTTATACTTTTGATTTTGAAATTGGTCATTTTGGTTCAACACCAGATCAATATGAGAGGAATGGTATAGGAATTGATATTGATATTTTATCAAAACATATCCGTTATCAGGCAGCCGATAAAAAACGACCAGGCATTTTTAATATAGAACCGACATGGCAATATCTGAAAGCAAACCTATAATTGTCGCATTAATTATAGGTAGAGGAAACAATACATTAAAAAACAAGAATATTCTACCTGTAATGGGCAGACCTTTATTGCAATGGGGAGGATTAGCAGCAAAATTTTCGAACTATATAGATTATTATTATGTGAGTTCAGATGATGATAAAATTCTTAAAGTTGGTGAAGAGATTGGCTTTAAAAGTATTAAGAGGCCTGATGAATTGGCTTTGCCAACTTCGCAAAGTTCAGATGCAGTTAAACATGCGTTAAATTTCATTGAAGGAGATATTGGAAAGATTGATATACTGATAGTTATTCACGCTAATGTAGGTACAATAACGACACAGATGCTTGATTCATGTATAGACCTATTGATGAATAATAACTATACATCAGTAATTCCAAGTCATTACAAATATGAGTATCACCCTAGGAGGGCAAAAAGAATAAATGCAGACGGGACTTTAGGTAATTTTGTAGGAAGTGACACAGAATATATTTCTGCAAATAGACAGGAACTAGAACCTTGTGTTTTTTTTGACCATTCTTTTTGGGTTCTTGATGTTAAAAATGGAGTGAAATCCGAAAATGGACAATACCCTTGGCCAGTGATGGGAAATCGAATATTTCCCTTTATTACAGAAGGTTGTTTTGATGTACATGATTTGGATGACCTCAAAAGAACAGAAGAATGGTTAATAGAAAATGGGGTACGTTATGAATAAAATAAGTTCTCGGGTAGAAGTAATAATTAGGCGAAATCTTGATGAGATTTTGTCATTAAGAGATTCTAAGGTTTTAAAAGCAGACAACAGTTATGTGTCTAAGGGAGACCTACTATGTGAGCAACTCATAAAGGACTTTATAAAAACTGAAGCTCCGGAATATGCCTTAATTTCAGAAGAGTCACCAGAAGGGAATTTGGAAGCTCTTAATTCCGAAAAGTTAATTATTTTAGATCCAATAGATGGAACCGAAAATTTTGTTTCGGGTTTAAAGGAATGGGGGGTTTCGTTTTGTGTTTACGAAAAGGGAAAATGCACAGAGGCGCTTTTAGCATTGCCGGAATTGGATTTATATCTAAAGACTGGGGAAGAGGTAAAGCGTTTTGAATCCCGCATAGCTGGAATCTCATCAAGCCTAACAAAGGAGGATATTTTAAATTTAAAAGACGGTTTTGAATATCGTATTATAGGTTGTTGCGTCTATAATATGTATAACGTCGTTACAGGATCCTATCACTCTTTTGAGAACCCCAAAGGAGCTAAGGTTTGGGATATTATTGCAGGGCTGAATTTAGCTTTAGACAATAATTTAAAAGTAAGTGTAAATAATAAAGAATATCATGGAGAATTGCTTAGACCAGATCAGAAATATATTTTTAGAATCGAACAAAACTAAAATAGCTATTGTTGGTAAGGGAAATTCTATAAAAGATGTTTCTGTTGAAAAACTACAAGATGATTATTTTATCATTACGCTAAATGACGCAGGGCTTAGCCTAAATGCTGATTTCACAGTCTTTTATAAAGCTGAACTATTATCAATTTATAAGAGGGATGGTTTTTCTTCAAAATATTATTTGGCTCCCGAAGACGTAAAATTACCTTCTTCTCAACACATTCCTGCCGAATATCATTCTTTTGATCAGGATGGGATAGAGCGTATTTATACTTATTTTGCTTCATCCGAATTTTATATCTTGGATTTTACTTTATTATCGGCAATTAAATTAGCGATAGAGTTCCAAGCTGTAAAAGGTATCCTTACTGAAACTGCCTTCTTGGGCTTTGATTTTTATATGCCATCGGTTCAAGACAATGATTTGCATGGATTAGAATATAGAAACGCACATTTAAGAACACAGGAATCCCTTTTTGTGACTATTTTACAGCATATTCAAAAGCAATATCCTCTTTTGGAGCTACAGCATGTAGGAAACAAGAAATATAGCGCTTTGAGTGTAGAAGATTTTCAGAAAAGTTTATACCGCTATATAGAATCATATGCATTAAAAACCAATTCCACTCTTTATCAAGAATTGTTGGATGAACTGGATAGCTCTAATAAAGTTATAGTAGTAGCTGAATTTACGAACAATCATATCGGAGACCGTAACAGATTGCTAAAGATGATAGAGTTGGCGAAGGAAAGCGGGGCAGATATGATTAAGGTGCAGAAAAGAGATGTAGATACTTTTTATACAGAGGAAGAACTTAATGCTCCTTATAGTTCACCTTTTGGGAATACATTAAGAGATTACCGTAACGCAGTCGAGTTATCGGATGAGCTTTTTGATCTGTTAGATTTAGAATGTAGAAAACGGGATATTCCTTGGTTCGCATCAGTATTGGATTGGAATTCCTATCTTTATATGCAGAAATTAGATTGCCCAATTATCAAATTACCTTCTACGATTTCGAATCACAAAAACTACTTGACTAAGGTAGCAGAAGATTTTAAAGGGGAGTTAGTTGTATCAACAGGTTTTACCGATGAGGATTATGAGAATTTTGTTTTAAATAATTTGGTGAGAGAAAACAAATTTTTCTTGTTACAATGCACATCTTCATACCCGACACCACCAGAGGGATGTCAAGTGAGTGTAGTGAGGCATTATGATGCGCTGCGAGAGAAGTATCCTAATATTGTCCCTGGGTACTCGTCGCATGATCTAGGTAGCTTAGGTTGTATGATGGCAGTAGCTGCTGGGGCTAGGATGATTGAAAAGCATGTTAAGTTAGGGGATTTGGAGTGGGTGCATTTTGATAGTGTTGCAATTGATTTATATAATAGTAACTTTAAACAATTTGTGAGCGACATTCGTAGGGCGGAAATAATGTGTGGTAGTAAAGTGAAGCAAGTATATCAATTTGAGCATCACAAGTATCAGGCAAATAATAAAGTGAATTAAGTATGATAAATAAAATTCTACGGAAGCTTTCCAACTTGAAGAAGAGGGTCGAAAATAGATATAGTAACTATTTGTTTGAAAGGTATAAAAAGAAAGCTCTTATACCTTTCGACGAGAAGTGGTTTAAAGATAAGCGAGTGGCTATTGTTGGAGGCGCAGATTCTGCTTTTAAAGATAAATTAGGTAATTATATCGACAATTATGATGTTGTTGTACGCATTAATAAGGGAGTTGATGTTATAGAGAGATACTCTGAATATATAGGAAAAAGAACAGATATATTGTTTCATTCATTAGGTGAGGGACAGGATGAATTGAATGGGGGGAGTAAGTTTAATATTAAGCTTTGGAAAAAGATGTGTGTCGAGAAGATTATTTTTCCTTTTAATTCTAATGATAATAAGTATAACCATAATGTTCTCGTTAATTTTTTCAATAAGACGAAGGGAAGGGTGCGAATATGCGAATTGGATTATGAGCAGTATCAAAAGATTAAAGAAGATTTGCAAGGCTATTCTCCAACAACCGGATTCGCTGCAATACATACCATATTAAATAGTCCATGTAAGGAAGTCTATATTACCGGTGTGACATTTTTTAAGACGCCCCATAATCCAGGCTATAGACAGGGGGATTTATCGCACTGGATTGATCATTTTAAAAAGTATAACAACCATTCTCCAGACTCAGAATTTTCATATTTCCTTAAGAAAAAATTAGAATGGGGAGGAAAACTAAAGGTTGATTCAACACTAAGTAAAATAATTAGTTAAAGTATTTGATCTTTCCGACCTAAGAAGATATATAATGATGATAACCCATAATAATATATTTGTAGCTCCTGTATATAGGAGAATGCTTAATGAATTGAAAAAAATCTAATAAAACCTTTTTTCTGCAACTAAAAATAGTTCTTTAGTGGAGGAAGGAGGTGTTGAGTTTAATAATGTATGAATTCCATGGTTCCCAAAGTTTCTGTTATCACACCAAACTATAATCATGCCCCTTATCTAAAAGAGCGCATTGATTCTGTTTTGAACCAAACGTATCAAGATATAGAAGTAATTATTTTGGATGATTGTTCTACTGACGGTAGCAGAGAAATAATTGAGGGATATAGGAATCACCCTCATGTTACTAATATTGTTTTTAATAAAAGTAATTCTGGATCCACTTTTAAACAATGGGAGAAAGGAATTGAATTGGCGCAAGGGGAATGGGTATGGATCGCTGAAAGCGACGACTGGTGTGAGTCTAATTTCTTAGAAGAATTAATGTACCATATCGGAAGAAGTGAAGAGCAGCTCTCCATTGCATTCTGCCAATCTTATTATTATTATATGGAGACAGGTTTACTTCGAACACTAGAATTGCCCAGGAAACTTGTTCAGATAATATCAAAGGATTTCTTTATCCAAGAAAGGTTACTGCCCAATAATCTGATTATGAATGCTAGTATGGCTATCTTTAAAAGAGAGTTATATTGGGAAGTGTCACCATATTATAAGGACTTTAGATTCTGTGGAGACTGGGTGTTCTGGGCGGAGTTGAGTCTATTGGGAGATGTGTTGGAATTGGGTAAACACCTTAATTATTTTAGGAAACATGGTCGAGACGTCACGGGGAAGGTAAATAAAAGTGGCTATAATTTTATTGAAGAGCTAAAGGCATTAACTTATTTTAAGAATGTGCTTCGTGCTCCTAAAGAGTATATCAATGAATCTCTGGTACAGCGGTATGACAAATTCCAAAAGAGAAAATCCTCTTTGGAGGATCATGTTGTAGATGAGATACAAGCGAGTTTTGAAACTGTAATGGATGGTGGAATGTTGAAAGATATGCAAAATAGATATAGGAACGAAAACCGATTTCGGAAGCTCAAAGGGCTGTTGAGTCGACTGAGAGGGATTGGGAGATGAACATGATGGGACAGCCCTTTTTCTCTATTGTAATTCCTGTATATAATATCGAACAATATATCAAAAGGTGTATTGATAGTGTTTTGGAGCAGACTTTTGATGATTATGAATTGCTCATTGTGGATGATGAATCCAAAGATAGTTCGATTTCATTGGTGGAAGAATATACCGACAAGAGAATTAAGATTTTATCCAAAGTAAATGGAGGGTTGAGTTCGGCAAGAAACTTTGGATTACATCATAGTAAAGGGGCTTATGTGTGGTTTATTGATGGAGATGATTATGTCTGTGATAAGGAAGGGTTACAAAAAATTTATGATACAATAAAAAGTAAAACTGACAGTCCAGATATTGTGGTTTTTAATAATGAGGTAATCTACGAGGGGGCTGAAAAAAAAGGGTGGATTAATGTGAACGCCCCTGAAGATACACCTCTTTTGTCAGGAGTTGAGTATGTGGAGAGATACGGTGTTGTGCCGATAAATGCTTGGACGCAGTGTTATCAAAGAGAGTTTTTTATAAAGAATGGCTTCTGCTTCAAAGAGGGGATATATTTTGAAGATATTTATATTAACCTGGATATTTATCAGGTTGTTAAGAATGTAGTGGGTATTAACGAGATATTGATACACTATTTTAAAAGGGAGGGGTCGATTATGACTTCGCGTTTCAATAAGCAACATCTCTCATCTGAAGTTCAAGTGTTGAATAAATTCAACTATATTCGGAATGAACAACTTTTGCCACAAGACTACCTTCTTCATCGCATGCAATATGAGTTTTTTTTTCTGAAAAAGATTTTCAAGGAACAAAATAATAAGGTATATGGTAAGGGCTTGCAAAAAAGTTTAAGAGGCATTTCAATCCCTGTAATTTCAACAGATAGTTTTGCCAATAGGATAGAGAAATTTATTTTTAAATATTTTCCTATATTTGTTTTGGAATACCAGTATTACTTTGAAAAAGTGTCTATATTAGAGGGGCGGGTAAAAGATAAGATAAGAAAATTTCAATTTTTCTCTTGATAAATACTGGGTATGATAGGTCATTTATACATGAATATGAAGGTATTAATCACGAGTGAGTATGATAGTCCAAATTCGTATTTTTCAATGTTGGCAGACATTTTGCGCGAGCAGACTGAATTTGCTTCGGAACCTCAAAACTTCTGGACGTCATCAGTGGATTATGATGTTGTTCATATTCAATGGCCAGAAGAGCTTTTTAAGTGGAGAAAAATATCTGAAGCAGATCTATTAAGACTGAATAAGCGCATCGCATACCTGAAAAATAGAGGGACTAAGTTGGTTGCAACCTTGCATAATAAAGCTCCCCATCGAAAAGGAGACTTAGATGAAAAGCTTTATAACATTGTATACAAACATGTTGATGCGGTTGTTCATTTGGGGAGTTATAGTCAGTCTTTTTATCCCAATGTGATGAATGTCGTTATACCCCATCCGAATTACAATCCAGTTATTAAAGTTAATCCAGAGGATGAAAAACAAAAAGAATGCATAACGTATCTGTCATTTGGGAAAATACGTAGTGTAGAAGAAGAAAGGCAACTTATTGAAGCGTTCCTGCTTATGAAAGATGCTGACACGAAGTTGATAATTGTGAATTCTTTAGTCGGAGTCAATAAATATAGAATCCGTCAAGCGATAAAAAAAATAAAGTATCGGTTGTATTTGCGCTCTCTGAAGAGAAAAAATATAGTATTGATTACTCATAGACTTTCTGATGATGAAATAAATCATTACTTTAATGAATCTGATGTAGTCATAGTTCCGAGGGTAGACAGTCTTAATTCGGGGGTAGTTTTTATGGGGTTTAGTTTTGGTAAAGTAGTCGTTGGTCCTCGGATAGGAAATATAAAAGAATATTTAGATATAAATAGTAACCCTACTTTTGAGCCTCTAAATATTTTTTCTATTGAAAAAGCCTTACGAAAGGCTAAAGAGAGACGAGATATAGGGGCATTAAACAAAAAATATAGTGATGCTATTCTCGACATAAATTCTATTGCTAAGAGTCATTTGACTCTCTATAAAGAATTATTGACATATAGATAATGGGGGCAGGTAAAACATCAATTATAATACCTACGTTTAATTGTGATTCATTTATAGAGGAGACGTTACGTTCTGTGTCTGCTCAAACCTGTGTAGATTGGGAATGTCTAATTATTGATGATGGATCCTCTGATAGAACGGTTGAGATTACGCAGGAGTGTATAGCGAGTGATAATAGGTTTAAGCTTTTTAGGAGAGAAAAAATAAGTACGCAAAAGGGTGGGAATGTTTGTCGTAATATTGGGATAAAGAATGCAGTTGGAGAGTTCTTGATTTTTTTGGATGGGGATGATGTACTAAAGCCTTTCTGTTTGGAGCAGCGTATAAATTATTTTAATGACCACTCTGAGTGTGACTTTTTAGTTTTCCAAATGTCTCGTTTTAATGAACTTGGTGAAATTTTAAATTCAGAATCGACCAAAAGTAGTGCTAACTATCTGTACGAATATTTAGCATATAATATTCCGTGGTCTATAACAGCTCCAATAATGAAAAGGGAGTTCGTCATTCAGCATTTAACGGGCTTTGATGAAGACTTTCCCAGACTGCAAGACCCCGAATTCTATACAAGAGCACTTTTAGTAGAAGATGTGAAATTTAAGGTTTTTCAGGGTGTCCCGGCAGATTGTATGTACCGTCAACCAATAGGCAAGAAATGGAATATGCTCATTGGAATTGAGGGGTTCTCTAAGTATATTGTAATGGCCTCATCTTTGGTGAAGGGACGGGTAGATGAAGAGTATTGCCGTCAGCAATTAACTAAATTTTATTGCACCTCCTTCGAACAGGTTCTTAGAAATAATAACAAGCCAAATGAATTGAAAGTTTTGAAAGCATTAACAACCTATTCCCGTTTGATGAAAAGGTTAGGTTTGCTTTCTAATACAGATTATATAAAGAGGATGATAAAATCTTGCTGTATCCTTGGTTTTAAAGTAAGACTTTCGTTTTTTAATAAATTAATAAAGGTTGCGAACTTCATCTCGATTTGTTCTGCTATTTTTCTTAACTCTTTTAAAAGCAAAGTCTGGTTTTTTTTTCCATTTTATCATACAGGGGGAGGAGAGAGAGTCCATTTAGAGATTGTCCGGAGCGTGAAAAAAGACAAGGCGCTTGTATTCTTTCTTCAAAATTCGGTAAATGAACACTACTTAAATGAATTTAAACAATCCTGTCGCAAATGTTTTAATTTATCCCCTTTTGTAGGAAATCAGTATCTTCAACGAATCCTATTTATAGTTTTTAGTATTTCATCTTTTTTTAATAAGGTTACAGTATTCGGTTGTAATAATTTATTTTTTTATCGTCTTTTGCCTTATCTGAGGACCTCCACTCGAAAAATCGATTTGGTGCATGCCTTTAGTACCTTGGAAACCACGGTAGAACGATTCAGTTTGCCGTACGTATCTTTGCTACATAACAGAGTAACAATAAATGAAAGGACGAGGGAGGATTTTAGACAGTTGTATCAAACTGAAAATATACCTACAAAATACACAGATAGAATTGTAAAAATTGAAAATGCAATTTATGTCCCAGACCATTTGGTGAAAACCAATAGAGTAAATGACAAGAAAAAACTTAATATAATATTTGTAGGTCGAGTTGCACAAGAAAAAAGAGTGCATCTTTTGGTAAAAGCAATTAGACAACTTCCGTTTGAATTGGATTTCAGTGTGTTCGGCCCATTATTCGTAAATATTGAAGGCATAAATGACTTTTATAAGGGTAATGTGATTGACGATGAAGAGCTTGATGAAATTTATAACGAAGCGGACATACTCTTAATGGCTTCAGAAAGAGAGGGTTTTCCCCTTGTTGTTATGGAAGCAATGGCTCGAGGAGTCGTTTGTATCTTAACTAATGTTGGTGGTATAAGTGAGCACGTTCATCCCCATAAAAATGGACTTTTGATCGAAGAAGAGAATGAGGATGAGATCGTTGAAGCTATTGTCCAATATATCTCTTATTTAGAAGAGAATAGAGAGGTTTTATTTGAACTTGCTCAAAACTCGTTTCTATATGCTGTTGAATATTTTAATACGAAAAATTTTCATCATAAGTATCGGGAACTTTTAAAGATTGAGGGTAGAAAAGATGGATGAAAATATTTTGACAATTTTGATCTCAACAATGAATGAGGGGATTAAAAAAGTAGAAAATGTTGTTGAATACCGACATCCATTGGTTGAATATCTGATTATTCACCAGAACCCCAAAGGGATTGAAGTGCCAGAGACTTTGTTTAGAGAAGATATTAATATCATTGAGCGTGATGAAACTGGGCTTTCGAAAAGTCGTAATACCGGACTTGATTCTTGTCGAACGAAATATGCCGTGATTGCTGATGATGATGTTCGGTATTTTAAGGATAGTTTTGAAACTATTCTCAATAAGATGGAGAATGGGAATTATGATGTATTATTATTCAAGATCAAAACTAACCCAGAGGAACCTGAATATAAAAACTACCCACGTTCAGATTATACGCTTAATAATGGTTTTAAACATTGGTTTTCGTCTATTGAAATTGTTATAAGGACGGAGGCGATTAATAAATATAATTTACGGTTTGACGAAAAGTTTGGATTAGGCACAAAACTGAAAAAAGGGGAAGAAGAGGTCTTTATCAGTGATTGTATGAAGGCAGGATTAAGATGTGGGTATATAAATGAATATATCGTATCTCATCCTTATGAGAGTACGGGGAAAAAGAAAGAGTCCATGATCGAGAAAGAAATATTCTTTGGAGCATTAGATAGACGGACATCGAATTTTAGAATCAGCGCGAGAAGGTGCTTAAGTTATTGTATTAGGCCATATTATGCTATCAGGGACTTTGTTTATTTAATTGGTTATTTAAGTCATAGACGTTGATAGTGTTCTATAAATCTATATAGCGAAATAATAATTGTGTAATTATAAGTGCTACTGGTTTAATCATTAGTGCTCTTGAAAAAAAATATTAAATTAGCAAAAACATCCGATTTAATTATTGAAGTAACAATGAAATATTTTATTTTCCTTCTATTGCTTTTAACACTGACAGCGTGCAGAAAAGAAAACCTTAATGATATAGAGAATATGCCCTATGCTAGTATGCCTCCCCCAGGTTATACATTGGTGTGGGCTGATGAGTTTGATTCTCCTCTTCTTGATGCAAAAAAGTGGAATCATAGAGCGCCTGGTTTTCGGAGGGAAAGTTTTAATGGGAAAGAACCCGTCTATGTAGATACTACTGAAGGAGCATTGGTTATCAATACTTTTTCTCGAGGGGATACGGTTTATACAGGGATGATAAGTACACAGGGGTTGTTTGAAGCAAAACACGGCTATTTTGAGTGTAGGGCAAAGATCGATACTATATTTGCAGGTTATTGGCCTGCTTTTTGGTTGCAGAGTCGTAATATAGGGAAAACATTAAACCCAGAGGTCGATGGTGTAGAAATGGATATTATGGAGTTTTATAACGGTAATAGGTTTGTCTTGGAAAATGCCCTACATTGGAATGGTTATGGGGAGAATCAAGCAACTCTCTCCAACGCGGTGTATTCTAATACCCCATATGATGAAGGTAGGTACCATAGGTATGGTATGGAGTGGACAGAGAATGAGTTGCGGTTCTTTGTAGATAATCGATTGATATGGGTGGTAAAAGAACCCATATCAAAGATGGAGCAATATATTATTTTAAGCACAGAGGTAAATAATGCGGCGCTATTCAAAGCGGTCGCCGGATCAGGAATTAAATTTTATGTAGATTATGTTAGAGTTTATGCAAAAGATGAATAAAATGATTTATGCACTCGCATTGGCATTGTTGATTGTGCCAAACATTGTGAGTGCGCAGAAAAATGTTTCCAGAAAAGAGTATAAATTAGTTTGGAAAGATGATTTCAAGTCTCAAGAGTTGGACACTACGATTTGGCAGTATCGATCATTGGGACCTCGGAGGGCCTCTATCAACGCCGTAGAAGCTATTGTTCCCAATAGAAGGAAAGGTCATTTGCATATTCGTACTTTTGCTCAGGATGGCAATATCATAACGGGTATGTTGAGGAGCAAGGCACATCTTGACCAACAATATGGTTACTTTGAGTGTCGATTCAAGGTGGACGAAGTATTTAGAGGGTATTGGCCAGCTTTTTGGTTGCAAAGTAATACTTTTGGAAGTACTAAAACTCCTGCAGATGATGGCGTCGAGATTGATGTCATGGAGTTCTATTTGGGGGATCCAAAGCTGTTGGAGAATGCATTGCACTGGAATGGCTATGGTGCCGATCACAAATCTGTTAGTCAGAAAACCCCTATTCCGAATATCGCTGATGGAAAATTTCACATCGCAGCGGTAGAATGGACCCCGGAATACTATAAATTTTATTTCGATGGTAAGCTGGTATGGACGGCTACCTCACCGATTTCCCATAGACCCCAGTATGTTATATTAAGTACGGAGGTCGATAGTAAACAGGTGTTTATAAACAAGATGGGCGATTCGTTTTTGGATTTTACCGTAGATTACGTACGTGTTTACCAAAAAAAGAGTAAATAATCCGTGCCGCTAAAAATATGAAGTTTTCAGTTCTAATAGCAAGTTATAACAATGGGCGGTACTTGGAGGAGTGCTTAGACAGTATTTTAAATCAGGATTATGCTGATATCGAAATCATTGTAGTAGACGACTGCTCCCAAGATCATTCTATGACGTTATTAGAGCAGTTTGCGACCAACTTTCCCAATATAAAGGTACTTCGGAACGAACAGAATAGGGGCGCTGGTTATACAAAAAAGAGATGCATAGATGCTTCCTCTGGCGAATTGTGTGGATTTGTTGATCCAGATGATAAATTGGCTCTGCATGCTGTCTCTCTTATGGTGCAAAAACATCGTGAACTTGAAAATGCCAGCTTGATATATTCAACGAATTACGAATGCGATGAACAAATGAATATTGTTCAAATAAGTTCCTGGGTCAAAGAACAGCCTGTGGACGTATCTGTTATACAGGAGACCTATGTCGGGCATTTTGCTACATTCAAGAGAGAACTGTACAGTCAGTCAATACAGATGGAACCCACATTTAAGCGTGCAGTAGACCACGATCTGTACTGTGCATTGGAGGGGGTAGGTCCTATTGTTTTTGTAGACGAACCCTTGTATTACTATAGACAGCATGAGGGTGGAATCTCACTGAAAAAGAATCGTTATAAAGCTGAATTTTGGGATTGGATTGTAAAATACAGGCATGCCTCGCTACGAGGAGTTAATTTGGAGGAGGATTATGCTAAACTGATGAGTAATCGGATAGATGCCCCGGGGAGGGCGGGGAGACTCCTGTCTAATGTGTATACAGTTTATTTGTGGTGTAGAAAAAAGGTGGACAAATGGATTTGATATCAGTTATTATTCCAATTTACAATGTAGAGGCGTATCTCAGGGAATGTTTAGATGCTGTAATTAACCAAAGTTATACCAATCTTGAAATTATATTAATAAACGATGGTTCTACGGATAGTTCTTCTCTTATATGTGAAGAATACGCAAAGGTCGATCATCGTATTGTTATCATTAATCAAGAGAATGCAGGACCTTCAGCAGCAAGGAATAGTGGGTTGGAAAAGTCTACGGGGGCATATATTGCCTTTATAGATAGTGATGACGCAGTACACTCAGATCTTTTTACGGTTTTATATAACAAGATTGAACACGCTGATATTGCTGTATGTGATTACCTCAGGTTTGAAGATAAAATACCTATAACAGTTACGGCTCCTATGAATGTAGATACTGTCGAGATAAAGAAGTGCTCAGGTAGAGAAATGAACTTGAGTCTTTTTGATAACAAGGTTAATTTATTGGCTATTGTGGTCTGGGCGAAACTATATCGAAGACAGCTTTGGGAAACTGTACGTTATCCAGTTGGAAGGTTGCATGAAGATGAGGCAGTCATCCATAAGATATATGCTCAAGCTAATAATGTACACATCGTTGCATTGAAACTGTTTTTTTATAGGGACAGAGAAGGGAGTATAACAAACTCCAAAGCACTAAAGAGTGTGCTGGATAGCTATGAGGCTTTTAAGGGAAGGGCTGCATTCTTTGCTGAAAAAGGAGATGCTGAACTAATGGGAAAATCGTATAACGCCCAAATGGCAACACTTCTCAGGCTTGAAATCTCTAATCAGGATCCCTTGTTAGTATCATTGAGCATATCCGATATTTTGAAAGAAGATTTATATTATAGAGTAAAGCTGGGTTTGGTATGCAAGAAAATATTTCCTGCTTTTTATAATTTCTTAAGAAGGAACTTTGCAAAGTAGTGCTGAAATGAACAGAGAGATGAAGATTTCGATTGTAGTTCCCATATATAATGCAGCGAGATACCTTGCCGAATGTGTTGATTCGGTACTTGCACAGTCTTACACAAACTTTGAGCTTATTCTCGTAGATGATGGAAGTTCTGATTCGTCTGTTGTGATATGTCGACAATATGTGGACAAAGACGGTAGGATAATCCTATTGGAAAAGGAAAATGGGGGGGTGAGTTCGGCTCGGAATTTGGGGTTACGGTACGCTTCGGGAGATTGGGTTGCATTTTTGGATGCTGATGATTGGATTGAACCAGATTACCTGAACAGTTTCTTGAGCCATGACAACCTGAAAACAGACTTCATCATACAAGGTTATAAGCGTATTAGAGAGGGAGCATTGATCGGTGAGAACGGATATGATATTCCTTGCTTTAATAATTTTCCAGATTTTTTGCTGTATTCAGAAAGAAACCTATTAATAAACTCTCCTTGGCTAAAATTATTCAGGAATGATATTATTCAACGATTTAATATACTCTTTGATATCGCTTATGACCTTGGAGAGGATCATATTTTTACACTAAATTATTTGCAACGTATTCGTTCTTTTTCGGTGTCTACAGCCCGAGGTTATTGCTACCGAATGTCTACGGATTTAAGTTCCTTGACAACTAAAGTTGTCGACCTAGATAGTTTTCGGCAATATATTGTCGAAAGCAATCGCCTTAGGGAGGCATTGTTGTATGCTTATAAGGCCGATAATAGATATATCGTTCAATCTAGACAGGAAAAGAACAAGTATGGTGTCTTACTAGCAAATGCTGTTTTTGATAAGAGGAGACAGCTGTCTGTAGAGGATGAGCGAAAGGAATTCAATAAGCTGCATGGTATTCTTGAACCTAAGTATGGTGTATGGGCTATCTCCAAAAAACTATATATTTTTTATGGTTTGGTGTTGTGCGCCTATAGATTAGGGTTATACTCGACTAAATTAACCGTTCATTTATTAAACCTACTTAGAAAATTTCAGTAGATTTGTGAAAGAAACCTAGTTGTTTTTGGCATACGGCCTGCAATGATTAAGGTATGTCCTTTTAGAAAAAATATTGGAAAGTATCTGTTGTTGGTTTGAAAAATTAACTCAAAGATGAGGATATTGTACATAATAAACGATCTTAAGGTAGGAGGTGCCGAAAACTTAGTTGTTAGTTTAGCAAATGCTATACATACAATAAAAGGTGTCGAAGCAGAGATTTTGACATTGTCAGATAGAGCAAGTTCTTCAATTAACAAAGAAAGAATAGAGCAGCTGAACATTAAACACACGACACTAACCTCAGGAAGCCTGCTAAATCCGATATTGTTGTTAAAGCTCCTGCAGTTTCTTAGAAGTAACAGTTTTGATATTATACACGTCCATCTATTCCCGGCTCTTTATTATCTTGCACTATTAAAACCTTTTTTGAAGAATAGATTGATTTTTACGGAACATAGTTCTAGCAATAGGCGTATGAGAAAAGCCTTTTTAAGACCTTTGGAGCGGGTAGTGTATGGTCAATATAATAGTATTATTGCTATAACACCAGCTATTCAAGAAATATTGATAAGATGGATAGGCTATCCGAAGAAGATCCACTTAGTTTATAATGGGGTTGACGTGAAGGAGATCAGGAAGATTGAGCCTATTGATATGCGGAAGTCATATTCTCTATCGGAGAGTGACACCATACTATTGATGACAGGGCGTTTTGAATATCCTAAGCGGCAGGAGTTAGTATTGGATATATTTAGCAAATTGCCTAAGAACTATATGTTGTTCTTTTTGGGAGATGGCAGTAATAGAGAAACGTGTGAGAAAAAAGCGGTAAATATGGGGTTGGACGAAAGGATATGGTTTTTAGGAAATCAAAAAGATCCCATCCAGTTTATGAAAGCAGCTGATGTTAATATACTTCTGACAGATTATGAGGGGTTTTCTACTGTCGCCTTGGAGGCTCTTGCTTGTGGGAAACCGTTAGTTGCTTCCAAAGTGGCCGGTATTGTAGAGTTATTAGGAGATGAGAGCCAGTTTTTAGTAGATAATTCCAACATAGACGAAATTATAGCCCAAATAGTAGAAAGTACATATTACCCAGAGCTTCAAATGCAACAGGTTGAAAGATATAGTTTAGATAAGATGATTGTTAATCATTACCATCATTATCAAAAGTTATTAAATCAAAGTAATGAAGTTTAAAAAGCTGTATGTATTCTTGTTCATAAGCAAAATATTTTATTTGTTTTTTGGCTTTATTGTATACGGCCGAATTACGACTTTAGGGGACACAGTGGATTATTTGAACTCTTCTTTGTTTTTTTCTCCATCGATTCTGTATAATTCTACAGACATGATGAATTTTACCGGAGCACTTTTTAAGCGTGTTTTTTTTGTGGATATACTTGCAAGTATTCCACTCTGTCTATTATCAATGTATGGTATATATTATGCAATCGATCGATTGAAGTTATTAGAGTATCCTAAGCTCCTCGCTCTCCTATTAGTGATGCCGAACTTTGGGGTGTGGACAAGTATTCATTCGAAAGAGGCTGTGGCATGTTTTTTTTTAGGTATTATCGCTGTATTGATTGTTAATTTTATTAATGGAAATCTTCGCATAAAGCTATTAGACATAGTCGCTTTTTATCTATGTCTCATTTTTAAACCTCAATACTTTCTGTTCGTATTCCAAGCTCTTCTTTATCTTTGGTTGGTCAAAAAGTTTTATTTAAGAGCATATGGAGCTCTTTTGCTGGGCGTTTTTATGTTGTCTTGTAACGTTGTGGTGATCTATATATTCAGAGATATGATAGATATACTAGCGCAAGGAATGTATGTTCATTTTATATCCAACTCACCCGATGCAGCGCAAAGCACCCGATCGGCAGATCCATGGTTTCAACCTTATGGCTTTTTTAAGGAAATGCCGTATGGTATGTTTATTGCTTTTTGGGGGCCAACACTACCAGAGATGTTGCGCAAACCAGCACAGTTGATCTCTGGGCTTGAAAGTCTAATGATTGTTTTGCTGTTTTTTTTGGTATGGATAAAGGGGGCTGTTAACTTTATTTTGCGTTTGATCTTTATACCTAAAGTCTTTTTTTCGTACTTTGTTGTGATGTTCGGAATACTTTTTGTCCACTACCCATTCGGATACTTAAATCCAGGTTCCGCGATTCGTTATAGGGAGAATTTTTATCTTTTATTTATTATACTATTATTTTACTTGCTCAAAAAGAATAAATATATTAAGATTGATAATTGGTATATAACGGATTAGGTATAAACCAATAATATTAACTGTAATTTCAAGACTCGCACCTGCAATAAATCAGGAGGAACAAAAGCTTAGTAAAGAATTTTTGATATATTATTTAGATGGGCAGTGTCCTCATATTATTTCTATTCGATGAAAATACAGTTCATAATTACGGATTACGGTAGCTTCAATAATTTTCTTGGAGATGTGGCTGTCGCCTTGGTAAGGCAGGGCTATCGTGTGCATGTGATATGCTCGAAGGATAAGGTCATACAGGTTACGGATAGGTTTGATTACGAAGGAGAAGGCGTGACGTTCGCATACATTCCCTTTCCGAGAGGATTCAATGTGTTCAAGCATTGGAAAGCGTCGAGACAGATCCATCAGGCCGTCAGCGCTTTTTCTCCCGATATTGTGAGCATACATTTTACCACCGGGATCTTTACCACAACCTTTGCAGGGCCCTTGGGGTACAAGACCCTTGGTACCTTCCATGGTTTAGGGTATCCCGTGGTGGAGGGCACGTTGAAACGCTGGTTATACTATGGTATAGAAGCGCTGTGCATGAGACGGATAGATGAAGCCTGGGTACTGAACAGTTTTGACTACCAACAACTGCAAAAAGATTTTGCCGGTTCGCGGACAAAGGTTTTCTTGCAACCGACCAAAGGCCTAGGGTGCGTATTGGACAGATTTGACAAGAACCTGTTTTCCGCAGAGGCTAAGGAGAGCCTAAGAAATAGCTTGGGAATTGAGCAGGGAGATTTCGTGTTGTGCTTTACCGGAAGATTTGTTTTCTTCAAAGGGTATGACAAGGTCATCCGCGCTTTGAGGTTCCTGTTGGAGGATCGCGGGATGACCAATATCAAGTTGTTGCTTATCGGAGGGAAAGACAAGGCACACCCTACGGGGCTTACCGATGATGAGGAGAGGTGGGCTATGCAGAGCCGGCATATTATTCCGGTCGGCTTTACGCACGAGGTCGCAAAATACCTGAGCATAACAGATGTTTTCGTCTTTCCGAGCGAGAAAGAGGGGGTACCCGTCTGTATCATCGAGGCATTGGCCATGGAGGTGCCTGTCGTTACGACGGATGCACGCGGGTGCAATGACTTGGTCACACACCTTTCCAATGGTATTTTAGTAAACAAAAAACCATCTACCCGACAACTGGCCGAAGCCATTATGTTATTAAAAGAAGATGGGGAACTATACCATCGGTTGAAGATGCAGATCGCGACGGAGCGTTGGTCTTTGGATCGGGAAAATTTTGTTGAGCAGCAGGTAGACTTATTTAGCAGGGCGTGAAAGGACAAAATATTTTCGTGCTTTTGGTATAATGTGGTATATTTAGATAAGTTTATTGCTTAAAGAAGAGAAAAATATGATCAGGTATCTTTGGGGTGTTTTTGTAGTATGTTCTTTATCAGTAGGGGCACTGAGTGCACAGGAGAGAGCTTTTGATATCCATCTTGTCAAAGTGAATGTCCTGCCCCTTGTAGCCCAGAGCTACAGCCTATCCTATGAGACATTTATATCAAACCGGGTTTCCATAGGGACGAGTGTCAATTATAAGCCCTCGGGTGGTTTCCCTCTCCGAGCGAAAGTAGAGAATTATTATACAGACACCGACATCCGGGTGAGCAATACACAGGTGGGGCAGCTCGCTATCACGCCCGAGGTGCGATTCTATCTTTTGTCTTCTTCAAGCCTAAGAGGCTTTTATATAAGCAGTTTCCTCCAGTATGCCAACTATCGCCTGCAGGCACAGGTGGATTATATCGGAGGCGAATATGCTGCTTCTCCTTCGGAGTTTGATTTTAGGGGTAAGATGGACACGTACTCCTTTGGGGTAGCTCTTGGCTACCAATGGCGGCTATCCAATAAGTTTTATTTGGATTGGCAGATGATCGGCCCCCACTTTGGCGTGAACAAAGGGAATTTTGGCGGATCAAACCGCAACAATAAGCCCCTGAACGAAGTCCAGCAAGAGAAACTGATCAACAAACCGGATGAATTTTACATTCCTTTGGTCAAGGTCGATGTCGACGCCAACAGTAGCCAGATTGACGTACGCACTAGTGGCTATTGGGCCAGTATGCGGTTGGGCCTGTCAGTGGGATATAGGTTTTGATTAAGGTGAGATATTTATAGATTACAAGTTTTAACTGATGTTGCCTGTGTTTTAATAAAACTGATTCATGGGAAAAATCAATATTTACATTCTTTAACACCTCTCACGTGTCTCTATTTTCCCTAACTTTGTAGTGTATCCCTATTTTCATCAACAATAAAGCTTTATAATGACCACCCAAATCACAGGAGCATCCGGTTTTGTCGGCCAGAATTTAACAGAATACTTCTCTCAATATGGAGTTGCAGTAACTGGTTTTTCGTTGCGAAAATCGAATTGGCAAAACCAGTTGAGTAATGAGGCTACAGCGCTAATCCATTTAGCTGGCAAAGCCCACGATACTTCCAATACATCCAAAGAAGATGAATATTTTAAAGTCAACCGTGACCTGACGATACAGTTATTTCAAGAATTTCTAAACTCAAATATTCGTGATTTCTTTTACTTCTCTTCGGTGAAAGCAGTAGCAGATACTGTCGAAGGAATGCTGACAGAAGATGTAGACGGTAATCCATACACTCCTTACGGTAAATCCAAGTTAGAAGCCGAAGAATATCTTTTAGCACAAAAGCTGCCGCAAGGTAAACGTTTGTTTATTATACGTCCATGCATGATACACGGACCAGGGAATAAAGGAAACCTTAATTTATTGTATAAAGTCGTTGATAAAGGTATTCCATGGCCTTTGGCAGCCTTTCATAACCAACGATCTTTTTTGAGTATAGATAACCTGAGTTTTCTCATTCATCAGATGGTTGCGAAGGAGGAACTTCCTTCCGGTATCTATAATTTCGCGGATGATGAGGTTCTCTCAACGAATGAATTAGTGACTTTGATTTCCAATACATTAGGTAAAAAGCCGAAACTTTGGAGGATATCGGCAGGTTTAATAAAGGGAATTGTAAAGGCTGGAGATGTATTACCGCTTCCCTTAAATTCGGAACGGCTAAAGAAATTAACGGAATCGTATGTGGTCTCAAACGCCAAAATTAAACAGGCTCTAGGCCTAGAGAAGCTACCACTAACAGCGCAAGAAGGTTTGGTAAAGACGATTAGGAGTTTCGGAGGATAGTTCTTTAACCTTTAACAACCAGACGTTCCACTTTGGGTTAGGATCAAAGCATTTAATTTGTTAAAATATTGGGAGGATTTTTTTCTACAATATTTTTGTCCTCTGTCCGGACAAGCCAGTTACTTTTGTGGGGCAAAAGTAACCAAACCGACCGAAGGGAGCTCATCGAAGATAAACCCTTTGTCCCATCCAAGGTGGCTTTTCCCACAATTCTCAGCTCACAAAGCAAATCCCTCTGAAAGCTGAAACAACTGTCCGAAGCTCTTTAGATAGCTTCGGACAATAGTTTCCATGCCTTTTCCCTTCCCACAAGCCCAAGGGATTTCCTTTGTCTTTCCACTTGAATGGAGCAGGAATGCGCTACTGCGCTTTCACGACCTGTACTAAAGTCTACTCGCACTGACCATTCCTTAACATAAAATGTCGCCTCAAAAGTTTTGACCATGTAGAAAGACCGTTTTCGCACTATCCATTTGGTCAAAGCTTTTCAGCGACACGCTTTTGCATACTTTTGGCAAGACAAAAGTATGAGCCAGTCGCGCCGTGTCCCGAATGCTTTCGGGGGCTTGAGCGACAAATTACTGATTAAAAAAATCCTCCGTTATTTTACGATAGATTATTTTTTAACTAAACAACCCCCCAAAACATTTATAGACCTTAACCCATCAATTTGCCTTGATGTATTCGTATTTTCACCTATTTTCTTTATACTTTTGCCTTAGTTAGATAGAATAAATGACTCAAGAGCAAATCATACAACTTATTACTTCGGGAGAAAGTGACCGTGTGGAACGTACAGTTTCGGTTAGTAATACGGACAAATTCTCAGAGGCTGTGTGTGCTTTTGCGAATGATTTGGCTCATCACAAGAAACCAGGCTATCTATTGATTGGTGTCAAAGACGATGGCACACTTTCGGGTTTGAACGTAACGGATACATTGCTTAAAAACCTTGGTGCACTGCGTTCCGAAGGAAATATTTTGCCTCCTCCTGTTATTCATATCGAAAAGTTTTCGTTCCCTGATGGAGAGGTAGCTGTTGTGGAAGTGCAACCCTCGTTTTTCCCTCCGGTGCGTTACAAGGGCAAAGTTTGGGTACGTATTGGGCCAAGAAAAGCCATTGCCAATGAAGCCGAAGAGCGCATTCTGATTGAAAGACGACAGGCTGGTGTCACAACTTTTGATAGTTGTCCAATGTCTGCTGCTTCGTTGAATGACTTGGACATGGAGCTTTTTAAGCATCAATATTTGCCAAAAGCAGTGGATGAGGATACATTGAACGGCGATAAGAGAGCGTTAAGTGATAAAATGGCTTCGCTTCGCCTTTATGATACTGCCCTCAACTGTCCTACGGTGGCGGGTGTGTTGTTATTGGGTAAGAATCCTGAATACTTTCTGCCGGGAGCTTATGTACAGTATGTACGTTTTGCCGGAATCGGACGGGAAGCTGATATTCTGCGAGAGGTTAAGTTTTCAGCAAATCTAATCACGATGTTGAATAAGTTAGATGGTTTTGTAGATACTTCATTGGTTGAGAGGAAACCTATTCCGGTATCAGTTCTTAGGGAAGAGCAGGTGTTGAATTATCCGTATTGGGCATTGCGGGAACTCGTTATGAATGCAGTGATGCACAGAGATTATCAATCCAATATGCCTATTCGTCTGTATCAGTTTGATGACCGTATCGAGATAATGAATGCAGGAGGTTTGTATGGCAATGCTCGCCCGGAAAATTTTCCCAATGTCAATGATTATCGTAACCCCATAGTTGCCGAAACCATGAAAGTGTTGGGTTACGTCAATCGATTCAGTCGTGGTGTTTCAAGGGTAAATGAAGAGTTGCAAGGTAATGGTAATGGGAAAGCCGTTTTTAATTTTGATTTGATGACGGTTTTTGAAGTAACGGTTAAGTCTTCAAAAGAATATCTAAAAATTAATGCCCCGGTCACCGAGCAAGTCACCGAGCAAGTCACCGAGCAAGTCACCGAGCAAGTCACCTCATTGATTAATCTACTGGATAAAGAAATGGATAGGCAGGAATTACAGCATAAATTAGGTCTTACGCATAGAGAAAACTTCAGGGCGAACTACCTCAAGCCTGCTTTAGAGCAAGGTTTTGTGGAAATGACGATACCAGATAAACCGAATAGCCGCCTGCAGCGTTATCGGTTGACGGATAAGGGAAAGAAGGTGTTGAAGAATATGAAATAGGAACGAAAAGTATAACATGAAGAAACAATCTGAGACATCAATATCCATAACATGGACATGTCCACTACTGACTTTAATAAGCATGTTGTTCGGGCAGTTGGGTATGGCACAAATCCACTATCAACCTTATTCCTATGAACATTACCAACGGCAGATGAGAACTGTATATGCTGATAGCTTGGGACATGCCACTGTAAAACCGTTTATTAGCCAAAATTTGGACTCCCGATATGATATACAAGAACGGGATAGCAGCAAAAATTTGTTTTACCGTAAGCTCTTTCAAGAACATCTTATTGAGGTGAATAAAGAAGATCATAAATTCTACATCGATTTTATGCCCGACTTTGTTCTCGGAAAGGAAACAGGTACACATAGCAAAAATTTGTGGACAAATACCCGGGGTGCACAAGCTGGCTTATCTGTGAAGGACAAGTTCTCGCTGTATGTCAGTTTCTATGAGAACCAAGCTCGCTACGCGAGTTTTATAGATAGTACAGCTCGTCAAATAGGAAATCTGCCGGGACAAGGCTTTTCCAAGAATATCAATACAGGTCAGTATGATTGGATGAACGCAACGGCGAATATCAGTTACCATTTCTCGGATGCATTCCAAGCAAGTGTGGCTTATGATAAAATACACGTCGGAGAAGGATACCGGTCGGTATTGATCTCGGACAACCCCTATAACTTTACACATGCCCGGTTTTCAGGAACTGTGGGGCGGTGGCAATACCATTCCATCTGGGCCTATATGAACGATTTACGGAATCCTCGGTTGGCAGATGTCAATGATCCATTCACGCATAGAATGGGAAATGGGGTCAAGTATGGGGCTTTCCATTATGTCGAGTATCTAGCCAGTAATAAGCTTTCTGTAGGATTATTCCATTCCCTGATATGGGCTGAACGGAATGCTGAATCGCAAAAAGCGAATGGCGGTTTAGGGCTGAATGTCAAATATCGTCCTTGGACAAGATATATCTTTTATGGCCAGTTATATGCAGATGATCTTGGGAAGTTTGGCTTTGGCAGTAAGACCAATCACCGTACAGCTTTTCAATTGGGAGGTAAGACCTACGATCTGTTCGATGTGCCTAACCTGAGCCTGACAGCAGAATATAATCAAGCAGCTCCATACACCTATCAACATCCGAACAATCGGATTAATTATACAAGTAATGGGGAGCCACTGGCACATCCTCGTGGAGCAAATTTTCGCGAAGGACTTGCTATTTTGACCTACCGTTGGAACCGATGGGAAGCCTATGGACAAACGATGTTCGCCCGTTATGGTCTTGATCCTGATGAAGATAGCAATGTCGGTGTCGACCTATTTAAAGAGGGTATGACAAATAGTAGCTTCCGGATAGGACAGGGGCAGTTGAATAAGTTGTTCTATAATGAACTTCGGCTATCCTATGTCATGAATCCAAAGTATAATTTGCGCTGGGAGCTGGGCCTAATCAATCGTGTGAATAAAAATGTAGCGATAGCAGAACGAACCAATACAACGATATTTACCTTTGGTCTGCGCTCATCGTTTAGGACATGGCAGCGGGAATATTAACAATTTTGTCTATCTAGATAACAACATTCAAGAAGATCAAAAAATGTAGATAGGTCCATACCTCTACAATTGGCGACTAGATAGGGGAGGAAGAAATTCTATAACCTCAAGTTTACTTTTAAATCGATTAGACTATATTCCTATAAAAGGAAATTAGCATACAATTTTGTGGTGGCTCTTTCCAATTAAATATTTTTATAATTTTATTTCTATTAAAGGCACGCATAAGATATTCGGTTTCTTTTTATGAGGATGATATTTATTAAAGTTACTATGACATTGTTTATAAACATGTTAAATAAGAAACTATTTTCAAAAAGCATCTTATTCTCAAAATAGTCCTTTCTTTCCTTGTCAATTCTATACGCATTAAAGTGGTTCAGATTATCAGACGCTGTTCCCAAAAGCAAAAAATGGGAAGAATATCATTTATATTTCTCAAAAGATAGCTGTTGCATTATTAGAGGTTATCATTAATTTCGGAAAACCAATGCGTCTTTACTCAGAAACAATATAAACTTAATAAAAAGGTAATTTAAAAATAATAATAATGTCAACTCTGCTATGGAGATTTGCGAAAGACGAGTTAAATCGGAGAATTTGTGATGGAATACGAACAAGACTTTGAAGTACTTTCTGATAGGGAGTTTATACAATTTATAGCGGGTAATCAAGAGGTTTTTAGAAAAATCTTTGATAGTTACCACCGTAGGCTATACAGCTTTGTGTTTAGCTTCACTAAATCACATCATGATACCGAAGAGATTATACAAGATACATTTGTCACCCTCTATACGAACAGAGAGAATCTTAGGGACGCTACAGGTATATATCCTTATTTATTTGTGGTAGCCAAGAGATTGTTGATTTCGGAATTTCGAAAAAAAGTTGTTCGGTCTAAATACCAACATTATATAGCGTTTCATTGGAGCGAGTCAACCACTAACACACAAGATCAATTGGCTGAAAGAGAACTGAGCAGCACGTTGGATAACCTTATTGCTAAACTTCCAAAAAAAGAACAACAGGTCTATAAGCTGAATAAGCTTGAAGGGATGTCGTATCAAGAGATTGCAGAGAAGTGCGGGCAATCAAAAAATACTGTTAAAAACCAGATTATTGCCGCATCAAAAAAATTGCGCTGGAAATTGGATAAAATTTATTTCTTAAACTTACTTATGGCACTCACTATCCTCTAGTTAAAGATGAGCGCAACACCTAACCAAACCTTATTTCTATCAAATTTTAACAAGCAATAGTCCAGTAGCCTAACTTGCGCGTTTATATAGATAATTGGCTTAAAAAAGGTGAAAAGAGAAAAACTATATAAACTTATTCAGCAATTTCAAGAGGACAACATTTCTGATGAAGATTTAAGAGAACTGAAAACATTCTTACAACAGGAAAATTCAGATAAAATTTTGATGGAAGTACTGGAAAGTTTGCAGATTGAAATTCAATTGCTGGAAATCAATCCATCGCATTCCGAAACTATGTTCCAACGGATCGTTTCTGATGTTGCGTCAGATTCTGGATATCGCCCGGTCCGCCTACTTTCCCGCACGAATTTAGGAAAGTGGGCTTTAGTTGGAGCAGCGCTGTTGCTTTGCGTACTTTCGGTTGTCTATTACAACAGCCGTTTTAGCCGTGCCCAAATTGAAGGTGCACCTCCAAAAATAGCGTCAAAACCTATTGTTCCAGGTGGCAGCAAGGCAAAGGTATTATTGGAGGATGGAAGTATGATCAATCTGGAGCAGCTAAGTAATGATACCACCATTATGCTGAATGGTTATTCCATACACAAGGATGCCAATGGCATGTTGTCTTATGAATTGTTGGACACAGCACCTGCCGACAAAATCCTTTATAATACCATTATTACACCCCAGAGTGGAGAGTATAGCCTGATTTTAGCCGATGGTACCAAAATATGGGTAAACTCAGGTTCCGAACTGCGATATCCTCTTAATTTTGGAGACAACAGCCGTACCGTCCATCTTCAAGGAGAAGCGTATTTTGAGGTGGCAACGTTAAAAAGTAAGCAGCGAATTATTCCATTTATTGTTCATACTGGAGAGCAGAAGCTCAAAGTATTAGGAACTTCCTTTAATATCAAAAGTAAGCAAGGAAAAATTGAAACTACACTTGTTGAAGGAGCTGTGCAACTAACCTTTAAGCAAGGAGAAAAACATGTACTAAAACCAAATCAACAAGCCGTATTCAGTGTCCGTGAGCGACAGTTAAATATCAATATGGTGGACCCGTTTTATACCACAGCGTGGAAAAATGGTGTCTTTGCTTTTGATAATATATCTATCAAGGAGGTCATGAACATTTTATCAGCATGGTATGATGTAGAAATCGATTATCAAGACGATGTATCAAAGGTTTTTTTCACTGGGACAGTTTCTAGATATGAAGATATTCAGAATGTTTTACAGCTAATTGAGATGACCGGCTCGGTACGTTTCAAAACAGTAGAAAGGAGGATAGTGGTTATGCAATAGAGGTTAAACTTGTATTGCTTATCCGATCAGGAGCGCTGGAACCGCTCCTGAACAAGATAAGCCTAACGACTTGGATTGATAATTAAATAGTGGAAATACCAATCTTTTACAAATGTATAAAAAAAAGAAATTATCGGTTTTCGCAGATTATGCGGATATCATACCTAACACATTGTCTATGAAGCTATCAGTGATTCTTATGTTTTCTGGGATAATGCAAGTAAGCGCCTATACTTACGGACAAAAGGTAACTATACATAAAAAAAATGTAAAACTAACCAATGTTTTAAAAGAAATACAAAAACAAAGTGGGTATAACATTTTATATGATAGTGCACTTGTTCCATCAAACCTCACTTTAGATGTTAATTTACATAATGAGGGTGTAGATAAAACATTATCCACCATACTTCGTACTTATGAGCTGGAATATAAAATTGTGGATAAAAATATTATCCTCAGTCGTAAATCCCGTCGAGCAGTACTTGAAAAGGCAGTTATTGAAGAGCAGCAAAAACGTGTAGTAACAGGTAAAATTGTCAATGAGAAATCAGAAATCCTATCTAATGTATCTGTCAGTGAGTTGGGGGCAGACAATGGAACGATGACAGACGACTTTGGTAATTTTACCTTGACACTTAAAGGTACAGCTCCTACACTAGTTTTTACCTTTGTGGGGTACCAAAAACAAGAAATAATACTAGGAAATGAGTCTACGCTTCAAGTCACAATGCAACCTATGTTAAGTGATTTAGATGAAGTCGTAGTCGTAGGTTATGGAGAACAGAAAAAAGTAAATCTAACAGGTGCTGTTAGTCAGATAGCAGGTGAAGAATTTGAAGATAGACCGGTAAGCCAACTGACACAGGCTTTACAGGGGGCTATACCCAACCTGAATGTCGTGTTTGGGTCGGGTAAACCTGGCACTAGTGGGGCGGTCAATGTTAGGGGGAATACTTCCATCAATGGGGGAGGTCCGCTGATCCTGATAGATGGAATTTTAGGAACGTTGGACCGCATCAACGTCAATGATGTAGAGTCGGTAACAGTATTAAAAGATGCTTCGGCAGCTGCGGTGTATGGTGCACGGGGAGCTTTCGGAGTAATTTTGGTGACGACAAAGACCGGTAAAAAAGATGGGCACACCGCTATTGATTTTAATACCAATGTCGGCTATACAACCCATGCGACCAATACTGATTATATCACTTCGGGTTATTGGAATGCAAAGATCAATGATGACGCCATGTATAATGCACTTGGTTATAGGGCTACTCGATATACAGACGAAGATTACGAAGAACTATGGTCGCGTGTAAATGATAAGACAGAAGATCCTTCCAGACCGTGGGTTGTTACCAAACAAGATGCGAGCGGGCGAGATATATACCGATATTATGCCAACTTTGATTGGTTTAATTATCTTTATGATGACGTACGCCCAAAAACAGATCACAACCTTTCTATTTCTGGTAAGTCCGGTAATACATCCTATGCCTTGTCGGGAGGGAAATCAAATGAACAGGGGATATTTAATATTAATCCCGATGAGTTTTC
Organism: Sphingobacterium wenxiniae; assembly: GCF_900116225.1. GTDB lineage: Bacteria > Bacteroidota > Bacteroidia > Sphingobacteriales > Sphingobacteriaceae > Sphingobacterium > Sphingobacterium wenxiniae. Next base: position 73,294 of record NZ_FOZZ01000008.1, read on the forward strand.
ACGATACAACCTTCGTGCAAATTTAAATTCTGAATTACGGCCATGGCTTACCGTAAGTAATAACACGCATTTTTTTAAATCATCTTATGATTGGAGTGGATTGGAGAACAATTTTAGCACGGTATCCAATAATGTAAGTAACAGTCCGACCTATCACTATCACGCGATGTATGTGCCATACAATCCCGATGGTACATTAACTGGTTATTCTGGAATTAACAGCTATCCTATAGGTTATGGGTTGCATAATGCACTTGAGAGCGGCACCATGAAAGGGTATTCAAGAGGAACAGAATTTACTAATAAATCTGAAGCTATAATCAATTTTGGTAAAGGGCTAACGCTTACCGGGAACTATTCCTACAGAGAATATCGTTCCGACTACTCTTATCGTCAAACCAGACAATATTATTCTAAATACCCTGGTATAATGGAGTTATCCTCTCTAGGAGCACTAAATCAAGATAAGCTGAACGAGTCCATGAGCAAGTACCAATGGCACTTTATCAACGTCTTTGCTAACTATCAGAAAAGCTTTGGAAACCATAATCTTACAGCTATGGCCGGATTTAACCAAGAAAATAGGATATATAAACGCGTGGGAGGAATTGGCCAAGAGCTCTTGTCTGAAACACTGAACGACTTGAATTTGGTTGTCGGCGAAAAGCAATTTTTAGGTGGTGCTGATGAATGGGCAGTACGCGGTGGATTCTTCCGACTTAACTATGATTATGCGGGCAAATACCTCTTCGAAGCGAGTGGACGTTCTGATGGTACATCTCGCTTCCCAAAAGCTAGCCGCTTTGGTTTCTTTCCATCATTTTCAGCAGGTTGGCGTATTAGTGAAGAGGCTTTCTTTGAACCAATCAAACCAATTGTCAACAACCTAAAAATACGTTATTCATATGGTTCATTGGGTAATCAAGAGGTTTCTACCTATGCTTATATATCGTCCATGTCTACCGGGCAGATCAACTACCTGGTTGACGGACAGAAATTGAACGTAACCTATAACCCGGCGCCGGTAGCCAATTCCCTTACCTGGGAGAAGATCACGACAAGCAATATCGGTTTGGACTTCAACCTCTTCAATAACCGCCTTGGTGTAGAAGCCGATTATTACACCCGCAATACCATCGGCATGTTGAGTATTGCACAGACTTTACCCGATGTGTTTGGCGCTACCGAACCCAAAGAGAATGCGGCAGATCTCCAGACAAAAGGTTTTGACCTAGCCGTAACTTGGCGGGATCATTTCGAAGTAGCAGGAAAGCCTTTTAACTATTCTGTACGTGGTGTCTTATCAGACTACACCTCTGAAATAACCAAATTCAGTAATCCTGCAGGCCTGTTGAACCAGTATTACAAAGGGCAGCAGCTCGGCGAAATCTGGGGCTACCAATACGATGGCTTCTTTAAAACAACCGAAGAAGCACAGGCATACGCTAAGATTGTAAATCAAGATCAGATCAACCGCCGTCGGGTGCAGGCACCTACCGCCGAACTTCGTATGCTGCAGGCCGGGGATATCAAGATCAAAGACCTGAACGGAGATGGTATCATCAATACAGGGTTGAATACCTTGGACGACCCGGGAGACCGTCGTGTTATCGGGAACAGCCAGCCACGCTATTCCTATGGATTAACATTAGGGGCCAATTGGAACGGCATCGATGCCTCTCTATTTTTGCAAGGTATCGGAAAGCAAAACTGGTATCCTGATCTGGAAGCACAGGCATTCTGGTCTGTATATGCCCGTCCATACGATTCTTTTATACCGAGCGACTTCCCAGACAAAATCTGGTCGCCGGAAAATCCAAACGCATATTTTCCATTTTTACGCGGTTATACGGCTCAGAACTCCGAGCTGTCCGTGGCCAATGATATGTATTTGCAGGATATCTCTTATTTAAAAATAAGAAACCTAACCGTAGGTTATACCTTTCCAAGCACCTGGATGGAACGTGCCAAGATCAGTAAGCTTCGCTTGTTTATGAGTGGCGAAAACCTGCACACCTGGACAAAATTGGATACCGATTACCTTGATCCCGAAATGGTCATGAGTGATAAGACCGGTAGAAGCTACCCTGTGGGTAGAGTGATCTCTTTTGGTGCACAAATTTCATTTTAAAAGGCTAAAAACATGAAAAAACATAAAATCATAATATATGCTATCTTAGCACTTGGATTGTCGGCCTGTAACGATAGTTATCTGGAACGCTATCCTTTATCCGAGCTGGCACCGGAAAATTATTTTTTAACGGCTGCAGAACTCGAGAATTATACCAACGCTTTTTACGCCGAACTGCCGGATGCCCTCGCGATTCATTACAATACCCCGAACCAGGCAGATGATGAGGCTAGAAGTACCATTGCAAGCGAAATTCAAGGTACCCGTACTACCCCGTCCAGCGGTGGTGGATGGGCCTGGGAAGAGCTGCGTCAGATAAATTTCTTTTTACAGAACTCCCATAAGTGCACCGACGAGGCCGCACGCTTGCGGTATGATGGCATAGCGCGATTCTTCAGGGCTTACTTCTATTTCGAAAAAGTGGTTCGTTTTGGGGATGTGCCATGGTACGATACCGTTCTGGAACTTGATGATGAGGGCTTAACCAAGGCACGGGACTCCCGTAAATTCGTATTTGAAAAAATGTTGGAGGATATCGATTTTGCCATTGCCAACGCACCGCAGACTAAAAGCGGGCAACGCGTCACCAAATGGACAGCACTGGCTTTCAAATCCAGAATGTGCCTATTCGAGGGAACCTTTCGCAAATACCATGGGTTGGGCGACTGGGAACCCATTCTACAACAAGCTGCGGCAGCTTCCGAAGAGCTGATGAACTCCGGGATATACAAAATCTATACAAGCGATCCTACAAAAGCCTATCAGGAGTTGTTCATCGCCGAAGATGCCATCCTTGACGAGATTATTTTATCCCGCCAGTATGATGCATCTGTACCCTTAGTGCATTCCGCAAACTTTTACATTCTATCTGCTTCCTATGGCCGTCCGGGTATGCAGAAGTCGCTTGTTGACAGCTACCTGATGGCGGATGGCTCACGTTTCACCGACAAACCCAATTACCAGACGATGTCTTTCTATGAAGAGACCCAGAACCGCGACCCCCGTTTGGCACAAACGATCCGCACCCCAGGGTATAAACGAATTGGACAGTCGACAACTTCCGTTCCCGATTTTGCTACTTCCGTGACGGGCTACCAGTTTATTAAATATGTGCTGGCACCGAGTTACGATGCAGGACAGTCTACCAACGATATGCCGATATTCCGCTATGCTGAAACCTTGCTGAACTATGCAGAGGCAAAGGCAGAGCTGGGTACGATCAATCAAGCCGATCTGGATAGGAGTGTTAACCTTTTACGTCGTCGCGTGGAGATGCCAGACATGAACCTCTTGGCGGCAAATGCGAATCCAGATGTTTATCTAAAAACCGAATATCCCAATGCAACAGCAGGAGCTCAGCAAGGTGTCATTTTAGAGATACGTCGTGAACGCCGAATTGAACTCGTTAAAGAAGGATTACGTTACCGCGATCTACTGCGTTGGAAAGAAGGTGGGCGGCTGGCCAAACCATTCTATGGTATGTACTTCCCTGGAGTAGGTGAATATGACTTGGATAACGACAGTAAAATAGATTTGGTCATCTATGAAGGGACATCTCCTACACGTTTGCAGGGTGTACAATATCAAAAGCTTGGTGAACTGGTGCTAGAAAATGGTACAAAAGGTGGAAGAATAATCAACTTACCGGATATAATTAAAAAGTGGGATGAAAATAAGGATTATTACTATCCTATCCCTACACAGGAATTACAGTTGAACCCTCAGCTGAAACAAAATCCACACTGGGAGGATACTGGAATTTAAAGGATTAGCATATGAAATATCCATGTAGCATTGACGGCATAGGAAAGAATGGCCGAAAAGCAGCAGGCACAAGAGAAGAAATTGAATGTGCATGAAGTATGTGGATGTTTCATATAGCTCCTAAAAATCAAATTTTATGCGGATGAAACTATCATGATTTATTCAAACCGCAAGGAGGGAAGAATAGACCGAGTTTGCGAGTTCTTGAACACATTAAAAAAAAATCATCAAGATGATAATCGGATAGTTCGTCACATGTTAAAAGCAAATTTGGAAGATGAAAAAAAACATTATTTTATTAATAACGGCGCTCCTATGTATAGGTAGTGCCAGTCACGCGCAGCAAAAGATTAAGATACTCTCGTATAACGTACTGTATGGTTTAAAAGATTCAACGAATATCGAGCGTTATAAACAGTTTGTGAAAGAGCTAGACCCGGATATTGTCGCCACCCAAGAAATGAATGGTTGGACACAAAAAACACTTGAAGGGCTGGCACGTAGTTACTCGCATCCTTATGCGCTGCAGTCTAAGGAAGAAGGCTTTCCAGTTGCACTATCGGCGAAAATGCCACTTACTAACTTCAAGAAGGTTACCGAAAATATGTGGCATGCCTATATCTATGCGAAAGTAAAAGGCCTGCATATCTTTGTTATTCACTTTTCACCATTTAGCTATGAAAAACGTTTAGAAGAAGTAGACAATATCATTGCGCAAATCAATGAGCTGCCCAGTAATGAACCAATACTTGTTATGGGGGATTTTAACTCGCTTTACCAAGGAGATCAGGGCCAGTACGATGAAGATTTACTAACGAGCATGAAAAAATCGGAGGAGAAAAATGCACATATCCGAAACCTTAATAAGGGGCAAATTGACTATTCTGTATTAAATAAACTGGAAAAAGCTGGATTTAAAGATACGCACTATCTTTTGCATAAGGATTTTGTGAGTAGTGTGCCGACTTTTAAAGATGGTCAAGGAAATATTAAAGAAAAGAACACAGGCAAAGGCAAACGAATTGATTTTATCTGGTGCAATCCTGCTGCAGCGCCTTATGTAACAAAAAGTGAGATAATAAAAAACGAGCTGTCAAACATCATCTCGGACCATTATCCAGTATACATAGAGCTGACAATTCCCGCCAGGAAGTAAAGTTCCTTAGGCTATTTGTGTCATTTTTATGAGGTGCTGTCTCCAGTCTATTCGTAGGCTGGACGCAGCGCCTCATTGTGTTTTGTAGCTAACATTTTGGCGGTATGGTTGTTCTTTATATAAAAATTTAGATATGAAGCATGCTAAGTCAATAATTGGATTAGGAATTCTTTTCGCCTTATGGGGCTGCCAATCGCCTTCTACAAAGCATGACGATCAAAGAGATAGCATAGCGGTGCCTGAAAAAGGATATAGCCAGATGGGGAAGGTGAATACCGTTCAGCATCAAGGCATGAAAATCGTTGGTAAGAAGGATACAGTGTCTTTTGACCTGGCAAAACCCGGCTGCGTCAAGATAAGTTTGATGGTGCCGAAGGATTCCGGTAATATCCGTATCAATCAATTGCTGATGCCCAACGGCGAGATGGATGGCCCATTCGGTAAGGTTTTTGAAGATAGTCTGCACAGGGTAGGGACCTATAAAATCATCATTGCCGAAAGCTTGATGCAGGAAAACCCTTATGCCGGAACTTATATTGTGAAGATTGAGACGGAGGATGGGTTGTAGCATTTGAGGATTCGCAAAACCATTTATTTTTCCATTTGTTGTGTAGGTAACGTACTTCAACAAAAGCAATATTATGGCGAAAATAGTGGCAGAGCAGCTTGTGGATATGTTGGCAGAAGCAGGCATCAAACGGATTTATGCAGTGACGGGCGATAGCCTGAATTATTTTAATGATGCCATCCGTCGGGATGGGCGTATTCAGTGGATACATGTACGGCACGAAGAAGTGGGAGCCTATGCGGCGGCGGCCGAAGCCGAGCTTGACGGCCTGGCCTGTTGTGCTGGCAGCTGTGGCCCGGGCCACGTACACCTTATCAACGGTATGTACGATGCGCACCGTTCGCGTGTTCCTTTGCTGGTTATTGCTTCTACCATCCCAACAAACCAAATGGGGATGGATTATTTTCAGGAAACCAATACGTACAAGCTGTTTGACGACTGCAGCTCATATAATCAGCTGATCACTACTGCGGAGCAGGCTCCTCGCGTTATACAGTCGGCAATTCAGCACGCCATTTCAAAAAAAAGTGTCAGTGTCATCGGGTTTCCGGGCGATGTGGCCGAATTAAAAGCCGTTGACACGCATACCTCTACGCAACTTTTTCGATGCCACTCTATTATTCGCCCTGCAGATGCAGAGCTTGCGCAACTGGCACAGCTGATCAACAAGAGCAAGAAGATAACACTCTATTGTGGTATCGGCTGTCAAGGTGCCCATGCTGAGGTGCTTGCCCTAGCTGAAAAACTCAAAGCGCCGGTGGGCTATAGCTTCCGGGGTAAGATGCATGTACAGCGCGACAATCCTTACGATGTAGGGATGACGGGCCTCTTGGGGGTGCCCTCCTGTTATCAGGCCATGCATGAGGCTGACCTCCTCCTGCTTTTGGGTACCGATATGCCCTATGACGCCTTTATGCCTACCGATAATACCATCGTACAGATCGATACTGCAGAGGAACGACTCGGCAGAAGATGCAAGCTCACGATGGGACTCAAAGGCGATATCAAGGAGACCATTCAGGCATTACTTCCCCTATTGGATATTAAAGATGATCGTTCTTTTGCAGATTCCTTTATCAAATTTTACGAGAAAGTCAGCGAGCGTCTGCACGACTATGTCAAGGACTCTGGAGAGAAAGATGCGATACAGCCTGAGTTTGTAGCCTCAAAAATTGATGAACTGGCTGCCCAGGACGCTGTTATTACCGTAGATACGGGTATGTCCTGTGTATGGGGCGCACGCTATATCAATCAGAAGGGAGACCGCTATCTACTTGGTTCGTTCAATCACGGGAGTATGGCCAATGCCATGCCAATGGCTATTGGCGCATCGCTCAGTCATCCTGCTCGACAGGTAATAGCCTTCTGTGGCGATGGGGGATTAAGTATGCTGCTGGGCGATCTGGCGACGATCTACCAATATAAAATCCCGGTGAAGCTTATCGTGTTTAATAACAGAACGCTGGGAATGGTCAAGCTGGAAATGGAGGTTGCCGGCCTGCCGGACAACCAGACGGATATGGTCAATCCTGATTTTGCTAAAGTGGCCGAGGCCATGGGAATCGCTGCGGAGAATGTACACCAGCCTGATGAGGTGGAAGAGGCGATCAAACGTGCGTTTCTTCATCAGGGGCCTTATCTCCTTAATATCTTCACCAGTCCCAATGCATTGGCAATGCCTTCACATATCACTAAAGAGCAGGTCATGGGGATGACACAGACTATGGCGAAGATGATTCTTGGCGGTAAAATGGATGAAGTATTTGACACTATTAAATCAAACTATAAACACTTAAAAAGCCTGTGGTAATTTTTCTATTCTTACGCGCAGTTTCAATCTAAATATTGTTTATTTGTTATAAAAATTAATTTTTACTATTTTAATAGCAATTGATAGCTTGCTATTAGGCTGATGTGACGGATGCATCGGAATGATCATATTGTAATCTATTAATTTTTTGCACATGACAAAGAACCGGAAGAAAAAAAGTGTATACCTGTCTCCCCAAAAGCAGGATGCGGCACAATTCAAAGCCTTTTGTTTGCGTTTGCAGACCATCTCTGAAAAGATGGTTGGACCGGGCTACTTCGAACTAATCCCATTATTCTCGCTCAAACTTATGTTCATGAAGAGGTATCCCCGTCTTACTGTCAACCTTGACAATGGGGTTATTGTTGGAAAAGAAGAGCAGTTAGCTTATAAAAAGATGTTTGCATCTAGGCTTAAATATCCCGGTGTCGATACGTTGCGAGGAGAGAAAATAGAATATATGTTTTTCTTTTCGGAAGTGTTATTACTCGTTACGTTTATTGAATACATTTCCCCCCAGTATATCAAAGAATACGACATACTTCAATCTGTATTCAAGCCTTATTTTGTTGAGGGCGAATGGTTTGCTACGGCATTGTACAGAGCTACAGGCTTCCTGAGTTTCGAAAATTGTGGGCATTACGATATGTACAAAGGTACCGTACAATTTGATCTGTCCAATCTTTTGATGTACGAAGGGCGCGGTATAAATGAGATCACCTTGGTCCGTATTAAGAATAATCTAGATACGATAGAGCTGAATGGGATAAAGCGTCCGATTGCCCAGTTGGGGCAGGTACCTTTTATCAAAGGTAAGCCGATCAGCTGGGTGATGATCCGACCGGATCAATTGGGGCTGACAGATGTTAAGGATAACAGTCCTAAGCCTATATTTGTACAGCAGCATGCACTGCGTCGTCTCGAAGAGCGAGCTCTATGTGGGTCAGGGCATCTGCAAATTATTATCGCTCATATTTTTTCTGCCGGTACCCCTCATTTTATAGTAGGCAAAGAGCATATATTGCTGGAATGCAAGTTTGTATCTCATAAAATAGGGTATTTTGTAATCTCTTTTTTGGGCGACAAGTGGTTGTTACGGACGTTTCTATTCCTAACCAATGAAGGAACCCCCGAAGGCGATAAACTAAAGGAGCTTACCGCCCTTGACAGGGAGGATAAGAAATACCTCGAAATCGATCGTATGGATGCGTTTCTAAAATACGATATCGAAAATGATCAAAGGCTGAAGGATATATTTATGGCAGCTGGATGCCAATCGCTCTTTGGCTATGCAAAGCTTTTTGCACGCAAAGAAGGAGAGATTGGAAATGCGGAACATATCGCTCAATATTTTCTGATAAACTAGTTCCTCATCAGATCATATAAATGGACGCTTTCCAATAAAAGGAAGCGCCCGTTTTTGTTTTTGCGTCAATGTCAGGATTATAAAATCCTCTTTTATCGTAGCTTCGGGATGGCACTTCGTTAACATCCCGAAGAGCAGAGATTGTAAATTTTATTTTCATCCCACTTCTTTAGAAAATGTGATGCAATCTCAAATAAATCTTTTGGCTCTGTCTCTTTAAGTAAGCGGACAAGTGTTTGTTATTAACTTTTAATAGGTAGTTTACGAGTCTCGTTTCCCAAGTCTCACAATAAATTCGAAGACGAGAATCCCTAACAAAAGGATAGTGTGGGTTTGTAATCCATCTTTATCGTTGAGCGGATTATAAAATCCTCTTTTATCGTAGCTTCGGGATCCCACTGCGTTTAACATCCCGAAGAGCGGCCTTGTTATATTTTACTAAAAATATTAGTTTTTATATTTTTGATTTAGTACCTTTGAATTAGTAACCATTTATACAATAGTGTTATGCAACAGCCAAAATACATAGACCCGACCACTGACTACGGTTTCAAGCGTCTTTTCGGGACAGAAGTGAACAAGAAATTTCTTATTGCCTTACTCAATGATCTATTTAGGGGCAGGAAAACTATAGATGATTTGGTCTACAACAAAAACGAGCATGTCGGTGATGGGGAGGATAGAGGGACAGTCATTTTTGACCTTACCTGCACAACGGATAATGGAGAGAAATTCATTATCGAGGTCCAACGGAGTTTGCAGATAAACCTTAAGCGCCGAATGTTGTACTATGGCAGTAAACTCATTGCCGATCAAGCCCCGAAAGGGAACCGCAAGGGATGGAACTATAGTATCAGCGGCGTCTATGTTATTGTCTTGATGGATGGCTTCCCGATGCCTGAGAGGACAGACATCGAAGAATTTTTGCACGATATTTGTCTGTGTAACAGAGAGACAGGAAAAATTTTTTATGAGGATCTTGGGTTTATATATTTAGAATTGATTAATTTTGTTAAAGGTGAAGCGGACTTAGAGAGTGACTTGGACAGATGGTTATATGTACTTAAAAATATGTCCACAATGGATAAGCTGCCGGTATATTTAAGGAGGCCGATATTTGAAAAACTTTTTCAAGTGGCTGAATACAGCAAACTGTTCTCGGTGCGGGCAAGAGTATGGGGCTGGCGGGACGCACCAAATTAAATAAGGAGGAACGCGAAATGTACGATGTTAGTTTAAAACGTAAATGGGATGAATATTCTATCCGTGAAACTGCTCTTATAGAAAAGGAAAGAGCACTGGAAGAAGGTCGTCAAGAAGGTCTTCAAAAAGGTCGTCAAGAAGGTCGTCAAGAAGGTCTTCAAAAAGGTCGTCAAGAAGGCCGGTTAGAGGAGCGTACAAAAGCTGAGGCCGAAAAGAGAGAATCAGCCCTAAAGATGTTGAAAAATGGATTTGATATCCAGCTGATTTCCGATATAATAGGTTTACCTATCGAAGAAATAGAAAAGCTGAAATAGATTTTTGTTACAGATCATATAAACCGGCGCTTTCTGATAAGGGAAGCGCCGGTTTTGGTTTTAATGACAGGATTTCAAATCCTTTTTGTCGTAGCTTCGAGATGGTACTTGATTTTTACAACAGTAAACAATTGTTATTCAGTTGTTTATGTTTGTTTTCCGAATTCGAGTTAAATAAGAAAAATTTGTTTAGTTCTGACTTGTTAAAAGAAGTTGATTCTATAATATCAAAGTTATTTTTTTATAATAATAAACAGTTTTTATTCAGGCATTTACGTTTGTTTTCCGAATTCGAGTTAAATAAGAAAAATCTATTGTGTTCTAATTTGTCAAAAGAAGACGATTTCTATCAAGCAAAGTATATTTATTAAAAATAATAAGCATCTTATAATCAGCGTTTTGTATTTTGTTTCCGAATTCGAATTAAATAAAAATAGATTTTTTTAGAGGTTTATTATGCCCAATAAGGAACGTATAAACTGAATTTTCGAGATACATTTACATCATCTTTAGGTTTTTAATTGCCTTCCTTTATCTGTTAGTCTGTATTTCTTAACTTGTTTAAAGGAATTGCCGTAATATCGAGGTTTTTACCGATTGTACAATTGGGATCCTTTGCCATTCTTTAAGTTATGGCTGTTTTCGTTCACTGATCCGCCAGTTGGCAGAGAGTTCTACCAAGTAAATCTTGCGAGATAGGTTATCCCTGCACGGATATTTTTACAAATATTTTTCTTATAATACCGTTTTGTTCTACGGCTTTAACCTGTAAATTCAGCGGTGTTTCCGTAGCTCGGTGAAAGATGCGGCAATGTATTTTCTTGATATACCCAATATCTCTTCCACGAAACATCACTTTGATAGCCTCTTTGTCAAATTCATTGTCTCCTTCAAATTCATATTGAAGAAAGTCTCCGGGTTTAACCGTTCCTTTAGGTAAATTAGCATAAGAAAGCCCAGAAAGGTCTGTTAGAAAATGTATATCTGGATGATATATGTATTCTGCAAGAAACTCAAAGTTATCACTAGCTGTCAAGCCTTGAGTTTTTCCTAATACATAAAATTTATCCTGCGCTTGAGACAAGTCAATCTCCCAAAAATCATAAAAGCTGCCGATATCAGGCCGTTCAGATTTGATTAGACGATGCGAAAAAATCTGGAGAACATTGCTGTCGTAGACTTTATCTAGATCTTGAAATTCAAAATAAGGGATAAAACCTTCTGTTTTTACTAAATTTCTTGTTTCTGGAAGATATTGAAACGTTACATTGTTATCTGCACCTCTTTCCAAAAGCCCAACAATATGCCTTCGGGAACCTTTTCCCTTACGCCATGCAAGATATATTTTTGAGAAATCAGTCATTGAGAATGTTTGTAATACGTTCAAATCGCAAAGTTAGTAATTTAAATATCAATTCTTTTCGTTCTGGAGATATTTTGTAAAAGCTATGCTCATCAGGCAAGACTTGATCCAAGGTGGTTATGAGATTGTAAATTTTATTTTCATCCCACTTCTTTAGAAAATGTGATGCGATCTCAAATAAATCTTTTGGCTCTGTCTCTTTTAGTAAGCGGACAAGTGTTATATGAGAAACTTTCTGTTTCGTGTTCCAATGCAGTTCAGAAGTACCCCTAGTGATGTAAGCAGCGAGCATTTGCTTGTCCAAAAGCATTTTTTTGACCCGTTCTTCTGTTAATTCTCTGCCCAGTGAACTTCCGCTATCGTAGATGGGAGCAATATCACGAATTTTTTGTCTCCGAAGTTCGAACTCTTTATTTATTAAGGTATCGTTATATCTGAATTTTTTTTCCTTTTTTATTCTTGTAAGCATTGGCTGAATGTCAATATCCTCATCTGGATTAAACGAGTCAGATATGAATGCCCAGTTCTCCTGATGGCGATCTGAATTGCCAATTAATGCATCAAATATCAATGTTTGCAGAAAAGCTTTTTTATAGTGTGCAAGTTGAAAATGGTCTAGCGTGCGCGATAGTAGGTCATAAGTGTATTCGTTGCGAGTAACATTGTTTTCAGGAGAGAAATCAGGATTATAGGTAATCATATACCGGCCAACTTCCACTAACTGCTCCTTATTGATGTCGATCATAGAAGGACTTATGCACCCTATTTGTCCATTGCTCAGCGCTACGTCATAACGTAAGATGTTCAAGCCGAGTGTGTACCCTATCTGATAAGCGATAATCTCCGACCAAAACTCGTCTTTATAGTATTTGTCTGGATTTCCATTTCTGCCGGGTTTGTTTTCTGAACGTTTGAAATACCACAAATTATCTTCACTATCTAATAGAATACGTTTTTCTCGCGTTCCACCACTGTGGAGCCAAAATGTTTCTTGCCATTGAGTGGTGTCGATAAACTGTATGTCCATATTACAATATTTGGTTACACAACCTTCGCCAAATCCGAAATATTTACTTCTTCCTCTTCGGGATATCCCATTCAGATTCGGGACGTAAACTTAGATTTACACAGATAAATTCTGCTATTTCCTGAACGGTAACATTTAGAGCTAGTGAGATTAAATAGGCCTCTTCAACAGTTGGTTTCGTAGATAAATCAACATGTAGCCTACTGATCCTATCCTTAGAAATACCAGTCATCCTCGCCAATTTGGCTTGGCTAAGTGGCTTCTTGGATAAGTAAAGACCTAACCTTGTTAATGTATCCTTTCTCAATTTTTTAATGCTTAATTCCTAAATTTAGCTATACGATAAAATAATCGATAAAAAATTTGTATATGGCGCATAATTATCTATATTTGTGTTATTAAAATATACAAAACTATGTTTGTTATTAATTTTTAATAGGTAGTTTACGAGTCTCGTTTCCCAAGTCTCACAATAAATTCGAAGACGAGAGCGGTAGATTACATCCATCAGCCTTTGTTTGCTATATTTGCAATATAAAGGCGTGGATGCTATCGTTTGATGCTGACTTCGATGGCGTGAGACCCAGGGAATAAAGCTAGATAGCATTCCACGTTCTTTTGTTATCCGGCCAAAAGAGACTCACAATTTATAAACGTTGTGAGTATGAAAAAACAACTTTACAAAAATCTTATCAGTGCCCCCGAGTAGCTCGGCTGGCTCAGAGCCTGAAATATGGCTTTCCTATTGAAGACGGCTAACGAAAACCGAATTATAGACCATGAATGATAACCGTGTGGTCCGTCTTCCAATTTCAATAATCAATTTTTATTACTGTGTGACCTAAGCAAAGCTTAGGAGCAGGCGTGTTGGTAGCATAAGAGAGAAAGTAGGCTTAGGTCACACCTTAAAACCTCGAAAAATGAATAATTTTTACAAGGGTGGGAGAGGTATGGCCTGTGGCCATAGTGACAAAGTGACTGAGTTACGAAGTAACCAGTCCTACCAAACGCCACCAAAGCAAAAAATATTAAATAGCTTATCGCCAAAAGCTAATGGCTTATGGCATTTGACCTATAGCTTACAATTTAAAATTAAAAGCCTAAAGTCCATCGTTTACGGCTTACTGCTGCTATTTGTTTCAATGTTTAGTTTATCTGACGCCTGGGCGCAGTCCGCGGAATCGCGGACTGCCGAAAGGCAACAACAAAAAGAAGTATCAATTGGGCACTCCGTACCCAAAGATTTCTGGACAAAAGAATATCTTTTTTATATCAACGGAGATACTGTTCGTAAAAGCCTTGAAGAGCATAAAGGTAAGATGTTGGTATTGGACTTCTGGTCATCAGGATGCGCGCCGTGTTTTATACACCAGAAAGAGATCCGCTGGTTTGCGGAGCGGTATAAGGATGACTTAGTTGTTGTCATGGTAAATAGCCTGAATACGAGGGACACCTATGAAAAACTTGACGGACTTTATCATAAGGGGCATTTTGAGAAGTTCGGGCTTCAACATTTTGAATCTATTGTTGCGGATGACTACCTCATTTCACTATTTCCTTATACATCCTTTCCGCATTATGTATGGATCAATGGCCTAGGTCGATTACAGCTGCGGACATTCCGCAATTTGTTGGACCGTAATTATGTAGCACCCTTTATTGATAAGCGATGAGACATACTATTTTAATATTGTTTTATATGCTATCTGTATACGGTATGCTCTTCGGACAGAAACGTGTATCAGGTAAGGTAACTGATAGCTTGGAGCGCCCAATTGCTGGCGTAAAAGTTTTTGCCAAAAACAAAACAGGTAATATTGTACAAACAGACCAATCCGGCAGTTTTACAATATCTACGGACTTGACCGATTATAAGCTAATATTTAGCCATGTAGGATATGCTGTACAGGAAGCTGCAATTCCTAATGAGGTCAGTTATGTGCATATACAGCTCGTACCGCTAACCAACGAGATTGAAGAGGTCGAAGTGGTGAGTACGGGTTACCAGACTATACCAAAAGAAAGGTCTACGGGTAGTTTTGAGCATATAAACACGGAGGTATTGCAACAGCGTATTTCTGCCAATATACTTGACAAGTTGGAAGGCCGTATGCCGGGATTGCAATATGATAACAGGCGTGGCAGTGCGGATATTAATATTCGGGGAATAAATACTATGTCCGATGGTTTAAGAGGCCCATTGATCATTGTGGATAACTTTCCCTATGAAGGTCGTATTGAGGATATCAACCCGAACGATGTGGAATCGGTGACGCTTCTTAAAGACGCTGCAGCCAGTTCCATATGGGGAGCCCGTGCGGGAAACGGTGTCATCGTCATCAATTTAAAGAAGCCTATTCATGAAAGGCTGCAAATAGATTTTTCAAGCAATTATACCTCGGTTGGAAAAGTAAGGCTCAAAGAACTGCCTTATATGCAAACGTCAGATTTTATTGACGTTGAACAGATGCTGTACGAGAAGGGCTTTTACGATGCAGACTATAATAGCCCATATGCCATGTTTACTGTTTTTTCTCCTGTAATTGAGCTGCTTTATCAACACAAAGAGGGGACTGTTTCTACAGAAGAAATGACAAACCGGATAAACAGTTTCAGATCTCTGGATTTTAGGGATGACCTGTTGAAATATGTATACAGAAATGAGAATCTGCAGCAATATGCATTAGGTATCTCTAATGGCAACGACCGATCAGGATATAGAATGTCTGCATCTTTCAATAATTCTTTAGGTCAAAAAATAGGGAGTTCGTCTGAAAATATCACATTGAATTTTCAGCACAATTTAAAGCTGAATGAGAAGATTGATTTTTCAACAAGGATGGCCTTTACAAATACAACTGCGACATGGGATGGAAATGTATTGGACTATAATTTTTCGCTCGGAGCAGGAAGAACCCGGGCCTACCCTTATGTATCGCTAAAAGACAGTGAAGGGAATAATGCGGTTGTACCGTACCAGTATAATTCAAATTTTGTAAATAGTGCACAGCAATCGGGACTATTAGATTGGCGGTTCATACCTCTGGATGAAGTGGGGCAGAATCCCGGCAAGAATAATAGACAACAGCTCGATGCACAACTTACATTCAATTACCAGCCTTTGCAGTGGTTAAAGTTGAGTGGACTGTATAATTATCAAACTTATAAAGGAGAGCAGCAGGTGCTTAATAAAGAGTCTTCTTATTATACACGGGATCTGATCAATCAATTCACTCAGGTAGACGGTGATGAAGTTACTCATATAGTGCCTATAGGAGCAATTAACACGTTGGAGCATCATAAAATGTCCAGTCATAAGTTGCGGGGCAATATAGCTGTGGATAAAGAGATGGGAGAGGGAAAGCATAGTATTTCCGCTATACTTGGCGCAGAGCTTTCGTCGGTAATGAGAAATGCGGACGGCAATAAAGCCTTTGGTTATGACCCATTACTGATGACCAGTCAAGCGGTTGATCTGGTAAACTTCTATCCAACCTATGCCGGAATTTCCGGGAATATGAGAATACCCGGCTGGCAGAGTTTTTCAGAAGATGTACAGCGTTATGTTTCATTCTATGGCAACGCGGCCTATCTATATGATGGCAAGTATACGTTGTCCCTATCTGCAAGGCGCGATGCTTCTAATAACTTTGGTGTCGCCACAAATGAAAAATGGAATCCATTATGGTCAACAGGTTTTGCTTGGTCAATACATAAAGAGCGCTTTATGCAGGGGCAGGACTGGATTTCTTCGCTACGCTTACGGACTACTTATGGCCACAGCGGTAATTCTGGCGGAGTAGCATCAAGTTTGCCACGCATAAGCTATGTTCCGCCTTCAAGCGCGAGTTTGACACCATTGCCACGGGCGATGGTAACCGACCTGCCTAATACGCTGCTGAAATGGGAAGATGTCCGAATGATTAATGTAGGACTGGACTTTTCAATTTTTAAAAATTCACTTAGTGTTTCTGTCGAATACTTTGATAAAAAATCAACGGATTTACTCTCATCTGATAATATTGACCCTACGTTGGGCTTTTCTTCTGTGCGTAGAAACATCGGGGTATTGGAAGGTCATGGATGGGATTTTTCTGTGACCGGTAGAAAGACTTTTGGACAGTTCAGTTTCTCTTCCAGGCTGTTCCTCTCCATGAAAAAAGATATTGTGCGCGAATACAAAGGTAATGTTAGCGTTGCAAGCACATATATCAGTAATGCCGGCAGAAATTTTCAATTTGTGCCCGACAAACAGCTTTACCCCGTCTTCGCCTTACCATTTGAAGGACTTGATCCAGAAAATGGAAATCCTCTTGGCAGATTGAACGGTGAGATTTCTACGAGCTATCTACAAATGACCCGCGATTCGCTGCAGAACATAGTTTATTTTGGAACAGCTCTTCCTCCTTATCACGGATCTTTTAGCCAGTCCTTTGCATGGAAAAATCTGAATCTTTCTTTTCTGATTTCTTACAAGTTGGGACATTACTTTCAACGCTCAACCATCCGCTATAATGATTTATTTAACGCGTGGTCGGGACATCGTGATTTCGCTAATCGATGGCAAAAACCCGGAGATGAGAGACATACTACCGTACCCTCGATGATCTATCCGGCAAATTCCTCGCGTGATAACTTCTATGCTTATTCCGAAGTGAATATCGAAAAAGGAGATATGATCAGATTGCAAGACGTAAATGTTAGCTATAATTTCACGCCGATGATAGGTAGAAAGAAAGTGATATTCTCTGCTTTTGCGGCAGTTAATAACGTGGCGTTGATCTGGCGTGCCAACGGTGCTGGGTTAGACCCGGATTACTATAATGTTCCGCCATCCCGGCGATATAGTATTGGTGTCAATTGTAAATTTTAAAATGTGAATAATGAAAAATAAATGTATAAAAGGTCTGACTCGATTTTTGCCTCTTTTTTTAACCGTGCTATTGACCGCATGTTCAGATTTTTTGGATAAGAAAACGAGCAATGCAGTAGCCATACCCGAGACGGTAAAGGACTTGCGGGCCATGTTAGACTATGAGTCAGCTATAAATACATTCTATCCAGCTTTGGCAGAAATGGGGAGTGATGATTATTATGTGCCGTATGCTGTATTAAGTACTCGGTCTGAATCTGAGCAGCTGATCTATACTTGGCAACGTGATGAAATGCGCATAGATGTGGCGAGCTGGACACAGCCTTATCATGCAATCATGATCTGCAATGTTGTGCTGGAAGCCTTAGAAAGAGGAGTAGAGGGAAACGCTGCGGAGAAAACCATTATAGCAGGTGAGGCACTTTTTATTAGAGCGTTCGCTTATTATTTCCTTGCACAGGTATACTGCAAACCCTATGATAGCGCCCACAGTCAAAATGATTTGGGGCTTCCCTTAAGGACTTCTTCAGATATGAATGATATTTACCAAAGGGCAAGCGTAGCGGAGACATACACGTTGATCATTGAGGGGTTACAGGAAGCATCACGTCTATTGCCTGAAACCTCTTCGTATAAAACCAGACCGACCAAAGCAGCAGCCTACGGAGCGTTGGCAAGGGTTTATCTTTGTATGCAGGAGTATGAGGAGGCAAACCAAATGGCCGAGGCTGCCTTACAATTATACGATGAATTAATAGATTACAATGAGTTGGACGCTTCTGCAAATATTCCATTCGAGGTCTTTAACAAAGAAGTGATTTACCATGGTGCTACCACAAATGGACTTCTTCTGTCGCAATCAAGAGCTCGTATACCTTTGGATTTTTTCGAGAGTTATGATAATGATGACTTGCGGAAGCATATTTTCTTTAATTATACAAACTTGGATAACATCATATTTAAAGGGTACTATGCAGGTAGATCATCATCTTATTTCGCAGGAATAGCTACAGATGAGCTCTATTTAATACGCGCGGAGTGTGAGATCAGAAAAGGGAACGTATTAAAAGGGTTGTCTTTTTTTAATACGCTGATGAGCATGCGATGGAAAAAAGATACCTATAAACCATTTAACAACATAACAGAAGAAGAGGCGCTCATCACTATATTGAAAGAACGGAGAAAGCAACTTGTCAAAAGAGGATTGAGGTGGAGCGATTTACGCAGATTAAACAAAGACCCTCGTTTTGCAAAGACTTTGATCAGGGTATTGGATACGGAGGATGGGAGTAAAAAATATGAATTGCCCCCTGATGGAGTACAATATATATACCCCATCCCAAATTCAATAATGGAGTTTAACTCCTATAAGCAAAATCCTATATAAAAAAATGGAGCGCACTCTAGGCGTGCGCTCCGTTTTTTTACTTGGACCGGAATTCCAGAACTGTTGCGTTCTTATGGGGAGTGCCATTGGGGCTATCCAATTCATCTTGTACATCCCGAATTTGAGTCTCTACAGTTTCACCCGTTGTACCTGGTACAGGGGCATCCATCTGAGGTTTGCCACCTTGGTTAGGGGCATTAATCTGACAGATTAATTCAATTTCGGTATCACATGATTGTCCTGGAGGAAGAGAAGTGGAATAATTATTGGGATCGGTTGGGTCATCACCTTCTCCGCCCGTAAAATACCATGTAATGAAAATAAGTGTTTTTTCAGCTTCTTCCACTTGTTCCGTTTTCCCTTTTCCCCCGTCCTTACCTTTTTCATTGTCGCCGTTCATCACGCTTGCATTGGCAGCCACTGTGGTTACCATGAAAGCTAAGATTAAAGTGAAGAGTGATGTTTTCTTCACGATTTGTTTTTTTAGCATAAGCTTAAAAATTTAAATTTTATTGTTACATAGCTTCTTTATCCTCGGCTAAGCTTCCGAGCATGTGCTGCATGGGGGCCTGCCAGTCCCAACTTGTCGGGAGGGCATGGCCTTAACCGTGAACACCGCAAATTTCCGTCTGTACCGTTTCATATCTTTTATCTTTGGTCCTTAGTCCTTAGTCTTTGTTCCCCGTTCTCTTACCGTCTTTACAAAGTACCGAAATATCCGCGGGCTAAATCCTCCAACCCATAGGCTGGAGAAAAATCGTGATCTCTTATTTTTTTCGGAGTTTTTCAAGGAGGTAACGACGTTGATAGGTATAGAATGTACCGTTGGAGATACCTAGAAACCGCTGAAGATATGCATTGGAAACCTGCGCACACAGCTCTGGCATATTATCCTGCAAAAAACAGAAGCGCGCATAGCCATCGGGTTGCTGCAGCAGCTGCACATGCAGATCCAGCTGGGTAATATACCGCTGTTTCAGGATATGCAGTATATCGCTTACCGCTTGATATTTCTGTTCCAATTGCTGAAGTTCACTGTTGTCTATAACCAAGAGGTCCGTAGCTTTCAACGCGGTAAAACTCAGATGGGCTGGCCTTGGGGTATAAAGATGCACGGTAGAAGTAAAGCTTTCCTGCGGAAGCACAAAGCGCTGCGTGAGCATGCCACCTGTAAGGGTATACTTCTCGCAGACTAAACAACCCGACAGCACAAAATAATAACGGCGACGAGCCTGAAGTGGGCCTTCCACCATCTCCTCCCGCTTGGCGGTATACAAACGGGTATGTAGGGCAAGCTGCTGCGTTAAGTCTGCATCGAAAGCAATCCCATAATTTTGCCAATATTGAAAAAAGCGCTTCATACACTTCCGGATAAAGGTTTACTAAAGGAGAAACTTTACTTTCGCTCAATTTGGAAAATTACAAAAACCTGCTGAAGTATTTGTAAAGCACCCCAAATTTGCCGTTTGCCTACCGCCTAACCCCACTTTGCCTGCCATATGAGAGGCTAAGCAACAAATGTTTCCTACCAAACAGCAGATAAGGGGGTCTTTCTTGGAAAAAAAGATGGTTTCTCCAAACTTTACAGCCGATCGATCAATAGACTTCAGCGCCTGAAGCCGTAATGTCGGTACGAGACCGACCTATGGTTAAACTTTTTAAGGAATGTAAAACATGGATATTCAAATGTTTATGGACCTCTATGATCTGCTGGACGCAAATCCGCTATCTGTCGAAGAATTGGCAGAGGTGGTAGCTGAAAAAGCGCCGCGGAAATGCAAAATTGCTTTCCCTTTTTAACTTGGGAATAAGTAATACGTGCGCGGCAAAGCTTTGCCGCGCATAGTTTCACCTTTAAAATTTATGCTATGAAATTGATATGGAAAAATATCATGGCACATTATGATGCCATGGATTGGATGGAATTTGCCTTTTTTTCAGCTAATGTACAGCATGTTTTCCCGAACCTGGACTTGTTTCGACAACTTGATCTTTACCACAAAGCAAACTGTTTTGTGGAGAAACAGTCGACAATAGATTTTACCCGCGGGCTGGCAAGCGGTGTAGAACCAGCTTTGCGCGATGCATTGCAGTCGCCTACGCTTATCGTCACTTTCCATTATGGCTATTATCGTATGCTGCCCGTGTCGTTGTTGCAATTGGGCTATAAGTTATGTGTATTGGTTTCACGGGACACCTTGGATATGCAAAGGAGCTACTACGAAAAGAGTCTGAAAGCGGAATGGCTACAGCATCTCCAGTTTCTGGTGGCCGAAGACCCGAAATTGTTCTTCAAGATACGCCGGTATATGGATATAGGCTACGCAGTGCTCTGTTATGCCGATGGCGGGGCAGGGGTTAAAAACCATCCAGACCCTCACAACCTAAAAATGCAGGAGGTACAATTGGGAACAGCGATGCTGCAGAGCCGAGCAGGTTTTGCCGACATTGCCTACCTTTTGCAGCGCGATATGCTCCTGCTGCTGGCTCCTACAGCACTGGAGGAGCCATGGTGCTTGAAGATTGCGGAGCGCTATTGCCCTAAAACGTACGCATCGCGTAAAAACTTCGTAAGCCAGGTGTTGCAAGGCATATATACCCAACTTGATATGAAGCTAAAAGCCAGACCCGAAGCGTGGGAAAGCTGGCATTACCTGCATCGATGCATGCCCCCAAAAAGTAGTTTCTCTACATGGCCGGTCGAACAGCGGTTCATCCCGTTTTGCTATCAAGAGAAGACTTTTATACTCGATAGAGCCCATTATAACAGCTATCCGCTGAAAGTGCAACAATTTGAACAAATAATTGCTTCACCTTGTTAAATTGGTCGGGAAATATTATTTTTCTGTACTTTTTTAAACCTAATTCTTCCAAAAAGTAAAGGAGTTACCTAAAAGACTGCTTATGAAGCTAAATTATTTGAGTAAGCGCAAGCTACATATCTTATATTGGTTTTTGTACGGATTATGGTTTTACGGAACCAATGTTCTTGGAAACGAGGAACTGACCTTGTTTACTGTCGTTTTGTCCTTGCCCTATTTTGCTTTCATATTCTACACGGTATTGGCTATTCTAAAGCGGTGTTTCGGTCGGGGTCACTATCTGAAAGGGGCGGCCCTCTTACTTTTGTTTTATGTAGCTTCCGCCGGGCTTGTATACCTGCTGACCCAAGGCCCCGAAGGTATTTCCCTGTTGTATGGGGCCTATATCGTTGATGGTTACGATTTCAACTGGAAAGAGTTTATTCAGACCCTGCTGATTATGCATGGACACTTTAGTATACTGGCGCTGTTGTATTATCACTATCAGGCAACGCTTACGACAACAAAAGATAGGTTGCATGAAGCTGAAATGCGGCTACGTGCGGAAGACGAAAAAAAGGAATATGAGTATACCCTGTTGGCTTCGCAGGTTTCGCCACATATGCTTGCTAATATTTTTCAAGATTGGCGGCAACAATTCCATAAGCAATGGCCCGACCTCGCGCAACAGCTTGCTCGCATGTATGACCTGATGAAATTCTATATGAAAGCACAGGAACCTGAAGGTCCGAAAATTATTCTACTGCACGACGAGGTTTCGGCAGTGTGTAATTTTCTGGAAATACAGAAAAAGATGGTAGGCCCGGAGCTATTTGTGGCGTTTTCCTGCACTGTAAATCTGATGCGGTACACCATACCACCCACAAGTTTATTGACTTTAGTAGAAAACGCTATGAAACATGGTAACCTGAGCTGCCGTGAAGCACCGCTAAGGATAGAGCTGAGGAAAGAAACCGGTGGTTTGTCTATAAAAGTAGCCAACCTAAAGCGAGGGGAGGAGAGCGGGGTGGAAAGCCATGGATTGGGGTTGGAAAATCTGCGGAAGCGGCTGGAGATCATCTATGGAGAAGCAATGACGTTGCGGAAAGTAGAAACGAAAAAATATTTTGAAATACAGATAACTATAGATTATAACATTAAACAGTAATTTGATTATGAGAACATGGTATGGAGTTATTATTGACGACCAGCAATCAGCTATTGATTACCTGATGGATATGTTGCAAGATGTTGCGTATGTAGAAATTATAGCCACCTTTCGGGAAGGAGCAGAAGCGAAACGCTTTCTGCATGTTAACCCGGTAGACTTTCTCGTGCTGGATGTAGAATTGGGCGATACCACAGGCTTCGACTTCTTGCGGACCTTGTCTAATCCGCGTATGCCAACGATTTTATATACGGGGTATGAACAATATGAGGATCGGGGTTATGATATCGATGTGGTGGATGTTTTATTAAAACCTGTTAGCCAGAGTAGGCTTTGGGGCGCATTGAGGCGTTTGAATACCGAATTGGCTCGGACCTTGCCCGATCTGGAGGACAACCTTGACGGACATTACGATTTTTTTCAGGTAAAGGGACCTGTCCGCTTTGGGCGCAAGATGGTCTGGCTAAAAAATATTGTTTATATCGAAACGGTAAATGGAAAAGTGGTGATGACACTTGTGGACGGAACGGTATTGGAAAGCAACAGCGCGTTCAAGAGTATTATGGAGCGCTTACCCCGCAGGTGGTTCAAACAATGCTATCAAAATATCGCTTTTAATATCAACTTTTACGATGGGTACGGCAACGGACAGGTCAAAATAATAAAAGGGTTGGGCACTCCTGAGATTCTTTTACCGACAGGGGCGAAAGAGCTTTACCCGGATTTTTACAAATTTTTGGATAGCAATGTTATTTAAACCGATTATCCGAATTTGCTTATAGTGTCATGCATTCACATCAAAAAAACTGAATTATGGAAGACAGATTTTATCAACTGGTATCATCCGTATTACGTATTGAAAAGATGATCTCTACCGTTGTCGACGAACAAAGTGAGGATCGCTCGGTAGCATTAATCATGGAAGATGCCGGCCTGCAATCAGAGGCGAAGGAAACCGATGGAGAAAAAGTGATGTATCGGGAAGAGGAGCTGATGACTGTAAAAGAGGCGATGGCTTTGCTGAAGGTAAGTCGGTGGAAATTGACGCAAATGAGGAAAAAGGCTGAGTTAAGTAGCATTAGCCGTGATGGCAGGGTCCGTCTTATCCGGGAAGAAGTCGAAGCTGCCCGTATATGGTACAGCTTGCGAAAAGGCAAAATATGAACTGCCAAAGAGCAAAAGTATAGACTTAAAGGGTATACTTCATTTTTTTTATGACCCCGTACTTTTGCTGAAATGACCTCGTTTTTTCGTAGAGGAATCCCCTTCAAACTACTTTATCCCCCCTTAAGGCAGGAAGTATATCCTTCAGGTCATGAAGGATATACTTCCTGCCTTAAGGGATATCCCTCAGCGGATAATGAATCTGTGTGATGCATTTAAGGATATCCTTCAGCGGATCATGCATATCCTTCAAATTGTGAAGCATATACATCACCCTCATACGTATATCCTTCATGCGCTAAAGCAGATACTTCGTCAGATGAAGGATATACTTCACCGGATGACGTGTCTGCTTTAAAACTTATTATAACCCCTTTTTGGACATTTTAACCTCTCTTTCTGGGCTAAAGGATATCCTTCACAGCGTTAAGAAGATACTTCGTGTGTTAAAGGACATCCTTCATGAGTTAACGGATATCCTTCAAGCCCTAAGGGGTATCCTTGCCCCCCAGAGGTGTATCCGTTCAGGTTTAAAGCATATAGCTGATTACAAAAAGGGGACACATTATAGTCGGCGGGATATCGTTCAGCGCCGTACCAATATCCTTCAGCAATATTTCAATACATTTTAGACCTGTTTAGGGCTCTTTTTGCTCCTTTCTTTTGTAAGGTTTTGTACGGATAATAAGCTTTTTTGTACGGCTTTGTACGTTGTTGTACGTTTCCTCGATTCCTCTTCCACTTTCCTCCACTTTTGGGGAAACAATAATACGGAAGACAGTATGGAAAAACAGATTAGGCTACCTTTTATCCGTTCGGATCCCTAGTTATTCAGCGCAGGTATTTCAGTGGGAGAGATACCAAAGAGTAAAGATCCCTCAGTAGCATAAGCAACAATGTAAATTAAAATGAAACAAACATGAGAAAAGCAAGAGTACATATCAATTATGAAGATTGGGATGATTATTCCTTAGCGACCCTATCAGGGCGTACATTGAGTTCGATGACGGACAATGCAAATTTTCCTGAACCAAGACCCGAGTTGACTGTATACCGTGCCTTGGTGAATGATTATCGTGAGAAACATGAAGTGGCCAGCAAAAAGGGTAGTCAGTTCGAAAAAAAAGCAAAAGACAATGCGCGTGCGGCCTTGTTGATGGCGATGCATGAACTAGCGTTCTATGTGAACACAGTAGCGCGGGGGGATGCTGAAATCTTGGCAAGCTCGGGTTTTGAATTGCTGGCGCCGCCGCAGTCAAAACAATATCCAAAGGTGGTGACCAATATTCGATTGGCGGATGGCCGTTTCAGTGGGGAAATCAAGTTGATGTTCAGTGCATTAAAAGAAGCGTACGAGTATGAATATAACTATTCTACGGTGTTAGGGGCTGATGGCGACCCCGTATGGGGAGAGGTGCACCGTACTTCAACTTCCAGGATGAACTATATCTCGGGGCTTCCGCCGGGGAGCACTTGTTATGTGCGCGTACGGGCACGTAACAAGAAAGGTATCGGCGACTGGAGTAATAGTGTATCACTTATTGTGCGTTAGCAAAATAGGTATGTATAACATCGAAGTCATTCGACAGGCGCAGGGGAAGAATAGTACCCTGTCGCACCTGTACATAAACGGTGAGTTTACATGTTATGTGCTGGAAGATTCGGTTCGCGATGTGAAGATAAAGGGTAGTACCGCTATTCCGGCGGGGCGCTATAGATTAGCCTTTAACCGATATGGGGGTATGAATGCGCGTTATAAACGCCGGTTTCCTGACTTGCATCGTGGCATGATCGAGCTGCAGAATGTACCTAATTTCTCCTATATCTATATCCATATCGGTAATACGTTTGCCGATACTGAGGGTTGTCTCTTGGTCGGAAAAAGGATGAAAAAGCTGGACGATGGCGATTATGAGATTTATAAATCCCAAAAGGCATATAAAGAACTGTACGCCCGACTGGCAGATAGCATGGAACAGGGGGAGGTGTATTTGGTAATCAGGTGATGGACGTGAAGCTATCTTGATCCATACCGCCAATAATGGGATGAATGAGCTGATGGGCTGTATCGCTCCTGTCACCGCGCTTACTGCACAAGGCACAGGAATCGAAAGCCGGAAAGCATTGGAGAAGTTGAAAGCCTTGGTCTACAGCCTGTGGGATATGGGCGGAGAGGTGTTTTTATTAACAAAGTGAGATTGAGTTAGGAAGTTAGAGTGAGTTAGGAAGTTAGATCTCTCTAACCTCTTAACTCCCTAACCCTCTAATATTTAAAAAAATGAAAAAAACAATCAAAAGAATCAGCCAAGCGATACAGGTCGTACTGCTGGCTCCGATAAAGTTGCCGGGTAAGGCATTAAATATCCTAAAATACGTGGCAGTGAGTCTCGGTGTATTGGAGGCGGTGCTGTCGGACAAGGAACAGGAAGAGGGGGACGGTGATGAAGCCGCTGAATAGCATACAGGTGGGTACCCTTGGCGGTACCCTCTGTTCAATCTTTGGCAGTATCACGATGGACGATATGATCAAGACGGCCGTGCTGGCTGCGGTAGGAGCTATAGTCAGTTATGTGGTAAGTACGCTGTTGCAGAGACTAAGAAGATAGTGTCAATTAAGTAATACCATTCGTGGTCAAACCTATAAGGTTTCCGAAAATCTTATAGGTTTTTTCTATTAAACTTCCTGTACTATCCGTAGCGTTCTGAAAGGGCTCTACGGATTTTTTTATGAAGAGGAGTCTAGGGATCCCGTATGGAGCTATTAGATGAATTTAAGTAGTCTCAGACTACTTTTTATTTTAAAGTTTTCAGGAAAAAGCTGTATCGGTTGAATACTAAGCTTTTATATGGGTAATCAAAGATTACAAGGTAACGATTTGGTAACGGTGCTTATTGCTTTGCTTTTCAATGTGTTTCCGTTCGCTCATAGCAAATATACAAAATCTTATAAAGTATTTATACGGATATTCTGAATATCTTACTCTTAAAATTAAGGGAGATGAAATCTTTTGATCCATCTCCCAACTTTTAATAGGACAATGAAAGTCCAACTCCAAAACCCATATCGCTGTCGTAATGCGTTCTAATTCCCATATTCTTGTTCAATACATAACTCAATTCTGCCATATATTCTTTGTCTGTGTTTACCATAAAACCTGCTCTTATTCTTTTGGATATTGGAATATCTTCACGCATCAAAGACAATCGTACAATTCCATCGTGATAAACTTCTGCCTGAAAGTTCACCAACATTGGTAAGGTGTACATAAAACCTAAACTAAAGGCACTGCGTGTATCTTTTTTATTTTTCTGCCCGAATAAGTTCGTTTCGTGTTCATCCATTCCCATTTTTCTGTAGCGGTAATCGAAACCAACAAAAGGCATAAACCATTGCATTTTTCCGATGTATCTTCCAAAATGTGTTTCTACTTCATAGCCGTGCATATCGTTATACCCTAATCTCCATTCTGTACCCAAAGACCACCTTGCATTTTGAACCATTGCTTCGCCATCATTACCATTGGTTGCAAAATCATTTTGAACCATAATGTGTGGCATATTGCTTTCTCTTTGCAATTTATTGTAGGCTTGTTTTTTGTTAGGTAAATAAGGGTTTTGGTAATCGTCTACGGCAAAAACTCTGTTCATTCCGCCCATCATATGATATAAAATATGACAATGAAAAAACCAATCTCCTTCTTCGTTTGCTAAAAATTCTATGGTATTAGTTTCCATAGGCATTATATCCAACACATTTTTGAGTGGTGAATATTCGCCTTTACCATTGATTACCCTAAAATCAAAACCGTGCAAGTGCATCGGGTGACGCATCATTGAGTTGTTGTAAATGGTGATGCGTAATACTTCTCCTTTTTTTACAGGGATTTTATCCGTTTCTGAAAAAACTCTATTGTCCATACTCCACACATAACGGTTCATATTTCCGGTAAGGGTAAACTTTAATTCCTTTACTGGTGCATCTTTTGGAAGTGTGGTATTGTGGGGCGATTGCAACATTGCGTAGTTCAGGGTTGTAATTTCGCCTAACGCATTTGCATCGTAACGGTGGGGGGCATCATCCATATTATGTTGGCTATGGTCTTGCTTTTGTTTTGCATCACCTGTAATTTCGGGATACATTACCACATTCATATCCATTTGGTTCAGGCTCATTTTCATTCCCATATCGTCCAAATCGCCATTCATTTTCATCATATCGTTCATCATTTTCATTCCTTCAAAATATTTCAATTTTGGAAGTGGTGATATTAACTGTTTGATACCATTGCCTATAAAATAGCTTGCTGATTGTGTGCGGTCTTCAGTTGTGGCTAAAAATTCATAAGAAACGCCCTCATCGGGAATGGTTACTACGATGTCGTAGGTTTCGGAAACGGCAATGATTAATCTATCTACTTCAACAGGCTCTACATCATTGCCATCATTGGCTACTACGGTAATTTTTCCGCCAGCATATCGCAACCAAAAATAGGACGAAGCTCCACCATTTGAAATCCGTAAGCGTACTTTGTCACCTGCTTTTAGTATTTTGCCGTCAATTGTTTTTAAATCGGATGTATGATTTCCGTTGATTAAAATTTTATCATAATACACATCGCTCACGTCCATTGCCAACATTCGTTTCCATTCGTTGGTTAGCTTTGTTTTGAAATGACCTTCTCTGATCGCTTCTGCGTAAGACTGGGTTGCATTTTTTTTAATGGCTGCCCAATCGTTGGCATTGTGCAACATACGGTTGATATTATCTGGATTAAGATTTGTCCATTCGCTTATGATAATCGGAACGGTTGCCAAATCATCTATTCCTTTCCTGAATGTTTTATCATCATCTCGTTTTTTCATTATAAAACTTCCATACATTCCAATCTGTTCCTGCAAACCAGAGTGTGAATGATACCAGTGTGTACCGTGTTGGATAATGGGGAAACGATAAGTAAAACTTGTACCTGCCTCAATGGGTTTCTGTGTTAACCACGGCACACCGTCTTCTTTGTTCGGCAAAAATACTCCGTGCCAATGCAGCGAAGTACTTTCTTTTAACTGATTGTGGACTACAATTTCAGCAGTATCACCTTCTGTGAAAGTAAGTGTAGGCATTGGAATTTGACCGTTCACGGCAATGGCTCTTTTCTCTTTTCCTGCGTAGTTTACCAATGTGTCTGTTACATATAAATCATAACGAACTACTTTTTGGGCGAAAAGAGAAGTTGTTGCCAATAGCAATAAAGCTATCGGCAACAGTTTTTTCTGAAAAAGGTTTTGTATATCCATTTTAAGATTTTCATATTTTTATCTTTTGTTCAATAATTGTTTTGCACTATCAGAAGCACAGATTAATCCTGCTCCTAACATAATTATATCTTTGATTACAAGTCGCCCTGCTCCCGACAAATAAGGAAATCCAAATTGAGGCGTGGGAAAATCGCCACCCAAATTTGGAACATATACTTCGGGGGTGGTTAGCAAAAATGATAAGGTTACCAAAGACATTCCAAAAGTTAACACACCTCCAATAAAACCAATTTTGGCATACCAAATTCCCAATAAAGTAAGAATGCCGATCATCACAATGACTGTTCCTAAACCATAAGAAAAAATGTATGTATTGTTTTCTTTATGCCAGTCAATGTTCTTTTGAACTGTTTTGCCCTCAGGGTTTTTATATTCATTGTATTCGGGAGCTTCTTTGTCGTAAAAGAAACTCATTACCGGACTATTCGCAACAAAAGGAACTATCCCGTCTGCTTCATACTGAAACGCTTTCAGTCCACCAATCCAAGCCATCACGATAAAAATTGCTATGCGTGTAAGGTTGATGAACTGTTTTTGGCTGCTGGCAAATATTTTAATTAATTTCTCCATTTCTATTCGTTGAATTTTGATTTGTTAAACCTACCTGTAAATTGATATTAGTATTATTTCTTTATATTTTAATGCTTCTAAGTCTAAGTGCATTTACAATTACGGAAACTGAACTAAAACTCATTGCAAGTGCTGCTATCATTGGAGAGAGCAATATTCCGAAAAACGGAAATAATACACCTGCTGCAATTGGGATTCCTAATATGTTATAGACAAGGGCGAAAAACAGGTTCTGCTTAATGTTTTTCATTACAGAATCACTTAAATTTCTGGCTTTCACAATTCCGTGTAAATCGCCTTTTACCAAAGTTATCATAGCACTTTCAATGGCTACATCTGTGCCTGTTCCCATTGCTATACCAACATCACTTTTTGCTAATGCCGGTGCATCATTAATTCCGTCTCCTGCCATTGCCACAACGTTCCCTTTTTCTTGTAGTTTCTCCACTTCTTTCAGTTTATCTTCAGGCAACATACTTGCTTTAAAATCTGTAAGTTTTAGCTCTGAAGCTACTGCTTGTGCTGTGTCGTGATTATCACCTGTCAGCATTACAACTGCTATGCCTTTTTCTTGTAATTCTTTAATGGCTTTGGCACTTGTTGCTTTTATTTTGTCACCTATAACAACATAACCAACCACCGAATTGTCTATTGCGAGATAAGAAACCGTCTTTCCTTGTTTTTGAAATGCTTTCGCTTCGTCCTCCATTTGAGAACTGATTTTGGCTTTAGCGTATTCCATCATTTTTGGATTTCCCAAAGCAACGTTCTGACTATTGATAGTAGCTTCAACACCTTTTCCTGTAACAGCATTAAAATTTTCCGAATTGATTATTTCAGTATGCTGTTCTTTTCCGTATTTAACTGTTGCTTCGGCTAATGGATGTTCGCTATTTGTGTTCAATGAAACAATGTATTGAAGCAATTCGTTTTCGCTGAAACCATTATTGAAAGAACCGATACTTTCTACTGTTGGTTTTCCTTCCGTAATCGTTCCTGTCTTATCAATGATTAACGTATCTATTTTGTGAAATTTTTCCAATGCTTCGGCATTTTTAATCAATACGCCATTTTGGGCACCTTTGCCTACACCTACCATTACAGACATTGGCGTTGCCAAGCCCAAAGCACACGGACAAGCAATAATTAAAACGGCTATTGCATTGACTAATGCATAAACATAAGCAGGTTCTGGTCCCCAAATTGCCCAAACTATAAAGGTGCTTACCGCAATGAGAATTACAATCGGTACAAAATATCCCGACACTCTATCGGCTAAATTTTGAATAGGGGCACGGCTTCTACTGGCATCATTTACCATTTTAATAATTTGAGAAAGCAAGGTATCGCTACCCACTTTTTCGGCTTTCATCAAAAAGGTTTGATTGCCATTTATCGTTCCACTACTTACTTTATCGTTCATAGCTTTATTCACAGGAATTGGCTCTCCCGTAATCATAGATTCGTCAATGGTTGTATCGCCTTCGATGATAACACCATCAACAGGAATTTTTTCACCAGGTTTTACTTTAAGAATATCGTTTAATTCTATTTTGTCGATGCTAACTTCCACTTCTTCGCCATCAACTATTCTTGTGGCTTTATTGGGTGCTAATTTCAACAATTCTTTTACTGCCGTATTGGTTCTACTGTGTGCACGAGCTTCTAAAAGTTGCCCCAACAAAACCAAGGTTAAAATAACGGTTGCTGCTTCAAAATAAACGTGGACTGCTCCGTGATGTGATTTAAATTGTTCGGGAAAAAATTCCGGAAAAAGCATACCCAACACACTGAATAACCAAGCTACACCTGCACCAATTCCGATAAGGGTAAACATATTAAGATTCCAGGTTTTGATGCTTCGGTAAGCTCGTTCAAAAAACATCCAGGTGGCATAAAACACAACAGGAATGGAAAAGAAAAACTGCACCCAGTTCCATTGTTTTTGTCCCATCAAATCATATAAAGGATTGTTTGGAATCATTTCGCTCATTGCAATAATGAAAATTGGCAATGTAAAAACGATTGCAATCCAAAACTTCTTTGATAATTTTTTATAGGTCTTTTCTTCTGAAGAAAGGTCGGGTTGTATCGGTACTAAATCCATTCCGCAGATAGGACAAGAGCCTGCTTCGTCTTGTACAATTTCAGGGTGCATGGGACAGGTCCATTGTTCTGTGTTGGAAGTAGATAGATTTTGTTCCTCCACCAAATCCATTCCGCAGACTGGGCAATCACCAGCTTTGTCGTATGTTTTATCGCCTTCGCAATGCATAGGACAATAAAATACTCCTGTCCCTTTTCCTTTCGGTTTATCGTGCTGTTTGGGTTCTGTATGGTGATGATGTTCCCCTACATTGTGAATGCTATATCTTCCACCATCATTTTTTAATACTTCTTGAAATGTTTCTAAGTGAATATGTTTTTCCATTTCAATAGTAGCTTCTGCCTTTTCTAAATCAACAGTAACCTTTGAAACGCCTTCTATTTTTGAAAGCGTTTCTTCTACGTGGCTACGGCAACCGTTACAGGTCATTCCGTGTATATGATAGGTATGTTTCATTGGTTTTTTATTTAATTGTTTCTACTGTGCTTCCGCAAGTCAGCATTTGTGAACCGTAATACGGATTTTTGATTGCATTTTCTTTGCTTAACCAATTTGCACCTTTGCCATCGTTTGCCATTGGGCAATGCTGATAGTAAACAGGAGTTTCAGATTTTGAAACCTTTATTAGTTCGTACATATTTTTTGACAAACTCATAAAATGGTCTCTTTGATGTCCGATATCTTTGGTGTCTGAAATATGCTCTGTATAAAATAATAGGTCTTTCATTACTTTCATCCAAATGTTATGTTCATCTGTTGTCAATGTTTCCATTTTTACTGCGGAAATTGCGATGCTCAAATTCTTTGCTTTTGCAGAAGCTGTATTTCCGTCTGTTTTTACCAAAGCATCTTTTAATGCAAAATAGCTTTCAAAAACAGTGTTCAGTTGGTTTGTTTCCTGTTTTTTGATTGTTGCCGTATGGTTTGAATGGTCGTGTGTTTCTGTTTTGGGTGCTGCTTTTGAAACTGGTTTATTCACTCGTTCATATTGGCAACATTCAGGAAGTTTTGCATATACATCATTTGGCGCAAGAAACTTATCGCTGTCGTAGCCTGCTAATGCAATACGTTTCAAGATTTCGTCCTGATTTGTTTTTGTTGCATCGTAAGTTAGGGTAGCTATTTTAGTGTCTTTGTTCCAATCTACACTGGCTACCTTTTTCAGATTTCCTGCTTTTTCAATAGTGCTTTCACACATTTCGCAATTTCCGTAAATTTTTAAGGTTTCAGTTTTTGAGTTTTTAATTTGAGCATTACTAACTCCGAATGACAGTATTATCAATGCTGTCAATAAATATCTTAATGAATTCATTTTTGAAAATTTTAATGTTTATAAAAATACTAATTCTGTAAGCACTTATTTGCTTTCGATTGGACAGAACTATGGCTGTCAAGGCAAGAATTTAGCTTATTTTTGGAGGTTGCCAAATAGAACGAAAACCCGAAGAAATGTAGGTTTCTGTAAAGAAGAAACTCAATTTTTCAGTGTAGAAAACGCTATGTCTAAGTTCGGAAAAAACAGGTAATGCAATAGCGATGTTTATAGTTGGGCAATAGCAGGATGAATTTCCACATTGTCCGTTACAACCGTCATCGTTTTTGTCATTTTGCGAATGACTTTTTTTGCAACACTCTTTCGTGTTGCCTGTTTGTGAAGGACTTTTCTCACAACAAGACTTTTCTGTTTTTTCAGTCTTTTTTCCACAAGCATAGGTCAGCGTTGGTGTCAAAAAGAAACCAAGCATCACAATCAGCAATATGAAAATTCGTCTTGTCATAAATTCAATTACATAAAGTTACAAATTTTATTCAATCGAGCGTTAGGAAAATTACTCACTACACTATTTCTTTTTTTGGTGATCGTGAATAGCCTCGCTTATTTCAATTCTTTTGATTAGCCTGTTTGAAATTTTGATAATTAGTTTCATTCTCAAAGTAAGCCACCTCACCGTTATCTCCGATAAGGACAATATAAGCGGTCGCCTTATCAACCTTTTCTAATGTATGAGGGTCTATTGCATATCTTACTGTACCGTCTTTTGGTATTCTTTCCTGACACATTTTACAACAACCGTAATACATTTTTCCCTCAAACGGTACTTCCAACTGCTGTTTGCCCATATAAGCATCATTAACCATACAAACCAAATTACTCGGTACGTGGTCGCCCTTTGTAGGCGTGTTGTTTTTTACCACTGACGAAGTTTGGTTATCAGAATTTGTTTCGTTATTTTTTTGATTACAACCAATGAAAAGTACCGTGGCAATAGCCACGATACTTACTAATTTTAATTTCATTTTCATATCTCAATTATTTTTTATCATTATCAGAATTATGGGGCTTGTTAGGAACTTCCGTACCCTCTTGTACTTCTTCCGAGCCCATTTTTAAAATTTTATCTCCGTTATTCAGGTCGCCAAATACTTCGATCTGCTCGGGCATTACACGACCTTTGCTTACAGGAATATTTTGGGTTTTGCCGTCCTCTACACGGATTACATACACACCCATTCCGCTTTCCACTACGGCAGATTTTGGAACGAAAAACGTAGGCTCTGAATTTTGCAACGGAATGACAGCCTCTGCAATCATATATGGTTTTAATGAACCGTTTTGATTGATAAAATCGGCTTCGATTTTCTCCGAACGAAGTTTTAAATCAAGGCTTCCCGATTTTCTGCTGACCTTTGCAACGTATTTCTCCTGCGGTTGTGAACGAACGTGAAAACGTATCGTATCGCCTAATTTGATATAAGGCGTATTGGCTTCGGGAACTGATAAGTTTAATCTCAATTTGCTGTTGTTCTCCACAACCAATAAAGGCTCTTTGTTC
The DNA here is from genome assembly GCF_900116225.1 of Sphingobacterium wenxiniae. GTDB lineage: Bacteria > Bacteroidota > Bacteroidia > Sphingobacteriales > Sphingobacteriaceae > Sphingobacterium > Sphingobacterium wenxiniae. The sequence continues at coordinate 108,213 of NZ_FOZZ01000008.1, forward strand.
ATTGGCGTAACAAATGCACCCACATCAACATTTCTGCTTGTTATTGTTCCGCTAAATGGTGCTTTGATAACCAAGTAATTATTAACGTCCCTGATTTCGTTGTATGCAGATTTAGCGGCGTTCAACTGTGCCTCGTCTGATAGCATTCGGGCTTTGATTTGGTCTAAAGCGTCTTTGGCAATAGCTCCCTGTGTTTCGTTCGCTTTCATTGTTCTGTCGTAGGTCGCTTTTGTGGAAAGATAGATGGCCTGTTGAGCTTCCAACTTTGCTTTAGCACTCGCTACCTGCGATTGGATTTCGGGAGCTTCAAGCACTACCAAAGTTTGTCCTGCCGACACTCGGTCGCCTATATCCACACGAATACTTTTTACATAGCTGTTTACTTTTGCAAACAGTTCGGTCTGTTGGTCGGGTTTTAATTCCCCTGCCAATTTCAACATGACCAAAGGGTTTGTTTTTGAAATCTCAACGGTTTCCATTGGGTTCATCATTCCCATTCCCATACCCATTGCAGGCATACTGCCCTCTTTTTTGGTTTCTTCTTTTTTCTCGTTGTTGCAGGCTACTAAAGACAGCGCCATTGCAAATATGATGATTGACTTATAGTTCATTGTTTTGATTGTTAGAGTTAATGAAATGTGTACTGTTTTCGTCTTCAGGGTCTAATGACGGCGATACGATTGTCGCTTTGCCTTGTACCCAAGCAAATACCAATGGTAGCAATACCAATACGGAGAACGTCGAAGCTATCAACCCTCCGATTACGGCTCTACCCAATGGAGAAACTTGGTCGCCTCCCTCGCCAAATCCGATAGCGATGGGCAACATACCTGCGGTCATCGCCAACGTAGTCATAATGATAGGACGAATACGCAGATTGGCTGCTCCCAATGCCGCTTTTACGGCGTTGCCGTCTTTCAGTCGAAGCGTTTCCGCATTACTGATTAAGAGTACCGCATTGGCAATGGAAACCCCGACAGCCATAATCACACCCATATAGGATTGCAGGTTTAAGGTCGAGCCTGTAAGGTTAAGCAATATCAATGAACCTAAAACCACAAATGGAACAGTCGTCAAAATCACAAATGAAACCCTGAACGATTGGAAATTAGCCGCCAACATAAGGAAGATAACCACAACGGCAATCAATAATCCACTTGCGAGGTTATTCATCGTGTCGTCCAATACAGGGGTCATACCTGCTACCTGAACGTTTACACCTTTGGGCAATTCGCCCAAAGAAGCGATTGCCGCTTCGATGTCTTTCTGTGCCTTACCTAAATCCGATTGGTGTACATTGGCTGTAACGGTTGTATAACCCATTGTACCCAAGTTGTAACTTTCTCCCAAAGTTTTCGTTGGGGTAATCGTAGCAACATCGCCCAAAACGGGTCTGTCCGAATTTTTGGAAAGCGGAATGTTCGCTAATTCGTCTTGGCTGTTCAGTATGTTTTGTGGCATTTGTACCTGAACGTCATAAGCAATCCCCATCATACCACCAACCCACATATTTTTGTTGGTATATCTTGATGAAGCCAAACTCGGCGTTAGCGACCTTGCAATATCCTGTGCATCTATCCCCAATTGAGCGGCTCTCACACGGTCAATATTGATTTCAAAAGCCGGATAGTTCATTGACTGTGGTATTTGCTGGTCACGCATATAATCCAACTCGTTGAGTTTTGCCAACAATTTGTTTGCCGTCATCGCATTCATTTTCTTCATCATTCCCGAAACACGGATTTCAACAGGCGTATTCGCTCCTTGACTTAAAATCTTTTCGGTAAGCTCAATCGGCTCAAAAGACAACTTCAATTCAGGCATTTTTTCTTTGATATGCTGTCTGATTTTTTCTTTCAGTTCATCAGAATTACTTGCTGACTTTTTCAATGCCACCTGCATCAATGCCTCGTGAGGTCCGGCATTGTACAAGAATATTGAACTAACAGGGAAAGTTGAGGGGTGCTGTCCTACATAAACCGATGAAATGGCAATATTGTCTTTGCCTAAAAGTTCGTCCAATTCTTTCAAAAAGACTTTTACTTTTTCTTCTGTTTTTTCAATCCGTGTTCCCTCCGGTGCTGTAATCCTTACTTGGAATTGACTCGAATTTACCGTAGGCAAAACGTCTTTTCCTGTAAACATATAAAGAACTCCAACGGCTAAAAGCGCAACAACAAAACTTCCCGTAACAATGACTTTTTTACGAGGCATTGCATTTTGGAGCATTGTAGCCACTAGGTTTTTAAAACGGTCAAAACGGGTTTCTTTCTGCTCTTTCTGATGATGTTCGTTTTTCATTATCCAATTTGCCATTACAGGAACAAACGTCTGCGACAAAATGAACGAAACAATCATTGAGAAACCGATTGCCAATGCCAATGGCATAAACAATGAACCGGGAATACCGGTCATCATAAAGGCTGGTGCAAATACGGCAAGTACACAAAGCAAAATCAGCAATTTCGGAAAGGCGATTTCCTTACAGGCATCTAAAATCGCCTGTGCTTTGGTCTTCTTCATTGCGAAGTGCTGGTGTATGTTCTCAATGGTTACGGTACTTTCATCAACCAAAATACCGATTGCCAATGCCAATCCCGATAAGGTCATAATGTTTATGGTCTGCCCAAATAGTTTTAGGAACAATACCCCCGAAATAATCGAAATGGGGATAGTCAAGATAACAATCAAAGCGGCTCTGCGGTCACGCAAGAAAAGCACAACCATTAACCCTGTGAGCAACGCTCCCAAAATCCCCTCAACCATTAAGCTTTTTACGGCATTGATCACGTAAACAGATTGGTCAAATTCATAAGAAACCGTTACGTCATCAGGCAGGTTTCGCTGAATGTTCGGGATAGTCTTTTTTAGGTTCTGCACCACATTATACGTAGAGGCTTTTCCCGATTTTGCCACGTTCATATATACCGAACGCTTACCGTCAATCAAGGCGTAACCTGTGGCAATATCCGCACCGTCCTTAACCGTAGCCACGTCACGGATATACACATTGTCCACCTGACCTTTGAAAATCGGAATGTCGCCAAATTCTTCAACCGTTTTAAGAGTATTGTTGGTTGGTGTTAAATAGTTAGTCCCGTCAATATACACATTTCCTGCCGCAGATGTTACGTTCTGACGGCTGATAGCCTCCACAATCTGCTCGGGCGATAATTGGTGTGCCCGTAACTTGTTCGGGTCAATGTTTATCTCAATGGTTCTCGGACTTCCCCCAAATGGCGGTGCGGTCGTCAAGCCGGGAATAGCAATCAAAAACGGACGAGCCGTAAAGTTGGCGATGTCCTGTAATTGGTTGTTCGTTTTGGTCGGACTACGGAAAACCAACTGTCCTACGGGTTGTGAAGAAGCATCGAAACGCATAATGAACGGTGGCGGCGCACCGGGCGGCAGGAACACCTGCGAACGGTTGGACAACGCATTTAATTGGGCAATAGCTTCGCCCATATCCGTACCCTCGTAAAAGTTCACTTTCATCAAGGTCAGACCTTGTGTATTCTTACTTTCTATACTTTTGATACCGTTGGTAAACAGCATCATATTCACGTACATTTTTGTAAAATACCCCTCCATTTGCTGTGGTGTATATCCATTGAAAGTATGGGCTACATACACTACGGGCAAATTCATTTCAGGCAGAATATCTACCTGTACATCTTTGACTGAACGCACACCGAAAAACACCAATCCAAGTACAAGTACCATGATGGATATTGGCTTTCGGAGTGCAAATTTTATCATATTATTCATATATAAATCTGTTTATTATTGTTGGGTAAAAACTCCTAAATCGCCTCTTGCCGAAGCCAATAAAAGTAAAGCCTGCCACACATTGTTTTGGGCAATTTCGTAATCTATCTCCGCTCTGTTCAGACTGTACAACGCCTGTGTATAATCTACCAAAGTAGTCAAGCCGTTTTCGTACAAAGCCGTATGCTGTTTATATGCCATTTGAGCCGCAGACAACTGTACTTTGGTTTCCTCAAAATTTTCTTTGGCATTGTTCAACTGCGAATAAGCCATTTGGGTCTGTGCGTTGAGTTCTTTTTTGAACAAGTCGAAATCCTGCTGTAAGGATTGGGTAAGAAATTGTTGCTCTTTGACCTTTGTTTCTGAACGGAAAAGATTGGTAATATTCCACGTAAGGGAAAGTCCCAAAAGGTAATTGCTGCGGTCTATCCCGACACCATTCAGATAGTTGGAAGAATAAGCGGAGTTGTCCTGTGCATAGTTCGCCTCAAAGCCCGAACCACGACCTTGCAAAACTCCAAAAGCCGATAAAGTTGGTCTTTTATTAGACTTTAGGATTTCTTCGGACTGCAGACTTTCCTCAATCTTACTTTGCTGTAACTGCAACAAAGGGTGCTTATCCACTTCATCGTTCAGACTTGCTAAACTCTGTAACGGAATAGTGGTACTATATAAGCTGTCTAATTGATAGGTCTGAAAGTCCTCGCCTAAAAGAACTGCCAAATGCTTGGAAAATTCAAGTTCTTTGTCGTAAGATTTGATTTGTAAAGATTTGGCGTTTGATACTTCGGCTTTGGCTAATTGGGCGTCAACTTCGGGAATTAACCCACTTTTTGCCCGTGTATCTGTCATTTCAAAAAATACCTCCGCACGGTCAAAGTTTTTTTCCTGTACATATTTAATGCGTTGGCTTGCCAACAAATTCAAGTAAGCTGCACTTACTTTGATTTGGTGCTGAAATATTTCCTGTTCCAAATCGGCTTTGGCAGTCTGTTCTTTCCTACCGCCTAACGCAACTTGGTTTTTAATTCTTCCGAATGTAAAAAGGTTCCAATTGACATTAGCAAAATAGAGCGAACCAAATGCCGCATTCCAGTTTTGCTCTGCTAACGGCATAGAGGTCGAAGCCGAAGCCATACCTCCGTGAGCATACATTGTTCCGTGAAGCATATTTACCGTTCCGTAACTTTGCTGTGCTGCAAGGGTTACATCCGGGAGATAGTGTTGTTTTTGGAACATAGTATTTTGTTCCGTTGCCGAAACAATGGATTGTTTCGACTTTATTTTATCGTATTGTTCTACCGAACGATATAACGCATCTTCTAATTTTAGTGTTTGAGCAAAGCTATTATAACTCATTGCCCATACTAAACTTATAGATGCAATGAACTTTAATTTCATTGTATATAAAATTTAGAAATTAGACATAAAGAATTTGAGTAGTGCCAAAATTCATTGGACTACTTTAGACAATTCGATACGCTAAAATCAAATTCTATAAACGCAATGGTAAATATAAAGAGGGGTGCCGCGAACAGCGACTTTTGAAGAAAAATAAGAAGGAGTTTGTTTGGTATTATCTGTAATAAGAGGAAAATCAAATACAGTACCTAATGTTTTATTAGGAATTGCATCGCCCCAAAATTTTACAGAAAAATCAAATTGCGATTGCTTTTTAACACTATCTTCAACTTTTACAATTTTTGCTTCGTGCTGGCAGCAGTCTTTCTTTTTCTGGGTGAGCCCCTTTTCATTGTCTGCACAAATCGGACAAGGTTCGTCCGAGTTTTGCTGTGCTGTATTCGTCAGGCTAAATGTCTTCATTGCCATTCCTTTGCACGTATGCGAGTATTGGGTAAAGCCTGAAGCCAATACCAAATAAAGGAATGAAAACAATATGACAAACAGTTTTTTCATAAAAACACTAAAACATTGCAAAGGTAATTAATATTTGTTCACATTGACACATTGAGAATCGAATATTTCAAAATTAGCGGTTATTATATTCAAATGGATAAGAGATGTGAATAACTTTGTTAAGCAATAGTTGCTCTTTTGGCTCCAATCTTCAAACATCTGGGCAGATTACTCGAATTAGTCATTAACACTTAAAATATAAAGAAATGAAACTACAAGCGATTAAACAAACTATCCAGATCAACGCAACGGCTGAAAAGGTCTGGCAAATATTGTGGGATAAAGACCTTTATAAAAAATGGGCGGCGGCGTTTATGCCAGGATCACACTACAAAGGCGATCTCAAGCAGGATGGCAAAATCCAATTTCTAGATCCTGAAAACAACGGCATGGAAAGCACTGTAGAGTCTCTTACGAAAAATCGGGAAATAACTTTTCATCATCTCCATGAGCTTGAAGCCGGAAAAGAAGGACGTAAACTCGGGAATATGCGTGAGACGTATCGGTTGGACGAACAGGACGGTGTAACGACTTTATACCTGAGTTCGGAAATGCCCGAGGAATATTTCAATGAAATGGATACGGCAAGCAAAAAGGCACTGCAAATAATCAAAGAACTGGCAGAAGAATAAATTAGTCAATTAAACGAAGTCCGAAACGTTTACGGCGAAACAGAAGTCCGGTTTTTGAATAAGCGATGAAAGGATTGCGGATGTTCAAATCCTAGACGATAAGCAATTTCAGATACGGACATTTCCGTTGTGGAAAGCAATTCTTTTGCTTTTTCTATCACCCTATTTTGAATGTGCTGCTGTGTGGAAGTAAACTGTGCAAAACAAAGCAAAATGACCCACATCAAACCAAATCAATTCGCCCTATTTCTCGCCCCATAGCATAAAAAAAGCACCAATCGTTTGTGATTGATGCTTTTTTAGTAGCCCGTAGGGTATCACAGTAATATTCAACCTTAACAAAAGTTGATCGAATATATAAAAAGGGTGCCGCGCAATGCAGCACCCTTTTGAGGTTTGCTGACCAAAAGCCAACAGCTACAAGGGCAAATTAGCCATAAATTGCACCTGTAGTCCGCCAATATTGATACCCGCCATAACCGAAGGCATCGTTGGAGCAAACACCCAAGCGTTGTGACGTTGGTACACATAGCCACGCCGGTAAGGGTCGTAATATGTGCGGTATTCCGGAAAATACACATATTCTGTACGGTGATAGAATCGTGGGCCGTAATACCACTTGTCATGATCACGATACCGTTTGTGCTGGTTTTTCACATATTTACGGTATTCCTTTTCGCGCTTCTCGTAGTATTTACGGTACTCCCGGTCGCGTTTTTCAGCATATTTATAAGCATGCTTCTGCAGCTTTCTGTCATGCTTGACTTGCTCTTTTCGCATATGCTTACCATGTCCTCTGCCTTGAGCGTCTGCTTCCAGAGCCGTGCCTGCTATCAATGCTAAGGCAATTATTCCGATCAAAAATCTTTTCATGGCGTTCCTCCTTTTAGTAAAACAATGGGGTCTACATTCTTCAAGACCGTTTGTTGGTAAGACTACAGAAGTCGTGCCAGAGTTTAACAGACTTCTGCACTTTCAGCATGTCTAACAATATGATTAGATTTTCATGGGAAGATCTGGAGTGGTTTGGCGGAAAACTATCGACAAAAAAGGGGGAAGCTATGGGGGAAGTAGACTCCCCAAAACGAAGCAAAACAGTTCAAATCAAACCCAATCAATTCGCCCTATTTCTCGCAGTTGAACGCTACAAGCTGTTCCAACTCGTTCCGCAACAGATAACCTCTGTCTTTGTCCTTTTTGGTGTTCTTGTATTCGCTGAACGGATTAAAGGCAAGGTGCTTTCTGCTCATCGTCAATCGGTAAAGCGTGGTAAAATTTATCATATAGAGCCAAATCGTATTATGATTTAGGGTTAAATCATCACGCAGGTAGTAATCAAAATTCTCTACAAATTCGGAAGTAAGGTCGTGAAAGGTTATATCGCTATAACCATATTTCGCAAGGGCAAAATTCGGCAGGTGCTTTAAAAGTGTTTTGTATCTGCTGTGTGTTCCTTGTACCCGAAGTCCGCTGTTTACCTTTTTTTCAAAGTCCGCTATAAACTGTTCGCAGAATTTGAAAAAGGTCAATTCTCCGCTTTCCATTCCGAGAAAAGTGTTTTTCAATTTCGCACTGCTTACCGTTCCCTCGTTTTTTAGGATTTTGGAATAACATTCCTTCATACCCAAACGGATTTTGTCGAGTTTGCCGTTTACCTCTTGGGCTTCTCGGCTTTTTCCCAAAACCCTGCTGTACTTCAAATCCCAATTCGTTGCGGAAATATCCAACTTGGTACTGAATGCAAACTGTTTACCGTTTACGGTAACTCGGCACATAACCGCAACCTTTCCGTTTTTCTTCGGGGCGTTCTTTTTAAGGTAGAACAATACCTTAAACGTTGATTTTTTTGTCGTTTCCATACTCACAATTCATTAATGTAAAATTAAACTTTAGTGAGCCACGAAACAATATGAAAAACTATGCAAATAACTGAAATACAATATAATAAAAAGTTTTGTTTCGATGCTTAAAAGTAATGAAATAGTAACCTTACTCTTTCCGAACCTCGCTAATTACTGCCGATTGCTACATTACCAAAAAATCAAAAAACAGCCGTAAAACCTTTATTTACAAATGCTTTGCCCTTTATTATTCTTTGATTATTTTTGCTGAAAATTTATTTTATATGATAGTGTTGGTTGGCTACTTTTGTAGAGACGTAATATATTACGTCTCTACGTAGCGTCAATAGTGAGATATCTTTCTCCCCGTCATCATTTCCCTTCGTTAAAGGATAATTTTGCTCCTTTAATTAAGGCAGGAAAACCTAAAAAACTATGTTGTACTTAAATAATTTTGTTACTTTACAACAATAAAAACTGAGGAATTAAATTATAGTATCTTGGAGGATTTGAAGAAGGTAAGTTTTATTGAAGGAGGAGTTGCAAAAGACCATCGAGGGCAGATACGTTTTGTCAACGATTTTGATATGACATTGGTCAAACGGTTTTATATTATCAAAAATACAGATACGGAGTTGATTCGTGGCTGGCGTGCACACCGCATTGAACAGCGATGGTTTTATGTTCTTTCTGGAGTCTTTGAACTGGACTTGGTACAAATTGATGAATGGGACAATGCTTCACCTGAGCTGCCGATTGAAAAAATGGTATTGAAGGCGGAGGAACAAAAGGTCATTCATGTTCCGGTAGGATATGGAACGGCCTTCCGGGCGTTGGAAGAGGGGAGTGAGCTTTTGGTGTTTGCAGACTATGGAATAGACCATGCTAAAAACGATGATTATACATGGCCGATTGATTACTTTGTAAATCGTTGAATTGGTAAAAAGATGAAATCGTAAAACCGGGGTACGAGGTTTAATTGCTTACTTACAGCTTACAACTGAAAAATGATATATCTACTTGTATTTATTGCCTTATTTATTTTAGAGCTGCTGTATTTTCGAATAGCAGATCGTTTTAACATTATTGATAAACCAAATGAACGTTCTTCACATAGTACGATCACGCTACGTGGAGGGGGGATTATCTTTTATTTTGCTGTACTGATTTACTTCCTGTTTTATGGGTATCCTTATCCATGGTTTTTTCTGGGGTTGACCATGATGACTTTGGTTTCCTTCTTTGATGATATTCTCACGTTATCCAACAGGATTCGTATCCTGGTTCATTTTTCGGCTGTATTGCTGATGGCTTATGAGTTGAACTTGTTTGGTATGCCTTGGTATTATCTGCTCATCACCTTTATTGTGGTGGTCGGTGTTATCAATGCCTATAACTTTATGGATGGTATCAATGGTATTACCGCCTGTTATAGCTTGGCCGTGGGAGGGCTACTGTTGTTAGTGAATAGGGAAATCCACTTTATGGATCCTCACCTATTGATATACACCTTACTTGGTGTATTGGTTTTTACCTTTTTTAATTTCCGCACCAAAGCCAAGAGCTTTGCCGGGGATGTGGGATCGGTCGCCATTGCCTATATTCTGCTCTTTGTGCTGGGTACTTTGATCTTGCATACAGGCAACGTGATCTATATACTCTTCCTTTCGGTCTATGGCATCGATGCGGTATGGACCATTGTCCGACGTTTGTATTTGCGGGAAAATATTTTTCAGGCACATCGATCTCATCTTTATCAGTTTTTAGGAAACGAGGCTGGTGTGAATAAGCTGTTGATCTCATTTATGTATGGTCTGTTGCAGTTCATCATTGGTTTAATGGTCATCCAATTTGCTGACAAGGATGCCACCACGCAATGGATTTTTGCCCTTTCGCTATTAGTAGGGATGAGTATACTTTATCTTATCGGTAAGACTTATGTAATACGAAAATATTATCGTCCAGTGTGTTGATTAGGTCCCTTGATTGATAATAGAGATATGCATAAAAATGGATTAGACGAACTCTTATAGGATTTATTTTCCAAACATTGGGAAAATATACCATGTTTTCATAAGGAAAATTACTATCTTAGTAGGTATAAACAATATAAGCCATGAGAAATCATACCAAAAAAAATTGGTATAGTTTTCTTTGTTTTCTAAGCATCGTTTTTTTAGTTAGTTCCTGTGATAAAGATGTCGTTGCGCCTGATGCTTTGGATGAAAGCTATACCGTCGCGATCAAATTCAAGGAGTTTGAATCGAGTACCACGCCTCTAGGTAAGAATGCACGTGTGTTAGCGGATAAAGCCGTCAATAAATGGGCTTCTACCAACCCCCGACAAACCCAAAACATCCAACAAGGTTACCTCTACTATTGGTCTTTCAATAACGAGACTTTGACCCCGGATATCCGTGTGGTAGGAGGCGCCAAAATCACCTATAATGGTGGGCTAACACCGGATAGATATGCTGGAGGGTGGGCATCTGATACATACACAGCAGGAAGAGCCCTTAACCTAACGGGCGTTCAGGAATTTATTTTTGAAATACCATTAACCCGTGTATTAGAACTTCAGACGTTGGGTTTTGATATTGGCTCTTCAAATACTGGGCCGAAAGCATTTGATTTGTTTTATTCGCAGGATGGAGAGGAATATGAGGCGTTGGCAAAAGATAATCAGTTTACGAATACCAATACAGCTCAAGCTAAAAATTCTTTTCAATTTGATTTAACGACTCTTGAGTTGGATTTGAGCAAAAAGCTCTTTTTAAAAATCATTCCGAAAGCTGGAGAAAGAGGAACTTCAACAGCGTATAATTCTACTTCAGGGGTTACAAGGATAGACAATTTTCACCTCATTGGTGTCTCCGAAGTTGTACAGGAAGCTACGGTGTTTAAATTGCACTACCATATTTTTGATGCAGACAATAGAAATATGGTAATGATGGGGACTGAGGTATTTGAACCGGGGAATCTGCCGGACTTATCCCTGTCTTTACCCATTGGGAATTATTATGCATCCTTTGTGAGCAATGTGTCTAATGCGGAACTTAATATCCCCGAGCGTGCCAATGCCGATGATTATTTTATGGCCAACCCCTTCTCTAATCATCGGGCACAGATCTTCGGCTTGGTGGATACTTTCGCTGTGGACAGCGAGATGCAGATCGAGGCTACTTTGCAGCGATATTATAGCCAGATACGATTTGAATTTACAGATTCCGATGATTTGTCCTATATTGGCAAGTTGATTTTCACACCTGAGCACGACCCTTATTTTTACAGCCCTTTTGTAGCAGCGATGGGAAACCCCGTGCTGGATCAGTCGGAAATCATACTTATCCCGAATTTTGAAGAAGATGGAAAGGAAATTGTTTTTCATCAGTTCATGGGAAGGGTTGTTACGCCACAGCCCATCCAATATCGTGTGGAAGTATATGATAAGGTGAATGAATTGCTCCGGACATTTACGGTCGGTAGCAGTATCAAGGAAAATGTGCAGTTGGTCTTTAGAGGACAGTTATTGACGAAACAGCAAGAGGTCACATTTACTGTTAGGCAGAATGAAGAGTGGGGCGGGGAGACTATTGTGTCCTACTAGTGAAAACGGGCGAGATATTCTCTCGCCCATTTTACATTATACTAATTTCTCTAACAAGTTGTTCCAACTCACCAGTTCTGCGATAATCCGTGGGAGTTCGGTAGCGTTTACACGCTCCTGCTCCATGCTGTCGCGGTGGCGGATAGTCACGGTGTTGTCTTCCAGTGTTTGATGGTCAACTGTGATACAATATGGTGTACCGATAGCATCCTGACGTCGGTAACGCTTACCTATAGCATCTTTCTCATCGTATTGCATATTGAAATCCAGTTTCAGTTTTGCCATAATCTCACGAGCTTTTTCCGGAAGGCCATCTTTTTTGGTCAATGGTAGGATAGCTGCTTTAACAGGAGCAATACATGGGTGGAATTTTAATACCGTACGGGAGTCCTTTTTCTCTTCGGTAGATAGATCCTCCTCAACTAAGGAGTTTGCTAATACGGTCAAGAACAAACGGTCTAATCCGATAGAGGTTTCGATAACGTATGGAATGTAGTTCTGATTGATTTCCGGGTCGAAATACTGCATTTTCTTTTTGGAATATTCCTGATGCTGCTTCAAGTCGAAATCCGTACGGGAGTGGATACCTTCTACTTCTTTAAATCCGAATGGAAACTCATACTCAATATCCACCGCTGCGTTGGCGTAATGCGCTAATTTCACGTGGTCGTGATAACGGTATTTTGCAGGGTTCGATCCTAAAGCCAAATGCCACTTCAAGCGGGTTTCTTTCCACTTTGCATACCAATCCAACTCTGAACCCGGACGTACAAAAAACTGCATTTCCATTTGTTCAAATTCACGCATACGCATAATGAACTGACGAGCGATAACCTCATTGCGGAATGCTTTACCAATCTGGGCAATACCGAAAGGTATTTTCATACGGCCTGTTTTCTGTACGTTCAGAAAGTTGACAAAGATACCTTGTGCGGTTTCGGGACGAAGGTAAACCTGTTCAGCACCATCAGCCATTGCGCCCATTTGGGTCGCAAACATCAGGTTAAACTGACGGACTTCTGTCCAGTTTTTCGTGCCCGAAATCGGACAGACGATATTATGTTCTTCGATGATGGTTTTTAAACGTGCTAAGTCATCTGCATTCAACGCATCATCTAAATCTTTTTGCAACTGGGCTGCCTTATCTGTCTTCCCGTCTTTCTCATAACGGTCGATTTTATCTTCGATCAACTGGTCGGCACGGTAGCGCTTCTTAGAATCTTTATTGTCAATCATCGGGTCATTGAACCCATCCACGTGTCCGGAAGCTTTCCAGGTCGTAGGATGCATGAATATAGCGGCATCAATTCCGACGATATTCTCGTTCAATTGCACCATAGATTTCCACCAATAGGTCTTTAGGTTATTTTTTAATTCCGAACCCAATTGACCATAATCATATACGGCACTCAGGCCGTCATAAATCTCACTGGAAGGAAACACAAAACCGTATTCCTTGGCATGCGAGACAATATTTTTGAAAAAATCGTCAGTTTGCTTACTCATAAGGAGCAAATATAGTATTTAGTATTTAGTATTTAGTATTTAGTATTTAGTATTTAGTATTTAGCACGCAGACAATAGATAATTTGCTCGTTTTATTCATAAAAACGGATTTATAATTGTTAGCCTACCTTCAATTAATTGATTGTGTTACATATCTTCTGAATACAATTTTTCACATTCTGCCTGTAACGCAGCACTAATGATTAAACTATCGTAAAAGGAGAATCCATATCGACTGGCTATTCGGGTAGCTTCTTCAATAGTCTCTTAGTTGTTAATAAATAATTTGTTGTTATTACAGCATTCCTGGACAGCTTTTTCTGCTACCTTGTAAGTGAACTTTAACTTCTTTGTAATTATATTACAGAGCTCGGTAAGTACCTGTGTGCTGATGTATGAATCTTGTTCACGAATAAGTGCATGTGCAATTTGACGCTTCTCTACTTCCGAGGAGGAATAAGAATATATTATGACATTGGTATCAATAAAAACCTTATCGCTCATTGGCTTCAGCTCTATCAAACTTAAAAGATGTAGTATCAATATTTAAAGCCTGAAATGAAACTTTCTTAGTCAAAGTCTGATTAGTACTCTTCGTACTATCTTTTTTGAACCGAATTACCTTCAGCTTCTCTAAATCTTTTAATAGATTGAAAGCATGATCATTTAAAATATCTATTGTTACCGTTTTCATGATATACAAATATAATGAAAATCAATTTGATTGGTTATCCTTTCTCTACTAAATCTTTTACCTGCTGCGAAGCATTTTTGTTATCTACTTTCTTGATGATATGCGTGATAATACCCTCTTCATTAATAACAAAAGTGGTGCGGGCTGTGCCCATATATTTTCGACCATACATGTTCTTCTCTACCCATACACCATAATCGTTCACAATTTTTTGCTCTTCGTCAGCTAATAGGTTGAAAGGCAAGTCAAATTTGCTGATAAATTTCTGATGGGACTGTTCACTATCCACACTGACGCCCAATACCTCGAAACCATCCTTTAACAGGGATTGGTAATTGTCGCGGAAGTTGCAGGCTTCTGTTGTGCATCCGGGTGTATTGTCTTTTGGATAAAAATAAAGAATTACTTTCTTTCCTTTAAAATCGGAAAGTTTGATGGTATCGCCGTTTTGGTTTTTAGCTTCAATAGCTGGGGCTTTATCGCCGATGTTTAATGTCATAGTATTTAAGATTAATCCCCCCGTCCCCCAAAGGGGGAGATGTTTATTGTTCCCCCTTTGGGGGATAGGGGGATTTTATTTTATAAATGTTGTTTCATACACCTTTTCGTTATCCTTCCAATCTTTTACAACCAATCTAAAGGTATGCTGACCTTTGGGGAGGGAAGGGTCAAAGCGATGCCATACATGTCGGTTCTTGGAATCGTATTCCATCAACACCCATTGGTCATCTATATAGCCATGGAAAGATTGTATGCCTGAGAAATTATCGGATATGGTGAAATCGATTTTACTTTGATTGGCGACATTCTTTCCATTTGTTAGATTGCGTGGCGTAATAACTGGGGGAACCGTATCTACAACTACGTAGAAATTTCCGAAGTTGCGCGTGTTAACGGTTACCCAGCCATCGGCAAATGTTCCACCTTCCGAACCATTTTCTGCCGAGGCGATCAGCGCTTTGCTTTGCAAATGTTCCGGTAGATTTGTCGGTCTGATCGACAGCTTGTAGGACGTGAATAGGGGGGTGAGGCTATTATGCACTCTGTGTGTTGGTGAGTATGCATGGGCCGGTGCCGCGGTCGTGCCGTATTCAAAGTCTACATCATCGTACAGGACGCCTTTCGGCATGTGAAGTTGGATCCCCTCGGTTTCGAAATGATTTTCCTCGTTGTATTTAAGACGTTTTACGCCGTAGCGTTTAGCTGCGGTTGTAGCAGCTTGTGTTGTGTTACGCACTTTGAAGTCCAGTTCACTGCAATTGCCCGCAATATCTTTTACGACATACTTGACATCATACACTTTGTTTTCTTTCAGTTCGATAACTCCACGGTTGTCCAACGTCTTGAAGATTTCTATCGGATTACCTGGGTCTTTAAAACTCTTCTGCATTTTCACCTTGGTTTTCTTCCAATGAGCATAGTCGATATAAGCATGTATACCTCGCGATGTGTTAAAGTCCAACTCCTCAAACACCACTGTAGAAATAGGCTGTGCATCTACAAAAAGCTCAATGGAATAGACTCCATTCTGAAAACCTCCGGCACGATGCCGATCAATCGTGCTGATACCTAGGCCGAACTTGCCATTGACTTCCAATGGGGTAGACTGTGTGAGCGTATATTTACCGCTCCGCACAGCTGTTACAGCAAGCGTTTTGCGAGCTGTGTGTTCATTGAACAACTCATCGTTAAGATCATAGAGCATCGCACTGTTGATAGTCGGGTTAAAGTTGTCGGTAAAGCGTAAACCAAATAGTTGGGGGTTTAAAGGACGTTGTGTTTTGGTGTCCCGTATTTCAAAATGCAAGTGTGGGCCAGCAGAACCACCTGTATTTCCGGCATTCCCAATAAATTGACCTTTTGTCAAGGATACCTGTTGAGGTTCTAAATTAATGTCCACGTCAAAACGTTGTTGTTTGTATTGTTCTGCACGCACAATCTTTGTCAAAGCTTCATTGAAGCTATCCATGTGCAGATAAGTCGTTGTAAACCCGTTGGGATGGTCGATGTAAACAGAATTACCCCCACCGCCAATCTGTACACGTACGCGTGAGACGAAGCCCTCAGCAGCGGCATGTAAAGGTAATCCAATGCGTTGTTGCGTACGGTAATCATCACCCGCGTGGAAATGTGTGGAACGCAGTTCGCCAAAAGTGCCTGACGCATCCATAGCGATATTCAACGGATTGCGGAAGTAGCCTTGCGGGTAATTTCGGGAAGTGAGGATATTTTGTTGCTGTGCTTTTAGACTTGGTAAACTTAATGCTAACCCAAGAAGCAGAATATGTATTTTCTTCATGTTACTTAATCGCTGTTTTAAACATTGCTCTGTCACCAATAAACCCTTCCAATGTATCGCCAATAGCAACGGAACCAACCCCAGCAGGAGTCCCTGTATAAATCAAATCTCCTTTTCGTAGCGTGATGTATTTCGATATAAAAGCCACGAGGGTGTCAAAGTCAAAAATCATGTCTTTGGTATTTCCGCTTTGTACTGTTGCTCCATTCTTTTGGAGGGAAAAAGTAATATTGTTCAAAGCTTCAAACTCTTCTTTGGGCAGTAGGGGACTGATAACAGCAGAGTGGTCAAAAGCCTTAGCCAGTTCCCAAGGGAGCCCTTTTTCCTTATGTTTGGCTTGGATGTCCCGTGCCGTAAAATCAATGCCTAAACCCACTGCGTCGTAATATTTATGTGCAAATTTCTGCGAAACGTGTTTCCCCTCGTTACAGATGCGAATCACGACCTCTACCTCGTAATGTACGTCATTGGAAAACTCAGGGTAGTAAAAATCCTTGTTGTCTTTCAAGATAGCGGTGTCCGGTTTCATAAAGATGACGGGAGTAGTCGGGACGGGGTTGTTTAGCTCGTGAGCATGTTCTATGTAATTTCTTCCTACGGCAATGACTTTCATGTATAATTTTCTAGATACTCGTTTCAACAAACTTAATAAATCTTGAAAGGGAATCCAAAAGAGAACGTCTGTAAGGTTGTTTTTGCATGGAGATGAGAACATCCGTTGAATAATTTGTCTTGGCATAGTGGAATAGTACTTATATTTTTGTCGCATGAGCAATATACAAGCAGTCCTTTTTGATCTGGATGGGACTTTGATAGATTCAGAATATTTTTATTTCTCCAATTGGCAACCCATTTTGGAAGAGCATTTTGACCTTCTCATCAGTTTTGAGGATTGGATAGATTATTTTGCGGGACATACGTTGGTACACAATGTACAGCTGTTGAAGGAGAAATGGGGCATTGATACTTCGGAAGATTTTATGTGGAAAGAAACCCGTGCTAATTATGCCAAATCAGATATGCGCACGATTCGATTGATGCCTTATGCGAAGGAAATACTGACGGAATTACAGCAAAGAGGCATCCGTATCGGGTTGGTGACGTCTAGCTACCAGACTACGGTAGAGACAGTGCTGGGGCATCACGGGTTGTTAAACTATTTTGAGTTTTTTGTTACACGGGAAAAAGTAAATAATCCTAAACCCGATCCGGAGCCTTATTTGTTAGGATTGAGCCTCTTAAACTTAGCCGCAAAGCAGGTGATAGCGATTGAGGATACCTCTACTGGTGTTGCTGCCGCCAAAGGAGCAGGACTTCATTGTTTCGCAGTATCTAAACATGTTTCTGAAAGAGCGAAATTGGGGGATGCGGATAAGTTGTTTTTTGATTTAGAAGAAGTGATAAGGGAGGTTTAAAAAAAGGAGAATTTAGTCGAAATAAATCCATCGCTTTATTTCTCAAAATTTTATTACCTTAGATAATCAGAAGAGAAAACCATGAACAGAAGAAGTGCCATTAAACAGCTTTTTATTCTTGCCGGAGGGATGATGATTGCCACATCGTGTTCGAACGATAGCAAGAAAGCATCCATAGAACTTCAGAACGTTGACTTGTCTGCCGAAGATGAGGCGTTGCTAAAGCAATTGGTTGAAGCGATTATTCCTGAAACTGATTCTCCTGGTGCGGCGGCATTGAATCTACACCTATTTGTGATGAAGATGGTAGATGATTGCCATAGTCCAGAAGATCAAAAAAGTTTCTTGGAAGGACTGAAGGCGGCAAGTAAGATAAGCATAAATAACACGGATCAGGCATTGGCCTATCTACAAGGGTTAGAAAAGGAGGATGCCTTTATGCGTATACTGAAAAGGCGCACCATTCAAGGTTACTTGAACTCGGAGTATGTGATGAAGAATAAACTGATTTATGAATTGGTTCCGGGAAGGTATGACGGTGCCGTAAAAATTAATGCATAAACTATGGCAAACCTAAATATAGATTCGGAAAAAAATAGAACCTACGATGCTATTGTGATAGGGTCGGGGATTAGCGGAGGCTGGTCGGCAAAAGAGCTTTGTGAACGTGGCTTGAAAACGCTTGTTTTGGAGCGTGGCCGTGATGTGCAACACATTAAAGACTACCCTACGACCAATATGAATCCGTGGGAATTTGAACATCGGAACGAAGTGACTTATCAGTTGAAGCAGGACAATCCGATTGCGAGTAAATGTTATGCTTTTCAAGAGGCAACAGAGCAGTTTTTTGTAAAAGACCAAGAACATCCTTATGTACAGGAAAAGCCATTTGATTGGATTCGTGGTTATCAAGTAGGAGGGAAATCTTTACTTTGGGCAAGACAGACCCAGCGTTGGTCTGACTTTGATTTTGAAGGTCCTGCACGGGATGGTTTTGCCGTTGATTGGCCTATCCGATATGCTGATTTGAAACCTTGGTATGATTATGTGGAGCGGTTTGCCGGAATATCGGGTGATAAAGACGGTTTGCCGGAATTGCCGGATGGAGAATTCCTTCCGGGCTACCCATTGAATGTGGTAGAAAAGTATTTCAAGCAGACCGTCGAATCAAAATATCCGGAAAGGAAGCTGATTACGGCGCGCTGTGCCCATATTTCACAACCACAACCGATTCATATACAGCAAGGCAGGACACAATGCCAAAATCGTACTTTATGTGAGCGTGGTTGCCCATTTGGCGGATATTTTAGTTCCAACGCATCAACTTTGCCATGGGCTGCAAAGACCGGAAATATGACTTTAAGACCAGATGCGGTTGTCCATTCTATATTATATGATGAAGATAAGGGCAAAGCCATCGGTGTTCGTGTGATCGATAGAAATACCAAAGAGGAAATCGATTTCTATGCCAAACTGATTTTTGTCAATGCGGCGGCAATCAATACGAACCTTATTCTGCTGAATTCTCGCTCCAATCGTTTTCCAAATGGATTAGGAAATGATAGTGACACTTTAGGCAAATACGTGGCCTTCCATAATTATAGTGCACGGATTTATGCTGAGTACGAAGGTTTGCTGGATTTCAAAACCGAGGGTAGAAATCCGGCGGGTGGGGGATATATTCCTCGTTTTCGAAACTTATATAAGCAGGAGACGGACTACCTTCGTGGGTACGCCGCTGGCTTTGGAGCGTACCGATCTGCAAGTTCTGATCGTTCTGGTTTGGGTGTAGATTTGAAAGAATCGTTGTTAAACCCTCAGCTGGGCAATTGGGGGGTAGGCTCCCACATGATGGGGGAAACGATTCCGAAAGTGGACAGTTATGTGGCTTTGGATAGCAATCAAAAAGATGCTTGGGGCGTTCCTTTGTTAAAAATTTCCATTGATTATGATGATAACGATGAGAAAATGAAAAAGGACTACTTGGACACGATGGAAGAGATGTTTACCGAAGCTGGGTTCACCAATATTCGTAGGGATGACCGTTGGCAGGCTCCGGGACTGGATATTCATGAGATGGGTGGTGTGCGCATGGGGAATGACGCTAAAACATCCATGTTGAATAAATGGAATCAAATGCATGCGGTGTCGAATGTATTCGTCACGGATGGTGCTTGTATGACTTCTACATCGACCCAAAACCCTTCGCTTACCTACATGGCCTTTTCTGCTCGTTCGGTCGATTATGCTGTACAGGAACTGAAAAAGGGCAATATATAAACAAACGGTTGCATAGCTATTCGCTGAAGAAATCCTTTCTACAAAAAGAAAGGATTTTTTTTATATTAAAATTTTGCTAAAACGATTAAATTGTGTTAATTAGCACTAATTATAAACGGACATAAACCTATTGCATTTAAAATTATTAGAGAGATGCACTTTTGTATGTTATTGTTTAGCTGACTAAAATGGTTAAGGGAAACTCAATATAAACTAACATAAATCTTATGTGGCACACTGACAAATTAAAACAGATGAAGGGAAAACTGTGGATTATTCCGCTTTCCTTGTTGGCTGCAAGTGGTTATAACCAAGCGCTTGCAGACACCTCATTCACTCACCCTCGGCTTTCTTTGGAGATTGCCGATGCACAACTTAATGTATCGGGGGTAGTGCGTGATGTAAATACCGGGGCACCTATTCCCGGTGTAACAATTACCGTTAAGGGTACAAGTCAAGCTACCCAGACTGATGAAAGCGGGCGATACAGTATTCAGGCGAATACTGGACAAGTCTTGGTGGCAACTTCCTTAGGTTACAAAACCACAGAACACACCGTTACGACCAGCATTGCCAATTTGGGTTTAACTGCTGATGCTTCTTCGTTGGATGAAGTTATTGTTGTCGGTTATGGTACCCAACGCAGAAGTGAAGTAACTTCAGCCGTTGCTTCGGTCAAAGAAAAAGATTTTAATCAGGGAGGGATGCGTAATCCTTTAGACTTAGTACAGGGAAAGGTGGCCGGATTAAATGTCACTCGTACACAAGGAAGCAATCCAAACTCGGGAACAAGTATCCAGTTGAGGGGTATGGCCTCGATTAATGGAACCAATACACCTTTAATCGTCATTGATGGTATTCCGGGAGGAAGTTTAGACTTGGTTAAGCAAGGTGATATTGAATCCATCGACGTTTTGAAGGATGGTTCTGCAGCGGCCATTTATGGAACGCGAGGTAATGGTGGGGTGATTCTCATTACAACGAAAAAAGGTAAAGCCGGGACATCCCAATTTGACTATATGACTTATGGACAACGGGAATTTGTCGATAAAAAACCGGAAATGCTTTCTGCAAGTGAATTCAGAGAGTTAATTGTAAAAGGGTTAGATCGGCCTAATTTAGATTTAGGTGCTTCTACTGATTTGTATGATGAAGTTATTGATAAGAATAACTTTTCTAATTTTCATAATTTCAGTGCCAGTGGCGGAAGTGAAAAAGCGACGTATAGAGCCTCCATCAATTATGAAGATGCCAATGGTATCGCTAAGCAGAATGGAAGAGAGCAATTTGGGGGACGTATAAACTTTACCCAAAGAGGCCTGGAAGACAGAATTACGTTTAGCACGAATATTGCAGCCAACTTTAACAAGGCAGATTTATTAGGTGGAAAAACAGAATACTTCGAGCAGTCTATACAGCGGAACCCAACGGCTCCGATTTATAACGAAGATGGTACCTTCTATCAAACACAGGGCTATAATAACTTTAACCCTATGGATCGCTTAGCGAATCGTATAGATGAGCGTAATCAGCAGACATTTTCCGGGGATGCAAGTTTACGTGTTAAGATTATAGAGCCCCTATCTGTAACGGCTTTTGGTAGTTATCTGCGAAATAACTGGAATGATAGACAGTATAGATCTACCAAAGATTGGGATCAGCGGGCAAATTCTGATTATCAAGGGATGGCGTACGCGTTTAAGCGCAATGAGTTGAGCTGGACGCAGACCTTTGAATCGATGTTGAATTATAACCAAACATTTAATGAGGTACATAATGTGACCGGGTTATTAGGCTACAGTTATCAGTATAATGGATACGAACGATTCGAAATGTCCAACAATGGTTTCACAACGGATGCGACGTGGGACTGGGATATGAATGCAGGTACAGCATTGAGAAACGATAAGTTACCTCGACCAGGACAGGGATCCTTTAAAGAAGATAATAAGTTGATCGCTTTCTTTGGAAGGGTAAATTATAATTATGCAGATAAGTACTTTGCTTCTGCTATTTTGCGTAGAGAAGGCTCTTCGCGTTTTGGTGCAAACCACAAATGGGGTAACTTCCCGGCGATTTCGGCAGGATGGAATATTTCTAATGAGGAGTTCTTAACAGGTCACGCTGTATTAAGTGATTTGAAACTACGTGTAGGGTATGGCGTCACCGGTAACCAAGGTTTCCCTAATTACCGTTCTCTAATCCTGTTAGGGACAGGTGGTGTTTATCCACAGGATGGCGTATACTATCAGACATACGGTCTGGCTACGAACCCGAACCCGAACCTAAAATGGGAGCAAAAAGCGGAGACGAATATCGGGGTTGATTTTGGGATCTTAAATAACAGGATCACTGGTTCATTGGATCTATATAAACGAAATACGACAGATTTGTTGCACCAATATACTGCCCAGCAGCCCGGGTTTGTGACCTCAAGTATCTGGTATAATGTTGGCGAGGTAAGTAACAAAGGGGTTGAGTTAACAATAGCTGCTCTTGCTATGAATAGAGGAGACTTCCAATGGAATATCCAGTTTGCAGGAAATTACCAACAGAATAAATTAGTTAAGCTTTCTAACGACACCTTTAAAAGTAATTGGTTAGAATTTGGCGGATTGCCATCACCAGGGAATTTAGGAGCTGCCCTTCGTTTGGAAGAAGGTGGAGAAATTGGTTCGTTTTATGGCAAACGTTATGCAGGTTTAACGGATGATGGTAAATGGTTGTTTCATCGTGCTGATGGCAGCATTGGTACATCGTCAGAAGTTAATGATAACGACCGATACTATATTGGAAACGGTGTGCCTAAATACCAAGCGTCTTTAAGTAACCGGTTTACTTATAAAGGATTTGATTTAACCATCTTCTTACGTGGTAAGTTTAAATATGACATTTTGAATACTGCTGATATGTTCTTCGGTAATAAAAACTGGATTCCAAACAATGTATTTAAAAGTGCCTTTGAAAAGCATGATAACTTAACAGAAAGCCCGCAATTCTCTGACTATTATTTGGAGAACGGTTCATTTGTGAAATTAGATAATTTAACATTAGGCTATAATTTTAAACTGAACACAAATTATGTGAGGAATTTATATCTGTATGTTGCCGGCAGAAATATTGCGACAATTACAAGTTATTCGGGACTTGATCCGGAACTTCAGGATACAGGTTTTGATGCGGGTATTGACGGTCGTAGTTTTTATCCACGCACTAAATCTTGGGCAATTGGATTAAATATAGGCTTTTAATTGAAAGAATGATGAAAAAGACAAAGACATATATAAAATTAGGGGTTTTGTTAGCAATGGGTGTCCATTTGACGGGGTGTACAGACCTTGATGAAACCATATACAGTAATATAAAAACGGAGAACTTCTATAATAATAAGTTAGAAGTTAATCAGGCGGCATTACGTCCGTTCACCCATATGCAGGCTTGGTTAGCGCCAACCGGTCAAAACGGATATTATTACCACTCTGAACTGAGTGCAGATCAATTGGCATGGCCTCAGAAAGGACGGCATGGCTATGATGGTGGAGATCACTTTAGGTTACACTATCATACCTGGACAGATAATGAAAGCAGACTAAGAGGAGCATGGGGATTAATGTGGATGGGACTTGGGCTTGTTAACAATGCTATTGCCGATATTGAAGGCTTAGATATTGCTAAAATTGGGTTAACAGAGCAAGAACGGACCACGCTTGTGGCACAATTGAAGGTTATGCGTGGTTTCCATTATTTAAAAATTATGGATCTTTGGGGAAATGTCCCTATTGTTACAAAAGTAGCTGACCCGATTAATCCGGAAACAAGACCCCGAGCAGAAGTTTTCCAATTTGTAGAACAGGAGTTTGTTGAAAACATTCCGCTTCTTCCGGTAACGAGTGCGCAGAATATAGGACAGATTAATATGGCGGCGGGTTACGCGATGTTATCAGAGTTGTACTTGAATGCAGAGAAATGGACCGGGACTGCCCGCTGGGATGACTGTATCGCGGCGTGCGATAAGATTATTTCAGGGCAAGCTGGAGGAATCGGCGGAGCACCTAAATTATCTCCTGACATCAATTCGTTGTTTTCAAACACCAATGATGCAAACCCGGAATCTTTGTTCCAGTTCCAATATAGCAGAAAAGCTGGTTTTACATTTGATTGGGGCGGTTTCTTCATGGGATATGACAATATTAAAGATGTATTAAAAGTTGGATACGGTGGATGGAATGCATTTGTGGTGATTCCGACTGCTTTTGACGCATTTGCCGACAATGACCTGCGTAAGAAGGACTGGTTCCTTTTCGGTCCTCAATATAAATACGGGACGACTGACCCGGTTTTGGGAACAGAGGAATGGGATGGCAAACCTTTTGCCTATGTAAATTCTATACGCAGGGAGAGTGAAGGTGACCTTACTTCTGAGGGATCTATGGCAGAAGGTGAAGAAAATTCCGGTGCACGTTTCAATAAATATAAATCAGGTACGTTAGATGATGCTAATTATCAAGAAAACGACTATATCATTTATCGTTTAACCGAGATTTATTTCAATAAAGCCGAAGCGCTGATGCGGAAAAATGGGGGTACGGCTACTACGGAAGCAGTCGCTTTAGTGAATGAGTCCCGAAAACGAGCATTTTCTGCAGCAGACTGGCCAACAGCTCAATATACGGTATCTTCTCTGACATTGAATGAAATGTTAGAGGAAAGAGGTCGTGAATTTATTTTTGAAGGGAAGCGCAGAACAGATATGATTCGTTTTGGCAAATTTACGAATGGTACTTGGTGGGACCATAAACCAACAAATGATGCCAATAAAGAACTCTTTGCTATTCCTGCAAATCAGAGAGCGATTAATCCAAACCTGGATCAGAACCCTGGCTATTAATAACAGACTATAAAGGCCTCCAAAAGGAGGCCTTTTAATTATAAAAACAATGCCTATTAAAATATTCTTGTTTTGTGCTTTTATAGCACTAATTAGTATAAAAACAAAAGCACAATCTGGTCTGAACTTACTGCGTGCATCGGAGACATTAGACTCGATTTACAGCCACTATGCCGTGGAGGGAACGGCATTGTTGCGTGAAAATTATCCAGTTAGCTTGAGTTATAAAGCGGATTATCTTGGAAATGGAGTTGTCGAGCAAACCAATCCTTATGCTTACTTATGGCCTTTTTCGGGAGCGTTATCGGCTCAAGTAGCGTATTATGAAAATACTAGGGAAGAGACTGTGTTGCAGAAAATAGAAAACCGTTTGCTGCCTGGTTTAGAACAATACTTTGATAAGCGTATTCCCTATGGTTACGCCTCTTATATACAAGAAGCGCCACAATCAGACCGTTTCTATGATGATAATATATGGATAGGAATAGATTTCGCTGATCTCTATCTCACCACAAAACAGGTAAAATACTTGGATAAAGCTATCGAGGTCTGGGCTTTTGTGGAAAGTGGGATGGATAGTCAATTGGGCGGAGGGATCTATTGGTGCGAACAAAGGAAGGAGTCCAAGAATACCTGTTCAAATGCTCCCGCTGTAGTGCTTTTGCTGAAGCTGTATGAGGCGACTAAAGAAAAGAAATATTTGGATTTGGGGATTACCCTTTATCAATGGACAAAGAAAAATTTACAGGATGGGGAGGATTTTCTTTATTATGATAACATCAATCTGGGAGGAAAAGTGGATAAACGTAAATATCCCTATAATACCGGACAAATGATTCAGGCAGGAGCGATGCTTTATTCTATTACTAAGGATATTGCTTACTTGCAGGATGCACAAAACTCAGCGTTATTTGCTTATTCTTTTTTCTTTGAGGAGAACCAAAATGAATATGGTTTCCGTTTCCTGAAAAAAAGTGATAATTGGTTTATCGCCGTTATGTTAAGGGGGTATGTTCAGCTCTACCAAGAAGATAAAAATGATGTTTATATCAAATGTTTTCAGAAGAACCTTGACTTCGCCTGGGGTAATATGCGTGAGCCGAGCGGTTTGTTCAATAAGGATTGGTCTGGAAATGAAAAGACGACAAGGAAGTGGCTATTGGATCAGCTTGCCTTAGCAGAGATGTATGCCCGGATGGCAGGAGTAGGAGAATAAACTCGCATCTAATATTATTGGTCAATAAAAAAGATCTAAATTTCTAGGAAGAAAAGGTTGTTCAGTTGAACAACCCTTTCTTTTTAGCTAAAGAACATTCACGCGTGTTCCATCCCAACCAACAGCTTTTACGGCTGTGGTACCGTCAGGTGTATGAACAACCGTGTTCTTGACATCGCTGGAGCCAGCTCCTCGAAATGCAACCTTTATCAACTTATTGCCAGCGTAGGTTTCAAAAGCCACTGCATTTTCCCACTTTTCATTGTCAATGATTATCCTGTCTTCTCCCCGTTCGTAGCTAATACCTTGTGCTGCGGAAAGCGGTTTTTCATCTCTATAAATGTCTACGCTGTTTGCCGTCAAATAATGCAATACTGGTGTGGAGGGCTTGTTGTATTTAGAGGCATGCGATTTGACTTCTCCTATATCCTGAGGAGTGATTTTCATACGGCCTACGGTGTAATCATCCACGATGAGGTCAATAGGAGCAAGTATACCTGATTTTTCAAAGAAGTCTGTCAGATCGAGTTTTGCGACATCACATGCATTTTTAATAAATTCCAATTGGTAATAGCTATCCTGTTCGGCATTGATTGTTGGGTTGTCGATTGCGCGAATAAAAACATCACCAAAAAAATCTTTATTGCCCCAGTCATGGCCTTCACCTGCTACAGCGAAGTAAAGTTGCAGTTGCCATAGTGGTACTAATTTTACAAAATGGTCACCACCCCAGTCCCGTGGACGATAAGATGTGCAAGGAGGAGAAGGAGTATAATGCTTTTATGGAGAAGCATAAACTTTTGTAGAGATATAAAAAAGAAGGAGAGCATTGCTCTCCTTCTTTTTTATATCTCTACGGAAACTTCCATTTTGAAATCATCATCTTTTAAGTGGACGATTTCTGTTGCTTTCTCATAGTTGGTTGATTTCTTTGAGAAGAAATCATGTTGTGTCGTTTCGGTATTCAATCCGTTTAATACAATCGGGTTAACCTGCTTCACCTCAAAGATAGGATCAAAACCCAAGTTCATTAAGGCTTTGTTTCCGTTGTAGCGAACATATTCTTTCACTTCTGCTGTTAAGCCAACAACAGTATATAGTTCTTCGGTGTATTTGATTTCATTTTCATACAAATCATTCAATAAGGTCAGAAAACGAGCTTTTACTTCTTCTTTGTTTGGTAGTTTGTCAAAAACTTCCTGTGCGATCAATCCTACGAATACACCGTGGATAGATTCATCGGCAATGATTTTCTTGATGATATCGGCTGACGCTACCATCTGCCCTTGTCCACATAACCATAGCGGCAAAAAGAACCCCGAATAGAATAGGAAGGATTCCAAA
Source organism: Sphingobacterium wenxiniae (assembly GCF_900116225.1). Taxonomy (GTDB): domain Bacteria; phylum Bacteroidota; class Bacteroidia; order Sphingobacteriales; family Sphingobacteriaceae; genus Sphingobacterium; species Sphingobacterium wenxiniae. The sequence goes on from NZ_FOZZ01000008.1 coordinate 135,620, forward strand.
AGAACGGATGCTCCTAAAGCCATGAACAGCTCTTCATTGGAGATATGCTCCTTGTCTATTGCCCGGTAATATTTGTCGATGGTGGATGCTTTGTATTGCAGGAATTTGTTTTCCTGTACCCAACCGAATACATCGTTGATTTCGTTGGTTGTCGATACTGTCGTGAAAATTGTCGAGTATGATTTCGCGTGGATAGCTTCCATCATACACATATACGACAAGACGGCTTTATTTTGCAAACCGCTGATGTGGTCGATAATCTTAGGCATACCTGTATGGCTCTGTAAAGTATCCAACAAGGTTAAGCCACCCAATGCCTTTTTATAACATTCCTTCATATCCCAGCTCAACCCTTTCCAGCTGTCGATGTCTTTTGAAGGAATATATTCCGTATCAATCCAAAACTGCTTGATGTTTTGCTCCCAAAACATCAATACATAATCATTCTCCGGCGTGTTCCAGTTTACGGCTGTATATTGTTTCATTTTTTTCCTCTCCCCAGCCCTCTCCCTCGTCAGAGCCGAGGCACTGCAAAGGAGAGGGAGCAGGTTTATGTTTTTTAATTTATTGTCTTTAATCTTCCCTCTACCCCCAAAGGGGAATTGTTTATCTTAATATCTCCCCCTTTGGGGGGAGGGGGGATTTACGCTGAACAAGAGATACACTCTTCGATATTGGACTTACGTGTGCGGGTATAATACAATGATTTCAACCCTAATTTGTGTGCATAGATGTAGTATTTTGCTAAATCTCTTGTGCTGTCCTTCGAATTAGTATGCAGGATTGTTGACACCCCTTGATCAATATGACGTTGGATGACGGAGATTAGCTTCAAGACTTTGTATTGATCCATATCGTATGCTGACTTGAAGTAGAAGTAATTGTCATTTGTCAAGTATGGCATAGGGTAGTAAGTTGTACTATCGCCGTATTCACGAACTTCAATAACATCAACAATAGGCATGACGGATGCAGTCGCGTTCATGATATAAGAAGTAGACTGATTCGGAGCAATTGCCAAGCGATAAGCATGGTAAATGCCATGTTCTGCTACTTGTGCTTTTAGGTTAGCCCAATCTTGGCTTGTCGGGATATGTATACCGTCAAATAGTTCTTTTATTTTGTCTGTTTGCGGTGTATATTCTCTTGAGGTGTATTTGTCGAAGTAAGTTCCGTCTGCATAAGCAGACTTCTCAAAACCAACAAATGTTCTACCGCGCTCTTTAGCGATTTCCATGGATGCTTCCAACGAATAATAGTTCATCATCATGAAAAAGGTATTGGCGAAATCCAAAGCTTCTGTCGATTCGTACATAATGAAGCTTTTTGCTAAGAAACCATGTAGGTTCATCGCACCTAAACCAACGGAATGCAATTCTCTATTCGCTTTGGCAATAGAAGGAACCATATCGATGTTGGTAACATCGGTAACAACTGTTAACGCACGCATAGCTGTTTTTACGGTCTCCTTAATACGCTTGTTATCCATAACGGTAGCGATGTTCAGCGAACCTAAGTTACAGGAGATGCCGTAACGGATTGTATCTTCTTTACCATATATTTCGATATCCGATACTTCTGAAATCTGCATGATTTCTGTACATAGGTTTGAGAATTTTACTCTTCCCAAGCCGTTTAGTGCATGTGCACGATTGGTGTTTTCTTTGAAAAAGATATACGGGTAACCCGACTCTTTTTGTGTCTGAGCGATTTTCACCAACAGATGACGGGCATTGATTTTTTTCTTTTTGACGTTCGGGTTGGTAATCAACTCGTCGTACATTTCATCCATGTCCATCTCGTCCAAAAACTGACCATATTCCTGCATAACGGTATGCGGATAGATAAGATAACATGCTTCATCTTTCTCGGCGAGTTCCATAAACTTATCCGGCACAATAATACCGATAGACAAGGATTTGATACGTACTTTTTCGTCGACGTTGATTTTTTTACAGTCTAAGAACTCTTCAATATCTGAATGGAAGATGTTTAGATACACGGCTCCTGCACCTGGGCGTTGTCCCAATTGATTGGCATAAGAGAAGGTGTCTTCCATAATTTTCATGATTGGCAATACACCGCCTGCACGCCCGTCTACACCTTTTATGGCTTCACCTCGGGCACGTATTTTGGATATATTGAACGAAACACCTCCACCGATAGAGGATAATTTCATCGCTGAATCCACAGCATAACCAATACCATTTAAGTTGTCCCCAATTTCATCCAGGAAACAGGAAACTAACTCACCGGAACGTTTTTTACCGGCGTTCAAGAATGTCGGGGTAGCAGGTTGATATTCTTGATTAATCATGATTTCCGCATACTCGATAGCTTTCTGTACACCTTCCTGACGGGCTAAGAATAGTGATACGGCCACCACGCGGTCTTCGTAGCGCTCTAAGAATTTCTCACCGGAGTCATCGCGAAGGGCGTAGCTCTGGAAAAACTTGAAAGCGGCCATAAAGGATTGAAAACGGAACTTTTTGGCATGCACATAGTTGTACACTTGTTCCATCTCTTCGAAGGTAAACCATTCGTAGAAATTGATGTAATAGTTGTTTTCAATCAGATAGTCGATTTTCTCTTTCAATGTGTAAAAGAAAACGGTGTTCTTGTTGACGTGCTCCAAGAAATAGGCGCGCACAGCTTCTTTATCTTTATGCAAGCTGTACTCGTCATCATGCTTAATCATGATTTCATTATTAAGCAATATCCAGTTTTTTGCTACCTCGTTTGCTATCATTGTATTGGTTCTTTATAATGTCAATAAATTGATTGATATCCTCCATTGTGCCAGAAAGTTCGAATTTCATAGCTAATGGAATATCGTAATCTTCGGATACTTTATCGGCTGCTAAACCGAAGTTTCTGCCCCAGTTTCTGTTTCCACTTGATGTAACGGAGTATATCTTTTCGGCATGGTCATCCATAAACAGCTTCGTTTTATCAGGCATGGAACCTATCTTTGTGGTATAGGTAATCAAGTGTCCGGCTTCGTGGATTTCCAGACCTTCGTCGATTTTATGTGCTTGCCAGCCTGTTATCTGTATCACTTTGTCGATAAAACGCTGAACATTACCTGTTCTTGAATCGTAATATAGATGAACCATCATTACTCCTTTGTTTTGTGGTAAAACTTATTGTGCAATCGTAGCCAATTCCTCGGGTTTGAAACCGATGATACGTTGTTGTACTTCTTCGTTTTCAAGCACAAGAACGGTAGGAACTGTTCTGATTTTAAACTTAGCAGCGAGATCCGGCTGGTCGAACGGATTGATAGACTCATAGCTAATACCCTTGTTGTCTAGGTAAGCCGACACTTGTGCGCATGGTGCACAGTCATTCTTTTCGAATTTAATGATTCTTGCCATGTTATATGTTAAGTTTAATATATCGGAATTTTTGCAAATCCCTAATGAAGTTAAAACACGAAACTTGACCCTGATTCGAATCAAGCAAAACAAATATCTTATATTTTATCAGGGAGCGGTAGTGATACTTTTCCACAACTAAAAAAGTATCTCGCTTAAAACGCGTTTGTTGTTGTGATAATATTTGTAAATGGCTGTTGTTTAGCTGTTAGTAGTATGTGGATAACTTTAAAATTTATTTTTTTGTACGATTTTTGTATATTAATTCATGTAGTCTAAATCTGACAATTTATAATGATAAATCATTATCTTTTTCTAGATTTTGTCCCTCAGTGATTTGACTCTCGAAAGAATGCTTTTCTGCTATTTTTTTTGATGTGACTTTATAAATCGTTAACTTCAAAAAAACTAAATACCATGAAACTAATTTTTAATTTACTACTTGTCTCTTTATTGGGAATGGGGACGATGTATGCGCAGGAAAATGTCACATACCAGAGACCTAGCCCAGAAATTTTAAGCCTTGCGGATTACCAACGCCCGCCGAGCGTAATGCTCAATCAAGACAAAAGTTGGATGGTTTTATCTTATCGCTCGACGTATAAAAGTCTGGACGAGCTCAATCAGGAGGAGGTGCGGTTGGCAGGTCTGCGAATTAATCCGGTGACCAATATATCCAGCACAACGACCTATGTCAACAATATCAAATTGAAAAAATTGGGGTCGGATGAAGAAATCCAGGTGAGCGGACTGCCGCAACAGGTCCGTATTTCCAACACAAGTTTTTCCCCGGATGGTTCGCTATTAGCGTTTACCCATACTACTGGAACAGGGGTAGAGCTTTGGGTAGTGGAATTGGCGACTGCACAGGCCCGCAAACTGAGTGAAGCAGATCTGAATGCCAATATGGGGATGCCATACTCCTGGTATAAAGATGGATCAAAGTTGTTGGTCAATAAGTTGCCGACTGATAGGGCCAAGCTCATTGACAGCAGCAAAGATTTGCCTACAGGGCCTATCGTTTCCACAAGTGGTGGTCAGGTTTCGCAGTTGCGTACTTATCAGGATTTGTTGAAAAATCCACAGGATGAAGCGAATTTTGAGACCTTAGCACAATCGGAATTGTATACTGTAGATCTAAACGGTAAGCAGGAGAAATTCTTAGACAAAGCTATCTACGGTATGCAGGCTTTCTCTCCTGACGGACAGTATCTGATGGTAACCACTATCAAGAAACCTTTTTCTTATGTTGTGCCACTTTACTCTTTCCCACAAGAAACCGCCGTTTACGATTTGCAGGGCAATTTGGTGAAAGTTGTCAACGAAGTACCTTTGAACGAGATACAACCGAAAGGATTTTCGTCTACGCGCAAAGGAAAAAGAGGGATGTATTGGCGTGGTGATAAAGCGGCATCGGTGTATTATGTAGAGGCCTTGGATGAAGGTGATGCGTCGAAAAAAGTAGAATATCGGGATGAGCTGTTCTCGTGGGATGCGCCTTTTGATGGGCAACCGGTATCATTGACGAAGGTAGCCGATCGTTTTTCAAGAGTAATATGGGGTGATCAGACGCATGCGTTAGTTTACACGATGTGGTACGATACACGAAATGAAAAGATTTTCGCCCTCAACCCACAGACCAAAGAAAGTAAGTTGATTTCTGAGAGAAATTCACAAGATGTATATAGCCACCCAGGTTCGGTGTATACGGAGCGGAATGCATATGGCAATTATGTAATGTATGTTGATAAGGGGAAAAGCTATTGGGTATCGCAAGGCTATACGAAAGAAGGACAGTTCCCTTATGTTGAAGAAATGGATTTGGGAACGCTGAGTAAAAAACGTTTGTATACCGTTAACAATCCTGGGAAGAAAGAGAGTATTGTTTCTCTGGTAGATGTGAAAAAAGGGGATTTGCTGGTTTCTGTAGAATCACAGACCGAATACCCCAACTTCTACATGAAGAATTTCAAAAATAATAAAGCAAAGGCTTTGACCAATTTTGCTAATCCTTTTAAAGGTTTAGAAGGCGTACATAAGGAAGTTATCCATTATAAACGTGCGGATGGTGTTGACTTGTCGGGTACACTCTATCTCCCTGCCGGATACGATAAAACGGCTAAAACCGAAAAATTGCCACTATTGATTTGGGCGTATCCTACGGAGTATAAAGACCGTGCTACGGCTGGTCAAAGTACAGCAAATCCGAATGAGTTCACATTTCCTTATTATGGTTCTTTTGTCTATTGGGCAGCTAAGGGATATGCCGTGTTGGACGACGCAGCTTTCCCGATCATCGGTGAAGGCGATGAAGAGCCTAACGATACATTTATTGAGCAATTGGTTGCTAATGGTGCAGCAGCTATCGATGCGGTTGATAAATTGGGGTATATAGACCGTAGTCGGGTAGGTGTCGGTGGACACTCTTATGGTGCTTTCATGACGGCTAATCTATTAACACACTCGGATTTGTTTGCCGTTGGTATTGCTCGTTCGGGGGCATATAACCGTACGCTTACACCTTTTGGTTTCCAGATGGAACAACGTAATTATTGGGATAATCCGGATCTGTATAACCGCATGTCGCCGTTTATGAATGCACATAAAATGAAAACCCCGATGTTGTTGATTCATGGTGACGCAGACAACAACCCGGGAACATTTACCTTACAGACTGAGCGTTACTTTCAGGCACTGAAGAATTTGGGAGCTCCTGTTCGGATGGTCTTACTCCCATTTGAATCGCATGGCTATGCTGCTGAAGAAAGCATTATGCACACGCTTTGGGAACAGGATCAGTTTTTGGAGAAATATTTGAAGAATAAATAAAAGATAGAAGGGGATGCTTAGCATCCCCTTCTATCTTTTATTTTGCAGCCTTTACGGTGAAAGGAACAGCATACTCACCCCATGCGAAGGTTACTAACCCCGAAGGTGCAACACTGACGTTGAGCTGTTCTTGCATAGAACCAGTTGAACTATTGCTGACGTCAACCCGTAACGCATCTTCGTTCTGGTCATACTGTGTTCCCCATTTCTTCCAGACTTTGTTGAAGATAACAGTAGTTTGGTATTCGCCGGGAATACTGTGGATACTGTACTTGCCTGCAGGAAGAGGTTTTCCGTCTACGGTTACATCTTTATCGACTTCGAACGTGGTCGCCTCATTGGCTCCGGTACGCCATACTTGTCCGGCAGGAGCAATATCAACCCCAAGCTGTCTTCCCTTCAAGGAAGGTTTGCTGTAGTGGATGTCAATGGTAACACCATCTTCGGTCGTTACTTTGACGCTGTCAGGAGGACTTGGTCTTTGGCTTTTGTCGCTCTGGGCCCACCCAAAGGAGCATAGGAATGTCAGGAAACTTAAAATCAGGACTGTTTTTTTCATAACTTTTATGTGTTTATATCTTTACCTAAAGATAACGGTTTTCGGTGGAATTTAGTTTGGGAGAAGTGGTAAAAAAATGAAGCCTTCAGAAGTTTTCAAAACTTCTGAAGGTTGTTAAAACAAAAATTTATCAGATTAAACCAAATACTCAAACAAGGTTTGGTCTTTATTGATCTCGATGAAGTCAAATTTATAGGATTTCAATCGTTCGATAAGCGATGTATAATCTTTCGGATCGTTTAGCTCTATACCAATGAGGGCGGGACCTCTTTCGCGTTCGGTTTTCTTGATATACTCGAAACGTGTTATATCATCTTTGGCACCAAGGACTTCCGTTACCAAAAGACGCAATGCTCCTGGGCGTTGAGGAAAACGCACGATGAAGTAGTGTTTAAAGCCTTCATAAAGCAACGACATTTCCTTGATTTCACTCATGCGGTCGATGTCGTTATTACCTCCCGAGACAATACATACAACTTTCTTGCCTTTGATTTCTTCTTTATGGAATTCTAATGCGGCTACTGAAAGCGCACCAGCCGGTTCGACGACGATCGCATCTTTATTGTACAATTGCAGGATGGTTGTACAGATTTTCCCTTCCGGAATGGATTTTACCGAATCTAACAGTTGGCTACTGATATTGTACGTCAATGCACCAATTTTCTTCACAGCAGCGCCATCGACAAATTTGTTGATATGTTCCAATTCAATAGGGCCTCCATTGGCCAGTGCTGCTTGCATGGACGGAGCGCCTTCGGGCTCTACACCGTAGAGTTTGACATAAGGGGCGTATTTACGTATATGATAACCCAAACCGGAGGACAGTCCACCACCACCGATAGGGATGAAAATAGCCTCCACATCAGGCATATCTTCCAGGATTTCTACGGCAACTGTACCTTGTCCTTCAATAACCTTGAGATCGTCGAAAGGCGGGATAAAGGTCATGTCATGCTGTTTGGCATATTCCAAAGCTGCCTTTTGGCAGTCGTCAAATGTATCACCTGTCAATACGATTTCGATGTTGCCATTTCCCCACATCTCGGTTTGGGTAATTTTCTGACGAGGGGTCGGACCTGGCATGAAAATCACACCTTTGATGTCTAATTTTTTGCAGGAAAAAGCCACGCCTTGCGCATGATTTCCTGCACTGGCACAGACTACACCTTTGGCTCTTTCGGTTTCGGACAGACTGTTGATTTTATTGAAAGCGCCACGTAGTTTATAAGAACGGACGACCTGAAGATCTTCACGTTTTAGATAAACTTCTGCACCATATTTTTCAGAAAGATGGATATTGTACTGCAAAGGTGTGCGAGTAACGACATCCTTTATCCTTTCTTTTGCTTGGAGTGAATTAATGTTTAGTGTTGATAAATCCATTTTAAATTAAAATCAAAAAGTATAGAGGTGATTGGATTTTGGTAAAGGTTGTACACTGGGTTGCCTAATTGCTCCAAAAAGCATCTTTTATCAGTTGTACGTTTGCTTCTTTGTTATTTTGTACATGGATGGAGACAATATCAAACCGAATATCGCCTTCATGACCGTTTATTCTTAGATAAGCTTCTGCCGCTTTGATGAGGTTTCGTTGTTTTCGTTCGTCGACAAAGCTAAAGGGCTCACCAAATGCCGTTGATGTACGGATTTTTACTTCTACAAAGACCAGTATATCGGCATCTTTAGCGATGATGTCTACCTCCCAATGCTTGTATCTCCAATTGGTTGCCAAGATTTGGTAAGCCTGAGCTTCGAGATAACGTTTGGCTTCCTGTTCTCCAAATTGTCCAAGTTGCAGGTGAGTAGCCATTTGTAGTATTGGGTATTGCGGTGTCTTGAGATATTGAAGGAACAAAGAAGAAAGAGACAAGTGTCCTTCTTCTTTGTTCTTCTTCTTTCATCTACTTCACTAACGCATGCAAATCATCGTCGTTTACATCTTTTTTGGCATCGGCCATTACGAGGAACTTCTCATATACAGAAGCCAAAGCCTCTTTATCCAATTGATAACCCAAACGTTCCAAATGGTGTTTTAACGCATGGCGACCTGAACGAGCCGTTAAAATGATGTCAGCTTCTTCCAGGCCAACATCTTCCGGACGGATGATTTCGTAAGTTTCACGATGCTTCAAAAAACCATCTTGATGTATACCCGAACTGTGTGCAAAGGCGTTACGACCTACGAGAGCCTTGTTTGGTTGTACAGGCATGTTCATCATCTCGCTGACCTTGCGGGAGATATAAGTGAACATTTTGGTGTCGATATTGGAAGTCAGATTACCGAATTCTTTGTTGTGGACTTTCAATATCATGGCTACTTCTTCCAGCGAAGTATTGCCGGCACGCTCACCGATACCATTGATCGTACATTCTACCTGACGGGCACCATTTTTCACGGCAGCGATGGAATTTGCTGTTGCCAGACCTAAGTCATTGTGACAATGTGCAGAGATGATCGCTTGATCGATATTTTTTACATTTTCTTTTAAGTATTTGATTTTAGCACCGTATTGCTCAGGCAAACAATAACCGTTGGTATCTGGGATATTGACTACCGTTGCACCCGCAGCGATTACGCCTTCGACCATTTTTGCTAAAAACTCCAAGTCCGCACGCCCTGCATCTTCCGCATAAAATTCTACGTCTTCTACGTAGCCTTTTGCGTGTTTTACAGCAGCAACCGCTCTCTCAAGAATTTCCTCGCGCGTACTGTTGAATTTGTATTGTATATGCACATCGGATGACCCGATTCCGGTATGGATACGTGGTCTTTTGGCATATTTCAATGCCTCTGCAGCTACATCAATGTCATTTTTGTTGGCACGTGTCAATGCACAGATGATGACATTGTTCACTGCTTTGGACAGCTCAACGACCGACTGAAAGTCTCCTGGACTGGATACTGGAAACCCCGCTTCTATAATATCCACACCGAGACGCTCTAAGTCTTTGGCGATGTCAATTTTTTCAGGAGTGGTCAGCTGGCAGCCCGGTACCTGTTCGCCATCGCGAAGCGTGGTATCGAAAATATATAAGTGATTCGGATCGTGTAACATAGTTTAAAATTAAAAATTATTTTTCAAATGAGCTCGCTAAAGCTCGGTTAAAAATTGTAATGTGAAAATTTGCGAATGAGAAAATTTGAAAATGACATGTATTTCGGTAATTCATTTTCAAATTTCCAAATTATCCAATCAAAAACTCTAACACCTTAGCGCCCATCTCGTTTGTTCCCAATATACGGTCGGCGGGAGTTTCTGGATTCGCAATATCACCTGTTCTCCAACCTGCTTTTAATGTATCTGCAACAGCTGTGGTAACGGCTTTTGCTTCTTCTTGAAGACCAAAAGCAATATCCAGCAATAGAGCTGCCGAGAGGATAGAGGCCAGAGGGTTCGCTTTATTTTGTCCGGCAATATCGTGTGCTGAACCATGGATTGGCTCAAAGAAACCGGTGCTGTCTCCGATAGATGCTGAAGCCAACATACCCATAGAACCTGCAATCTGAGATGCTTCATCGGTCAAAATATCACCGAAAAGGTTTGCCGTTAATACCACATCAAATTTTTTCGGGTTTTTCACCAGTTGCATCGCTGCATTATCGATGAACATGTGTTCTGTTTCTACATCTGGGTATTCTTGTGCGATCTCCTGCACTACATCACGCCATAAGCGAGAAGTTTCCAAAACATTGGCTTTATCTACCGAACATAGTTTTCTGTTACGCGTACGTGCCGCATCGTAAGCTTTGCGTGCAATACGTTCCACTTCATAACGGTGATAGTTCATCAAATCCGACGCGAAGGTATTGTCCTCGCTACGTACTTTCTCGCCGAAATAAACGTCGCCTGTGAGTTCGCGGAAGAATAAAATATCTGTTCCACGTAACACTTCCGGTTTTAGGCTGGAGGCATCCAAGAGTTCATCAAACAACAAAATCGGACGCAAATTGGCGTACAAACCTAATTCCTTACGGATTTTTAACAACCCCTGTTCTGGACGTACTTTGGCTGATGGGTCATTGTCATATTTAGCATGACCTATTGCGCCAAATAGAATCGCATCAGCAGCTTTTGCCTTATCCAATGTCTCATCAGGTAATGGATTACCTGTAGCTTCGATAGCCGTATGTCCCATGATGGCTTCATCGAAACTGAATTCATGACCATACTTTTCTGCGATGGCCTCTAAAATCTGCTTACCCCAAGTTGTTACCTCTTGTCCAATTCCGTCACCGGGAATGATTAAAATATTTTTTTTCATGTTTTTTACTTCCTAAACTCTTTGTTTATACTGATGATTAAATCGGGTAACCACAAGGGATTACCCCTACATTTATTTCCAAATCTTCAAATTATCTCATTTACAAATTACCTTCGATGAGATTGCTATACTCGGGTCTCGAATTACTTCCCCTCTTTCCAAAATCAATTTATGATCTATACAAGATGGTAGCTGACTTTCATAATGGCCTACATAAATTAGAGTTTTGCCATGTGCGCAAAGTTCATCCACTACAGCATTGAAATGCGTGGTCTGCGCAATATCCAAACCCTGACACGGCTCATCCAAAATCAATAATTGTGGATTCTTGATAATTGTTCGTGCTAATAATGCAAGACGCTGTTTCCCTAAGGGAAGGGTGTGCAAAAGTTGGTCTTTGTTCGGCAAAAGGTCAAAGAAATCCAGTAACTGTTCTATCTGTTTTTTCTCTTCATACTTGACATCAATAAACCAACCGATGCTGTCGTAAAAACCTGACGCTATGGTATGCCATACAGTAGCACTTTTGTCAAAATACCAGTGCATCTCAGGCGATATAATGCCAATCTTTTCTTTAATATCCCAGATGCTTTCTCCAGAGCCACGTTTTGTACCGAATAGCCAGATGTCCGAAGCATAGGCTTGCGGGTGGTCTCCGTTCAAAAGGCTTAGTAATGTGGATTTCCCCGACCCATTAGGTCCTTGCAGAAGCCATTTTTCACCTGCATGGACAGTCCAGCTTACATTTTTCAGCACCACTTTGTCGCCATAGCGAACAGATACATTTTTAAGCTCGACCATAGTCTGACTGGTAACAGCAGGTTCACGTTGCAGGAAATATGGTAAACTCTTCTTCTCCCGAGCATTGTCTTGCGAGAAATCGCTTGCACTTTGTACCACTTTGAGCTTTCCGTTTTCAATTTCTGCAAAACGGTTGATGCAGGAGGGAAGATGTTGGTCGTTCGTGATGAGAATCAATGTCGTACCTTTGTGGCTTATCTCGTCGAAAAGGTCTAATAGATTCGCTCTGGATTGCTTATCCAATCCCGTAAACGGTTCGTCGATAATCAGTAATTGTGGGCAAAGCCAAAGCGCTTGTACCAGTTGCAACTTCTTGTGCTCTCCACTGGAAAGCTCTATCAGCTGTGTATCTTTACAATTTTCAAACCCCAAAGCATGCAGGATGTGCTCTACATCGGCATATTGCAGGTTATTTTTTGCACCAAAATGCATGAGATCAGCATAGACGGTCAGTGTATCGTTTTTCTGGAACTTGTTGTACCGTTGCTGATAGTAGAAGTTGCGGTCACCCTCTAAATTGGTAAATTGATACCAATTGGAGACATAATAAGCACGGGCGGGCAGGTTAAGCTGTTCGTTAAAATGAAAGGTAATTTCACCTGCGAATTTTTCCTGTCCTGCGATGGCTTTTGCCAAAGATGTTTTTCCTGTGCCGCTTTTTCCGCCAATTACCCAATTCTCACCGTTGTGTATTGACCAATTAAGATCGTCCAATACAACCTGCCCGGCGTATTGGAGATTCAAATGGCTGATATGGACAAAATCCCCTCCTAACCTCCCCAAAGGGGAGGAACTATTCCCCTCCTTTGGAGGGGTTAGGGGAGGATTTTTATATACCATAATATTATTTATAAAATGAAAATGGCCTTGTTTGTTCAAAGTCTTCAATCAACTCTTTTTGGCTTAAGATATAGTCGATGTCGTCATAGCCATTGATTAAGCAGGACTTTTTGTAAGGATTGATTTCAAATTCAAAGCTGTCGCCGGTTGCGTTGATGGTAACGGTTTGTGTTTCTAAATCAACAGTTAATTCATTTGTTGGGTCAGCAAAGACGGCAGCAAATATCTTTTCCAAAAAATCATCCGGCACCGTGATAGGTAATACACCATTGTTTAAGGCATTGCCTTTGAAGATGTCAGCAAAGAAAGAGCTGATAACGACATTGAAGCCGTAGTCTTCGATTGCCCAAGCGGCGTGTTCGCGGGATGATCCGCAACCGAAGTTTTTGCCGGCTACGAGAATTTTTCCGCTGTAAGTTGGGTCGTTCATCACAAAATCAGCTTTTGGCTGATCGTTGCTGTCATAACGCCAATCACGGAATAAATTGTTACCAAAGCCCTCGCGTGTTGTTGCTTTTAGAAAGCGGGCCGGGATAATCTGGTCGGTATCGATATTTTCAATCGGTAGCGGGACTACCCGCGACACTAATTTTTCAAATTTTTTCATCTTAACAAATTGTTCTTTATTGTGATAAAGCTATTAGATCTATTCCTCCCTCCGTGTGGTTTGAATAAATCATGATGGTTTCATATTATGAATTTAATATTGCTCTTACTTCTCTAAGTTTCATTGTCATGCTTATAGCCGTGTTTTCCGCCCAATCATTATAGTCTTTAATGGCTTCTAAGCGATTTTGGTCAGAAATATAACCTTCATCTACCATTTGTTTGGAACTGGCTACTTTTGACCAAACTTTGATTTTGTCTATATGTAAGGGATTTTTACGCTCATAATGTTCATCTGCATCAAAAACCTCAATCTGACCAAAACCATGTTCTTCAAGCATGTCTTCAAGATCATAACCAATCCTATTGTTCATGCCGGCATCTTTTCTCCACATCAAGAACATATGATAAAAATTATCCATACTCTTCGGAATGCGTGGATTCCAGCTGATGGCTTCGTGATTATAATCAAGAATAGAAATTTGCCCGTTAGGTTTTAGTAAAGATTTTAGTTTATCAATAGCTGTGTCTAATGTTGAAATCCATTGAAAGGTCCGTGCGGATACAATAAGGTCAAACTTTTGATCGCTCTCAAAATCTAATAAATCACAGTGATGGAGTTCAAGATTTCGAATGTCTGAAAACAGATTTTTCCCTTCCTCAATAAAAGATGCCGTGTTGTCAATTCCGACAACATATCCGGTAGGACCTACGATATTTGCAATATCTTTTGTGATTGCTCCTGTCGAACAGCCAATATCCAAAACTCTGAGACCTGGTTTTAACGCGGATTTTAGTGTGCGATAATCTTGTTCGAGTGTTCTTTGGTTGAAAATCGTAGAAGCATTCTGTGATGTTCTATCGATTACTTTATTTTCTGAGGCAGCAGCCGTTTCGCAGATATGACACATATTTTAAACTACCTCTCTAACATCCACAATTTTACCAGCCACGGCAGCTGCGGCAGCGGTCAGTGGGCTTGCCAACATCGTACGTGCATTAGGCCCTTGACGACCTTCAAAGTTTCTGTTGGATGTAGATATACAATATTTTCCTGCTGGAATTTTGTCTTCATTCATCCCTAAACATGCTGAACATCCTGGTTCACGAAGTATAAATCCGGCTTCTTCGAAAATTTTGTCTATACCTTCCTCTTTGGCTTGTGCCTCGACTTGTTTAGAGCCAGGAACAATCCATACTTCTACATTGTCTGCTTTCTTTTTACCCTTAACGAAGGAAGCTACGGTGCGTAGATCCTCGATTCGGGAATTGGTGCATGAACCGATGAATACGTAATCTACAGGATGTCCTATTAACTTTTGGTTATCTTGGAAACCCATGTAGTTCAGTGCTTTTTCGTATGATGGTTGTTCGGATTCTGGTTGGGCTGCTGTTGCAGGAATGGCATCTGAAATACCTATACCCATGCCTGGGTTTGTACCGTATGTAATCATCGGTTGTATATCTGCTGCATCAAATTGCAATACAGCATCAAATTGTGCATCCTCATCTGAATATAAGGTTTTCCAATAATCTACAGCTTTATCCCAGGCTTCTCCTTTAGGTGCGAATTCACGCCCTTGTACATAGTCGAAAGTAGTTTGGTCAGGTGCAATCAGACCACCGCGGGCACCCATTTCTATACTCATGTTACACACGGTCATACGGCCTTCCATACTCAAAGAGCGGATTGCCGAACCTGCAAACTCCACAAAGTAACCTGTTCCACCGGCGGCTGTTGTTTTCGAAATGATGTATAGTACAATATCTTTTGCTCCTACACCTTTTGCCAGTTCGCCATTAACTTCAATTTTCATGGTTTTGGGCTTTTGCAACAATAGACATTGCGTAGCAAAAACCTGCTCTACCTGTGAGGTTCCAATACCAAAGGCAATAGCTCCGAAAGCTCCATGTGTTGACGTGTGACTATCCCCACATACCATGGTTTTTCCTGGTTGGGTAATACCCAATTCAGGGCCAATAACATGTACGATACCTTGGTATGGGTGACCTAAGCCATATAACTCAACACCAAATTCCTTCGTATTTTTGGTCAGCATATCCACTTGATAGCGTGATAGTTCTTCTTGAATAGGTAAGTGCTGATTCAATGTTGGTACGTTGTGATCCGCTGTAGCTACCGTTTGGTTTGGGCGGAACACAGGAATACCACGCTTGCGCAGACCGTCAAAAGCCTGTGGTGAAGTAACCTCGTGGATAAGATGTGTGTCGATGTATAAAATATCTGGGAAGCCTTCCTGGCTTTTGACAACATGTGCATCCCAAATCTTCTCAACTAATGTTTTTCCCATTTCTCTCTTCTTTATTATAGTTGTCAGTAATCAGTTTTCAGTGGTCAGTCACCGGTAGTTGTTGCTTACTGATAACTGACTACTGTCCACTGACTACTAAATTAAACAGTTTTGATGGCTTTCATTGCCGTCATTGCTTTACGCAATTTAGTGCCAACAATTTCTACAGGGTGGGTACGTAAGATTTCATTTACTTGCACTAACTGTACGTTGTCTACTGAGCCGTCTTTCCCTTCGTTGAAATTTTTACCCACTAAGTCGGTATCCACTTTCTTCATGAAATCAGTCAACAAAGGTTTACAAGCTTGGTCGAATAGGTAACAGCCGTACTCTGCCGTATCGGAAATAACACGGTTCATTTCGAATAATTTCTTACGTGCAATAGTGTTGGCAATCAAAGGGGTTTCGTGCAGAGATTCATAATAAGCAGATTCTGGTTTGATACCGGCTTCTACCATGGTTTCGAAAGCCAATTCTACACCTGCTCTTACGAAGGCAACCATTAATAGGTAATTGTCGAAATATTCCTGCTCACCGATTTTTACATCGCCGGCTGGAGTTTTTTCGAAAGCTGTTTCGCCTGTTTCTGCTCTCCATTTCAATAGGTTAGCATCACCGTTGGCCCAGTCCTCCATCATAGTTTTGCTGAACTCGCCAGACATAATGTCATCTTGGTGTTTTTGGAACAATGGGCGCATAATGTCTTTTAACTCCTCAGAAACTTGGAAAGCTTTGATTTTAGCTGGGTTGGAAAGTCTGTCCATCATACCGCTAACACCACCGTGTTTTAAAGCTTCAGTGATGACTTCTACACCGTATTGTACCAATTTGGATGCGTAGCCTGCATCAATTCCTTTTTCGATCATTTTGTCGAAAGAAAGAATCGAGCCTGTTTGTAACAAACCACAAAGGATAGTTTGTTCACCCATCAAATCAGATTTTACTTCGGCTACGAAAGATGATTTCAATACACCAGCACGGTGACCACCTGTACCTACGCAATATGCTTTGGCATAAGGCCAGCCTTTTCCTTCTGGGTCATTCTCAGGGTGTACAGCAATCAAGGTTGGAACGCCAAATCCTCTTAAGTACTCTGCACGGACTTCAGAACCCGGACATTTAGGTGCGACCATGATAACCGTAATATCTTTACGAATCTGCATACCTTCTTCTACAATGTTGAAACCATGGGAGTAGGATAGGGCAGCACCTTGCTTCATCAAGGGTTGTACAGCATTGATAACAGCCGTGTGTTGTTTATCAGGAGTTAGGTTGATTACCAAATCAGCATTTGGAATCAACTCCTCGTATGTACCAACATTGAAATTGTTGTCGGTCGCGTTTTTCCAAGAATCTCTTTTTTGGTCAATAGCTTCTTTACGTAATGCGTAAGATACGTCAAGTCCGCTGTCACGAAGGTTTAAACCTTGGTTTAAGCCTTGGGCACCACAGCCCACGATTACGATTTTTTTACCTTTTAAAGTGTTAACGCCATCTGCAAACTCTGCTGAATCCATAAATTCTGCATGACCTAATTGGTTTAATTGCTCTCTAAGCGGTAAGGTGTTAAAATAATTTGCCATTTTTTTATTAGTATTGAGTATTTAGTAATGAGTATTGAGATGCCGATATAGTTTACCAACGTCTCGTCCTTATTGTTTTTTATCCTCTCTCCAACCCTCTCCCAGGGAGAGGGAGGTAGAAAGATGTTCTTGTTTATTACTTTTTGTTCTATAATATTAAATCCTAATATTATTCCCCTCCTTTGGAGGGGTTAGGGGAGGATTATTCTCCGTTGGGCTATTGCATAGCCTAAATGTAAGTTGTCATGACCAGATGTGGTAACCAAAACATCAGCGAAGCTGTTTAATAGCGATCCATAGGTTGCCGTATCGTAGGGTTGTATAGTCGCAAAGATACCTTTGTTATAGTCGTCTTCAATTTTTTCAATTGTTGAGATAGCCAATGCTTTCAGTTCGGCAGCTTCTTCCGCAGTTACAAAGTATGTTGGTTTTGATCCTTTTTTATACGCTTCTAAATATCTAATAGCGGAAGTGTCGGTGTTGATACCCGTACGTGCATAGCACAGTGTTTGGGTACTGACCACAATATGTCCGAAGTTCCAGATAATATTGTTATTGAACCCCTCTGGAATCTTATTTAGCTCGTCTAATGTAAGTTCTTCCAGCAGTTGGATAAAGGCCTTACGACTATCTATGATAAATTTAAATATTTCTTTCATTATATATGTTTAATTGTTTAATCGATTAACCGTTTAAACGATTCATCAACTAAACGTTTCTACATGGTGAACACATCATCCTGTTGGTCAAGGTATTCGTTTTCGACGATTTCCGGTGAAGGTGTTTCCCGTTCAAATTGTTTTAACTTAGAGTGGAAGCCTGCACTGTCCTTGATTATGGCAATACGTGCGCCACGTACAAACTCAATAAGTTTGTATTTACCTAACTCGGAGGTTAATCTGTCAATTTCCTCACGATGCCCTGCTGTTTCGAAGACGGTATAGTCATTACGGATAACTACTGCAGAAGCACCATATTCACGCAATAAACGTTCTACAGGAGCTTTTTCAGCAATGATTTCTGTAGGAACTTTATAGAGAGCTTGTTCTTGCCAGATCAGTTCTTCGTTGGTATTGTAATAGGCCTTCAATACTTCCACTTGTTTCTCGATTTGGCGACAAAGCTTGCGCACAACCTCTTCACTCTCGTGGATTAAAATCGTAAAGCGGTGGATGCCTTCCACTTCGGAAGGGGAAGTATTCAAGCTTTCGATGTTGATTTTCCTTCTGGAGAAGATGCCGGAGATACGGCCAATCATACCGATGGCATTCTCTGTATATAAGGTAATGGTATATTCTTGTTTTTCCATTGTTTAAAAGCTTATAGGCTATAGGCCTTAGGCAGTAGGCTTAAAGCTTACTGCTTAAAGCTTATTGCTGTGTTATTTTAACCTAATTTCTGATACCGACGCTCCTTGTGGAACCATTGGGAACACATTGTTTTCCTTTCCTACCATTACTTCTAGTAAGTAGGAACCGTCGTGTTCTAACATGGTTTTTAGTGCAGAGTAGAGGTTCTCACGTTCGGAAATGCTATTCCCATCAATATGATATCCTTTGGCTACAGCTACAAAATCTGGGCTTGTAATATTCACAAAAGAATAGCGTTTATCATTGAATAGCTGCTGCCACTGGCGAACCATACCTAAGAACTGGTTGTTAAGCACCAATATTTTTACCTTAGCGCCGAATTGCATGATTGTCCCTAACTCCTGGATAGTCATCTGAATACCACCATCTCCTACAACAACAATAACGTCGCGCTCCGGAGCACCATACCAAGCACCTATTGCGGCTGGTAGTCCAAAGCCCATCGTCCCCAGTCCTCCGGAGGTTACGTTGGATTTTGATGAGTTAAATTTTGCGTAACGGCAGGCTACCATTTGATGCTGCCCCACATCCGTAACGATAACGGCATCTCCGCCCGTTAGTTCGTTTAAGGTTTTGATTACTTCGCCCATAGTCATGACTTCCCCAGTTGGGTTTAGCTCATCGTGGATAACAGCCTTAACCTCTTCTTTCTCCAACTCGCGGAATTGTTGCAACCAGGCCGAATGATCTCTTTTCTCTACCAACGATGTCAATAGAGGCAAAGTCTCTTTGCAATCGCCCCAAACAGGTACGGTTGCTTTTACATTTTTGTCGATTTCGGCAGGGTCAATATCTAAATGGATAACTTTGGCTTGTTTAGCATATTTATCCAATCTCCCTGTCACACGGTCATCAAAACGCATACCTACAGCAATTAACACATCGCATTCATTGGTCATCACATTTGGGGCGTAATTGCCGTGCATGCCTAACATACCTACATGTTGTGGATGATCAGTTTCCAATGCGCTCAATCCCATTACGGTCGTTGCTGCTGGAAATCCCCCCTTTTCTATGAAGTGTTTAAACTCTTGTTCGGCTTTACCTAAAATAATCCCTTGGCCGAATAAAACAAATGGTTTTTTCGCTTGGTTGATAACTTGTGCGGCTTGCTCGACATATTCATGACGTACAATCGGAGCAGGTCTGTAGCTACGCACATAATCACACTTCTCGTATCCTTCGTAGTCAAATAATTGTATCTGTGCATTCTTGGTAATATCGATCAATACTGGGCCAGGTCTCCCTGTGCGAGCAATGTAGAATGCTTTAGCCAATACACTTGGAATTTCGGTCGCATCGGTTACCTGATAGTTCCATTTGGTGACTGGCGTAGTGATATTGATCACATCAGTTTCCTGAAAGGCATCTGTACCTAATAAGGCAGCAAAAACTTGACCTGTGATGCAGACAATAGGATTACTATCAATCATTGCGTCCGCTAATCCAGTTACTAAATTGGTAGCGCCCGGGCCACTTGTAGCAAAAGCTACACCTACACGGCCAGAGGTGCGAGCGTAACCTTGTGCGGCATGTATGCCCCCTTGTTCATGACGGACTAGAATATGATTCAACCTATCATTGTAATCATATAACGCATCATAAATCGGCATGATGGCACCTCCTGGATACCCAAAGATGGTATCAGCTCCCTCGTGAATTAAAGCCTCTAAAACAGCTTGAGAACCGCTTATTTGGGTTGTCGTTGCTGTCTCTGTCTGAGGCGTCGCTTCCGTTTTTTCCAGTGTACTCATTTTTATTTAATATTGAGATATTAGTATTGGGTATTGAGTAGTGCGTATTGAGATGAGTCTTTCTTTTACTCAATACTTTGTACTCGTTACTTTATAAATCTGTCACACAGCCTTCCGACGCATCGGCTACTGTCTTTGCGTATTTGTATAAAACGCCTTTTGTTACTTTCAATGCAGGCTGTTTCCAGTTGGCTCGACGTTGCGCGATGACTTCATCGGATACCTGTAAGTTTAGGGTATTGTTTACTGCATCGATTTCAATGACGTCGTCATCTTCTACCAATCCGATTAACCCTCCTGCATAGGCCTCGGGTGTAATGTGCCCAACGACAAAACCGTGTGTTCCTCCCGAGAAACGGCCATCAGTAATCAAGGCTACTGAATTACCTAGACCCGCTCCGATAATTAAGGCCGTAGGTTTAAGCATTTCCGGCATACCGGGAGCCCCTTTAGGTCCTTCGTTTTTGATAACGATAACATCGCCTGGCTTAATTCTTCCAGTTGCTACTCCAGCTACCAGATCGTGTTCGCCATCAAATACGCGTGCAGGACCTACGAAGCGTTCGCCTTCTTTCCCCGATATCTTGGCCACAGAGCCTTTCTCTGCTAGATTTCCGTAAAGAATTTGTAAGTGACCTGTCGCTTTAATTGGATTGTCCAATCGCTTTACGATAGGTTGATTATAATCCATAATGGATTTTATGCCTTCAAGGTTCTCCGCTAACGTTTTTCCGGTTACGGTCAAACAATCTCCATGCAATAGCCCTTCATCTAATAGATAACGCATTACGGCTGGAGTTCCTCCATATTGGTGTAGATCCTGCATCAAGTATTTTCCTGATGGTTTGAAATCTGCCAATACAGGTGTTTCGTCAGACATGCGTTGGAAGTCATCTTGTGTAATATCTACCCCAACGGATTTACCGATAGCGATGAAATGTAAAACGGCATTGGTGCTTCCTCCTAGAATAATAATGGTGCGTAAAGCATTTTCAAATGCCTTACGGGTCATAATATCTGAGGGTTTAATGTCTTTCTCTAAAAGGATTTTGATGTATTTACCAGCTTCCAAGCATTCCGCTTTCTTTTCTTCGGATACAGCTGGATTGGAAGAAGAATAGGGTAAGCTCATCCCTAAAGCTTCAATAGCTGAGGCCATTGTATTTGCAGTGTACATACCACCACAAGCACCTGCACCTGGACAAGTATGTTTGATAATGCCTTCGTAATCTTCATCGGAAAGATTTCCACAGACACGTTGACCCAGTGCTTCGAAAGCAGAAACAATATTCAGCTCCTGACCTTTGTAGTGTCCGGGAGCAATTGTTCCGCCGTATACCATAATTGCCGGACGATCCAAGCGCCCCATAGCGATGATGGCACCAGGCATGTTCTTGTCACAACCCGGGATAGCGATTAAACCGTCGTAATACTGGCCTCCACAAATGGTCTCGATACTGTCTGCAATGACATCGCGAGAGACCAATGAATAGCGCATACCGTCTGTTCCGTTACTCATCCCATCACTCACACCTATGGTACCAAATGTCAAACCGACCAAACCATTATTCCACACCCCTTTTTTGACGACTTGTGCTAAATCGTTGAGGTGCATGTTGCAGGTGTTACCGTCGTAGCCCATACTGGCTATACCAACTTGTCCTTTGTCCATATCCTCATCGGTTAGCCCGATACCATACAACATGGCTTTTGCTGCAGGTTGTGTCTCGTCCTGCGTGAAGATACGGCTGTACTTGTTTAAAACATTTTTCTCGTCAGATGATGACTTCATAATTCTCTTCTTCTAATACTAATTTTTTATATTTTCTTTGGATGGAGGCACCTATGGTGTGTTCCCAATCCTCTTTATATCGTATATTGTCTACTTCTTTAATGCCGATGATTTCTGCTGCAGTACCACATAGGAATGCACTGTCAGCCTCATGTATATCTTGAATGCTTAAGCGCTTTTCGATGACTTCGATTTGAAAATCTTTACAGATCTCGATGACCGCCTGACGTGTAATGCCGGGGAAAATATTGCCCAATGGGGGAGTGTATATCTTGAAGTCCTTTTCAATAAATAGATTTTCACTGGAAGCTTGCGCTACAAATCCCTCCTGATCTAATAGCAAAGCCTCATCAAAACCATTGCGGATCGCGTCGCTGGATGCCAAAATGGAATTGATATACTGTCCGGATACCTTGGCATCTATGCGGAAAGATTTTGGATTCGGGCGCTCGATGCGCGAAGTACACACCCGAAGGAGGTTATGCCCTAAATAGGGCCCCCATTCCCAAGCAGCGATCATGATTTTAGATTCCACTGCAGAAGTAAGGTGCATATTGGAACCCGAGAATACCAACGGGCGTATATATGCTGAGCGAAGATTGTTTACAGATAGTAATTCATACGTCTTTTCTATCAAATGATTGTTGTTCCACTGATAGGGAAGGTTAATCGCACGACAAGACTCCTGCAAACGGTTGAAGTGTTCCTCAGCTTTAAAAATACGCGAGCCGTGATAGGTGCTGTATGCCCTCAAACCCTCAAAAGCACCATAGCCATAGTGTAGAGACTGACCAAAAAGATCTGTTCCGGCTGTATTCGCCTTAACAAACTCCCCGTCTAAATAAATGTAGGTGTCCTGGTTGTAGTACTGCATATGTTACTTGTTTTATCCCCAATAAACTGTCTTGGATCCCATAGATGGTATCAGACGAATTTTACTTTTGTTAAGTTAGCGCTATTAAAAATTGTTTACAATAGCTTAAAGAATTATTTTGAAAAAGTTTATTATTTTGTATTTTTATGTTTATTTATTTTTAATTTTTGTTTTCAATATAATTTCAGAATAAAAAACTGATGTTAATAGACTGAAATTAAAATCGGTATATACCTAGAAAGATGTGTTTTTTTAAGGAGAGGCTGAAATTCTTCTTAAAATTACTCTATTGGACAAAAAAGTTAATTAAAAAGGCCCTTAAAACCAATTGGTTTTAAGGGCCTTTTTAAATGTGCATTTTTTAGAGATTAATTCTCTATAATTCCTTCTGCCAATACGGTAATGTTGTTATCCTTGGCTTCTACAACTCCACCTTGGATTGTCCAGACGATTTCGTCCTTGCCGTTTTGGATAATAACTTTTCCGTCGTCTAAAGTAGATACGATAGGGGCGTGGTCTTTCAAAATCTGAAAGGAACCTGCGCTTCCTGGTACAGTTACTGCTGTAACTTCACCTTCGTAAGCCAATTTATCCGGAGTAATGATTGTTAATTTCATTTTTCTAGTATTGGGTATTAAGTATCGGGTATTGAGATAAGTTTGTTACTCGTTACTCAATACCCTGTACTTAATACTTATTTAAACGGCTTCCGCCAATAATTTTTTACCTTTTTCGATAGCTTCTTCGATACTACCTACTAAGTTGAAAGCGGCTTCTGGATATTCATCCACTTCGCCGTCGATAATCATGTTGAAACCTTTGATGGTATCTTTGATATCAACCAATACCCCTTTTAATCCTGTAAATTGCTCTGCTACGTGGAACGGTTGAGACAAGAAACGTTGTACACGACGAGCGCGGTGAACGGTTAATTTATCTTCTTCAGATAGCTCGTCCATACCTAAGATGGCGATAATATCCTGAAGTTCTTTATAGCGTTGCAAGATTTCTTTTACACGTTGTGCTGTGTTGTAATGCTCATCACCCAATACCGCTGGAGACAAGATACGAGAAGTTGAATCCAATGGGTCAACCGCAGGGTAGATACCTAACTCAGCAATTTTACGTGACAATACTGTTGTTGCATCCAAGTGGGCAAATGTTGTTGCCGGAGCAGGGTCAGTTAAGTCATCGGCAGGTACGTATACCGCTTGTACGGAAGTAATGGAACCGTTTTTAGTTGATGTGATCCGCTCTTGCATCAAACCCATTTCTGTTGCCAATGTAGGTTGGTAACCTACTGCTGAAGGCATACGGCCTAAAAGGGCAGATACCTCAGAACCCGCTTGGGTGAAACGGAAGATGTTGTCGATGAAGAAAAGAACGTCACGACCTTGACCTTGTCCGTCACCATCACGGAAGTATTCTGCTACAGTAAGACCAGATAAAGCTACACGTGCACGTGCGCCAGGAGGCTCGTTCATCTGTCCGAATACGAAAGTACATTTTGAATCTTTCATCAATTCGCTGTCCACTTTGTCCAAAGGCCATTCGCCTTTTTCCATGCCTTCCATGAAGTGCTCACCATATTTGATAATGCCAGACTCAAGCATCTCACGCAATAAGTCATTACCTTCACGTGTACGCTCACCTACACCAGCAAATACAGATAGACCACCGTGTCCTTTCGCAATATTGTTAATTAGTTCCTGAATCAATACGGTTTTACCAACACCGGCACCACCGAACAAACCGATTTTACCACCTTTAGCGTAAGGTTCTAATAAGTCGATAACCTTAATACCGGTGAACAAAACTTCGCTTTCAGTAGAAAGCTCGTCAAATCTTGGCGGTACGTTGTGGATAGGACGTCCGTTTGTTGCGTCCAATTCTTGGATACCATCAATGGCACCACCCACTACGTTGAATACACGACCTTTGATCTCTTCACCAACAGGCATTTTAATCGGAGCTCCAGTATCGACAACTTTCATTCCACGAACCAAACCTTCCGTTGCATCCATCGCGATTGTACGTACACGATCCTCACCTAAGTGTTGTTGAACTTCTAAAACGATACGTTGACCATTGTCTTTTTCAATATACAATGCATCGTAAATCTTAGGAAGATTGTCATTGTCGGCGAAGTTGACGTCAACTACTGGGCCGATAATCTGCGCTATTTTACCAATATTGGGCATATTATAGGGACTAAATAATTATTAATCAATTTAAAACGAACGAAATTGTACGTCCGCATTTTGGAAGGCAAAAATAATGTATATCTATTTAAAAGCAAAACGGTTATTGATAATAATTTTATTTTTCTTATAAAAGGTGGATAATCGTGATGTTGGTTATCTCGTTGTTGAGGATATTAGGGAACATCATTTCTATAACCTCCTTCATTACCATCACTTAGAAAGATATTATATCAAATAAGTTACAGTTTCTTTGTTGGTATCCCAAATTAGTTTTCATTAGTTTAGACATTGATTTCTAATCAACTTTTTTAAATCCTATATATACATATATGAAAAGATATTTCTTGGCATTTACCTTTCTTATTCCGGCTTTGGGGTGGTGTCAGCTAAATTATCCCGCCTATAAAGATTTGACGGGAGAAATCCAGCGACTATCGTCCTCTGCTCATGTACAGAAAGCCTCTATTGGGAAGAGCTTCGGTGGAGAAGACATTCCAGTGCTTAAAATTCAGCAATCCACTACTACTAAACCTACTTTGCTGATTGTCGCAGGCATCGATGGAAGGCACCCGGCCGGAACACTGCAAGCATTGCAGGTAACCAAAAACCTGATCAACCTTCCACAGGATTCCCTGAACAAGATTTTGGCAGACAAATCCATCTGGATTGTTCCGCTGTTGAATCCCGATGCATATAAACGTAATGTGGCTTCCGTGGCTTGGGCTTCGGGAAATGCACGTGCAATTGATAATGATCGTGACGGGCGTCTGGATGAAGACCCGGTTCGTGACCTGAATCAGGATGGTGTTATCTCGCAAATGCGTGTGAAGTCGCTTGCCGGCACGTATGTTAATCATAAGGACTATGCGAATTATCTGGTGGAAGCGGATATTCTAGAAGGTGAGACGGGAATGTATACCTTATATAAAGAAGGTGTGGATACAGATAAAGATGGTTTTTACGGTGAAGATGGAGATGGCGGGGTGAATATCGACCGCAATTTTACGTATACCTATCCTGCTTTTACACCTGAAAGTGGTGAATATGCTGCATCAGAACCGGAAACCCGGGCAATTGTTGATTTCCTATTTGACAACCCACAGATTGCTACGGTTCTGCATTTTGGACTACAGAATAATCTTTCTGAACCGGAAAAACTGGATCAGCGAAAGGCGAGCGAACGGATTGTAGGTTCATGGTTGGCTTCGGATGTGGAAGTATCCAAATATGTGAGTCATCTCTATGGAAAGACAACCAAATCATTGGGGCCAGCACCGAAAGCGGAAGCTTCGGCAGGCAATTTTTCTTCAACGGCATATTACCACGTTGGTAAATTCAGCTTTGTTACGCCGGGTTGGTGGCCGCATAGTGCAGATTCTACCAAGCGGGATAACAAAACGGGTAATGGAAAAGAGGCAGACCTTAAATTTGCGCAATGGGTGCAAGCTAATAATGTACAAGGCGCTATTCTACCATGGACAAAAGTCAATCACCCGGATTTCCCAAATCAAGAGGTTGAAGTTGGCGGTATAGTAGAAGTATTCAGGAATAATCCTCCGGCTTCCTTTTTAGAAGCTCCGGCACAAGCGCATACGGATTTTGTGGTGAATCTGGTGAAGTCTATGGCGACATTGTCTTTCGATAAACCGGTTGTTACGAATTTGGGAGAAGATGTTTATCGCATTGAATTGAATGTGGTGAACACAGGTTTGCTACCTACTTATCCTGAAATCGCGGATAGAATTAAGCACGTGTCGAAATTTAAAACGGTATGTGAGTTGCGGTCTTCCCAGCAGTTTCTGAGCGGAAAACGCTTGCAGCTATATCCTACATTGGGTGCAGGCAAATCGCTCAAAGTATCGTGGTTGGTTAAAGGCAAGGGCAAAGTGTCGATTGTGGCAGGTTGTCCGACGGCAGGGGAGAAAACAATTGAAGTAACTTTATAACATTGACCAGTATGAAATTCAAATATAGTATTTTAACGGCTCTTTTGGCTTTGTCTTTATCAGGATTTGCCCAAAAATCAGAAGATAAAGCCGTGGAAATTCCGGGACTTCGGGCGATAGGCTCTCCTTCCAATCCAAAGGTCCCGATGAACTGGAATCGCTACCACGATAATAAGCAAATGGAGCAATTCTACAAGGACTTGCAAAAGGCTTATCCTAATCTCGTGAAGTATGAATCTATCGGTAAATCCTATGAAGGTCGGGATATCTTCGTTTTGACGGTTTCTGATTTTAGCAAAGGAGATGTCGGGCGCAAGCCGGGAATGTGGATTGATGGAAATATCCATGCCAATGAATTGCAGGGATCTGAAATCGCCATGTATACCGCATGGTATCTGGCAGAGAATTTTAATAGCGTGGAATTTATTCGTGAGCTTCTGCGGGATAAAGTGTTCTATATTGCGCCGACCATCAACCCTGATTCTCGGGATTATTTTATTTACGAACCGAATACCATGCACTCCTCCCGCACAGGGCGCCGTCCTTTTGATAATGATGGCGACGGATTGGTCGCGGAGGATTTGTACGATGATTTGGATGGCGATGGACACATTGTGATGATGCGCCGCAAATCCAAAACGGGTAGGTATAAAGTAGATCCGGATAATCCAAATAGAATGGTACTCGCCAAGCCGGGGGAGGTCGGTGAATACGAAATGCTGGGCTTTGAAGGTATCGATAACGATGGCGATGGTTTGGTAAATGAGGATATCACTGGTACGTATGACCCGAACCGTGACTGGGGGTGGAATTGGCAACCGAACTATGTACAGAATGGAGCTTTGTATTACCCTGGAACGCTACTAGAAACACAAGCTGTAAAAGATTTCTTTTATACACATCGAAATATTGCCGGAGCACAGTCTTATCATAATTATGGAGGAATGATTTTGCGTGGACCTGGGGCTGCTCAGGATGAGCAATATTACTCACGGAAAGATGTGCAGGTTTACGATGCAATTGGTAAAGTCGGTGAAAAAATGCTCCCAGGATATGATTACATCGTTATCCATAAGGACCTTTACACCGTTTTTGGCGGTGAAATCGATTTCATCTCTTTGACGAGAGGTATATTTACGTTTTCTAACGAGTTGATGACGACGTATAAGCTTTTCAATGAAAAAGCACAGGGTGGTTTGCGTCAAAGTGACGAATATTTTGAGTTTGACAAGCTTCTGCTGTTTGGAGATGCTTATGTGCCGTGGAAGGAATATGATCATCCGCAATTCGGTAAAATTGAAATTGGTGGTGCGAAGAAGAATTATACACGTAACCACCCAGGTTTTCTATTGTTAGAGGATGCGCATAGAAATGCGGCCTTTACCATTTATCATGCGCACCACATGCCAAAACTGGAATTTCTGCACACGGAAGTGAAACCCTTGGGCGGAGGATTGTATGAGGTAAATGCTACGGTATGGAACAGCCGTATTATACCGACGCATTCTGACCATGATGTGAAAAACAGAGTTAACCGACCAAACCATATCCGCTTGGAAGGTGCGCAGGTGATCACAGGTATGCGTGTGATGGATAGCGACTTCAACGTCACGGTTGAACAGCAATATAAACCTGAGCAGATTGAAATACCTACTATTGACGGGATGTCGAGTGTGAAGGTACGGTGGATTGTGAAAGGGGATCCGTCGAATGCAAAGATTGTGGTGGACAGTGAGAAGGGTGGTGTTGTTGAAAAATCACTTAAGTCCTCTTAAAAAGAAAAAGCACCGAATTTTCGGTGCTTTTTCTTTTTAAGAGTTTCTTTTCATTTGTTCGTCCAACAGCTGACGTTTGAGCTGTTGTTCTTTTTCCATGGATTTCTTCCGGAGAGTTTGCAACTCTTCTTGCAGCTCTTCAGCTGTTTGCTTGTGGGAGCTGGTGTCAACTTTCGCCTTACGGAAAGATGCCAGAGTCGCTAAAAATGCAATAGCCAATACGATAATGATTACCCACACCATCGTATGGTAGGACCCTTTTGAAAAATCGATACCCAAAAAGGAGATGCTGTTGGTTTTATGCTGCTCTTCTTGCAATGCCGTAGTTAACGTAGAAACCGAATCTTTTAAAGTAGCAACGGTGTTCACAGAAGAAGCGGAGTTGTTTTTTAGCTCGGAAATTTCTTTTTGGTAACGCGCTATTGAGTCTATTACATTCTTTCTGACGATTTCAAGATTTGTCTTCCGTATTACCTTGAAGTCGGCATCCTGCGAGCGTGACAAATTGCTCAGGTTGGTAAATTGCTCGTTCAATGTGCCTTGCTGTATGGCATAAGGTAGCATAGGCTTATTTTGTGCAAAAGCAATCAAGGATGAAAAGGTAAGTACAAGTGCGATGTAGTGTTTTAACATAAGTGTTGAAATTATTTTTTTACGGTAAATTCAATATAACAAACACAATAATCGTAAAATTATTGTGTTTTCCCATAATCTACGGAGAAGAATTTGTTTTTTGTATAAACCTTAATAAGAAAAAGGCTTCGAATTTCGAAGCCTTTTTCTTATTTTTTCCTTACCGGATATTGCTTAAATATCCCGTTTACTACTTTCGGTAAGTTATTAATAGCTTTTTCAGGTGTTCTGACTTCTGCCGATCCTCGAGCTTGCCATACAACCGCATCCGTACGGCGATCTACAGCTTCGATAATCAGGTGGGCATAGCGGAATTTCTCACTTCCTACCGGATAGTTGAATCCGCCACCGTAGCCATACCAGCCCATTCCCCATGGACGGTAAAATCCCCAAGGACCACCCCAACCCCAGTGTGGAGAAGCATAAACCGGACGGCTTTTGTTATTGACAATGGAAACATAACGGAATAGAATATCTGGGTTGTCCTTATTATAGCTCATTCCTAATTGTTCCAGCTCTCTGTTTGCAGACTCAATAATATTACCTTTGGCTATATCATTATTGAAATAGCTCTTGGATAAGGAATCTACAGGAGGTAACCAACCGTAGGTTTTGTATTGGCTGAAATCCTGACTTTGCAAGCGTGTGGTGTTGTATTTCACCGAGGAGCAGGAAGCGAAGAACGCTATTAGCCCCGTTAAGCAGATATATACTAACTTTTTCATAACATTTCCATCTTAGTATTTAAATTAGACAATGTTGTTTATAAAAAGTTTAATCCTAAAATTTAACTTTTTTAGCAGACTTCGGAAGTTTCAAAAACTTCCGAAGTCTTTAGGTTTTAGGCTGAAACCTAAAACGGATATTTCGCCACTAATGGAATGGATCTTCCACTGCCAAAAGCTTTTGGACTGACCCGTAGAATTGGCGGTGCCTGAAAGCGTTTGAATTCAGCGCGATTAAGCATCGACACAATACGGTTCACCAAATCCTCGTCAAAGCCCAATTGGATCACTTCAGAACCCGCTTTTTCCAGTTCGATTAGCTGGTATAGAATACTGTCCAGGATGTCATAAGGGGGTAACGAATCCGAATCTTTCTGATCAGGCCTTAGTTCGGCGGAAGGCGGTTTGACGATGGTGTTGACCGGGATTATTTCTCTCTCGCGGTTGATGTATCTAGCTAAGGCAAAAGCCTGTGTTTTATACACATCACCGATAACACTTATCGCGCCAGCCATATCGCCATACAACGTACCATAACCTACGGCTGCCTCACTTTTGTTGGATGTATTGAGGAGGATATGACCAAATTTATTAGAAATAGCCATCAGCAATGTGCCACGGATACGGGCCTGAATATTTTCTTCTGTGGTATCGGGTGTGCGTCCTTCAAATGTCTGCGCTAAGGTTGTGTCAAAAGCCTCGGCAACATCCTTGATAGGGATAATTTGGTGTGCACATCCGGTGTTTTGTACCAGATCCAGTGCATCTTTCAGTGAATGATCGGTAGAATAGATGGAAGGCATCAGAATTGCCAGTACATTCTCCGCACCCAAAGCTTCACAAGCCAAAGCAGCTACCACCGCAGAATCCAGTCCTCCGGATAATCCCAGCACGGCTTTTTTGAAACCCGATTTTGCAAAATAATCACGAAGACCCAGAATCAAGGCATCATATATCAATTGAATTTCCGATGTCTGGTTCTCTTCCTTAACGGGTGAGGAAGCAAAGATATTGACGACCTGAAGGTCTTCTTTGAAGCTTTTTAGTTCCGTAAGTATGTTTCCATTCCTGTCTAAAGCGAGAGAACGGCCATCAAAAATGATGTCGGTATGCGCACCAACTTGGTTGACGTATACAAGTGGACAACCTGCTTTGATAACATTGCGTTGTAATACCTGTAAACGATTGTCGAAATGTGTATAAGAAAATGGCGAGGCTGCGATATTGATAATCAATTCGGGCTCTTCCCTTTTTAGCTCTGTTAAAAGATCACCAACATAGGAGTTATTGTTGTCATCATCCCACAAGTCTTCGCATACGGTTAGGGCGACTTTGCGACCTTGTATCTCTACGCAGCTGAGTACTCTATTGGGTTCAAAATACCGATATTCGTCAAAGACATCATAGTCAGGAAGGAAAGTTTTTTTGGAAATGGCGGTAATCTTTCTATCGGCAATGACCACGGCAGCATTATATAGTGATTTGCCTTCGCCGTCCATGTTGGCGATAGGCGCACCAATGACACAGGTGATGCCCTCACAGTGTGAAGCAATTTCGGTTAAGGCAGATTGACACTGTTTGATAAATGCCTGATTGCGGAGCAGATCCTTTGCCGGATAGCCACCAATGGCCAGTTCCGCAAAAACAATCACATCAGCCTGTTGATTTTTTGCAGCAGTGATAGCATCAATAATTTTATGGTTATTGGCTTCAAAATTGCCAATATGGTAGTTGAGTTGCGCTAAGGTTATTTTCATTCGTCTGAAATTATCTTAAGGATGAGCTTGCGAAAGCTCGGTTAAAAGAGCAAACCTAAATTCAAGGAAACGTAGGACAGTTTCGGACTGCCTTCTTTCATTGTTCGTGTGAAACCGTTGTTATACGTCACTCCGGTTACTGCAGAAAGGCTATTGCTTACCCGCCATTCTGCTCCTGTCCCGATAATCAATCCTAATCGAAAAATATCATCGCCACTGATTGTATTGTATTTGTTGGTGTTATCAAACTTCTCCTTTCCTGAAACTTTCACGCCTGCAGTAAAACCAAACTGTCCATAGAACCGACCCAGATTTCCTTCGTTGGTTTTTAGCTTGATAGATAATGGAACTTCGACGTACTGTAGACGGAAGTTCTTGGTGTCAGTGGCAGAGGGAGTCGAACTAACCGCATGATACATCATGGAATTGACATCTGTATAGAGCGTGTTGATGGTTAACCCCGTGGAAAAGAAATAGTTTCTTGCGAAGCCAATGTCGGCTAAAAGCCCATAAGCATAACCGAATTTGGCGTCGCTTTTATAGACGTCGGAGTCACTATAGGATAACCAGCCGATATTCGGATTGAAAACTAAGCCTAAAGAAAGGTTGCGCTCGTTGTAATAATACTGCGCATGGGACGGGGACACGAAAAGAAAGGATAATAGCAGGGAAAAGAATGCGATTTTTTTTGTCATGTTGATGTATGCTTTTGATAATATGTAATCCGAAAAACAATGTTTCAATTTTTATAGTTTTCAAGGTTGCATAACAGGTTGCCGTCTTTTTCAGTTACCGTCATTGCGAGGAAGTATGACGAAGCAATCTGGTAACATAAAAAGCAGATTGCCTGCCTGCGGTAGGCAGGCTTCGTTCCTCGCAATGACGCTTTTTATTAAAAACGGATTTTTGCAATGCAACCAGTTTTCAATACTGTAAAATTAATAATTACTTTTGTCGTAAACACAAAAAACCAGCCATGAACGTAAAAAAGATAATTTACTTGTTCTTTATACTCGCTGCCCTGCATTTGAGTTCTTGTCAACGGGGAAAGAAATTGCCCAATATTTCGGGGATCGATGTAGATGTGAAAATCGAACGCTTTGATAGGGAATTTGCAGATTTATCTTCGGAAGAAGTCGGAACAAAGAACAGCGAATGGTTGACAAAGTACGGCGCTTTTTATACTGATTTCATGCTATACATGCTGGAAGCCGGTGATCCGATGGACAGCACGCACATTGTTCCGGTGTTGCAGACTATCCTTCAACAGCAGGATTTTAAAGCACTTTCTACAGCTGTGAAAAATAAATATCCGGACTTGAAGACACAGGAAAAAGAGCTTACACAGGCTTTTAAATACTTGAAGTATTATTTTCCGACGTACGAATTACCCCGTGTTATTGCTTACTTTTCTGGATTCTCAGTACAAACGCCTATAGGCGACGGTTATATAGGAATTGGACTGGATATGTTTCTAGGGGCAGATTCTGAATTTTATCCGGCTTTGGTGAAATCTATTCCTTTGTATATGTCACGTCGGTTTACACCGGAGAATATTACACCGCGTGTGTTAGAGAGCGTGTTACGGCAAGAGCTATTTCCACAGGAAAATACGGATGTAAATACACTGCAAAATATGGTTTACCAAGGTAAAATACTTCTGGCGATGGACTCCATCTTACCAAATACGGCGGACTCCCTGAAGATTGGCTACACAACTGCCCAGATGCAGTGGACAAAGGCATACCAGCCGGAAATATGGTCTTGGTTTTTGGAGGAAGATTTGCTGTATAATACGGATTATCTGCGTATACAGAAATATTTCACCGAAGCACCATTTACAGCAGAGCTGGGTGAAAACAATGAATCGGCACCTAAGCTGGGTACTTATCTGGGCTGGATGATTGTACGTAAATATATGGAACGACACCCGGAGGTGACTTTGCAGGAACTTCTCAAAAATATGGATGCACAAGGGATTTTGGAGGCTTCGCGGTTTAAAGGGAAGTAGGTGTTGAGCCGGTAAAAGCTTGAATTAAAAGTTTTTGCAGGTGATCTTTGAAAAGGGCGGTGTGCCTTTTGAAAATGAATACAGTCAGTTGAGAAAAATGAATACTCAATTTATTGAAATTGCCTATTCAATTTGTCTAAATTGAATAGGCAATTTTATCAACACGACCTCGTTGTTTTATCAAATGGGGCCTGTTTCTTTATTGTGCTCTTTTAAGTTCTACTATTTCTATCGTA
This sequence comes from Sphingobacterium wenxiniae, assembly GCF_900116225.1. Lineage (GTDB taxonomy): Bacteria > Bacteroidota > Bacteroidia > Sphingobacteriales > Sphingobacteriaceae > Sphingobacterium > Sphingobacterium wenxiniae. Next base: position 169,867 of record NZ_FOZZ01000008.1, read on the forward strand.
AAATCTAACGGAGAGTTGGCTGCAATTTTAATGTTACCATCCTTATCTTTAACATCTTTATTGTCATAACCTAAGGTAGAGGGGGTTATAATACGGATTTTGGCGCCAACTTGTAAACCTTTCTCCGTTAAGCCTCCTACTTCATGGGTTTGTCCATTCAAATTGAAAGTTGATGGTATAATTGCCCGTACCCATGCTGGGATTAAACCATTAGCTGTAAAATTAGCGGGTTCAGTACTTGAGTCAAATGGTTTGCCTTGTTCTTTTACTAAACGGCCTTCGTATTTCGCTTTAAGAGCAAAATTGTAAATTTGTCCCGATGATGTGAAAAATTCATATTTTTTATCCTCTGGAACCTCAGGGCTTTCTATCACTTCATACCATATTCCTGAGTTTTCATCAAGTTTACGGTTTTCGCCTAAATATTGTTCGGCATATTGTTTCAAAAGGGGTGCCTGCTCTTTGTTTGTAGCTTCAATTCTTTGTAATTCTTTTTGTTGCTCCTCATACCAAGAGTTGTCATTGTCTTTCATACAAGATGTAAACACAGCCGCAGTCACTAAAACCGCAAATAATAGCTTAAATAGATTTTTCATTATATAATTATTAGTACTTAATTAAGCGTTAAAACGTGTTGTGTTTTTATAACGCTACAGCAAAATTAAAATTTTATTGCTTTTAACAGCTTCTTTTTGTCGAGATACTGAAAATAACGTTGACGTACGGTGAATTTCTCATCAAGCAAAATAGCTGTAGGGAAGACCAGTTTTCCTTCGCGTTGAGCTAAGAGCTGGGCAAGAGCATGGTATCGTCCTGTACGTTTTTTAGAAATAGTATTGGTGAATTTTTGCCCCTCAAATGTAACGGTATCGACACTTTCCGCATCAAATCTGACTGCATAATAAGTGTTATTCAGAGCTGAAATAACTTCTGCATCTGTAAAAACCTCATTTTGCATCTTGCGGCAGTAGGAGCACCAATCGGTGTGGAAGAACAAAATAACTTTCTTTGGGTGAACTTGCAAAGAGTCTGAAAGCTGCTCGAACGATATCCAGTTGATACTGTCACGCCCTTGAGCTTGGCATGGTGTGCCCATTAGACTGCTGAGCAGTATAAAGGTTATAGATAATAGTCGCGACATGTTTTGCAATTTTTGTTCTTTTGTAAAGACGTTGCACTGTGTCTCGGCTCTGACGAGACACAGTGCAACGTCTCTACGATGATTATAAATATCAATGAAAATGTCCAATCTTGATGCCAAAAGTAAAGGTGCGAGGCTTCGTTGGTCCATAGACATAGTCTGAATCACGAAGGGGGCCTTTGTCAAAATCTTTCTGGAAGGCATTAAACATGTTCTGGATACCGCCAAAAAGCTCTATATTGAAATTGTTTCTCACGGCAAAAGTATAACCTAACCGTAGGTTCAATTCGGCAAAATCCTTGGTCGTTTTTAGCAACATGGTCTCGTCGGGTTGATAATGTGTTGCCACCATACTGCCCGTGTAAACGCCGGTTAGATCAATGGCGAATTGCTTGCTAGCCTTTATATTGGTATTTAGATATCCGTAGGCATTCGGGGTACGGATATAACGGAAAGTGGAAATATCATTGCCGGGGTCTTCTGCTTCATAGATAACCTGAGCTTCTTTGTATTTAGAACGTTGTATAGTTCCTCCCGCCTGAATGGTGAGCGCATTTGACGGAGCAACACTTAATTCGATATTTGTTCCATAGACCTTAGAGCCTGCTCCATTGCGCATCTCCCGCAAGATGATGTTGTCCTCCTGTGATGTCATCACGGTGGTGAATGGATTCTGTAGGTCTGTATAAAAACCTTCAATAAGTAGACTGGTCTGGGTGCGCCCAAAATTGCGCGTATAGTTGAAGGAACCCGTATAAGCATTGGAGTACTCTGTTTCGAGATCTTTGCCAATTAATACAAACACTTGGTCTCCCCCAATAGAAGTGACATGCATATCTTCGTTAAAGGCTTGCGGTGCACGGAAGCCTCTAGCATACCCTCCTCTGAACTGCAATTCAGGCGTGATATCGTATAGTAGCGTAAAACGAGGGCTAAATGTTCCAAAGTTCTGTTCGGACGATCTTTGATTGTTTAATAAAGTGTATTTGCCATCTACATGGGTATGGTCATACCGTGCACCCAATAACATTTTTAGTGGGTCTATTACTTTCCATTCATATTGGGCATATAGCCCCACTCCGTGTGTTTTCTGGTCTATGATACGGTTGTATCCAGCGATTTCATCTTCTGTTTTATTCGCATTGAATTCTACCCCTGCCGTAAATACGTCTTTCTCGAAGTTATAGGTGTATTGACCTCCAGCCACCATAGCGAAGTCATCTGTAACACCATAGGCGTTTGCTGCTATTAGGCTGTCTTGAGGGGCGGTAGAACCACCTAAACCACCGTAATAGCTATCACGTTTTGTTTTTTGTGCAGATGCATACAAAGAGAATTTATGTTTCCAGTCTTTGGAGTATTGATCGTAGGTAAGTCCGCCTATTAAGGAATTGGTTTGTAACTGTTCGGTGATGTCTGTAAAGTGTGGTGCTAACGCTAAACGGTCTCCACCTCTTCGGAATTCGCTTAAGACACTTAAATCCAGTGTAATTTTATTGTATTCAGAAGGTTTGAAAAAGGCTTTTGTCCCGAAAGTGGTATTTTTCAGTTTTGTGATTTCGGAGAAGCCATCACCATTGGCATCCCAAGCTTGTCTATCACGATGCATACCATAGAACGTTACACCGGTCATGAGGTCTTCTTCTACATAGGAGGTGTTAAAATCAAGGGTATTGTCCCAAGCTTTGCCGTCAATTAAAGAATTGGTAGACTTGATTTGCCAATCATTCTCGATAGGATCTTTGGTGATAATGTTGATTGTACCTGCGATGGCATTAGCTCCAAATAGGGCAGAACCTCCACTACGTACCACCTCAATGCGGTCTATCATACTGGTTGGAATTTGATCCAAACCATACACGCTGTTCAGTGCGCTGAATACCGAACGGCTGTTGATGAGAATCTGTGAATAGGCTCCGTCTAATCCGTTCAGGCGTACTTGAGAAAATCCGCAGTTTTGGCAATTGTTTTCAACACGTACACCGGGTTGATAATTCAATGTCTCGGACATGGCTACCGATTGGGTGGCGTTGAAAAGTTTTGGACCAAGCACATTCACCACTACAGGTGCTTCGCGACGATCTAACCCATAGCGCGTAGCACTTACAACGACTTCGTTCAGACTAAGATTGTCCTCTAATAATGTTATTTTAATGTCGGATAAGTCCTGAGGAGGTTTGATGCTGGTACGGTTGGTTTGATAGCCTACAGCACGGGTAATCAATGTTGCTGAAGTGCTTTTGATGTTTTCTAGCACGAAATTGCCGGAGACATCGGATGAAGTTGCTATTCCTGCTCCCTCGACCAAGATGGTCGCAGCTGCAATAGGCTTATTGTCAGCATCGGTTATTTTACCCTGTATTTTTATCTGTGCCAAAAGGGTAATGGGGCATATATATAGAATGGTCAAAAGAAGACCAATGTAGTTCTTTGTCATATAAATTTTATAATGTTGTGTGTATAGTATACCTGCTTATATATGGAGATACACACATACACACGTCGTCTAAGTAATAGCATTAAATTATAATACTGCTATGTACCATATTATATAGTCACATAGCCAACTAGGATATACGGAAACTGTTCCGAAGATCCTATTATCAGAAAACTGTTGTAATTATATTTAAGCTATGGAAGGAGGTCCGCGAAGATTAGGGTGGAATGCTTTTCGAAAGGTATAGCTCACCAATAACTCGGCATAATCGATATGATACTCGAAAGGTGTTGGCGCCTGTTCGAAAACAAAATTGGCTGTAGCCAAGTATGTTCCGGTAAATACTACGTTGAGGTATTGTATCTCGGAATCCGATTTATGGTGGTGTTTTTTGTTTTTTTGTGTAAAGTCGTAAGGGTGGATGTGGATAATGACCTCACCCGTAGAGGTTACTTCTTTGTGTATAAAGACAATACCACTGATGATAATCATCAGCATCCATACGCTGAGGGCAGCGGCTATAATGGAGCGGTATGTGTTCGTCAGTCTATACACGTATTTATCAGCGCTATAAAATTATAGAATGTCTGGTAGATTAACGAATTAATTTATTGTTATCATCGGGAAAAACCAATGCCGGTTTGTGATTTCTGGCTTCCTCTGTGGTCAGCCAAGCATAGGAAATGATGATGATAACATCGCCAACCTGGACTAATCGAGCTGCTGCACCATTGAGGCAAATAGTCCCTGTGCCACGTTCTCCGGGGATTACATAAGTCTCCAATCGTGCACCATTATTGTTGTTCACAATTTGTACCTTCTCATTGGCCATTATATTTGCGGCCTCCATCAAATCTTCATCTATCGTAATACTTCCCACATAATTCAATTCTGCTTGCGTTACCCGCACACGATGAATCTTTGATTTCATTACTTCAATAATCATAATGCAAAATTACCTATTTTTTTTGGATTGTAAGATTTCAATGTTCCAACACCATATTGTCAATCAACCGAACACCTTCTATCCAAGCTGTTAATAAAGCTACATAGCTTTTTCCGGGGATAATCTGCTCAACTTCTTGCAAGGAAGCACTTTCACAGATGGCGAGATACTCCACTGTAACATCTCCTTCTTGCTGTAGAATTCCCAACGCTTTTTCCTTCAGTACAGCTGGTGACTCTTTTCTGATATGTTCTTTTATATAAGTGAGCGCGCGGAATAGGACAAGAGCTTTTTTTAGTCCATCATTGCTGAGGCGCGTGTTCCGCGAGCTTAGCGCGAGACCTTGGGTATTCCTCACCGTAGGACAGATATGGATCTCTACTGGGAGTTCCTTTATCTTTACCATGTGTTGAATAACCATGATTTGTTGGAAATCTTTTTGCCCGAAACAAGCCACATCCGGCAGAACCAGATTAAATAATTTGTAAACGACTTGTGTAACACCTTGGAAGTGACCCGGTCGCTTTTCCCCTTCCCATACTTTGTCTAAAGTACCAAGGTCAATATGCCATTCTGGTTCGTTAGATGGATACATTTCCTGCACTGTTGGCATAAAGACGACATCGCAATGAGCCTGCCTCAATAGTTTCAAATCATTTTCTATAGGACGGGGATATTTTTCTAGATCTTTAGGGTCGTTGAACTGTGTAGGGTTCACAAAAATACTACAGACCACGATGTCGGCAATCTGTTGTGCTTCCTTGATTAAGGAAAGGTGTCCTTCATGTAGAGCGCCCATAGTGGGCACCAAAGCGATTTTCCTTCCGGTATTCCGGAGGTCTTTGAGGTAGCCTTGAAGCTCTTTTTTTGTCTCGACTGTTTTCACGGATAAACAATAAAATGAGGGTGCAAAAATGCATAAATAATCTGTGATTATAAAGCTATGGAAACTAAGGGATTGTAAAATCCCTAAAATATATGTATCTTTGTAAACCGATTTTTCTGTTTAATAAAAAAATAATTGGAGATGGCAAAAACGAAAATATTGTTTGTAACCCATGAGATGTCGCCTTTCCTCGAAATAAGCAAGATTTCTGAAATCACACGGCAACTACCGCAAGCGATGCAAGAGAAAGGATTTGAAATCCGTATCCTTATGCCTCGTTTCGGGAATATCAATGAGCGTAGAAATAGGCTTCACGAAGTGATAAGGTTGTCGGGAATGAACATCGTTGTGGATAACAATGACAATCCGCTAATCATTAAAGTGGCTTCATTACCAGCTGCGCGTATGCAGGTTTACTTTTTGGATAATGAAGAGTATTTCCAGCGGAAAAAAGTTTTTCGTGATGACAAAGGGAAGTTTTTTGAAGATAATAACGAACGATCGTTATTCTTTTGCAAGGGAGCTTTAGAGACGGTTAAGAAATTGGGTTGGTCGCCGGATGTGGTACACTGCCACGGGTGGTTTGCTGCAATGGTACCGGCGTATTTAAAAACAGCTTATAAAGATGACCCAACTTTTAAAGATGCAAAGGTTATGTACTCGCTCTATGGCGATGAGGATTTTGATTCAATAGGTAGCAAATATGCTGAAATGGCTACACAAGAGGATATGGGTGCGGAGGAAGCTGCTTATTATGGTGATGGTTCGTATGTAGACTTATATAAAGGAGCACTTTCGTACACAGATGTTGCGGTATTTGCTGACGACAAGGTTAACCCAGAATTGAAAGCCTATGTGGAAGAACTGGGCATCCGTAGCTTTACGCCAGATGGAGATAAAGATTATGAAGGCTTTTCTGAAGTTTTTGATGAGTATGCTCCTGTAGATGCAGAAACAGTATAAGATTTTTTTCATAATTTAGGTTTAAATTGATTAATAGTAGGAGTGCGATAAGTTTTATCGCACTTTTTATGTTTTTTATCATTTGTAAAAAGCTTTCGTCTCTAGAATGCCGATCTTTGTCCTAAAGAAGAAACAAATGAACTGGATTATTTTGATTATCGCTGGCCTATTTGAAGTAGGCTTTACCTCTTGTTTGGGAAAAGCAAAACAAGCCACTGGGACTGAGATGTACCTGTGGTACGGTGCCTTTGGTGTGTGTTTGACAGTAAGTATGATCCTGTTGATGAAAGCTACGCAAACATTGCCCTTAGGCACAGCCTATGCTGTATGGACTGGTATTGGTGCTGTTGGTACGGTTCTGGTAGGAATTCTTGTGTTCAAAGAACCAGCAGACTTTTGGCGTGTATTTTTCATCTTCACGTTGATTGCTTCTATTGTAGGGTTGAAAGCGGTTTCCTCGCATTAATACCAAAAAAATCCGTACTTTTGTGCTTACAAAGCAGAAAATGCGTTTTTCTGTTTATTTAATAGCAACATAACAATATGTTAGAAAAATTACAAGCCATAAAAGAACGATGGGAAGAAGTGGAAGCTGAATTAAGCAACCCTGCCACCATTAATGACATGAAGCGATTTGCTAAGCTTAACAAAGAATATAAGGACTTATCAAAAATCGTAGAGCAATACCATATCTATAAAAATATAGTTAGCAATATCGAAACGAATAAGGATATTTTGGCTAATGAGAAGGATCAGGAATTGCGGGAAATGGCTAAGGAAGAATTAGACTTACTCTTGACAGAAAAAGAGGAGAAGGAAGAGGAAATCCGTTTAATGTTGATTCCGAAAGACCCTGAGGATGCGAAAAATGCCATTATTGAAATCCGTGGCGGAACCGGTGGAGATGAAGCTGCGTTGTTTGCTGGCGATTTATACCGCATGTATACACGCTATTTTGAGACTAAGGGTTGGCGGAATGAAGTAATGGATGTTACTGAAGGAACATCTGGAGGTTATAAAGAGGTTATCCTGAAAGTTATTGGTGAGGATGTTTATGGGCAGTTGAAATACGAATCAGGAGTACACCGTGTTCAACGTGTACCAGATACAGAGACACAAGGTCGTGTACATACATCTGCAGCCTCTGTTGCGGTATTGCCGGAAGCAGAAGACGTGGATGTGGAACTAAATCCTGGTGATATAGAAATGCAGACTTCGCGTTCTGGTGGTGCTGGTGGACAGAACGTGAACAAAGTGGAAACCAAAGTACAGCTGACGCACAAGCCAACTGGAATTGTGGTCGTATGTCAAGTAGAGCGTTCGCAGTTGGCTAACCGTGAACTGGCTATGGATATGCTTCGTAATAAATTGTACGAGCTTGAGGTGCAGAAAAAACATGGTGATGTAGCGGCAAAACGTAAGACGATGGTGTCCACAGGTGACCGTTCGGCGAAAGTTCGTACATATAATTATCCGCAAGGCCGTGTAACGGAACACCGTATCGGATTGACGATGTATAACCTTCCAGCGGTTATGGATGGTGATATTCAGGGTATTATCGATGCATTGCAATTTGCGGAGAATGCAGAGAAAATGAAAGAGGGTACAGTGGAGTAAATTTTTTGAAAAAAAGTTTTTGCATTCCGCAAAATACGCCTATATTTGCACACCTTCAAACGAGAAAGGGATTAGGTCTGGTAGTATTGCAGATCGAGAAAAGAAGTCAAACTTCAAATCGTTCTTAAAAAAGAGATATTTAAAAGGAAATAAAGGTCTGGTAGTTCAGCTGGTTAGAATACATGCCTGTCAT
>NZ_FOZZ01000009.1:0-43656 GCF_900116225.1 Sphingobacterium wenxiniae
CATTCATTTGGACGTCCCTTTTTTGTTTCCCCCCCTGCCGGGCCGATGGTACTGTCCGCCGCGGCGGATGGGAGAGTGATCCGCCGTCTGGCGGATAATCTTATACAAAGCCCCTTACAGGAAACTGAAAGGGGCTTTTTGTTTATAGTCAAACAAATATATGGGTGCTACAATGGTGATAGTCTTATAGGAATAATCTCAATACGCAATACGCTCTACTCAATACTTAATACTACTCTTCCTCATAAAACTCTATGAGCGAAGCTATATAAGTGTCTTCCCATCCCTCTACAATATCTTCAAAAGCCTCATCCGGGATATTGGTCTGTTGTATTTCTAATGAAGTCCCTTTTTTATGCTCATGGAATTTGAAGGTGACAATAGACCTTTCTTCTTGCTCTCCAAAATACCATTCCTGTACGATTTTTGTGTAAGGCTCAAGTGTAATGAAGTTTCCTTGTATGGCGCCATCCCATAAGGAAAATTCCCCACCTTCCCGTGCATCAATCTGAACTTCATCTCCTGTCCATAATCGAGCGGTAATTTCTATAGTGAGGGCTTTATAGACATCTTCTGGATCTGTGGGGATGATATAGTATTTCTTAAAATCTTTCATATCCAAAGATACAGTAAGAACCTCATAAAAGGAGTTTCACTTTTCATTTTTTACCTTTACTTTTGGGTATGAGCAATTTTCTCCCTAATGAATTAATTCGACGCTTGACCGAACAAGATAACTTTGATGAAGCGGCCTTTATAGACGTACATGAGCAAGGGGATAGAATAACATCTATTCGTATGAATCCTGCAAAGAAATCTTCTTTGGATACCTCCTGCCTGAAACCTGTCCTTTGGTGTGAGAACGGTTATTACTTGTCAGAACGGCCGAGTTTTACATTGGATCCACTCTATCATGCGGGTTGTTTCTATGTGCAAGAAGCTTCTTCGATGTTCTTGGATCATATATTGCGATATCTGAAGTTGAAAGATAGTGAAACTAAAGCCCTAGATGTTTGTGCATCGCCGGGAGGAAAATCTACATTATTGAATACTACATTGGGGGAGACGTCATTATTAGTATCCAATGAGGTTATCAAAACGAGGGCGAATGTATTGGTCGATAATTTGGTGCGATGGGGCAACGCCAATGTTGTCGTGACAAACAATGATCCATCTGCATTTGGACGTTTACCGGGTTATTTCGATTTGATGCTGGTCGATGCTCCTTGTTCCGGTTCGGGGATGTTTAGGAAGGATAAGGATGCCGTAGATGAATGGTCTCTAGCAAATGTAAAGCTTTGTAGCGATAGACAGAAACGTATTTTGGCAGACTGCTTGCCGGCCTTAACTGAAGGAGGGGTATTGTTATATTCTACTTGCTCTTATTCCGTAGAGGAAAATGAAGAAGTTGTAGACTGGCTTTTGGCGGAGCATGGAATGGAATGTATCCAAATTCCGATAGATGGGACTTGGGGAATTGTGGAAATAGCTGGAGAAGGAAGATGGGCTTATCGTTTTTATCCACATAAGTTAGAGGGAGAGGGTTTTTTTATTGCCGCTTTGCGAAAAAAGAAAGATCAATCGACTTTCAATAGAAAAAAAATCAAACCAGAGAAAACCAATGTTCCTAAAGGTGTTGTAGAGAGATGGATTGAAAATGATAGTCGGTTTACTACGTTTATGCAGCATGATGATATACATATCTTTCCATTGCAATATAACCAGGATTTGATTGTTCTGAAGCAGATGTTATACCTAAAGAATGCAGGAACGTGTATTGGAAAATGGACAGGAAGGGAGTTGATTCCTTCGTATGATCTAGCGCTCAGTAACTATGTATTAGAAGAGCTTCCTTTTCAAGAGGTTGACCTAAATGTCGCTCAAGACTTTCTTCGCAAAGAAAACCTTGATCCGAATCACTTTACAGACCATCAAAGGGGTTGGGTATTGGTGAGGTATGAAGGTGTAAATTTAGGCTGGGTGAAGGTATTGCCAAACAGAATCAATAATTACTATCCGAAAGAAATTCGGATTATGCATTTATAGTTTCCTGGTGACGGATAATAGTATTGACAATATCCTCTGCGACCTCATTTTTAGGCTTTAATGAAAAAGATTGATGCTCACCATTGCGGTTAATTACTGTGACTTTATTGGTATCTCCAGCAAATCCTGCACCTTCGTCTTTCAAGGAATTGAGTACGATAAAGTCGAGATTCTTTCGTTTTAGTTTGTCTGTAGCATTTTCCACTTCGTTGTTGGTCTCCAATGCAAATCCTACTAAAGTTTGTATATTCGTCTTTCTCTTGCCTAAGGAAGCTAAGATGTCAGTCGTCCTCTTCAGCTCAATACGGAATGTGTCTTCTTTTTTCTTTATTTTCTCTGATGCGACTTGAACCGGTGTATAATCTGCTACGGCCGCACTCATGACGACAATATCTGATTCATCAAAATATCGTTCACAGGCATCCAGCATTTCCTGAGCTGAGATTACAGTATGTTTTTCTACGTTTGTAGGTGAAGGCAGTGTTGTAGGTCCAGAAACGAGGGTAACTTGTGCGCCTCTTTTTTCCAGTGCCTCAGCTATGGCATAGCCCATTTTTCCACTGGAATAATTGCCGATAAACCGTACAGGGTCTATGGCTTCATAAGTAGGTCCTGCAGAGACTAAAGCTTTCTTTCCTTTGAGGGGAAGCGAAGGGTTAAAATATTGCTGCAAGGCTTGTACAATTTCCTCTGGTTCTGCCATACGCCCCTCACCAATCAGTCCACTGGCAAGTTCGCCATGATTGGGTTTAAGCAAAGTATTTCCGTAGGCTTGTAACTTCGTAATATTTTGCTGAGTGGCGGGATGTTTCCACATATCCAAATCCATTGCTGGAGCAAATAGGACGGGACATTTTGCGGATAGATATGTTGCTAGCAAAAGATTGTCGCAAAGTCCGTTAGCCATCTTCGCAAGGGTGTTCGCCGAAGCAGGAGCAATAAGAAGTATATCTGCGTTTAATCCTAAGTCGACATGATTGTTCCATTGTCCGTTGGATTTGTCGTAATATTCAGACAACACGGGACGTTTGGATAAAGTAGCTAAGGTAAGCGGAGTAATGAAATGGTGCGCATCAGGCGTCATGATAACTTGAACCTGTGCATTTTCTTTTACCAAAAGACGAACCAACACTGCAATTTTGTATGCGGCAATACTGCCACATACACCAATTACAATATTCTTGTCCTTTAGTAAAGACATACCCTTGGGGGATTATTCTTGTTCTTTAGAAGGGTTTCTAAAATAGACTTTATCATTCAAAAACTCATCAATGGCAACCAAAGTTGGTTTTGGCATGCGTTCATAGTGTTTTGAGATCTCGATCTGTTCACGATTTTCGAAAACTTCTTCTAAATTGTCATTATTCGTTGCAAATTCTGCTAATTTGCCGTTTAATTCCTCTTTAACGTCTGTTGCTATCTGATTAGCACGTTTAGAGATAACAACAATAGATTCGTAGATATTGTCTGTGCTCAAATCCAATTGTCTCAAATCTCTGGTTACGGTTGAGTTTGGAATAGAAGTGTTCTTATTTTGGCTCATTGTTAAAGTATATTATAAAAATTCTTTTTACTTATTAACTTATTTGTTGGTATCTGATGTAGAAGCTGTTCCGTTTGCTTCTTCACTAGTGATACCTAATTCTCTTTGGCGCTCTTCCTGCGCTTTATTGTATTCGTCCATCCGCTTTGTTACCACAGCAATTTGTCGCTCGGCACCCACACGAAGATCGTCCGCTTCTTTTCTAAATTTGCTTTCCGGATAATTCTCAGTAAAAGCTTTGTAATAATCCAGTGCATCGTTGAAACGTTCCTGTTGGCGATGAATCATACTATTTTCTGCGAAAAGATATTGTGATTTGACAATCAGAAATTCAACCTCTTCTGCATATTTTGTATCTGGGTACTCACGAAGCATATTTTCAAATGCGATAACGGCAGCACGGTAATCGTCTGGCTGTCCCATGTTGAAGTACAATTTTGCATTGGTATATGCTTTCAGCTCAAGCTTGTCCCTTAGGCTTTGGATAAGATCACCAGCTTCTTGTGCTTTCTCTCCATCGGGATAAAGGTTGATGAACAATTGCAGCTCATCGATCGCTTTTCGTGTATTCTCTTGATCCAGAGATGCTCTTGGGGAATCGACATAGAAACAATATGCAGACATGAACCGACATTCTTCTGCACGAGGGCTGTTCGGATACGTTGTAGCAAAGTTTTTAAAAGCGTAACGTGCCGAAGTATAATCCTTCAGACGATAGTTCGTATAAGCGGTAAAATAGTAAAGATCTTCTGCTTCTGCTTGCCCACGGTAACGGGTCATCAACTCATCAAAAAGAACTAAGGCCTTAGTATACTTTTTGTTTTCGTAGAATTTGACTGCCTCCTGATATTTCATGGCAATATTGTTGCTGGCGCGCAACTTCTCAAATTTGCTCTTACACCCGGTGAAGGAGCCAAGCATTATTACACATGCCAATAAGGATACTATACGTCTATTTAAAAACATTTTACAAAGATACGTGAAATCTGTATAAGATTCAATTAATTTTTAGTGAGCCAAGATAAGTCAAAACCTAGAGGAAAACGACTTATTTAAAGAGCTTTAACATACTTTAACCTGTGGATATACACAATCTGTCAATGAAATGTTGAATTATGGGCTATAGGTTTTATCTATCTTAAAAAAATAATAAATTGACTATCTTTACACAGATAAATATTTTAGAAAGAAAAATGACATTACACGAGCGAGTAGAGCAGGCTTTAGATACCATTCGCCCTTATTTGGCAACAGATGGTGGCAACGTGAGTATTGAAGAAATTACTCCTGACCATGTTGTACGGTTACGGTTATTGGGGACATGTGCAAATTGTGCGATGAGTATTATGACGTTTAAAGCGGGGCTGGAACAAGCAATCAAAAAGGCCGTTCCAGAAATCATAGCAGTAGAGGCAATTAATCTAACCGATATGAATGACCCGAACGCAATCACTCCGTAACAATTTTGATCATATAATATGGTTAACAAAATTTAACAGGCTCCTTTTGAGGAGTTTGTATAAATTTGAAATATGACAGGAAGATTGAGGTATTACATAGGGTTGTTTTTTTTGATACTGGTAACGACGTCAAGTCAGGCTCAGCAGAAAAAACTGATTCAATTCAGCGGGCTTATCAGTTCTGTTGGGGGTGAGCTTCCTGTTCCTTTTGTTACGGTGACTAACAAGAGCCATAATAACCATGTCGTCGCTGCTGATAACGAAGGTTATTTTTCTTTTGTGGCTCATCCTGGAGATACCATTCTCTTTACTTCTGTGGGATTTGAGTCGTTGGAATACGTCGTACCACAGACCAACTCCGACAAATTCACGGCAAAAATTAGCATGAAAAGCATGGTTATTGAGCTTCCTGCGATTACACCTTTCCCTTGGGCGAGTATCGAAGAGTTCAATATGGTATTTATGTCTCTGGATATGAGCGGTGGTGATGCAGCACGTATCCGTAGGAATCTTTCTCCGGAAGCTTTAGCAGCCCTGTCTGCCGTAGTTCCGCGCAGTGCTGAGGAGATACAGAGTTTCAACGCTATGCAACGGCATATTAATATGAGCAATAAGGCAGTTAACCAACGTTATGCAAACCCGCTTCTAAGTCCTTTTGCTTGGGGATCTTTTATCAACTCCATTGTTAAAGGAGATTATAGCCGTGAACGATTGAAATATTAAGCATTAATTCTTAGATCACTTCTCTCTTTATTTCCTTAACACTCAATCGAGATGATATATAAGATACGATAATGGCTACACACATTACTGTTAAAAATACGACGATAAAATCTGCCCATCGGATATCCACAGGATAAACATCCATAATGGCATTTGCCCCTTCGCCGGTTCGTACAAAACCGAACCTTTCCTGAAATAGACAGAACAACAAGCCAAGTATAATCCCCACGAAGCTTCCGATAGAAGCAATCATCACACCTTCATAGAAAAAGATACGTTGGATAAGTGTCTTACTCGCACCTAAGCTTTGGAGAATGTTCATATCTTGTTTTTTATCAATCACTAGCATAGTTAGCGACCCGATAATGTTAAAGATAGCAATGATGCCTATAATCGTCAGAATAAAGAATACAACCCACTTTTCGGATTGTATCGTCTTGTATAATAAAGGATTCTGCTGTTCGCGGTTTTTGACTATATAGGATTCCCCTAAGAGATTTTGTATCTGTTTCTGGATTTTAGGGAGTGCTAGGGTATCACTTGTATAAATTTCTATGGCCGAAACTTTTTCATACTCATTCAACAGGTCTCGGGCAAAGTCTATTGGTGTAATAATAAAGTTATCGACAGATTGCTCATATTGCAAGACCCCAATAGGTGATATATTCCGAATGTTGATTTCATCTAAAGGATTGATCGTGTTGGATTGTGCTCCTTTCCGTGGGGAAAACAGCTGGATATGGTTGTTTATACCATTGATCGGTATTCGTAGATTCGCTTGAATTTGTGCCCCAATAAGTGCATAGAAGTTGCTATCCTGCGCAATGTCTAAGCTTCCAGCATAAAGCATATTTTCATGGTCAACTTCCTGTAAGCTTTGAGGTTCAATCCCTTTAATTTCGGCAATAAATTGTTGGTTGTTGTATTGTATAAGTGCTTTGTCCTCCAAAACCTCTGTGTAGCTTCTGATATAAGATTTTTGGCGAAGTTCAGTAAATTTTGTATCGGCTGTGGAGAACACCTTGCCTGTCGTTGGCTCAATACGTAATTCCGGAGCAAGGCTGCTATATAGTGAGAGGATAAGCTTTTCCATTCCGTTATAGAATGAAAGAACAATCACCAAGGCCGCACTACTGACCAATACTCCCACTACGCTAATGCCAGAAATGATATTGATTGCATTAACAGATTTCTTGGAGAATAGGTAGCGCTTAGCAAAAAAAAGGGGGAGTCTCATAACATTATCCTCTTACGAATGGATTTGTGTTTTTTTCGAAGCCTATCGTAGTTGAAGGTCCATGTCCGGGATACACAACTGTATCATCAGGGAGAACATAGAGTTTATTCTTGATGTTGTCCAATAACTGCTGGTGGTTGCCTCCTGGCAAATCGGTTCTGCCAATACTGTTTCGGAATAATACGTCGCCCCCAATCAGAAACTTATCTTGTTCAGAGTAAAAGCATAAATGTGCAGGCGAATGTCCAGGAACAAATAGTAGGCTTAATTCATCCTTACCAATACTTATCTTTTCATCTTCGGTAAGGAATATCTGTGGGATAGGAGAGGTTTCGTATCGAAAGCCATATTGCGGAGCTATATTTTCTACGACCACCAGCACGGGCACCTCTCCCTCATGAAATTGAGGAAGGAGGCCATATTGATCATATATGAAGCGATTGCCCAGAACGTGATCAATATGGCAATGTGTATTGAATAAAGCAGTAGGTTTTAACTTTTTTTCTTCAATAAAAGTGACCAGCGCTTTTTCCTCTTGCGGATTGGACATTCCAGGATCAAAAATAGCGCAATAACTTTCTTCATTATAGACTATATAGGTGTTTTCCTGGAAGGCGTTAAATACGAATGATTGAACTTTAAGCATAATCCCAAACCTACAGAAATTCACTTTTATATGCAATATAATTGCGGCATATAAAATGAATTATTCATCCGTAAATGTTATTCATAACATTCACGAGCGCTTCGTGGTTTGTGTAGCTCTCCTCTACCATCATGAGTAATTATGAAACCCGGAATTATTTCCAGCTAAAGGTATTAATTAAGTGATCAATATCTGCTCTGATAAAATCCAGAATAGGTTTTATAGAGTCGAGATGGGGCTTTTCGTTGAAATACAAAGCGCCCCTAAGATAGTGTTTCGTACTGTCGGATACGAAAAACTGTACGTTAGACGCTGAGTTTCCTCGTATTTCGTAGAGAATACCGTGTACATCCGTTTCCGTATGATGTATCACCACTTGATCGATAGCTGTTGCTTTTGCCGTATGTTTAAATGCAAATGTGCGAGCATCTTCTGTTAATTCTGCAAAACTTGCCTCTGGTGTGATGTTAAAATAGCTAATGTGCAAACGCGCATTAAAATTCGGGAAATCCAAATTTTTCCAACAAGGTTTTGCCTTTTCAGACAGGTCAGGGGCCCACACAGCGTATGTTGGCATTTCAAACGAAAAAGGGCAGCCCTGTTCGATTGGCTGGTAAGTTTTTTCAGGGAAATATAATCGGAAGAAACCTCTTGGCTTTGGCATAGCATCGGATGCTTGGTTACCACAGGAAGCGAGGGAAACTAAGATTCCAAAGAAAAAGAATAGGTGTTTTCCCATTTTATTGATTCCAGATTTCCCAGTTTTTTTCTGCCTGTAGAACTAACATTTCTAGACCATTTTTTGTCACGGCACCTTGTTCCTTTCCCAATCGTAAAAATAAAGTTTCCTCTGGATTGTATATTAAATCGTACAATAGGTGTTGCTTTCCAATACTATGGTACGGTATAGCCGGAGCTTCGTCTACATTAGGGTAGGTGCCAACAGGAGAGCAGTTGATAATTATAGTATTGGATTTGATGATAGAATCTGTTACCTCAGCATAGGTTAAATCACCATTTTCAGCTGTACGGCTTACGATTTTGTATGGAATTCCTAATTTATCCAATGTGTAAAATACAGCTTTTGCAGCTCCGCCATTACCCAGGACTAATGCAGTTTTATGATGTTGCTGTAGTAGCGGTTTAAGCGAGTTTTCAAAGCCGAAGGCATCAGTATTATAACCTTTTAGTCTAGTGGTGTTGTCATCTCTTTGTATGCGAATACAGTTAACGGCACCGATGATTTTCGCCTCTTCCGATAGTTCGTCCAGAAAGGGCATTACACGTTGTTTATGTGGGATCGTCACGTTGAAACCTTGGAAACAACTGTCCCCTTCATAGAGCTTAGGGAAGGAAGTTATATCCTCCAATGGATATAGATCATAATCTATCCCTTGTATATGCTCTTTTTCGAATTTTTCTAGGTAGTATTTTTTGGAAAAGGAATGCCCTAGTGGAAAACCGATGAGCCCTAATTTTTTCATGCGTTGTCAGTGTATTTTTTTATGATATCCACAATGATTTTGTTTCCCTGCAATTGGGGAAGATAATCAAATAGGATATAAAACTTCTCCGGATCTGCTGCTAACCCTAACTCTAAAAAATTCAAGGCTTCATTGTATTGTCCGTTTGCAAATAGATAAGCAACCAATCGATAGTATAATTCAGGAGCATCAGGGTTAGTTTTTATGGCATCTGCCATGACACCAATCGCTTCATCATATCGTTGCTCTTCAAAGTATATGGAGGAATAGTCCAGCCAAGCTTCGATATCATTGGGCGAAAGTTCTACAACTTTGTTGTAGGCACGGACTGATTCGTCGAATTGGCGCAGCTTGTATCGAGCATCCGCAATAGCAAACCAATAATCTGGGTTATCGTCTTCTAATTCTAATGCTTTTTTATAGAAGTGCAAAGATTCGAAATAGCGGTCGTCAAAGTCTAATGTGACCCCAATGCCAAACCATGCATCAGCCAAATACGGATCGAGCTTTACTGCTTTTTTATAATTTTCACGCGCCAAATCCATCTGTTCCAATTTCTCATAGCACTCACCTATGGCACAGTAAACATCTGCGGATGGTTTTTCGTATTCAAAACTCTGTTTGTAGACCTCAATGGCTTCTTCATATTTTTGTAGGTTCACCAACGCATTTCCTTTGTTGAAATAGGCGTAGACAAAAGATTCATTGATGAGGATACTATAGTCAAAAGCATCGATAGCCTCTTCGAAGCGCTCCATTCTTTCGTAGACAAGGCCAAGGTTAAACCAGGCTACATAGGAATAAGGATCATTATTGATATATTCGTTATAAAATGAAATGCTCTCCTCAGGCTTGCCTAAGGAATCGAAGCAAAAAGCTAAAGCGTGTAAAGCTTCTTCATTCTCGATATTGAACTCAAGAGATTTTTTTAAGTAAACACAGGCTTGTTCATAATTACCTGTTAGCTGATAGAGTTCGCCCAACTGAAAATAGGCTTCTGCCGAATCTGGCTCTAATTCTACAGCTTTTAGAAAAAGTTCTTCAGCGGTATCGATTTCACCCATATGTAGGTAAATACCTCCTTTTAATAAACAGATTTCAACACTATTAGGCTCTAATATACACGCTTTGTAGGCGGTGTCTAATGCTTCTGCATACTGCTGTGTGCGCATAAGCAAGAATGCCTTGCGACTTAGAAATATACTCTCATAAGGGTGCTGAGCAGTTGCATATTCCGCTACTTGGAGAGCCTTAGCCGGATCATTTTTGTCAATATAATATTCGATGATACTTTCAAATGCCTTTGCATCAAAAAAGTATTGATCCTGGTTCCGAAGCATTTCTTCATATCTGTCGACAGATATTTTCTGTTCTTCAGGTGAGCCAAATTCAAAATCTTCTTCCATTACGCTCCTTTCATTTTAAATAATCAAACCCTCGAATGCCACTACTTTAGAAGAAAATTAGCAAGAAAATGTGAGATATAGTATAGTTGTTTTTCCACATTTTCACAACCTTCCTGCAAATATAATGTAAATGATTGACTTATAGCAGAAAAGCCGATCCTATATAGGATCGGCTTTCTTATCATTTATAATTATTACCGAAGTAAAATTATTTTTTGATTTCTACACGACGGTTTTTAACACGACCTTCTTCAGTTGCATTAGAAGAAACTGGATTAGCTTCACCGTAACCGTTAGCAGTGATGCTTGAAGCAGCAACACCAGCGTTAACCAAGTATTGTTTTACTGCGTTAGCACGGTCTTTAGATAAGTTCAAGTTGTAAGCTTCAGTACCTTCTGATGACGCGTAACCATCTAAAGTAACAGATGAGTTGTTGTCACGAAGTTCTTTAGCTAATTTATCTAAAGTTGAGTAAGATTCAGTTTTCAATACAGAGCTATCGAATTCGAATTGAATAGGAGCATAGTAAGCACCTTCAGTAGCGTTGTTAACAACAGGCTCTGGGAATTTGATAGGACATCCTGAACCATCCACTACAGTACCTGCAGGAGTTCCTGGACATTTGTCGAATTTATCAGATACACCGTCACCGTCAGAGTCTTTGCTCAATTCGTTAACAGTACCTTCTAAAGCAGATACGCGTTGTTTCAATGCTTCAACTTCGTTACGCAAAGATGGATCTTTCAACTCATCGTATAAAGTAGCAACTGGGTTAGCAAATGTTAAGTTTTCTTTGTCTTTAGAACCTAAAGTGAATTCTAGACCACCGTATACGTTAGCGTAACGTTGTTTACCAGCACCGTGTCTGTTTGGTCCATACAATAAAGCCTCATCAGTGAAGTTCATTGTGTAACCCAAGTTCAATGCAACAACTTCAGATAATTTGAATTTTGCACCAACACCTACAGGAACAATCATACCTAAACGGTAATCTTTATCTCCTTTGTGATCTCTGTCACCTATTACTTCTTCACCCCAGTTACCTTTTTGATCCCATACAACAGTTCCAGTAAAATCGTTGTTAGCATACTGAACAGGGTTGTAAGAGAAAGCACCTAAACCTACTTTAGCGTAGAAGTTAACTGCATTTTCTCTTCTCAAAAAGTCGATAGTACCCAATTGGAATACACCGTTTAAGCTACCAGCCCAGTTAACAGAAGTTTTTGCTGAACGAGCATTGAATTGACCTTCTTGTGCAGGACCTGAAAGATCGTGGTTGTAAGTTTTGATAGTACCGCGGTTACCTTCTAATTCCAAACCGAAAAGGTGAGAGAATTGCTTACGGATAGTCAAACCATAGTACTCACCAACTTTATTTTGGAAGTAACCAACTTTTTGACCGAATGCGTTGTTTCCACCGATAAGTACGTTAGGGGTAGTGATACCGCCTTGTACACCGATAGACCAAGTTCTGTATTGCGATCTACCACCAAATACAGTTGGAGTTTGTGCTTGCGCAGTTTCAGCAAAACCTAAAGCGGCTACTAAAGATGCTGCAACAGCTGTTTTTTTAATTGTAGAATAGTTCATACTCTTGTTTTTAAGGTTATTAAAAATTTTTAATTGTTTCAAATCTGTCATTTAACATAGCTTTAACAAGAACAGTGCCAAAAAATATTTTTGCCCTTATTTTTTTATGTTAAAGATACTTTTATTGCCAATCAGCAAAAATATCCGCGTAAAAGTATATATATTCTTTTGTTCTGGCAAATTTTTCTGCTTTATTTATCGAAATACCTATTAAATAGTCATTCCTTGTATCAAATGTACTACAGGATAAAATGAATAATTGCTAATGTTATTCCTCCTAGAACAGCACTTACTGGAATTGTTAATACCCAAGCCCATAGTAAACTGATGGTAACTCCCCAACGAACGGCAGAAACGCGTTTTACAACACCTACCCCAATGATGGAGCCCGTGATAGTGTGTGTCGTTGAGGCGGGAATACCAAAGTGCTCCGTAATACCCAAGGTTACAGCACCAGCAGTTTCTGCGGAGACACCTTCTAATGGTGTTACTTTTGTAATTTTGGTTCCCATGGTCTTCACAATTTTCCAACCTCCGCTCATTGTCCCCGCAGCTATGGCAATATAACAAGATAAAGGAACCCAGGCAGGCATGGATTCAAAGTCTGGGATAACCTGCTGCGCAATCAAAGCTGTAGCGATGATACCCATTACTTTTTGGGCATCATTACCACCATGGGCAAAGCTTAAAGCCGCAGATGATATCAACTGACAGATTTTAAACCATCTCTCTGCCACAGCAGGGCGGGCGCGTTTGGCCAGATTTAATATGATAAGCGTCACGATAATCGAAATGATCATACCCATGACTGGGGCGAGCACAATAAAGGATACCGTTTTCAAGATGGCGCTTTGGTTGACTGCAGTAAAAGGATTGGCGCCCATAATCCAGGCATAAGCCATTCCTGATCCAGCAAATCCTCCGATTAAGGTGTGGGAAGAACTGGAAGGAATACCATAATACCAGGTGAAAAGGTTCCATGATATAGCAGCAACAAGCCCTGCAAAGATAACTTCGAGGGTAATGTACTCTTCGAGGACAGTTTTGGCAATCGTATTTGCCACTTTATGGTCGGTGAAATAAAAGTAGGCAGCAAAGTTGAAGATTGCAGCCCAGAGTACAGCCATAAAGGGGGTTAAAACTTTCGTTGATACAATCGTAGCAATAGAATTGGCCGCATCATGGAATCCATTGATGTAGTCAAAGGCTATTGCAAGAATAACAACAACGATTAATAATGTTGTAATACCCATAATTAATTTTTTATGCTTTCTTGATTTTTGGTTATGCGTTCTTAACCAAAATACTTTCTAATACGTTCGCTACGTCCTCACATTTGTCGGTAGCATCTTCCATCGCAGAAAGCACTTCCTTATTTTTGATGAGTGTAATTGCGTCTTTCTCGTATTCAAAAAGTTCAGCTACTGCTTTATCAAAAATATAATCTGCTTTATTTTCTACGCTATTGATACGTACACAAGAATCTGTGATATTGCGGATGTTCTTAAGGTCTTTTAATTCGTTAAGTGCTTTCGCAACGTGCTCTGTAGCTTCTACGATAAGATCAGTGATCTCTTTCATCGGCTGGCTTGGGGTGTGAACTTTGTATAGTTCCATGCGATTGGCAGCACCATGAATAAAGTCTGCAACATCATCCAATGAGCTGGCTAAAGCGTGGATATCTTCTCTATCGAATGGAGTGATGAAGTTTTTTCCAAGTTCCAGATGGATTTGGTGGGTAATGTTATCTCCTTTATGTTCTAAGTCCTCTATTTGCTTGTTAAGTTCTAAGCGCTTTGCGGCGTCAGTAGAATAGACAGTTTCTTGGAGTAGTTTGGCCATCTCGATAAGGTTGGCTCCTGCTTGTTCAAACAAAGGGAAGAATTTTTTATCCTTTGGAACGAAATACTGAAAAATACTATTTAAACCCATAGTTGTAAATTTTGTACAAAAATATGAATGGAATGTTAAGTTAATGTTAAGTTTACCCCTCTTTACTGTAAGGTTTATATCATTTTGTCGGCTTTAGCCAATTTTACAGTGAAACCAAAAGTTGTTCCAATCCCCTCTGTGCTTCTAACATTTACATTTTGTTCATGGGCTTCCACAATGTGCTTCACGATGGCGAGACCAAGTCCAGAACCACCAATCTCACGAGATCGGCTACTGTCAGTGCGGTAAAAACGCTCGAAAACCCGAGGAAGATTTTTTTCTTCTATGCCAACTCCATTATCTGTGACCTCTACCAACAATTGTTCAAAAATTTGATAAATAGCGATTTTTGTTACTCCTCCTCTTTTGCCATATTTTATGGAATTGTCTATGAGGTTAATCAACACTTGTTGAATTCGCTTGCGGTCTGCTTTAACTATATGTGGGACATTTGCTTTTTTTTCAAACTTGATTTTTATATTGTTTCTTGCGGCTTTGTCTTCTAAGTCTTCTATACATTCCATTATTAAGGTATTGATGTCGAACTTTTCAATGTTTAGGGCGATGATGCCGGTTTCAAGCTTGGTGATTTCATCAAGATCTTGGATAAGATAACTTAACCTGTCCAGATTGCGGGATGCCTTCTCCAGAAAGTTCTTTGCCATTTCGGGCTCATCGTCGATCATACCATCCTGCAAAGTTTCGATATATCCTTGTGTGGCAAATAGTGGAGTTTTGAACTCGTGAGAAATGTTGGAAAGAAATTCTTTCCTGAATTTTGCTTGCTCCTGCAATTTTTCGATTTCGGAAGCTTTCTGTGAAGCCCAGATCCGAACTTCACGTTCAGCATCTGTTACGGGATCGTCTACGATCTGCTCACCCAATGCGGCTTTTAGGTCTTTACCTAATTTCAGATTGTGGATCAGTTTATAGATATTGCGGATACGTTTATATATAAAGCGCTCGAAAAGGTTCAGTAAAAACAGGAAAGTGACAAGAGATATGGAGACAAGCAGAAGTATGGCGATGCCCAAGTCCTGACGGTGGATATAGTCGGTCAGGGAGATTAGCAACCCGATACCGGTTGCGATTAAGAAAACGAAAAACTTAAAATTCATGGTGTATATAAACAAAAAAGCTTCGATTATCGAAGCCTAAGATACAAATAGTATGTTAAATTAAGATTAAAGTTCTGCGATAACCGTTTTGCCACCAACAACCTTGTCACCAATGTTTACATTTACTTTTGTGCCCAGAGGTAAAAACAAATCCACGCGCGAACCGAACTTGATAAAACCAAATTCTTCTCCTTGTTCTACAGCATCATTCTCTTTCACGTACCATACAATTCTGCGAGCCAAAGCGCCTGCTATCTGGCGGAAAAGAACTTCGACATTATTACGATTGCGAACAACAACGGTCGTACGCTCATTGTCAGTAGATGATTTTGGATGCCAAGCCACCAAGAATTTACCTGGATGATATTTGAAGAAGGAAACGACTCCACTCAATGGGTTCCGATTGATGTGTACATTAATCGGCGACATGAAAATCGATACCTGTATGCGTTTATCCTTGAAATATTCCGTTTCTTCGGCCTCTTCAATGACAACAACCTTGCCATCTGCAGGACAAAGGATAACGCCTTCGTTTTTTGTTATTTTGCGGATAGGACTCCGGAAAAATTGTAGGATGGTAATGACCAAAAATGCCGATAAGGCATAAAGGAACCATTTTAGAAACTGTGGTGCATCGTAATAATTGGCTACTGCGTTAATAATAAACACAAATAAAACCACCAAAGCTAAACTGGTATATCCTTCCTTGTGAAATTTCATGTTGCAAAGTTTTTGCAAATATAATTATATAAACGAATTATGAATTATAATTTATTACTCATTACATCTATGGTTGATTTTCTCGCTCAATGTGGATACTATGAAAATCAAATTTTCCTTCAACATCTACGACAAGCTTTCCGGACACCTGCAATTTATCCTCGATAGGCTCCCCTTCTATGTTCATCGAAGGGAAATAAAAAGGAATGGCTTTGACAACCTGCTCCAGTACCGGGTTGAGCCCCACGTTGGACAGTCTTTTTGTGATAGTTAATTCCTTTGGTGTGCCGTCCTTGCTTAAGGTCACGTTATAGGCAAAATCATCTTGTAAATTACTGAGCTGTGGTGAAACGACAAAGGCTTTTTCGAGAAAGTCGGCAATATAGCTGTTGAATCCACTGAAATCATCAAAATTACACTGCTTAAAAGTGAGTGATTCTGCCGTAAAAAAATACTGGTATGGAATGACTTGCATGGGATGGTTGTACTCTTCGTCTTCAAACAGGTTGTATCCTTCTTGCAGGATTCCCCGATTGTTGTAAAACTCTTCGGCCATGAGCTCTTTTCGTCCTTTATTGTCTACAACGTGTGTTGTCCAATAGCCAGAGGGGAGGCCTTCCCGCAATTTTCCTTTTCTTTCGAAGAATGGATAGCCGTATTCATTATAGAAGTCGAAAGGCATCTTAAATTCGTAGGTGCCATTTCCCTCAACAACACGTTGACGGCCTTTTTGATCCCAGAAAGACGTGATGCGGGTATAGTCTGTTCCATAATTTACACTTAACATAGGCTTCCCGTCCGGGTAGTAGTAATTCCAAAAACCTTGGGGAATGTTGTTTTGAAATGTAACTTCCCATTTTAGATTGCCATTAGGATGAAAGGCTTTAAAATCACCCTGTTTTAGGCCTTCTTCGTAAGAACCCGTCAGTATGACTTTTCCATTTGGGGCAAAATCCCGAAATTCCCCGTGGAACACATTCTTGGAAACAATAAATTGTGTAACCCTTTCGATGGATTTAAACGCACAATCCTTATCGACCAAAAAATAATAATTGTCAAAAAAGAAACGCACTAAGCCCTGGGGAGCCGCTTCAAAATAAACAGGTTTCTCTGTCTTTTCTTCTTGTGCGAAAGAACCCAAAGATTGTAGCCCTAAGCATATTATCAGCAAAAACTTCTTCATAATATAAATTAATGTGCTTCTAACCAGTTCACTCCTTTTCCTATTTCTACTTCAATTGGTACGCGTAATGTTATTGCGTTTTTCATTCGTTCGTATATGATGTCGGAGAAGGTTTCGGCTTCCCCTAAGGGTACATCAAAGACCAATTCGTCATGTACTTGCATAATCATCTTACCTGTCAACCCTTTTTTTGTAATGTCTTGTTGTATGTTGATCATGGCGATTTTAATAAGATCTGCGGCTGAGCCTTGGATAGGAGCATTAATAGCATTTCGCTCTGCAAATCCACGCACGGTCATATTTGCCGAATTGATATCCCTTAAATAACGTCGGCGTTTCAAAATAGTTTCCACGTAGCCATTTTCTTTAGCAAATTCAACGGCTTGGGTCATATATTGCCGAATACCGGTATATTGTGCAAAATATTGCTCGATGATTTCCGCAGCCTCCTTGCGGGAAATACCGAGATTTTGGGATAAACCGAAGGCTGATTGGCCATAGATTATACCAAAGTTAACAGCCTTCGCATTTCTACGTTGGTCGGAAGTGACATCTTCTAAAGCCACACCATAAACGCGCGCTGCCGTTGCCCTGTGGATATCATGGCCGGCATCAAATGCTTCCAACATGTTTTTATCCTTACTAAGCTCAGCGATCAGTCTTAACTCTATCTGCGAGTAATCCGCGGAGAGTAATGTATATCCTTCCTGGCGAGGAATGAACGCTTTGCGAACTTCGCGTCCTTTTTCTGTACGTATGGGTATGTTCTGCAGATTCGGGTTTGTGGAGCTTAAACGTCCGGTTGCTGCTACAGCTTGGTTGTAAGAGGTGTGTATGAGTCCTGTGTTGGGATTAATTAAGCTTGGCAAGGCATCGACATAGGTGGATTTCAGCTTTTGCAGCTGGCGGAAGTCCAAAATATCCTGAACAATGTCTGATTTATTGGCCAGTGTCAATAATACATCTTCTCCTGTTTTGTATTGTCCTGTTTTTGTCTTCTTTGCTTTGGGATCAAGTTGCAGCTTGTCAAATAACACCTCACCAAGTTGTTTTGGGGAAGAGATGTTGAATTGTACACCTGCTTTCTCATAGATGGATGCTTCTAATTTTTTCAGGTCTTCTTCTAATGATTTAGAAAAGACGTGAAGCGTGTTTTCATCAATTTTAACACCATTTTTCTCGATTTCCGCTAATACATAGATGAGTGGGAACTCTACTTCTTGTGCTAGTTTATAGGTCTGGGTCTCTTCCAAAAGCGGTTTAAAAACCTCATGGAGTTGCCAAGTGATGTCTGCATCTTCGGCAGCGTATTCTTTCACCAGTTCGATATCTACATCACGCATATTGCCTTGTTTTTTGCCCTTAGGTCCGATGAGCTCTGTGATGGACATCGGCTTATAGCCCAGATAGTTTTCGGCTAATATATCCATGTTATGCCTTGTGTCCGGATCTATCAAGTAGTGGGCAACCATGGTGTCGAATAATGGGCCTTTTACCTGTACGTTGTATTTTGAGAGCAATAAAATGTCGTATTTGATATTTTGACCAACCTTTTCAATAGCTGTATTTTCTAGAACAGACTTAAATATGGCTACTGTCTCCAGGGCATCTTCATAATTGGAGGAGGTCGGGACATAATAGGCTTTCCCCTTTTCAAAAGAGAAAGACATACCAACGATATCCGCAAGTAGCGCATCCAATCCGGTCGTTTCTGTATCAAAGCAGAAGCTTGGTTGGCTGGATAACAGCTTGGCAAGCTTCTGTTGTTCGGCTTGGCTGTCTACCAAGATGTATTCATGGGGGGTGTTTTGCAGGGTAGCTTGTGGGAGAGTTGGTTCTGCTATGGAGTCTTGAGTGTTTTCCATTGGTACGGCAAACAGGTCCATCTGCCCATGCTGTGGTTGTTGTCCTGCAACGCTGAAGTCATCACCAAATACACGCTTTCCTAAGGTTCTAAATTCTAACTCGGCAAAAAGAGGTTCTAAAAGTTCTCTGTTCGGTTCTTGTAATGTTAAAGCTATCTCGTCCAATTCTACAGGGACGTCCAATAAGATGGTTGCTAATTTTTTGGAGATAAGTCCTTGCTCTGCGTAGGTTTCTACATTTTCTCGCTGCTTTCCTTTTAGTTTATCACTATTAGTAATAATATTTTCGACAGAGCCAAATTCCTGGATTAGCTTTTTAGCGGTTTTCTCGCCTATTCCTGGAATTCCTGGAATATTATCCACAGCATCGCCCCAAAGACCTAAAATGTCGATAACCTGCGAGACTTCTGTTATTTCCCATTTCTCTAGGATTTCCGGCACCCCGAGTGTTTCTGCACCATTGCCCATGCGAGCAGGTTTGTAGATGAATATATTGTCTGAAACTAATTGCCCGAAATCTTTGTCTGGAGTCATACAAAATACCGTAAAACCTGCTTGTTCGGCCTTTTTCGCCAATGTACCAATGATGTCATCGGCTTCGTACCCATCTTTAGTGATAATCGGGATGTTAAACCCTTCTATCAAACGGTGTATATAAGGAATAGAGGTTGCTAAATCCTCGGGCATCTTCTCGCGGTGTGCCTTGTAGGCTTCAAACTCTAGGTGGCGATTTGTGGGGGCTTCCGTATCGAATACTACCGCTATATGGGTTGGGTTTTGGTTCTTTAATAGTTCTAAAAGTGTATTTGTAAAACCCATGATAGCACCCGTATTGAGTCCATAGGAAGTTAAGCGGGGTACTTTGCTTAAGGCAAAGTAAGCCCGGTATATCAAGGCCATGCCGTCCAGAAGGAATAGTTTCTTCACGTGTATTTTGCTTTGTTCGTCTTTCACAAAGTTAATAAAATCAATAAACCACTGAATTATTAATTTTTTTACGACTTTTGTGCTTATGGTTTACAGGCTTAAAACAGATATTAATTGGCTATGCGAGGGTTAGTTACGAAATCAACCGGGAGCTGGTATGTCGTTTTGAGCGAAGACAACCAACGGATAGAGTGCCGTATTAAAGGGAAATTCCGAACCAAAGGCATTAAAACTACTAATCCAGTGGCAGTGGGTGATTGGGTGCACTATGAAATGGAACCAGAGCAACAGAGTGGAATCATTACCCATTTGGAACCACGTAAAAATTATATTATTCGGAAATCTGTCAACTTATCTAAACAGGCTCAAATTATTGGAGCGAACCTTGACCAAGCTGTATTGGTTGTAACTTTAGCATCACCTCCAACATCTTTAGGTTTTATTGATCGCTTTTTGGTGACAGCAGAGGCTTACGATATCCCTGCTGTTTTGGTATTCAATAAGTTGGATCTTTTTTCGGAAGAGGGATTGGAGATTCTACAAGATTATACCACCATGTACGAGGAGATTGGTTATCCCTGTTACACGGTTTCTGCACAAAAAGGGACGCATATCGAAGAACTTCGAAATCTTTTAAAAGACAAAATTACCGTCGTTTCCGGGCACTCCGGTGTCGGGAAATCGACTTTAATCAATGCGATTGAGCCGGCAGCAAGTTTGAAAACAGGGGAAATATCCGGTTGGTCCGACAAGGGGAAGCATACAACAACATTTGCCGAGATGATTGATCTTTCTTTTGGAGGAAAACTCATTGATACACCAGGTATTCGGGAATTGGGTATCGTGGATATTGAACAACAAGAGCTTTCTCACTTTTTCCCGGAGATGCGATCCCGGTTAAATCAATGTCGCTTTAACAACTGTAGACATATTAACGAACCAGGGTGTGTCATTATGGAAGCCGTTGAAAACGGTGATATTGAGCCATCCCGCTATGATAGTTATCTAAGTATTTACAATAACCAAGATACACGAGTATAAAAATGATGGTGGTAACTTCGTCCACTTTCATAACTTTAATAATACATCAATTGTGCTGTTGCACTTGAAACATAAGTGCTAAAATATTGTTTTAGAAGAATAAGCATAAGTATATGAAACCTATTTGGAAATGGATTTTGGGCATTCTGGCTGTCATTCTTGTCGCCTTAGCGGGTGTTGCTTGGTATTTATCACACAACTGGAAGCCTATCGTGGAAAAGAAGCTCATGGATATCGTTAAAAGTTCAACGGACAGTTTATATACACTCACATTTGACGACCTAGATCTCAATGTAGCTTTAGGTAATATGAGTTTGGAGAATGCGGTACTTCAGCCGGATACCATTGTGTACCGAAAGATGGAGGAAGCACAACTTGCTCCTGATAACATTTACACTATTCGGTTGAAATCTTTGAAAATAAGGCGGTTTGGTATATTAGATATTCTTAGCAACAAAAAACTGAGTATACGCACTGTTGGGTTTGATAGTCCGGACATCCACTTGGTAAATACTTATCATGCTTATAATGATACCATTGCAAAGCCCTCTAAGGAGGGAAAGACACTCTACGAAAGTTTGAAAGATGTGCTTTCTTCGGTGAATGTGCAGGATATCAATGTGGATAATGTTTCTTTCCGTTATACAAAGATTGTAGAGGGAAAATCGTCTGAAATAGCAGTGGAGAATATTAAGGTTAAGGTGCGTGATGTGTTGATTGATGAAACAGCCTTGCAGGATTCGTCTCGGATTTTCTACACAAAGCTTATTGATATTGATGTGCCGGGCTTCAGCTATGAATTTCCGGACGGATTCTATGTGTTGAAATTTGATGGATTGAAGATTAATACTGAGGAACAGAATATTCTGTTGACCAATGTGGATTTTCGCCCGAAAATGAATCGCTCTGCATACTTTAAACAGCGAGGAGAGAATAAGACGATGTCCACCTTGCACTTTGATACTCTGCGCATGGAGCATTTGAATTTCCAGAAGTTGATCGATAAGCAGCAGATATTGGCTAAGAAATTACAGATCAAGAACGGTTATGTGAAGCTTTTTGGCGATAAGCGATACCCCAAGCGTCCAACGAACCAGATTGGACAGGCACCACACCAGAAATTGCTGCGTATGAAAAGCTTGATGAACCTTGACTCGGTATTTGTGGAAAATGTAAATGTAGAATATGGAGAGATGAGTCCTAAGTATCATAGAGATGGCTATATTACCTTCAATGGAGCAACAGGTGTATTGACCAATGTGACCAATGATTCGGTAGCGTTGGGTTCGGATAAATATATGAAGGCCGACTTACGAGCTAAAATTATGAACAGCGGAAATCTGCATGCTAAATTTAGCTTTGATATGCTGAGTAAGAATGGTGCATACACTTATAGCGGAACGGTGGGTACAATGAAAGCACCGGCGTTCAACAAGATATTGACACCTTTATTAAATGTAGGGATAGGATCTGGCAACATTAAATCGGTTAAATTCAATATGAGCGGGACAGATTACCATACGACAGGCGATTTCAGATTTGACTATAATGAATTGAAATTGGAACTGCTCAATGAAAAGAAAGCGGGAGAGGAACAGAAATCGAAGAAATTAGTCTCTTTCTTAGTTAATCAGCTTATTATCAACGATAGCAACCCGGATGCCAACGAGGTTTATCATGTTGGCAAAGTGAATTACCGAAGAGTTCCAGAGCATACATTTTTCAAAAACCTGTGGCAATCTTTGCTGGAAGGAATCAAACAGACGGCAGGCATCAGCCCAGAACGGGAAGCTCGACTTATAGGCTCTGCACAGTCTGCACAAAAGACGGTGGAAGGCGCGAAAAAAGGAGCCGAGAAAACAAAAGGCTTTGTCAGGGGGTTGTTCAAGAAAAAAGACAAAGAAGATAAAAAATAGCATATCGCTAATTTAATAGTTAGAATGGGCGGAATAATCGACTTTTTTAAATTCTTATTTAAATACAGAAATAAGTTGGTGGATCAAATCATGTTCTATTTGAGCATGATTTGTGCATTTATGACCATCGCTCATATAGGTTATGTGACAGAAAAGGAAACGGCCGAGGTGACTCACGATACAGTTGTCGGGATGTTTTACTTTTTATTTGTGATAGGCATTCTCCGTACGGGTGTGTCTATCATGGCAAGCCGAAAAGTCAATGTTTCGCATATTTCGGGTATCGTATTGATGGGATATTTCCTTATCATTGCTTTTTCCCGAATAAACAATATTGCTTATTTCTCGAAAATGGAATGGGTTTACTTGGGAATCGCAATGATGTTTCTGTCAGAGCTCTCGCGCAATAGCCTGTTTTTCGATAACTTTTATTTTAACCCCACTATTCTCTTTGTGATTAGTTTCCTTGCGCTGATTCTATTGGGGACGGTGTTGCTGATGTTACCCCGTACGACCTTGCTGGCTCCGCTCAGTTTCGTAGACGCATTATTCATGGCAACCAGTGCCGTGTGTATCACGGGGCTTTCCGTGACCGATATTTCCACTAATTTTTCCACCTTTGGGCAGAGTGTCATCATGATTCTTATCCAGATTGGCGGATTGGGAATCATGACCTTTACCGGTTTTTTTGGATATTTTTTTTCCGGTGGATTTTCTTATAAAAACCAGTTGATGTTTGGGGAAATATTGGGGGAGAATAAATTGAACTCCGTTGTTTCGACTTTGTTGACTATCATTTTTATTACCTTGTTGTTTGAGCTGATAGGAGGTGTATTTATCTTTCTATCGTTGGACGCCAATCAGTTTGCATCATTAAGTGATCGATTGTTTTTTTCAGCTTTCCACGCCATATCTTCTTTCTGTAATTCAGGATTTTCGATATTGCCTGAAGGGATACATAATGAGGCTTACCGATTTAATTATGCTTTCCAGCTTTGTTTGGCATCTATTTTTATTTTAGGCGGACTGGGCTTTGGTACAGTCTATAACTTCTACACATACGGAAAGCAAAAATTGGAATCTATTCTCCATTCCATTATTTATAGAAAACCATTTGTTCATAAAGCACAGGTTTGGAATTTTAATACAAAATTTATCCTTTTGTGTAATGCTGTGGTCGTGGTATTGGCCACGGCATCCTATTATCTTTTTGAACAACGGTATACGTTGACGGAAGATTCTACGGGTTGGGGGGAGTGGGTTACCTCTTTTTTTATGGCAAACTCTGCGCGTTCGGCTGGATTTAATAGTGTGAATGTGAATTTTTTGGCCTCCCCCACGCTTATCATGGTTTTTACCTTGATGTGGATCGGTGCTTCTCCGGGTTCTACAGGCGGAGGTGTGAAAGTTACCACGGTGGCTTTGGCAATTTTGAATATTTTCGCTTTGGCGCGCGGAAAGGAATCGATTGAAATGTATAAAAGAAGGATTGCGTCTGAATCTGTAAACAAGGCTTTTGCAGTTATTATTCTGTCCGTCCTCAGCATTGCGTTGAGTTTTATACTCCTGAACTTTTCCGATCCACATAAGTCTATGAAAGATCTGCTGTTTGAAGCCGTATCGGCCTATACCACTTGTGGATTGAGTTTAGGGGTGACACCATCGCTTTCGGCTTCCGGAAAACTCATTGTTATCTTTACTATGTTTGTCGGTAGGGTCGGAACATTGACACTTTTGGTGGCTTTCATCAAGAACACCAAAAACAAAAGTTATATTTATCCAACAGAAAAATTATTGTTTTAGACATGAAATATATCGTATTGGGTTTAGGGCATTTCGGACGATCATTGGCGGTACATCTTACCGAACAGGGACATGAGGTTATTGCTGCGGATAAAAATTTGGTTATCGTTGAGCAGTTGAAAGATAAGATTACCCATACCGTAGCGATGGATACAACGGATCGGGAGGCTGTCATGTCCTTACCTCTAAAGGATGCAAATGCAGTGATTGTAGCTATTGGGGAAGATGAGGGAGCATCTTTGCTGACCACAGCACTACTAAAGCAATTGCAGGTAAAGAGGATTATCGGCCGAGTAGTTTCGGATTTACAAAAAACGGTTTTGGAGGCGATGCAGATCGATGAATATATTATGCCGGAGGAAGAAGCTGCCGAACGTTTGGCAATGCGTTTAGACAATGCGGATATTATAGACTCTTTTAAGGTGTCCGACCGCTATAGTATCATCGAAACACGCGTTCCAAATAAGTATGTCGGTATGACCCTCAAAGATGCCAACCTGACCAATAAGTATAAGGTAATCGTACTCACGACCGTAAAAAGTTATGAAACAGAAGTTAACGGAAAGATAACAAAGCAACAAGAAGCCTCGGGTATAGCCGGATCGGAAACGGTTCTGGAAGAAAACGACTGGTTGGTGGTTTTCGGTGAGTTATCCAATATTAAGCGTTTGATTCAAAGCTCTTAGAAATATGTACAGGTCGTATTTAAAATATCTACTTGTTTGCTTTGAGATTGTTATCTGTTCCTACGTGTTCGGGCAATATACAGTTGGTAATCTGCCCAACCCAAAAGCAGCAGGACAGGAGCATTTCGTCAGCAATCCAGATGGTATTTTATCTTATATGACAGTAGGAATATTGGACGAAATGTTGCAAAGTCTCGATAGCTTGACGGGTGCTGAATATAGTATTGTCGTTGTTGATGACTATGTTGGTGATAGTGATTTCGAATTTGCATTGAACCTTTTTAATACCTGGGGGATCGGAAAGAAAGAAACGAATAACGGGCTTTTGCTTTTCGTCGCAAAGAATCGCAGGGAATATCGGTTTATTTCGGGATATGGCATGGAAGGACTCTTTCCAGACGCTTACCTGAAACGGGTAGGGGGAAAATATCTAGTGCCGAATTTTCGTGAAGGTAATTATGACGAAGGTGTTTTAGAAGCTACGAAGGTTATTATACATGTTTTAAAGTCTCCAGATTCTATCAAAGAGCTTAGGGAAATGATGCCAGAAGCCGCGTCTTTCTGGAGCTTGCGAAATCCGATACTGATGAATACATTATTAGTGCTGTTGGTTTTCGCAGGGCTTTACCTCTATGTGCATTTTATAACATTACGTTTAGTAAAAACTCAAAAAAGCAGGAAAAAAGTCTCGCGGTTCGTTCCGGTTTTCTGGGGAATGGGCTGCATGTTTTTACTGATGTTTTTAACGCTGTTCATCTTTGCTTTTGTGTTCAATAACTTAGAGGAGGTTTATCAGCGCAAAAACCTCCCTTACTTTGTTCTGGTGTTCTGTGTGTTGGTCTTGGCGATGAAGATTACCGACGGGCGGGCTAAGCTCACGGCCGATTATAAGGATGAAGAAGACTTACAGAACAGCTTGAAAAGATTCGCTGCATATTTGTTTATCCCTATGTTGTTGACGCCTTTGGCGTGGATCGATTTGGGGATGATTGCGAACCGTTTTAACAAGAATAGAGGACGTTTTTCTCCACCGGATGATAGTGGCGATTGGCAACGGATCAACCGTTCAACCATCCAAAGTCGACCGAAAAAATATTTTGACAGTGGGCGCGTAAAGGAGGAAACGATAAAAAGCTTGCGCTACGAGATTTGGGAAAACAAGAAGACCGGGGAGGTGAAGTTAATTCCGTGGGATAAGAGCAAGAAATTCCGTGAATGCCCAGAATGTCATTACTATACGCTGGAAATCAATAAAACGAAAACGATTAAGGCGGCCACATATTCTGCTTCGGGACAAGGCGAAAAATTTGACTCCTGTCAAAACTGTAAATATTACCTTTCCAAAGGACATTTTACCATTCCGCGTAAAAGCAGGAGCTCCGGTGGTTCTGGTTCATCGGGAGGAAGGGGATCTTCTTCCGGAGGAGGCGGCAGCTTTGGGGGAGGTTCTTCTGGCGGCGGCGGAGCAGGAGGTCGTTGGTAAGAATCTGCTTTTTACCGAAGGCGAACAATTTCATGTGCTCTTGGAGTTTTATGCTGATAATTCAAATCATTTACATATTTTTGGCACTTAACTAATCCTTATATTTTATTTTAATGAAAACTTGGTTTAAGGAAAATTCATCACATTTTATCATTATCGGCATCTTTCTGGTATTGGTATTCTTTTATTTTTCACCGATTTTTGGCGGAAAAACCTTATTGCAAAGCGATGTTTTGCAAGCTGAAGGGAGCCAAAAGGAGCTATTTGACTACAAAGCTAAAGATGGGCATGCACCTCTTTGGACAAACTCGATGTTTGGGGGAATGCCAACTTATCAGATATGGCATGCACATGCAAATAACATAACGACATACATCAGTAAGGGTGTCCGTGCGGTATTCCCGCCACCTACGGATGTTGTGTTACTCTACCTTTTGGGAGGATATTTTCTGCTTTCGACGTTGCGAATTCGTCCGTGGTTAGCGGCTGTAGGGGCTATTGCGCTGGCTTTCACTTCCTACAATTTTGTGTATATTGAAGCTGGTCACCTTAATCGGGCGTATGCTATTGCTTATCTTCCTTTTATCATGGGCGCTATCTTTATGTGCTATCGGGGGAGCAGACTGTGGGGGCCTGTGCTTCTGGCACTTTTCTTAGCGTTGGAGATACGTGCTAATCACGTGCAGACTACCTATTATTTGTTCTTGGCGATGCTGATTTATGTGCTGTTTGTGCTGTATTATGCCTTTAAGGACAAACAATTAAAAAGTTTCTTTCAAGCATCTGCCTTGCAACTTGTTGCTGTTGCTGTTGCGGTGTTGGTCAATGCTTCGGTATTGTTTCCGACTTACGAATATAGTAAACTAACCATCCGCGGACCATCGAATATTGTGAAAGTAGACGAGGGAAATAGCTCGGGATTGGATAAGCAATATGCGTATGATTGGAGTCAAGGTATTGGGGAAAATATAACGTTTTTGATTCCTAATGCGTATGGCGGGCGTTCCGGTGGTGTTTTGGATAGGGACGCAGAAGTGGTTAAAACAATGGTAGGCTTGGGGATCCCGGAGGCGCAGGCTATGCAGGCTGCCGATCGGATGTTCCCGACGTATTGGGGCGAGAAGATGTTTACCCAAGGTCCTTGGTACTTTGGAGCTTCTGTTATCTTCCTCTTTATTCTGGGTTTGGTCATTGTTAAAGATCGCATCAAGTGGTGGATTGTCGGCGTAACAGTTCTATCTATCCTTTTAGCTTTTGGTAAACATTTTCCATTGATATCTGACTTGTTCTTTGACTATTTCCCAATGTACAATAAGTTTAGGGCAGTAGAATCTATTCTGATTATTCCAGCAATTCTGATTCCTTTATTGGCGGTGTTGGCGGTCAATGAGCTTATTACAAGAGGTGATACAATCCCTAAGCTGGACAAGAAGGTGCTGTATACCTTTATCGGGGTTGGTGGTTTCTGTTTGTTAGTAGCCTTTGCACCCAGTCTTTTCTTAGATTTTAAAACGTCAAACCATCAAACTTTCGTCTCTCAGGTGGAGCAGGTGTTCGGTGGGGATAAAGGTGCTGCAAATGAGGTGGTCAAAGCCTTGATAAAAGACCGTACTTCTTTGGCCACAGCCGATGCATACCGTTCTTTCTTTATCGTTGTCCTGACTTTTGGCTTAATTTGGTTCTTTATCAAGAAAAAACTTGGTATGCCTGTTTTGGTAGGCGTATTAGGGATAATTATTTTGGCGGATTTATGGTCTGTGGACAAGCGTTATCTGAACAATGATTCTTTTGTGGATAGCTCTGCTGCTAAAGCCCGTATTCCAGAACGTGAAGTCGACCAGTTGATTCGATTGGATAAAGATTTGAGTTATCGTGTCTTTGATTTGACAAGAAGTCCGTTCCAGGATGCAATGACCTCGTATTATCATAAAAGCTTAGGCGGATATCATGCGGCGAAATTGATGCGGTTCCAAGAGATATTGGAACATCAATTCAACGGTGCTATTAATGAAGATGTCCTTGATATGTTTAATGTTCGTTATCTAATCACACAAAATCCACAAAATGGAGCAGAGCAGATTCAACGCCGTGGAACAGCTTCCGGAAACGCTTGGTTTGTAGAACGAGTAACTTTCGTTAAGGATAACGCACAGGAAATGCAGGCAATTAGCAGCTTTGATCCTAAGAAAGAAGCTTTTGTACATGAAGAATTTAAAAATAAGCTGAATGCAACGCGTTTAGGGCAACCTGGTAATGCGGACATCAACTTGGTCTCTTATCATCCTGACACTTTGGTGTATGAGTCGACCTCTCCAAATGATGCATTTGCCGTATTCTCGGAAGTGTATTATGATAAGGGTTGGAAAGCTTACATCGATGATCAGGAAGTTCCAATTATTCGTGCAAACTATATTCTCCGTGCTTTACAGGTGCCGGGTGGAAACCATACCATTAAGTTTGTTTTCGCTCCCGATAGCATGCGTATTAGCGAAATGATATCACTGATCGCATCTATTATTTTAGTTTTGGGATTGGCCGTGGCAGTCTGGTTTTCCGTACGGAAGAAAAAAGCTTAGATTTCATAAAAAAGGAGCCTTAAGGCTCCTTTTTTATGAAATCTAAAACAGCTTAAGCTGTGGTTCTGTTACTTTAAAAGTTTTTCTGTGATGCGGTGTTGATCCATAAGTCAATACCGCATTTCGGTGTTTAATGGTGGGGTATCCTTTGTTGGAAAGCCAGTCATATTTTGGGAATTCGGGGGCTAAGGCATCCATGTATTCATCTCGATACGTCTTTGCCAAAATGGAAGCAGCAGCAATAGAAAGGTATTTGCCATCTCCTTTCACAATGCATTGGTATGGAATCTCTTTGTAGGGTTTAAATCGGTTCCCGTCAATAATGATATAGGCAGTTTTTTGTTTTAATTGATCCAAGGCACGGTGCATAGCGAGAAAGGATGCATTTAAGATATTGATGCGGTCGATTTCTTCAGCAGAAACCATCGCTACAGCAAAATCCAATGCTTCTTTTTCGATGATAGGACGAAGTGCCATTCGCTTTTTCTCGGAAAGCTGTTTGGAATCATTCAATAAAGGGTTGCAATAATCTGGTGGAAAAATGACCGCGGCGGCAAAAACAGGCCCGGCAAGACAACCACGTCCAGCTTCATCACAACCAGCCTCCAAAAAATCCTGTTGAAAAGTGGATAATAACATACACGAAATTACGAATCTTTTCAGAATGCGGAGCTAAACCTCTTGAAATCATTCTTATTTCTTTGTTCTTCGATTTCAAAATACCCACAATTAGGTATTTTATTCCCCATAATTCCCTGCTAACTTTATACCATAGTTATAGTGCTGTAATAATTTAAAAAGGGAATTCCTTACAAAGAAGAAAATCAGCAAAAGTTGTTTAGTTTAGTCGATAGGAAAGTCGGGTCGCCTATATTCCCCATTTAGGAGACCCACTTTCAACTGACTATTAGGAATCTATAAAATTAAAATATATGAAAAAGAAATGGTTTTACCTCTTGATGCTATGCATCGGCTGTTTTTTTGTTACATCTTGTTTGGAAGACCTATTTGACGATGGTGAAGATGAGGAAGAAGGCCTATCCTTATCCTGCGGTAGTGTGTTGCCGTCGGGTTATCAATGTATCTCGCCAATAACCGGAGCTAAGCATTTGGCTAATTATCACATTTCGGAGCTTTATGGCACATGGCACTCAGAAGATTTTGGATTTTGCGTACAGTATAGTGGTGATGGGACGGGTAAGATTATAACTATTGCTAAAGGCTTGCACCCCGGAGCAGAGATGAATATTAAATGGGGCGTAATGGTTAATGGTGATGGCTCTTATGCCCAATCGGATGGAAATGGCTCAGTTCGTGTGATCCATGAAGGTATCGGTGAACCCATCGATCCCCAGATTGCTATGCTTACCTTCAGGCTTTCGACTAAACAATTTTATGGATTTGACCTACTTCGTGTGGGTTCATGCCCCAAAGGAAGCGGAGGGAATGGAAGTAATGGCAATACAAATAATGGGGGCAATAATGGCACGGCTAATAATGGTGGTAATACGGGTAATAGTAACGGCAATAATAGCGGAAGCGGTACTGGTAAAGTGGCCTTCTGGGTAGCGTCAGATCTCGGTTGCGGCAATATTACAGTAACCTTGAATACTGGTCAACAAGGAACTATATCAAGTTATTATAGCAGTGGTACACCTTCCTGTGGTTCTTCGGGCAATGCGAATTTTACCCTTGATCCAGGAACTTATAGTTTCTCCGCAAGTTGTTCAAAATATAATTGGAAAGGGAACTTTACTGTCGAGAAAGACGGTTGCTTGACCAATCGGTTGTGGATTAATTAACAATAAATGCTGCCCGTCTTTGACCAAGCTAAGACGGGCAGCATCGATAATTTCACCTGCCTTTTAGAAACATCCTTCTGTTTCTATCTTATACCATAGTGTAACATCTCTGTGATGCACTGGCTTTTACACTAATTTACACTACTTCTTGTTTTCTTTGTGGAATATTTTAAAAAAGTGATGGTTGTCATGAAAGACTTAGACCTCGTTTCCAGAACTACAAAACCGATAAGGTTTAGTGATGGACAGGCGGATGATTAAATTACCATTATATTTTGTCCTCCCGGGAAACCTTATAGGTTTAAATGATGAGGAAGAAATTTTTTAGATAAAGACAATGAAAGGAATCTATATAGGTATAGGCTTGATGATGTTCACCATAGTAGCTTTGGGTCAGAAAAAGCAACAGGTAGTCTTTGCTGATATGGAGCAGGTCGTAGTGGATGGGCAACACACCGAATGGGAAAGTCTGCACGATGTAAACCAAGAGGGGCTTTGGGCTTATCAGATTGGGCAGGATAAGGAGAACATTTATATTGCGGTGCGTGTGCAGGATATGATGTTGCAGAACATGGCTGTGCGAAATGGTATATTGGTTAGTTTTCTATCCGGTAATAAGAAGAAAAAAGACAGTCAGCTTGTTTTTCCTTTTCCGGACAGGGAAGTAAAAAGAGCCATCCAGCAGGAAGAGTTTGATCCCGAAAAAGATTATCGTGAAGAATTGATACAAAGGTCAAGAGGTTATTGGATGGATGGTTTTCCAACTATCCGAGATGGTCTTCTTTCCTTTCAAAATCAATATGGAATTGCTGCAAAAGCAGTTGTTGTACAAGATACACTATTTTACGAAGCAGTGATTCCTAAGGAAAAATTACCAATCCAAGAAGGGGCTATTAAGATTAAACTAACAGTCAATGATGGGCTTTCCGCTTTGGTGCAGTCGTTGGGTACAAACCGAAGGACGACAAATGCGTATAATCCTTATGCAAGAGGTGCTTACCGCCGTCAGGGGCCGACAAAAACAAAGAATAAGCTCACATTGGAAACCGTGGTGGAAGGTGTTTTAAAATAAAGAAAAGAATATAATATATATGAAAGAGATAATTAGTTTAATTAGTGTTGTTTGTTTGATGCTTTTAGGAGTGCAGGCGCAGACCGAATCCACGAGGACTGTGCAGGGCATGTTGCGCGATCAGGAATCGAGATTGGTAGCTGGCGCATCTGTGCAATTGATTGGTGATAAAGATACTTTGGGAACGAGTGCTTCTACTGCAGGTATATACACTTTTACGAACGTAAAATCCGATAATTTCACGATTAAGGTTAGCAGTTTGGGTTTTGAACCTTTTGAACAACAGTTTACTTTTCCTAAGGGTCAGGTGAAGATGACAATCCCTTCTTTTGAGTTAAAAGGCGTTGAAAATATGTTGGAAGAAGTTGTCGTCGACGGGGTGCTGACTGTTCAGGTAAAAGGTGATACGGTAGAATATTCGACGAAGGATTTGAAGTTGCGGGAGGGAGCTTTGGCAGAAGATGCTTTGAAAAGATTGCAAGGTGTGGAAGTCGATAAAGACGGAAACGTAACAGCACAAGGAGAGCAAATTACGCGTGTGCGCATCAACGGGAAGGATTTCTTCGGGGGTGATGTAAAAACGGCAACGCAGAATCTTCCGGCTAATATTATCGAGAAGATTCAGGTTGTAGATGACTATGGTGATATGGCAAACCTGACTGGGAACAGAACCGGAGACTCTGAAAAAGTATTGAATATCCAAATCGACCCATCCTTGAATAAGGGTTATATGACGACATTACGTGTGGGTTATGGTACAGAAGAACGGTACCAGACAACCGGAATGTGGATGGGAATGACCAATAAAACACAGGTTTCTGTATTGGGTAATCTCAACAATATGAACGCTAGTCTGTTTGATTTCAATACCATGGGAGGCGGTGCCCGTATGCGTGTTGGTGGTGGCGGCCGTCCTCCTGGCGGCGGCTGGGGTGGCTCTGACGGTATTACTAAGGTCGGATCTATCGGCTTGAACATGCGCCATGACTTTTCAGATAAACTGAAGGTGTATGGATCTTATTCTTTCGGACGAGATGATAATAATACACTCACCAAATCTTTTACTGAATATATCGGGCAGAATATCGGAGAGGATAGCGATCAGGATAATAACCGCATAGGAACCAGCCATCGATTTGAGGCGAATGTGGAGTGGAACATCTCTGACAAGGATTATATCAAATTAACGCCACAGTTCGGTTTCAATAAAAATGACACTGAAAATTTCAACAATTCTATTTTGTATAGAGATGATCTTCTGGACTACACGCAGTTGCAGACACAGTTAAACGGAAGTAATGTTCCACGTTATGGAATTAGCGGATTGTATAACCGTAAGCTGAATGATAAAGGACGGAATCTATTTGTCAATTTTAATTATGATAATTCCGTTTCCGAAAATGATTACAATCAGATATTGGATCGTTTGGTTTATGACCCGAACAATCAGGACGAGAGCATAGGTTCTATTTATGAGCAAACTCTGCGTGAAGCACAGAACAAAAGCTGGAATGCGGGAACAACCTTGTCCTATACCGAGCCTGTTGGTGAAAACAGCCGTGTTGAGGTGACTTACGATTTTAATGTCAATGACTATGACAATTTTGACCACCAGAATGGTTATGATGTGAATGGTACGCCTACGACCAATGGTAATCTGAATTATGCGTATGACTATGACTATTCCTTTACATCACATCGTATAGGTGCGAATTATTCCTATGATAAGGGTAAGGTGAAATATAGTGTAGGAGCAGCGGTACAGCCAACTGTATTGAGTGGAAATGCGTATAGCTTATCCGAGTCAGCAGTAATTGACAGAAAGAACTTCAATGTTGTGCCTATCGCTCGCTTTGAGTACCGTTTCTCAAGACAGTCAAACTTAACGTTTAATTATTCTGCTCGTGCATCTGAGCCGGGTGTTTCACAGGTTCTTCCGTTTGAAGTTAGTACAAGCCGTACAAATACAACCATTGGTAATCCAGAACTTGATCCAGAGTTCAGCCACCGAGGACAACTGCGTTTTCGTAGCGGTGATTTCCAAAAAGGAAAGACGTTCTTTGCTATGTTGAATGCCAATCTCACGCAAGATAAAATTGTATCTTTTAATAAACGTTATAATGTAGCAGGTGACGGTATGTATCAGGAAGTGCGTTACCACAACGAATCAGAACCTGTTTATTCTATCAACTCCTTCTATCATTGGGGACGGTCACTGAAAAACAAAACGTATAATATTATGTATATGGGGGGCGTGAATTATAATAAAAACATTGCCTATATCGCTGAGGATCCCGATGCAACAGAAGGGGATAAAAACGTAACAAATAACACCGTATTGATGCAGGGATTGTTCTTTCGCTATACACCATCGGAGAAATTGGAAATCAATCCCGGAGCACGGTATTCTTATAATATCACAAAATCATCGCTTCCGCAATATTCACAAGGGAATGTATCTTCGTTTACACCAACATTGATTGGTTCGGTGAATATCACGCCAACAACTATTTTTGGGGCAGATGTGTCAAAAACGTTCAACCGCGGTTATCGTAATCAGGCAGATCCTTTTATCATCAACACGTATATTGAGCAACGCTTGATGAAGGGTCAACGTGGAACAATTCGCCTGCAGGCATTCGACCTGTTGGATGAGCAGACGAATATCAACAGAACCGTAGGGGATATTTTAACAGACTCCCAAACGAATCGTTTAGGACGTTATTTTATGTTGACGTTTACATTTCGTTTCCAAAAGTTCTCGGGATTAAATCCTTTCCAGTCTGATGAAGGTGGTCCGGGAGGAATGCGAAGACCACGAATGTAGTATATAAATCCTGTTTGTAGATAGTATAACGGCTGTAGTCTCACTACAGCCGTTTCGTTTTTAATTGTGTAACTTTGTGGGCGGTTTAGTAAAATTTGACAATTCATAATATGGAATATGAAATTATCCGATTGGATAATGGTATACGTGCGGTATTACACCGTCAGGCTTCACAGATTACACACACTTGTCTGGTTGTAAATGCTGGGGCAAGGGATGAGGAATCGGGGAAATTCGGGGTAGCACATTTTATAGAGCATCTTTTATTTAAAGAGACAGAGCGCCGCTCTACACAACAGATTTTAAATTATCTGGAAGCTGTCGGCGGAGATTTGAATGCCTACACAACTAAGGAATATACCTGTATCCATGCATCGGTATTAAAACCCCATTTAAGTCGTGCTTTAGATCTTTTTGAAGATATTATTTTCCACTCAACTTTTCCGGAAGACGAAATGGAAAAGGAAAAAGGCGTGATTGCTGATGAAATGGCGTCCTATCTGGATAGTCCAGAGGATTCCATTGTAGACGATTATG
This sequence comes from Sphingobacterium wenxiniae, assembly GCF_900116225.1. Taxonomy (GTDB): domain Bacteria; phylum Bacteroidota; class Bacteroidia; order Sphingobacteriales; family Sphingobacteriaceae; genus Sphingobacterium; species Sphingobacterium wenxiniae. Next base: position 35,625 of record NZ_FOZZ01000009.1, read on the forward strand.
AAGACCTAATCTTTCAAAATTCTGGTTTGGGGCATAATATTCTTGGGCTTGAACAGGATTTGATAGGTTTTAAAAAAGATGATTTGCAGGATTTTCTGATCAAGAACTACAATACGGAAGAGATTATTATCGGCATTACAGGGGATTATGATCTGCGGACGGTAGAAAGGCTTTTGCGCCGATATTTTGAACCGATTCAACGGCATACGCCTTTACATCAAAGAACACAAGTCACGCTGAACTCGTCGGCTCATGTCGAGATCGCTAAACCTATCAATCAGGTACATTATATGTTGGGTGCACAAGCCTATGGTATACATGACGATAGGAAAACCGGCTTGCTTTTGCTCAACAATATGCTGGGAGGCATTGGAATGAGCTCAATCCTCAATTTATCCGTTCGTGAAAAGCACGGTATAGCGTATACGATTGAATCTAACTATACACTCTTTTCAGATACAGGCTTGTTCTCGATTTATCTGGGCACAGACGTGGAGAAGGTGAAGAAGGCGAAAAAACTTGTTTTCAAAGAATTGGATAAACTTCGGGAGAAGGGTGTTTCGGATCAGCAGCTACAACGTGCGAAGAACAAATTCAAGGGGCAGATTGCACTGGCAGAAGAGAATCGTATGAGTATGATTATAGCTGTGGCGAAGAATATCATCGATTATGATCGGATTATTACTTTGGAAGATGTATTTGAACGGATCGATGTGCTGACGAAAGAAGAGATGCTGCATATTGCGCAGGATATCTTTGACGATAAGAAGCTGACGTCGTTGACGTTTGTGCCTGAGGAAGATTAGTCTTCTTCAGTTTTTGGCTTTTTAATTTTTACTTTTTAATTTGCAATATGAAAACAGCATATATTTTTCCAGGACAGGGTGCTCAATTCGTGGGAATGGGGCAGGACTTGTACGCATTGAATGAAGAGACAAAAGCTTTATTTGAACAAGCTAATGATATTTTAGGGTTTCGGATTACGGATATTATGTTTTCCGGAACGGATGAAGATTTGAAGCAAACTAAGGTAACACAACCGGCGATTTTCCTGCATTCGGTCATTTTAGCGAAAGCTTTAGGAGATAAGTTCCAACCATCGATGGTAGCAGGACACTCTTTGGGCGAGTTCTCTGCTTTAGTTTCTGCAGGAGCTTTGTCTTTTGAGGATGGTTTAAAGTTAGTGTCGCAACGCGCGAATGCTATGCAGAAAGCCTGTGAAGCACAGCCGTCTACGATGGCAGCTATTTTAGGATTAGATGACGAAACGGTAGAAAAAGTGTGTGCACAGGTTGAAGATGTCGTTGTCGCAGCGAACTATAATTGTCCAGGACAACTGGTTATCTCTGGTTCTATCGAAGGAATTGACAAGGCTTGTGCTTTGTTGACCGAAGCGGGAGCAAAACGTGCATTGAAACTGAATGTAGGAGGTGCTTTCCACTCACCATTGATGGAGCCGGCAAAAGTAGAATTGCAGGCAGCAATTGAAGCAACCGAAATCAAAGCGCCAGTTTGTCCTATCTATCAAAATGTGGATGCCAAAGCATATACAGATCCTACAGCTATTAAAGCAAACCTTATTGCACAATTAACGGGAGCGGTTCGGTGGACGCAAACTGTACAAAATATGTTGGCAGATGGCGCAGAGGCATTTGTGGAAGTTGGTCCTGGTAATGTATTGCAAGGCCTGGTGAAAAAAGTTGACCGTTCGGCACAGACTTCGGCAGCAAACTTAGAAGCATAAAAAAAAGCGCCTAAGGCGCTTTTTTTATGCTTCTACATTTTCCTTAGGAGGAAAATTCTTATGTTTTCTCTTGCTGATTTTTTCTACGTTAACTGGCTGCGGTACTTTTACATAATAGCCTGTGCCATCATATTCACGCTTGCGGGGATGTTCTTTACACGTATCGGAGCAGCAACCGTCCATTTCCCAGCCACAGGCATCACATTGGGTGAAATGCTCGTTACAATCCGGGTTGGCACAGTTAATCATCTTTGATGTCGTTGTGCCACAGTTTTTACACGTAGAAATAACCGAAGGATTAACCGCGTTCACATCGACTGTCACCCGATTATCAAAGACATAACATTGACCTTCGAAATCTTTACCTCCGGCTTCTTTGCCATATTTAATGATCCCGCCATGTAACTGGTATACATCTTCGAACCCTTCTTTTAACAATAGAGCCGATGCTTTCTCACACTTTATACCTCCAGTACAATAGGTAAGGATTTTTTTGTCTTTGTATTGCTCCAGCTCTTTTATCTTTTCAGGAAATTCCCGGAAGTTTTCAATGTCCAGTGTAACCGCGTTCTTAAATCGGCCAACGCTGTGCTCATAGTTTGAACGTACATCTAAAATGACCACATCATCACGGTCTTTCATCTCCATGAATTCTGTAGGCTCCAAGTGTACACCGGTTCTTTCATTTGGATTGATAATCTTAGGGTCGCGCAAACCGGAGTGTACGATTTCGGGCTTGTAACGACAGTGCATTTTGATGAAAGAAGGTTCTTCGACATCATCAATCTTGAATTCGGTATGGTTGAACCGACCGTCAGCATATACCGCTTCCATGTAAGCTTTACAGGCTTCGGGTGTACCGGAAACGGTACCGTTTAACCCCTCGTCGGCAACGATGATACGACCAAATAAGCCAAGAGATCTACAAAATTCTAAATGATCTGCAGCAAATTGTTCTGCATTTTCGATAGGGCTGTAACAATAGTACAGCAGGGTTTGATATTGTGCCATATTCATTGATACCGCTGCAAACGGCGTTTAATGTTTAAAATTAATTTTTTGCAAAGTTAATAATAAAAATTAATCAAGAATTGATAGAGGTCACTTTTAGTACAGCTACTATACCTTCTGCGGATCTGCTTCGCCCTTTGTTCGGTCACTCTTCGGCCATTTACCGGGGATTTACCGTGAAATTACCGGGGGTTGTACGGTAACTTCACGGTAAAAGGTCAGAAAAAACACGGTAAACAGGCGAACAAGGGGCGAACAAAGTACGGAGAAAGTATACAGCCGACCCGAATAAAAAAGGTTAAAGAAGTGTTCTGATATTGGTGGTGGCAACTTATCCACACGAATTTCAAAATTGGAGACTAAAGGACGATGATGTCCAACTTTTCGGCCAGTCCCTTTTAATGAACATTGTATTCCGACCTTACCTCTTTATCAAAGGTTTTAGTAGATACTCCAATCCGTTCAGTTTGATTTCATAAAGCGTAGCGAGCTGTATGCCCAACTTGCCAGCTGGAAAGCCTTTATTATGGAACCAGACCAGATATGGCTCGGGGAGATTACAGAGTAACCAGCCTTTGTATTTCCCGAAAGGCATTTCGGTATTGGCCAGCTCAACCAATATATTTGGATCAAGCAGTCCCGCGTTCTTATCCATCTTTTCTTTCTTCTTTCCTACTTGTTCTTCCATCCCTATCTCTCTTTAATCTCTTGTTTTACCATTTTTTAGCCTGTGCAATAAGAATTTTCCAGCGATGACTCCGTGGTTGATAAGATTAGGAAGGGTGCCATAGTGTTTTTTGAAAATCTGGAAACGCTCCTGTAAACTCTGTTTATGCCGCTGTTGAGACATACCTCCTACCAGATATTTAGCGACATATTGATTGACATTGACAATTTTGTCTGCTTTTTTTGCGGCTCGTATTACCCAGTCGATATCTGCGCTGAGCTTATATTGCAGATCATACGGCTCTGCTATGCTTCTTTTAACATAAATTGCCTGATGGCAAATGCTCATGCCGTAGCGGAAAGATTTCCAATTAAAACGCTTCGGGGCTTTATGTCGGCGATCGCCCAAGATATTGCGTTCTTCGTCGACAAGCTTGGTTTCGCCATAATAAATATCCGCATTGTCGGCGGAAGAGAAAACTTTTTCCAAGGTCATGTCTTCGTAGAGCTCATCTCCGGAGTTTAGGAAAAGCACATAGTCGCCAGTCGCTACGTTCAACCCTTTGTTCATGGCGTCGTAAATGCCGTTGTCCTTTTCGGATATGAGGATAGCGATTTCCTCCCGATACTTTTCAATCACATCTAAGGTGCCGTCCGTGGAAAAACCATCGACAATAATATATTCAATATTGGCGTAGGTCTGCTTCATAACGGAACGTATGGTATATTCAATGTCGCGAACATTGTTGTAGACGATGGTGATAATGGATATTTTCGGTGTTAGCACAGCTTATTTTTTACTGAATCTTTTGATGAGATAACGAACAATACGTTCGGCGATATTACCCTTCCTATGTGCGTAGAAATATTTGATAGCATCATAGGCTTTTTTGTTCTCCTCGATTTCTGTCGGGAAATATTTAACCTTTGCGGTGGCTAATTCTACTTTGTAGACATTGTCCAGATCGGAATGTGTGCCTGAACCATCCGTTCCGATGTTCTGTATCATGGAATGCCGTGGATACAGTACCAAACCATTTTGCTTGAAAACAGATAGATACCAACGAATTGCCCATGAGTTGATTTTTCCGGCTTTGAATTCTTTTACCTGTTTCCAGAAATTCTCTTTCCCATCAATACTGAAGCGTTTGATATCTCTACGCTTGAAGTTTTTGGTGAGTTCTTCGATGTCGGGATTGAAATGATCCCAAGCTCTCTTCCAGGTCGCCCAACCCCAGCTGTTGGCAACGCGAAAGAAAAAGCTTTTTGGTAAGCGTCGAGGATGCTGCACAGGATACATATAACCGCTGATTTCCATAACACGCTCTTCCGCAGCATATCGGGTAAGACCGTCGTTGAAATAGGTCAGGGCATAGGGAGAAGTTTCTAAATCATCCTCTAAAACAATCACGGAACCGTGCTCTTGGATAACTTTACTTACACCATCAATTACATTGTTGGCCAACCCCCAGTTTTTATGGCGCTCGATGATGGTAATATGCTTAAAATCCCAAGGCTCACGAATGATCGCACGCACTTTGTTGACATCCTCTACGGCATCCGCATTTTTGGCAGCATCCGAAAAGATATACAATAGGGAATCCTTAGCCAAGAGGTTCTTCTCCAAGGCAGCCAATGTCCTACGTGTATGCTTGGGACGGTTGTACACAAAAAGTACGATAGGTGCTAAATTTGGCATCTAAATTCCTAAACAGTTTTGTTCTTTATAAAATACAACAGTTTGTTTGTCGTGAATAGCCCCAATTGCTATGCCAGAAAACGGAATGCACTTAAATCCCTGTGCTTTTAGGAAAGAAAAAGCTTCTTGATATTTCGGACGCTCAGCATCGTCCAAAATAATAACCCCTTGTGGGGATAATCTTTGGACAGCGTTTTTAATGCAGTCGATTCTTCTGCGACCATCTACCAAAATAATGTCATAATCTTTTTGTTCAGCTAATATGGTGTCTTGGTATTGCTCACCATCTAATGGGATATAGCTGATTTCTACATTATCGGGCAAAGTACTTCTAACCTTGTCATACCATTCTTTATTATGTTCGATGGAACGGACACGTTGTACCTGTTCGGCAAAAAATAAGGTGGAATTGCCTGCACCAAATTCAAATAGGGTCTGCGATTTGTTCAATCGTCCATCAATGAAATCCAAAAAAGAATAAGTAAGCCAAGGAATAGGCTCTGCTTGCGGAGAAAGTGCCTGTTTTTTTAGGTAGGAGTTGATCCAGCCCTTTTGCACAAAATATCCTTTCACGCTCAGCGAAAGCAGACCACGTAATAATCTGGGTTTGAGGAGCGATGTATATGAGCCTTGTTTTTGCATCCGATGAGTGATTGAACAACTAATCTAATGAATTATTTTGAATACCGTTTAAATATCACTGTTAAAAGGTTGATGAAAAACAATGATTTAAGCAGGACAAGCCCCTGTTGTCTGGTTTGTGGAAACAATAAAATGGAAAATGTTGCTACAGCTTGGGCGGCGACATTTGCATAAGCAGCTCCCATGATTCCGTAAGCAGGAATAAACAGAAGATTGAGTATGATAATGGCTATTGCTCCAAACATCGTGCGTGCTAAGCTGATCTTTGTAAACCCCTCGGCAATTAAGTACTGCCCGCTTGCCGTACCTAAAAAAGCAAAAACACCTGCCCAGGCATTCACCTGTAAAGCTTTTGCTCCCGATATATATTCGGGTTTTAGGAAGTGCGTGTAGAAGAATGGTGCAAAAAGAGTAATGAGTGTGGCGATCGACACACTGAGCAGTGTCATTAAATCGTACAGGTTGCTCATCCGCTTTTGGTACAGTGCGGGCTGATTTTTACGGAAGTTCATAATCGCCGGGAAGAGGGAGGTCGTGATGGCGACGGCGATGAAAAACCAACTTTCAGTAAGCTGCGTTACTGTAAAATATACGCCAGACTCCTTGTTCCCCACAAACATATCGACCATGAGCTGCCCTATTTTCATGTATAAGCTTATGAAGATGGCTGCGAAGGCTAAGGGCCAACCTAATTTTAGCAGGTTTTTGGCAACAGTAGGGTTATATTTCCAGTTAAGGATAGACCGGCCTTGTTTCTTATAGTAGCGGATATAGCCGATTTGTAGAAGCAATACATCTATAACGAGCATCACGATAAAAGCATCGACTGGCGCTTTTAGGAGGATAAGTCCTAATTTGAAAAATGCTGAAAGGATATTTGCCGTAACCTGTACATACATGATGTATTTCCCCTGGGTTTTGGCCTGGAAATAACTATCAATAATCTGCAGAGGCTGTACGATACAGATTAAGGACATGATCGCAATCTGTTTGGGCGAAGCTGCAGGGGCATTGGTACCGATATGGCTAATGGCATAATATGCGATGAAAACCAAAGGTATAGCAACTAATCCGCCAATTAGGCGGATACGGAGAGCAGAGCCTAATAGTTCGTTCTCTTTTTCGGGATTTTGTAATAGCTGTCTGGTAACCAAGGAGTCGGTTCCTAAGGTGCATATACCTGTAAAGAGAATGATAAGGGGGTAGTTCAGTGCTCCGGCAAGTTCAGAACCTAAGTAATTGGGCAAAAGAATCGCCGTAACCAACATTTTGACAAATAGAGAACCAACACGGGCGAGCATTAGCCAGCCTGTGTTTTTAAAATATTTATCAAAAGCCTCCGGCGTAAAGCCGGGTAAAGACGGTATCTTCATGTGTATGCAAACCTACTCATTTTCTGAGATAGGTTTGGAAAATGGATTAAATAACCGTTAGGTGTTTGGAAAATTCCTTTAATCGCTGATGTGTTGGCACGAGGTCAGTAATCAAATAAGAAATATCCCGTAGTGGCGTTACACGCATCTTTTGATTGGAGTTCAGTTTTTCCGCAATACTAAGTAAGCCGACTTTTTGGGAGGCCTTAATCATTGCGCGTTTAATCTGTACAACTTCCCAATCGGAATCGGTCACACCTTCCTCCACCGAAATGCTGTTTGTTCCGAGCAGGCAAAGATCTACAAGAATATCAGATAGCTCATTGATGACTTGAGAACCCATCACAATATTGGTGTTTCGGGAGAGTTTCCCACCAATAAGGACAACTTCGATATTGTCTTTTTCGGCCAGCTCTAAAGCAACTAAAGGGCTGATAGTAAAAAAGGTACATTGTAAATCATTGGGTACATGGCGTGCTAGTTCAATCATCGTTGTTCCGCCGCCAACCAGTACAGTCATGCCGTTTTGTATGAGCGATACGGCTTTCTTCGCAATTTCCTTTTTAGATTCTTTTGCATACACGTTCCCGTCTTGAAAAGGGAATTGAAAGGACTTGGATAATGCTCCTCCGTAAACTTTTAATACCTGACCATTTTCAGCCAGTTCGTTCAAGTCCCGGCGAATGGTATCTTCTGAAACATTCAATTGCACACTCAAATCAGAGGATAATACTTTGTTGTGCAGATTGATTTGATGAATGATATAGGCTTGTCTTTCTTCCTTTAACATGAGTCAATTGATTAATGTATATGATGTTTATTCTGAAGGGTTATCTCCAGATGGTTTAGTTTTGGTGACGCCAGCCTTGAACCTTGGCTTGAATCCTGTAGGTTTTG
>NZ_FOZZ01000009.1:43856-167411 GCF_900116225.1 Sphingobacterium wenxiniae
CTTGGCTTGAATCCTGTAGGTTTTGTAGCCGTTTCTTCCGGGGTTTTCTCTTCGGATTTTGGTTCTGGTTGCTGCGGTTGTTCCGCAGTTTTGGTCATACCTGCCTTGAACCTTGGCTTAAACCCTGTCGGCTGTGCCGTTGGTTCTTCCGTTTCTGTGTTCTGTTCAACTTCTTGTTCAGTAGGATTAGTTGCTGCTGGCTTAAACCGTGGCTTGAACCCTATAGGCTTTGGAGTTTCAAGGTCAGTGTCTGTTGCATTGTGCTTTTCTTCATTAGTCGTTTTGACCACAGAAGTTTTGAATCTTGGTTTAAATCCTGTCGGCTTCACTGTTTCTGTACCTGGTGAATTCGAAGTAACGGCTATATCAAGGGTAGCGTCTTGATTTGGTGTCTGTGTTTTCTCTACAGAAGCATCTGGTAATAAGTAGTTTTTACGCAGACGGTTGAACCAAAATTTTTTGGTATGGTCAAAGCTTTTCTCCCCCATTAATGCATAATGAGCAGCAAACTCTTGATAAAGAGCTTGATTATCGGCCTTTAAACGCGATAAGTCTATTTTCTTTTTTGTGAAGAATTCTTCAAAAGTGACCATACAGGTGTTAAAAATAGCAAATTATCCTTTAACTTTAAAGTTCCCGAATTTTAATATTCCGAAACGCGATGGAATCCGTATGGTTTTGCAGAGCGATTTTACCAGAAGGGTATTTGGCGAAATCCGGATAGGCTTTCATTCCGCTGCTTTTAACCATTTCCTGAAAGCTTTCTATCTGCGTCTCTTGTTCAAAAGTTAATTTTCCGTTCAGCCAAAAACTTACTTTTCCATTTTTCTGTACAATCCGGCTTTCGTTCCATTGACCGTAAGGTCGGGGTTTGGAATTGGAGGCGATACAGTCAACGGCATAGAGGCATCCAGCCCAATGCGTAGAATCTATTTGATGTCTTTTTTCCGCATTTTCATTATCCAATAGCTGCATTTCCAGACCTGTAGCAAAAGTTGCGGCATAGATACTGTCTTCCATCACGTTGACGAAAATCCCACTATTACCCCCTCTGTTAACTTTCCATTCTAATTTTAACTCGAAATCCTGATAGGTTTTGTCCGTTACCAAATCTCCGAAGATACTTTCTTTCTTTTTAGGGTCGCAGACCAATTCTCCATTATGGGCAACCCATTTGGACTCCACCGTGCCTTTGTTGTAGATGTGCCATCCTTGGAGTGACTGCCCGTCAAACAAAAGTTGCCAATTCTCCTCTTGCTCTGTTGCGGAGAGTGTGTTTTGCTTTTCTGTTGTTGTGCAAGCAATCAATTGCAAGCAGATTAAAAATAGTGCGATGATTCTCATGTGCGATAGTTGTTGTGCTGTTAAATGTATAAAAAGTTCATCGGAACTGAAAGTTGATAATCTTTTAATTGTAGGATAATATTGGATTAATACCGAATGTGTTTCTTTGGAAAAACGCTTATGAAAAGAGCTGTTGACATTGTGGTCCTTTCAGATATCCATTTAGGCACATATGGTTGTCGGGCAAAAGAATTATTACATTATTTAACTTCCATCAATCCGAAGAAACTTATTCTCAATGGAGATATTGTGGATATTTGGCAATTTCGAAAGAACTATTTCCCCGATTCGCATCTGCAAGTGTTGAAGTATATTTTTGATTTGGCGTACGGTGGTTGTGAAGTGGTTTATATTACAGGAAACCATGATGAGATGCTCCGTAAATTCGGTAAAATGCAGTTTGGTAATATTGTGCTGAACAATAGATTACTGCTGGATTTAGACGGGAAGAAGACATGGGTGTTTCATGGTGATGTGTTCGATGCCTCTATTCAACATTCAAAATGGTTGGCCAAATTAGGCGGATGGGGCTATGACGCTCTTATCCGTATCAATAATATGGTAAATTGGGGCTTAGAGAAGATGGGAAGGGAAAAGTATTCCCTTTCACGCCGGATAAAAAATTCTGTAAAAAAAGCCGTGAAATTTATAAGTGATTTCGAGGAAACCGCTTCGGAGCTAGCTATTGAGAATGGTTATGATTATGTTGTCTGTGGGCATATACATCAGCCACAAATCCGTGAGGTGAGAAACAAAAAAGGAACATGCACCTATTTGAACAGTGGTGATTGGATAGAGAGTCTTTCGGCATTAGAATATCATGATGGGAAATGGAAAATCTTTTTTTACGAAAAAGAAAAGCCAGATGCCCAGACCTACCCTGATGATATGCGGTTTCGCGTATCGATAGAAGACTTACTCAACAATATTCTTAAAGGCGATGCTTAAAAGCGATGAATTTCCTCGATCTGTTCCTGCACGAATTTCTTCGTTAAATCATCTACCATTTGACCGTCTTCGTCTAGTTCTTGGATAACAAGTGGGATGTGTATTTTCAATGGTAGCACATGCATACGTAGGTAATTGCAAACGCCTGTAAAATGATCTACGCCACGAATATTGCCATATTTGCCACTGGAAACACCTACAAGAGCTGCCTTCTTGTGATAAAATGAAGCAGGGAAAGCACATGCATCCACAAAAGTTTTCAAAACTCCAGGAAAGCTTCCATTGTATTCGGGGATAACGAATACAAAACTTTTAGCTTCGGATACCTTTTCCTGTATGGGTGCGAAAGCCTCGCTCCGCTGTCCGTATAGGTCTGTGGAAATGATGTTCGAAGGTAAATCTGTTAGGGAAAGCACCTCCCAGTCACCACCTTTTTTTTCTAATTCCTGCTGATAATATTTGGCAATTTTTAAGGAATTGCTGTCTTCTCTATTTGTTCCTGCAATGATTAAATTCATTCTCAACGTTGTTGTAAAAACCCCAAATTCAGTATAAAGGGATACGCTATTTTTTTCGTAACTTAGCGACCTTAGTCGGATGTTGTGGGTATTCGCCAAAAATACTAATTTTAACATCATTTAAAGGTTTCTGTATGAGCGGAAATGTAAATTTGAGGTAATTTTGGCGAGCTGCAGCATGTTGGCTTTATGATTTAGATAAGATTCAATCTCATGGGAAAAATTATAGCGGTTGCTAATCAAAAAGGCGGTGTAGGAAAGACCACAACATCTATCAACCTTGCGGCGAGTTTGGCCGTTTTGGAGCATAAGACATTGTTGGTGGATGCCGATCCGCAGGCCAATTCTACATCGGGTATCGGTTTTGACCCAAGAGCTATTAAGTCGAGTATATACGAATGCTTGGTGAATGACTTGGATCCGAGAGAGGCTATTCAAGCAACAGAGACTCCCAATTTGGATTTATTACCGGCACATATTGATTTGGTCGGAGCAGAAATCGAGATGATAAATATGCATGAGCGAGAGTTCAAGATGCAGCGGGTGCTGGAACAGGTGAAGGACGATTATGATTTTATCATCATTGACTGTTCGCCTTCTTTGGGACTCATTACAATTAATGCATTGACGGGGTCGGATTCGGTAATTATTCCTGTACAATGTGAATATTTTGCATTGGAAGGTTTAGGTAAGTTGTTGAACACCATCAAGATTGTGCAAACTAGACTTAATACACGGTTGGAAATTGAAGGTATACTTCTAACGATGTATGATGTGCGTTTACGTCTTTCCAACCAAGTTGTGGAAGAAGTGCGTACACATTTCAGCGAGTTGGTATTTGATACGATTATACAGCGGAACACCCGTCTGAGTGAGGCGCCGAGTTTCGGTATTTCGGTAATTATGCACGATGCGTCGTGTAAAGGAGCAGTCAATTACTTGAATCTGGCACGTGAAATCTTACAGAAGAACGGATTAGTAGAGGCAAGTTCTCAACAAGTAACAGTTTAATATGGCATTACAGCGAAAAACAGGATTAGGAAAAGGGTTGGGCGCTTTGTTGCAAAGCGAGGATATTCAAGTCTCTAAAAATACAAGTACTTCGGTTCAAAAAGAGGATGTTCCGGCTGCTGCTGGAAGTATTAATTTTATCAAAGTCAATCAAGTTGCGGTCAACCCATTTCAGCCGCGTACAGATTTTGATGAACAGGCTTTGCAAGAGCTTGCTGATTCCATCAAGCTACAGGGGCTTATCCAGCCTATTACGGTGCGTCAGGTTAGTAAAAACGAATATCAGCTCATCAGTGGAGAGCGTCGTCTCAGAGCCTCCAAGTTGGCTGGTATTGAAGAAGTGCCTGCGTATGTGCGAACGGCCAATGATCAGCAGATGTTGGAGATGGCGCTTATTGAAAACATACAGCGTGAAAATCTGAATGCTATCGAAGTAGCTTTGAGCTTTCAGCGTATGATTGAGGAGTGTAACCTGAAACAAGAGGAACTGGGCGAACGTGTGAGTAAGAATCGTTCTACAGTAACGAATTATCTACGCTTATTAAAACTTCCACCGGTTATTCAAGCTGGCATTCGTGATGGCAAAATTTCTATGGGGCATGCCCGTGCATTGATTAATGTCGGCGAGGTGGAAAAACAACTTTTCGTATATCAAGAGATTATCGACAAAGGCCTTTCTGTACGGATGGCGGAGATATTGGTACGTAATATTCAACAACAATCCAAACCAAAGAAACACGAAGTAGGGAAACAGTTGAATTTCCAATATCAAAAAATCGAAGACGATTTAGCATCTAAGTTTTCTACCCGTGTTCGGTTGAACATGAAAAACACCAAAGGTAAAGGAGCTATCGAAATTCCTTTTGAAAGCGAGGACGATTTGAGCCGTATCCTTGAATTATTAGATTGGTAATGTATAGACTATTACTTGTCATTTTTGTTTCATTGGGCTTTGTGTGTGTGCACGCACAGGAAAGAGATACACTTCGCGTAGATACGGTAGCAGCCCCACAGGTAGCGTTGCAGGACTCTCTGAATAAAGCCCAGCAGGATACTGTCAGGCAAGAAACCCGGAAAGAACGAAAAGAGCGTGAGCGGGCAGAAAAAGAACGGGAAAAGTATTTTTATAAAGGGATTCAGAAAGATTCAACCCGATTGGAGATTGAACGTCTGTCGCGTGTAGCGTGGAGAAGATCTACTTTTGTGCCCGGTTGGGGGCAATATACGAATCAAGGGCTCTGGTGGATAAAAGTACCGATAATCTATGGTGGTTTCGTGACAAGTTATTTAGTCTTTGATTATTGGCAGTGGTACTATAAGAAGTTTTTGAACGAATTGGATTACCGTATTTCCAATGCCGGCACCAAATCCGATCCCGATTTATTTGGATTTGATAATATGGAAGGGTTGGTCAGGCAAAAAGATTATGCGCGACGAAATCGGGATTTAACGATCTTAGTCACTGTCGGATGGTGGGGATTGAACGTGGTAGAAGCGTATGTGGATTCTATGTTGAAAAACCGATGGGATATTGGTGAGGGAATGAGCTTTAAAATCTCCCCAACCTTGATGCCGACATATGGAGCTGCCAGCTCTTCGTTTATGTATGGTTATAATGTCACCCCTGGGGTGAAACTGACCATGAGTTTAAAGTAAAATAACCAGTTAATCATATGAAAATAGTTCTTCTTGGATACGGAAAAATGGGACAGCTGATTGAGAAATTTGCTGTTAAACGGGGACATGAGGTTTCTCTTATTGTGGACAAGGACAATCGGGATAGTATTACTGCAGCCGACTTGGCAGCACATGATATTGCTATTGACTTCAGTGAACCTGCTGCTGCTATTGGTAATATAAGCCTTTGTTTTGAGGCAGATTTACCGATCGTGGTTGGTACAACAGGGTGGTATGAGCATCTGGAAGATATAAAGGCAACCTGTTTAGAGGCCGAGCGTGCACTTTTGTACGGTTCTAATTTCAGTATCGGGGTCAATATTTTCTTCCATATCAATAAGCTATTGGCGAAAGCCATGAATCCGTACAAGCAATATGATGTACAGGTAGAAGAGATTCACCATATCCATAAGCTGGATGCACCGAGTGGTACGGCTATTACTATTGCAGAAGGAATTTTGGATGGGATCGATAGCAAGACAGGTTGGGTAAATGATGTTATCGGAGAAGGTGCAGAGCTTATCCCCAAACCAGAGGAACTCTTGATTGAAAGTCATCGTATTGAGGAAGTTCCGGGTACGCATACGGTATTGTATAGTTCGGAAGTCGACCAGATTGAGTTCAAACACACCGCGCATAGTCGTGCCGGTTTTGCTTTGGGCGCTGTTGTTGCCGCTGAATGGTTATTTGGTAAGAAAGGTTTCTATCAGGTGACAGAGATGTTTGACTTTGATAAGTAAGGGTAAGAGAAGAGAGAGCAAAGAAGAAAGACTAAGGAAGAGACAATAAATAGATGTTGGTTTGCCTATTGTAATATAAGGTTTACCGATGAAAAAGGGCGACTTACCTAAAAGTTAACAGGATATTGACGAGAGACGCTTATTTTTGAAATTACTTTTTAAATTTGACACATGTGGTATATTATTTTAGCAATATTTATTCTTGGTTCGCTATACGGACTATGGCTATTGTTTAAGAAGGCCGGTAAGCAGGGCTGGGAAGCAATTGTTCCTTTTTATAGGGAATATGTGATGGCACAACTAACTGCCCGTCCTACTTGGTGGGTGTTTCTTTTATTGGTACCGATTGTCAATATTTTTATCTTCTATGCGCTATATTTTGACTTACTGAAAAGTTTTGGTAAGCGTAGATTCTGGGAAACTGCTGTAGCAACATTGCTTCCATTTATCTATTTGCCATTATGGGGGAGAGATCCCAATGTGAAATATCTTGGACAATCGCATACCGAGGAATTTAAGAAAAAATATCCTTATCATAAATCGACTGCAAGGGAATGGGCAGATGCGATTATCTTCGCTACAGTAGCAGCGTCGCTTATTCGCGGTTTTCTTATTGAAGCTTATATGATTCCTACCGGCTCTATGGAGCGTCGTTTATTGATTGGGGATTTTCTCTTTGTCAGCAAATTGAACTATGGTCCACGTATTCCGATGACACCTTTGGCGTTCCCATTTGCACATCACACTATGCCCCTAACAGGTGGTAAGGCCTATTCGGAAATGATAAAGATTCCATATAAGCGTTTGCCGGGGTTTCAGGAAATCAAACGTAATGACGTCGTGGTGTTCAATTTTCCAATGGAGGCGGATGCACCGTATAACCGTCCTGTCGACAAACGTGAAAATTACATTAAGCGCGCAGTGGCTATTTCGGGAGATGTTGTTGAAATGAAAAAAGGGAAACTCTTTATCAATGGTGATTCGGGCTATGATTCGAATGATATACAACATGCCTACCTTATTTATACAGACGGTTCGGGATTGAATATACAGCGTTTAATAGAAAAGCGATTTGAATATGCAAAGGATCCGCAAACAGGTGTACCCCTTGCCGAGCCTTATTTGTTTTATGTGACGGAGGAAGAAATTGCTGAGGTGAAGCAATGGTCGAGCGTTCGAGAGGTTATTCCTTATAACAACGCAGGGTCAGCTTTTCCACACGATCAGGCCAGAAACTGGGATTTCCATAACTTTGGACCTTTACAAGTGCCCAAAGCTGGTGATGTTGTGACTCTAAATGCAGAGACTTTACCGATATATGCGCGTGTAATTACCGTGTATGAAGGCAATGCATTGGAGCAAAAACAAGATGGCATTTACATAAACGGGCAAAAGACAGATTCTTATACGGTAAAAATGAACTATTATTGGATGATGGGAGATAACCGGGATAACTCTTCTGACTCAAGGGAGTTTGGTTTTGTACCAGAAGACCATATTGTTGGTAAAGCGCTCTTTACGTGGATGAGTTGGGACGAAGATGGCACCTTCTTATCGAAGATTCGCTGGAATAGAATCTTTAAAGGAATTAAGTAGAAATAGTGAAGTTATTTTAGACTTCCGAAGTTTTTAAAACTTCGGAAGTCTTTTTATTTATCTCAATACGCATATCGCTTTTCGCAAATCTAATTACGCTTTCAATGCCGCTAAATACCGTTTAATGGTCTCTTCTAAACCAAGGTATAAGGCATCGGCTATAAGTGCATGTCCAATGCTGACCTCTAATAGCCCTGGGATATGCTCGTTGAAATATTTGAGGTTATTCAAGTCTAAATCGTGTCCTGCATTTAATCCTAACCCCACTTCCTGCGCTTTTTTAGCAGCTTTAAAATAAGACGCAATCGCCTTTTCACTATCAAAACCAAATTCCGTGGCATAAGCCTCCGTATATAATTCTACCCTATCCGTTCCTGTTTCAGCAGCAGCTTCCACCATATCCTCGTCGGGGTCTACAAAGATGGATACACGGATGTCTTGATCTTGAAAGCGCTTTACCATATCGCTTAAATAATCCCGATACTTTATGGTATCCCAACCGTGATTAGAGGTAATCTGCTGCAAGGAATCGGGAACCAATGTGACTTGGGTTGGTTTGTTGGCAAGAACCAATTCTACGAATTTGTCCTCTTCGCAGTTCCCTTCAATGTTGAACTCTGTCGTCAGCTCCGCTTTTAAATCATACACATCCTGATAACGGATATGTCTTTCGTCCGGACGAGGGTGTACCGTGATTCCTTGTGCCCCGAAGCGCTCACAGGCTAATGCCGCAGCTAATACATTGGGTACGTTTCCTCCGCGAGAGTTACGTAAGGTCGCTATTTTATTGATGTTTACCGATAGTTTTGTCATGACTTTTCCTTTCTATACAAATGTATCTTAAAAATAGGAAAGAAGGAAGTGTTTCAGATTTACAAAGTTTCCAGTTCTTCTGAACCAAAGGCTGAACCAGAGCTTTTTTAAGAGAAAAAAATAAACAAAAATAATTTATGAAAATAAATTCTTGCCGTATTTTTCATAAATTGCAGAGCATACATGGGCATATTTGATTTAGATATATTGAGTGGTTTTAGGCTGCTGGATGTTATTGACATCCTGCTGGTGGCTATTATTATTTATTATATCTACAGCCTGATTAAAGGTACTATAGCCGTTAATATCCTTTTGGGGGTAGGTTTGTTCTACGGTATCTATCTTGTCGTGAAGCAAATGGAGATGCGACTGCTGACCGAAATCTTTGGCGGCTTCATTTCTGTTGGTTCGATTGCTTTGATTGTCGTATTTCAGCAGGAAATCCGACGATTTTTGATTCATGTGGGGAAAAATGTATCCATTCGGCGTAAAAAGTTTTTATGGTCTATTTTTGGCAATAAGAAAACAACGCAAATCACTAATGGCGAACAGATAAGGCCTATTATCGATGCCTGCAGAAGCATGTCAAAATCAAAAACCGGAGCATTGCTGGTTTTTTCACGTTATTTTGATGAAGAATATTACCAATCCAGCGGGGTATATATCGATGCCCCTATCTCGAAACGCTTACTGGAAAGTATCTTTTTCAAGAATAGTCCCTTGCACGATGGCGCTGTTATTATTGTGGACTTTAGGATTATGACAGCAAGCAGTGTTCTTCCGCTTTCAGACAGCGAAGATTTGCCGCCACAGTTCGGACTTCGGCATCGGGCTGCTATCGGTGTGACCGAAGTATCGGAAGCTATTGCTGTGATTGTCTCGGAAGAAACAGGCGAAATTTCTCTGGCAAAAGATGGACATGTTAATATGAACCTCAGCCCTGAGGAATTGGAAAAAATATTGATGGAGGAGCTTTAACACTGTATTTACTTCAGTATCTTTTATTAATGTCCGAATTTTCTTTCTGATTTGTTTTGTTTTATTGAATGATTGCTTAAATTTATACCTACTATAACCACATTGTGCAGATGTCACCTTTTTTGTCATCCTGAGCCTGTCGAAGGATAGACATGTCGCTCTTCCTTCGCCATAGTCGAGGCACAGCGACAAGCTCAGAGTGACAATTAGGATACTTTTATTTCATAATGCACAATGAGGCTGTATAAACTTAAAACATATAGGCTATGCATTTTGATGAGCAAAACCCCTTGGATATTGTCTTGAATGACTTGTTTGAACATTACCGTCAGCATGTTTCGGATGTGTCAAAAATCACGAACAGTCTGTTAACGCAGGGTGTTATCTCTTCCCAAGAAGATATTGTGAACGATCATATTGCTTTTCGTACCCTGGGTGTGTCATATCTTGGTATCCAATCCTTTGAGAAGATTTTCTTGGCGTATGGTTATAGGAAGAAGGATTACTTTTATTTTGAAGGAAAAAAATTAGATGCGTATTGGTATGCACCACCAGCCCCACACTATCCGCGGATTTTTGTATCAGAATTGCGTGTCGAGGATTTGAGTGAGCAAGTGCAGGTCATCATCAAAAAATATACAGACCCAATTACTGCGGACCCTGTAGACGCTTTAGAACTGTCCAATGGAGAGGAGGTCGCTGCTTTTTTGCAAAAACCATTGTGGGATCTGCCTACATCGGAGGAGTATCAAACGCTGTTGGCAGAAAGTGAGTATGCTGCTTGGGTAATCTATAATCGTTATTATCTCAACCATTATACCATCAGTATCCACGAGCTTAAAGATGGCTATAATACGTTGGAAGAGTTCAACGCTTTCTTGGAAAGTATCGGCGTCAAACTCAATAACTCCGGAGGTAAGATAAAAACCAGTGCAGATGGTTTATTGCGTCAAAGCAGTACGGTATCGGCGTTGTATGATGCGCGTTTCTCCGATGGAAGAACACTGGAAATCGCGGGAAGTTATGTCGAGTTTGCTGAGCGTAGTCCATTGCCGCAGTTTAAGAATATGCCTAAGAAAGAATTGAAACCGGAACACCGTCGAGACGGCTTTGAAACCAATAATGCAGATAAGATTTTTGAAAGTACCTATACTTCGCAGATTAAGGGAAAGCAATAATAAACGATAGTATTAGGCATGGATGAGGCGTTGAAACAGTTGGCCGCGAGCCTGTCAGGGGAGTTTTTTATTGATAAAAAGATGCGCATCCTGTACGCTACTGATGCGTCTGCCTATAGGGAATTACCGTTGGCGGTCGCTTACCCGAAGACGGTCGAAGACATTCAGCAGCTTATTCAATTTGCTAGAGAACAACAGACTTCACTTATTCCCCGTACAGCAGGAACTTCACTTGCTGGGCAAGTTGTTGGACAAGGAATTGTGGTGGACGTGTCCAAACATTTTACCCAGATCTTAGAGCTGAATGAAAAGGAAAAGTGGGTGAAAGTTCAGCCGGGAGTTATTCGCGACGAATTGAATCGATACCTTAAACCCCATGGACTTTATTTTGGTCCCGAAACTTCTACCGCCAACCGGGCGATGATCGGAGGGATGGTGGGAAATAACTCCTGTGGTTCAAACTCGCTTATCTATAAAAGTACCCGTGAGCATACCCTGGAAATCGAAGCTATTTTGAGCGATGGCTCGTTGGTAACTTTCGGAGCATTGTCGTTTGCCGATTTTTGTGAAAAATGTGCGCTACCTACGCTGGAAGGTAAAATCTACAAGCATATTCGTACTTTGCTGAGCGACTATAATAATCAGGAAGAAATCCGTAGAGAATTTCCGAAACCATCTATTGAGCGGCGAAATACAGGCTATGCGGTGGATATGCTGCTGGCAATGGATCCGTTTACAGCAGGAGGTTCGCTCTTTAACTTTTGCTCGTTGCTTTGCGGTTCGGAAGGAACGCTAGCTTTTATCCAAAGTATTAAGCTGAATTTGGTGGATTTGCCACAACGCCCTTCGGGCTTGCTTTGTGTACATTTTCATACGGTCGATGAGGCGTTGCAGGCTAATCTTATTGCTTTGGCTCACCGACCTTTGGTTTCTGAACTCATGGATCATTATATTTTGGAATGTACCAAGAGCAACATGGAACAAAGGCGGAACAGGTTTTTTGTGGAGGGAGAGCCTGGAGCGATTCTCGTTATTGAATATGATGGTCAGGATGAAGCCGATATTAGGAGGTGTGTAGGGCTTGTTGAAGCTGATCTGCGGGCAAAGGAGCTTGGGTATGCTTTCCCTCTGGTATTGGGAACGGACAAAAAGCGGGTGTGGGATTTACGGAAAGCAGGACTTGGCTTGTTGAGCAATGTTCCCGGAGATGAAAAGCCTGCCGCAGTGATCGAAGATACCGCGGTCGCCGTGCAAGATTTGCCAGCCTATATTACGGAGTTCAACGAGATATTGCGTCGATATGGCATGTATTCGGTGCATTATGCCCACGCGGCAACGGGAGAACTGCATCTTCGGCCCATTATTAATTTAAAGACCAAAGAAGGCAATAAACAGTTTCGGACGATTGCCATAGAGATTGCCAAACTGGTCAAGAAATACCGAGGCTCATTGAGTGGCGAACATGGAGATGGACGTTTGCGCGGCGAATTTATCGCCATGATGGTAGGCGAGAAAAATTATCAACTGCTAAAAGAAATTAAAGATACTTGGGATCCGTTTGGAATATTTAATCCAGGGAAGATTGTGGATACGCCTCCGATGCATACCTCATTGCGGTATGAAGCAGGACGAACAGAACGTATTGTTCCTTCCGTATTTCGCTATACAGGGCAGAATATCCTGCAACATGCCGAGCAATGTAACGGTTCGGGCGATTGCCGTAAAACAGCATTAAGCGGAGGAACGATGTGCCCGTCATATATGGCCACCCGAAATGAGCAGGACACTACGCGAGCGAGAGCCAATATATTGCGGGAGATGCTGACCACTTCTACTAAGATGAATCCTTTTGATCACGATGAGATCAAAGAGGTTATGGATTTGTGTTTAAGCTGCAAAGGCTGCAAATCCGAATGTCCATCTAGTGTGGATATGGCTAAATTAAAAGCTGATTTTTTGCAGGCTTATTATGACAGCAACGGCGTGCCTTTCCGTTCATGGATGATTGGTCATGTAGATATTATGACGAAGTATGTGTCTACAGTTCCGCGGTTTTACAATTGGTTGATTTCTAATGGTGTAACCAGCCGTTGGATGAAATCTATCCTTGGTTTTGCACAAGAACGCCAAATACCCTATGTGGCAAAACAATCGCTACTCAAATGGTTTCGGAAACGTTCTTTGCCAAGCATCCTGTCGAAATCCAGAAAAACAGTTTATTTCTTTTTTGATGAATTTACCAACTATCAGGAAGTGGAGATAGGCAAACTTGCTATTTTGCTGTTGGAACGGTTGGGGTATCCTGTTCTGCATGTTCCCCATGCGAATAGTGGTAGAGCTTTATTCTCCAAGGGTTTTTTGAGAGAAGCCAAAAAGTTGGCAAACCAGAATGTTCAGACTTTCTCGGAATTGTTGGGAGAAGAAGCTTTGCTGGTTGCAGTGGAGCCTTCGACGATTTTGAGCTTTAGGGATGAATATGTGGATTTGGTAGATGAACAGCTTATCGACAAGGCGAAGCATGTTGCACGTTATGCATTGACGATAGAAGAGTTTTTACATCAGGAAATGCAATTCGGAAGAATCCAAAAAGAAGCTTTTGGCGATACTCCGCAGGATATTCTGCTGCATGGACATTGCCAGCAAAAAGCTTGGGGATTGCAGGAAATTGTGGCGGATGTCTTGCGTTTTCCCGCTGGGCATCAGGTTGAGATTATTCCTTCGGGCTGTTGCGGAATGGCTGGTTCTTTTGGCTATGAGAAGGAACATTACCCTGTTTCACAGGCTATTGGTGAGTTGGTACTTTACCCGGCAGTACGAGCAAAGAAGACGCAACAAATCGTGGCAGCGCCCGGCTCTTCCTGTAGGCATCAAATCCTCGAAGGTGTGGGAGAACTTGCCAAACATCCTGTGGAGATTCTGTATCTTGCACTGAGGAAAGGAGATCAGTAGTTTATGAATGTTTCTGGAACTGTCAAAAGATATAAAGAGTACCTCCTAGGATTGTTTTTTCCTCCGCTTTGTGTAGCATGTAAAACACCGCTTTTGCATCAAGAAAATACATTATGTGCCACCTGTCTGTTTCATCTGCCAATAAATGATCATCATCTTTTTGCTGTCAATGATGCCGTGAAGCGATTTTGGGGAAAGACGGACATAATTATGGCAGCATCGTATCTGTCGTTTACGAAATCGTCTTTGGTACAGACGATTGTGCATGATCTGAAATATAAAGGTAATCGTGCTGTAGGCTATTATCTTGGTGTGGCTTTTGGTAAAAAATTATTGGAATCTCCGTTTTTTAAAGAAGTTGAGCTGATTGTACCTATCCCTTTGCATAAGAAAAAGAAACAGCAACGAGGATATAATCAAAGCGCGGATATTGCGAAAGGGATTGCTGACGCAATGGGTTTGCCTATGGATAGCATGAGCCTGATTAGGGTTGTACATACGGAAAGCCAGACGAAAAAGCAGGGAATGGAGCGCTTTGATAATATGGAAAATGTGTTTACTTGTGCGAATCCAAAAACGTTGGAGGGGAAGCATATCCTGTTGGTGGACGATGTGCTGACAACAGGCGCTACAATGGCCTCCGCAGCAGAGATATTACAGAAAATGGCAGATTGCAAAATCTCCGTAGCAACGATAGCCATTGCTTAATGCTTATCGACTTCGCTGTTTACCACCATGGGCGGAAGGACATCCACAATCTTTCTTAAAAATGGAGCAAGAACTTAACGAAGCTAAGCTTGCCAAAATGATTAAGATATATGCAACTCTTTTTTTCATTCTAAATGTTTTTGTCCGCAGATATTGAACTTATTTCCTAAAAGCCTGCTAATAAGAAGCCCTGTTCTGATACAACAATAGGTAAGCAAAAAGCGCCATTCCAATACCTACTCCATCTGCAAAAATATCCCACCAGTCTGCCTGTCTGCCCAGTGAAAGGTAATATTGTATAGCTTCGCTGAGGAACGCCACAAAAATAGCAATAATTGCGGTGAGTATAATCGTTCTTATCTTGGAAACCCTGCGTTTAGATTGTATAGTTGCCCCGAAGAGGAGTAATACCGTAAAGACAAAGAAAAAACCACAATGCGCCATTTTATCAAACCCTTCAAAATAAGATGTGCTAGGTAGATCACTGGAAGGCATGCTCATCAGTACCAACATAAGGATACCCCAAAGAATAGCCCATGAATAGTTTAAAAGGTATTTCAACATGATTCTAAAGTCGGTTTTATTTATGAAGTTTCAAAGAAAATGTTCACAAACCTATATGGTTTCTATGTTTTTCTACTGAAATTTTAGGCCATAATTGTACCTGTTGGGTTTGTTTGTAAATTTTTAATAAAAATTATTTCGCTTATAATCAGGTAGTTATGTTTATTTTTTAATTTTTATAGTACTATGTATTGCATAGTACAGTATTAAACATATATCTTTGTATTGTTATGATAGCTGAAAATACACAAATCCAAATGAGGAAGGGGATACTGGAATACTGTATCCTTTCTATAATTTCCCGAGGGGAAATCTATGCCTCAGATATTATCAGCGAGTTGAAAAAGGCACAATTGCTGGTGGTGGAGGGGACATTATACCCGCTACTGACCAGATTAAAGAATAACGGACTCTTGAGCTATAACTGGAAAGAGTCCACTTCGGGGCCTCCTCGTAAATATTATCAGATTACAGACGAAGGGCGTCAAGTTTTGGAGCAACTGGACGTCACTTGGCGCGAACTGGTTTTCGCCGTGGAGACCTCTTTGGAAGGAAGAAATTAACGGAGACGTAAACATACAAAGCAAAACAAAGTCATGAACAAGACCATTATTATAAACATAAACAGCATTGTTTTTCACATTGAGGAGGATGCGTACGAGACGCTTCGGTCCTATATGATCGAAATCAAAAAGCACTTTGGGAATACTTCAGAGAGCAAGGAAATCCTGGAAGATATTGAGAACCGTATTGCTGAGATGTTCAGCGAGCGTATCGAGACAGGTAGAAAAGAAGTCATCAATTTAGAAGATGTGCAACAGGTTATCACGCAGATGGGGCGTGTTAGCGATTTCGAAGAAAGTGAGGAGAGTGCAGGCGAGAGCTATCAGCAATCAGAGAAAGAGGAGCAGCCTACAGATACGCATTTCGGCAAAAAGCTGATGCGTGACCCTGACGATAAAATTTTGGGTGGGGTTTGTAGTGGCTTGGCACATTATTTTGCTATGGATCCGCGGTGGATTCGTATTCTGTTGGTGCTTTTTGTATTGATTGGTGGATCCGGTTTTTTGGTGTATGCCGTATTGTGGATTGTGATGCCGGAGGCTACAACCCGTGCTGATAAAATGGCGATGCGTGGTGAAGCTCCGAATTTGCAGAACTTTAAAAGATCTTTCGATGAGGAAGCAAAGGGTTTTTCAGATAGCCTTTCGGGTGCGGGTGAACAAATCAGCAGAGGCGCACGTAAGGCAGGAACTGTCTTGGGAGGCTGTCTAGGTCTGATTGGCAAGTTGATCGCTTGGTTGATGCTGATTAATACTGGATTGAGTATTTTAGGACTTTTTATCTTCTATGTGTTCAACCTGATGAACCTGTTCGGTTTAGAAAACCCGATGTTCTTTCCGCCATTAGAAGTATTGACGAATGACGAAGCGCTTATAGCGTTGACCTTTGGCTTCCTCGCGATAATTATCCCATTTTTGGCTCTGTTCTTCCTGCTGGTGCGCATCTTGTTCAAAACCGACAAGATGAACAATTATGCGGCATTGACGATGTTTGCTGTTTGGATAGTTTCTGTTATTGGTGTTATTTACTATTGTGTTTATGCTGCGCAGGATTTCCGAGAAGAGAGCAAAATCAATGTACAGAAAAATATTAGCAAACAGGAGGTGTACTACTTTACGGAGAAGGATGTGCGTATTTTAGATACAAACGAGAAGGATTCTTTGAAATCAAAATTTAATATACAATTCGATGGTCAGGATTTTAGAAAATACCTACATGGTAATATCGGTATTCAATTTGAAAGTTTGGATTCTTTAGCACAGCCATATATCCAGTATAATTATTCGGCAAAAGGCAGAACCTATAACCTGGCTGCTGAACGTGCTGGTAATATTTTGTATGAAGCTGTACAAGAAGGAAACACAATTTTATTTCCAAGTCATTTTATTTTAAAAAATAATCCTTTGGAACGCGACCAATCCGTACGTTCTATCGTCTTCTTACCAGTCGGGTCTAAAGTTGTACTACATCGAGAGATTGAACATAAGCTGAGGGATATTTCTTATTATGATTGCTGGGTGAATTATCCGGATAACCATCAGCAAAAGTACACAGAGTGGGTAATGACAAAAACAGGTCTTGTATGTACAAAACAGGCTCCCGTAGAAAAAGAACAAGAAGAAAATGTAGAAGAGGTGAAAGCAACTAAAGAAGAAATTAAGCAAGACTCCGTTATCCGCATAGACGGTTCAAATTTGACTATTGAAGTAAAGGATAAGAAGGTCGAGATTAATACAAAGGAAGACTAAAAACAGATTAACACAACTATTTATATTTCATCTGGAGCTGTCTTGAAATGATGGATAACATCTTTTCGGATAGCTCCCGGGAAATCTTTTGACTAAAAACTATGAAAAAAATCTACCATTATTTATCCGTAACCTTATGTTTTCTATGGGTTACGATGAGCAGTTTTGCACAACAACATGATGTGACAGGGAAAATTGTTTCCGAAGATAATAACCCAATTGAAGGAGCTTCTGTTTACCTTTTAACTGCTAAATCCGAAGCGTTGATGAAAACGACACTTACAGATGAATCGGGGGGCTATACATTCAAAAATGTACCGCACGGCGAATTTATTGTACAAGTAACTTCCGTAGGCTTTCAATTATATAAATCCACGACTTTCTCATTGAACGATCAGGCCGTTAAAATGGATGCTATCATACTGAAACCAGAAGCCAAAACTATTGCAGAAGTAGCGGTGGAAGGGCGTGTACCTTTGGTTCAGCAGCGGGATGGAAAGTTGGTGCTTAATGTCGAAAATTCTACATTGGCAGCAGGGAATACAGCTTTTGAGGTGGTGCAACGGGCACCAGGTGTTAGCGTAGATAAAGACGAAAACCTACAGCTTATGGGGCAGGCAGGAATTAACGTGACCATTGATGGCCGCCAAACCTATATGTCGGGCGAGCAATTGACAGCATTATTAAAGTCCATGAATGGCGACCAAATAAAGAGCATTGAGGTGAGTACAACCCGGTCTGCAAAAGACGATGCTGAAGGAACGGTAGGCTCCATTAACATTGTGCTAAAGAAAAATCGTTTAGAAGGTTTTAACGGAACTTTTCAAGCCAGCGCGGGTTATGGTCGTCATGCAAGAGGCAACAGCTCATTGAACTTGAATTACAAAAAGGAGAATACGACAGTTTTTGGCTCTTATGGATTTACAAGGAATAAGAATCAGTATGATATTGATATTGAGCGTGTTATTCCTGCGGTGGAAGGCGACCGTGTTTTTAATCAGGATGCTACCATGAAAGAGCTTGATAAAACCCATAATTATAGGATTGGTGTGGAGCAGAAAACTTCTGATAGGAATACGATGGTGTTGCAGTTTTCAGGGATTAATGAAGTGGAAGATTCTGAGAACAGTAGTATTACGAATATCGGTTCCAGTTTACAATCCGTGGACTCAATCTTACATTCCAACTCCTTGCAGGACAGGCCGTTTAACCGCTATTCCTTGAACTTTAACAACGAATTAAAAGTAGATACACTTGGTGGAAAACTGGTTTTGGATTTGGATTGGAGTGCATTCCGTACCGATGCGGACAACCATTATGAGTACCGTACATATTTACCTGACGGCTCGTTAAAATATGATCCGGAACTGGAGTGGACGGGCACACCTGTGAAAATAGATATTTATGTCGGAAAACTGGACTTTACTAAGACTATCGGGAAGGCAAAATTTGAGTCCGGGCTGAAATACAGCAATGTAAAATCGGATAACGACCTGCAATTTGAGCATTTTGTCAACGGGCAATGGCAGGATTATGCCGGCCGGCCAAACCACTTTGTTTACACGGAACAAATCAGCGCAGGTTACATAGACTATAGCCAGGCATTTGGTAAAATGAGTGTGAAGTTGGGCTTGCGTGGAGAATATACGGTTTCAGATGGTCATTCCATTACGTTGGATAGCCGAGTGAAAAGGGATTACTTCGACATTTTCCCATCGGCAAATGTGGGTTATACTGTAAATGAGAACCATGTGCTATCGCTGAGTTATGCAAGAAAGGTGTCCAGACCAAATTACCGCTTTTTAAATCCTTTTGAGTACTTTATTGATAAATTCACTTCGCAGCGTGGTAATCCTTATCTGAATCCGCAATATACGAACGGCATTACATTGAACTATACCGCCTTTAAGATGTTTAACTTCACTTTGGGAACGGATATTAGTAGGGATGCTATCGTGGAGAGCCTTGATCAGGATTCGGTGTCGGGTAAAGCCTGGGTGACACGGGATAACCTTGGGGAATCGACCACATCGTATCTGAATATCAATGCACCATTCCGGATAGGCAAGTTCTGGACGATGAACAATAATTTGACAACAATTTATATGACATTCAAAGGGCCGATAGCGGGTTCTTATATCAATGATGGTTCTGTGTTTTTCCAAGGAAGAAGTATGAACAACTTTAGAATATCCCCCGCTTTCTCAGCGGAGATGTCCGTTAACTACAGCAGTCCATTTCTGTACAATGTATACAGGATACATGCGCGCTGGGGGATGGATTTAGGGGTGAATTATAACTTCAAGGAAGGACGGCATTCTTTGAAATTAGCTGGTACGGATATTTTCAGAACCCAGAAAAACAATCTATCAACGGATTTTGCTTCATACAATGCGAAGATTCGTCAATATCATGATAGTCGTTCTATTCGTCTGACCTATACATACAAATTCGGTAACCTCAAACAGCAGATGAGAAGAAATGGTGGCGACTCGGAAGAGAAAAGCCGGGCCATGTAAGGAATATGTTTTGTTTATATGTTTAGTTTTTACCGCAGGAGGAATTTCTGCGGTATTTTTTTATCTTGTGGGGAAGAAAATATAGAGTTTTTTGATATGGCATTGAGAAGTATAGTTGTTTTTTGTGCATCCAGCTTGGGTAGTAAACAAGTGTTCAGTGAAGAGGCAACACACGTAGGCCGGACATTTGCTGTTCGAGGCATTACGCTGGTGTATGGGGGTGGTAAAGTAGGATTGATGGGGGCCGTGGCGAATGGAGCTTTAGAAGCCGGAGGAAAGGTTGTCGGTATTATTCCGCACTTCCTCAATTCTAAAGAAAGGGAGCATAATGGTGTTACGGAGCTAATAACCGTAGAGAGTATGCACGACAGGAAGAGAATCATGAATGAACGAAGTGACGGCATCATCGCACTGCCAGGTGGTTTTGGTACAATGGAGGAGTTGTTCGAGATGATTACTTGGGCGCAGTTAGGTCTGCACCAAAAGCCTGTTGGTCTGTTAAATACAGATGGCTTTTACGACCATCTCTTGGCTTTTATAGACAATATGGTGGAATCGGAACTGTTGAAAAAGGGAAACCGCGAGATGTTGCTTGTCGCGGATACCATTGAAGAGCTTCTGGAAAAAATGGAGAATTATAAAGCGCCTGATGTTCCAAAGTGGATACAGGAAGAGGAAATTTAATGATTCAGCGGTTTAAACCGCTGAATCATTAAAAGGGAAATAATTTTTCGCGTTATGGTAACAGATGTCTGCAATCATACTACCGATCCACGGAATATCGTTGGGTATTAAACCTTTCTGTATGTCTTCAGCAAAAATGTTGCAGAGCAATCTTCGGAAATACTCATGTCTTGGAAAAGATAGAAAACTGCGGGAATCCGTTAACATCCCTATAAATCGACTGATTAGACCGATGTTGGATAATGCGTTGATTTGTTTGGTCATGCCATCGAGTTGGTCGTGAAACCACCAAGCTGAACCAAATTGTATCTTGCCGACTACAGAACCATCGTTAAAGTTCCCGGTCATAGCCGCAAAAAGGTCGTTGTCTACGGCATTGAGGTTATAAAGAATAGTCTTCGCCAATTTATTTTCTTTATCCAGCCGATCCAGAAACCTTACTAAGGCTTCTCCTTGCTTGAAGTCTCCAATACTATCCCAACCCGTGTCAGCACCTAATTCGTTGAACTTTCTGGAGTTGGTATTACGGAAAGCCCCTACATGATACTGCTGTACCCAGCCTTTTTCATGATCCCATTCCGCAAAATAGACCAACATGGCCGATTTGAATTTATTGCATTCCTCGGTTGTGATGAGCTCCTGTTTCCGTATTTTCTGAAATATCTGCGCGACTTCGTCTTCTGTATAATCATCAGCATAGAGATGGGACAATCCGTGGTCGGACACACAGCAACCTTGCGTGGCAAAAAAATCATGACGTGCTTTCAATGCGTCGAGGTATGTTTGGAAATCCGATATTTCCCGATTGGAGACTTCCGCCAGCTTATCGATATACGTATTAAAGACCTGCGGTTGTTCTGTCTGCATCGCTTTGTCCGGGCGGAAAGCTGGAAACATCTGGAAACTACTTTGTTCTTGGGCAAAAGTCTGGTGATGGATTAAGCTGTCAATGGGATCATCTGTTGTACATATCACTTTAACATTCATCTGCTGAAGTAAGTCCCTTGTGCTGTGCGTCTCCGCCTGCAATTGTGCAGAGGCTTGCTCGTAGATGTTTTCTGCGGTTTTGGGCGACAACAATTCCGTTATGCCAAAATAACGTTGCAATTCTAAATGTGTCCAATGATACAGTGGATTGCGAACAGTATAGGGAACCGTTTCTGCCCATTTCAGAAACTTTTCTTTGTCCGAAGCCTGTCCCGTGATATAATGCTCATCTATGCCATTTGCGCGCATAGCCCGCCATTTGTAATGGTCGCCATATAACCAGGCTTGAGTGAGATTCTCAAACTTTTTATTTTCTGCTACTTCCTGAGGGGATAAATGGTTGTGATAATCGATAATTGGTTGAGATTTGGCATAATTATGAAACAAATCTTCTGCTATATCGTTATGTAATAAAAAGTTATCGTCTAAAAAATTCTGCATGTTTTGTGGAAACGTCGTTTTAATTTGTTTAAAAATTGGAAATTTTATTAATAAATGCCGTATCTTAAACCATATTTTTTTACGAAAACGATTGTCGGGGACGATTTTAATTGAAGGTTTTTAGCAGATTTATTATGAAGAAATTAGTACTTGCCTGCGTTGCTTCTTTGTTGAGCGCATCGCTTTTTGCACAGAAACAACTTGCCCCGCTATGGGAAACAAAGGATTTACCAACGCCTGAATCTGTTCTTTATTCGGGTTCTAACAACGTATTGTACGTGTCATTAATTGATGGAGATGGGAGTGCGAAAGACGGGAAAGGTGGTGTAGCTCTATTGAATCCGGACGGAAGCATAAAAGATAAGGAGTGGGTAACTGAACTGGATGCGCCTAAGGGATTGGCATTATACAAGGATTTGTTGTACGTAGCGGACATTACCAAAATGGTGGTGATTGACATCATCACCGGGAATGTTATCAATGAAATTGAAGTTCCGGGATCGACTTTCCTAAATGATGTAACTGTGGATGACAACGGCGTGGTTTATGTTTCGGACACGCGGGAAAACAAAATATATACATTGCGCAATGACCAGCCACAACTGTTTCTTGACAACACCACTGCCGTCAATGGGCTGAAGTTTGTCGATGGTTTCCTGTATGCTTTAGTTGGTCCGGAATTGTGGAAAATTGATGCTCAAAAGAACCATACGGTAATTGCCAAAGGTTTTGAACTGGGTGGGGATGGATTGGAACCTGTCGGAAATGGTGATTTTCTGGTGACCTGCTGGGGCGGTTTGGTGTATTATGTGAAAGCTAATGGCGAGTTTGAAAAGCTGTTAGATGTTCGAGGTAAGATGAATACGGCAGATTTAGGTTATGACGCGAAGACGAAAAAAGTTTATATCCCGACTTTTAATAACAATAGTGTAAAGGCTTTTCAATTGAAGTGATAAATCTGTTGAAGACTTCCGAAGTTTCACTTTGAATTGTGGATAATGTGACATTTGGGATCTGGGTTTTCAGAAACTTCGGAAGTCTACTATATCTGATTACAGGCAACTATCAATTTCCCATATCCATCCTCTAATCTGACCACTTATTACTACTTTTGCGTTATGCATATTGATGAGCTTTACAGACTGTACCGACAATACCCTAGGGTTTGTACCGATACCCGGAATATTCTTCCTGACAGTATTTTCTTTGCTTTAAAAGGCGAACGGTTTAACGCGAATACTTTTGCGGAAGAGGCTTTGTCTTTGGGGGCAAGATATGTCGTTATTGACGAAGCGCAATACCAGAAGGATGAACGTTATATCCTGGTGGACGATGTGTTGCAGGCATTACAGCAACTGGCGAATCATCACCGCAAGCAATTGCATATTCCGTTTATAGGTGTAACCGGGACGAATGGTAAGACAACCACAAAAGAGCTGTTGTACGCGGTGCTGTCGCAGAAGTTCCGTGTATTAGCTACAAAAGGAAATCTCAACAATCATATAGGCGTGCCGTTGACCTTGCTGTCTATTAGCGAGGATGTAGAAGCGGCGATTATCGAAATGGGAGCAAACCATCCTGAAGAAATTGCTTTTTTATGTGGTTTGGCAGAACCTACACACGGTTTGATTACCAATGTGGGAAAAGCACATCTGGAAGGTTTTGGTTCTTTTGAAGGCGTGAAAAAGACCAAAGGCGAGCTATATGATTACTTGAAATCGCATGATGGTGTTCTATTTTTGCAGGCGGATAATGCTCACCTGGTTGAAATGGAGCAAGCACGTGGGGTAAATAAGGTCGTGCGGTATGGTTTTTCGGAAGGTAATGATATTATCGGCAGACTGGAGATCGCTAATCCCTTTCTAACTGTTTCCTGGCATAAAAATGGAGGAACGGATTATAAGATTACGACACATCTTACCGGTTCGTATAATACGGAAAATATATTAGCGGCTGTGGCGGTAGGAGATTATTTTGGATTGACAGCAACGGAGATTAATGCCGGAGTAGAAGGCTATGTCCCGACAAACAACCGCTCACAGATTACGAAAACTGCGGACAATACTGTTATTGCCGATTACTACAATGCGAACGCTAGCAGTATGGCCGCGGCATTGGATAATATAGCCGTGATCGCAGGGAATAAGAAAGTGATTATCCTCGGTGATATGTTTGAGATGGGGGAAGAGTCCACCGAAGAGCATCGTAAAGTCATTGAGAAGGCTTTATCGTTGGGTGTAGACCGAGTTATCTTTGTCGGAAAGGCTTTTTATGCACAGCGTAATGATGCGGCACAATTCTATGAAACAACAGAAGAAGCGAAGACGGCTTTGATTGAGAAACCCTTAAAGGGCTGTATGGTTCTGCTGAAAGCTTCGCGAGGGATGGCTTTTGAGAAGTTGATGGAGGTGTTGTAAAAAGATGGGGCATTTTAATTAAAATGCCCCATCTTTTTAGAGTTTTATATGTGAACTATCCAATGATAATTCTGTTTCTTTATTGATAAGGTGGGCGATACTTGTATCATTGAGTATTTGCAACATTGCGTTACGGACTTCTACAAAAGTATCGCGAATACCACAGGCGCCTTCTTCAATACACTCTTCGCAAGAACGGTAGAAATTCAAACTCACACAGGGCAACAAGGCAATCGGCCCATCAATTAAACGCATTACCTGCGAAAGAAAGATATCTTCCGGAGCTTTGTTTAGACTATAACCTCCACCTGCCCCTTTTTTGGAG
Source organism: Sphingobacterium wenxiniae (assembly GCF_900116225.1). GTDB lineage: Bacteria > Bacteroidota > Bacteroidia > Sphingobacteriales > Sphingobacteriaceae > Sphingobacterium > Sphingobacterium wenxiniae. Next base: position 68,566 of record NZ_FOZZ01000009.1, read on the forward strand.
TAGAGCATGCCGGCATTTCGCATTTCCAGAAGAATTTGCTCTAAGAATTTTTTAGGAATACGTTCCTCTTCGGCAATCTTTACGATCTGCATAGGTTCTTTGCCGTAGTTGCGACCTAAAACCATCAGTGCCTTAATGGCGTACTTTGTCTTCTTAGAAAGCATAGTTTATCCTTTTTGTTAATTTGTGCTCTTCCTGCAAAGATACGCAATTTACGCCTATTGTCCTAAGACCTCTACGATGGGCTTCCCAATGCTTCCGTTTGGTTCTGCGATATGTAGCAAAGCGGCGATAGTAGGGGCAATATCCGTGATATGTGTCTCCTTGTTGGTAACGCCATGTTGTACACCCCAGCCCATAAACACTAAAGGTATATGCGAGTCATAAGGCGTCCAGGTCCCGTGGGTTGTTCCCGTGGAACGTGGTGTGCCATCGTACCATTGTGGTTCGGTTATGACTTGTATAGCGCCGCTGTTTTTACGGTTATAGCCGTTAATGATTTTTTCGCGTATAGGTAGCGGTAGCATCATGTTTTCTCCGCTTTCTACGTCCACTACATAAGCTACACCTTCTGCATCTTTAAGCTGTTTGATGATTTCTTTTTTAATTTTTCCCTCGTCTAGCTGTGCGGCTTCAATAGCGTCATAATTGAGATGCACTTGATAGTTCATCAGGCTACGGACTAATTTTTCATGTCCAAATTTTTCGGCTAAATGTTCATTTAACTCACGTAGGTGCTGGCGGGCAAAGAAATAGCCACCATTTCCTCGCTGATCCATATAAAAGCGTGGGTTAAAGGATGCAGCATGGTCAGCAGTTAAGAAGAAGGTATAGTTGCCCTTGCCTACAGTTTTATCCAAATAGTTCAGCATTTCTGCCAACTCCTGATCTAGTCGTAGATAGATGTCTTCAATCTCCACAGAGGAAAGAGAGTAACGATGCCCAACATAATCTGTCGCCGATAGGCTCACACATAGAAAATCCGTAGCTCCCGTCGGGTTGTGCCCTAATTTTTCGTTCTGTATGGCTGCTTTGGCTAAGTCTAATGTCAGGGTATTGCCTGCGGGTGTTGTTTTAATTAATTCATAACCGGCATCTTTCATGAGTTCGGATGTTTTGCGAGGCAGTGTGGGGGTCTCTTCTCCAGCCCATTTCCCTTCATAGTCGTTGTCATCGGCAATACTATTTTTATAGGTGCCAATAGGATAAAGTGGGGGCCAATCTTGTTTCAAGTATTTATCGGCCAGTTTCTGGCTGTTAAAATCATTTACCCATTTTGGAAGCTCCTCCATATAATAAGTGGAACTTATCCAATTGCCGGATTTGCTTTCAAACCAATAGGCTGCGTCGGCAAAATGTCCTGCGGGAAGGATACCCCCGCGATCTTTGATGGCAATACCAATAACTTTGGATTGAAAATTCGTTGCCAATTTTAGCTCATCCGTAACGGTCGATGCCAAAAGGTTTCTCGGGGATTGCTTTCCTTCGGTCTCGGATGTACCTACACCGTTTACATAATCATCCTGTGTGCAGTACATGGCTTGCCCAGTCTTTTGGATAATCCAGTCGTTACTGGCGATACCGTGTATGGATGGTACAGAACCTGTATAAACGGAACTATGCCCGATTGCCGTGAAGGTAGGGACATAGTTGATGACGTTATTTTCGCAGGAAAAACCTTCGTTTAGCAAACGGTTAAAGCCATCTGCTCCATAACGGTCGGCAAAACGATAAAGATAGTCCCAACGCATTTGGTCGACCATTAGACCAACGACCAATTTTGGTCGTGCAGGTTGGGCGGACGCAGAAAGGAACAACCCAACACCCAACAAACCGGATATAAATGATTTCCACATGAGATTTTTGTTTAAGTTTGAGAAGTTAAATGTAAGTGATTTTTCAGAAACTTTCCTGTATAAGATTCGTTACATTCAGCCAATTTTTCTGGTGTGCCTTCAAAAACAACCACTCCGCCGTTATTCCCCCCTTCTGGACCAATATCGATTACCCAATCGGCTGATTTAATCATTTCCATGTTGTGCTCGATAACCAAAATGCTGTTGTCCAATGCAATCAATGCATCAAATGCTTTAAGAAGCTTCTGGATATCGTGAAAATGTAGCCCTGTTGTAGGCTCATCAAAAATGAATAACGTTTTTTTGCTGTTATTGCCTTTGATAAGGAAAGATGCCAACTTAATCCGTTGTGCTTCTCCGCCCGAGAGGGTGCTGGAGGGTTGTCCGAGTTTCACATAGCCTAATCCTACATCCTGTAAAGGTTTGATTTTAGCCAATATCTTCGGTTGATCCTCAAAGAATAATATAGCTTCATCAACACTCATGTCCAGAATGTCCGATACAGACTTTTCTTTATAGACGACGTCAAGCACATGTTGTTTAAATCGCTTGCCGCCACAGGCTTCACATGGCAGCACAATGTCAGCCATAAATTGCATTTCTATCTTGACCTCGCCATCACCTTGGCAGACATCGCAACGCCCCCCTTCCACATTGAATGAGAAGGCTGCAGGCTTAAGCCCCCCAGCCTTAGCGGCAGGGAGAGCCGCATATACAGCACGGATTTCGTCCCAGCCTTTGACATAAGTCACCGGATTGGAACGCGAAGAACGACCTATTGGGTTTTGATCCACTAATTCCACTTGTTCCACGCGGTTTACATCGCCTTCCAGCGCATCAAATATACCTGTTTGCTCTCCTGTATAATTACCAATGGCTTTCTGTATGGCTGGATATAAAATACGTTTAACCAAGGAGGTTTTTCCCGAGCCGGAGACACCTGAGACAACGGTGAAAACATTTAGGGGGAAGGTCACATCGATGCCTTTCAAGTTGTTTTCCCGGGCCCCTTTTATCTTTAGGCTGTCTGTCCATTTTCTGCGAGAGAAAGGAACAGGAATTGTCAAATCGCCGTTAAGATATTTGCCTGTCAGGCTTTTTTCATCTTGCAGGATTTCCTGATACGTACCTGCAAATACTAGCTCGCCACCGTTAATTCCAGCCTCAGGACCAATATCAACAAGATAATCCGCGGCTTCCATCATCTCTTGCTCATGTTCCACAACGATAACGGTATTTCCTATATCTCGAAGAGATTTCAAAACACCAATCAAGCGCTGTGTATCGCGTGGATGTAAACCTATACTGGGTTCGTCCAGTACGTAGATAGAGCCTACAAGCGAACTGCCCAAGGACGTGGCTAAATTGATGCGTTGGGATTCTCCTCCCGAAAGCGTATTGCTCAATCGGTTCAATGTGAGATAGCTCAATCCAACATCGCACAAGAATTGTATGCGACTCACGATTTCGGCTAGTAGTCTTTTCGCGATGCGTTGTTCGCTTTCTGTTAAGCTAAGCTGTTGAAAAAATGCTAAGGCCTCCTGCAGGGGGAGTAGCACAATATCGGTAATGGATTGACCATTGATTTTTACGTACGAAGCATCTTTTCGTAGTCGGGAACCTTTACAGTCTGGGCAATATGTTTTTCCGCGATACCGGGACAACATAACCCGATACTGGATTTTATAAGTTTGTTGCTCTAAATCTTCAAAAAAAGCATTTAAGCCTCCGAAATAAGAGTTGCCTGTCCAAAGCAGCTCCTGTTGAGCAGGTGTGAGATCGCCATACGCCCGATGGATGGGAAAATCAAACTTAAGTGCATTTTTCACCAAACGATCTAACCACATCCCCATTTTTTCACCACGCCAAGGAGCTATGGCTCCATCGTATACAGATTTGCTTTTGTCTGGAATGACCAAGTCTCGGTCTATGCCGATAACCTTGCCATAGCCTTCACAGCGTTTACATGCGCCATAAGGATTGTTGAAACTGAAAAAATTGGGTGTAGGTTCTTCGAAGGTGATGCCGTCCAATTCAAATTTATCAGAATAGTGGTGGCGTTCGCCGTCGATGTCCACATAGCAGCTTCCTTTTCCCTCAAACAAAGCTGTTTGTAAAGAGTCGGCGATACGGCTTAGGGTGTCATCTTCCTTATCCAAACGGATGCGGTCTACAACGATTTCTACTTCACCTGTTTTGAAGTCTTTGTTCTTGATGGAAGTATCTTCAATGATGCTCTCTATTTTCTGTATTTTGCCCTCAAATGAGATCCTTACAAAACCCTTTTGCAGTAAAATAGATAACTCTTCCTTTAGCTTACGGCCGTTTAAAGGTGTAAGTTCGGCGAAAATGGTGATGGTTGTATCTTCGGGATAGTTGCTGAGTTCGTCCACAATGGAAGACACGGAATCTTTGGTGACCTCTTTACCGGATATAGGAGAAATAGTTTTGCCGATACGGGCAAAAAGCAGTTTTAAATAATCGTATATTTCCGTTGAAGTTCCTACCGTAGAACGAGGGTTTGAAGTGATCACTTTTTGTTCAATGGCAATCGCGGGGGCGATGCCTTTGATATAGTCGACCTCGGGTTTGTTCATCCTGCCCATAAACTGGCGGGCGTAAGAAGACAAACTTTCGACATAGCGTCGCTGCCCTTCGGCATATAGGGTGTCAAACGCCAAAGAAGATTTTCCGGAACCGGACATCCCTGTAATGACGATCAACTTGTTTTTAGGGATGTCCACGTCAATATTTTTAAGGTTATTGACCAGTGCCCCCTTAATCTGAATATATGATTTCGCGTTTACCGCAGATTTTTTTGACATAGCTTACAAAGGTACGGAAATATTCACGCTTATTATTTCATTCGACTTATCTTGTTCAGGATAAAAGTGTTTGGGGGGGGGTATAAGAATATGATGTTAGGATAGACGGAGAGCTTGAGCGACAACGCCTACCTCACTTTCTCCACTGTAAAAACAATAGTCTCATAATTGTCCTTTTCATAGAGTATACCTACCCGATTCTTTTTCATCAATACGATGTCAGAATAGGCCGCATAAGCACCTTTATAACCGTCTGGTGCTTTGGCAATGGTCTTGTTGTAATACCAGGTCTTTCCTTTATCCTTAGAAAGGCGAAGTGTCAGATTATCTCTGTTTTTCTCGTCGGAGGCATTACAGACCGCAAGGATATATTTTTTGCCTTTTTTCCATGAGAGCGTGCTTCCCTGATTAATAGGGTCGGGGAGATTCCTATCGTAGAAAGTTGTGTCCCAGGTTGCGCCACCATCGCTGGAATAGCTAACGATGCGGTTGCGGACATTGCCTTGCTGGTTGCGGGTGTTCATGTACAGTTCTGTGTCGGAGATCTGGGCAGCCATAGTTTCGTTTCCTCCCTCGAAAGTAATCTTATCAGATAGATGGAAGCTCTGGCCATGATTGTCCGAATAGTAGGCGTGGGCAAAATAATCCTTGCCCGCCTCTTTGGGATTGCCAGAGGAGTGATTGGCAGGAATATATAGACGGCCTTTGTACTTTCCCGAATCAAATTGCAAGGCATGCCCGGGTGTATTGGCATAAGCACGCCAATCTTCGGCAAATGTGTAGGTCGGGTCAGATGCTGGTTGGTTAGGTCGGTGAACCTGTGCTGTGATGTTTATCGGTTCCGACCAGGTATTCGCACCGTCTGTCGATGTGATATACCATACTTCGCGTAATCCCTTTCCTGCTCTGACCTCGTGTTCATGATCATTACCGGTGTTGTAAAACAGGAAGATACGTCCCTGTGGGTATTTTGGGTCCAATAGATCAACCACCGGAGCAGCATTACCAGCTTGTAGTTGGTCATAATCTGCAGCGATTTGTAGTTTCCCCCATGTCTTGCCTTTGTCTTTGCTAATTTTGTAAACAAGATCCACATTGCCATAATCTCCCGCATGGTCTACGCGTCCTTCGGCAAAGGCGATAAGTTCACCCGCCTTGTTTTTGATAATGGCTGGGATGCGGTAACTGGCATAGCCATCATCGCCTGACTTGAATACAGTTACTTCTTGTGCGTGTAACAGTAGTGATGTTATTACGGTAATAAATAGAAGTAATTTTTTCATCTTGTACAGTTTTGGTTATATAGATATCTCCATGCACTTGAGGTATATGCTATAATATCTGAGGCAATCAGACTGTGTGGATGTATTTGTTGAATAGCCAAATCTCCAGCTAAACCATGGAGAAAAACGCCAAGTATAGTAGCCTGTTCGGGCGTATATTTTTGCGCTAATAAAGAGGTGAGTATCCCAGTGAGTGTATCGCCACTGCCAGCTGTTGCCATCCCCCAATTTCCGGTAGAATTGAAGTAAATATCTCCGTGAGGTAATACAATTGCACTATTTGCTCCTTTTATAAGAACGATGGACTTATATTTTGAAGCGAATACTCTTACCTTCTGCAATTTGTTAAAATCATCAGTCCATGGGCCAATCAACCTTTCCAGTTCTTTGGGATGTGGCGTTAGTATGCTTCCCTCAGGTAATAGTGTTAACCAGTCGGGGTGGAAAGAGAGTATATTGAGTGCATCAGCATCTAAAACCAAACTAGGCTTATTAATCAGTTGACCGATACTTGCTAACAGGCTATGTAAAAAGCCCTGGGCTTCGATGGACGTACCCATACCGATGCCTACACCGAGGGCCGTATAAGTCGAAAGGTTCTCAGGTGGGATAGATAGTGTTCGCTCTTTGTCATCGGTCATGAGCATTGCCTCAGGGAACGCTGTTTGCAGTACAGTATAACCACAACGGGGAATATAACAGGAGACGAGTCCACAACCGGCGCGAAGGGCTGCTTTGCTGCTCAATACCATAGCCCCCATCTTACCAAAACTACCTCCAAGAATTAAAGCATGTCCAAAAGTTCCCTTATGGGAAAAGTGTGATGGTTTGCGAATGCTCTGCTTTACATAATCGATTGTGATATAGTGGTAGCTGCTATGTTGTTGTGCTATAGCTATAGGGCTTAGGTTAATGTCCAAGACAGTCACGATACCGATGTACTCCCCATTTGCTGGTTGGAGTAGGGCTAGTTTTGGACTTTGAAAAGTGTAGGTATAATCTGCCTTGATAATGGGGCTTTGTGTGTCTGTATGTTGGTCTGCTTGAAGGCCTGAGGGCATATTAATAGCAACGACGGTATTGGGTAGAGTGTTGATGCTATCTATAAGAAATGCCCAATCTGCGGATAGTGGTCGAGAAAGCCCATAGCCATACAGAGCATCTATAACAATGGCATTCGGGGAAATGGACAACCGTTCATCTATATGGAAGGACCTAATCATTATGTCATGCTCTGCGCATCTTTGCTGATTGATAATGTTATCGGAAGAGTATTGCTGATGCAGTTGGAGAAAGATGGTAACATCAGTCCCTTGCTCAGTTAGTAATCTGGCTATAGCCAAACCATCCCCGCCGTTATTTCCAATGCCACAAAGTATAACAAAAGAGGTCTGAGAAGTGTCGAAATCTTTGTTGAGTTGCCTTACGACAGCTGTGGAAGCTGTTTCCATTAAATCAATGGACAGAAAACCTTCCTCTTGTATCGTTTGTTTGTCAACGACTTTCATTTGCTCAGCACTGAGGACTTTCATGGCGCTATTCCTCTTCGTCGCTGTTGGTAAATTCTTCTTCATCCGCTTTTTCTTCTTCCATGGTAAGCTTACTTAAAAGCTTCTCTACTTCAGCTTCGGAGGCCATGAGTTTAGCTTTGCAGATGGTGATGAGCTCGGATGCACGTTGGATTTTCTCCGTTAACTCATCTATATTGGTCTCGCCGGTTTCGATTTCGCTAACGATACGTTGTAGCTCGTTGAATGCGTCGATATATGTATAGTTTGTTTCCATTATGTTGACTTCTTTTGAGTGACTTTACTGTTGATTTTTCCATCATGAACCCAAGTTTCGATGTCGTCATTTTCCTGTATCTGCTCGATACTGGTAATCGCTTTACCATTGATCTTTGTAATACTAAAACCGCGTCTAAGCAATTGGGTAGGATTCGCCATGTTAACGATACGACTGAGGTGTGCCAATTCGGAAAACCGATCCTTTAAAAGCTGACGACTGAAGAGTTGTAAGCGCTGTTCTATATTGGCAAGTTTATTTTTCTCGGATGATAATAAGGACTTTCCGTTCCAGTTCAGGGATTGGGAAATCTGTTGCAAGCGATTTTCTTGTTGTTGGAAAATGGCTTGGCAGGCTAGGATAATCCGTTGCTTGGCTTCATCCGTTGGTATGGCGAAATTATGGAACTTCTGGATAAGGAAATCAGCTAGTTCACTGGGAGTGATCGCATTTTTGTATGCCACCATTTCACTTACTGTTTCGTTGGTGGAATGACCAATACCCGTCAGTACAGGGATAGGGAATATTGCGATAGATTTGGCTAACAGATAGTTATTGTAAGACGAAAGTCCGACATCTCCACCACCACCGCGGATAATGGCAACAGCGTCGTATTCCTCTATTCTCTCTGCAATGACCTTCAACTGGTTGATAATTGAAGCGATGGATTTATCGCCTTGCAACAAAGCAGGATACAAGGTGCATTCCAAGAGGTATCCCCAAGGGTTATTGCGTATAATCTTAAAGAAATCGGACAACCCTTTGCTAGTTTCTACGGATATGATAGCCAGACGTTTTGGAATCAAAGGAAAAGGCAGTCTTTTGTTGGCATCAAAAAGTCCTTCCGTTTGCAGTCTCAGGATACTTTCCCGTTTCTCTTTTTCCAGTTCTCCCAAGACGAAAGTCGGGTCGATGTCTACAATTTTGAGACTTAGACCATACATCGGGTCGTAGGATATACCTGCTTGGAAAAGGATGGTTATGCCTTCTCGGAGCGGCTCCTGCAATATTTTTATAAAATGCTGATTAATCCGCTGATAGTCCGTCTTCCAAAGAATAGAACGCATTTCTGAGATAACTTTGCCTTCTTTCTTCTCGACCAGTTCGGGATAACAATGTCCGGAATGCGTATAATGGTTGAGTTTATTCATTTCTGCTTTTATCCAATAGAGGCTCTTGTAGCGATCCGCAATAGTTTTTTGGATGCTTCGCGCAACTTCGGAAAGCGTGAAAATAGTTTTATTGTCTATCACCTCGGGCATAATCCAAACTTAACGAAATTTATGGTTATTGGCAATAGGGGGGCTTGTCGCTCAAGTTTCCGAAAGCATTAGTATCTGCGTCAAGATAAGAGTGTCTGCTTTATTATCCTCTCCCCAGCCCTCTCCAAAGGAGTGGGGGTATATAGTTTGCTACCTGTCTAACTATCAAGGAAACTAATTGGTTTCCCTCTCCTTTGGAGAGGGATTAAGGGTGAGGACTATAAAAGAATCCTTACAAAAGGATGCAAAAACGTGTAGCTGAAAAGATTTGACTAGAAGGATAGTGCAAAAAATAACTTTCTACATGATAAAGCCCTGGCAAAGGGCAAACGTTCTCTTGATTATTACAACAATATTTGCGGAATGTTGCGTTTTATTTTTACATTTACGCATAAAACTAATGTAAACGAGATGAAAAGCTATAAGGTATCTTCCTTTCTTTGGAGTTTAATTCTGTTATTTTTTGTGGGTCAGGCCTCGGCTCAGTATAAGCAAACTGTTGTAAACCCAGTGTCGCTGACACATGATGCCAAGAAGCTTATTCCTTTTCAGCGGTTGGATGAATTGAAAATAGCCGTGGTGACGCCTTCTCCTAAAAAATATAACACGTTTATTGAAACGTTGCAATATTATGCTGATGTGCAGTCATTTGATTTTAACCAATATGATGAAAACACGAAGTATAGCAATACTATTATTGTCGCGGGTACCGCCCAGGAATTGCGCAGTGACTTTTTGTTGATGGCGGCCCAATCTACGGTCAATAAAAAGGACGTTATTATCGTTCGCTTTGGGGATGAAAAGGATAGTTTCACGCTGTCTTCAAACCTGCCGAGCAATGCAGGAGTGCATGTGCCGGATTTCACGGAAAAGTCACAACGTTATGCGGCAATGTCCATTTTTGGTGGAATGGCCATAACAGAGGGCACATTGAGAACGACACAAACGCGACTGCAGTATACCGAAGGAGAAGGATCAGGCTTGAACCTGGTCAAAATGACACAAAAGATTGATGGAATTGCTGCAGAGGCTATCCGTGAAAAAGGTGCGCCAGGTATGGTGGTTATGGCAGTGAAAAATGGACAGGTTATTTTCAATAAAGCCTACGGTTCGCATACTTATGACGGTAAAAAAGCTACAACGACCAAAGATATTTTTGACCTGGCTTCAGTCAGTAAAATTGCCGGGACAACACCTGTTGTGATGCATTTGCAGGAGCGAGGAATTATCAATTTGGATAGTACAATGGGGCATTACCTGTGGCAGGCGAAACAGACCAACAAAAAGGATATCACCTTGCGTACGGTCATGCTGCATGAAGCAGGTTTTACACCTTTTATCCCTTTTTATCGGAACCTAAAACCCGGTGATCTGCAACATTTTCCAGATGATGCACATCAGGTGAAGGTGGCGGATAGTGCGTATCTAAAAACTAATTATTATCGGGACGTGATGTGGCCAGAGATGCTGCAATCGGATGTGAAACCTATCGGCAATTATGTTTATAGTGATATTAGCATGTACGTAATGAAAGAAGTAGCGGAACACGAAACTGCTGAGCCTATGGATGAGTATGTGCAAAAAATATTGTATCGCCCGATTGGAATGAAAGCTGCGGGATATAACCCTCGGAATCGTTTTGCAAGAGAACGAATCGTTCCTACACAACAGGATACAGCATTTCGGAAGGTCTTGTTGCAGGGATATGTGCATGATGAGGGTGCAGCGATGGCGGGAGGTGTAGCCGGTCATGCAGGGTTGTTTTCCACAGCAAACGATTTGGCTATCTATGGACAGATGTTGCTCAATCGTGGAGAATATGGCGGGGTGCGTTATTTTAAACGGGAAACGGTAGATATGTTCACATCGAAGCAATCGAGGACAAGCCGTCGCGGATTAGGATTTGACCGATTTGAACCAGTCTCCAAAACGGGCTATCCTTCCAAGTTGGCCAACGAATCGGTCTACGGTCATACGGGTTATACGGGTACATGCATCTGGATAGATCCGCGAAATCAATTGATTTATATATTCTTATCGAACCGTGTGCATCCACAAGTAAGCACAAAATTGTTAGATTTGAATATCCGTAGCCGTATTCAGGATGCGATTTATGAAACGATTAATGAAGCTAAATAGATTAAAAACGATCGGTATTGCTTGTTGTATTGGTTTGACGGTAGGCAATGTCATGGCACAGGACTATCAGACATTCCACGATAGCATCCTTGTTGTCGACGGGCATAACGATGTGATTTATTCTTCTCTCCTTAAAGGAAAGGACATCAGTAAGCGGTTGTCTGCTGGACATACGGACTTACCGAGATTGCAAGAAGGAGGGGTGGATGTTCAGGTTTTTGCAGTATGGTCGGATGATAAGAAATTTCCGAAAGGAAAGGCTTTTAAGCATGCCAATGCACAAATCGATGCCTTGGAGAAAATGGTAAAAGCCAATGCACAAACTATTGCTATCGCAAAAAGTTCGGTAGATATAAAAAAGATTGTGGCAGAAGGAAAAATTGCTGCGGTCATCGGCATCGAAGGCGGCAATATGATTGAGAATTCTATTGCCAATCTGGAGGCTTTATATAATCGGGGAGCGCGTTATCTTACGCTGACATGGAATTACAACCTCCCTTGGGCATCGGCAGCTGCAATAGAAACAAACAAGGCATCCACCGCACGCAAGGGGTTAACAGAAGAAGGTAAAGTCATTATTCGTAGGATGAATGAATTGGGGATGATGGTCGATCTTTCGCATGGCGGCGAGCAAACATTCTATGATGTGCTGTCGGTTACGACCAAACCTATTTTGGTGTCGCATAGCAATGCGTATGCATTAACGCCACATTACCGTAATCTGAAAGATGAACAACTTGTGGCTTTGAAGAAAAATGGCGGTGTTGTAGGCGTAAACTTCTACTCCGGTTTTTTGGATAAAGGTTTTGATGATCGGGTAAAGTCGCTATACCGTAAGCATTTCGGTGATAAAGGCGATGAGAAGCTGTCTGGGACACGGAAATATCAGGCATTGCCCGTTCGGTTGAAAAGACAGGCCGACGCTCCACTGGAACGCTTATTAGAGCATATCGATTATCTTGTGTCAAAAGTCGGGATAGATCATGTGGCCGTGGGGTCGGACTATGACGGGATCGAATCTGCGCCACAAGGTTTGGAAGATGTTTCCAAATTTCCCGTGCTCACGGAAGCCTTGCTAAACAGGGGGTACAGCAGTGAGGATGTGGCAAAGATTATGGGGCTGAACTTCCTTCGAATCTTAAAAGAGAATGAAAATTAAGGTTTACTCTTTTATGCCATCTTCCAATTCAATTAATTCTTCATAATTCTTCTTTAGTTTCCTTAATAACCTGCCGTAAATAAGCCTGTAGAAAAAGATCAGAAGGGCAACGAACAATGCTGTGATGCACAAAAAAACAGCAATAGCAAAAGTAGGTAAAACAGGATCTCCGTCTTTATTGGCACTTTCCAGGATCCCATATATTCCCCCGCTCATAAAAGCAAGCGTGAAAATAATAATATTAAACTTAATATAACTCTGTCCGACACGTCTTGTCCTGATAATGTTTTCCATCAACTGTTTAACACTATCATTTACCTTGATTTTCCGGTATAAGGTGAAAAATCTAGTGATAAAGTATAAGATGACAAGATAAAACATTACCGACACGATATTAAGAACAATAGTTTCTGTTTCATTAAATGGAGCTCTCGGCATAGATAGCGAAAAGAGGGTGCCGAGTATCAACTCAATGATACTGATAATAAATATCCATTTGACAATAGAAGAAGAGCTTTTGTGCAACATGCGCCGAATTTCTTCCTTATCTATTTTTGGGAAGTTTTGATCCTTATCCCAGTGCTGTTTTAATAAATCCAATCCGTCCATTAAACACCTCCTTTTTCGTGTAACATGTTTCTTATTTTGGTCTTGATGCGGTTCATCTTGACACGAGCATTGCCTTCGCTGATACCCAACGTTTCAGCGATTTCAGTATAGTCCTTTTCTTCAAGGTACATGTAGACCAATGCCTTTTCAATATCATCAAGCTGTCGCACTGCGGCATAAAGCAATTTTAACTGCTCCTCCTGCTGCGGGTCGTATTCTTCGTAGCGGATATTATGCAAGGAATCTTCCCAATCCACAGTCGTAATGCTCCGCTTCTTTGTCCGGTATAGTGATATAGCCGTATTCAGGGAAACGCGATACGCCCAAGTAGAAAATTTGGAATCGCCTTTAAACTTCGGATACGAATGCCATAGCTGGATGACCATTTCCTGAAACAGATCTTTGTGCGACTCCATATCTGCCGTATACAGCTTACAGATTTTGTGGAGGATATTTTGGTTTTCCTCCAGCAGCTCGACAAATTCTATTTCCAAATGCGGGTTCATGTAGGATTATATGTCGAAGATAAGGACAAGATGTTACAGACAGAAGAAAAATATTTTAGGAAGCCTGTTTCTGTCCTTGGAAAGAGGAATATTTCCTACCTTCGTTTGATGGCAAAAAGCAAGTCAACATATTTCTGTCAAGGCTGTGGTTATGAGTCTGCCAAATGGTTAGGGCAATGCCCTTCCTGCAAGCAATGGAACACTTTTGTAGAGGAGGTTGTGGAAAAGGGAAGCTCGAAAGTTCCAGAGTGGCGTAGCACGGCTGTGCAACAAGGGACAAAGCGAGCGAATAAAGCCGCGATTATCCATGAGATTGTCTATCAGGACGAGCAACGCTTGGCCACACCTGATAAAGAATTTAACAGAGTGTTGGGTGGGGGAATAGTGCCGGGGTCGTTGGTATTGATTGGCGGAGAGCCGGGGATCGGAAAATCTACCCTGATGCTGCAACTGGCGCTGGGTATCCCCAAAGTGAAAACACTCTATATTTCGGGCGAGGAAAGCGAGCAGCAAATCAAGATGCGTGCCGAGCGTTTGGTGCAAAGCTCCAATGCCAATTGCTATATCCTTACGGAAACCTCCACACAAAATATTTTCAAACAGATAGAAGCTATACAGCCCGATATTGTGGTTATTGATTCTATACAGACATTACATTCATCGCAGATAGAGTCTGCGCCGGGGTCGGTTTCGCAGGTGCGCGAATGTACGGCGGAATTATTGCGCTTCGCAAAAGAAACGAGTACACCTGTTTTTATTGTTGGCCACATCACGAAGGATGGTTCGATTGCGGGGCCTAAAGTGTTGGAACACATGGTCGATACGGTATTGCAGTTTGAAGGTGATCGCCATCATGTCTATCGGATTCTGCGGTCGGTGAAAAATCGTTTTGGCTCGTCGTCTGAGTTGGGAATTTACGAAATGCAAGGATCAGGCTTGCGTGAAGTGTCAAATCCGTCAGAGATAATGCTTTCGCAACGGGAAGCTCCGGTAAGTGGTGTCGCCATTGCTGCTATGCTGGAAGGTGTGCGTCCGTTGATGATTGAAGTACAGGCACTGGTAGGCAATTCTGCATTCGGCACGCCACAACGTACTTCCACCGGATTTGATACCAAGCGTTTGAGTATGCTCTTAGCCGTATTGGAAAAGCGCTTTGGTTTTAGGTTGAGTGCGCAAGATGTGTTCTTGAATATTGCAGGAGGATTGAGGGTCGAAGATCCGGCTATTGATTTGGCTGTTATTGCGGCAGTAATCTCTTCCCAACAGGATATTCCCTTGCCAAATCAGTTTACCTTTGCGGGCGAAGTGGGCTTGTCGGGCGAAATTCGTGCGGTAAACCGTATCGAACAACGTATTGCCGAAGCAGAGAAACTGGGCTTTGAGGGGATATTTATTTCTAAATATAATACCAAAGGGTTGGATGCAAAGAAATACGATATTGCTATTCGTCCATTGGCCACTTTGGAGGATTTGTTCCGGGCACTGTTCGGGTGATTTTAATGAGTTGCAAACCTTTTGACCAGCGAACTGTTCTTAGTTTAAAAGACAGTGTGTTATGAAAAAGATTGTACAGATTTTCTTGTTGTCAGCCATGCTGATGTTACTCAACAGTTGTTCGGTTGTCGAAGGAATTTTCAAAGCAGGCGTTTGGTCCGGGATCTTAATTGTAGTTATTGTAATTGCATTGGTGATATGGATATTTGCCAAACTATTCGGAGGAAGAAAAGAATAAATTTAGATAGGGAGGGAGCTACGACCATCCCTATCTAAATTTATTTCAAAACCTCACGTAACTTCTTGTTCAACTCCTCGCCATGGAGATTGCGCGCAATGATAATACCTTCAGGATTCACTAAAATATTCTGTGGAATAGATTTGACTCCATATAATGTGCCTGCGGCATTCTGCCAATGTTGCAAATCCGAAATATGCTTCCAGGTTAAGTTATCCGTTTCTATAGCTTTTACCCAGTTTTCCAATTTACGATCAAAGGATACACCTAATATTTCAAAATTCTTATCTTTAAATTCTGCATAAGTTTTGACTAAACTAGGATTCTCTCGACGACAATCCGGACACCACGAAGCCCAGAACTCAATCAAAACAAATTGACCTCTAAGGTCTGATAAAGAGAAAGGCTCTCCTTCCGGTGTAAGTTGCGTAATGGCAGGAGCTTTTTTGCCAACCGAAGCCGCTTCCAAACGCTTGAGATAATAATCGAAAAGCTTTCCTTCGTTAGACTTGCGGACTGATTTATCCAGACCCTTATAAAGTCCACGCAATTCTTTGTAGTCAGGATAGTAACCGCCGACACGTTGAATCAGTTTCAATGTTTCGATATTTTTTGGATTTGCCTTTACTTGCTCGATAAGTTCTTCTTTGGTCTGTGCGAAGACGAAAAGCGAGGTGAAAACCAGTGCTATGGTTGCGAATAAATTTCTCATGATGATAAATAAACGTCTTTAATACAGGCCAAATATAAAAATCTATTACTTTAGTAGTATAATGAAATCTTTAAAATGACAACTTACAGATGATAATCAACCGATTGCATTGATTCATGTGCAAATTTTTATCGTATTTGGTGTGATTTTTTCGATTTGCATGAGTTTTATTTTTAAATTTGTTACTCAAGTTATAAAGAAACTTAATACCTTATAAATGGCAAGATTAAATTTATTGGAGGAAACACGTTTTGAACGCGTCCCTGTAAAGGTGTACCCAAGTCAAGATGTAGCCTCTTTGGATGTTGCTAATCGTATAGCTACAATCATTAAAGAAAAACAGGTAAAAGGTGAAACCGCAGTTTTAGGATTGGCGACAGGTGCGACACCTGTAAAAGTTTATAAAGAGTTGGTCCGCCTGCACAAGGAAGAAGGACTGAGCTTTAAAAACGTAGTGACATTTAATCTGGATGAGTATTTTCCGATGAAGCCGGATGCAGATCAGAGCTATGTGACTTTCATGAAGAAGAACCTTTTTGACCATATCGATATTCCTAAAGAGAACATCAATATCCCAGACGGTACGTTGGCAGAAAGTGAGATTCAGGCGTTCTGCGAAGCTTATGAGCAAAAAATATCAAGCTATGGAGGTCTGGATATTCAGATTTTGGGTATTGGCCGTACAGGACATATTGGTTTTAACGAACCGGGTTCTGCGCCGAACTCCGGGACACGTTTGGTCATTTTGGATGATTTGACGCGCCGAGATGCTTCTCGTGATTTTGGAGGTAAAGAAAATGTGCCGACAAAAGCCATTACTATGGGGGTAGGTACAATTTTTAAGGCCAAGGAAATTATCCTGATGGCATGGAATGAGAAGAAAGCGGATATTGTTAAAAAAGCAGTTGAAGGCGAGATTTCCTCTGATATTCCGGCAACTTATCTGCAATTGTCTGACAATGTTGAGTTTGTGTTGGATCAAGATGCGGCTTCCCAATTGACACGTTTTGACCTACCTTGGTTGGCCCATGATGTGGTATGGACAGATTCTTTGACGAAAAAGGCTGTCGTTTGGTTGTCTTTGAAATTGAATAAAGCAATTTTGAAGCTTACTGATGATGATTACAACAACAACGGTATGGCGCAGCTGGTAACTGAAAAAGGCTCGGCATATAGTATCAATATCAAAATTTTCAACGAACTGCAACGAACCATTACGGGTTGGCCGGGAGGAAAACCAGGCGTGGATGACAGCAGTCGTCCTGAACGCGCTGAGCCGGCACGCAAAAATATTATCCTTTTCTCACCACACCCGGATGATGACGTGATTTCGATGGGTGGTACGTTTATCCGTTTGGCCGATCAAGGACACAATATACACGTAGCATACCAAACTGCGGGAAATACAGCGGTATGGGATGATGATGTTTTGCGTTATTTGGAGTTTGTGCAAGACTTCGCTGTTGCTGTTAAAGATGATAATGGTGCTACAAGCAAGATTTATAATGAGGCGAGAGAATTTTTCAAGACAAAACAGCCAAATCAGGTTGATCCGGAAATTATCCGTATTATCAAAGCCTTGATTCGGAAAGGTGAGGCGATTGCCGGAGCACGTTTTGTTGGTTTGCCAGACGAAAATATCCACTTCCAGGATTTGCCGTTCTATGATAGAGGCAAGTTCTCGAAAGAGGTTTCTTTTGAAGACGATATTCAGCAGACTATGGAGTTGTTGCGTCAGGTAAAACCACATCAGGTTTTTGCTGCGGGTGATTTTGCTGATCCACATGGTACGCACAAAGTATGTTTTGATATTTTGTTCGAAGCACTTAAACGCCTCTCAAAAACCGATGAATGGACGAAAGATTGTTGGTTGTGGTTATATCGTGGTGCATGGCACGAATACCCGATCCACGAGATCGAAATGGCTGTTCCGCTTTCGCCACAAGAAGTTAAACGTAAGCGCTTGGCAATCTTCAAACACCAGTCGCAGAAGGATGTGCCTGTATTCCCGGGCGATGATCCACGTGAATTCTGGGTGCGTGCTGAAGATCGTACCAGCGAAACGGCTGAACTTTACCACCGTTTAGGTCTCGCAGACTATGAAGCGATCGAAGCTTTCGTAAGATGGAAATTTGATTAACGGGGAAAACCACTATAGACTTCCGAAGTTTCAAAAACTTCGGAAGTCTTTTTTTTTGCCTCTTTATAACTTAGCAGAAAGCTAAGAAGCTACTGTTATAGGGGAATATTGTTGAAAATCTGTTCCAATTCGGTCAATACAGTAGCGTCTTGATACAGGAGGAAGCTGTATTTTAGAGAGTTGGGGATAAATCCAAAATGCTTTTTGAAGGCAGTGGTAAAATGTGTGGCGTGTTTGTACCCTGTTAGGCGAGCAACATCGGAAACCAAATGATCGCCGGTCAGTATCAGTTCTTTAGCATGCTCCATCTTTTTCTCCGTGATATAATTCATCACGGTCTTTCCATAATATTGCTTGAAATACTTTTTCAAGTATTGTACGTTTGTTCCCACCATTTTTGCCAACTCTGGAATGTTGTGGTTTTTAGATAGATCTTCATCAATGATCTGTTTTGCCAAGAGGATTTTTTCATAATGGCTTTTCACGACGATAATCTCTTCCGTTTGGCTTTCTACTGCCAGTGTTTCGATCTGATGCAATAAGATCTCCAGTAAAATAAGATCTTTACGCATATCGTACAGTTTGTCTTCCTGCGAGATATGGGCTAGCTGTTCAAATAATAACCGCAATCTTGCATCGCATTTAGTCGCAAAGCCGTCCTTAAATCGTAGTAAATTCTTTTGATATTTGGTATGGAAAAAATGAAGGCTTTCCGGAGCAACCAAAATGAGGGTTAAGCGATTGCATATATCCTCGCTGCATATCTCGACTTTTGTGCCAGCCTGAAGATAATAGATAATATTAGCGCCATTCTTTAACAGGTATGGACGCTGATCTATTGCATAAGTCACCGCTGTAGAAGCTTCACTGAGTAATATATTGATGTAGCAATCACTTTCCGGAGTATAGGAAAATGCGGTTATTCCTTCCAAGTGCTGATGTTGGAAGGAATAGCTTGTTGGCACCAATGAGCAGTTATAATTCATTATTGCTATTTAGATTGAATCTAAAGATGGGCAAATATAGCTATATTTTCACTTCTTCCAAATCCATTGGAGACATCAAGGCTTGCTCTAAAAATTTTTTTCCGATACTGTAGGTTTATTTCCGATTCCGTTAACAAGCTATTTAAGATAGGGTCTATATTTGCCACCGCAAAATCAATTTAGATTCATTTTAAATAAAAGATATGAATAAAAAATTAATACTCCCTTTTATAGGATTGATTGCAGGAACAACTTACTTGCAGGCACAAACAACAGTCAAAGGTCGTGTTTTGGATGAAATGCGTAAACCTGTAGCGGAAATATCTGTACGGTCAGGTCACAAATCCGTTAAAACAGATGAAAATGGTTATTTTCAACTTTATATTGATCGTCCGGGACGATTCCCTTTGCGTTTTTCGGGAGTCGGATTTGGTCAAAAGGAATTTGTGTTGCGACCTGAAGGTAGTCAGACAGTTGTTGAGGATATTATTTTAAGTAACAATGGCTATAATATTGAAAATGTTGAGGTGTTTGGTGAGCGGGGTAAGCAACCAAAAGGTCTTGAAGACATCACGCGTATGCCTTTAAAGCCATCTGACCAGATTCAAAGTATCTCTGTGATCTCACATAAGGTTATTGAAGACCAAGGTGCACTGACTCTGACTGATGCCGTGCGGAATATTCCAGGAGTAACTTTATTTGGTAGTTATGGTGGTGTTAAAGAATCTATGTCTACACGGGGATTTCGCGGTGTGCCAGTTTTGAAAAATGGTGTACGTATGGATTCACAGTTTCAGACAGCTTCTGGAGTGGTAGATATGCAAGGTGTAGAATCCATTCAGATGATTAAGGGGTCTGCAGCGATTACACAAGGGGTGATTACAGATATTGGGAATGCTGGAGGGGTGATCAATGTGGTCACCAAAACACCTAATTTTATCAACGCCGGTACGGTGGGGGCGCGTGTAGGAAGCTGGGGACAGTTTCGCCCGACATTCGATGTGCAAACAATATTAGACAAAAAAGAAACGTTGGCTATTCGTTTCAATGGAGCGTATGAAAGAGCTGATAGTTACCGTAAATCAGTTTCGTCCAATAGCGTGTACTTCAATCCGTCCTTGACATGGAAGGCCTCTGATAAAACGACAATTACATTGGAAGGGGATTATTTGAATTCCAATAAGACGCCGGTCACTTCTGCGGTCAACCTGAATAGTTCACAAGGAGTAAATGCATTATATTTATTGCCGAATGATAGAATGGCCGGGCTTTCAAGCGATAACAATAATACGACGATGAGCAGTTTTATGGCTACAATTAGCCATGCCTTGACGGATCATTGGCGTTTGAGAGGTGCGTATGCATTTTCTTCCTATCAGACAGATAACCAATCTACAGGACTAAGCTTATTACGTGCTAATAATCCTGATTTTGAGCTATTCAGCAGATCGATGTCGAGAAGCCTACGCGATGACAAAAACAGGACTGTGCAATTTGATTTGATCGGGGAAGATTTATATACTGGTAAAATTAAACATACTGTGCAAGCTGGTTTTGACTATCGTATTGTGGATGCGAATACTACTTCTTTTGCGGGAACATTGGCGGCAGCCGATAAGGGTGTAATATTAGGGAATACAAGTGTAATTGATACCATTAATATTCGTAGTAGTTGGTCGAATAGGCTGGAAGATGTTGTGTACAATGATATCAATGGAGCTAGTAGAATTGGCAAGACTATTGGTTTTGCTTTGGGTACTCCGGTAGATGCCGATTACAATACTTTCGGTATCCTGGCACAGGATGTTATCGAGTTTAACAAGTATCTTAAGATTGCATTGGGCTTGCGCTATTCCGAGATTAATACCATAAATGCAAACAATAATAATTCGCAACGTCGTTCAGCGTGGAACCCAAGTGCAGGATTTATTGTGACTCCTATTCAGCACTTTAATGTTTTTGGTTCTTACACCAATTCATCGAGCCTGCGAAGTGCAGCAAATAGAATGGTCGGCGGAGGAGAAATAGGGGCTTCTACTACGGAACAATTTGAAACTGGGATCAAATCCGATTGGTTGAATGAGAAATTGCGTTTCAATTTGACATACTTCCATATATATACATCGAACCTATCGAACCAGGAATATGTGGAAGGTACAACCACGCCTACGGGATATTATTTCAAGGCAGGGGATTTGGTCCGGGATGGTATTGAAGCTGAATTGAACGGTCGTATATTGGATAATCTGACTGTGATGTTGGGCTATGCCTATTTAGACGCGCGTTATAAAAATTCACCATCTTATGTGGACGGATCCGAACCGATGAATGCACCAGACCATACAGCTAATGGATGGGTTCAATATGTGTTCAATCAAGGGGCTTTAAAAAACTTTAGTTTAAGCGCGGGGGTGTATTATGTGGGAAAAAGACCGGTCAACGAATTTAGCAATGCTTACGACGGGCATACGTATAACCCCGGAGTAGAACCTTTTGACATGCCAGCTTATACTACGTTGAATGCACAATTAGGCTATAAAGCTAAGAAATGGGAAGCTCGTCTGTTCTTAAATAACTTGACGGATGAGGTCGGTTTAAACTCTTATTTCCGTGGAGGTTTTATCAACCAGATTGATCCGCGTAACGTGGCATTCGCATTGAACTATAAGTTTTAGATAATTGTTGATACTATCTCGTACTCGTTTGAGTGAAGCGGTAACGAGTATGAAGACAGATGTAGAAAGCAGGTAGGCATCAGTCTATCTGCTTTTTGATTTTTTCACTAGCTCGTACTCGTTTGAGTGAAACGGTAACGAGTATGAAGGCAGCAGATAAGCATCAGCCCACCTGCTTTTGGATTTTTTCCTAATTTTTTGTATTATTATTCCTTAAACGATAGAAGTCAAGAGCCCTTCCAAAGATCCAAGGATAAGCTTAGTAACATATAGGTTAAGAATTAGTTAAAAGGGACTTTTCACGGACTTACACGGACTTCTACAGACTTTCAGGGACTTAATGGATTCAGATAGGGGCTCTAACAGAAAAGAAGATATATAGTATCAAACCTACATAAATTCACTTTTATATGCAATATAATTGAGGCATGTAAAATGAATTTGTGTAGCTCTCCTCTACCATTACGAGTAATCATTTTAGAGGAAAAATAAATAGAATTTGATAGGCCATCAACAAAATTTTCAAAATCAGAGAGATAATGGACGAGCTATTGAAGAACTATATTTCACGCCAGTTGCGTAAGAAAGGAAAAGACTACCCGCTTAGTGAAGGAAGTCAATTGACTGCCAAGGGCTTTGGTAATCTGAATAAGATGGTGTCCAAGTGGTATCATGCTTTTAAGACCATAAATCCATGGCTGACCAAACGGAATACCTATAATGATTTACTTGCCCGCTTGCAGAAGTTAAGAAAGCATAATGAACAGTTGACCGAAGAACAAAAGAATCAATATACCCATGCTAACATGCTGGTAGGGCTTAGGGTCAATCAACGCGTGTCATGGGACACTCTTGTAGATTGGGAACCCCATATAAACTGGGAAAGAGAGCAGAGCAGTATTCAAATTATCATACCAGAGCATAGAGAATTAAGAATCCAGAACCTACCTCCCCGGTTCAGTCGCGTGGGGATCACTTTCCACGTGTTTGTTGGGGATTATACGAATATGAGCGAAGAAATAAGAATATATCCTGCCAAAACTATCTTTGTTAAACCACAGGAGAAGCATAAGCGGTTACAGACAAGGCTTTTGATTGAACTATTTGAAGATAGCCTGATTGCGATTGTGGGTACAGCTCAATATTTCAGTTTCAATGGGCAAGATGGAAGCGATTCAGCCTCTTTTAATAAACAACATTATGCAAGTAATATCATAGAATGCCTGCATATCCGACGAGAACGCTTGTTGGCAAGTCGGGAAAAGCCTATTGACCGTCTTGTGCCATTGCTTGACACCAATCTAGATCAAGGTGCGGAATGGGAATCAGACTAGTTCTTTCATTAGCCCTATGAATTTTCCAATTGTATAATTTTATTTTCCGATTGCGTTAGCTTCTTATTTAGATTAAATCTATATTTGCGCCGTGTTATAAAAGTTATTTAGACTTGGTTTAAATAACGCGCTATATTAATCAAGATAAGAAGAAATGAAACAACTCTATTTAGTCTTTTTATTTACCTGCACGTTCTTTGCCGCATTCTCGCAGGTGGCCACTATAGATGGTACAGTACGTGCTAAGGATGGAAATCCTATCGGGGAGGTAACGATAAAGATAGAAGGACTGGATATAGCTTCTATGACAAACTCCAAGGGAAGGTATGAACTGCGGAACGTACCTTATGGCAAATACAGTATCAGTGTAACTTCTATAGAAATCGAACCAAAGCGGATGGAGTTAACGGTGAGCCGGGCTACCCACCGACTGGACGTGGAGGTGGAAAAGAAGGATCAGGTGGGGATTGAGGAAGTAACGGTAAGCCGAAATACCGAAAAAAGGGATATGGAAGTAGGAGGATTTGCTGTGGCGGTTATCGAAACTAAAGAAGCTTCTTTGAGAAACCTAACAACCAATGAGTTGTTGGATAGGGCGGTCGGTGTACGTGTAAGACAAAACGGAGGTATTGGTTCGCAAATAGAGTATAATCTGAATGGTATGTCAGGAAGTGCCGTAGGCATATTCTTGGACGGAACGCCGATATCAACCTTTGGATCTTCGTTCAACCTTAATAATATTCCACCAGCGATGATTGAACGCATTGAGGTCTATAAGGGCGTATTACCGTCACATTTGACCGGAGATTATGTGGGTGGAGCGATTAATGTCATCATGAAAAAAGATGCCACAGCAAATAATGTCTCGGCGGCGGTTTCCTACGGTTCATTCAATACGTTTCAGGCGGATCTTGGCGCTTTGTACCGAGATCAAAAAACAGGCTTTACAACACGTATTTCAGGATTTTATACTTACACAGATAATAGCTATGAGATGTGGGGTAAATTCGCGATGATCACTGATGCTGAGCTTAAATTGAAAAGATACCAACGAGTAAAAAGGTTTAATGACTCCTATAAATCTATTGGAGGAAGATTTGAGTTTGGTTTTACAGATGTTAAATGGGCAGATCGTTTTTTATTGTCTTACAATATTTCAGATACTCACAGTGAAATTCCACATGGAACAACGATGGCTCAGCCTTATGTGGGACGTTTTCAGGAGTTTCAAGCAAATGTTTTTCAATTGAATTATATCAAGCGTGATTTATTTATTGACGGCTTGTCACTGAATGTGGATGCTGTATATAGTAACCGTGGGACATATTTACAAGATACTGCTAGGACCATGTATAACTGGGATGGGAAACCTAAGCAGATTATGCGTAATGGCGTTCCTGTTCCATTAGTTAAGCGAGTGGGAGAAGGCCAACAGGGGGCCGCGGTTATCACAAATGTAGATCGAGAAATTATAAATGCGCGTACGAATGTGTCTTATATGGTTGCGCAAGGACATCGTTTGTCCTTAAATCATAACTTGAATGCTACAAGCCGTAAGGATACAGATTTGTTGAACCCTAACAATCCGTCCAATTCTGCAAATAGCCGTAGAACATCCACAAATATACTTGGGTTTAATTACGAAGCACAAACCCTTGGCAACAAATTGAGAACAAATTTGTTGGTGAAATATACCATAAACCAAAATCATTACAAAAATACAGGTGGCGATGTTACAGTAACCAATAGAAATCCTGGTTATGGCGCTACAGTTTCCTATAATGTTATACCATCCTTATTTATCATTGGTTCTACTGAGAATACCTATATCTCGCCAAGAGATGAACAAATTTATGGTAATCCCGAAGCAAATATTTTGGAAAACTTGGATTTAGTGCCTGAAAAAAATGTGAACTATAACTTAGGCTTTCGGTATTCTCCGTTAGATGGAGGCAAACATAGACTTTCCTTGTACGCGAATACTTTCTGGCGTAACGGATATGATAAAATTGCCGTACAATCAGTGGATTCCGTTATTGTTGGTCGGGAAAATGACGCGAATATAGAAACAACAAAATACATCAATCTTGGTCGGACACAGTCTAGAGGTTTTGAAGCTGAAATAATATATGTGTATAATAATAGATTAAACGCTTTGGTTAACTTCTCGAAGTTCAGGAACCTGTTTAAGCAAGAGTTTGATGATGCGGGTAAACGCCATGCATTTTATGACAGACAATTGCCAAATGAGCCGTTTTTTACGGTGAACGCAAGTGTACAGTACCGATTTGATAACGTGATACAGAAACGTTCGGTATTTAATCTCTATTATAATACTGGTTATGTCGGTTCTTTCCGAACAGTTTGGTATGATTCAGATGGATGGTTCACAACACCAACCCAGTTTCATCATGATATAGGTGGAAGCTACCGTACGCCAAAGGGCACGATGGTCGTGAGTTTGGATATTAAAAATATTTTCAATGCCGAGATGTACGACAATTTTGGTGTGCAAAAACCAGGAAGAGGATACTTCCTTAAGTTAAACTACATGATTAATCATTTTAATAAAAAATAATAGTTAACAATAATTTTAAATACGAGATGAATAAAAATCTACTAAAAACCGTATTGTTCGGTTCAGCACTTGTACTGGGTACAATGGCATCCTGTGAGAAAAATGACGGTCCTGATGGAGGCGGAGAGACTAATACTGGTGCAGATAATTCACCAAGAACATATATCACGTTGACAGCAGCGTTTCCTGATGACACTGGAACAGCAGGAAATGGAGGAACATTAGCCTATTCCGTTACTTTAGATGAAGCAAAGGATCCTTCTAAAGAGGTTGATATTTATGCTAATGGTTACGGCCTGCGTTCTGAAAGAACCGCTCGTGTACAGGGTTCTGTAAACGGAAACTATCTTTACAATATTCAATATACAGGCGTAAATGGCGGTGTTTTCAACAAATACAAAGTTTTAGGAGGTAATAAATTCGAGGACACGAAAGAAGAACTTAGTGTAGCTGATCTTTTAGGGACTGCACCTCGTTGGGTTAAAGCTGCGGAAGGTATCGGTATAGGTGTAAATATCTCCGGTGCATCGGCTCCTATAGATCCTGCTAAGGCAGAGGCTGGAACACAGACTTATGAATATACAAGAGGTGTTGCTAAAATTGCACATATTGACTTAGATGACCCAAGAGTACCTAACTCTGCGGAATTTGAATTTCCATTTACGGCTGCTGAAAAAGAAGCTGGTTATTCTGTAGGGCGTTTAGACGTGCCGGTATTAAACCAGGCTAAAAATAAATTGTATATCGGGTGTTCTCTTAGCAAAGTAGACCCTACAAAAAAACCTGTTAAATCAGTTAATTCAAGGACCGGTGAAGAATCATGGGGTTGGGTAAACGATGCAGCAAATATCAAAGGTACTGTTACCTTGGTTGTAGATTATCCTTCTTTGGCCAATCCGAAATTAATCTGGTCGACACAAAGTAAAGCGAGCAATAACAGCTACCGTACTATGACGCAATATGTTGGTACTGATGGACACGTTTATCAAGCTACTGCTACTTCTGGTTCTCAGATTTTACGTATCAGTAAATCAACTAATGATTATGACAATGGCTTCAATTTCGATTTGAAAACAGCATTGGGTACTACAAATAATGTTGCTATAAAAGCTTGGAGATATATTCAAGATGGAGTAGGCATTGTGTTATATACTGAGACAGGCGTTGACGGAGGATATGTAGCATTGATTGATTTAAGAAATAACTCAGCTACACCAATCAGCACAGATGTTCAGGGAGTAGCAGGACTTTCATCAACATTTGGTCAATTCCAAAATATTGGTGTAGTAGGGGATAATGTTTATGTACCATTGACCCCAAGTGGTTTAGATGGAAATCTTTACATTATCAACTGGAAAACCAAAGCTGTTACAAAAGGAGCGAAGTTGAAAGGTCAATCCGGAAGCTACTTCATAGGTGCTTATTAAACATAAGCCATAAAAGCAAAACAGGGACGAACCATTGGTTCGTCCCTGTTTTGTTTAATCTTTCTTGTCAAACAAGTTCGCAAAAATCATTTCCAGTAAGGCAACTACGATTGCAAATAGGGTAGCTGTCCAAAAGCCATCAATTTCAAATTTGGTACCCATTAAGGTATCGCTAAGCATAATCATCAATACGGTGATAATAAATGAGACCAAACCAAAAGTTAACCAGTTAAGTGGAAAGGTAAACAGGCGTAAAATACCACCCACGATGGCGTTCACAAAACCAATGACCAAACCGGTCACTATTGCCCACCAGAAGCTGGCTACATGTGCTCCGGGCACAATGTAAGTCGCCGCAGCAATAATAATTCCCGTTATAAAAAGTGAAAGTATAAATCTCATATAAATCTAATTTAAGTAAACGCTAATAAATTTAATTACGCAGTCTCAAAAAAGATGCCAATTGCACAGAGAAACGGGTAAGAAAATAGGATGGAATAATTATCCAACGAAAAACTATGCCCGCATAGAATGTTTTCCTTAAATTTGATTAGGGAATTAATATAAACGAGGATAATATGAAGAAATTAATCACAACGATTCTGGGCGTTTTATTTGTGGCCTGCGTATTTGCGCAGAGCAATGAGCAGATTGTAGGAAAATGGAAAACGATAGACGATGAAACAGGTGAAGCAAAGTCTATTGTTGAGGTTTTTAAAAAGGCGGATGGAAAATACTATGGTAAAATCAGTGAACTACTGATGAAGCCTGAAAATGACAAATGTGTGCAATGCAAGGATGATAGGAAGAATAAACCACTATTAGGTTTGGAAATTATTCGTGGACTGTCTAAAAGTGGAAAAGAATTTACCGGAGGAACGATCACAGATCCGAAGAATGGCAAGAGCTACAAATGCACCATCACAAGAGATGGCGATAAACTGAATGTCCGCGGCTACGTTGGATTTTCACTAATAGGACGAACGCAGACTTGGCAAGCAGTGAAATAAAGTTCTTTGACTTCTTTTACTTATCTTTATTGCCATAAGTGAGCAAACATGGGCGAACGTAAGCGGATTTTATTTGTTGTCAACCCTATTTCAGGCGGAAAAAAGAAAACAGCCTTTAATAAGCAGGTGCTGGAAGTGTTGGATTTGGAAAAATTTGATCCTACCTTTAAGATTACCGATCATCCGAACCATGCTTATGAGCTGGGAAAGTTAGCTATAATAGAAGGCTATGATGCAGTTGTTGCAGTTGGAGGGGATGGAACGATCAACGAGTTGGGCTCTGCAATATTAGGAACCGGTATGCCTTTGGGAATAATTCCGGAAGGTTCGGGGAATGGTTTAGCACTATATCTGGGTATTCCTTTAAATGAATCAGCTGCAATCCGAAGAATAAATCGTTTTGAATCTGTCGAAGTGGATACAGGAGAAGTGAACGGACGCAATTTCTTCAATATTGCAGGCCTGGGCTTTGATGCTTCGGTCAGCGACCATTTTGCTACAGAAAATATCCGTGGCCCGATGGGTTATTTGCGTTCGGTTGTGAATGTGTTGGCAAAATATAAACCAAGTGATTACCAGCTGATTATTGATGGTAAAACTTATACCCGAGAGGCCTTCATGATTAGTGTCGCCAACTCACCGCAATATGGCAACAATGCTTATATCGCGCCACAAGCTTCCATTACCGACGGCATATTGGATGTGTGCATCGTACACAAGTTTCCCTTATACCTTTTACCCAAGATGGTGTTTCATCTTTTTACGAAAAGTGCAGACCAATCGGACTATGTTGAAATTATTCCGGGAAAGGAAATTGTTATTCTTCGGGATAAGAAAGGACCTGTACATGTGGATGGAGAGCCGGTAGAGATGGGCGAACGGTTGGAAGTATCCATAAAACATAAATCTTTAAAAATAATTTGTTAGTGATGGCCAAGCAGAAAAAGCAACGATTTGAAGGAATAGTATATTCGACGGCCGATGATTTCGATTATGTGGAATCAGGTGTGCAAGCAGAAATAGGGACCTTGCCCAATAACCAGCAACGCCTAAAAGTGAGTCTAGATCGGAAGGCGAGGAAGGGAAAAATTGTTACAATTGTAGAAGGCTTCATTGGAACGGAAGATGATTTGAACGATTTAGCAAAAAAGTTAAAACAAAAATGTGGCGTGGGAGGATCGGCAAAAGACGGTGAAATTTTAGTGCAAGGTGATTTCAAGAGTAAGATTTTTGATCTGCTGAAGGCCGAGGGTTATCAGGTTAAATTGGTTGGGGGATAATGCCTTATGTCATTTATTTGTCTTGGAGTTGTCCGTTTTGTAACTTTTCCTGAGTTTGTAAACTCTCTTTTCGACAGACGTTTTAACACCAAGTTTTTGTAAGTAAACACTTACTTATTTTTCATAATTAATGATTTATTAATTTGCATAAACCAAAAAAAATGGTTTTCATTGTAAAATAAAACGCATTAGCCTTGATGAGTAATAGGTGGTCAAGCAAATATTAGCAAGGAAGGAAACCGCTGGTGGTTCACTAATATTTGACTTATTATAATAAGAATAAATTAATGCAGTTAAAATTTTATTTTTAATACAAAATAGTATATTTGTTTTGCTATATGGCAAGACAAATGTATTTGGCTTGCACAAATTAGAATTAAACATTAATATTAAACAACAGTAAAAATCTAAAAATTAGTAAAAATGGCAAACGCACCAAAAACTACTGCTCCGGCTAAAAAACAAGAAAGCGGAAATTCAGGTAATTTATTTGCGAGTTTAGCAATTATTATTTGTTTCATTATCGGTTATATCGTATGGCAATTCGTAATGGGTAACCCTTCGAACTTCATTGATAATAACCCAGAGAATCAGCCTCTTCCAGGTAACTACGGTGGTATGGTTTACCACGCGGGGGTTGTTGTGCCTGTTCTTATCGGTTTGTTCCTTATGGTATGGGTTTTCTCTATTGAGCGCTTTATCGTTATCAACAGAGCTTCTGGAACAGGTAACGTAGGTAACTTTGTTAGAAAAATCCAACAATTGATTAATGGCGGTAACATCGATTCAGCTATCTCTGAGTGTGACAAACAAAAAGGTTCTGTCGCTAACGTGGTAAAAGCAGGTCTATTGAAATACAAAGACGTTTCTGCTAATCCTGGTTTAGATGCAGAAAAATCTGTATTGGCTATTCAAAAAGAGATTGAAGAAACTACAGCATTAGAAATGCCTATGTTGGAGAAAAACATGAACGTTCTTGCTACGTTGGTTTCTATCGGTACGTTAACTGGTCTATTGGGTACGGTAACAGGTATGATTAAAGCATTCTCGGCTTTGGCAACTGGTGGTGCTCCGGATTCAGCAAAATTAGCAAACGGTATCTCTGAGGCCTTGATCAACACGGCCACAGGTATTGCGACTTCAACTTTCGCAATCATCATGTACAACATCTTGACTGCAAAAATTGACAACTTAACTTATTCTATTGATGAGGCTGGTTTCTCAATCGTACAAACGTACGCTGCAAACCATAAATAAGAAAAATACAAATTCTTTTATGGAATTTGTATGCATAAATCATCATAGATATAAAGAGTAAGAATTGTTAATTAAAAGAAGTAAAGAAAATGGGTAAAGCAAAAGTAAAAAGAGCCAGTACATCCATCGACATGACGGCGATGTGTGACGTCTCGTTCTTGCTTCTTACGTTCTTCGTATTAACGGCAACAGCGCGTCAGCCCGAGGTATTAGTGGTTGACACGCCTGCATCGACAACGCCTGATAAATTACCAGATGATAATCTAGGTATCATATCGGTAGCAAACGGGAAGATTTTCTTTGGTGTTAAGAATCCTAATGTTAGGGAGATTACATTAAGAAATATGTCGCAGAAATATAATGTTGCCTTTTCAGCGGAGGATTACGAGAAATTCAAGCAATTGGATGAATTCGGAGTTCCGATCAAGAATTTGCGTCAATTGCTTTCATTGGAGAACGATGCACGTAAGGAAAATATTCAACCTGGTATTCCTGTAGATAGTACAGAGACTGCTTCGAACGAATTATACTCTTGGGTGCAGGAAGCACGGAAAGCTACTATAGAATTTAACCGTTCTCGCGAAGGTGAAAAAGACTTCGTTGATCCGGGGCCGATGAAGGTAGCGATCAAAGCGGATGCAGAGGAAAAATATCCAGTGGTCAATTTAATCATCGAAACCCTGCGTAACCAGAAACAAAATAAATTTAGTTTCGTTACTGGATTAAGGGCAGCGGAAGAATAACGGTAAAAGTACGAGAAAATGGCAGAATTAAATCAAGATAGTGGTAAAGGCGACAAAGGCGGGAAAGTAAGATCCAAGAAAAACGGTGGTAAGGTCGATTTGACCGCCATGGTGGACTTAGCGTTCTTATTGATTACCTTCTTCATGTTGACCACGTCATTAAATAAACCCCAGGCGATGGATGTCGCGATGCCGGATAAAAACAAGATTGATCAAAACGATAATCTGGAAATTGCAGATACACGTTCCATCACGTTGTTGTTAGGCTCAGACAATAAAATTTCCTGGTACTACGGTCAGTTGGCGAAGCCTATTTATGCCCCGGCAACAGTTGAATATGGCAAGGAAGGTATCCGTCAGGTACTGCTGAAAATGCAGAAAGAAGTTCCTGCACGTAGTCAAGGTAAAGATTTGATTGTGGTGATCAGACCAAGCGAAAAATCAGTACAACGTAATCTTGTCGATATCTTAGACGAGATGAAAATTGTAGATGTGAAGCGCTACATGATTTCTAAGATCAATGATGACGAAATAGAAGTGTTAAAAAGCGAAGGTCTTTATAACGACTAATCGCATTAATTAAAGAGTTATATGTTTGGTTCTAAATTAGATATATTCAAAAAGGAATGGCTTGATGTCGTTTTTGCGAATAGGAACAAAGAATATGGTGCCTACGATCTGCGTAAGTTTGCTCCGCGGGCAACCAATATAGGTTTGTTCATTATTTCAGCATCCGTTCTTCTTTTGAGTGCACCAAAAATGTTCAATATTAAAATTTTTCCTGATAAACCGATCGAGGAAGCTCCTATGATTACCGAGGTTACTTTGGAAGATTTGGACATTCCGGAGCCAGAGGAGGAAGAAGAGGAGCCGATTCCAGATGAAGAACCGCCTCAACGTATCGCACAGGAACCTCCTGCAGAGGATCTTGTTCGTTTCCCTGAACCTAAGGTTGTTCCGCAGAATCAAGTGAAGGAAGAGGTGGTCTCACAAGAAGAAATCGTAAAGGAGAATAAAACTCCGGCACGTATTACGTTAAAAGGTACAAAAGGAGCATCTGGTGTTCCTACAGGCGAGTTCGGTCCGAAGAAAGTAGAAGGTCAGATTACAGGTAGTGCAACTGGAGATCCGGATGGCGATCCGAATAAAATCTATGCTTTCGAAGCTTTGGAGGTGCAACCGGATCCAGTAGGTGGTATTAATGCTTTCCGTAAATGGGTACAGGATAACTATCAATACCCGCAAGGAGCAATTGATGCTGGTGTGAAAGGACAAATCCAAGTTTCCTTCGTTATCGGTACAGATGGAACGTTGCAGGATATCAAAGTAGTGAAAGATTTGTCTTATGGTACAGGACAAGCTTTGATAAATGTGCTTAAGAAAGCTAAACCTTGGAAACCGGGTATACAGAACGGTAGGAAGGTAAAAGTATCTTACACGTTGCCAATGTCACTAAACCTACAACAATAATATGTTCGGTTTTAACAAAGAAAGCAATAATTTTAGACAGAAATCGCCAACAAAGCGATTTCTGTCTATTTTAGGCCTCGTGATGTTCTTGTTTTATTTTGTACTGGGATTGGTTATCATATTTTGGGATAACTTTCCCATAGCGATAGATCCGGCTTACAAGAATATCTTTGGGGTTTTGTTGATCGTTTATTCGTTTATGCGTTTTGCCCGTTTGTGGCAGAATAACTTTACGCAATAAGGGAGAGATTAAACTTTTTGAAAAAATAGGATTCAAAATAGTATAATGAAAAAATTAGGATATATATCAAGTATATTTTTCTTACTGGCTCTTTTTGTCGCTTCCTGTTCGCGCTCGAACAAAGGTGGGGGAAGTGTTTCGGACAGTACAGAAGTGGTTTCATCCGCAGCTAAGGAAGATATTCTGGTAGGTAATCTCAATGTGGTAGTAGATCAATCAATCCTGTCGCTTATCAAAGAGCAGGAAGAAGTCTTTCTTTCTGCATATCCTAACGCTCGTCTAAGCATTACCGCGAAGCCAGAGATTTTGGCAGTGAAGGATTTGCTGGCAGATGAAGCTACGGTGGCTATCCTAACCCGTACATTGCATGAAGATGAAGACGCTTATTTTAAGCAACGATCGATCAATCCGCGTATTTTTCCGATTGCTATTGATGCGATTGTTTTGGTTGGACATACGAAATCTGCAGATACCAGCGTTACTATATCGTACGTTTCCGAACTGATGAGCGGAGGGGCGAAACAATCTAAAAAGTTGGTATTTGATAATCTCAATTCCAGTTCTTTTCGTCAGTTAAAGACCTTGGCGAACTTGGAGAAGGTTTCGGGAACGAATGTTGAAGCAAAAGAGTCGGCCAAAGAAGTGTTGGAAGAAGTTGTACGCGATGAAGCGAAAATAGGTGTTTTGAGTTACAGTGATTATTTAAATTTGAAGCAGAAATTTTCAGATTTAAATAATATTCGTATCTTAAGCGTGCAAAATTCAGTGGGAGAGGGGGCAGATAACAAATATTACAAGCCAAATCAATCCACCATTGCCGCAGAACAGTATCCTTTGCGTAGAACAGTCTATGTATTGAACTATCAGCCCAATATGGGGTTAGGTATTGGCTTTTCGGCTTTTCTGACAGGTGATAGAGGACAGCGAATTGTGCTAAAATCGGGAATGGTGCCCGTTACTATGCCAGGAAGAGAGATTATAATTAGAGATAATATTTAGAGAATTTAAAGTAAGTATAAAAATAGAACACATAATAAATTATGACAAACAGCAAATTATTTTTAAGTCTATTATTAGCCGGTACAGTAGGTTCTGTAAGTGCACAGAGCTTAAAGGATGCAAAAGCAGCATTAGCTGCCGAGGAGTATGATAAGGCTAAGTCTATTCTTCAAAATTTGGTTGAGAAGAAAGCGAAAGATGGGGAAAACTATTTTTACTTAGGTCAGGTGCACTTGGTTAACGACAAGATTGACTCTGCAGAGTATGTGTTCAATCAAGGTCTTACCAATGCTCCAAAAGAGCAATTGAACAATGTTGGTTTGGGTATTGTAGACTTATTGAAAGGAAATGCAGGTGCAGCAGAATCTAAGTTTGCTACTTCGGTTTCCAGTTTAGGCAAAAAAGATTACTTGCCTTTGTTGTATATTGGTGAAGCATATACCAATGCACCAAAGCCTGATTATACAAAAGCAGTTGATTACCTTACCCAAGCTAAAACAAAAAATGCTAAAGATGCAACTATTTTTGTGGCATTGGGGGCTGCTTATGCTGGCATGGGCGAGAATAGCCAAGCATACGTGAACTATCGTGATGCGGAATACATGGATCCTTCTTTGTTATCACCGAAAATCGGTCAGATTTTGATTTCCCGTAGAGCGCATGCGTATGATGTAGTGCTTGAAGATTTGAATAAATTGATCCAAGAGAACCCGAACTATGCGCCACTTTACCGTGAGCTTGCGGAAACATATTACCTTTCTTCATTGAAAGCTCCGGAAGAGCAATATCGCGAAATCAATACAAAAGCTGTTGAAAGCTATAAAAAATACTTAAGTCTGACTGGAGATGCTTCTGTAGAGGCAAAAACACGTTATGCTGACTTCTTGGTATACTCTGGAAACTATGATGAGTTGAAAGTTGTTGCCCAAGAATTGGCCAATGCTCCGGGAGCTGATGCGAAAGTATTCCGTTATTTAGGTTATACCGCTTATTTGCAGGATAAAGATTATGCGAAAGCTGTAGAGCACTTGAACACATTATTCAGCAAAGTGCAGCCTGAGCGTTTGATTCCTCGTGACTACTTGTACGCTGGTTTAGCAAATGTAAGCGCAGGTGATGACGTAAAAGGTTTCGGTTTGTTGAAAGAAGCTATTGCTAAGCAGCAAGAGGATGATAACTTGGAAACGGAAATTGCAGAGACTGCTTTTGCTAAATATCAAGATGGCGAAGTTGACGAAGCAATCAAAATCTTCCGTTTACCAGCGTCTATGCCAGAATCGGATTATTACTATGATGCAAACTATTACTTAGGTCTTGGTCAATACAGTAAAGGTTCGCGTATGGTCTCTCCTGCTGAAGGTGAGGAAATCAATGCTGAATTAGGCAAGCAAAAATTAACGGCTGCTAAACCTATTCTGGATGAAGCAGTAAAAGCTTTCGGAATTGTTACCGCAGCAACAAAAGAAGATGTAGTTAAGAAATACCTTATCACAGCCTTGTATTATAAAGGTCTTTCAGAGTTAGCTTTGGATAACGTAATGTATGATCCTGAAAGTGCACAAGGTTTATTCGTAGACTCTTTCACTAAATTGTTGCAAGCTGTTAAAACAGCAGAAGGTGATCAGGATTTGACTTCTTACATCGTTGATGCAAATAACTATATCGGTTATTATCTTTACTTAAAAGGTGATACAGCAAAAGCAAAAGCACATTTCTTGGAGACTTTAAAGGTTAGTCCAGAAGATGAATTTGCAGGTCAGTTTGCAGAACAATTATAAGAATAAGGTTTTAGCATATAAAAAAACGAAAGGGACTGATATCAGTCCCTTTTTTTATTGCAAAAAAATTATATATTTGTTACTTGAGAAAAGATAAATAAACGAAATGATTATGGAAGCTGTAGACCTAAGCAGTACACCAGTTGACTATGTTCCTATCCTCATACAATTAGGGGTTGCGGTAGGATTTGGCGTTTTGACAATTATCGGCACCCACTTGCTCGGGCCTAAAGTCCGTACAGAGAACAAGTTGAGTGCTTTCGAATCCGGTGTGGAGGTGATTGGTAATGCGCGTCAGCCCTTTTCCGTGAAATATTTTATGGCGGCAATCTTGTTTGTCCTGTTTGATGTGGAAGTAATATTTATGTATCCTTGGGCTGTCAATTTCCGTGAAATGGGCTTGGATGGCTTGTGGAAAATGGGGATTTTCTTAGGTGTAGTAGTCTTAGGACTAGTCTACGAGATGAAGCGCGGAGCATTAGATTGGGATTAGCGTTTAAGCGTAGAATTGTGAAATCGTAGAATCGAGGGCTTAAATAAACATTAGTCTAACAATATACAGTCAGTTCAACGCTTCGGCAGTTCGTCGATTCAGCATATAAATAAAAAGATATGAGTAAAGTGACATTAGCAGAAGCGCCTCCTGGGGTAGAAGGTGCAGGATTTTTTGCTACATCTTTGGATAAAGCTATTGGATTGGCCCGAGCCAATTCGTTGTGGCCATTGCCTTTTGCTACTTCATGCTGTGGTATCGAATTTATGGCGACCATGGGCTCTACCTATGATTTGGCACGATTTGGAGCCGAGCGTCCAAGTTTTTCACCTCGCCAGGCAGATATGCTGTTGGTGATGGGAACTATTGCTAAAAAGATGGCTCCCGTACTTAAGCAAGTATATGTACAAATGGCAGAGCCTCGTTGGGTAATTGCTGTTGGTGCTTGTGCATCCAGTGGTGGTATTTTCGACACATATTCTGTTTTGCAGGGAATCGATGAAATTATCCCTGTAGATGTCTATGTGCCAGGTTGTCCGCCAAGACCAGAGGCAATTCTGGATGGTGTGTTGAGATTGCAGGAGATTGTGAAAAATGAATCCTTGAACCGTCGTAACACGCCGGAATACAAGGCTTTATTAGAAAAATACGGAATAGTAACAGAGAATGGATAAGTTAGATAATCAACTGATATTGAGTTCTCTGCAAGAAAAATTCGGGCAGAGTGTGAAGCCATTGGGCGAACCACATGGTCTGTTGACTGTAGAGGTGGACAAAGAGGCCATTATTGAGGTGCTCAGCTTTGTGAAAGATGATGAAACGCTTCGCTTCAATTTTCTGACGGACATTACTGCTGTTCACTATCCGAAACAAGAACGCGAGTTCTGCGTAGTTTACCATGTGCACAACATGTTGCAGAATGTTCGGTTGCGGCTAAAGGTTTTCCTTCAAGGTCCAGAGCCGAGCGTGGCTTCTGCTACCAGCGTATGGAACGGTGCGAACTGGATGGAGCGGGAAACCTACGATTTCTTTGGCGTTGTGTTCGAAGGACATCCGGATTTGAGACGTATACTGAACATGGATGAATTGGAAGTGTTTCCGATGCGGAAGGAATATCCTTTGGAAGATCCTAACCGCGTAGATAAAAAAGATTTTTACTTTGGACGTTAACACCTAAGTGGATAGAGAAGATGAGCAAGCCCATAACCAAGATAACGAGCAATAAACCGGTATTTTTTGATAATGACCCTCAAGAAGAGCTGATTACCTTAAATATAGGCCCGACGCACCCTGCTACACATGGTGTATTCCAGAATGTCGTCCAGATTGATGGTGAACGGATTGTTAGTGGTGTCTCCACCATTGGCTATATACACCGTGCTTTTGAGAAAATTGCAGAACACCGTCCTTTTTACCAGATTACACCCTTGACCGACCGCTTGAACTACTGTTCGTCGCCGATCAATAACATGGGCTGGCACATGACGGTGGAAAAGCTGTTGAACATCGAGATACCGAAGCGTGTGCAATATATGCGCGTTATCGTGATGGAATTGGCGCGTATTGCGGATCATATTATCTGTAACGGTATCTTGGGTGTGGATACGGGGGCTTTTTCTGGCTTCCTCTATGTTATGCAGGAACGCGAATTTATTTATGAAATCTTCGAAGAGATTTGTGGAGCACGTTTGACGACAAATATCGGTCGTATTGGTGGATTTGAGCGCGATTTCAATGAAGTTGCTTTCCGTAAGATCGAAGAGTTTACGAAGCGTTTCCCCCCTGTATTGAAAGAATTTGAAGAGCTTTTCGTACGTAATCGGATTTTCATTGAGCGTACATCCGGTGTTGCAGCCGTAACGCCAGAAGAGGCTTTGAGCTATAGTTGGTCTGGTCCTATTCTACGGGCTACAGGTGTAGATTATGATGTGCGTGCCGTTGCGCCTTATTGTTCGTATGAAGAATTTGATTTTGAAGTCCCTGTGGGCACGAATGGTGATGTCTATGACCGGTTCTTGGTGCGAAACGAGGAGATGTGGCAGTCCTTGCGCATTATTGAGCAAGCTTTAGAAAAAATTAAGAAAGAGCCGGCTGGTGTTTTCCATGCGGATGTGCCGGAATTCTATTTGCCTCCGAAAGAGCAAGTTTACACCAACATGGAAGCACTTATCTACCACTTTAAGATTGTCATGGGCGAGTGGGAAACGCCACAATCCGAGGTGTACCACGCAGTGGAAGGCGCCAACGGTGAATTAGGTTTTTACCTGATACACGATGGCGGTCGTTCGCCATATCGTTTGCATTTCAGACGGCCTTCTTTTGTCAACTATCAGATGTTTGCACCGATGAGCAGCGGGATGTTGATTTCGGATGCCATTATCAATATGAGTAGTTTAAATGTTATTGCAGGAGAATTAGATGCTTAGTGTTAAAGAAAATATGATTGTCGAATTCTCGGATGAACTCTTAGCCAAGTTTGCCGAGGTCGTTGCGCGATACCCACAAGGGCGTCAGAAATCAGCACTATTGCCGGTATTGCATTTGGTGCAGGCAGAATACGGCTGGTTAAGCGTTGACGCGATGGATAAGGTTGCTGCCTATCTTGATATTCGACCTATAGAGGTATATGAAGTGGCTACTTTCTATACCATGTTCTTTTTGCAGCCGCAAGGGAAATACATGTTGGAAGTTTGTCGTACAGGACCTTGCTGTCTGGTTGGTGCTGAGCGCATCATGAAGCATATTGAGCAAAGGTTGGGTGTGAAAGAAGGCGAAGTGACGGCAGACGGTCTGTTTTCGTGGCGAGGTGTAGAATGCGTGGCAGCCTGTGGCTTTGGACCGGTATTACAGATCGGTCCCGAATATACGTTCTACGAAAACCTAACGGAGGAAAGCGTGGACAACTTAATTAATGAATTGAAACAAAAATCTCAGCAAGGATAGTTATGGCACGTAAGTTATTGTTGACACATATCGATGTTCCCGGCATTCAGAGTTTTGAGGTATACCGTCAGAAAGGGGGCTACCGTGCTGTGGAGAAAGCCTTGAAGACGATGTCGCCGGATGATGTTGTGGAAGAGGTGAAAAAGTCGGGATTACGTGGCCGTGGAGGCGCTGGTTTCCCAACCGGGATGAAATGGAGTTTCTTAGCAAAACCGGAAGGTGTGCCGCGTTACTTGGTTTGTAACGGTGATGAATCGGAACCGGGGACTTTCAAAGACCGTTTCTTGATGACGCATATCCCGCATGCTTTGGTAGAAGGGATGATCGTGTCCAGCTATGCGTTGGGTGCAAACACTTCTTACATCTATATCCGTGGGGAAATGATGCCCCAAATCCGTATTGTGGAGAAAGCGATTGCCGAGGCTAAAGCTGCTGGGTTTTTAGGAAAAAATATATTGGGTAGCGGTTACGACTTGGAAATCCACGTACAGCCGGGCGGGGGAGCTTATATCTGTGGTGAAGAAACTGCTTTGCTTGAATCCTTGGAAGGTAAACGTGGAAACCCGCGTATCAAGCCTCCGTTTCCCGCGGTGTCTGGCCTTTACGGATGCCCGACAGTGGTCAACAACGTAGAATCTATTGCGGCTACTGTGCCTATTGTAAATGACGGCGGTGAGGAATACGCCAAAATCGGTATAGAACGTAGTACTGGAACAAAGTTGATCTCTGCATCAGGAAATCTGGTTCGTCCGGGAGTATATGAGATCGAGATGGGCTTACCGATGGAAGAATTTATCTATTCGGATGAGTACTGCGGAGGAATTGCGAATGGCAAGCGCTTGAAAGCAGTTGTCGCGGGAGGTTCATCTGTGCCGATTCTTCCGACAAATTTGGCTTTGAAGACAGCAAAAGGCGAGAGCCGATTGATGACTTATGAATCCTTGGCTGATGGTGGTTTTGTGACCGGTACGGCTATGGGATCCGGTGGGTTCGTTGCATTTGATGAAGACCAGTGTATCGTGCGCAATACGTTGAACTTCACACGGTTCTACCATCACGAAAGCTGTGGACAGTGTTCGCCTTGTCGAGAGGGAACAGGCTGGATGGAGAAAGTATTGCATAAGATTGAATATGGTCAGGCTTCGTTGAGCGATGTAGATTTGCTGTGGGATATTCAGCAAAAGATCGATGGTCATACGATATGCCCGCTTGGAGATGCTTCGGCTTGGCCGGTAGCGAGTGCGATCCGTCACTTTAGGGATGAATTTGAATGGCATATCCTTCATCCGGAAGAAGCGCAAACGCGCAACTTTGGTTTAGCGCATTATGCTGACCCTTTGGTGACAACATAAAATAAGATTTAATCGAGCTTTGAATGGGCTCTTGAAGATATAATTTTTGACTTTTTAATTTCGGGACGATGGCTGAAGAAGAAGTAAAATTTAAGGTAACGATAGATGGCATTCCGGTAGATGTAGCTCCCGGAACGACGATATTGAATGCTGCCCGGCAGATAGGCGGGGATATTGTCCCTCCCGCTATGTGCTACTATTCCAAACTGGAAGGCAGCGGAGGGAAATGTCGTACCTGCTTGGTGAAAGTGTCAAAAGGTTCTGAAAAAGATCCGAGACCCATGCCAAAACTGGTGGCTTCTTGCCGTACGACGGTCATGGATGGTATGGAAGTGCAGAACATCACTTCGCCGGATGTGTTGGAAGCACGTAAGGGGGTGGTAGAGATGCTGTTGATTAACCACCCGTTGGATTGCCCAATCTGTGACCAAGCCGGTGAATGTAAGCTACAAGACCTGAGCTATGAGCATGGTGTTGCCGATACGAGGTATGAATTTGAGCGTCGTACATTTGAACGTATAGATATTGGCGATAAGATACAGTTACACATGAACCGCTGTATTCTTTGCTACCGTTGTGTGTATGTTGCGAATCAATTGACCGAAGGTCGTGAGCATGGTGTTATCCATCGTGGAGACCATTCAGAAATATCAACATTCATTGAGAATGCATTGGATAGTGATTTCATCGGTAATGTTATCGATGTTTGTCCGGTTGGAGCGCTTACCGATAAGACTTTCCGCTTTAAGAACCGGGTATGGTTTACAAAACCAGTAGATGCACATCGTGATTGCCCGACCTGTTCAGGTAAGGTGACGCTGTGGTACAAAGGGGAAGAGGTTTTGCGTGTGACAGGACGGAAAGATGAATATAATGAGGTGGAAGACTTCATCTGTAATACCTGTCGTTTTGATACAAAGCAGACTTCAGACTGGGTATTGGAAGAACCAACACCTGTTGAGAAAGAGTCCGTTATTACGGCAAACCATTATGCGGAGTTTAACCCGCCACCGGTGATTAAGGAAAATCCGGCATTGCAGGTTGCAAATGCAGAACAATTGGCACGAACAGAAAAATTAAAATAAGCACAGTCAGCACATGGAAGGAGCTTTTATTTTAGAAAAATTAATATTGGTGGTCATCGTTTTTACCGTTTCATTGGTGATAGCGATGTATTCTACTCTTGCAGAACGCAAGATTGCAGGCTTTATGCAGGACCGTCACGGACCGCATCGCGCAGGACCGTTTGGTTTATTGCAACCTTTGTGCGATGGTGGAAAATTCTTTTTCAAAGAGGAAATCATACCTGCAGGGGCACATAAGGGACTATTTATATTAGGGCCGACACTGGCTATTATTACTGCCTGTATCAGTTCGGCGGTCATTCCTTGGGGGCAAACCTTAGAAATTGCTGGTCGTGAGGTATCATTGCAGGTAGCAGACATCAACGTAGGTATTTTGTATATTTTTGGCGTTGTAGCCTTGGGTGTATATGGTATTATGTTGGGAGGATGGGCTTCGAACAACAAGTTTTCGTTGATGGGCGCTATACGTGCTGCCTCGCAAAGTATCAGTTATGAAATTGCGATGGGTCTTTCCATCATTGCTTTGCTGATGGTGACCGGAACACTTTCGATGGGTGAAATCGTGGCACAGCAATCGGGCTTTGTGAACTGGAATATCTGGGTGCAGCCTATCGGATTCCTAGTGTTCATTACCTGTGCTTTTGCCGAGTGTAACCGCGTTCCTTTCGATTTACCGGAATGTGAGACAGAATTGGTCGGGGGTTACCATACCGAATACTCTTCAATGAAGTTGGGGCTTTACATGTTCTCCGAATATATTAACAT
The DNA here is from genome assembly GCF_900116225.1 of Sphingobacterium wenxiniae. Classification (GTDB taxonomy): domain Bacteria; phylum Bacteroidota; class Bacteroidia; order Sphingobacteriales; family Sphingobacteriaceae; genus Sphingobacterium; species Sphingobacterium wenxiniae. The sequence goes on from NZ_FOZZ01000009.1 coordinate 110,990, forward strand.
GTTTGTGTCTTCAGCGTTGATGGCAGCGCTATACTTTGGGGGATATAACTTCCCGTTCATGTATGATTTGGGGTTATCGCAAAACTGGATTACGATTATCGGTGTACTAGTGTTCTTCTTCAAAATTTTTGGATTTATCTTCTTTTTCATGTGGATTCGTTGGACATTACCGCGCTTCCGTTATGACCAGTTGATGAATCTGGGGTGGAAGATGCTGATTCCTTTGGCAATTGCCAATATTGTGTTGACAGCGGTAGTTACGATTATAAAAGATATGTATTTTTAGTATTGAGTACAGCGTATTGAGATTTGAGACCTTGTATTCATAAATAAAACAGATATGCAATCATTATCTAATAGAAAGAAAGTCATTGAGCAGAAACCCATGAATTTTTGGGAGCGGATATACCTGCCGTCTATTGTTAAGGGGCTTGGGATTACTATCCGACATTTCTTCAAGAAGATACCGACTATCAAGTATCCGGAAGAACAGCGACCATATTCTAAGAATTTTCGTGGCCAACACTCGTTGAAGCGTGATGAGCAGGGGCGTGAGCGTTGTACGGCCTGTGGTCTGTGTGCCTTATCTTGTCCTGCCGAAGCGATTACGATGACTGCAGCGGAACGTACGAAAGGTGAAGAGCACTTATATCGTGAAGAGAAGTATGCTGCCGTTTATGAAATCAATATGTTGCGTTGCATCTTCTGTGGTCTATGTGAGGAAGCTTGTCCTAAGGAGGCGATTTATTTAGATGGCCCGCATGTGACGGCGGACTACTTGCGAAAGGATTTCATATATGGTAAAGACAAGCTTGTAGAACCCGTTTTTGATATTAAAAAATTAAACCAAGAAAACACCAACTAAAATGTCAGTATTTTATTTAGTCGCATTTTTAGCTATTTTCTTTGCGCTGATGACCATCTTCACAAAGAACCCTGTGCATAGTGTGCTCTATTTGGTCATTACCTTTTTCACTTTGACCGTACATTACATCCTGCTGAATGCACAGTTTTTGGCTGTTGTGAACTTTATTGTTTACATGGGAGCCATTATTGTGCTTTTCCTGTTTGTCATGATGTTGCTAAACCTGAACGAGGAAGCTGAACCCGTCAAATCCAATTTGGTGAAGATTATGGGGGCAATAGCCGGTATGTGTTTATTGGCTACGCTTTTGGGAGCTTTTCGTGTTATCGAACCAAGTAATGAGATGGTGGCCGCACATGCAGATATCGGATTGGTTGAGAATTTAGGCAAGGTATTGTTTAATGAGTTTTTATTGCCCTTCGAGATTTCATCGATCCTGTTGTTAGCAGCGATGATAGGGGCAGTTTTGTTGGCAAAGAAAGACGTTAAGAAAGCATAATGGGAAATATTGTAGAACAAATCCAAGGCGTTCCATTGAACCACTACATCATTTTTTGTAGTATTATTTTCGCTATTGGTGTAACCGGAGTCCTTATTCGTCGTAATGTGATTATCATTATGATGTCCATTGAATTGATGCTTAACTCGGTAAATCTTTTGTTGGCGGCTTTTTCCGCTTACAGAGGAGATCCCAGTGGGCAGGTTTTCGTCTTCTTCGTTATGGCTTTGGCAGCAGCAGAAGTGGCCGTCGGTCTGGCGATTATCATTATGGTATATCGCAACACGAAGTCGCTGGATATAGAGTCGTTAAGTAAATTACGTTGGTAAATCCCCCTAACCCCCAAAGGGGGAATAATTGAAAGGAGATAATTACTAACAACTAAAAATATTTTTAACAAGAATACATGAAAGAACTAATTTGGCTTATTCCCCTGATTCCATTTGTGGGGTTTGTGATAAACGGTCTGGGCCGAAATGTCCTGCCGAAGGCATTAGTGGGAATAATAGGATGCGGAACCGTATTACTGTCCTTTTTATTGAGTGTATCACTATATCTTGATATCAAAGCGGCGCGTGATGCTGGTGAGGTGGCGGAAATTAGTAGACACCTATTTGATTGGTTTGCTGTCGGCAACCTGAAGGTGAGTTTATCGTTTCTTATTGATCCGCTGAGCAGTTTAATGTTGTTGATTATTACAGGCGTTGGCTTATTGATACACTTGTATTCTTACAGCTATATGTCAGGCGATAATGGATTTGGGAAATTCTTTGCCTACTTGAACCTGTTTATCTTTTTCATGACGATATTGGTGATGGGTTCCAATTATTTGGTGATGTTCATCGGTTGGGAAGGTGTTGGTCTATGTTCTTACCTGCTTATCGGCTTTTGGTTCAAAAACTCATCCTACGCTTCTGCCGCAAAGAAAGCTTTCGTTATGAACCGTATCGGGGACTTAGGTTTCCTGATTGCGATGTTCTTTATTTTGTCTACGTTCGGAAGCTTAGAATACAAAGAAGTGTTTGGACAAGCGGCGACATTATCTGTAGGTGATTCAACAGTTCTTATCATTACCCTGTTACTCTTTGTCGCAGCAACCGGTAAGTCTGCACAAATACCTTTGTTTACATGGTTGCCGGATGCGATGGCTGGTCCAACTCCGGTTTCTGCACTTATCCACGCAGCAACCATGGTTACCGCAGGTATCTATATGGTCGTTCGTTCCAATATTTTGTTTACCCTATCCCCAGTGACCATGGAAATCATGGCTATCGTTGGACTGGCAACGGCATTGATAGCTGCCTTTATCGCATTAACCCAAAACGACATTAAAAAAGTATTGGCTTACTCGACCGTATCCCAGTTGGGCTATATGTTCCTAGCTTTAGGCGTGGGTGCATTTACCGGTGCTTTCTTCCATGTGTTGACACATGCTTTCTTTAAAGCCTTGTTATTCCTTGGGGCAGGTTCTGTTATCCATGCTATGAGCAATGAGCAGGATATGCGGTCGATGGGTGGACTACGCAAGTCACTACCTGTAACCTTTGTGACAATGCTGATCGGTACGATTGCTATCAGTGGTATTCCGCCTTTGGCCGGTTTCTTCTCAAAGGATGAGATTTTGGCTTACGCTTTTCAGCATAATATCCTGTATTGGGCGGTAGGTTTCTTGACTGCATTATTTACAGCATTCTATATGTTCCGTTTATTGTATCTGACTTTCTTCGGTGAGTTCCGCGGCACGGCAGAGCAAAAAAGCCATTTACATGAATCGCCTTGGCAGATGACATTACCATTGATTGTACTGGCTATTCTTTCAGCTATCGGTGGATTCATGAATGTGCCGGAAGCCTTGGGTGGACACCATAATCTTGCACATTTCTTAGCTCCGATTTTTGAAGGGAGCAATGCTATCGGTTCAACCACGTTGACCTTGAGCCATTCTACGGAATATATCCTTATGGGAGCATCGGTATTGGGGGCTATTGTCATGGCGATTGTAGCGTATAATACCTATGTGAGTAAGAAAAATATTCCGGTGGCTGACGATAAGGCGGAAGGTGGTTTGCATGCCTTGTCTTACAATAAGCTATACATTGACGAGCTTTATGATGCGGTGATTGTAAACCCACTGAAAAAATTATCCACTGTCTTATATAAATACGTTGACCGCTTGGGAATAGATGGATTTGTCAATGGCCTTGGTGAATTTTTTGTTGGTTCGGGTAAAGGAATACGTTTATTGCAGAGCGGACATGTGGGCTTCTATATCTTTATGATGGTTATAGGGGTTGTTGCTATATTGATATATGGATTCTTTTATTAGTATTGTGTAGTGAGTATTGCGTATTGAGATATTAGTATTTATTATTTCCGATAGACTCATTACGTCTGGTTTTGACTTTTTAATTTTTACTTTTCAATGAGTAACTTATTTATATTACTGTTAGTACCAATTATAGCGGCGATTGTCTTGTTTTTCATTAAGCAATCGTCTACGGCAAAGTGGACTGCCTTGGTTTTCGCTCTCCTTCAAGCAGGGCTAACGCTTCCATTCCTCTGCGGGTTTGAGCCGAATGCTGCTATTCAATTTGAGCAAAACTGGGTTTGGATAGCCTCTTTGGGCGTGCACTTCCATATCGGTCTGGACGGCATCAGCCTGCCAATGGTGTTACTGACAAATGGCCTTATTCCACTTATTGTGCTGACCACTTTCTCGAAGGCATATAAAGGAAACTTTTACGGATTGGTGTCGTTCATGCAGGCAGGTTTACTGTTGGTATTCTTGGCTTTAGATGCATTCTCGTTCTATGTGGGTTGGGAAATTGCTTTGATACCAATTTACTTCATCTGTGCATTGTGGGGCAGTGGGGACCGGATAAAGGTTAATCTGAAATTTTTTATCTATACCTTCTTCGGAAGTCTATTGATGCTGATTGGGATTATCTACCTCTATAAGCAGGTTCCTTCAAACAATTTTGAATGGACATCATTTGTGGCGTTGGATCTGTCAGAGACAACACAACGCTGGATATTTTGGGCTTTCTTTATCGCTTTTGCTATTAAGATTCCGATTTTCCCTTTCCATACCTGGCAACCTGATACTTATACCAATGCTCCGGCAGCAGGTACTATGCTTTTGGCTGGTATTATGCTTAAAATGGGCGTATATGGATTAATCCGTTGGCTGTTGCCGATTGCACCTTTTGGTGTGGTCGCCTATAGCCAAGTGGTGATGGTGTTATGTGTTATTGGTATTGTGTATGCATCGATTATTGCCTTCAAACAGCAGGATGCGAAGCGTCTGATTGCTTATTCATCCATTGCCCACGTTGGGCTTATTAGTGCCGGTGTTGTGTCTTGGCATGAAGAAGGTGTACAAGGAGCCATTATTCAGATGGTGAACCACGGTATCAGTGTTGTTGGCTTGTTCTTTATTATCGATATTTTGGAGGACAGAACCGGTACAAGACTGCTGGGTGAACAAGGTGGGTTGGCAGCTCCTTTTCCGAAATTGGCCACTGTGTTCTTGATTATCCTGATGGGAGCGGTCGGATTGCCTTTGACCAACGGCTTCATTGGTGAATTCCTCTTGCTGAAAGGCGTGTACGATTATGGCGTGTGGTTTGCGGTATTTGGTGGGTTGACCTTAATCTTAGGGGCTGTTTATATGCTGCGTTTTTATCAGAAATCCATGCTTGGGACACTGACTTTGCGCCCGATTTTGGGAGGTGATATTCGCGGAGCAGAGGTTTTGGTGTTGGTGGTCATTGTCTTTTTCACCTTATTCTTGGGCATATTGCCAAACAGTATTTTGAAACTGTCGGAAGCGTCAGTAGTGAACTTATTGAATCAAATTAAATTTTAAGTAGCGAGAATCATATCATGGGAGCGATTATTACGTTAAGTGTTTTGGGAATTTTGGTTTTGTATCTTGGGCTTTTCAAGGCCAAGAACGCCTTGCTTCCTGTTACGCTTTTGGGATTGGCTGTAGCGTTAGGCTTTACGTTGGCTGATTGGAATAAAGAAGCAGAACCGCAATTCAGCGGTATGGTGATTTTCGACCACCTGGCGCTGTCCTTTACGGTTTTAAGTATTGTGGTGACCGGATTGATCTTGTTGCTTTCCAAAGAATACTTCACCAGTATCAGTAAGAATGTGGCAGAATATTACTGCCTTATCCTGTTTTCCCTGACAGGAGCCGTTCTTGTCAATTCCTATCATAATTTTGTGATGCTTTTTGTAGGGATTGAGATTATGTCCGTTGCTTTATATATCTTGGTGGGTATCCGCAGGACAGATTTTGCTTCCAATGAGGCTGCATTGAAATATTTCCTGATGGGAGCATTTTCTACTGGGTTTTTGTTATTTGGAATAACCTTATTGTATGGCGCTACGGGTACTTTCGATCTGGAAGGACTTCGTGCGTATGTGATGACGGCAACTGAGATATCACCATTATTTTATGGCGGGATATTGCTGTTGCTTTGTGGTCTTTGCTTCAAGGTAGGTGTTGCGCCTTTCCACTTCTGGACACCGGATGTGTATGATGGAGCGCCAATCTTGATTACCAGCTTTATGAGTACAGTTGTGAAAGTTGCTTCGTTTGTAGGCTTCTTGCGCCTATTCGGTACGGTGATGGTCCCACTGAGTGATTTCTGGACACCGGTATTGTTAACGATTATCATCATCACCCTTTTTGTGGGGAATATCAGTGCATTGATGCAGAGCAGCTTTAAGCGCATGATGGCTTATTCCAGTATCTCACATGCAGGGTATATGCTCTTTGCAATTGTTGCCTTAGGGATAGAGTCTGCATCCAGCATATTGGTGTATGCTACAGCATATTCGTTGGCCTCTGTGATTGCTTTTGGTGCTTTGATCTTGGTGAAACGTGAAACAGGTTCCGAGCAGTTTGAAGCGTTTAATGGGTTAGGAAAACGCAAACCTTTATTAGCAGCAGCATTGACGGTAGCTATGCTTTCCTTAGCAGGGATCCCATTGACAGCAGGTTTTGTCGGTAAGTTTATGATGTTTAGCAATGTTATGGGTACTTATAATGTCATGTTGCTGGTATTGGCGGCGGTGAATGCAGCAATTGGTATCTATTATTACTTACATGTTGTGGTGAATATGTACTTTAGAGAAAGCACAGCGGACGCAGAACAAACAGCTTTGCCTATCTCGGTAAACTATATTGTGGTCTTGGGAATTGCAGCTTTGCTGACCTTAGCAATCGGCGTATATCCAGATTGTTTGATAGGGATATTGTTGTAATAGTGGAGTGACTAAAAAAACACCCTCAAGATTTTCAATCTTGAGGGTGTTTTTTTAGTTATCAAAATATTATGCTGTTCTTAGGCGTTATCCTTTAGGAGTTCATTACTTTACGGCTGAGTTATACAGCTCGGTTGTAGAATACTGTTGCCCGAAAGCCACACATAAAATAGGTAGAAATATTTTGAATACAGGTCAAATAGGAAAATGAAAGTAACGGTATTTTATTTGACATTTTTATGGTTTCTGGGTATGCAATCCCTGCATGCTCAGGTTGTCAGTGTGGGCGGTAAATTCGATAAAAAACCAATGTTTCAGGCATCATTGAATGCACCGGTGTTCTTCAATAAATACCTTCCGTATGATATTGCCTTTGGGTTGGATTATACCACGCGGAATAAGGAAGCCCCTTCGGGCTTACAACCGCAGGTAACAGGCATGTATTTTATAGTGGATAATGATTATAAGGACTTTTTGGTATCCGCCAATGTCACTGCTGGGTATCTGTTCGATTTCAACAAGCAATTTGCTAATCAATTTCGGGTTTCTCCACATGTATACTTTGAAATACCGTTTTGTATGGTTAAAGTAGGCTACGACTATACGATGCCGCTCAATAAAGGTTATCCGTTCGTTTCTGTTGGTTTAGGAGGCTTTCTGCTGTTCAGGCATTTTAAAGTGATGTAGGAATTTGTCTCGTCCTCATTGCAAACGAGTACGAGTTTAAAAGGAAAAGGCGAAGTTTTATAAAACTTCGCCTTTTCCTTTTAAACTATCTCCAAGCCTTGTATTGATTAATCAATCCGTTGGTTGATGCGTCATGGCTTGTGATGGACTCCTCGTTTTCCAGTTCCGGTAGAATCTTGTTGGCTAATTGCTTGCCTAATTCCACTCCCCATTGGTCGAAGCTAAAGATGTTCCATATAATCCCCTGAACGAATATTTTGTGTTCGTAGAAAGCGATTAGTGCACCTAGGCTTTCAGGTGTAATCTTTTTGAACAAAATAGAGTTGGTTGGTCTATTGCCTTCAAAGACTTTGAAAGCTTTCAGCTTTTCTATTTCTTCTGCAGATTTGCCAGCCTGTTGAAATTCCGCAACGACTTCTTCTTCTGTTTTTCCGTTCATTAGCGCTTCAGTTTGCGCGAAGAAGTTAGATAGCAACATCGCATGATGGCGGCCAATAGGGTTGTGTGAGATGGCAGGAGCTATGAAATCGCATGGAATCAACTTTGTGCCTTGGTGGATCAGCTGATAGAAAGCATGCTGTCCGTTTGTTCCCGGCTCACCCCAGATGATAGGTCCCGTTTGGTAATCTACACGCTGTCCGCTGCGGTCTACATATTTACCGTTACTTTCCATATCACCCTGCTGGAAATAGGCTGCAAAGCGGTGGAGGTACTGATCGTAAGGGAGAATGGCATGGCTCTCGGCTTCAAAGAAGTTGTTGTACCATACGCCGAGCAAAGCCAAGATTACCGGGATATTCTCCTCAAACGCTGCCGTGCGGAAGTGTACGTCTGCCTGATGCGCTCCTTTCAACAAAGCTTCGAAGTTGTCATAACCTATGCCTAATGCGATGGATAAGCCTATCGCGGACCAAAGGGAATAACGACCCCCGACCCAATCCCAGAATTCAAACATATTCTGTGTGTCGATACCAAAAGCAGCTACACCTTTTTCATTCGTACTTAAAGCAGCGAAATGCTTAGCGACATCTGCCTGTGCAGCACCGGATTCCAAAAACCAGTCTTTTGCCGAAGTGGCATTAGCCATGGTTTCCTGTGTTGTAAAGGTTTTGGAAGCTATCAAGAAGAGGGTAGTCTCAGGGTCTACCTTTTTCAAGGTTTCGGCAATATGTGTGCCATCTACATTGGATACAAAGTGTAGGTTCAACCGGGTTTTGTAGGCTTTTAATGCTTCCGTAACCATTACTGGTCCCAGATCAGAACCACCAATACCGATATTAACAACATCGGTGATTTCTTTTCCAGTATAACCCTTCCATTCACCAGATAAGATACGGTTCGTAAAATCTTTCATGTGCGCCAACACGGCTTTCACATTTGGCATCACATCCTCCCCATCCACGATGACAGGCTCACCAGAGAAGTTGCGCAATGCTGTGTGCAATACCTGTCTGCCTTCTGTTTCGTTGATTTTTTCACCTTGGAACATGGCTTCGATAGCTTTGTCTACCTGACATTCTTTGGCCAATTGGATCAAGAGCGCTATGCTTTGGTCATCTATTCTGTTTTTGGAATAATCTAACAGAATATCGTTAAAAGTAACGGAAAACTTCTCAAAGCGTCCCGAATCCTCGGTAAATAGATCCTTTAAAGATTTCTCGTTGATTTTGATATAATAATCTGCGAGGTATTTATAAGCTTGGGTTGTTGTAAAATCAATTTTTGGTAACATAATATTGTGTTTTTATCAATCAAACTTAAATAATTTTATGGGGATGTGCAATATTATTGCTGTTGCATGTGAAAGTGAATTTACGTATGTTTGGGTAACGAGTAAAATAGATTTTGTATGGAAATCATAGCAAAGCGCTTTATGCTGCTTGGGGTAGGGATAGTTTTCACCCTTTTGGGCAAAGCGCAGGATAAAGGAAAAATGTTGGATCCTTCGGGATATGTAAATAAATATGATGTAAACTTTAACGGGATTGGTCCGCAGGTTTATGTGTTGCCGGCTCCACGTACTAGAGAAGAGCTATTGACGGATTCCTATAAGGAAAAGATACGGTTTGAGGACAGTATTGAAAGGGCTTTGGATTTGCAACGTGTGGTGGAAGAGTTTAAGCCTACGAGCAATGTGTCCAATATCCAGTATTTAATTTCCCCATTACCGAAAGACGGTTCACAGTGGGAAAAGCTGATTGCAGATGAACTTAAGCGCGAAAATTATGTTGGCGGTTATGGCTTATTGCATGTGTATGCCGATATGATGCTGAAGGCAGGAGATATCTCCAATGCTTTGACCTTATTGCAGCGCGCCTTACAGCATGCACAGAAAACACCGAACAGCATGGATGTAGCTACTATCCAATACAATCTGGCGAATTTGTTTCTCTTTGAACGCAATATTCAACAGGCGGGTTTCTTCCAAGAAGCTTTTTACCAGTCTGCATTGACCCAGAAGAGTATTGTGGAGCAAGCCAATTCATTGACAAAGATTGCGCTGATACAAGCTTATGATAAAGATTATCGCTCTGCAGAAAACAATATTATCCGTAAAGCGATTCCGTTGCTGAACAAAGCCAAAGCCTATGACCGTAAAGTCATTGCCTGGCAAACCCTTGCCCGAATATATCAGCTGCAGAACAAACATACAGAGGCACAGTGGTTTCTTATTCAGGCCCGAGACTTAGCAAACAGCAAAAACTTCCATAGCGAACTTGCTGAAATCGAATATATGCTCGCTTTCTCGAAATTTGCACAGAAAAACTACCGTATAGCGAGTAAGGAATTTCAACAGGCCGAAAAATTAGCCGAAGAAGAAGACAATAAACTACTACAATTGGCGATTGTCGATAAGCTGGGACAGATTTATATGGATGAAAAGGATCTGAACAAAGCGGAAGATGCCTTAAATAGCTACCACGATTTGCGCAGTGTGCTGTTCAGTAAACATGAGTAATAGAATTTTTACAACAGAAAAATACATTTGCGCATAGTTTTTGGGTAAAACCTATAAATTACGTTAATATTTTAGCTGGAATAGCGTAACATGGTTCATTTTTCAGTATTTTTAGCGCGTTCAAACTTTTCGTGTGTAAAATTTGAATACTGAAAGGAATATATAAATGCATTTAAATAAATTGGTCTTTATGTTTAAGAATATTGTATTTGGCCTCGCGTTGGTATTGGTTATCGCATGTGGGTCAAAACCAAGAGTGAGTATAGGGGAGGGAGAGTTGGAGTTAAGACCCTCTGCACAGCATGAGGTAATCGCTTCTGAGGTTGCCAACTTGTTGGAGAATTACAGTTATAAGAAAGTGCCGATGACGGACTCCTTGTCTAATATCGTATTTGATAACCTATTGAAATCGATGGATGCCGGTCGCAACTATTTGTTGCAGTCAGATGTCGATGAATTTCAAGAGTTCCGCAATCATATTAGTCAGGATTTCAGAAAGGGAGACCTAACAGCACCTTTCCACATGTTTAATGTGTATTCAAAACGCTATATGCAGTGCATGGAATATGCGTTATCCCAAGTAGATGCTGAACACGATTTCAGTATAGACGAGAAATATGTCGCTTACCGTGAGAAATTACCTTATCTGACATCGGAGCAGGAGCTCAACGAGCAATGGCGCAAGCGTGTGAAATATGACTTGTTGAACTTACGTTTGACCTCAACAGATAAGGATTCTGTAGATGTCGAAAAGCATAAGGAAACTTTACGTAAACGTTACAAGAATCTTATCAGCCAAGCAAAACAAACGAATTCCAATGATGCGTTTCAATTGATTATGACCGCATTGACAGACGCTGTCGATCCACATACGACGTATTATAACCCTTCGTTTGCACAAGCATTTAACGAAAACATGTCCAACACTTTTGAGGGGATAGGCGCTCGTTTAATGATGGAAAATGAAATGGTGACGATCAAGGAAATTATTGCTGGCGGACCGGCGTTTAAGGATAAGAGTTTGCAGGTAGATGATAGAATTGTGGGCGTGGCTCAAGGAGAGGGTGAGTTTGAGGATATTATTGGTTGGCGATTGGATGCTGCAGTAGCTAAAATCAAAGGGCCGAAGAATACGGTTGTTCGACTAAAAATTATCCCTGCAGGGCAGGAACTTACTGCACAGCCCAAGATTGTAGCGTTAAAACGTGAAAAAATAGTTATTGAAGAAGAATCTGCACAGAAAGAAATCAAACAGGTGAAAGGAGAGGATGGCAAAACCTATAAAATAGGGCTGATTAAGCTTCCGAAATTCTATATCGATTTTGATGCTTATCGTCGCCGTGACCCGGATTATAAAAGTACAACGAGAGATGTGCGGCTGATCTTGGATACCCTGAGACAAGAAAAAGTAGATGCTGTTGTCTTGGATTTACGTAGCAATGGAGGTGGTTCGTTGCAAGAAGCTATTGAATTGACCGGCTTGTTTATTGATAAAGGCCCAGTGGTGCAAGTTCGCGATGTACGTAACCGTGTGCAGGTGGATAATGATGAAGAGCCAGGCGTGGCTTGGGATGGGCCTTTTGGGGTGATGATTAACCGTTTTTCAGCCTCTGCATCGGAGATTTTTGCAGGAGCAATTCAAGATTATGGTCGTGGTGTTGTTTTTGGTTCCCAATCGTATGGAAAAGGTACAGTGCAATCGGCTATCGATATGTCCCGCTTTATCAGCGCGACGAATAAATTGTTGTTGAAAGCTAAGGGAGAAGATAAAGACCCGGATACGCCAAACGGAGCGCCAGAGTTTGGGCAAATTAATATTACCATGGGTAAGTTCTACCGTGTTAACGGTAGCAGTACGCAGCATAAAGGGGTAATGCCAGATATCATTTTCCCTTCGCAATATTCTGCTGAGAAGTTTGGTGAGAGTTCCGAACCTTCTGCTTTGCCTTGGGATCAGATTAAACCAAGTAATTTCGCGAAAGTGACTGATTTGGGTGAAACGATAAAGGCCTTAACGACTAAGCATGAAAGCCGGATGAAGAAATCCCCTGAATATCAGTTCTTATTGGAGGATATCGAAGAGTTCGGAAAAGCGGACACTATACAGGAAATCAGCTTGAAACAGGAAGAACTGCAAAAAGAGCGTGAGAAAAATAAAATGAAAAACCGCGCCCGTGTCAATAAGGCCTTAGAGTTGCGTGGCTTGCCGCTTTGGAAAGAGGGGGAACCTCAACCAAAGACCGAGTTCGATTTTATTTTGGATGAAACGCTGAATGTAATGGCAGACTACATTGCAGTAGCCAAGCCTTAATTTTAGAAATTGTTTCTTAAGTTTATCTTTATTTAGCAGCTCTCAGATTTCTGAGGGCTGCTTTTTATTATAATGGTATTTCTTCTGGTGTAATGTGTAAATCTACATTACGCGGAAGATGGTAGGCAATCATGTTAATGTAAAAAATGAACGTATTGCATTATCAAGTTTCCTTGTTGTTTAGGGGCGTCGACAGACTCTGCCTGACATTGTTGAGCGGATAGACATGTAGCGTTTCGACAGGCTCAGCGTGGTATTTGAATAGATTCTATCTCTTAAAGTACGGCAGGGAGGCGCAGCATCCTTTTCTGTTTCGCAATGACCATGGTCACTTTTTTTGGTGAAAGTAAGGGTAAAACCATGAGGTTTTGACGTTTATTTAGGGATTAAGTTGTATCTTTGTAGTCCGAAAAAGAGGTAGGAATCGCCGAGTAAATAATAGGGGAAGAGAAATGAGTACCAAAGACGACGAATTACTGAAAGAGCTTGAGCTCGAAGAATATAAGTACGGTTTTACGACCGATATCGAAATGGAGATTGCCGCAAAAGGGCTTTCTGAAGATACTGTTCGCTTTATATCCGCCAAGAAAAATGAACCGGAATGGTTGTTGGAATGGCGATTGAAAGCTTTCCGTCACTTCTTGACATTGAAGATGCCGACCTGGCAGAACTTTGAAAATCCAGAGGTTGATTTTCAGGATATCTCATACTACGCTGCGCCGAAGGCTAAGAAGCAGTTGGAGAGCATGGATGAAGTGGATCCGGAATTATTGGCAACTTTTGAAAAACTGGGCATTCCATTAGATGAACAGAAAGTGTTGGCAGGAGTGGTAGCGGTGGATGCTGTTTTTGACTCCGTATCCGTAAAGACTACATTCCGGGAGAAATTGAAAGAGCAAGGTGTTATCTTCTGTTCTTTCGGGGAAGCGGTACAGGAATATCCTGATTTAATAAGGAAATATTTAGGAACGGTAGTTCCGCAGACAGACAATATCTATGCAGCATTAAACTCCGCAGTTTTTTCTGATGGTTCGTTTGTGTACGTTCCGAAGGGGGTGAGATGCCCGATGGAGCTATCTACTTACTTCCGTATTAACGCACAGAATACAGGACAGTTCGAGCGTACATTGATTGTCGCCGATGAAGGTGCTTATGTATCTTACTTGGAGGGCTGTACGGCACCGATGCGGGATGAGAATCAATTGCATGCGGCTGTTGTGGAGCTAATCGCGGAAAGAGATGCCGAAATCAAATATTCTACCGTACAAAACTGGTACCCTGGCGACAAGGACGGTAAAGGCGGTATATATAACTTTGTGACCAAACGTGGGATTTGTAGGGGTGACAACTCTAAAATCTCATGGACACAGGTAGAGACCGGTTCAGCTATCACCTGGAAATATCCTGGTGTTATCTTGAAAGGGGATAACTCTGTAGGCGAGTTTTATTCTGTAGCAATGACGCGTAACCGTCAAGTTGCGGATACAGGAACGAAGATGATACATTTGGGTAAAAACACCCGTTCCAAAATCGTTTCCAAAGGTATCTCAGCAGGTTTGAGCCATAACAGTTACCGTGGTTTGGTCAAAATCGGACCGAATGCAGATAAAGCACGTAACTTTACGCAGTGTGACTCTTTGTTGATTGGTGACCGTTGCGGTGCGCACACGTTCCCCTACATTGAGAGCAAAAACAAAACAGCGATGCTGGAGCATGAAGCGACTACTTCTAAAATCGGAGAAGACCAAGTGTTCTATTTGAACCAACGTGGAATTGACTCTGAAAAGGCAGTAGGTCTCATCGTGAATGGCTATGCAAAAGAAGTGTTAAACCAACTGCCGATGGAATTTGCCGTAGAAGCACAAAAATTGTTGGCGATTTCGTTAGAGGGATCTGTAGGATAATTTGGAAATGAGTTGATTTGGAAATTTGGAAATGAAAGACGCTGATAACTTGATTGTTCGCCTCTCTTTTGAGTTTGCGCTGGATATTATCAAATACTGTGAAGAATTAGAATTATCGCGCAAATATGTGCTTGCAAAGCAACTGTTAAAATCGGGGACTTCGATTGGAGCAAATATCCGAGAAGCTCAGAATGCAGAAAGTAAGGCGGATTTCATTCATAAGTTCAAGATAGCGGCGAAGGAAATTGAAGAGACACAATATTGGTTGGATTTGTGCTTATATGCAGAATCTTACCCTGATCCTATTGGATTGGTCGAAAAAATAAAGAGTATAACAAATATTGTAAATAAAATTATTATTTCATCGAAAACGAATAGATAATTGGAAGATATGTTGATTTGAAGATTTGGAAAGGTTATTTTCAAATTTCGAAATTGTCTAATTCTCAAATTAAAGAAAATGCTAAACATTAAAAATTTACAAGCCTCGGTAGAGGATAAAGAGATATTAAAAGGATTAAACCTAGAGGTTAAGGCTGGTGAAGTGCATGCTATCATGGGGCCTAACGGAGCTGGAAAAAGTACATTGGGCAATGTATTGGCTGGACGTGACTCTTATGAGGTAACTGGTGGCGAAGCTTTGTTGGACGGTGTTGACTTATTGGATCTTTCTCCAGAAGATAGAGCTCGTGAAGGCCTGTTCCTTGCTTTCCAATATCCTGTGGAGATTCCGGGCGTATCCAACATCAACTTCTTGAAAACTGCGGTAAACGATATCCGTGAGTATAAAGGGTTGCCGCCAATGGAAGCGAAAGAATTCTTACAGATGGTTAAGGAAAAACAGAAATTGGTTGAGTTCTCAGCTAATTTAGCAAACCGTTCTTTGAATGAAGGATTCTCCGGAGGTGAAAAGAAGCGTAACGAGATTTTCCAATTGGCGATGTTGAACCCAAAATTGGCAATCTTGGATGAGACAGACTCAGGTTTGGATATCGACGCTTTACGTATTGTTGCTAATGGCGTAAACCAACTACGTTCTAAGGACAATGCCTTTGTGGTTATCACCCACTACCAACGTTTGTTGGATTATATCGTGCCTGATTTTGTGCATGTTCTTTACAATGGACGTATCGTTAAGACTGGTCCAAAAGAATTAGCATTGGAATTGGAGGAAAAAGGTTACGATTGGTTAAAAGAATACGACACGCAAACTGCTTAATTCCATTTCAACATGGAAGAATTGATTAGCAGATTGACAAAAAATAACATGAGTACAATAGTAGAAGATACCTTATATCAACAGTTGGTTTCTACCTTCCAGGAGTTAGAGACTGTTCAGGAACCAGCAGACTTGACCGAGCGTCGTCGTCAGGCTTTTGAACGGTTTCAACAAGAAGGCTTTCCAACGGTTAAGCATGAAGAGTGGAAATATACCAATTTGCACCCTCTTACCAATACCCCGTATGTCCTTAATGCCGATGTGAACGTGGACGATATTGATGTGAGCAAAGCTGACATCCCAGGTCTTGACGCGCATCGCATTGTGTTGGTGAACGGACAGTATGTATTGGCTTTCTCTTCGTTGGAAGATGAAATCGGCCTGACGGTAAAACCGATTGAAGAAGCTCATGCTGAGGAAGGTTTTCAAAAGCATTATGCAGCGTATGCCGATAAGTCGGACAATATCCTTGTGCAACTTAATACCGCGCTGCAGACATCGGGACTTTATATCCATGTAGCACCAAATAAAGCTGTTTCAAAACCTCTGCATATTATCCATGTGGCAACGGGTGACCAACCTTTCTTTGCACAGACGCGTAATCTTATCGTAGCGGAACACCATGCTGAGGTAGAGATTGTAGAGTCTTTCATCACATTGGATGCTGCTGCAAAAAACCTGAACAATAAGGTTTCAGAGATTGTTTTGGCAGAAGGTGCAAAAGTACAGCATTATTATATCCAAGTAGCGGATGCAGCAAGTAACTATTTGCAACATACTGAAGTGTACCAGGAGCAATATAGCTTGTATAACAACTATAACTGCAACTTACCAGGGGCATCTTTTGTGCGCAACAACATCAATGTGCGTTTAGATGCCGAAAATGTGGAGTCGCACCTGTATGGTATCAATCTAACATCCGATAAGCAATTCGTGGATAACCATACGATTGTTGACCATTTGAAACCCCACTGTGAATCCTATGAGTGGTACAAAAACATTCCACAGGATGAATCTACAGCAGTGTTCAACGGTAAAATCTTTGTTCGCGAAGATGCACAGAAAACAAATGCTTTCCAGCAGAACAACAACATGTTGATTGGCGACAAGGCCTCCGTCTATACGAAGCCACAGTTGGAAATCTTCGCTGACGACGTGAAATGTTCGCATGGATGTACCATGGGTCAGTTTGACGACGAAGCGCTGTTCTACCTGCGTTCACGTGGTATCGGCGAAGAATCAGCAAGAGTACTATTGGTACATGCCTTTGCTTTCGATGTGACCACCCGCTTCTCCAATGAAGCTGTTCGTGCGTATGTGGAAGGATTAATTGCAGAAGGTTTAGAAAAATAGCGAATTAGTTTTCCATTTTATATAGTAAGAAGCGCCTGGTATTATGTCAGGCGCTTTTTTTTATGACTAATGTATGCTTAACGAGATAGGAAGGGTATAGCTGACACGGACAGGAACTCCGCGGATAATGCCCGGTGACCATTTTCCCGAGCCTCTCAACGCATCGATGGCAGCCCTGCCAGTCCCATGTCCGAGGTCTTTCTGGATAACGATATCTCGCATCTTTCCATCTTTGTCTATTACAAAGGTAAGGATAACCTTGCCTGATACATTTGCGGCTATTGCTTCTTTAGGATACTTATAGTTATTGAGTACTGTTCTACGGAAAGTGTTGATTCCTTTGGGATATTCTGGGGAAACTTCAAAAGTGGTGGAGTCGTAAGGAGTCTTGATTCCGTCTTCATCGGTAGAAATTCCGGAAATAAGCTTTCCGTCCTGATAGTTTTCGGTGAATGTATATTTGTCATCTAAGAACCAACCACCCCATTCTCCTTCACGCTTATGGTTTACATAGTTTCCGTATTCGCGGGCGTGTGTGTTGCTCAATTCCGCATAACCATTGCCATTTTTGAGCGTGATAGCCCCCGTAGAGTCGCAATGTACAAGAAATAAGGGGGAATCTATCTTTAGTTTTCCTTCCGTATCTAATGAAGAAGGATAATAAAAGGCCGTATGCAAGATCCCACTCTCATAGAACTGATAAGCGGTATCGATCAATAGCCCATCATCAGAATATTTTTCTCGGGATAGGACATTTCCGTTTTCGTACATTTCGTATTTCTCCCCCACGAATTGACGGGCATCAGTGTCCTTATATGTTCCTTTGAGTTTTAGCTCGTTAGTGGATATATAGTATTCTTCGACAACAGGCTTCTGTCCTTCTTCTACAGGATAGAGAAATATTCGATAGTAGTGTGCCTCTTCTTGCTTCTGTGTCTGTTTGCCGTCCTTTGTGTAGAATGTCGTGAATTGAATTTGCGAAAAAGCATGTTGAGAAAGTAGCAACAGTGCAAACGAAATAAATAGGTTTTTCATCATTTAAGTACAATGTTATATCTGCCCTAAAATACGGATTGTTCTGTTCTCTCGCAAAGATGAATAATGGTAATGCCAATTAATTATCTAAAAAAAATATGCTGCTTTGGGATAATATTTTCCAGTTATGGGAATTTAAAATTTGAGTATATTTATATCTGTTAATTATAAACAAAATACTACATATGGCTAAGGAACTACTTATTATATCTATGTTTTCCTTGTTTACACTATCTGGAAAAGCTCAAAGCAATGATAAAGAATTGATTCAGCAATTTCTAAATTGTCTTGCTCAAGACACCTTGGATGTACGGGCATGTTCAGCCTTAGTGTGCTCTGAGCTTTTTGAAAATGTGGAGAAGTTGGAAGAAAGTTTGAATGTCCTGCACAAAAAACACAAGCCACATTGGGATTCTGGTGCTATAAGTATAGAAAAGCTTGATGAGAAACGACTCACGCAGTTAGAAATAGCTCCTGAAATTATAGAAAAAGAGGAAAGGGGTACTATGTATGAAGTAAATATGTATCCCCACTTGAGGTGGACATTGACTGTGAAGGCGCAAAAGATCACTTGGTTGATGGCCTTTGATACAACACATAATTTCACCATCTATTTGTAAACTAAAGCATACCTATACTTGCCCCATTTTTCTTAAATACCTATCTTTATAAGACTTGCCAACGCTAAAGACCTATGGATAAAACCCTGTATTTTGACTTTGGAACAAGTGATCTAGCTTCATCTGCCGTCGTGCAGGGAGGCTACCTGTCCTTTTTGCCACCATCTAACCATTACAAGTGTGCAGATAACCTACAGTACAGCTATTTTGAATTAGAGCATGTCGTACTTTTAGAGATTAGAGGCACAGCTCCAGATCTGGGCATACGGCTCAACTTGCTTAATGCGCATATTGGTATGTGGCAATTGTATCAATTTCTGAATCACACCGAAATCTTTCTGCCCCATAGCATGTTGCTGACAGACAACCGGGGAATGACCTTAGCTTCCAGAGCCACAAAAGTACCCTTGCGGATGCAAGCAGGTAAACAGTGGGTGCTGTGCATAGGTTATAAGCAGGAGATCATGCCCCTGCTGATGGAGGAGTATGGTAACAGCTTGCAAGACCTTCATCTACACATAGCAGATGAGAACTCGTTTCACTATCGGGATGTAGATTTTGCTATAGGGCATCGCTTTAGGGAGGTTTTTGAACAGTTACAGAAGATAGAGTATAAACCGTTCAGTGGAAGGGCAGAACTGGGGATTATCCTGTCGAAGCTATTGTCCCTGTATTGCCAGCAGTTTCAACCCCATAGTCAGTCCTACCTGAGTATTTACCATAGGGCATTGGAGTATATTCGCGAACATGCAGAAGAGAAAATCACTAGACAGCAGATTGCAGATGCTCTTTGTATAAGTACACGTACATTAAATCGTGCATTTGAAGGCAGACCTTTTAAGATAGCCGAGTATATACAACAGGTTAAACTGAATAAAGCCCGAGAAATATTGTTTACGGAAACAAAAAGTGTCGATACTGTGGCAGGGCAGCTTCATTACACAGATAGATACCACTTTAGCAAAGTGTTTAAGAAACATCTTGTTCACACGCCCCAACAGGTTAAGACTCTTAGAGTATCTTACGAGAAATCGCAAAAGAAATCGTAGAAGTCTATAGGTAAATATTAGGAAACCTTATGGGAATGTCGATTTCCCCATGGCCTTTGTGTCTAATCCCTGGGGAATAGAGCTGTTACCTTCGGGTTTTATCCTTTTCTATAGGGGAAATGAAGCATTGCCTATGGAAAAGAAGATAAAGCTGTTGGGAAGTCTGTTGTTTCCCAAGGGACTTGTGTTTTTCTCCTGCTTGTTTTTTGTGAATCCCAAGGATTTTGAGATGAATCCCGAGGGAAAATTGCCAAATACCAAGGGGAATTTCATAAAACCCAAGGGAAATGACTCATTTTTCATGAAAAATAAGAAATAGCCTTGAAGCCTTTGTAGGTAAGGGCTGGGGAGAGGAGAGCAAAAAAAATGTGGTAAAATCGTGCCAGAATTTTCGGGGAAAGGTCACAAAAGTGGCACGCTTTTTTTCGTTTTCAGCCTATAGCCCATTCTATATTTGTCATAGTAAATATTATTAATTATAAACACTTTAAATTTTATTTGTTATGGCAAAGACCACATTACAAACAAAAAACAAAAACGAAGACGGGTACGTTAAATTCGTTGAAAACATTCTGGTAAAGCTTACAGAGAACGTGGCTATATTTCCAGAACCGGATCCCAGCATTGCGGATTTACAAATTGCTTTTGATGGGTTCAAGCGAGCACAGGCAGATGCTACTTATCGGGACATGCGTCTGGTGAAGATTAAAAACCAACAGTTTGCCCAGTTGAAACAAATGGTTTATGAGCTATCGCTGTATGTAGAAAAAGTTGCTAAAGGTGATCCTACCCTTATTCTTGCTGCCGGTTTTATGCCGTCGAAGTTAGGGATGCCTATAGGCCCTGCTCCGAAGCCATTAACGCTGCGCGCCAATTTAAAGACCGGTCACAGAGGGATGATGCAACTGCAGGTCAACACTTGGAAAGGGGCGCTGATGTACCGATTTGAATACCGCAAAAAGAGTAGTACGGATGATTGGGTACATGTGCTGAGCGCTAAGTCCAAAGTGTTACTGACGGGTTTGGAATCGATGCAGGAATATGAATTCCGTGTCGCCTATCTGGGGCGTGATCCTATGGTGACTTACAGCGATGTGCTGACAGCACCGGTGTTCTAAAATTTGAGTTTAGTAATTAAAATGGCTATCCTTGTATAAATAGGACTAATTGCCTGTTAAAAACGAGGATAGCCATGCATTATTCGCTATGGAGAACATGTAATCACTGTGGCGAATTTATAAAAAAACTGATGATGAAAACAGTTGTTAAAAACCACCCCTTAAAGGATATTATCCTTGAATTTGATGAAAGTAAAAAGCCATTAGCGATTGAGACGGCTGCATTGGAGTTGTATTATGAGGCGCACGATGTTGTATATGCCATCAAACAGCGTGCAGACCAAATGCGTCTTGATCTATTGCGTGGACAAACGGAAGTCGAAGAACTGTATATGGAAGCGCTCCTCTTGTTGCAGGAATTGGAGATCATCGAGGAATCGCTGAATATATCTACAGGTCCCGAAGTAGAAATCGACGGTGAGTTGACCATCGAGGTTACGGAATTCTTTTTCTCAGTCGAAAAACATAATAAGAAGATGCAGGATATACACGGGCTTATAGACGATCTGAGTAACAGACATAATGAAAGCTTGGATATCGTTTTTCAGGAGGGACACGATGATTATCACCCGGTCCATGAGAAATATTTTTCATTATTTGACGAAGTCTACCCTCGGTATGAGGAAGTCTCGGTCAATATTGTCACCTTGGATGAAGATGAAGATTACTTCAAACAAATATATGGCAAGGTAGACGATGTGTTTCAGGACAATTTTGATATAGGGACAGCGCTCTTCGAACGGTACAATCAGCTCTATGAATTTACAAAAGATTTATACCAACGAACGGAACGAGCCAGTGTTGCCCTTAACCAGTTTCTAAAAGGCAAAGGGCTATAAGCAGTAGGCGGTAAGCATAAAGCCTACTGCTTATAGCTTATAGCCAATTCATAATAAAAACACCAATTTTAATAGTATTCTGTATTTTTGTAAACAACAACGCTATGCACACCACTTCCTTCATAACCAAAATAGTTCACCTCCATGACGCATCGATCAAGGTGGGTGGCCAAGTCGTGTACGAAGGGGAGAAGGATGAGCCATTCGCTATTTTTGCCAAGCAAGCTTTCAAATATCTGGAAGTGGATTATCCGAAATTTTATAAGATGGATGCATTGAGCAAGATGGCGTTTCTCGGCGCGGAGTATATCTTGCAGAGCGAAGAAAAAGAAGGCCTGGCTTTGGTGCTGGCTAATCGCTCTGGCAGTCTGGATACGGATGTAAGACATCAACAAAGCATACAGGATACAGCTAATATTTTTCCCAGTCCCGCTACTTTCGTGTACACGCTGTCCAATATCTGTTTAGGCGAGATTAGCATACGGCATCAATTGCAGACTGAAAATGCTTTCTTCGTTTTTGAAGAATATCCTGCCGATTTTATGCAGAAATATGCGGACTATCTTTTGGTTTCGGCCAAGGCGAAACGTGTGCTGTGTGGCTGGGTAGAATATTTTCAAGAAAAATACCGTGCGGTTTTGTATCTTGTTGACCAAAATGGGCAAAAGCCGCATACAACAGAAAATATAAACGAATTATTTGAATCATAAAATGGCAGAGTTAAAAGAAGAACTGAAGGGTAAGATTATTGAAGTCCTTAACTTGGAGGATGTAGCTGTCGAAGATATCCAAGACGATGATGCTTTATTTGGCGATGGCTTAGGATTAGACTCTATCGATGCTTTGGAGCTTATCGTGTTGATGGATAAAGAGTATGGCATTAAGCTATCAGATCCCAAACAAGGAAAATCTATTTTTCAGTCTGTACAAACCATGGCCGATTATATAGCCGCTAACCGTACAAAATAAATCATGCCGTCTGGGGTCGCCATAACGGGAATGGGTATTATCTCTTCTATAGGACAGTCCGTAGAGGAGAACTGGCACTCTCTGGTCAGGGAGAAGCATGGAATTTCCCGTGTGGAAAACTTCACAACAACCCATGTGGATGACATTATGGTCGGGGAGATTAAGCTAACCAACGAGGAGCTTATCTATAGGTTGGGTTTGCCTGAGACCAATACTTTTACCCGTACTGCACTTTTGGGACTATGTGCGGCTAAAGAAGCGGTGGATCAGGCAGGTATCTTGGATATGCAGACATATCGCACAGGATTGATTTCCTCCACCAGTGTAGGAGGAATGGATTTCACGGAACGTTATTTTTACGACTACCTTACCGAGCCTGCTCTACAGCGCTACATTACCTCCCACGATGCTGGAGATTCCACCCACAAGATTGCAGACTATTTGGGCTTACAGGGCTTTGTGACGACCATTAGCACGGCTTGCTCATCGGCCGCTAATGCCATCATGATGGGAGCACGCTTAATCCAATCAGGTAGGTTGGATAGGGTTATCGTTGGTGGAGCGGATGCTTTAAGCAAATTTACTATCAATGGTTTCAAGACCTTGATGATTCTTTCTGACGGACTGTGTCAACCTTTTGACCAACACCGCAAGGGATTGAACTTAGGTGAAGCCGCTGCTTATCTGGTATTGGAATCAGCAGAGGTTGTCCAAAAAGAGAATAAAAAGGTGTTGGCTTATCTCGCTGGCTATGGGAATGCGAATGATGCGTTTCATCAAACAGCCTCTTCGGAAGACGGAGAGGGAGCATTCTTGGCCATGCAAAAAGCGCTAAAGGTCGCAGGGCTGCAGGCCACTGATATTGATTATGTCAATGTCCATGGTACAGCTACACCCAATAACGATTTGTCAGAGGGGCGTGCCCTGATCCGTATCTTTGGAAATCAGATGCCACCTTTCAGTTCCACTAAGGCCTTTACAGGGCATACCTTGGCAGCCGCAGCGGCTATCGAAGCAGTGTATAGCATTCTGGCTTTGCAACGTGAAACGGCGTTTGCGAACCTCAATTTTGAAACACCGATGGAGGAGTTTGTGCTGATTCCAGAAACAGAAACCAAGCTAACACCTATCCGTAAGGTGCTGTCCAATTCCTTTGGGTTTGGTGGCAATTGTTCAACTTTGATTTTCTCTGAATCGTGAAGAAGACAGCATATATAAATGGTATCGGGGCCGTTACAGCCCAAGGTGTATGGAGCGAGCGTTTATTGGCAGACGCTACGGAACTTCAACAGTCGATAGCGCCTGTACAGCACCCTTCGTACAAGGAGATGATTTCACCTGCTATGGTGCGTCGGATGTCGAACGGTATCAAGATGGGGATATACGCTTCGCAACAGGCATTGGATGAGGCAGAGATAGCCATGCCCGATGCGATTGTTGCCGGAACAGGATTGGGCTGTTTGGAGGATTCAGAAAAATTCTTGCGCAATGTTCTCGATAACGATGAACAATTTTTGACGCCAACGGCATTTATTCAGTCTACCCACAATACCGTTGCATCGCAGATAGCCCTACGACTACAATGTAAAGCCTATAATTTTACTTATGTGCATCGTTCGGTCTCGTTTGAATCTGCTTTGCTGGACGCTTTGTTACAGCTGCAATCGGGCAAGGCTACGCATATTCTGGCAGGGGCAAGTGATGAAATTTCGGACCACACATATAGTTTACTGCAACAAATAGGCTACATTAAACAAGACGGTATACAAGAAAGTGTAAAGAATAGCACATCCGTAGGGGTAAATTATAGTGAAGGGGCCGTTTTCTTCGGATTGAGTACGAATAAAATGGCGCATACCTATGCCGAAATTGTAGATGTCCGTATACAGAATGACGTGAACCAAGTGCAATTGAAGGACTTTGTGGCTCTTTTTCTGCAGGAAAATAATGTCGCTATTGAGGAAGTGGATGCTTTGATTCTGGGAATTAATGGCGATATAGAATCAGACCAATATTATACGCATCTCTTAGCTGATTTTGATGCGGTTCCTACGGTATATTACAAACACCTGATAGGGCAGTTCGATAGTAGTTCGGCCTTTGGTTTGGCGGTGGCTTCGCAACTCCTCAAACATCAGGAACTGCCAAAGCAACTGTTTTGGCAAGAGCAGGAAAGGAAAAATTTCCGTTATGTGTTGCTCTATAACCAATTTAAAGGTAAGGACCATTCTCTTGTTCTTCTGCGGGCATGTTGAGGCATAGATGGATAAGCTATTTCTTTATCGCAATAAACTTTATTGCTTTATTGCTTTTCCTTTTTTTTCATTATTCCATTTGGTGGTTTGTACTGACGGTAGGACTAGGTCTCGGGATAACCGCTTGGGGAGCCTTTGATATCCGTTTGGGCTACTTTACAGACACCTTCTACCGGAGAAAGCACAGTCGGGGCAAGGTCATTGCATTAACCTTTGACGACGGACCCACACATTATACGGAACAGATTCTCGATTTATTGCAACGCTATCAGGCATCTGCTACCTTCTTTTGTATCGGGAAGCAGGTGGAGAAGTTTCCAGAGCTGGCCAAGCGATTGGTCCATGAGGGACACACCATCGGCAACCATACCTTTTCACACAGCCCTTGGATGGGCTTCTATAAGGCAGATAAAGTGTTGGTGGAACTGCAGGAGGCGGATAGCGTGATTGAAGCAGTAACGGGCAAGCGGGTAAAATTTTTCCGCCCGCCCTATGGTGTCACTAATCCTTCCATAGCAAAGGCAGTCAAACTAACGAGACATCAGGTTATCGGATGGAGCAACAGGTCTTTGGATACGATTATCATGGATGAAGACAAACTTTATAACCGTGTGGTCCGTAAGTTGAGATCTGGGGATATTGTGCTGTTCCACGACACTTCGCAACGTACGGTCAAGGTGTTGGAAAGACTGTTGCCCTATCTTCAAGAGGAGGGTTACGGCTTGGTAACTGTGGATGATTTATTAACTTTGCATGCATATGAAAGCTAATTTGGGATATAGGATAGTGAAGAATTGGGTAAAGCTTATGTTGTTGGCTGTTTGCTTGTTGCCGTTGGCGGGATGGGCACAGATGAAGGCCATGTCGGCACAGGAAGTACAAGCTTTTCAGCAGGCATTGAAACAGCTGGCTACGGTAAAGACGCTTTCTGCAGATTTTGTACAGTATAAGCACCTAAGCTTTATGAAAAAGCCTGTGGAGTCATCGGGCAAGCTCTTCATTGTACAGCCTGACCGCCTAAGTTGGTCTTATACGGCGCCGTTCAACTATAAGATGGTGTTCAAAGATAACAAGATCTTCATCAATGATGAGGGGAAGAAACGCAGTATGGATTTGGGAAATAGCAAGCAATTTGAAAAGATAAGTAAGTTGGTGACCAACAGTATGCAAGGTGGGCGATACGATGAGAAGGAGTTTGCCGTAGCCTATTTTAAGGATGGGGGAAATGATGTTGTCCGTCTAACGCCAAAGCTATCGGAAGCTAAAAAATACATTCAGGAAATAGTACTCCGGTTTTCATCAACCAACCGTCAGGTGCAGGAAGTGAAATTGGTGGAACCTTCCAAAGATTATACACGTTTTGTTTTAAAGAATACGCAAATAAACAAGCAGATTCATGATTCGGTTTTTGACTATTAGTCTACTTCTAACACTTTTATTAACCTCCTGTGGAACGTACAAATACCCCACATCTTCAGGCATCCGTAGCATTGCCCCGAAAGAGGTGAATACCTATTATGCAGATACTGCTCAGGCCTATGTATACCGGACGCGCTTAACAGCTTTTCAGAAGGAAATCAACGGTAATCTGGTCGTTAAATCCATTAGTCCCGAGACACATCGTTTGGCCTTGTTGAGCGACTTCGGTCAGACGCTTTTCGATATTTCAGTGTTTTCGGATACCTATGTTGTGCATTATGCCATGGCGGATTTGAACAAAAAGAAAGTAGTGAAGGAAGTGGCCTCTCTTTTCCGTTTGCTAACGTCTCGTCGTTTTGCTACCGAAGCCTTGATTTTTCCTACGCAGCAATACTTTCCTGTGTATGTGGCCAATGGCGATTATTATACCTATGAGGAGCGTAATCTTGTAGAGATTAAGCATGTGAAAGGGAGTAAAGAGCGTTTTTCTGTTCGTTTTTCCGATGTGCAGGATGCATTGCCACAGCAGATTGATATTAAGCATAAACGTTACCCCTTAAGCCTCTCCCTACAATTGGATAGCGCGCAGTCGGAGTTGTAATGTTGGTCTTCGACAAGCTCAGCCTTTGCTAATGTCATACTGAGCTTGTCGAAGTATAGCATTAGCAAAGAAAACAGATGTTTTATGAAGACCTATCATGTTTATATTGTAGAATGTGCTGACAGTTCTTATTACACGGGAATTACCAATGATTTGGACAGAAGATTGGATGAGCACAATAATGGGATAGACGTCAAATCGTACACTTATAAAAGAATACCTGTAAAATTGGTCTTTAGTACAGAGTTTCATGATGTTAATCAGGCTATTGCTTTTGAGAAACAGGTCAAAGGATGGAGTAGAAAAAAGAAAGAGGCAATAATTAATGATGAATGGGAGAAGTTGCCCGAATTATCACAGAACCGTTGCCATTCCAATAATAAAGGTCGTTCGGCTGACTCTTCGACAAGCTCAGAGTGACAGCCTTTTTTGCGGAGGTGAGATTGGTTCCTCGGTAGGATTTTTATGCCTTGCCACGCTCAGTGTGACAGCCTTGTTTTCTAATGCCTTACTGAGCCTGTCGACGTATAACATTAGAGAAGTATAAAAAAGTTTTTTAACTTTAAACCGTATGTTATTGAAAGATTTTTACACGCTAAAGGATTTTGAAAAAGCTTCCGAAACGAAATATGTCGCTCATATTTTGTTGAATAAACAGCATGCCATTTTCCAAGGGCATTTTCCAGGGAATCCCGTTACGCCAGGGGTGTGCATGATGCAAATCATCAAAAACCTGACTGAGCAGGTTGTGGAGCAACAACTTTTTCTCAGCAAATCTTCTAACGTGAAATTCATGGCCCTTATCAATCCCGAAGAAAATCCAGATTTGCGCTTAGAACTGGATATTGTGCAGGATGACGGTCAATATAAAGTGAAAAATGTAACGACTTTTGGGGATACGGTAGCTTTGAAGCTTACCAATGTATATAGACGGAAATGATGAAAGCTTTACTTTTATTATGGGTAGGTGTCTTTGTGGGATGGGCAATCGATATCGACACTGTACGCCAACAATTTGAACAAGCAAAATCGTCCAAGGAGGCAACGGAATCCTTGTACAAAAGCTTATCTACCTATACAAAAGACGACCCCTTGCTATTGGCATACAAAGGGGCTTCTTTGACTTTGAAGGCACGCTTTTTAGCGGATAGAGGAGATAAAAAGAAAATGGTCGCCGAAGGAATCAAGACTATTGAGGCTGCTGTGGTTGCATCTCCCAAGCAGGTGGAAATCCGATTGGTACGCCTTGCGGTGCAGGAGAATTCGCCTAAAATCCTAAAATATAAAATGAACATGGCGGAGGACAAGCAGATGATTTTGACTAATTTTGCAGGACAGCCGAAGGCCGTGCAGTCCTTGATTAAGCGCTATGCGCAGCAGTCTGCTGTTTTTACGGATGCTGAACGTAAGCAATTAGGGGGATAGAAATATGCTTGTACCGACATCGATAACCGAAGAGATACGCCGTTTGGGGATTGTCGTTGTTATACCGACCTATAATAACGAGAAAACCTTGAAACGGGTACTGGATGGTGTGCTATCCTACACAGCGGATATTATCGTTGTCAACGATGGTTCTACAGATGGTACCGCATCTATTCTTTCTGCTTATCCGCAAATCCATATTCTCCACTTCGATAAGAACCAAGGAAAGGGAATGGCATTGCGCGCAGGTATCGCCGAGGCCCGTAAGCAAGGCTTTGATTATGCCATCAGTATCGATTCTGATGGACAGCATTACCCCGATGACCTACCTGTTTTTGTACAGGAGATAGCACAAAGTCAAAAACCAATCTTACTTATCGGTAGCCGAAATATGATGCAGGATTCGGTGCCGAAGAAATCTTCTTTCGGTAACAAGTTTTCCAATTTCTGGTTTTGGTTTGAAACAGGGATAAAACTAACCGACACACAGTCCGGGTATAGAGCATACCCTTTGCAAGCCATTCCAAAGAAATTCTATACCAAAAAGTTCGAATTCGAAATAGAGATTATTGTGCGTTCCGCATGGAACGGCATTGCCGTGAAAAACGTTCCTGTTAAGGTTTTGTATGACCCTGCTGAGCGTGTTTCTCATTTTCGGCCGTTTAAAGATTTTACCCGTATCAGCATATTGAATACGGTTTTAGTTTTCTTGACCTTTTTCTACATCATTCCACGGAATTTCTTCCGTTCGTTCAAAAAAAAAAGTCTAACGGACTTTCTTAAAGAAAATATTCTGGGCAGTACCGATTCGCCAAAGAAAAAAGCGCTGTCCATTGGTTTGGGTGTTTTTATGGGTATAGCTCCGGTGTGGGGATTCCAAACTGCTCTTACTATCAGTCTTGCTGTTTTCCTAAGGCTTAATAAGGTTTTGGCATTTGCCTTCTCCAATATCAGTTTTGCACCTTTCATTCCAGTGGTCATCTATGCCTCATTGGTGGTTGGTAGTTGGGTGTATCCTTCTTCCCATACTTTTGCTTTGGAAGGCATCTCTTTGGAGATGATTAAGTCCCATGCTGTGCAATATATCGTTGGCAGTGTGCTTTTGGCAAGTTTTCTATCCTTGTTGATAGGTTTTGGTAGCTATCTATGGATGAGAGGTCAGGAGCAAAAAACAATTTCTGCGGAATAATGGGAGAGCTTTTCTACCATATCTATGTTGCCATTCAAAGGCATAGAATCCCTGCCTGCTTATTGGCGTTACTGTTTTTGTTCGGCTGTGGTTTTATTGCGTCCAAACTACGATTTGAGGAGGATATCACACAGATTATCCCGCAGAATGAACGTGGAGATAAAACAGCGAAAGTCCTGCAACAGATTAATTTTGCGGATAAATTGACGGTACTTATCTCCAAAGAGGATACGGTGAATAAGGAAAGAATGGCTGAAGCAGCACAGACTTTTCTGGAAAAGATAGCGAAGGATAGTACGTATATACGTCGGGTTTCTGGACAGATTGGGCAAGAGGAGATGGCCTCCACCTATGATTTCGTCTATCAGCATTTGCCGCTTTTCTTGGACAGCATAGCCTATGTACAGATAGCGCAACAGACGCAGGACAGTGTGCTTCGGGAAAAGGTCGGGGAAAATTATCGAACCTTGATGTCGCCCACGGGATTTGTCATGGGGCAGTTCATTCAAAAGGACCCTTTGGGCTTGGCTTTGTTCGGCCTGCGTAGTTTACAAGCAGGTAGTGTCGGTGATAACTTCGTGCTATATGATGGTTTTATAGCGACGAAGGACACGACCCAACTTTTGCTGTTCCTTGACCCCGCTTTCGCGGGAGCTGACACGGAACACAACACGGCCTTGGTCGAACATCTCTATGCTGTTCGGGATTCCTTGCAGGCACAATTCCAAGAGGAGGTAACGCTTTCCTACTATGGAGCAGCATTCATTGCTGTCGCCAATGCCAAGCAGATTAAAGCGGATATTATGGCTACCGTGCTCATTTCTATGGCTGTCCTTATGCTTCTGCTTATCCTGTTCTACAAGAGGATTTACATTCCGCTTTTGGTCTTTATACCTACGGTGTTTGCCGCATTGTTTGCGGTAGCTTGTCTATATCTATATAAACCTGTTGTGTCGGCTATTTCGCTGAGTATTGCAGCGGTACTGGTGGGGATTACGATTGATTATGCACTGCATGTGCTTACCCACTTTAAGAAGTCCAACGACATAAAAGGCGTGTTCGAAGAACTGACTAAACCTATTCTGATGAGTGGAGCGACAAATGCTGTAGCTTTCCTGTGCTTGTTGTTTGTGCACTCTAAAGCGTTGGTAGATTTGGGCGTCTTTGCTTCTATCTGTATATTTTCCTCGGCTGTATTCACCTTGATTATCATTCCGCAACTCTATCGTCCAAAGAAGGTTCTTGCCCATAGTTCCATTATTGACCGAATAGCAGGCTTTCCTTTCGAACGAAGTAAGGTGCTAATAGCAGTTTGCGTGGTGCTGATAGTGTTAAGCTGTTTTAGCAGCGGCAAAGTTGGCTACAATAACAATATTGCGGATTTGAACTTTGTGCCAAGCGATATTAAAAAAGTAGAGAAACAGCTGGATACGTTGATGAATACTTCTTCAAAATCGCTCTATGTGGTTGCCACTGGGCACTCTTTTGAGGAGGTGGCGCAACAGGCGGATTCGCTTGCCGATAAATTGGCAATAGCCGAAAGGTCAGATAGGATTCTTGATTATAGCGGATTGCATTATATTCCTTTGTCGCACCAAAGACAGGCAGAAAAAATAGCCTCATGGGACAGATTCTGGTCGCCTGATAAACAGCAACAAGTGAAAAATACGCTGATACAGGAAGGTGACAAATATGGCTTTGTTGCGGAAACCCATCAAGCGTTTTATACGCTATTGACACAAAAGCAAACTCCGATATCCCTTGCGGATTTTGAATCATTGCAGTCCATCGGTATGTCTGATTTTATCGCCGAACGTGATGGTTTTTATACCCTATCTACATTGGTCAAGGTGGATGATGAGCAAAGGACGCCCTTTCTAAAGCAGATGGAAACAAATCCTTCCGTAGTGGTGATTGACCGGCAGAATCTCAATGAAACGTTCTTGGGGCAATTGCGTGACGATTTTAATAGATTGGTGGGCTATTCTTTTTTTGCGGTATTGTTTATTCTCTGGGTGTTTTTCAGGCGGATAGAACTGGTGTTGTTGAGCGCTATTCCAATCGGTTTGACAGGGTTGGTAACTGCTGGACTAATGGGGCTTTTTGGATTGGAATTTAATATTTTTTCGGCCATTGTATGTACCTTGGTCTTTGGGCATGGAGTAGATTTCAGTATCTTTATGACCGCGGCCCTGCAACGCCAATATACAACAGGTAAGGAAGAATTGCAGACCTACCGCACTTCTATCCTTCTGGCAGTGCTCACTACTGTACTGGCCATTGGCGCACTGATATTCGCCAAACATCCTGCACTGATATCCATATCTTCGGTATCCTTGATTGGTGTGTTTTCGGCAATCTTGATAACATTTGTATTTTACCCTATCTTATTTCGTTTTTTTATCAGCAATAGGGCTGTCCGCGGAAAATCTCCTTTTACCATCCCCGTATTATTGTTTTCTCTTTTGCTTTTCACGTATTATGGATTAGGGTGTCTTGTCATTTCCTTTATAGGACGGGTGCTGTTGCGATTGGTGCCGATAGGGGAAAAGCGGAGAGATTGGTTCTTCCGCAAGAGCATGTCGGTATTTATGAAATCGGTTCTGTATTTCCACCCTTTGACCAAGAATAAAACCATCAATGTGGAGAACGAGACCTTTCAACAACCTGCTGTTATTATTGCCAACCATAGCTCTTTCCTGGATACACTTTCCATGGGCATGTTGGCTCCCAAAGGAATTTTCTTGGTGAATGATTGGGTATGGAAATCTCCGATATTCGGTCGTGCTGTCCGTGCGCTCGGATTTTA
Source organism: Sphingobacterium wenxiniae (assembly GCF_900116225.1). GTDB lineage: Bacteria > Bacteroidota > Bacteroidia > Sphingobacteriales > Sphingobacteriaceae > Sphingobacterium > Sphingobacterium wenxiniae. Next base: position 143,392 of record NZ_FOZZ01000009.1, read on the forward strand.
TCCTGTCAGTCAGGGCTTGGAAAATGGTTTGACGGAGTTGCGGGAAAAAGTTGCGCAGGGCTACTCCTTAATTGTTTTCCCCGAGGGTACCCGTTCGTATGACAATGTGTTGAAACGATTCCATAAAGGGGCTTTTTATCTGGCAGAACAGCTAAAATTGGATATTGTGCCTGTGCACCTGTTAGGAAATGGGGATGTATTACCGAAAGGGGATATCTTAATCTTTAAGGGCAAGCTTACAGCGATTATTGATAAGCGCATAAAACATTCGGACACCTCATTCGGAACAGGATATAAAGAGCGTGCTAAAGCTATGGCCCGAAGGTTCAAACAGGATCATTATGCATGGCGCATGCGTGAGGAACAAGCGGACTATTTCAAGCATAAACTTGAGCTTGCTTATCTCTATAAAGATGAAAGCATCGTACAGGTATTGAAAAAGAGTCTAAAGGTCGGGTTGCCGTATTACCACAGGCTCCGTCCTTTCTTGAACGGACGGAGGGACTTGGTTCACCTGTCGGATAGCTTTGGAGAATTTGATTACCTACTTTCCTTACAGGATGGAACGCGGAAAATAACAGGGGTCATAACCGATATGGAGAAAAGGCAGCTGGCAGAAAGCATTTACTGGCAGAAGCTTCGTGCTGTGGTTTTTGTGGATAAGTTGGAAGAAGCCGTATCAGCTACCTTAGTACTATCCTTTATGATGGATGCAAAGGATATTTCGCCCATAGCGTTGCAATCTTTTCAAGAAATATTTACATTTAAGAAGGAACCTATTTTAGTACAACAGGGCTGGAAGGAAGAAATGTTGGCAGAACATATCTGGTGGTATAGCAAATGAGCAAGCAAATAGATAAATACGATGTTGGGGTCATTGGGAGTGGCTTAGGGGGCTTAGTCTCGGCAGTCATCATGGCCAAGGCAGGTCGAAAAGTCTGTGTGCTGGAAAAGAACAACCAGTTTGGGGGAAATTTACAGACCTTTTCTCGGAATAAAAAAATATTTGACACTGGGGTACATTATCTTGGTGGACTGGACGAAGGACAGAATCTCCATCAATATTTTACTTATCTGGGCATTATGTCAGACCTGCGGTTAGAACGTATGGAAGAGGTTTATGACCGCGTGTACATCGGCAAGGAAGCGATAGGCTACCCTTTGTCCCAAGGTTATGATGCTTTTGTCGAGAATCTGGTGAAATATTTCCCTACGGAGAGGCAAGCGCTGGAACGTTATGTGGAAGATTTGCAACGCGTCTGTGCTTCTTATCCACTTTACCATCTAACAGCGATGGATCAGCTGGAAAAGCAGGGCGTTGACTACTCCGTAAAAGACTACCTGGAAAGGTTAACCTCGAATAGAAGACTACGAACGGTTCTTTTGGGAAATAACTTCCTTTACGCAGGAAAGGCTGAAAGCACGCCCTTTTATGTACATGCCTTGACGGTCAATTCGTATATACAGAGTGCCTATCGGTGTGTACAAGGCGGAAGCCAGATTAGTAAGTTGTTGGTGCGCCAACTACGTCAATTGGGAGGAGAAGCCTACACGCGGCATCGTGTGTCGGGTTGTGAAATAGCCGATGGGAAAATAAAGGCGGTGGAAACGGATATTGGGAAAAAGGTGGAAGCAGACTTGTTTATCAGTAATGTAGACCCCAAATGTTTCTTGGATACTGTTGGTAGGGAACATTTTAGAAAGGTCTACTATGAACGCATACAGCGAATGTCTGTGACGACCTCATCGTTTAGTGTACACTTGGTGCTGAAAGAAAAGAGAGTTCCCTATGCTGGCGAGAACATCTTTTACCATAGCGATGAGGCATCTGTATGGGACGGACCTGCTTATAAGAAAACAGACTGGCCAAATATGTTTATGCTCTCCATGACTGAAGATGCAAACCATGAGGGCTTTGCCGATACCGTAACGATCCTCAGTTATATGGATTTTGAAGAAGTGAGAATATGGGATACGACTTTCAATACGGTCGTGCATCCTTCTGGACGAGGTCAGGAATATATCCGTTTTAAGGAGCATCGCATGCAGGTGTTGGTGGAAAGTGCAGAAGACTATGTCTCAGGATTACGGGAGGCTGTAGCTTATAGTTACACTTCTACACCTTTGTCTTTTCGCGATTATATCGGCTCGGCAGAAGGGAGTTTATATGGGCCTGTCAAGGATGTTCAAGATGCTATGGGGAGCTTTATTTCACCAAAAACCAAGATTGAGAATCTCTACTTGACTGGACAGCATGTCAATATGCATGGTATTCTCGGGGTGACCATCGGTGCTGTGGCGACCTGCGGTGAAATATTGGGGAAAGAACAGTTATTGAACAGTATAAAGCGGGAACTTAATGCGTTATAGTTTACTGTCGGTCGTCGTTCTATTTTTCTTCGGTGCCTGTTCGGGACCTAAGTTGCTGAAAAAGTATCCGCATCTGCGTGATTTGTCTACAGATTCCTTGTCCTGCCATGTGGATGCTGATACGTTAAGGACTGTAGGAGAAGATTATCTGGTCAGGAATACCGCAGGAAACTGGGAGCTATATGTTTCTGGAGAACCTTGGTCAATAGGGCTAAAGAAAGGGTTGTTGTCTGGTGACTTGTTCACCTATCAGCATGATGTTTTCGTTAACAAACTCTTGGAAGATGTGCCTTCTGTATCCAAACGACGCTGGATTATGCGGTTTATGCGCTGGTATAATCGCCATTTGGAAGATTATATACCCGAAGAATATCTGACTGAAATTTATGCCTTATCGACATCTCTGAGAGACGTCTCGGATGGCTTGGGAGTGAATGGTTATCAGCGCACACTTTGGATGCACGGCGCACATGACTTGGGCCATGTTTTGCAGGATTTGGCTATTGTAGGTTGCTCTTCTTTTGCGGTTTGGGGTGATAAGTCTGCCGATGGGAAATTGTTAATTGCCCGTAATCTTGATTTTTACTTCAACGATGCCTTTGCAGAGAATAAGATGGTGTATTTTGTACGACCAGAAAGCGGTATCCCATTTATGTCGGTTTCGTGGGCAGGTATGGTTGGTGTGCTTTCTGGAATGAATCAAGAAGGCTTAACGGTAACTATGAACGCAGGGAAATCATCTATTCCACTATCGGCTAAAACACCGATTTCCATTGTCGCTCGGGAGATGCTACAATATGCATCCAATCTTGATGAAGCCATAGCTATTGCTAAACGTATGCCTGTCTTTGTTTCCGAATCACTTATGGTCGGAAGTGCAAAGGATAACAAGGCTATGCTGATAGAATTGTCACCAAAGAAAATCGATTTTTATGAGGTAGACAATAATGCCTTGGTCTGTACCAACCATTTTCAAAGCGTGTCGTATGTTGATGACAAGCGTAATCAGAAACATATTGCTGAAAGCCATTCGTTATATAGATATGAACGTTTGAATGAGTTATTATCTCAAAACGAACATGTATCTGTGACCGATGCGGTAAATATCTTACGGAATAGGCATGGGCATGGTGACAGCACATTGGGGATGGGCAATGATAAGAGTCTGAATCACCTATTGGCACATCATAGTATAGTTTTTCAGCCAGTAGATAAACGGGTGTATGTTTCAAGCGGTGCTGGCCAGATGGGAAGTTTTACAGCATACGATTTGGACGAGGTGTTTGGTGGTGATTGGCGTGAACATCGTTCCTTTGGCATTGATTCGTTGGCTATTCCAGCGGATAGCTTTTTGCAAACGGAGCAGTATGCGAACTTCCAAGCGTTTAAGCAACGCACGGAAATTCTATGGGAGCAGTTGCAAGAGGGAGAACAGCATGTAACTAAGGAAGAATTACAGCATTATGTGGAATTAAATCCGGACCTCTGGCTGGGGTATTATATTGCGGGAAGATTTTTTTATCTTCAACAGGATTATGGAGAAGCTTTACGTAGCTTTGAAAGAGCCTTGTCGAAGGTTATCCCTACAGCGGATATGAAGTTGGATATTGAAAAATATAGGAATAGAGCAGAAAAGAAATGGAAAAAGCGGTAGCTATGGAGCGAAGGACGGCAGCAGAAATTAAAGCTTATCAAGAACAGCTTTTGCAGGAGCAGTTGCGGTATTTGCAGCAACACTCGCCCTATTATCAAAGACTTTTTGCTTCCCATCAAATTGATGTAGCGTCTATTAAGACGCTGGAAGATTTGCTACGGCTTCCCACAACGAGCAAAAACGACATACAGCAGTATAATGCTGACTTTTTCTGTGTGGATAAAGAACATATTGTTGACTACTGCGCCACTTCGGGAACTTTAGGCACACCTGTAACTTTTGGGCTAACCGAAAACGACTTGGAGCGACTGGCATATAACGAGATGCGCTCTTTTCAGACCATTGGTGTGCAAAAAGGTGATTTGGTACAGTTAATGACCACAATGGACCGTCGGTTTATGGCAGGCTTAGCCTATTTCTTAGGATTGCGCAAGCTTGGAGCAGGAGTGTTGCGAGTTGGTTCAGGAGTGCCACAGATGCAGTGGGACGCTATACTGCTACATAAACCGAAGTTTCTGATAGCGGTACCTTCATTTCTTCTCAAAATGATTGAGTATGCAGAGTTGCATGGGATTGATTATCGGCATTGTAGTGTGGAGGCTGTATTATGTATCGGCGAGTCCCTGCGTGACCAATACTTCCAGGATAGTCTGTTAACGCAACGTATCCTCTCTAAATGGCCGTTAAAACTCTACTCCACTTATGCCTCTACAGAGATGGGCTCGGCGTTCACAGAGTGTGGTATGTTCAAAGGAGGGCATGTTCACGAGGATTTGGTGATTACGGAGGTTCTGGATGAAAACGAACAGCCCGTGGATGAGGGTGAAAGTGGAGAGTTGGTGGTTACGACCTTGGGGATAGAGGGTGTTCCACTATTGCGTTTCAAGACGGGTGATATTGTACGTCGTTTTATAGAACCTTGTGCTTGTGGTCGAAATACATACCGCATTGGACCGGTAGAAGGACGGAAGCAACAAATGGTCAAGTATAAAGGAACTACGTTATACCCGCCCGCAATGCATGATTTGTTGGCAGGTTTTGCACAGATTGAACATCATGTTATTGAGATATCCCATAATGAAATCGGGACAGATGAAATTGTCATCTACTTAGCTTCTAAAGAAGCTTCGGAGACGTTGTTGAGCGAAATCAAGGATTACTTTCGGGCAAAACTCCGTGTTACCCCACGTGTGGAATGGCGAGAGGTGGAAGAATTGCAAAAGGTTATCTTTAATCCACTTAGTCGGAAACCGATTACTTTTGTGGATAAGAGGGGGTAGAAATATTTCTCTTCCTTACTTCAGTAACTCCTGTATATCCTCCGTTGTTAAGGATTTGATAAAGCTTTCCTCGGTCGTGATAAGCGCCGATGAAAGTGCCTTTTTCCGTTTCTGTAGGGCGAGTATCTTCTCTTCTACAGTATCCTTGCTAATAAACTTATAGATAAACACATTCTTGGTCTGCCCGATACGGTGTGAACGGTCGATGGCTTGCTGTTCCACAGCAGGGTTCCACCATGGATCCAAAATAAAGACATAGTCGGCCTCGGTGAGGTTTAAGCCCACACCACCTGCCTTGATGGAGATGAGGAAAACACGCGTCTGTTCGTTATCTTTGAAAGAGGATACGGCTTCAGCTCGGTCACGTGTGTTGCCGTCTAAATAGGCATAAGTAACTTTCTGTTTGTCAAAATGTTCACGAAAGAGTTGGAGATGTTTCACAAACTGAGAAAATATCAAAACTTTGTGTCCTTCAGCAGTGATAGCATCCAACATTTCGACAACCGCCTCAAATTTTCCTGAGGGCATTTCGGTTTCTTCCTCCAGCATCCTTGGGTGATTTGCTAATTGACGTAATTTGGTCAAGCCTTGCAGGAGCACAATCTGATTGCCTTTGCCATTCTGTTGTAGGCTGTTGTCCAATAGGGCATTACGGTACTCGGACTTGATAGCTTCATATTGTTCTGCTTGTTCCTCGGTCATCTGACAGAAAATGGTCTGCTCCGTCTTCGGAGGTAGTTCTTTGGCGACTTGGTCCTTCGTGCGGCGCAAGATGAAAGGCTTGATAATGGCCTGCAAACGCAAAGCTTTTTCTTCTTCTTTTTTCTTTTCTATAGGAAGCACGAACTCCTTCTGGAAATAGCTGTATGAGCCTAATAGCCCAGCATTGGCAAAATGCATCTGTGACCAGATATCGGATACGGAATTCTCGATTGGTGTACCGCTTAATGCCAGCTTATGCCGACTTTTTAAGGTTTTTATAACTTTGAATGCCTTTGATGTAGGGTTTTTGATATGCTGACTCTCATCCAGGATGATATAATTGAAAAAGAACTTACCGAGCATAGTCTCGTCACTGCGTACGATGCCATACGTAGTAAGAATCAAATCGAAGTGCGAAAAGCCAAAATTGTCCCGAAGTCGATTGCTTCCTGTATGGATGTGAATACGAAGTTGCGGCGCAAACTTTTCGGCTTCCTTCTGCCAATTGTATAAAAGGGAGGTAGGTAGAATCAATAACGATGTTTTCGGGTGTTCAGAACCTTTTAGATCCTCCTTCTGTTTCTGTAGCAGAGCCAATGTCTGGACGGTTTTTCCTAAGCCCATATCGTCGGCAAGACAGCCACCAAATTTGAAACGTTGGAGGAAATGAAACCAATTGTAGCCTGCTTTTTGGTAAGGACGGAGTATGCCATTAAAATGTACAGGCATCGGTATGTCTTCGATGCTTTCGAAATCCAGGAGCTTTTCTAATTTGCGGTGAAAAGATACCTCAGTATGTTCCGAGATTTCATAGAGAAGTCCGATATGGCTCTTGCTGAGCTTGAGCCCGTCCTTCTTTGTGCTGAACTGGAAAAGGTGTTCGTATTGCGCGAACCATTCTTCTGGAATAAGGGCAATTTCTCCATTCGGTAAGGTGAATTCCTTGATTTTGTTGAGGATATGCTCCCGTAATTCGATGAAGGGAATTTCATAAGGGCCAAAATGAGCTGTGGCCTTTACATCAAACCAATCATTGCCTTCCTCAATAGCCATTTCAAGAAGCGTTTTTCCGATAAAGATGTGCTTATCGCTTTTCTCTTGACGGATTTGGAACCCCTGTTGCTTTAATTCTTCTTGATGAATCCCTAACCAATCTATGATACTGATATTTTTATCGCTGGGGAGATAGGAGCCAAATAAAGCATCCTTTTTGTATAATCCAGCCTTTTCCAAGGCTTCCGTTTTATGCTGTTCCCAAGTAAGAGAACGTTTGATCCGATGGAAAGTGTAATAATCCTTTTCTTCGTCATAAGTAAGGCTTACACGTATAGGGTGCTCGGCTCCTGCAGAAAATTCATGCTCCCCGTATTCAAAAAAGAGTTGGATGAAAGATTCACCATCTTCTACATAATAGAGCTTCAGTACAGGGGATGCATTTTCCCTGTGGGTTTTAATGTCGAAGCCTTCGGCATATACGTGGTGTTTTTCAATCAAGCCCGTGACGAAGGTCTCGAAGTACTTTCTTTCTGTTGCCCGGGCAACGGCGATATAACGTTTGTTCAGGAAAGGACTGAGTTTCTTCCCATCGACATCGTCCTCAAAGTAATATAAAGTGTTTTCGAGAAGTAACCAAGCTTGTTTGTTGAGGATAACCTGTGCTCCCTTATACATAAAGTCTAATCGATGACCTTGGTACTTTAGTGTAGGGAAATAACGTGTCTCTGTCTCGTTGCGCCGAAAATGAAAAAGAATAGAAGTCGGTTCGCTGGCAATTTGTAAGGGTTGGTTAGCGGGATAACCATCTTTACTCATGAGAAAAAAGGGTTTGTTCCCGATTTTTTGAAGGACATCTAACATTTTTTGTTCGATGCGTGGACGTAGATAGTCGAAGGCTTTCTGGTCGAAGACCTTGCCAAAAAAGTCAAGAGGGCGCATAGCCTTTTTGTTGTACTTTTTGATGATGTTGGTTTGTTCAATATCGTCCAACAGTTTGATGATGCGCCGGTCGGTGTCATCTAATGCCGATGCATAATCCCCGATAGTATTCGTGAAAATACGTTTGTAGCTCAGCGAATAGCTCCCGTTAGGGTTTAACTGTACGATATGTGGCTCGATAAGATAACCGAGGTAGGGATGTTCCCCTAAGGAATAAACTAATTTAAATGGTAATTTACTATCGACGTTCTGCATCAATGATTGTCCTCTGCTTTCAAAAAAGGTTCTAAAGATGCAGATAATAAATGGGAATACAAATAGCTTAAGCGTTTAATTGGTTAAAGGCTTAAAGATTAAACATCTAACCAATTAACCATTACCCCAAATATTCCCCCTCAAATACAAATTCTGCAGGACCTTTCAGCTGAACTTCGGTAAAGTTGTTGCCTTCGCGGTGAAAAGCAATGGAGAGCTGTCCGCCTAATACGCGAATAGGGATTTCTATGTTTCCTGTTTTATTTTCGTGGATAGCCAAAGCCATAGCTGCAGCAGTGGCTCCAGTGCCACAGGCTAAGGTTTCATCTTCCACGCCCCGCTCAAAGGTACGTACGAAGTATCCTTCTCCTTCTTTCTCTACGAAGTTGACATTGATGCCCTCGGCTTTATATGTATCGTTGTTTCGGATTTTGTATCCTTCTTGGTAAACATTGTATGAGCGAAGGTTATCAGTTAACTGAACATAATGGGGTGAACCCGTATTCAGTACGTATGCCTCTCCGTCATGCTGTATCTCGTGGACCTCAATCATGCCCAATTCGACTTGATTGTCCTCAATATGGGCGATATGCTCACCGTCAACTGCCAAAAAGACAGTTTTTTTGTCTATAATGCCAAGATCGCGAGCAAAAGCAACGATGCATCTCCCTCCATTGCCACACATTGTTCCTTCTCTACCGTCAGCATTGCAATAAATCATCTCAAAATCAAAATTTTTTGTATATTGAAGAGCCATGAGACCATCAGCTCCGATGCCGAACCTGCGATCACACATTTTTTGGATTAAATCGACGTTGTTGATGTCAAAAAGGTTGTTTCTATTGTCGATAAGGATAAAATCATTGCCAGCTCCCTGATATTTTGAAAATTTAATTTTTTGTTTCATGTCCTTGAATTTGTGCTACAAATTTAATATTCTTGTTACAAAACCGATGGTCCTTGTTAAATCGTGTTAAAACAGTGACTTAACAGGGTTTAGTTAACATTTTTTAACTGACAAAACTTGTCGTGCCTCGCGGATGGTATTAATTTTGACTAAGCCTATTAAGGAAAATTAGACTTATTATTATAAAATTTAAATATAGCAGTAAAAAATGAAGAAAATAGGAATAACTTTATTAACAGCGTTGGTAGGAGGCTCGGTTGCTATTGGAGGGTATAAAATCTTTGAGAAAAAGCAATCGGATAGTATGACTTTCGAGGAAAAGCAAAAGGTATATTATGCAAATAATCCGGCCTCGGAAATGATATCCTCAACAGGTAACCCAGATTTTACAGAAGCGGCCGCGGCAGTAATGCCGGGTGTGGTGCATATCAAAGTAACGGTAACAACCAAAGGCTCGCAGCGAGGTTCATCACCATTCGATATGTTTGAGGAGTTCTTTGGCATGCCACAGCAACGCCGTTCGCAACCGAGACAACAGCAAGGTTCCGGCTCGGGTGTGATTATCTCGCCGGACGGTTATATTGTAACGAATAACCACGTGGTGGCTGATGCGGATAAGATTACGGTAGAACTGACGGATCGTAGAACCTTAGAAGCAAAAGTAATCGGTCGTGATCCGGATTTTGACTTAGCTCTAATCAAAGTAAATGCTGATAAATTGCCATTCGTTCGTTTTGGCAACTCTGATAACTTGCGTATTGGAGAATGGGTGTTGGCTGTAGGTTATCCATTGGGGTTACAATCTACGGTAACAGCAGGTATTGTCAGTGCAAAAGGCCGGGAACTTGGTCTTTTGGGTGATAGACAACAACGTTCGCCTTATGAATATCCATCAGATGAACCTATGGTGAATACGGCTATTGAATCGTTTATACAAACCGATGCTGTAATTAACCGAGGTAACAGTGGCGGTGCATTAGTCAATGCTCGTGGAGAGTTGGTTGGTATCAATACCGCAATTATGTCACCAACAGGGGCGTATGCTGGCTACGGATATGCCATTCCTGTAAGTTTGGTGTCTAAGATTATGGATGACTTCAAGGAGTTTGGAGTTGTTCAACGTGGATATGTGGGTATTCAGTACCAGCCTATTAATGAGGCAACACGCGAAAGATTGAATGTCGATGATTTATATGGTTTGTATGTGGCTGATGTTGTTAAAGACGGAGCTGCCGAGAATGCTGGTATCAAAAAGGGAGATATACTTACCAAGATCGAAGGCAATACCATTTATTCATCTGCTGATCTTCAGGAGCGCGTTGCGCGATTGCGTCCGGGTGATAAGGTAAAGATTACGTATAAACGTGATGGTAAGGAAAAAGATGTAACATTGACGTTGAAAGCGCAGGATACGAAGAAAGCTGATGAAGTAAGTGAAGAATCAAAACGTAGCGCTACAGAAATCTACAACAAGCTGGGTGCAAGCTTTGTGCCTGCAACAGATAAGCAGAAAAAAGATTTAGGTGTAAATTCAGGTGTCGTGGTTACGCAAGTGCGACGTGGTGGAATATTTGATTACTTCGGTGTAGAGCAAGGCTTGGTTATTACACATGTTAATGATAAGGCGGTGAATAATGCTGATGAAGTTGAGTCTGCCCTTGGCGAGACAAAACGGAATATTGTTCGTGTGAAAGGAGTTTCTGCACGAGGTTCGGTTGAACTGAATTTCCCTGTAGAATATTAATTGAAACATTTTTATTGTTGGTTTTGGAAAGGTAGACCTTAGGGTCTGCCTTTTTTGCTTGTGTTTTAAAACGTAGGCAATTAAAAAATAGAATATTACTTTTGAGCTATGAAAATTTTAATGGTTTGCTTGGGAAATATATGCCGTTCGCCGCTGGCACATGGTGTTATGCAGCATTTGGTGGATGAAGAAGGGTTAGGTTGGTCTATTGATTCGGCCGGGACAGGTGATTGGCATGTAGGTGAGGCCCCGGATAGACGCTCTATTGCTGTCGCGAAAAAATATGGTGTGGATATTTCTACGCAAAGAGCCCAGCAGTTTTTATCACCGTTCTTTGCTTCCTACGATCATATCTTTGTGATGGATGAGAGCAACTATAGAAATGTGCTGTCTTTGACAAATGACGAAAAGGAACGGTCAAAAGTACGGATGTTTTTAAAGGAAGGGATTGTACCGGATCCGTATTACGATGCCAATCAATTTGAACCCGTTTACCAGATGGTAGAAAAGCGGTGTCGTGAATTGATTGCTGAACTGCGTGGTGAGGCATAGCTATTAAGGAAGCAGAGGGCACAACAAAAAACTTTTTAGAAAAACGCCTCATTGCGAGGAGAAACGACAAAGCAATGACGATAAGCGGTTGAAGGAAATCTGTTGTGTATCCAAGGGAACAAACGTATTGCAAATTTTTACTACTTTTGGCATAGATATGAAAGCTTCAGAAATAAATAAGAAATGGGCTGTTTTGCAGGGGCACATAGCGCGTGATTTTGATATGGAACTGCCAGATATTAAGGTGATGCTTTTTTTGATTGGCGTTCAGGAATTAGGTAAGGGACCAAATACCTTTTCGAAAAGAGAAAAGGAAGAACTTATGCATATTGCCAACTGTCGCCTGTTCAGTGCTATGGGATTTTATGAGCTGAAAGGCTTGGATGAAGAAGGTTGGCCACATTGGGAATTGGTGAAACCTATCCCTAATTATACGCTTTTGGAACAGGAACTTATCATGAAATCATTGATGGTGGATTATTTTGCTGACACGTATGTATTGGATTAGTCCGCTGAGGTGAACAGGGAGTGTGAAAAAATAACATTGTAAAATAGAAATAAAAAAGTGAAGAACTTAATTAAGAAATGTTTGGCTTTAGTGCTGTTCTTAGCATTAGCAGGGAGCGTAATGGCGGAAACACCGCTTTATCATTATGTGTTAATCAAAACCGATAAAGGTGACTGCTTGTTGCGATTGTACAATGAGACGCCGAAACATCGGGACAACTTTGTCAAATTGACTAAAGAGGGTTATTTCGATAGCTTATTGTTTCACCGTGTTATCCATAATTTTATGGTACAGGGAGGAGACCCTGATTCACGCTATGCTGCGGAAAAGCAGGCATTGGGTAATGGTGGCCCGGATTATAAAATCAATGCAGAGATCCAGGACGGTTTATTCCATAGAAAGGGAACAATAGGCGCTGCACGGGATAATAATCCAGGAAAGCAGTCTTCTGCATCCCAATTCTATTTGGTGCAAGGTCGTGTATTCACAGATACCGCCCTGGATTCACTGGAACAATTTCGTATGCAGGGCAAGAAATTTTCCCCAGAGCAACGGGAAGCCTATAAGACCGTGGGAGGAACGCCTCATTTAGATGGTAATTATACCGTCTTTGGGGAATTGTTGAATGGTATTGAAACGATTGATAAGATAGCAGAAGTGAAAACAGACGAGCGGGACAGACCTCTACAGGATGTGCGCATGTCTATGACTGTCTTGACGCGTAGAGAAGCGTTGAACCTGGAGCGTGAAGCACAAGGGTTGAAACCGAAGACTGGTTTTTTTACAAGATTTTTTGACCTGTTTTCTTCTAAAGATTATTAATGAAGATTGTTACTTACAATGTGAATGGCCTGCGTGCAGCTTTGAAAAAAGACTGGTTGGGCTGGCTGAAGGAGGTCGATGCTGATGTAGTCTGTTTACAGGAGATTAAAGCTACAAAGGATCAGATACCGGAAATCTATCTCTTAGAAGAAATGGGGTACGAACATTATTGGTACCCGGCACAGAAAAAAGGTTATAGCGGTACGGCAATTTTTACCCGAATCACACCCAATCATGTGGAATATGGATGTGGTCATGAAGATTACGATTTTGAGGGACGCATCATTCGTGCTGATTTTGATAACCTTTCTGTTATCAGCACTTATTTTCCTTCAGGAACTACGGGAGATATTCGGCAGGATTTTAAATACAGATTCTTGGATGACTTTCAGCAATATAGCGATAAGCTGCTGTTGGAGAAACCGAATCTGGTAGTTTCTGGTGATTACAATATTTGCCATCGGGCTATTGATATCCATAACCCAAAGTCGAACGCCAATACATCAGGATTTTTACCTGCTGAGCGAGAATGGATGGAGAATTTTATTAATTCCGGATATGTGGATTCTTTCCGCCATCTGCATCCTGAACCACATAATTATAGTTGGTGGAGCTATCGCGCAGGAGCGAGGGCCAGAAATTTAGGATGGCGTATTGACTACAATATGGTGTCAAAAGGATTGGAAAGCAGGATTAAGGGGGCGAAGATTTTATCAGAAGCAGTGCATTCAGATCATTGCCCTGTTTTACTGGAATTGGAATCACTTTAGGATAAAAAAATGTCATCGTCATTGCGAGGAACGAAGCAATCTGATGACATTAGAAACGCAGATTGCTTCGTCATTCTTCCTCGCAATGACGCGTTTTTGTTAAATTAGTTTTGTCAAAAGCTAAAAGAAATTGGATTAGAAAAGAGATATGACAAAAGAACAAATACAAGACTTGAGGGATAGGATAACTTCCCTGAGGAGGCATCTTTGACATTGATGTTAAGAAAGCCGAGATAGAAGAGGCTACGACCATAACTTTGCAACCGAATTTCTGGGATGCTCCCAAAGAGGCAGAAAAGGTGTTGCATAACATCAAAAACCTCAAAGTGTGGACAGATCATTTTGATGCAGTCGCAAATGCAGTGGAGGATGTGGCGATTATGTATGAATTTTTCCAGTCGGGCGACGCCTCTGAGCAGGATGCGGAAGAACAATACCAGAGTGCTTTAAGCCAGTTGGAGGAGTTGGAATTCAAGAACATGTTGAGTGCAGAGGAAGATCAGCTGGATGCTATCCTGCAGATTACGGCCGGGGCTGGTGGTACAGAGTCCTGCGACTGGGCTTCGATGTTAATGCGGATGTACATCATGTGGGGAGAAAAACACGGATGTAAGGTCAGTGAACAGGATTATCAGGAGGGTGATGTGGCTGGGATCAAGTCGGTAACTTTGCAGTTTTCGGGCAATTTTTCTTATGGTTATCTGAAAGGTGAAAATGGCGTGCATCGCTTGGTGCGGATTTCGCCGTTCGATTCCAATGCCAAAAGGCACACTTCGTTTGCGTCGGTGTATGTCTATCCTTTGGTGGATGACAATATCGAGATCGAGATAAAAGACAGTGAAATTGAGTGGGATACATTTCGAGCTGGAGGTGCTGGAGGGCAGAATGTCAACAAAGTGGAAACAGCGGTTCGCTTGCACCATAAACCAACAGGCATTATCATTAAGAATCAAGAGTCGCGTTCGCAGCTTCAAAATAAGGAAAATGCTTTACGTTTATTAAAATCACAGTTGTATGAGATCGAAATGCGTAAACGGCAAGAGGCAACTGCGGCTATTGAGGGCTCGAAGAAAAAAATAGAATGGGGTTCGCAAATCCGAAACTATGTGCTACATCCCTACAAATTGATCAAAGATCTGAGAACCAACACCGAAACTTCTAATACACAGGCTGTGTTGGACGGTGATTTGGATGAATTCCTGAAGGCTTATTTAATGGAGTTTGGAGGATAAAAAAACGTCCGAAGTTTCAACAACTTCGGACGTTTTTTTAAAAGGCATTTTTCCACATCATACTTTCTACTGGTCGAATCGTGCGGCTGTTATATTTTGCGTTGCTTTTACTATTATAGAACGTCTCAATATCCCCTTCTACAACAAAATAAATGAGCTGCCCTATGGGCATACCTGCATATACACGTACAGGTTGTGCAACGGAAATTTCTAAAGTCCATGTGTTGCAAAAACCAACATCCCCTTTACCTGCTGTTGCATGTATATCAATACCTAGGCGGCCAGTACTGGACTTCCCCTCTAAAAAAGGAACGTGACCATGTGTTTCAGTATATTCTAAAGTGACACCTAAATAAAGAAAGCCCGGCCTAAGGACGTAACCTTCCTCTGGGATTTCAAAATGTTCAATTTCGTTATGTTTTTTTGCATCCAGTTCAGCATCTTTATAAGTTGCCAGGTATTTCCCCAGATGCACATCGTATGAATTTGTTCCCAAGCATTTTCTGTCAAAGGGTTCAATGACGATTGTTCCCTTCTCTATTTCTTCTAAAATTCTTTTATCTGATAGTATCATGTGTCTTCTGTCGATGCCCTATTTGTCATTGGCTGTTAGGGCGTTCCAAAAATACATTATTGCCTCTACTTGGACAACTTTTTTATTTTTAGGCTAAGGAGACTTCCGAAGTTTTCAAACGGCGAAGCCCTCAACGAAGTTAAACTTCGGAAGTCTTTAGCAAGATTTGTTTTGTCGTCAAGATGAATTTTGCAGCAGAAATACGCTTTCAATATTAAAAAAGTTTTTATATTGTGCGTAACATAGATATGAGGTCGTACAAGAGATGGTTCTGCTTTGGTAACGGCTCATGTAGTTAAACAAATATCCGAAATATGGCGTTAGTATATCTCAGGGAGCTGGACGAGCAGACAAAATTTGCGATTTGGAAAATCGAAGAAACTGCTGAAGAGTTATTGGGGCGCCTACAGTTGGACGCTCGAGAGCGGGCTAAGCTGGAAAGCTTGAGCAAGGGAAAGCGTACGTTGCACTGGTTGGCGACACGGGTGTTGCTGCGCTATCTGTTAAATACGGAAACTTATATTGATTGTCCTTCGGATAAGAATGGTAAGCCGTATTTACCGGATTTTCCGTATAAGATTTCGTTGACACATTCTTATGAGTATGCAGGTGTTATGATGAGCACAAAGGGCGAATGTGGAATTGATCTTGAGATTGTCAAGGAAAAAGTTGTAAATATTAAAGAAAAGTTTTTGCGTGAAGAGGAACTTATTTTTATTCCTGATGGTCATTTGGACCAATTGTACGCCTGTTGGTGTGCAAAAGAAGCGGTATATAAATTACAGGGGAATAAAGGTATCTCCTTTTTGGAAGATATGACCATTCTTCCTTTTGTCTATAAACCACAAGGAGTTTTGACACTTCAACTTCGTAAGGAAGACGAGTTACGTACATTTCAAGTTTATTATGAAAAGTTCCAACAGTATATGTTGGGACATGTTGTGGAGTAGGACCTTAATGTCTGTTAATTAGCGTGTCTGATTGTTTATGAGGAGGTTCTGTTTGTTGAGATTTGTTTTATTGTTTTTGACGTTGTGCCTAGGAATTTTCCAAAGCTCGGCACAACAAAAAATATCTGGAATAGTAGTGAATAAAACTGGCAAGGGAATTCCTTTGGCCAGTGTGAAAGTATTGGAGACAGCGGATGGTACATCCTGTGATTCGACTGGCTATTTTTCGTTTAGCACCACGAAGCAATCACCATTTAAGCTGCTTGTGTCGGCTATTGGCTATCAAGAGGTGGTTTACACGATTGAAAATCAGGCTATCGGGATTAAAATCTTGTTGGAAAGCACTGATCAGGTTATCGATGCGGTAGAGGTCTCTCGAAGACAAAAATATAACAACCGCAATCCTGCTGTAGACTTGATTTACCAAGTTATTAAGCATAAGCGAAGCAATCGATTGGAAAACCAACCCAAACTTTCTTTTGAGCAATATGATAAGTTGCAGTTTGGACTTGTTAATCCGTCAGACCGTTATAAAAAAGGTTTGGGGAGTATGAGCTTCTTTTTTGATAACCTGGATACTTTAACCATTCCAGGAGAAAAGCTGCTCAGTATTTTTATGCAGGAGCAATTGAGCGATGTGTATATCAGTAATAATCCCAAAGCATCTAAAAAAAAGGTGAAATCGCTGTTGCAGACGGACTATGACCAACGGTATGTCAATAACCACAACATCCAGTCTTACCTTTCTTATCTTTTTCAGGACATTGAAATCTATGACGATAATATTTTCTTGATTAATAAGCTTTTTTTAAGTCCGATTGCGAACAATGCACCTGTTTTTTATAAATATTATATTACAGATACCGTCCAAAATGAAGATGGGCGATTTGTAGAATTACAGTTTGAGCCGAGAAACCGTACAGACTTATTGCTGAGCGGGAAATTGCATATTTCTTTGGACAACAGGTATGCTGTGCGGTTGGCGGATATGCAGATCAATAAGGAAGCGAACCTAAACTGGGTCAACGATATGCATATTATTCTAACGTATAAACCCAATGCTGATCATTTTTTGTATTTGGATAAATCGGATGTGCGTATTCACTTCGGTGTGAGGGAACGGGATGCGGTTTTTGGGAGAAAAACGACCAAAAATTATAACTATGATTTTTCTCCTGATTTTACGAATGAAGTGTTTCAGGGCGCTCCTTTAGAAATCGCAACGAGCGCTAAAGAGAATAAGCAAATGGTGACGACGCAACGGCCAGTTACACTTTCTGAGGTAGAAAAACAGGTGTATGCAAATGTAGATTCGTTGAACTCCAACAGAACGTTTAAATCGATACTGGCTGTAGGATATTTATTGGCTCAAGGGTTTCATCCGATGGGTGCCTTCGAGCTTGGCCCTTTGGAATACCTGTATTCCCGAAATAATATTGAAGGAAATCGTATCCGTATCGGTGGGCGTACAACAGCTCTTTTTTCTGAAAAAGTATTTATAGAGGGTTATTTGGCTTATGGTATGGACGACCAAAAATTCAAATATTATGTCAAACCTACTTTTGCACTGAATGGAAAGTCGGTAGCGGAGTTTCCGGCACACTACATACAATTTGGTGTTCAGCATGATATTTTTGATCCCGGGCGGAATTTAGGTTTTCGTAAAGGAGACAGTTTCTTCCAGTCCATTCGGAAAAATCGCCCAACCAAATGGTTGGATACGTATGCTTATCAAGTGAAGCATTTGATAGAATTTGGAAACCACGTAAGCTTGGAAACTGGTTTTACACATCATCGGCGAAGACCTATCGGTGATTTGGAATTTGTGTCTTCGGGAGATCCGAATGTATTGTTGCACGATATTAATACCAATGACTTGGAGATTGTGCTGCGTTGGGCACCATACGAGAAGTTTTACAATAGAAATTTAACACGCCAGACGATCATTGAGAAATATCCCGTATTCAATGTGCAGTATAACCGGGGTTTGAAAGGGTTTTGGGGGGGAGATTATGCGTATGATGCCTTGAGAGCTTCCGTGTCAAAAAGATTTTTCTTAAACCAGTTAGGATTTGCAGATGCAACATTGGCCGGAGGAAAGATATGGGGAACGCTTCCATATCCTTTGTTGGAAATCCCGGATGTCGTGAAGAACGAAGATCGACATGTAATCGATTATGCCAAGATGCGGAATATGGAGTTTGTGGCTGATAGCTATGTTCGCTTTGCTTTTGAACATCAATTGGAAGGCTTTATCTTGAATAAACTTCCGTTGATTAAGAAGCTAAAACTGCGTGAACTTTGGGGAGTGAAAATGTTTTACGGGCAATTATCTGACGCGAATAACCCTTATATCGGTTCGAATGTTGTGCACTTTGATACCGATAGTGACGGCAATATCATGACTCACGCTATGGGCAAATCACCTTATTGGGAAGGTAAGGTTGGTTTAGATAATATTCTAAGCTTTTTGAAAGTGGAGTATATTCGTCGGTTGAACTATTTGCAATTACCAAATGTGGATAAGGATACGTATAGGGTGAGCCTTAATATTAACTTCTAATATTTAGTAAAGTATGTGGAAAAATATCATAGTGGAAGTTCGGGAACATACAGCTTATGTGACCATTAACAGACCAGATAAACTGAATGCTTTGAACAAGGCAACACTTCAGGAATTGCAAGAGATTTTAGGTCAACTGAAAGTAGATATAGAGGTTTGGGGTGTTCTCTTGAGCGGAACAGGTGATAAGGCTTTTGTTGCAG
Source organism: Sphingobacterium wenxiniae (assembly GCF_900116225.1). Lineage (GTDB taxonomy): Bacteria > Bacteroidota > Bacteroidia > Sphingobacteriales > Sphingobacteriaceae > Sphingobacterium > Sphingobacterium wenxiniae. Next base: position 162,413 of record NZ_FOZZ01000009.1, read on the forward strand.
GTGCTGATATTGAAGAATTTGTTGGTCTTTCTGCCACTACATCGAAGGAACTGACTTCATGGGTGCATCAAGAGATTATGGATGTATTGTATCACTTTCCAAAACCTGTTATTGCAGCCGTTAATGGGTTTGCATTGGGTGGAGGTCTGGAGTTGGCGATGGCTTGCCATATTCGCGTCGCAAGTGAACAAGCTAAGCTAGGACAGCCAGAAGTGGCTTTAGGGATTATACCAGGATATGGGGGGACCCAACGCTTGCCCCAATTGGTTGGACGGGGTAAAGCGATGGAGATGATTCTCTCAGGGGAGATGATTTCAGCTACGGAAGCGCTCGATTGGGGGTTGGTCAACCATGTTGTTCCCCAGGAACAGCTGTTTTCTTCCTGTGAAAAAATATTAGAAGCTATTTACCGAAAATCCCCTCAAGCCGTGGCTCTGGCTATTGATGCGGTAAATAGAGGCTTAGAAAATCCGAAATCAGGTTACGAAAGGGAGATTGCAGCCTTTGCGGAAGCTGTAGAAACACAAGATTTTAAAGAAGGTGTGTCTGCATTTTTGGAAAAGCGGAAACCGAATTTTCGATAGGGATTTCTACGTGTAAAATTATAGTCACATACGTAGATTTTTTATTTAATTTACGAAATTTAGACACTATAATGCACTAACACATTTATAGATAAACATCATGAAAATATTCAAACAAACAATGCTTGTTAAATCAGGGGTACGCTTTATTGCGATGAGTGGCTTACTACTTATGGGAACGTCTGTACAGGCGCAATTTGGTCGACCTGCTCCGCAGCAATTGGATCCGGTTGTTGAGCAAATTGTAAAAGAAGCAAATGAAAACTCACAGTTGGAAAAACTTGCTTTTGAGCTTTTGGATGTGGTAGGACCTCGATTGGTGGGCACTCCGGGAATGACCAAAGCTAATGAGTGGGCGGTCAAAACTTTTGAAAGCTGGGGAATTGCTGCAGAAAATCAGCAATTTGGTGAATGGAAAGGATGGGAGCGAGGGATTTCGCATATCGATATGACCTACCCTCGGGTGAAAACATTAGCCGGAACACAATTAGCCTGGAGCCCGAGTACGAAAGGAAAAGCCGTGGAGGGTGAAGTTATTATCTTACCAGATTTTAAAGATTCATCGGCCTTCCAAGCGTGGTTGCCGCAAGTGAAGGGTAAGTATGTCATGGTTTCCATGTACCAACCGACGGGTCGCCCAGATCACAATTGGAATGAATTTGCTCGCCCGGAAACTTTTGAAAAAATGAAAGCGGAGCGGGACGAATTGCTGAAAGCCTATAATGACAATATCCGTGCGACTGGCCTATCTGCAAATTCACTTCCAGGTAAACTGGAAGACGCTGGAGCATTAGGTGTTCTGTCAAGTTTTTGGTCTCGGGAGTTTGGTGCAAATAAGATTTTTGGTGCGCGTACGCAAAAAGTTCCATCTGTAGATATCTCTTTGGAGGATTATGGAATATTGTATCGTTTGGCGAAGAATGGGGTTACACCAAAAGTCCGTATTGAGACGAGCTCTAAAGATTTAGGGAACGTGCCATCGTTTAATACAATTGCGCAAATCAAGGGATCTGAAAAGCCGGATGAGTACGTTATTCTGTCCGCTCATTTGGATTCGTGGGAAGGTGGTTCCGGTGCAACTGATAATGGCACAGGAACAATTGCCATGATGGAAGTTGCTCGTGTGCTCAAGAAGATTCTACCCAATCCGAAACGGACTATTCTCATAGGTTTATGGGGCAGCGAGGAGCAGGGATTGAATGGATCGAGAGCATTTGTGCTGGACAACCCTGCAGTGGTAGAAAAAACACAGGCCGTATTTAATTTGGATAATGGTACAGGGCGTGTTGCTAATATCGATGGTTCAGGGTTTGTACATGCGTATGATTTTATTGGGCGTTGGTTGAATGAGGTTCCTCGTGAAATCACCAAAGATATTAAAACAACCTTCCCAGGAAGTCCTGGCGGAGGGGGATCGGATCATGCGTCATTTGTAGCGGCCGGTGTTCCTGCATTTATGCTGAGCTCTTTGTCTTGGGGGTATTTCACGAATACATGGCATACCAACTTGGATACGTATGATAAGTTGGTGTTTGATGATTTGAGATACAATGTAATTCTGGCCGCAGTTATGACCTATATGGCCGCACAGGAAGATGAGTTGGTGGATCGTGAAAGAAGGGTCTTACCTGAAGGAAATGGTCAAGGTTGGCCATCAATTAGGCAACCACGCCGTACAGGAGTGGGCTATTGACGGATTGCTGTAGAAAATCTAAGAAAAAAATAAGAGGGAGTTGGATTAATCAAAAGGAATAAGTAAGTTTGATTTTGAGGAAGAGTATATAAATGCAGTTGTATTCGTGGATTAGGCGTTTTAGAAAAGATAACCCAAGATGGGTCGTCTTGTTGATAGACTTGTTTATCGTTTTCTTTTGTTACATCTTGTCCAACTTTATCATTAACAGTTTCAAGGGTAGGTTTGATTACGGGATAATGATAAGGAAATCGGTACTTGTTCTTGCCGTATATGGCTTTTCGTTCTATATTTTTAAAACGTATCGTGGTATTATTCGACGATCCGGTTTGCTTGATATACAGCGAATTATGCTTACTGTTATGATGGCAGGAAGCATATTGATGGTCCTTACTTTTCTTAATCGACAATTCACTAGTCCCTCTGATTATTGGGCCATATATCTTCGCCTATCTTATGGAGTTACCTTTATGCATGCATTTTTCACTATTGTAACGATGGTGGCCGCTCGGATTATGTATAAATGGCTGTATGAAAAATTGTTCTGGGGAAAGCAAACTGTTGAACGAGTGTTGTTGATTGGAGCTGGGAATATGGGAAATATTACCTATAATCTATTTCAAAATGATGTTCGTGGTAAATATAAGGTGGTAGGCTTCGCTGATGATAACCGTTCTCGCATAGGTAAAAGGATCAATGGGTTCAAGATATTAGATCTTAATTCTATAGATGAGCAAATGATCCGTTATATGCATGTCGATCATATTATAATTGCTGTTGATGATAACAATTCGGAAAGGATTGCGAGTATCTCATCGAAAATAGAACCGTTACCTGCAAAGCTGAAGATTATGCCATCATCAGCCAAACTTTTGAGTGGAGAAGTGGCTACCCGCCAATTAAGGACATTGAAGATCGATGATTTATTGGGGAGGGAATCGATTAAACTTAATAATCCTATTGTCCATGAATCTCTGGAGGGAAAGATCGTTTTAGTAACTGGTGCTGCTGGGTCAATTGGGGCAGAATTGGCAAGGCAAATTGCTTTTTCCCCTTTTTCAAAACTTATACTTTTAGATCAGGCTGAATCTGCTCTGTACGATGTACAGCAAGAAATTAAAGATATAGCACCGAAGGGGGTTCGTTATATTGTGGGAAATGTGCGGGACAAGATCTTTATGGAGGGGATTTTTGCTAAATATCAACCACAAATAGTATTTCATGCTGCAGCATATAAGCATGTCCCGCTAATGGAGCAAAATCCTTATGAATCTATTCGTACAAATGTTTGTGGATCAAAAAATGTTGCTGATTTGGCGGATAAATATGGGGTTGAGAAGTTTGTTATGGTTTCGACTGATAAGGCGGTAAACCCGACCAACGTTATGGGAGCTACGAAGCGAATTGCTGAGATTTATGTTTCTGCCTTAAATATGCGTAGTGCAACAAATTTTATTGTTACTCGGTTTGGGAATGTTTTAGGATCGAATGGGTCGGTTATTCCTTTATTTGAAAGGCAATTGAAGAAAGGCGGGCCGCTTACGGTAACTCATCCTGATATTATTCGTTATTTTATGACGATTCCGGAGGCTTGTCAACTGGTTCAAGAGGCCGCGATAATGGGTCGTGGAGGTGAGATTTATGTCTTTGATATGGGAGAACCGGTCAAGATAATGGATTTGGCTAAAAGGATGATTCGGTTACAAGGTTTTAGATATCCTGAGGATATTAATATTGAGATTACAGGTTTAAGACCGGGAGAAAAAAAATACGAAGAATTGCTGGCCAATGATGAGAATACCTTAAAGACACATCATGAAAAGATTATGATAGCTAAGGTAAATATGTGTGACATCGATGGTAAGAAAGAAAAGATTGAATCTTTATGTAAGTTAATTCATAATAATAAAGTGCATTCGTCTATGGAGTTGGTTAGCCATATGAAGGAAATTGTTCCAGAATATATTTCTCAGAACTCTATTTACGAAGAACTGGATTCGCAGACCCAAGAAGAACTCTGATTTTTATCTCTCCTGCTATTCTTCGATAGTTGTCCGGGAGCATTCCCGTAGCGTAGCGCCAGGTATGCCGGAGAAGGGGGATCTGCCCCTTTCCCGTTTCCCTAGCGGGTATTCCCCATACGCCCTCAAAAACTATCCTTCAAATTTCCAGCGCTTTAGGTTGTCGTGGTGTTTTATTTTGCGTGATGGTTTGGATTGAATGTATAAAAGTTTCTATCTTTGCACCACTCCGCGAGGGAGGGACGCTGAAAGGAAGTAAAAGGATGCGGGGAACGGATGTTCCTTCAGTCCATACCGGAAGGAAAAAGGGAATCGCCCCGGAAATTATTTTCAAAATAAATTTTGCGGATATAAAAAAGATTCCTACCTTTGCAGTCCCTTCGGAAACGAAGAAAAAAAACAAGAAAAGATTACCTGCGCAAGCGGGGGATATATAGGCCGAAGCGCGATGCGGAGGTTGTAAAAGTTCTTTAAGGAAATGATCATGTTAGCGTAGCGAGTAGCCCTGTTTATCTGGCGAAAGTTATGTGATTACAGTCAGCACGACTGGAAAAACAAGCCCTAAGTCAGATACGGATAGAAATTAAAAAAAGACGATCCTATTTAATTATAAATAGTCGAGTCAAACTTCATTTTACAATGGAGAGTTTGATCCTGGCTCAGGATGAACGCTAGCGGCAGGCCTAATACATGCAAGTCGG
>NZ_FOZZ01000016.1 GCF_900116225.1 Sphingobacterium wenxiniae
CGGGAACTGGCCGTGACTTTGTGAGAGGGTTGCCTCATTAGCGCAGGATTCCTATCCGCCGCGGCGGACGGCAGTTCGATCCTGCTCCCCGCTACAGGAAACAATAAAAGTTGGTTTAAAGCGATACCGCTGAACACCAACTTTTTTTCGTTTTAGAGTATCACCCAAATTAGAAATTTTACTTTCCCACAGTTTATCCTTTTTCTCTGAACAATCCAAATCTTGAAAAAATGAATTGTTTTTCAACAAAGGTGCTTGGCAGCATAATTGGTCCAGTATCGTGATAGCGTGTCATTGTCCATAATATTTATTTTTCAGCCACAAGCTCGCTCTCACCAAAAGTATCAATATTGGCACTTCGACAAGTGGGCCGATAACCCCCACAAATGCCTGTGGTGAGTGGATGCCAAATACGGCGATAGATACGGCTATTGCCAACTCAAAATTGTTCCCTGTAGCGGTAAAGGCGATAGATGCATTTTTGTCGTAAGGGACACCCAACGATTTATTGATAAAGAAACTCACGAAAAACATCAGTACAAAATAGATGATTAACGGTACAGCTACTTTTACGACATCCATGGGCAGTTCCAATATTTTATCGCCCTTCAGGCTGAACATTAACACGATAGTAAACAGTAAAGCATACAGTGTAATGGGCGATATCTTGGGTATGAATTTTCTATTATACCATTCTATACCTTTTGACTTTACAAGCGTATAACGGCTTAAAAAACCTGCGAAAAAAGGAATACCCAAATATACCAACACACTTTCGGTTACATCTTTCATGGATACGCTTACGTTGAAATCGGCTAAGCCTAATTTGTTGGGCAATACGTTGATGAACAGCCAAACAAAGAAGCTGTACGTTATTATCTGAAAGATACTGTTCAGTGCGACCAATAATGCCGTGTATTCCCTGTTCCCTTTTGCCAGATCACTCCATACGATGACCATTGCGATACATCTTGCCAAACCAATCAGTATCAGGCCTGTCATATAATCGGGTTCGTTCCGTAGGAACAGAACGGCTAAACCGAACATCAGTACGGTACCGACAACCCAATTCAGCAATAAAGATATGCCGATTACTTTGGTGTCTTTAAGAGCTTTGGGCAACAATGAATAATCCACCTTGGCCAACGGAGGATACATCATCAATATAAGCCCTATTGCCAAAGGAATATTGGTCGTACCTACGGATAAGGCATCCATAGTATTGGAAATGTTCGGAAAGAAATATCCCAAGCCTACGCCTGTCGCCATGGCAAGAAATATCCATAAGGTAAGGTAACGGTCAAGAAATTTTAGTTTGGGTTGCATCGGCTAACTCTTAATCATTGAAAAAACATAGAACATTTCTGTTGCTATCTGTAAACTTCTTTCTGTATACACCTGTGCCTGCTCGGGTGAACCGTCCGAAATCTTAGGATCTTCATATGTGATAGGTATTCTCTTTTCCGCTCCGGCTATGAACGGGCATCCGCCATCTGCCTGCGAACAGGTCATAATGGCGACAAATGCCGATGCAGGATTGAAAGGGCTATCGTATTTTTTGGAAAACCCGATGATTGGCAAGGCATTATCCTCGTATTTTATGGCATATACAGGATTATCGGTTTCCACAGTCTTGAAAATAGTAAAACCTTGATTGGTCAATGTCTCCGCCACTTTCGGGAATAGTGCCGTTTCTTCCGTACCACCCGAATAACAATGTACGTTCGGAATATTGAAATACGCACTTGCGACCTGCGCCCATACCTGTGCTAAATGGCTTCTGCGTGAATTATGGGTACAGATGAAATTGAGGTTTATATCCTCTCCCCGGCTTGCTTTCTGCTGTACAGAATCTATCAGCGGTTGCAGTATGGTTTTACGTTCCTCGCTTATGGTTTGGACGTCGATAATTCCCTTTATGGTTGCAGTTAAAATCTTATACATTGCGATTGGTCTTTAGTGTATTTAGCAACATCCCGAATCAGGTGTACAGCACGTGCTGTTCAGTTCCGATAATTTTACTTTTTGTTTTTCCTCAGGAATACCACAGGCATCGTTTGCCAGGCAAGCCGTCCGTTTATTCTTTAAGATGAAATGCTTGCCGTCAAAATCCAGGTCAAATTTTCCAATCGTTTCGTTTTGATATTCTACCTCTATTTCGGCATCCTCAATACCCAATTTTTCTTCGGAGAGTTTGATAATGTTCAATAGCTTGGTCGGCTTTAATCTATGTTCATAATCGTTGGCATCGCACAATTGGAAGTTTACTGCTTTCTCTGTACGGACTACACCACCACAATCAATAAAATGTTTGGTAATCTGTCCTACTTCCGTAACATGGAAATGTTCGGGAACAAATGTTCCGTTCTCTAGTTGAAATTCTACATTCTCCAATATTGGCAGAACTTCTTTGATTTTTGATAGTTTCATAAAAGTAAAATTTGAAAGTTTATATTAAATCATATATTGCAATATTACGATGATGAGGGTCAAAAAATATTATAAACAGTACTGATTACGTTTACCTTTAGCTCTTTTAAATGCAATGGAATTATATCCTATTTCGCCGCATCAATATCGCAATATTACGATATTAAATTTAAAATAGAAAAACCTTTCTTAAATTTATCGCAAGAATGCTATTTAATGAATTAGAATATAAGCAAAAGAGGTTTATTTGAAAAAACAATGGTATAATTTGAAATACAACCCTGTCCTTTACCATTCTTTCCTACTTTTGCAAAAAACTAAATCTCATGAATAGATTTTTCATTGTGCTCAGCTTCTTACTACCTCTTCAAGTGGTATTGGCACAAAACTCAGAGCTTTCTGGTATTGTTAAAGACTCCCTTTCGACAACAGCAATTGCATATGCCAGTGTTGGTTTATTGGATGCTAACAATAAAGTTGTCGATGGAATGATAACAGATTCTTCTGGTAATTTTAATTTTTCAAATCTACAAAGCGGGAAATATAACCTAACTGTTAAATTCATAGGTTATAATCAAAAGAGACTGGCAATAGAGATCAGAAACCAAAAGACAATTAATCTCGGAAATATCCTTATCTCTCTCGCCAATAATAATTTAGAACAAGTTACAGTTACAGCCGGTATGGCTGGACAGAAACATAGTAGTGACAGGCAAACCTATCAAGCCAGTCAGTATAAAAATGCCGTTGGCGGAACAGCGTTGGATATTGTTAAGAACCTGCCTTCTGCCTCCGTCGATGCTATCGGAAATATCAGTGTACGGGGCAATACCGGTGTCATCGTATTAATAAATGGAAAACCATCATTGCTCGATCCTGCGACTATCTTAAACCAAATAATGGCTAATGATGTTGCAGAGGTGGAATATATAACTAGCCCTACCGCCCAATTTGATCCTGATGGAAAAGGTGGCATCATCAATTTAAAAACTAAAAAATCTGCAACCAACGGATTTGCGTGGACACTTAACCTTCAGGGTGGACTACCAAGTATTGACGATTATAATAACAGCGAAACCCAAAAGCGTTTTGGTGGAGACCTCGCTTTCCAATACAGGAAAGACAAATTGGAACTAAATGGTTCAGCGAACTACTTAAGGAATGACAATGCAGGATTTCGAGATGGAGATGTCAATACAGTTATCGGAGACCGGCAAACCTTCTTCCCCTCTAAAGGTGAAAGAAGCTTTGATAAATATAACTTTGGCATCAGATTAAATAGTGCTTATGAGATATCCGATAAGCATTCGGTGAATTTAGGGGTATTGGCATCCCGAAGGTTTCAGGACAGGGTTGCCGATATCCACTATACCAATAGAACGATTAGGCCATCGACAGATCAAGAAATATCCAAGACAAACTACTTTAACCCCAATCTCCAAAATAAACAAGGGAAGTTTTATCTATTGGATTTCTCCTATCAATACAAAATCAATACTGCTCATTCCCTACAATTCGGTGCAATTTACGAATATGCTGACATCTATGGCTCTACCAAAAATGGAAATATCGAAAATGGAACCGACACGGTACAATGGACGTATAACGCATATACCAATCCGTTGCAAGGGCTAAGGCTTTCTTTACAGCATAGCTGGACATTAGAAAATGCAGATTTATTAACGGGGTATCAACTAAGAAACGATAAGCAGAAAGGCAACTTTGAATACTTTGCCTCAGAAAATGGAGCAAATAACCTTGAATTGATTCCAGAGTTTACAGGAAAATTGAATGCAACCAATACCGTTCATGCGTTTTTTACGCAATACGATCGTAACTTCACGAATACACAGCTTTCATTAGGTCTACGTTACGAATATTATCAACGTGATTTACTTTTGTTAAATACCAACCAGAAATACCCATATTCCATTCATCAACTATATCCTACCTTCAATTTAATGCATGATCTAGGCTCTGGTTGGTCATGGAAATTATCGACAGCAAGGAGAGTTCAGCGAAACAACAACTTTGAACTTAACCCCATTCCTGAACGCGAACATTCCGAAACCCTTGAACAAGGAGATCCAGAACTGTTGCCCGAATTTACCACCAATGCAGAAACAGGATTGGTAAAGAAATTAAAGAAGAGCAGTATCTTTTTGAATGTCTACTACCAGCATATCAAAAACCCGATTCAACGTGTAAATTCTGTTTATGCTGATACCATCCTTCGCCGTGTTTTCACCAATGCGGATCATGCGTCCCGTTATGGAATTGAATTAGGTGGGGAAAGCAAAGCGTTGTCTTGGTTGAAAGTCAATGGCGGTTTTAACTTATATAATTATAAAATTTCAGGACAAGTATTGGATTATCCTGAAGCGAGAACAAATCGGGATTGGGTCTACTCCATCAATGCCGGTATCCAAGCGGATTTTACAAAAAACTGGAGTACCGGGTTGCAGGTAAACTACCTTTCAGAAAGACCAACGGTACAAGGTATGGATTCCAGATTTTTGACTCCTCATTTTAATTTAAGTAAGGCTTTCTTAAAAGGGGCAATTACAGCTCAGCTACAGTGGCAGTTTATCGAACTTGGTGATTGGGGAGTAAATGAGCAACGGATCACAACATTCTCGAATGATTTCTATACGACGACAAACTATATTTATGAAAAGAATGTATTGTTAGTTAATTTGAGTTTTAATCTTTATAAGTTAAATCAGATCTTAAAATTACCGAAGAGTGAATTTGGAGAAAAAGAGTTTTAGGGTTCTCGCTTCTTAAATTGCGTCGGAGTAATACCTGTATACCGTTTAAAATATTTAGAGAAATTTGATTTATCCGAAAAACCTAATTCAAATGCGACTTCTGATATGGAGTTGGTTGTGTAGAAGAGTAATCTTTTAGCTTCTTTAATGATGTATCCTGCCAATACTTCCGAGGCTGTTAAATTGACATTTTTTTTGCAAGCAGCGTTCAGGTTCTGTGGACTCGTATTTAACATCGAAGCATAGTGAGCCACATGATTTATAACTCTTGGGTTCTCATTTAACAGTGCGCAGAACTTCACGTAAATGTTATCTTGAGTTGATTTACTTTTTCTTGAATCCGTCGTATATTCCAAGGTCTTGGCCAAAATCACTTTGAATAAACCTTCCTGACAAATCTTATTTTCTTCAACGGCTAAGAGTTCTAATAAATTTTCAATAGTTTTAGCCTCTTTAAAATATATTGTATCGAACCGGCCGATTTCATCTACCAATCTATTGATCTCAAAATCTAAACTTTGGTCAACAAATCGATCCTTCAGTAAAAGAACGAACCCCTTTACAGGATTAGCCAATTCCCAATGGTGTACATTATCCTTTCTAATCACCAACAAACATGGGGTCCTGATTATTATTTCTCTTCCATCGATATAGTGTCGGCCTACCGTGGACGAAAGAAAAACCAATTCAAGATAACCATTGTGTTTGTGGGGTTTAGTAACGTTTTTTGAAAGATCAAAAGCCACTACTTTTATAAGTCTTTGATGCTCCAGTTTGTCTTTCACTTGGATTTTTTTTGCTGTCATCATTTAGAACTTATAAACAACTAATTGCGATATTAAAATCGAAAAACTTCATTTTTTATTATTCATGATTTTTCTATCAATGGACCACAAGCCACCATTATAAGCAGGAAAAAAATTGCCTAATACCATTGCCCAACCGGTTCGGACTTCATGCATTATTTCCCCAGAACCGCTGATTGATGAATATGTTAGCTTTTTTAAAAGTCAAAAAAATTTATGAACAGCAACTGGCTACTTTTACCTCTTGATTGAAGAACGTATTAAATTCCTCTTGGATTTGTTTCCACAGTTTTTCATCAATGCAATAGCACACGGATTTACCCTCGATTGTTCCTTGAATGATACCTATGCTCTTTAACTCTTTTAAGTGCTGTGAAATGGTAGCCTGTGCCAATCCCAATTCATCGACCAGATCGTTACAGATACAGGCTTTCTGATTGATGATATATTGAAGAATGGCAACCCTTGCAGGATGTCCCAAAACTTTAAACAAAGAAGCCAGTCTGTTCTGTTCATCTGTAAATATTTCTGACTTTGTAAGTCCCATGTTGCAACATTTTATAATCGCAATATTACGATAATACTCTTGAATATCAAAATGAATAATGCCTTACAATGGTTGATGATTTAAGAAATTATTGAAAAATTGCAGAACCAAGAATGCTTGTTCTGTATATTAGAATAGGTTATTTTATGCTTTATTATTCAAATAAGCTTTTTGCATCTAAAATCGTTTCATAATCTTCTATGAGGTTAGACTTTCCGCAACTCCCCTCTACTAAAATAAAAGCTTCGCATCTGCGAGGCTTTTTTAGTTTATGAAGTATACAGTTTACATATTATACTCTGTAAATTCCAATAAGCATTATACCCAGTTAATTATACTGGTTTTTCAATTTAGCAACAACCCGAATTGGGTGTACAGCAAGCCCTGTTCAACTCAGATAATTTTACCTTTTGCTTTTCAGCAGGAATACCGCAGGCATCGTTTGCTAAGCAAGCGGTTTGTTTATTCTTCAAAACAAAATGGTTTCCGTTGAATTCCAAATCATATTTGCCAATCGTTTCACTTTGATATTCCACTTCTATCTCAGCATCCTCTATGCCTAATTTTTCTTCGGATAGGTTAATGATGTTCAATAGTTTGGTCGGCTTTAATCGATGTTCAAAATCGTTAGCATTCCATAATTGGAAATTAACGACCTTTTCATTTCTGACAGTTCCTCCACAATCAATAAAGTGTTTGACAATAACACCTATTTCCGTAACGTGGAAATGTTCAGGTACAAGTGTTCCATTCTCTAACTGAAATTCTACATTATCCAATGTTGGTAGGATTTCTTTGATGTTTGATAGTTTCATTGTTTTTTAAATTTTAGATGATTTACTGAATAAAACATTGTAATATTACGATGTTAAATAATAAAAAAATAGAGCTAACAACATTTGTTAACCTTTACTTCCTGATTGAAGAATATATTAAAATCTGATTGAATTTTTTTCCAGACCTTTTCATCAATGCAGTAACAAACTGATTTTCCCTCAATCGTTCCTTGAATTATACCAATACTTTTCAATTCTTTTAAGTGCTGTGAAATGGTTGCCTGTGCCAATCCAAGTTCCTCTACTAAATCATTGCAGATACATGACCTTTGGCCTATGATATATTGAAGTATGGCAATTCTTGCCGGATGCGCCAAAATCTTAAACAGTGTTGCTAGCTTGTTTTGCTCCTCCGTGAATATTTCTGATTTAGTAAGTCCCATTCTACAATTTTATATATCGCAATATTACGATAATAATTTTATTTATCAAAATTGATACTATACTATGGTGGATAACCTAATGAATTAGTGAAAATTGTGGCGTAAAGAAAAAACAGTTAGATATGTTGGATTAGCCTACTATTCCAATAAGTTTTTTGCATCTAATGTCGTTTTATAATCTCTGATAAAGTTCGGCTTTACATAATCCCATGCTATAACACTCTTTCTTCGGGACTTTCAATCGATGGGAGAAATTAAAAGTAAACCCATACTATCTCATATAGAGAATCCTTAGTGAACATTTCATTGAACACTAATGATAGAAATGGTCAATTCTTCGTTGCCTAACATCTGTTAGCGGTTTACTTTTTATAACTTTACTATCTGTGTTAACAGTTCTATTTAGCACATATAGGGTAGTAAACCATTGCTTGTAAAGCAATGAAAAACACATTGATCGGAGAAATGGAACGCATCGGTCATTATATTTTCTAAAGGAGGGTCAATAATGAAAAAGATATTAATTGCCGGAGGAACAGGTTTTGTCGGAAAAGCATTGATAGAACATCTTATAAATTGTGGATATCCTGTACATGTTTTAACACGGAGCAGAAAAACCAATAACACAAAAGATCTTCAATATTATATATGGAATATCAAAGATGGTTTTATTGATGAGAAAGCCTTTGATGGCGTTACAACGATCATTAATCTAACAGGTGCGAACATTACGGAAAAGCGTTGGACAGACAAAAGAAAAGTTGAGATTATTGAAAGTCGGACAAAGGCAATAGACCTACTTTTCAGGTACGTTAAGACAATAGGGTTGAACATCGATACTTTTATTTCCTCGTCTGCAGTTGGTTATTACGGAACAATCACTTCCAATGAGATATTTGCGGAAGAGGATGCTAGTGGAAATGGTTTTTTAGCCTCTGTTTGTGAAAAGTGGGAAGAATCAGCTATGCAATTTGAGAGCTTGGCCCGAAGAACAGTTATTTTAAGAAAGGGCGTTATCCTTGGAAAGAAGGGAGGTATGTACCAGCAGTTAGCACCTTTGGCTAAGTGGGGAATCAATGTATCTTTGGGAAGCGGTAAGCAGTATATACCGTGGATGGATATCCGGGATCTAATGTGTTTATATCAATTTATTTTAGAGACCAATGAAATAGGAGGCATCTTCAATGCTGTTTCTACTGAACATGTTACAATGAATGATTTTTCTAATGCCTTGCTCCGGTCATTTGGCAAAACAAGTTTCCTGCCCAATGCACCAAAGTTTCTGATAAAATTATTGTTTGGAGAAATGTCGGTGATGCTGTTAGAAGGCTCAAGGATTAATAATGAAAAAATAAAACAGGCCGACTTTCATTTTGACTACGACACGATCGAAAAATCACTTTCTCTTTAAAGCAAAAGCAGGAGATAAGAACAAAGATTATCTATTGTTTTATAAGATCATAGCTGCCATGACTAAGTCGGAGTCTGTGCTTTTTCATAAATAAGACCTTCTGATTTCAGCTCTTTCCAAAAATCAGCCGGTATTTCCGCTTTCCATGCTTTTACATTGCTATGAATCTGTTCTGTAGAACTTGCACCCGGAATTATCGCGACAAACTCATCAGCTGCCAATACAAATTGCATCGCTGCAGTAATGATGTCCGTATTGTATTTTTTGGCAATCTCTGCGATTTTATCCCGTTTTTCGGTCATTCCCTTTGGGATAACATCCTTGTAATTATAGCGATCTCTACCTGCAATAAATCCCGAATTATAGCCCGCTCCCGAAACCAATTTCACACCCGCTTTTTTGACGACAGGGAGCAATCGGTCCACAGCGTCCTCATGCTCTAATATGGAATATTGTGTAGCTGAAAGGCAAATGTCCGGATCGGCCGCTTCTATACAATCTAAGATGGGCTCAATCTTATTCACGCCCATTCCCCAAGCTTTGATTACCCCCTCATTACGAAGTTTGGATAACACTTTAAAAGCTCCTTCTTTCGCTTGTTTCATAAAATCACCGTATCGGTCACCCACCTGATCTTCTGATAAATCATGAATATAGACAATGTCGATATGATCAAGTCCTGTTCGTTCCAAACTGTCTTCAATGGACTTTTTCACCCCATCGGCGGTGTAAATATGTTTGAAATCGAAGTCCAAGGGGTTTTTCCACATCGTTACCGGCACCTCCGATTCCGGAACAGGTGTAAATAAACGGCCTACTTTGGTCGAAAAGACAAAATCTTCCCGATTTTTACTTTTCAGAAATTCGCCAAATCTCCTTTCACTTTTTGTAAGTCCGTACCACGGAGAAGTATCATAATGTCGGATACCCAAATCCCAAGCTTCCTGTAAAATTTTCTGTGCCTGATCGTCGGTAATATTTTCAAAAGCCGTTCCAATCGCCACCCCTCCAAGCCCCAGTTCATGTTCCTTTTTTAGAATTGTATCGCTCATTTTTTATGTTTTAAATCTGATATTTATATGCTTTTGTTTATCAGAATAACAACAGATAGGTAGAAGTGTTTAAATTTGTTAGACTTTTAAGACATCGCCATCTTCCTATTGTCTGTAGTTATAAAAAAGTAGCAGGTG
This sequence comes from Sphingobacterium wenxiniae, assembly GCF_900116225.1. GTDB lineage: Bacteria > Bacteroidota > Bacteroidia > Sphingobacteriales > Sphingobacteriaceae > Sphingobacterium > Sphingobacterium wenxiniae. The sequence continues at coordinate 10,375 of NZ_FOZZ01000016.1, forward strand.
AATGAGTAATTAGGGGTTTTGCACCCTTCTTATATACATCATCGATTATATGGATACTCTTGTATCCAGTTAAATTCACGTTTCATTAATTCAAACTCCTGTGGGTTCTGTTTAATCAATTTGATTTCTTCCGTTCGATCATCCAATGTTTTCTTGAGAATAATATCCCCATTATCCAGGATGGAATAATCGAAGGTATAGTTGTTCAACGATACTGTCTGCGCGTTGATATTGATCACGGGAGTTAGTTTTTTCTTGTTGTAATATCGGTCTCTGGCAGTTGCATACCCCTCATATTCAAAAACGATAGAGGCCCAATCTTTCGGAATGGTTATGTGCGTATCATCTTTGTTTTCAATAAGGTATATTCCATATAACGGTGACTTTTTTAAATAATGATCGATGAACTTCTGTCTATTGAGAAGTCCAAAAATTTGTTGTATTACGAAAACACTTATAACAACTATTTTTATTGCAATAAGCATTTTGTTTATCCAAGGTTTGCCAAATTTGGGTCTGGTAACGACGCGCAGTTGAGCAGGCCTACCCAATATGAGGAGGTTAAATAATGGTTTAATATGCGGTAAAAGCAAAAACAAAGATAATATCAGCAGTGCCGTAGACATCATTTTGACAGGAACATCGAAGAAATAATTTACTGTCATGATGTTAATACTAACTGCTATCGTTATCAAGGTTCCCAATACCACCGTTTTCCGGAATAGAAGAAACCCCGCTAATATTTCAGCCAGCCCTATAAAAATGCTGTATCCCTTCGAATATCCAAAGTAAGTCCAAGCTAGTCCCATGGGGGAAAATTCACCTAGAGGTTGCATCAATCTTTCTAGACCTGGAGGAGGCATCTGCGCATGAATAAGCTTAGTGACCCCATAGTTTATCAACATGAAAGCAACGTAATATCGGATAAACGTTGTTAGCCAATAATAGCATGTATAATAACTCTTTCGTTTGCTGTCTAGAATAGACCAAATTATAGTACCGATTATAGCATATAGGAAAAAGATAAGCAAAGTTATCCAATCGTAAGAAGTGTCACCGCTACCGTTTGTAAAGATCGAATAGTCATAATCATAATGTAATATATTCCTCGAGAACCAAGGCGTAAACTGATACGTCAAGAGCACCAAAGGTTTATTGATATAATTAAAGAAGGGAAAGGCACCATTATTCTTTATAACGATAAAAGAGAGAATAAAAATCAAAGAGAAGCGAAAAGCTATTTTCGTTGACAGACTCCAGTAATGTTCATTTTTCATTTGTTACTCTTCATCAGTTTATGTTATCGTCAGCCCAAAGCGCGCGTACACTTTCTGTCATATTTGCTACTATCCTTGAGCCTAAAATAGCAAACGGTTCTGTGAAAAACAAAACACATTCGCGCTGGCGATAATAAACCTGGACCTAGCCAGCGTTGAATAGTTTGTTCAAAATTTCTCTATGTTCACGGAATGTGAACGCGTTGTTTAATTGAACGTTTAGTTCTGGGTTGGGTCATTGCTGTTATGTAAAGCTTTACATAACAGCCAGATCACTATCAAGCATGACTTTTTGATTTCGAACAAGATATATCTTGTTTATAACAACCTCGTCCGGGATCATCACTTTGTTGATGATTTTACTTTCAGTTTTAGCCATAGGCTCTTTATGTTTGATATCACAGATTGTGATTTCAAGACTTACTTCCCCTTCCGTTTATTCCCCTCAGTCTTTGTTTCAGCATCGATCACGATAATTTTCACCACTTCGTTCCCATATTGCTTATTTTCTCGTACTTCCTCATTTCTTCTTACTCCCAACATTAAAACCTTTCACCACCGTCACACCTTTCGAAGAGGAGCGGGCTGTGTTTTCCTGCAAGCGGTCGATATAGTCAAAGAGCAGTTCGATATTCTGGTCGTGTCCTTTTTGTTTTTTTGATAGTTTTTCAATAGCTAGTCGCATTTCAGTAAGTTCATGTTGGATACGTGAATTGTCCGTTAAGAATTGACGTAGTTTAGTAAACACCCGCATAATTGACTCCTATAGCTTGCTTGCTATTGAGCACGCTTGACAATATTAAGACGCCATGTCTTAAGGTGCCGAATTGGCTTCTTATGATTTCTAACTCTTCTTTTTTCACTCCTCCTCTCCATAAATAATACCCTGTTCTCTTAATACATTTTTCTCCCGTTCTATTTCTGCAGCAAGTTCTTCTTCGGTCGGAAGATAGGGAAGGTATTTGCTGGCAAAGAGCTGTTTGCTTTCGTTTAGTACGGAGTACTTTGCTATTGTGCGATCTGTTTCTGTGCAGAGCAATATGCCAATGGTTGGGTTATCTCCCTCTTTACGTTCCAAATCGTCAAACATGCGTACATACATGTCCAATTGACCGATATCTTGGTGTGTGATTTTATCCGTTTTCAGTTCAATGATGACGAAGCATTTTAAGATATAATTGTAAAATACCAAATCAATAAAGAAATCCGAAGTTTCTGTACAGATGTATTTTTGCCGCGCGACAAAAGCAAAGCCTTTACCTAACTCTAAAAGGAACTGCTGCAGATTATCGATCAGCGATTGTTCCAGTTGCTGTTCAGTATATGCATAGTTTGTTGGTATGTTCAGAAATTCCAATACGGTTGGGTTACGGATGAAGTCCCGGTTATCCAATTGTAGTTCCTTCGTTTTTTTTAACATTTCATCTTCTACTGGCTGTGAGTTTTGGGACGAAATTAAACGTTGGTAATACAGCGTATTGATATTACGTTCCAACTGCCTCACACCCCAATTTTGTTCTGAAGCTTCTCTAAGATAATATAATCGAGCATTTTCGTCTAATACCCTCATGATAGCTCTGTTGTGGCTCCAACTCAATTTTCCGCACAGTGTGCGGAAAATGTTTTCGTCAGGAAAAGTCGTATAGAATTTTTTGAAATCATATATGTTGGTAGTTGAATATCCCTTTCCGAATTTGACGGTCAATGCGTTTGATAACTTTTTCAATGCAGATTTTCCGTATTCAGCACGCTTGTCGCCCTCCAACTCATCTTCAACAATCCGTTTTCCTGCTAGCCAATAAGCCTCTACCATAGACGTATTGATCGCCTGATATGCTTTTCGGCGGGCTTCTTCTATAATATGGATTACGTCGGTGATTACTGATTCCATTGGTGGTTTTAGATTCTTGGTCTATAATCTCTCTTGAAGTCGCATTTTGCGACTTCAAATTAAATATTTATTATATTTACGCGGTGCTTATGCCATAACCTAAGTCCGTTTTGTTCAATACATTTGTTAGCTTGTATAAAATTAGCAAACGATTGCGTGAAAACAAAACCTGCGATTATTTTATAAGCATACGTTGTAAGATTCTTTGGAAAGAGATTGTTGATAAACTCATTGTGCAAATGATACATATTATTTATTAATGTCAAGTTTTTGGTTCTAAAAACTTGACAAATTAACGGATTTATAAGTAACCGTGGAGGGTGTGTGGGGCAATGGATTAAAGCTGATAGCAGATGAGTTGAAAGCTTATCCCGAAATTGAATTTAAGTGGTTTGAACGTGGTGGACTCCAGTTTCAAGTGCAGTTTATCAGTAAGGAGTATATAGCACAGCAGGAGTTGCAGCAAGAGTCGACAGGTCCAACTTTATACAGCAAAGTTTTGAATATAATTGCTGACACAAGCCTTTCCAGAAAAGAGCTTTCTATTGCTCTAAAGCAGCGTAGCATTTCCGGACAACTGAATATTACATCAATGCTCTATGACAAGATCGGTTAATAGAATGGACTATACCGGAGGTGCCACAGAGTTCCAAACAGCAGTTTAGGATAACAAAAAGAGGAATAGCTTTTCTTCATTTATTGGAATAACTCGTCTTGTTATCTCTATATTCGATAATGAAGCCGTTTTCAGAAATATTGAAAGACCTTTCTTCATATCGATTTCATAATTAACGAAACTTGCTAAACCAGTGAAAAGCTTCTAGCGAGAATAAGTAATGTCAAATAACTACACATAACCAACCTAAAAATCCTGCTCATACTGGGTGCTAAGTTTATCTGAAAATATGAAATAGAATTAAATTTAGATAAACATTTGAAGTTTATTTATCGTTAACTTGTTGTTATTTAGGATTTTAAGTTTATATAAAAATGTGAAAGAAAAATAAATTTAGATAAACTTTAGGCATTTTTTTCGATGAGGCTTCGTTAGTGACAGTACAAATGCAGTCTTTGGTGAGCCAAATAATCTCTATCTCGCTATTGGTTAAAATACTTGCCGCGTAACCAAACGCGGCAAGATATAAAAGTCATAAATCTATTTGTGTTGATGGGGGAGCAGATCATATGCATTTGATTATATAAAATATCTAGAGATAAATAATAGTAGCGTGTGCCTTAATCTTACGGTTTCCCGTAACTTTATTAATGCAGCTTGCGCTAACTTTAAGCCCAAGGCATAGAGAAAAAATGAGTATAAATTGTTTCTTTAGAGGTTAAATTATTTGTATCTTGGAAAATAATAACTAACTACTATCCAATTAGATGAACAAATTCGGAGGGAATTGGACATATCAGAAAATCAAAATAATCGAAGATTATGCAAAGGCATATCTAGAAATCATGAAGAATAGACCCTACTGGAAGTTGTTGTATTTTGACGGCTTTGCGGGATCGGGAGAAATAAGAATTGATGGCCCGCTTGATTCCAAAGTGATTGAAGGTGCAGCAAAGAAGATTGTAGCCATTAAAGAACCCAAGATGTTTGATCTATGTTATTTTGTTGAATTTGACAAACAAAAAGCACGAAATCTTCAAGCAAGTCTCCATCAAATAAGAAAAGCTGGCGTTGTTGTAGTGGAAGACGATTGCAATAGGAAGTTGCAGGATATGGCTGCGTTTCTAAAATCTAAGAAAGGGAAAAATCATAAAGTATTAGCTTTTATCGATCCATGCGGTATGGAAGTAGATTGGGAATCTATTGCTTGCCTTGAAGGTTTACCTATTGATATGTGGCTGTTAGTACCGACAGGCATCGGCGTAAATCGACTATTGAAAAAAGATCATCAGATTTCAGAAGCTTGGTGGGCTAAGTTGGAAGCTTTTTATGGTTTGTCGAGACAGATGCTTGATCATGATTTTTACGACCATACACGTGTTCAGACTTTGTTTGGAGAAGAAGTAGTAGTACAAAAACGAAGTAAGGCTATCTTGACCATTGAGTCAACCTATATGAAAAGATTAAATCAAGTATTCAAGTATGTGTCCAAGCCTTACGTATTGAGAAACAAAAATAAATCAATTATGTTCCATTTTGTTTTAGCCTCCAATAATCAGGTTGCCGTAAGCATCGCGAATGATATCATAAGTAAAATAAATACTTGATAATACTAAAAATATTAGTATATTTGAGCAATGATTAGTGAGACCCTCATTTTGGAGGATCAAAGTGAGCATCACTGGAGTAGATGAAGCCAAGTGTAAACCAAAAAAATAGGGATATGAAGAAGAAGAAAAAGTCACAACATAATCTTTTTGAGCATTCCGAAGTCAAGGTCAAATTGTTGGGGACATATTTGCAGAAATATTTTAATATTATGAGCAATACTCCATTCGTAAATACAGTTCACTATTATGATATGTTCAGTGGCCCTGGTATCTATGAAGATGGAGGACATGGCAGTCCAATGATTATTTTGCGGGAACTGAAGCAAGCGCATTTTCGCTCTAAGGCTCGGACCGTCGATTTAAGTAGCCAGTACAAGTGTATATTCAATGATAAAGATACTGAAATCATAGAGGCGTTAGAAAAGAATATAAAAGAGGCTAAAATCCATTATCCAGAGATAGGCACACTAGAATATAGCAATAAGGACTATAAGGAGATTTGTCCCGATGTAGTGAAAAAGCTGAAAACACTTCTCAATAGCGAGAAGGCATTTATTTTCATTGACCCTTACGGATACAAAGATGTTCGGTTCAGTGAAATCAGGGACTTATTGAGTAACAAGAAGTCTGAGGTGTTATTATTCTTGCCGACTCATTTTATGTTTCGTTTCAGTGAGAATGGTACTCCTGAGAGTTTGTACGATTTTATCAATGATATTGTACCGAGAGACCAATGGCCCAAGAGCGTTACTGGATTAGATTTTGTCGAGAATTTAAAGCATGCTTTCCAACAGAATCTTGGAAAAGACTTTTTTGTAGATTCTTTTATCATTAGCAGAGATAAGAATCAGTTTTTTTGTCTGTTCTTTTTTACGAGCCATATTTATGGATTTGACAGGATGTTGGATACAAAATGGGAGATAGATACAGAAGATGGGCGAGGATGGAAATTTAATGCAGCTTCTTCTGATTTGTTCTCACAGGTCGTCAACAGTCCGAATATTTCTAAGTTTGAAAAAATCTTAGAAGAATATCTCGAGCAAAAGCGATCCAACAAAGAAATCTATGTTTTTACATTACGTAAAGGACATCTGCCAGCCCATACAACACAGATTTTAAAAAAATGGCAGGATGATGGAATTTTAGTTGCAACTTTACCTAATGGTAAGCCGGCCAGAAAATCGGCTTTCTATATTTCGTGGAGTTCATATAAAAACAATCAAGAAGCAAAAATATACCTTAGTGTAAAGCAAAAGAGGGGAAAGCTATGAAAACATCAAAAATAGAATGGACAGAAGCAACGTGGAATCCTTCTACGGGCTGTAACAAGGTTACGGCAGGATGTAAGCATTGCTATGCAGAGACGATGGCGAGACGTCTGCAAGCGATGGGTGCACCGGGCTATGAAAATGGCTTTGAGTTTACCCTGATGCCGGAGCGATTGGATATGCCCATGCGGATCAAGAAGCCGACTAAGTTTTTTGTCAACTCCATGAGTGATCTGTTCCACGAAGAAATGCCTTTTGAGTATCTCGACAGGGTATTTGATGTGATCCGTGCCACTCCACGGCACACCTATCAGATATTGACCAAGCGTGAGAAAATCTTGGAGGAATATTGCAAGACCCGCGAGATTCCGGACAACGTATGGCTCGGTGTCACGGTCGAGTTCCAAAAAGCCAAGCATCGTATCGATATCCTTCGAAACATAGAAGCTCGTATTCGTTTCTTATCTGTAGAGCCTTTATTAGAAGATCTTGGCGAGTTGGATTTGACAAATATTCATTGGGTCATCGTAGGCGGAGAGAGTGGGCCTAAGGCTCGGCCTATGAAACCCGAATGGGCTTTGAGGGTCAAGCAACAATGTCAGGCTCAGGATGTGGCTTTCTTCTTCAAGCAATGGGGCACATGGGGCGGTGATGGTGTCCGTCGTAGTAAGAAAGCTAATGGTCGAATCCTTGCTGGTCAAGAATGGAACGAGGAGCCGGAATATGAGATGGCTTGATCAAATTAGCTTAATTTAGTAATCAATTATGGAACAAAAATCCTATCTAAAAAAACTTGATGATGACCTTTGGATCACAAAGGGGGCTCGATTTGCAGCGCATTCTCGATTAATGATGAAAGCCAGAATCTCAAATATAACGGTTGGGATATTGACCTGTTATTTGATCGCTCTTGGCTTACTTTCTGTGTACAATATATTAGAACCACATAAAGTTGATGCAAATTTTTTAGCCTTTGGATCCACGGCAATATCCATTCTCGTACTTCTTTTTAGTCAGATTGAGGTAGCGAATGATTATAAAGTTCGCGCCATTCAACATCATACCTGTGCGCTTAAAATAGCTGAATTACACAGAAAAGTCAAAACTTTTGGTATGTCAGGCTTTCCTTTGGAAATAAGTGAGTATGATTATGTTGAAAAGATAACCAAAGAATACGGTGAGTTGTTAGCGAATTTTGATAACCACAAAACATCAGACTACAATAAATTTTGCTCTTTGCATTCAAAATATTTTGGATTAAATTATTGGCAGACTACGAGGTTTCGTAGCGTTTATTATATTGATATTTATTGGTTTTATTCTGTACTTATTATTGCGCCATTAATTGGTTTTTGTTGGTTGCTAATTCCTTAGACGGAAAAAGGGGCTACTTAATATAAATGATGATTCTGTCTACCTAAATAGACCTATAACTGTAAAAGATTATTTTAAATATACTTTACCATGGGTAAAGTCCTAAATGATTAGAAGTAGCCCCAATGTCTTTCCTTGTTAATGTCAAAGTTAAAAACAGAAAAAGAGCTACTTTTGATAAATACGAATAATTTCTCTGTAAGAGATTCTAGGCTTTTATAAAAAAGTTTATCTTAAATATACTCAAAAATATATTAAGTCCCATTTCTGGAAGTAGCTCTTTTCCCAAAACTACGAAATATATTGGTAACCCAAATCTTTCTCGAGGTTTTTTAATTTCTTGTTTTTGAACCTTTCAAATAAATAATTGATTTCAACATCAGACTTGTTTGAATCTGGATCAATTGCCCCTCTATATATTAGATATTTCCTCTTCTTTCTGACGGTGTTATAGTCGTCATAGTTATTAATATAGTTTTGATTCGTTCCGTACTTGACTGAATAGTATGTTCTCACAAGTTTTTTTAATTGCATAGGAGGCTTGTTTCCAAATGAATCTAAGGCCTGAAAAAATGTATCTATGATTTTGTCAATTCTAAAAAGAAGTGATAAGTCTGTCATCTCCGAAAAATAGAATAGCCATCCATAGTTTTTACTCCCAGATCTACTACCGGTTATTATCTCATTTAGATCCTCTAAGAAAACTTCTTTGAAGCGTCTATCATCCTGTAACCAATCCTCTCTTCTGCTCGAATTCTTTTCACCATTTTTATACCAAGTGAATTTTCCAGCAATTTTTCTTAAATGACTTTGTATGTTCTTTTCAGATATACTAATCGTTGAATGGTTGATATAGTATGATAAAAATGTAACGCCATCTGATAGCTTCCCGCTTGAAGTCTTTTCTTCATTTAGAGAGAGTTTAAGCTTTGTAAGGGATTTTTTGATATTATCCTTTCTAAAACTGCTTATCGCTCCTTGATTTAATATTAATATATCATCTACATATCGGAGGTAAAGAAATTGTCTTTTTGAAATTTCTTGATCTAGTGTAGACAGGTATATTTGAGCTAAAATATTAGATATCGGTAAGCCTTGTGGAATGCCGATGTTCTTTATAAAATGTGCTCGATCTTTCTTTTTTGTATTAGGAGGGAGAGTGGGGTTTTCTACTGCCTTTTTGATAAGGTTCATGAATATTGCATTCAACCCTCTATCTTCCAAAATGGAATACAGAATATCCCTGTCTATGGTGTCGTAAAATCTCTCAATATCAACTTTTATAAAATGGACATCTATTTCACTTTCCTTAACAAATTTTTTGATTTCGTGAATATATCTATTAGGTCGTTTTTTATTTACACTTTCTGGAAATTTCGCTGTTAAGACTTCCTTTAAAACATATAATACAAGTCTATCTCGAACAGATGCTATAGAAATAGTCCGGGGAGGGGTCTTAGCATTTTTGACCTTTAATAATTCTAAGTATGGAGTATATTCAAAAGTGCCGTTTAGACATTTCTCAATAACTTTTTCATATTGCGATACCTTTATAGTTTCAAAATGGCGAGCACTCATTTTGTCTAAGCCTTTCGATCTTGAATTCAAAATCTTGCTTGAAAATATCTTCTCAAAAAACTTTTTATTGAAAAATAGTCTTGGGTATATTCGTTTTAAAACCATATCATACTGAAGATACTATTTCAATTAAAACGTTAATCTGTTCTTGTTTGCGATCTTCATAATTCCAGTTACTGTATTCTCGAATGTTTTCGTGCAGAAAATGCTTTCTATTATCGTTTTGAATGATTCTTCGTTGTTATATTTATGGTCCTGCTCATTTACTACATCTTGTTCTTCCAGTTCTGTAAAGATATCAACGTTCATTCTAACTGTTACCGGATATATCCCTATGTCATATCCAAAAATGAATAGCCTGTAGGCAAAGTTATCAAGAAAATCACTGACCAAAAATACGTTAAACTGAAAACGATTGGTCAATATCTTGTTCTTTAGTTTGTCATTGGAGTCAAGTTTCTTTATGTTGAGTTGCACTAATCCGTCAGTTGCTTCAGAAAAACCCTTTGCGAAGGTTTCTAGGATATCATCGGGTAATTCTTGCGAGGTTTCGTTAAATTTTTTCCATTCCATATTTTTATGTTTTAAATTCGTAAATAAGGGGTAAGTGGTCTGATTCGAGAATAGAAGAAGTCATTTTGTCAAAAAAAACTTTCGTTGTTGTTTCTTCTAAAACTTTTATCTTTTCCTCTATAATTTTCTGACTTAATGAGTAGCTTACAACTACTTGATCTAAAAAGTGATGCTCAAGTACGTCGTAAGCCGAAGCCGATGGTCGCCTGAAATATTTTGTTCCAGGGAAGCTATTTTCCCGATACAGTTTCCATGTAGGATTATAATATAGCTCCTTTGTATTTTGAAGATGGGTTATCTTTTTTCTCAAGTTTACACTATTAGACGCTGCAAATCCATCGAAATCAATCATTGGTTTTTCGAAAGGATTCACATTAAAGTCTCCAATAACAATAATATCAACTTTAGAGGAGTCTCCAATTAAGCTGTCGATATCTTGCCTAAATAAACGAATATGGCTTTTGAGACCATCCATATGTTGAAACATCTGAGAAGGTAAATGTACAGAAATAATAAATATATTATTGTCTAGACATTTAACCGATGTGTAAAAAGGCGATTGAATCGCTAGTGATAGTTTTAAATTCTTTTTTTTTAAAATAATCACCCTTTGACACCCTGGGTTTTCAAAGTGTTCATAATCGATTAGTTCTAAGTAAAACTTATTGTCTTCAAAGAGGTTTTTATTAGATTCGGACAAAAAAAGAATGTCTGGGTTTTCCTCTCCCAAAATGCATTCAATTGTTTTAAAATCTGATTGTTTTTTTGAATTCCAATAAATTAATTTCATTGCCATTATACTTTACATCAGATGTTAATGTTTATGTCTTTAAGGTGTAATCATACTCTCAAAGACATAAAATCTTGTAACATGTGTAAACTTTTTGTTAGTTATATTCTTATTTCGTCCATTTGTAATGTTATGCTTGGTCAGGCCTCCTTCTTCAGGGAAACGTAAACAAGTCAAAGTTCAAGCCTCGGTCGTATCCAGGGCTTTTTTATTGTTCTTATACCCCAGCAATAGGTTTATCTCCATCCCCATAGAAATATTTAAACAGGTCGCTCGGTTTTATCTTCAATACCTTTGCGATAAGGTATAATTCTACTGCGTAGGGTCTTTTATTTGTCTCTTTTAGCAATTTGTTTAGCCGAACACTATCGATACCAGTAGTTTCAGACAGATAGTTCTGCGGTCTAATGTATTCAAACAAGAACGTTCCTAATTTTGATCTCCATTTATTTTCAAAAGTAGTAATGACATCTCCCTTAAAAATCTCCTCACAAGATTTATCGAAATCAAGCGGAGTACATTTTATTATCCTGTAAAATTCGTCTGCATAGACTAATGTACTTTCTTCAGTGTAATAATTACTAACCTTTTCGGCAGAAAATCCAGTATTATCTACGATAAATTTTTGATTTATTTTGTTTCTTACTAAATATCTTCCTAATGCTGTATAATGACTCATTTAGATTTTGTTTTCAATTTTTTGGTAAAATATTTTCAAATCATTGATTTTATATGTATATTTGTCTCATGGCCATTAAAATGGCTTGAGTCTCGTCAACGAAAACGACCAAAATTCAATGAACACGAGACGTAGGGTTTGCCATGCCCCATACTTTTTGTATTTTCGCAAAAGGAAGGGGAAGGCCTCCCTATCGGAAACTGTGTTCAGGGTGCTTGGTCGTACCTCGTTGGCAGTGGAAAATAGTGAGGTCTTCCTCTTTTGAGAGATATACCCTTATTTTTCTCAGACTCGTTTTGACATAACCATTAAAGCGATTATGAGAACGAAAAAATTAACCAACAGCACAATTACTCAAAGCCACCTCAATAAGGTGCCGCTTCCGTATTCCCGCAAACAATCCTTAAAGAACGTCTTTAAATCACCCGAATAAAATATGCCAGATCTAAAGACAGGTAAGCGGTGCGGTCAAAGGTATTGTGATATCAAAAACGGACACACAAACCGAGGCGTGAACGTACGTCTCCACAATGCGCCACGACAAAAAAAGCACCTTTTACCTTGTCTGTTACCGACCTCCAAAACAAAATATGCACAATCGATTGCATAGGGTTTCTTTGGTCAGTAAAGGCATTTTTATCTTAGCACCTTAAAATTAGTCTTTCCTTTCCATTCCTGCAAATTGATTTTCGTCATATTTTCCTTTTTTCAACAAAAAGGGGAGGTCGGTCTTTTCGATTTTTAATGTAATGGGATATCGCAATAGGCATATTGCATTACGCAATACTAATCATTAAACCGATTAAAACATGATGCAATTTTATGCTAATGGGGAGCCTATGGCCTTTTGGAAAGGGCTTTCCAAAGTGAGATATAATAACAGTTTCTTTGCGCCTCTATCGCCGGCGCAAGGCGAAATTTCTAATTTTCCTTTCTCCCTCAAGCCGGGAGGGGATTATACTTTTTCCTTGATGAAAAAGTATGCAAAAACCGACCGAAGGGAGCTCATGGACACCAAAAATAAACACGTGTCCATAACTAAAGGCGTTGAATGCTCGCCTAGATTCGGAACGATTCTCCTAGAATCTAAAAACTCTCCGCCAACTGGCGGATCAAACAGTTTAGATTCTTTAACGTCGACTCGCCCCGAATCTTTAACGGCTACGCATCCAAAGGCCGATGGAAGAGCCTGTGCTAATAAGGATAGTTTATGCAATGGGGCATTGTCCGTCCATCAGTGGAATGCAAGGTCGAAGGGGCAAGTCCTGTTCGGCTTGTCTTCGACAGATGGTCGGCTGTTCTTCGGCCATGCGTTGGGATTCCTTCGGGACATGTTCGACAAGTGTTCGACCGCTGTTCGACAATCCTTCGACTGGGCTTCGACTCGTAGTCGAAGAACAGTCGAAGCGCACCCGAAGAAGACCCGAAGCTGTCCCGAAGCAGTCTCGAACGAGAGTCGAAGCGGAGTCGAACAGTTCCCGAAGCGCAGTCGAAGAAAGAACCTAGTTTTTATCCCATTCTTTAATAGGGCTTCGAAGGTTAAGGATAGCTATGAAATAGACACAGTTCATGCGCCATTAGTGTACGGGGAGTGTACTAAGAGTGTACTGTTAGTGTACCGAAAAGGTACTAAAGAGGTACTACAGAGGTACTGGAGAAGTACTAAAGAGCTACTAAACGTTTGTACCTTTCCAGTACATCAAAAGTATGTTAAGAGTAGGGGAGCAGTACAACCAACGAGAGGCTATACCGAATCTACAGTAAGAAGCTTAAGGCTTATTGCCTATCGCCTAATGCTTAAAATAAAAAGCCTACAGCCTATCGCTTACGGCCTATTGCTGATATTTGTTTCAATGTTTAGTTTATCTGACGCCTGGGCGCAGTCCGCGGAATCGCGGGCTGCCGAAGGGCAAACGGATATTAAGCCGTTGCAGATAGGGGACACGATACCGGAAGAATTGTGGCATATGCCGATGCAAGTGGTGAATCACCCTGAAGGTAAGGATACCATAACGCTGAACGATTACCGAGATAAAAAGCTGATTATACTGGATTTTTGGGCGACTTGGTGTGGAAGCTGCCTAGCGTCCCTCAATAAGCTGCCAAATATGCAAGAGAAATTTAAATCCGATGTGCAGATAACGCCTGTTACATACGAGGGAAGGGCTTTGGTAAAGAATGCATTAAAGAAGCAAAATTTTCCAAACTATTCAGTGATAGAAAATTCCATCTTATCGAAATATATACCGCATCATATATTGCCTTATCATGTGTACATTCTTGACAATAAAATTTATGCGACAACAAGTATTGCGAGCTACTTAAATGCTGAGAATTTGAAAAACTTCGTTCTTGGAAAGCCTGTGAAGATATTCTCTGCAATGGATAGAAACCAAGGAGCTGTGGCGTCAAAGAATTTACCTAATAATTCGTCACACGACAGCCAGGCATTGTATAAATCTGAGTTCACTAGGAGGTCTGCAAATGTAAGTCGGAATGTAAGCAAAAGTAAAACAGACTTTCGGATATACAATATGCCCATCAATGATATGATTAAGGTTGTCTTTGAAAGTAAATATGATTGGATCACTGATGATAAGCGATGGGTTATAGAGTTGGGACCGCAAAGTAAAGATAAGATTGTGGGCTTATCTCGGTCTAGTTTTGAAGGCAATTATCAAACAGACTCAATATTTCAGGCCTGGCTTGATAACAATACTTATTGCTATACTCTTTCTATAGGGAAAGAGACGCCGGAACAGATGGTGGAAAGTTTGGCCCGCAAGAATTTGAAAGCTGTTCTGTTGACTATCCATGGACTCTCCTTAGATATAGTAACGCAACCTGTCGCTTGTTATGTTTTAAGAAAAACAGATCATTTTAAACCGCAAACAAACGTAGACGCAGACAATCGTAATCTCCGATATGTCACGAATTTGATAAATCATCGAGCGAAGCTTGATAAAGTATTGACATTGGAAAGTAGTCTGTTGAATTATAGCATTCCAATTAATATGACAGAACTGATAGAAAATCCGGATGTGATACATGCACGATTCAATGAGCTAGGGCTTTATATTGAGGAAGAACTAAAGCCAATGGAATTATTAGTACTGCGTGAAGTAAACCAATTTGATTAAATTATGAAAAGCTACATATTATCGGCCATGTTTGCTATGGCGTTTTTAATCGGTGCTGCTCAGCATAGAATAGAAGGGACAGTCCGAGGACAAGATAGTCGTTCCGTAATAGCGGCAGCTGTTATTAATGGCCCTGATAATCGGGTGTTGTCAGTTTCTGGAACAGATGGGACATTCTCGTTTATTAGACCACAGGGAGTTGATTCCGTTTTAATATCCCATCTCGGGTATCAGGCTAAATGGTTCAACATTGCAGATGTTAATACTTTAGACGTATTTCTTAGTGTAAATAACAACGAGCTGGAGGAAATAGAGATTTCTACAGGGTATTTTACTGTTCCTAAGAATCGCTCAACGGGTTCATTTGAATCTGCAGATAACAGATTGCTCAATCAAGCTGTAAGCACGGATATACTCAGTCGGTTGGAAGGAGTGGTCGGCAGTTTAAATTTTGATCGGCGTACAGATGGACATTCTCACAGCCTGAAATTGCGATTGCGTGGCCTCAGCACGATCAATAGCGACGAAACGCCTTTAATTATTTTAGATAATTTCCCTTTTAATGGCAGTCTGGAAAGTATTAATCCAAACGATGTGGAAAATATCACAGTTCTTAAAGATGCTGCTGCGACCTCCATTTGGGGTGCCAGAGCGGGTAATGGCGTAATTGTGATAAATACGAAAAGAGCCAAAGCAAACGAGCCTACAAAGGTAATGGCGAATATTTCCTATCGAGTTGAAACCAAACCCGATCTAAATTATAATCCCTATTTCATACGTTCAAGTTCATTTATACCGATGGAAGAATCGTTGTTTGAAAGGGGATTCTATACGGCAAATGATCCCGGCCAGTCTCCTCAAACCCCAATAGTTGAAAGACTTTTCGACCTCAAAGAGAACCGGATATCATTTAGCGAATATGAAACGCTGAGAAATAAAATGGTAGGGTCCGATTACAGAAGAGATATAGAGCGCTATCTCCTAAGAACAGGGCTGAATAGCCAATATTTTGTGAGCCTGACTTCGGGAGGTGAGAAACTTTCGACAATGGTCTCTCTAGGTTTTGACAAGAACAAGGATAGTCAGATCGATAATGAATACCAGCGCGCTACCCTCTCTTTGAAAAACAGCTATAAATTAAATAGCATTATCGATTTTTCAACGAACGTAAATTATTTCCACTCAAGAAGATGGCAAGGAGCTTTGAATCCAAACGATTTAATACCTAGAGGCAAAATGGCGTTATATCCGTATGCATCATTGATGGAGGCAGGCTTTCCTGCTGCTATCCCAAAAAACCATCGGTTAGATTATGCGTATAACGCACAAAATATTGGACTCCTTGATTGGGAATATAAACCCTTAGCTGAAAAGGGAATGAACCGGACATTAGTAGAAATGCCCGAATATAGAGTGAGTACGGCGCTCAATATAAAACCGATACCTGCTTTCATACTAACGCTTATGTATGAAAAGCAAGCTGGTAAAAGCAACACAGAAACCCTGTATGATAAAAACTCGTATTATGTGCGGAACGAAATAAATAGATTTACACAGGTTGATGGTAGCCATATTTTTCCTCAAGGAGATATCTTAAGGAATTTGACAAGTAGCCGCAACAGTGACTTTTTTAGAATCAACGCATCATATGAACAGAATATACTCGATGATCATGAAATATCGTTGTTGGCAGGAACGGAGTGGAACAGACGTAACGAAAAAATAATACCCGGAACGGTGCTCTATGGTTTCGATAGAGATGTAGGTACAGGACAAACAATGTTTGATTACACAAAGCGGTATCCGACCTTGCCGAACGGGACCGCTAGAATAACGTCACCTCCATCTTATTACAATGAATTTGACGATAGATTTCTATCCTACTATTTTAATGGAGCATACCTTTTTCGTAAAAAGTATAATATAACGACTAGTGTCAGGAAGGATATGTCTAATCTGTTCGGTGTTCAACAGAATCAAAAAGGCGTGCCGCTATGGTCTGTTGGGGGGGCATGGGATATCGCTAAAGAAAATTTCTTTCCATGGAACTCGATAAATAGTGTGCGTCTTAGAGCTACCTATGGTAGCAGTGGCAATCTCGACAAAACGGTAACGGCTTTAACGACGATTTACTATTCGACGTCATCATTGACAGAAAATAGGTTCGCCCGGATAGAAACACCTCCCAATCCGAACTTAAGATGGGAACGAGTTAATACACTTAATCTGGGAACGGATCTTATATTACAAAATAACCGCATACGATTGACCGTGGAATGGTACAAAAAGAACGGTAAAGACTTAATGGGGCTACGAGAATTGGACCCAACAGGCGGATATTTGAACGCGTATCGTATAAATTATGCCGAGCTAAAAACCTATGGTGCAGATATTAGCCTTCATGCAAAAGTGGTTGATAAGAAGTTTAGTTGGGAAACGAGTCTTTTTGCTAGCTGGGTGAGAGACCGAATCTCTGAATATAGTGAAGAGCCAAGACCACAAACCATGGTTGGGGCAATTAGCCATCCGCTTATAAACAGACCCCGATATGCTATTTATAGCTATCCATGGCAGGGGTTGGATAACGCGGGAAATCCACTCGTTAAGGTTGGTGATGCAGTTTCGACAGATTATGTTGCGTTCAATTCTGACTTGCAGCTTGAGGACTTGATCTATCACGGGCCTGCATCGCCAACGTTTTTTGGTAATCTGAGAAATCGTTTTTCGTATGGCTCTTTTTCTCTGGCTGTTAATCTGCGATGGAAATCCGGATTTTACTACCGTTCGCCATCTATTTCATATGGCGACTTATTCAATTCATGGAAGGGGCACCGAGATTTTGATAATAGATGGCAAAAGCCAGGTGACGAGAAAAATACGGATATACCCTCCATGCCGGAAGGAAGCTTCTCTTACTTACGTGATGTGGTTTATCTGGCTTCAGAACATCATGTAAAAAGGGGCGATAATATCAGGATTCAAGATATGTTTTTTGAGTATAATTTTGCTCTCGGTAAGAGGGCGGGTAGAGCGAAGCTTGGTAACACTCGAATATTTGTCCACGCAACCAATATAGGTATAATCTGGAAAGCAAATAATGATGGACTCGATCCTGATATTCCATTTTCTCTGATTCCTGAGCAAAAAAATATTTCATTCGGACTTCAAACCACTTTTTAACATGAACAGATATCTTATTTTATTAAATATTTATGCCTGCTGCTTTATAGTAAGTTCCTGCAGCAGCGAATGGTTAGACAAGAAGCCTGACCAGAAAATCGCTATGATCACAAGTATTGATGATCTACAAGCGTTATTGGACAACCATGGCGTAATGAACAGTAATACACCTTATATGGGGGAGCTTTCTCTCCCGTATTACACTATAAAGGAGGGCGAGTTGGAGCAGCTATCAACACCTGATAGGAATACATACATGTGGAAAAATGATTTGTATGAAGGCTATGATCCGATTGTGGACTGGGATTGGAATTACCGTAAAATATTTTACGCGAATGTCGTTTTGCACGAATTAGACAGGTTTCCCGTGGATGATGTTTCAAAAAATACGAGGTCAGCTGCGCTTTTCTTCCGTGCATGGGCAAATTACCACCTCGTTCAGTTATTCTGTCAAGGCTTCGATAGAACCACAGCGCATTCTGTTTTGGGACTTCCTATTAAAACCACGGCAGACATACATGACATTCCTCAACGCTCATCCTTGCTGGAAACGTATCAGCATATTGTTGATGACTTGCAAGAGAGCCTTTACCACCACGTCGATATTCAAGGCTCGAATTTGATCCGACCAAACGCTTCCGCAATTCGAGCGCTGCTGTCAAAAGTTTTCTTGTTAATGGGTGATTATGAAAAGTCTCTCCATCAGGCGGAAGCGATAATTAAAAATACGAATGCTGCTTTGCTTGATTATAAGCAATTGGACGAAACGGCTAAATACCCATTTTCCCTCTTCAATAATGAGGTAATCTTTCATGCGTCTATTTTGCCGACCAATGCGATGACAGTTTCTAGGTTACTTATAAATCAGGAATTTTATGATTCATACGATGATTTCGATTTGAGAAAAAAACTGTTTTTCAGACACGAAGGTGATGGAACATTGCGTTTTAAAGGATCATACTGTGAGTCTGATGAATATTTTAGCGGCATAACGCTTGGTGAAATATACCTGATTGCGGCGGAATGTAATGTCCGTATAGGTAAAGGGGATAAAGGTGTAGAGTTTTTAATGGATTTCTTGCGAAAGAGATATGAACGTGTAGATCAGTTACAGCTCAGAACAGATAAGCTCGCTCTTCTAAAAGCCGTGATAGAAGAAAGAAAAAAGGAGCTCGTATTAAGAGGGTTGGGATGGGGTGATTTAAAACGGTACAACTTAGAAGAGGATTTAGCAATGCCTATCGTTAGATCGCTTTCTGGACAAATCATTGAAATGCCAGCAAATGATAACCGTTATACGATGCCTATACCAGAGAAAGTAGTTAAGCTTTCAGGGCTAGTTCAAAATATTAGATAAGATAAATCCGCCCTAAAGGAAGTTCCTTTGGAGCGGATTTTTTGTACTCCTGAATCAGAGGCTAATTAGACTTATGACGAGTCTCATTTGCGTGGGAGGACGGAGCTCCCTGTACCGCATCCTTTAGATCTGATGGGCTCGAAGGTGGAGTGCCTGGATTCTTTAAATCAGAATCGTCGAAACCCATCGCGCAAAAGTTGCTACCGTTTGGAGCGCAATCTAAAGGGTTTGCGTCGTTGGGGAGCTCGTCTATATAGCTCGTAATTGTTGAACCATCAGGTGAAACCGAAAACCAATACAACTCGGTTGCCGAATTCTGCGATAACCCAAACGACATTAATGTCGTACCTGCAATGGCTAAAGCCACTAAAGCCATTGCATTTTTGATGATGAATTTTTTCATCTTTTTAAATTTAAGATGTTAGTAAAAATGTTTTTATGCTGTCTTTTGGCCGACAAGCCCTCCGCAGCGATTGGCCCAGAACCGCTGTTTCGATGTAAACTCCGTTGTAAATAATAGCCAAGTACGCTAAGTGCGAGAAAAAACAAGTTGAACCAGAAATGCTGTGTCCAGCTCATCCCACTGATCACCGAACCACAGCCACAGGGCAGTTTCTCCCAAGCGCCGAGTAGGGCTACGCCTATATAGCCGGTAAAGGCTGCCATCAAAAGCGATGACAGCCCGAACCCAACCAATCGAAACCTACCAATTACGATGCATATAGCAGTGAGGATCTCTAAGGGCAATAAGGTATAAACCAATACCTGCCCCAAGCTATCCGAAAAAGGTTGCCGAAGGATGCCTGCTTTGAACACCTGAAAGTGTGCGAGCTTGTCGAGACTTACGGGTATCCAGAGCAACAGCAATATAATGCTGATCAGTGTGACGATATATGCTCTCGTTTTCATTGTTCAAATAGATCATGTTGTGTTAGATGCACGCTATAGAAAGCTTCCCTCCGTGCACTACAAATCTCGATAGCGAATCCAGATAGATACTGCTATTGTCGATAGCGGTTTATCATCAGGATGGTTCAGCAGAGCACTTTTACCACCTCGTTTTTCAAAAATGATTTCTTTCGCTCCGCGATCATCTTCATCCTCATCATCGCCTTCGTCTTTGTTGAAATTGACCAACACGCCTTCTTCCCAAGAATCTGCAATGCCCTCGGCGATTTCATTCCGAAGCGCCTCGGACATTTCGGAAAGTTGTCGTAATTGGTTTGCGTTTAAAGAGAATTTGGACAGCATCCACATGGTAAAATCTGTCCGAATTTTCTGAATCTCTGCTACACGTTCTTCCATAGGCAGTGAAAGAACTTGCCATTGTACATGTGCGACTCCTGCATTTTCAAATAATTGTTTCATAGTTTGTTTATTTTTGATTTCTACAAATAAAAATGTAAACAGATTAATTTTTAGGGGTTTAAAGGGCTAAAAAACCAAATTCTGCAGTTTTTGTAAATTTTGGACAACCTAATTTCCAAAATCTGCATCTTTTACAGATTTTGGATTGCTGTGTTTATGTACAAAAAGGAATGATTGTAGCTGTTTTTGGCTTTCATGACTGAAATACCTTTGTCTGGAAGTATAAAAGGGTCACAAGGTGGCGCTTGTGATTTGTATCCTTAGCGGGAAATTTGTAAATTGCTTTTATCCTATTATAAATAATATTGGTTAACAAACCTTTTATCTGTGAAGTGTATGTCTCAGAAAAAAAGAATAACCCTTTGGGTTAGCATCATATTTATTTTATTAATATGGTCCTACTTTGTAAATGCGACAAAGTATTTCTATCGTCCAATGGATTTATTCGGTCGGAGTAAATTTATTCTTGCGTTTATACTCACATTCTTTTTGCTGTCCTTGTACGTATATTTTATCCGTAAGATTTATTGTACAAATTGGATACAACACAACAAACAGAAGGGTGGGAAGAGATGGGATGTAGTAAAAACAGGACTTTTCTTGCTCATCACTCTTTTACAGGCGATCATCGTACAATTTATACTGCTGGTAGGCACAGACAAATGGATATGGGAAACAGCTTATTTTAAGTATGATTATCCTTTTTTAGCCATCCCCTTAGCATTATATATCGTCGGGTTAGAATGGATACCATTCGTAGGAAGACCAAAGGTACAGCGGCAAGAACAGAACAGATTGTCGGATATTTCGCTTGCGGATCAGGAGGACTTTCTGCACGTTGTTCCAGCGGGAGAATCTGAGGAGACCTCTTCTGCGGAAAAAGGGAGTCCAGATTCCAATATACGTTTACGGGATATAGTTGGTGGCGAATCGCATAATAAATATTGTATTCTTTATCTGACGAACGGTGAACGGTTTCCAATTCATTTATCGTTAAAAAAAATGATGAAAAAACGGCCGGGAAACTGGATTATCAAAACGAACGGCCGGTTTTTCGTCTTGGCATGGGCTGTAGATATACATAAAAGCACGTCCAAACGAATCGTGCTGAACCGGAAAATAGAAGAACAGCTAGAAACTAGCTTGGGAAAAGAAAATCTAGAAAATTTTTTATTTGTTAGCAGATATTACGGATATATATTAAGGGAATTTTTAAAATCGGAGGACAGCGCCAATAACGATAATTGGGATATACCGATAGGGTAGTGCAAAGGTATCTCCTCATCGATAAAGGATGGTTACGTAGACAGACATGTTTATATCGATATCTTAACAGCCCTTCTCTAATTCTTCAGTTTCTGTGCGAAGAATGAACCAAAATCAACGCGAGTTAGCGAAGCGATTATCGCCTGGAAAGATTAGTAAAAAGGTTATCGAAGCTTAAAAACGCGTCATTGCGATAAGCGCAGCGACGACCGCGAAGCAGCTCCGAAGGAAACCAATCTGCGTTTTTAACATCATTCCCGCCTCAGGCGGGACTTCGTTACCTCGCAACGATGATGTTGCACTATGGTGACGCTTCATCAGTGTAGCTGCAACAATCAGTGGGGCTTTGCGCATGTACACAGGGTCATCGCGCATGACAACAGGCGCTTTGCACCCTGTCTGATTGACGCTGAGCATGTACAGCGTCAATCAGACACTATACTGCGGCGACGTGACACCTGTCGGCGTGGCGTTGCATATGTACATCGTGGTTCTGACAGGGTGCTGTACCACGATGTACTTTTACAGCATCACGCTGACACTGTACAGCATCATTCTGTACATGCTCAACGTCGCTTTGCGCATGTACAAAATGTTCCAGACAGGGTAGGTTAGCGTGCTGTATACCCGCAAAGGCTTGTTGTATATGTGCAAAATGAGCTGCTGCTGGTCAAAAGATCCAAAAAAAGATCGGAAGACAGTATGAAATTACTGCAGCCATTTGTTAGCTGGTCTATACAAGGCGTATGGATTTACTGCGAGAGGTCGAGGGGATAGGAGCAAAAATGCTTTCCAAGGAATTGCAGGATATGGAGATGAATCACTTGGTTACCCGAACGGTGAAAAACACCAAGCCGATCACGGTAGAGTATGATATTACGGAGTATGGACAGACCTTGGAAGATATTGTTCAGGCGATTGCGAATTGGGGATATGTATACAGGAAGTCGCTGCACGAAAGTAAAGCGGATTAAGAAAACTTCATCGGCTATAGTGGTAATCTCGGATGATCGCTTATTCTTCCTTTAACTTTTCTTTGAACACCTTTCTGAATTTTTCCAGTTTAGGTTTGATCACCAGCTGGCAATAAGGCTCGCTCGTATTGTTGGCATAATAGTTCTGGTGATAATTCTCTGCTTTGTAAAAGACTTGGGAGGGACTTACGGCGGTCACAATTTTTTTGTCATACGCACCTTCATCATCCAACTGCTTGATATAATAGTGTGCTAGCTTTTTCTGCTCATCGTTGTGGTAAAAGATGGCCGATCGGTATTGCGTACCGATGTCAGCGCCCTGACGGTTCAGTTGGGTCGGGTCATGGGCAACAAAAAAAGCAGCAAGCAATTCGTCGTAAGTTATTTGCGAAGGGTCGTATATAATATTGCAGGCTTCAGCATGTCCCGTCCTGCCGGTAGTGACTTGCTGATAAGTCGGGTTTTTCACATGCCCACCAGTATAGCCGGACACGACTGCCGTGACGCCTTCCAGCTGTTTGAACTGTTCCTCAACACACCAAAAGCAACCCGCGGCAAATGTAGCTGTATCACTGATGGCATTCCCTGGGTTTATTACCTCGGACACCGTTGCCGTATCGTTGGATTTTGTCTGCGCGCAGGATGCGGAAAGCATAAACAGTCCTATAAGAAAGAAGATGTTACTGCAGTAGGAGATATATCGGGTGTTCATGATAGCGTCCATTTAATTCCTTAAAGTTACGAATTTATTTTTCCCTCTTTTTTCACGCAATGCAAATGCGTTTCTCAAAGGAACTATGAGCATCCCGGGGATGAGGGTAATCTGTCAAGTGATTGCTACTAACTAGGGGAGGGATAAATTTTATTTGCTGATATCTTAGGGAGTTGAATCAGCTTGTTTTTCTAAAGTTACGACCTCAGTTAGCCGTTGATTTCCGCCCTTGATTTTTATCTTTGTTAAGATCAGTTCGTTGTCCTTTAGTGTAATATGATAAGGTTCTTTCTTTCGTTCTATCTTTCCTAAGTATAATTGCTCGTCACTTACCTTTATCGGTAGCTCCATTTTGTGTTTTCCTGCACCTTCTATTATTGTTAACGTATTCCCCTCTATATGATAAATTTTCTCTCCTCTTTCGTATATATCCTCATCAATATCGATAACGGTGTCCTCTTCTGTTAGTGTCTCTGTTTTTGAAACCACATACCATATCCCATTAAGTTTATGGTTTACACTTTGGGCACATGCTACACCTATGACAAGTATTGTCAGGGCTATGACAAGATTAAATTTCATTTCAGACAATTTAAGATTTCACATAAAGGTGTGAAATTAAAACAATAAATCCCATTTTTAATAATTATTACCCGTTGTCGTTCTGCATTATGAAATAAAGAGCATGCTAATTGTCACTCTGAAGCTTCGACAGAGCCTGTACTGAGCATGACGAAGTACTCAACCTGACATTTGTCGCTGTGTATCGGCTCTGACGAGGACTATGGCAAAGGAAGAGCGACATGTCTATCTAATGTTATTATCTCTTATTGGCTCCAACTATTTACGTTAGACAGAGCTATTTGTTGCAGGACTGTGGTTCGTCGTTTTCTGTTGATATATTACTTTTTGTTTTTATGATATTACCTTAATTGGGTATCCGAAGAGTTGATTACCACTCTTCGGATATTTTTATGTAATACCATTGATGAATTTAGTTGTACGTACTCATATTGGGTTGTTCTGCGGATATCCGTTTAGCATCAAAGTATTTGTGATAATCTCCAAGTTTAAGTTTTGGGGTATTTTGTGGGTTAGGATACCACCAGCTTCCTTTTATTTTGTTATAATCGTCCTTACTTGTTTCAATATTAAAGTCTCCCGTAACTCTTTTCTTGGTCGTATTATTGTACTGTTCGTGTGTTCCTTTATAATAAATGATTTGTCCATTTTTGCTTCTTGATACTTCTTCCGCAGTAGCATCAATAGTGATAACTTGTTTATTTACTGTATGGTTTCCTTTGATTTGTATCTTTGTTGGGCTTAATTGAATAATCTTCCACTTACTATTATAACCATCTAATTTCCAGCTTCCGACCCAAGGAACAGCAGCTTTCAGGTTAGCTTCGCTGATATCTACTTTACGGTTCTCCAGGTCTTTTTTACGTTGAGTACCCTCTATATCCTTATTCCCTTCTTTGCCGGCATTGGTCAACGTAGGCACAAAAGTCCCTGTCAGTGTTCCTTTTTGATCGGGGTTGGCTTCATTTTTCCACTCGCCGGAGAATTTTTGTCCGGTTCTGTCCAAAGTCAGTGTAAACGTTCCACGTTCGCCAAATTTTCCAAATTCAATGCTTTTCATCGGAGCCGGTTTGTTTGGTTTGGGCATTGATGGTTTTACGAAATACGTTCCTGTCAGTACGTTGTTCATCACATTGGATGTCGTCCCGCTAAAGGTATAATCAAGCAATCCGAAGGAGATTTTTCCTGAACTGCCATTGATTTGTATATTACCTTCGTTTGTGCGCCAGGTGCCTTTCCATTGGGCTTTCGCTTCTTGGGCTATCCCTAATACAAGGAACAAGACCAGTAATTGTAATACTTTTGTTTTCATGTTTGTACTAATTTTAATTTATGAAATAATTTTTTAATTACACTTTGCCAATACCTCCTGCGCCAATAAGGCTGCTATCCGAGCATTTTCTTCGTCATCGTTGCTGACTTTGACCTTGATACGAAACTGTACTGTTCCTGCCAACACGTACAAGTTGGTGCCGAAATATTGCTTCCTAAATTCCTCCCTTTCCCAGTATGCGCCACTTCCGACATTGGCTACGGGGTGAAATTTCATATTTTCCCGTGCCCGTATCATGGATTTCATGACCTTACGTTCTTCTTCGGATTTGTCTGCCTGCTGTTGGTCTATTCGTTCCTCCATCTCTCTGTATTCTTGCTCGCTGAGCTGTCCGTAAGCACGGTCAAAAGCGGACAGTTCCTTTTCGGCATCGCCACGCTTGAATTCAAGCTGTTCGACAGCAACGATATTGTTGTCCGCCTGAGGCAAGGATACCGATGTACCCCCGGCTTTGACCTCCATCACCATATCCGGACGGTCGCTCGCCCAAGTGATACTATATTCATTGTGTTTCTTTGAACTACGACTTTCTTTAAAATTCACTTCGAGCGCATCGGGATCACTGACCGATACGTGTTTGAGGACATCGGCCTTGGTCAGCATCTTGCTGTAGTCGTAATCAAAGTCCTCGAAGCATTTGGCATTGTATTTTTTTGCTTTGCTTGCCTTTCCGGCAGATGCCGTCGCACTTTCTGTTGTGCCGTCTTGTTGTTGGGAATCGTTTCCTTGATTGGCATTATTGCCTCCACAAGCAGTGAATATAAGTGCTGTGGTCGTAGCCAAAAGGTAATTTTTTAGTGTTTTCATATTTTTTTGTTTATCCTCTCCCCAACCCCTCTCCAAAGGAGAGGGGCTCGTGGAAAGATGTTCTTGTTTCTTAGTTTATAGATTGCCGTGGGCAGCTTTTTTTATACTTTTTACTTTTTAACTTTTACTTTTCCACTCAATGACTACTCGACCCGTATATTTCCGACTTGTACACCGCTCCGTCGGATTTGCGTACCACGGTAATGTTACCAGTCCAAGTCGATCCGGCTATCTCTCGCTTTTCGAGCTCTTGGTGGACTTTCACATGGTATTCATCACTTGTGCTGACGGTCGTAAGTTCGTAGATCTCTTTATCGTCCTTGTCAAAGGAAAAGTGAAACCAATCCACGGTTTTTAAAAAATGCCGTTTGCCGTCAATATGGATAAATGCCAGACTGTCCGGGCCATCCGCATAGATATATTTGTGATCCATGTACTTCTCTTTATTCACGCCACACACAAAGTACATCTCAGGATCGTCATAGGTCAGCGTTCCGAACTCGTCAAGGACGAACGTTGGAGGATTTACTTGTACCGTTGTGTCAGGGCTTTCTATTAGCTCCTTGTGAATGATTGTTGTCGTATCCTTTGGTTCTTCGGAGGCATTGTTCTCGCCTTGATTACCGATAGGCAATTGACAGGCATGGAATGCCATCAGCACCAAGACCATCGGATAAACTATTTTTCTGTACATACTTTTCGCTTTTTATTAAATCTTTGAGGAAAATCTCATTACTCAATACCCACTACTCAATACTATTCGTCAAGGACAAACGCCGGAGGATTTGCTTGTATCGTTGTGTCAGGGCTTTCGATAAGCTCCTCGTGAACGATCATTGTCGTATCCTTTGGTTCTTCGGAGGCATTGTTCTCGCCTTGATTACCGATAGGCAATTGACAGGCATGGAATGCCATCAGCACCAAGACCATCGGATAAACTATTTTTCTGTACATACTTTTCGCTTTTTATTAAATCTTTGAGGAAAATCTCATTACTCAATACCCACTACTCACTACTCAATACTATTCGTCAACACCCACACTCCCCAAAAATCGTCTTTTTATACTTCCTGCCGTCCGTGGTTTTCACTTCCAGTGTGCCGAAATACGACCCTTGATAATCAAGTTGGTCGCTCTTGCGGATATCCAGCTTGACTTCGATATCTTCATTCTTGCCGGTGGTCTGAATCTCGACATCCGAACTGTTGTCCGATTCGTCCAAGGTGACCTGCAGCATTTCGCCGTCTATCTTGACAAATCCTACCGTTTGCATATTGTCTGCATAGAGGTATTCGCCCTTTTTGAAGGCTTTGTTATCCTCTGCAAAGAGACAGGCACAGCCATCGATGGCATCGGGCAATTCTGTAAAAATCTGCAATACAATATCATTGTCTTTATCGTTCGTGTTTTCGGTTTTTTTGTCTGTTCGGTCTGTGAAATTACAAGAGCCGAACAGTAGGGCAATAGCAAATAGTATAAGACTGTTCTGTTTCATATGTATATTATTATGCATTATTGTTTGTTTTAAATGGTATGCATGAATGCTTCGCATGTTGTTTTTTTATGGTCATATGGAATACCCAGATTATATTCATCGGTAGTCGTATTTTCTAAACATGGGTATTTCATTTTTAATGTGTTTTTGCGTGTTTTACCAATACAAAGCTATGTGCATGACAGAAAGAAAAAATACAATTTGTACGGATGGTAGGGATTGGCGTATGGATGTGTAAAATCTTTATGTGGTTGGGAAAAAGCGGATTTGGTCAATTGACCAAATCCGCTTTTTCCCAACTATACAATATATCTGACCTTTTACAGTGGTATCTGTACCATTAGTGAAAACACACTTTTTTCGACCTGCGCACCTACATAGATTTGGGAAACAAATAGTCAGAACAATGATGAAAAAAATCAATTATGCACTTGTCGGTTTATTGGGTTCGGCACTGTTGTTCTCCTGCGGCGAGAGCATGAAAAAAGTCAAAGAAGCCAAAGAAGGCTTTGAGGCCATGGGCGAATTAACAAAAGCAGGTTCGGGCGTGACGAAGGATATGAAAAACCTGTCCGAACTGACAGCTTGGAGCCAGCAGGATTTTGAAAAATGGGCACCTGGTACCTCTTTTCAGGGCTTGGAAAGAACGGAAATGACCTTGGGCAACCACTCCGAGGCATCTATCCACATTGTCTATGGCAGTGCCAACGAGGGCAAACGATTGGATATTGTCGTGGTGGACGGAGCTGATCCGGTCGGTACGATGGTGATTTCCATGACGAATGTGTTCCTAAACTCGGATTTGGCAAGGAAGAAAATTAATGAGGATCCAAATGATGGAAATATCGTGGATAAGCACGGCGTAACGGCGAAAGAGCACTACACTCGGGGCGAAAATACGATAGAAACTGTTGTCAATGAGCGTTTCTACGTTAAATTGGCAGGTTATGATATGACAATGGACGAAGTCTGGGACACATTCAAAGCACTCAAAACGGATAAACTTAAATAGTAGTTGCGAAGCTGTTTAAATTTCTTTTTTGCCGCACTTCGACTCCACTCAGCGTGACAAAAAAGAGATTGTCATCCTGAGTCCCGCTTCAAGCGGGAAATGATGGACAAACGAAGGGATTTCTTCAATTTTCAATTAAAAAAGTATGAAAAAATTAATCAACATATTGCCATTCCTACTCTGTATCGGCATCTTTTCTTGCACCGCAGGAACGACCGCTAAGACAGAGCAAACGGAAGTACAGCCGATCGAAGCGATGGAAAGCCCACTCCTAACTGAAGAACAAGAATCAGAGCAGAAACCCGACATAGCACAAGAAGGAGACACATTGAAAATATATCAATTTGATGTGACAGTAGGCGGCAAAACATGGCCTCGGGAGCAGGTCTATATCGAGCAAGCCCAATTGATGAAAATGGATGAAAAAGGGCCTTTCCCCTTAGTCGTGATACTCAAAGGGCCACCTATCGACGGCAAGCAGGGAGCAGATCTGCGCCTTTGGTTCTCTATCCCTGCGGATTATGACGGTAGTGCTATTCGTCATGATCTCGCTAAAAACGAAACGGGTGAGTATGTCATCAGTTTTTCGGAAGATGAGGAGGCTTATACCACATGGGTAGCACCGTGGATCAACACATATGACCATGAGAACCGAAAGGCCATCAATGACCCGAAGACCTCTGGCACAGTTACGCTGGAAAGTTTCGACCAAAGTGCCAATCGGCTACGGATCACATTCGACGGTGTGCTCTTCGGGGCCAGTTCGGACACGACGACGCATACCCAAACGGCTAAGGGAACGATCGAGTTGCAGTTTTCGGTCTATGACATCAAAGCCGAAACAGAAAGGATGATGAAAGAGTGGGGATTGTAGTGTCGTCCAAAACATAAAACAGCTGCTCTTTACAATACTTTCTTACTAAAAATGAGTCAATTATTTTTATTAATTGCCTCATTTTTTTATTATATTTGAGGCAATTAGATTTTGTAATTGCATCAAAATGTATAATTGGCAACTTCCCGATTGGGCAAATTTCACGTATGATGATTCTGTAATAGATTCATTAATAGTAAATTTTGCCCTTGAAACAGGTGAATTAAAAGGTCTTGTTGATGCACTGCCTAAGGAAGAGCAACAAGACACCATCCTCCACTTTATGATTTCTGAAGCGGTCAAGACCTCTGAAATCGAAGGAGAATTTTTCAGCAGACAGGACATTATGTCGTCCATCAAAAAGCATTTGGGACTTTCAAGTAATGTCGGCAATATCCGGGATAAAAAATCTCAAGGTATTGCTTCGTTAATGGTAGAAGTAAGAAAATCCTATTCCGAGCCACTCACAGAATCCTTAATCAAAGGTTGGCATCATACGCTGATGAATGGCAATCCCTATGTCAATGCAGGGACATATAGAATGGGTGAAGAACCTATGCAGATTATTTCGGGCGCGATAGGCAGGGAAACTGTTCATTATGAAGCCCCCCCCTCTTATAAAATGCCTGACGAGATGAAAAGCTTTATCAAATGGTATCATGCTTTTAACGTTTCGGCGACAGATATTAAAAATATCCTTATCAAAACATCGATTGCTCATTTGTATTTTGAAAGTATACATCCTTTTGAGGATGGAAATGGCAGAATTGGACGGGCAATTGCCGAAAAATGTCTTTCACAATCGCTTAGAAGACCTGTTTTAATGAGTCTTTCCAGCACAATCGAAAAAAACAGAAAAGAATATTATGAAGCACTGATGCTCGCCCAAAAGACATTGGACATAACAGATTGGATACAGTATTTCTCTACTGTTATTCTGGAATCCCAAAAGAGTGCAAAGCAAACTATATTGTTTACACTCAGCAAAACCAAATTTATGGATCAGCATGAATCACAAATGAATGAAAGACAGATAAAGGCTGTGCTGAAAATGTTTGATGTAGGAATTTCCGGTTTTGAAGAAGGTATGACAGCAAGAAAGTATGTATCCATTACAAAATCCTCGCGCGCGACAGCCACACGGGATTTACAAGACCTGACTGACAAAAAGATTTTGCTACAGAAAGGAGAAGGCAGGAGCGTCAGCTACGAGTTGAATTTGGAAAGTTAAGTTTCCTAACTTTCCAAATTAATTACAACCTACCCAACACCTCATTCCTTTTCTGTCGTGAGACAGGAATTTTGATATTGTTTTCCATGAGGATATAGCCTTCGGTCTTGTAAAATTCCTTGACCTTGCGCAGGTTGATCAGATAGGAGTTGTGCACCCTGTAGAATAGCTCGTCGGGCAATAATTCGGAAACCTGTTTTAATTTTTGGGTCAAGAACAGATCCTTGTGTTCACCCTCCAATATGATTTTGCAATAATTGCCGTCACTTTCGCAATAGATAATATCATTGGGATCAATAAAGACAATCTTCTTGTCCAGATTCAGTTTAATCTTTTTCGGCCCCATACCAATATTGTTCAAACGGTCTATGGCTGCCTCCAGTTTATCGGCAAAGGGCTCTTTTCCGATTCTTCTTTCCAACCTGTCGACGACTTTGTCGAGATCTTCGGCATCGATAGGCTTGACCAGATAGCCTATAGCCTCTTTTTTGATGGCATCGATAGCATGGTCACTGTGTGCTGTGGTAAAAACAACTTCAAAATTTCGCTCGGGGAATGCGTCTAGGAAAGTCAATCCGTCTATCTCAGGCATATTGATGTCCAAGAACACCACATCGATGGACTGTGTTTCCAAAAAACACTGTGCTTCTTTGGGATGGGTGAACTGTTCTACAATCTGTATTCTCTCTGCAAAAGCCTGTAACTCGTAGTTCAGACTCGTCAGTGCTTTGGGTTCATCGTCAACAAGTATGCAGGTCAAGCTCATATTTCAAAGTAAAAATTAAAAAACGCGTCATTGCGAGGAAGTATGACGACGCAATCTGCGTTTTTGATGTCATTCCCGCCTGAGGCGGGACTTCGTATTCTCGCAATGACGATGACATTTTTTTGTTATGTGCCAAATAATTTCATTTTAAGCTGTCGATAATTATACATTATACAGCATTACAATATACATTATTACAGCGCCTTAAAGATATGGAATAATCTACAGCGAGGCGAACTGATTTGTACAGATGTACTTATTTATTGTATAAATCGTATGTATCGATACGTATCCAGACTCGTGTACCTATCATGTCTATTCTGTCCTCGATTCCAAATGATATTTGTGGCTTGTTCTTTTTGTTGAATTGCGCGATACGTTCTTTGGTGATGTCCATTCCGTGGGAACGGTGTGTGCTCAATGTCTTTTTCTCCCGAAGCGAATTGGAATAACCTATGCCATTGTCCATAATCTCAATCAGAATACCTGTATCGATATTAAACACCTGTATAGACAATTCTTTTCCTCTGTGCGAGGGCATTAGTCCGTGCCATATCGCATTCTCCACGAAAGGCTGTATCAGTAAAGCCGGGAAGGGGATGGTTTCGGCGTCTTGTTGTATATTGATATTCACAACGGAGGCCAGGCTGTCCGAAACTCTCATTTTTTCGATGTCGACATATAGCCGGATTGCATTGATCTCGTCCGCAAGAGTATGGTTTTCATCCCTACTGGCCTCCAGTACCCGACGCATCAACTTGGAGAACTTGTTGAGATAGGTGACCGCCTTGGTGACATCTTTTTCGATGATATAGGCCTTGATTGAGTTGAGAACATTAAAGATAAAATGGGAGTTCATTTGACTCCGCAAGACTTTGTTCTCAAGTTGGGCAACTTGAGTAGCGAGTACCTGCAATTCCTTTTCCTGTTGTAGACTTATATTCCGTTGCTCCTGCTGTTCGATCTGTTGCAACATTTGTACTTGTAGTTCCTGCTGAGTGGCATTGAGCCTTCTTTCGGTTTCGAGTTTATCGGTATAGACACGTTTTATCCGTATGCCCAGACCTACCGCAAAGAAAGTGCTTTCGATAATAATCCCGATATAAAAATAACTGATGGGCTGTATCAAGGCTCCGGGAGTCCTGTAAAAAGTAGTGACCACCGCAATGGTACCGAGGATGATAT
Organism: Sphingobacterium wenxiniae; assembly: GCF_900116225.1. Lineage (GTDB taxonomy): Bacteria > Bacteroidota > Bacteroidia > Sphingobacteriales > Sphingobacteriaceae > Sphingobacterium > Sphingobacterium wenxiniae. The sequence goes on from NZ_FOZZ01000016.1 coordinate 43,313, forward strand.
AGATAATCGTACCAATCAGAAAATAATAACGAAGTCGCTCTTGCCTGAGCGAAAATGTTCTGTATATAATAAATAGAGCGATGGCGGTATGGATTGGAAAAAATACCTTGTGGTAATAATCGGCCATATAGCCCGGGGGGATCCACTTGAAAAGCCCGGCTACGAAAATCAGTGTTCCTATCCCTATCATGACCCACATATAGCGGTACGTCCATCGGGTAAATTTGAGATAGTAAGTCTTAAAATTAATGATAGAAAGACCAAAGTAAAAATAGATACACAGATAGATAACCTGCACGTAGAATGTGTACAGATGCACAAACAGGTAGGATCGTATCTCCATGAAGTAATAATTGCGGGTCACGACATACGTAAACAGCAAAAATACATAGCCGAAATAGTACAGGAAGACCTTGTCTTTGGTGTTGCCATAGATCGTGGCGGACAGTATCACGTGTACAATAAGGTAAACAAATGTCACGTGCCACAAAAACACGGTCAATAAGTTTCGGTCCGCAAATAGCTGTACATGTTCCACGCTGCATCCTGTTGGTATAAGACAAAGCTATCATTTTATATCCTCAAAGTGTAGCTGTTTTTTACAAATGCCACCTATGACTGTATGATTGGTTGCATAGCGTGGATATATTGAAAAAACAGGCTTTTTCCTCTCGGAAATCAACAGAATACCATTTATACAATAGATGATACAGATTGTAGGATATTTGCGGCTATCCATAAAAAAGAGGTTGGTTTACAGAGAAATGTCGGGCATATTTGGGTTTTGAATGAAGTGTAAAATAAAAAACATAGCTATGAAGAAGAATGTATGTATAATCGGATTGTTACTGTTGGTATTCCTATTGCCACAAACAAGTGATGCCCAATTGCTGAAAGGCCTTGGCAAAAAACTGGAGAAAAAAGTAGAACAACAGATCAATAACCGTGTGGAGCGCCAAGCGGACAAAGCCATCAACAAGGGCATGGACAAAGTGGAAAATGCGGCCGAGGGAGCTATTAAAGGAAGTGGGAATAGACAACCGAATGCAGATGGGGAACCATCTTCAGATGTTGGCAATATAGATTTTCCGATCGGTAAAAGTGATGTAACTCTATACGACACCTATGATTTTACCTTGGGCGTAACTTATCAAACTCAAGGCAGCAAGGGTAGGGCAACAGAAATGACTATGTGGTTTGGTGGAGAAGATTATATTGGGATGTCGGCAGCTCAAGAGAAGGATATGTTTATGGTTATGCATGGTGCAAGCATGATAGCTTTCATGGAGAAAGAAAAGAGCTACATGGTACTGGGTGGAGGCATGACGGCAGGAGTTTTGGGTGCTGCGGTTGAAGAAGCGGAAGATGATACGTTTGATGGAGAATTTTCGATTAAAAAGATTGGTTCGGAAAGTATCTTAAACTATAACTGCGATGTGTATGAAGCAACAACTTCCGAATATACAACTACACTATGGCTGACCACGGAGTTGGGTGTCGATGCAGGTCACTTTATGAGCGCATTCGGTCAGCTTACAAAGATTAGTAAGGGTGGTATGCCAAATTTACAAAACCAAGCTGGGGGGATTTTGCTCAAAATGGAAGGAAAAAGCTTAAAAGACAATGACTCGATGAGGATGGAAGCAACAGCCATTGACAAAGAGGGCAAAAGCATCCATACCAAAGACTATAAAAGTTTCGGATTTTAATCCTAGTGTTAAGTTGGACGTAATTTGTCAGGCTGAGCGGAGTTGAAGCCCCGGTGTATCACCCTTCGACTCCGCTCAGGATGACAGTTAGCATGACATCTTTAATTAACATAATACTAGATATACTATACAGTAATACAATATAAACTATACAACAAAAATCACCATGGAAGAGACAACACAACGCACACAGGAAACTCTGACAGGAGCAAGTACACCAGAAATCATCGAAGAAGGAAAAACAATCGCCATCATCAGCTACCTCACCCTTATCGGTTTGGTTGCAGCGCTGGTCATGAACAGCGAAAAGAAGAACACGTACGCAAAGTTCCATATTCGACAATCACTTGGGCTGATGCTGACAGGATTGGCTACCACGTTTGTGAGCTGGATTCCGTTTATCGGCTGGCTGTTCGGCATAGTGGCATTTTTCTTTTTGCTGTTTCTGTGGTTCACAGGTTTCTTCAATGCACTGAATGCTCGAGAGAAGGTATTGCCGATATTGGGTGGTAAATATGCCGAATGGTTTAAGTCGGTGTAAGGATGACGCACGCTACGGTGGAATATAAATAGAAACAGCCTGCTTCGGGTAATGAACCAGGCTCCAATCTCGTCCTCGTTTGCAACGAGGATGTATTGAAATCTTTCATTAAACTTCAGTTGCAACCTTGGCAAACTTATTTCTGTACTCAATGGGGGTAAGCCCTGTTATCTTTTTAAAAGTATCCCGAAATGCTTTTGTGTCCGTATACCCCACGTCATACATGATTTCGGTGACGTTCTTTCTGGAGGCTTCGAAGAAACTCTTGGCAGCTTCTATTCTGACCCGTTGTATATATTCGATAGGCGTATTATTGGTGGCTTCCTTGAATCTTCTTTCAAAGGTTCTGCGGCCGATATTGACGAGGTTGGCCAATGTTTCGATGGATATTTTCTGCTGATAGTTCATTTCGATGTAATCCTGTGCCCTTTGAATGACTTCATCGCCATGATTACGCTGTCCCTTGAATATGGCAAATTGTGATTGGCTATCCCGCCCGATATCCAATGCGAAATATTTCGAAATCATGACAGCAGTCTCCCGGTCTGCAAATTTCTCCACGAGGTATAAAATCAGGTTCCATAAACTGCTTGCTCCACCACTGCTGTAGATGTTATCATGCGCTGTGATGATTGCCCCATCTTCGACTTCCACCTCCGGGTACCGTGCTTTAAATTCGCTTACATGCGCCCAGTGTGTTGAACATTTTTTGCCATTGAGTAAGCCCGTTTCTGCCAAAAGAAAGGCGCCGATACATAGGCTGGCAAGGCTTGCCCCTTTTTCGTATAGCTTTTTAAAGTAAGGAATCGCTTCTGCATTGGCTTGGATGCCTTTGGCTGTATCGCCAAAAGTAGGCGGAATAATCAGGAGATCTGTTTCTGTTACATCCTGAAGAAGCCTGTCGGTCTTTACCATATATTCTCCATTGTTGGCTGGAACATAGTCTCGCAGGCCGACATATTCGACGGTGAACACGGGTTTCTTACCAAATACGGTTAAAAAATCGTTGGCGGTATGAAAAGTTCTGAAAGGTGGTGTAACTGCTTCAATCACTCCGTATTCAGGAACAAAGACAGAAATCTGCATAATAGTGGCATGTTTTCTAAAGCAAGTTAGTAAATTATTTTGTCATAATTCACCCCTAAGATTGTCGTTTATACAACAGCCTTGGTTTTCTTTTTCTGCATAACTTTGTGTTGTAGATGATGGGAAGACGTTGAAACCTATAAGGTTTGGTCGTGAACGGTAAAAGACGGATAACCAAAAGAGATATTCCCATAGGGAAGCCTTGAGTGGTTTGTTTGAGATGAAAGTTGTAGGATTATAAACAAATAAAAAATAAATGGGACAGGTAACAAAAATTACGGTAGAAGCAATTGCAAATGCTCCCGTAGCAGACGTTTGGAAGGCGTGGAATACACCAAGCGATATTATGCGGTGGAACACACCGGATCCCAGCTGGCACACCCCAAGTAGTGAGAACGACCTGCGGAAAGGTGGGAAGTTCAAGAATAGGATGGAGGCTAAAGATGGTAGTTTTGGTTTTGACTTTGAAGGTACCTATGACAGTGTTGAGCTGCATAAAGAGATCGCCTACACCATGTCTGATGGGAGAAAATCTACGACATTGTTTACCGTGTGGGATGGGAACACCAAAATCGAAACCACATTTGATGCGGAAACAGAAAATGACCCTGAGTTCCAGAAACAAGGATGGCAGGCGATCTTGGACAACTTTGTGAATTATGTTGAATCAACACACGTATAAACTTAATGCTTACCGAAATGAAAAAGAATAAAATATTTTTTTGGGTGGCAACGACCATCATCATCTTGTGGGAAGGGGCAATGCCGCTAAGCGCCCTGATTTTTTCACCGGAGCAGGTGACTATTGGAACAAGGCCATTGGGGTATCCGGACTACTTTGCTTACGCCCTGATTGTCTGTAAAATATTGGGCGTCCTTGCAATTTCCTATCCGAAAGTATCGGCTAAATTAAAGGAATGGGCGTATGCCGGACTCACCTTTAATCTGATTTTTGCATTTATCAGTCATGCTTGCGTGGATCAAAATATCGGTTTTATGCTTATGCCGCTGCTGGTATTGGGGATTCTCGCAGTTTCTTATCGTTTTAACCCTAAGATACGGTGCAATGATGTCCCTGAGTGATAGATAACGCTGCTCAGCATATACAGGAGTTCTATCAACCCTTTGTGCATGATGAAATAAAAGCATCCTATTGTCATGCTGAGTTTGTCGACTGCGAAGCAGGTGTCAGGTTCAGGATGACAATTCCTTCGACAAATTTCAGGCTGTGTACTTCGTCACGTTCAGCATAGGCACTGTCGGAGCCTCAGAACAAAAAATGATAATGCACAATCCGTTATATCAGCATTTAAATAGTAATATTATGAAAAATTCAGTTTCATTACATCGGGTTATTCAAGCAAGCCCCGAAAAAGTATTTCGGGCATTTGCCGATCCTATTGCGCATGCAGCTTGGTTGCCACCTTATGGCTTTGTTTGCACCGTGCAACAGATGGATTTCAAGGTCGGAGGTAAATACCGCATGACTTTCATTAATTTCAGTACCGGAAACGGCCATTCTTTTGGTGGAACGTATGTAGAAATAAAGCCAAATGAACGTATTAAATATACCGATTCGTTCGATGACCCGAATCTGCCGGGAGAAATGACAACAACCGTATGGCTGAATAAGGTTTCCTGTGGTACGGAGCTGAAAGTGTTACAAGAGGGAATCCCTGCTGCGATTCCTGCTGAAATGTGTTATTTGGGTTGGCAGGAATCGCTTGACAAATTAATAAAGCTTGTCGAACCAGAAATTCCCGATGCGTAAAATATGATGACGACCTCTAAATACGTGGGTGCGGTTTTCATTACATTTTCTGGTAATTGCAGGAAAGCACTCACGTATTATCAGACTTGTTTTGGGGGGACAATAGCGTTTGACACTTTGGAAACAGAAATTCAGGGCTATACCGAAAAGCCTGTCGTTATCGGTTCGCTTGTTTCCGATAGCATCATTATCCACGGTTCAGATCTGATACACAACGAAGGAAGAATACGCGGCAATTACCTGTCTGTTTTTCTGCAGTGTAACACGATCGGTGAAAGGCAGGCATTGATTGAAAAGCTTGAATTCGGTAAAACACACCGGGTTATTATAGACGATGTGTGCCAGAAACTGATAGAGGTCATCGATAGCTTTGATGTAAGATGGGTGATAGCCATCTAAACCTATTGATCAGCTCTGGTTGATGTTAGGCTTTATCAATTTTTACGGAAAGCATATTCAGTGACCCTCCAATAAGGGCATCATTGAATAAGGTGGGTACTTCGCCTTTTTCCTGAAGACCTAAAGTGTACATTAATGGTATAAAATGCTCGGGTGTTGGAATTGCCAGTTGAAATTCTATGCCTTGTTTTTCATAGGCAATTAGATCTTGGTGGTTGCCGTCCGTAATAAATTTTTTGATTTTCTCATTGGCAGATTCTGCCCATTCATAAGCAAAACCTACTTCGTTCATTTTTGACCACGCCACTTTTCGCAGATTATGCACCGTATTCCCGCTTCCTATGATCAGCACGCCTTTTCTGCGCAACGCCATTAATTGTTGTGCCAATGCATAATGGTATGCGGGGCCTTGTGTGTAATCTATGCTCATTTCCACAATCGGCACATCCGCTTCGGGGTATAAGAATTTCGCGACGGTCCAGCAGCCGTGATCTAATCCCCAATCATCGGTTAGCTGAACGGTAGTTGATGTAATCAATTCGGCAGCTTCTTTGGCTAATTCAGGACTTCCGGGTGCCGGATATTGAACATCGAACAGTGCCTGAGGAAAGCCTCCAAAATCATGAATGGTCTCCGGATGAGGCATAGCCGTGACAAAAGTGCCTCTTGTCTCCCAGTGTGCAGAAATACACAATATCGCTTTTGGCTTAGGAAGTGTTTTGGCCATTTCTTGAAAACCGCGGGTAAATATATTGTCCGCTATGGCGTTCATCGGATTGCCATGCCCCAAAAATAAAACAGGCATTTTTTCTGTTGCTTCGAAGCCATCTGTAACTTTGCGCAGGGCACTTAACTTAACTGCTGCTGCACCTAAAGGTAGTACTGTCATTGTCTTAAAAAAATCCTTTCTGTTCATTAATATATGCGATCATCAGCTATTACAGTACAAAATTCCTCAATTTACCAATGACCGGGGTAACGTTTATCAGAACAAATGTTGTGCTTTTAAGAAGTCCGTCATCTGCTGCGGCTTAAGAGATGATCTTTTTCATCTCTTTTCTGAACGCAGAGGGCGTAATTCCCGACTTTCGTTTAAAGGCGTGCGTGAAGTATGTTTTTTCGTTATACCCTAATTTATAGCCAATCTCTGCAATATTTAAGCTGGTGGTCATCAGGAGGTTTTTAGCCTCTGTAAGCCTGCGCGTTTCTATAATTTCAGAAACACTTTGGTGCAGGACTTTCTGACAGATATTATTTAAATTTCTTGTCGACATAAAAAGCTTTTCCGCATAAAAATTCACATCGCGGGCTTCTTTATAATGTTTATCCAGTAACGCTAAAAAACTACGGAATGTATTGCTGCTTATTTGCATGGTTTCATCGTTGTTCCTATTTTGCTTGTTGCGCGCAGATTGAATCATTGTAAATAAAGCGCTCAGTAAGTCCCGGATCACGGAGAAGTCCGGCACATCCTGCTGGTACTCGTCGTTGATCATTTCGCAGATCGAGTCCAGGCGTACAAACTGCTGGTTGTTCTCTATACAAAAGCTGGCGTTATCGTGGAATGAGGCATACAGACGGAAAGTTGTTTCCGCAATAAATTCGCTCTTAAAACGGATTCCCCAGATAGCACACCGTCCATGCTTGGGTAATGGCTTTACACGATGCACTTTTCCCTGCGTTACAAAACTAATGAAAGGCGCTTCCATAAGTTCGGATCTAAAATCGATGAAATGTTCCAGTTGGCCTTCTTTTCCGATCAGGAGCTCCTCAAAGTTATGTTGATGTGGTTTGTTGATCTGTGCAGCAATTTTCTCCGCGTCCCGGCTATCGATCTTGAATATTTTGAAAACTTCTTCCATAGGTCTGATGCATGTGTATGTAGCAGGGGTAAAATCACCTCTTTATTTGTTATTTTCAAGGGCTAATTTAAACATTTATACAGTTATCCCGTATTGGGACAGCAAGATAATCAACCTGACAATAGGATAACACGATGGGCATATTTTATGTTTTGACATTTTTCCTTTTGATTTTTTATGTATCTTCGTGCAATGGATAATTTTATCGTTTCGGCCCGGAAATACCGCCCTGTAACCTTCGACTCTGTCGTAGGACAGCAGCATATTACCGGTACATTAAAGAACGCTATACACAACAATCAATTGGCGCAAGCCTTTTTGTTCTGTGGTCCTCGGGGTGTTGGAAAAACTACCTGTGCGCGTATCTTGGCCAAAACAATAAACTGTGAACATATTTCGGAGCAAGTGGAAGCTTGTGGCAACTGTGAAAGCTGTAAATCCTTTCAACAGGGCAACTCTTTCAGTATTCACGAGCTTGATGCTGCATCCAATAACTCGGTTGATGATATCCGTAGCCTGATTGAACAGGTGCGTATACCGCCCCAATCCGGCAAGTACAAGATTTATATCATCGATGAGGTGCATATGCTCTCACAGGCTGCTTTCAATGCTTTTCTAAAGACTTTGGAAGAACCACCTTCCTACGCTATATTTATCCTTGCGACCACCGAAAAACATAAAATCCTACCGACGATCTTGTCGCGTTGTCAGATCTTTGACTTTAACCGGATCAAGGTGGAGGATATGGCTACCCACTTGGCGTCCATTGCCGATAAGGAAAATGTGACGTATGAAATGGATGGCTTGCATGTCATCGCACAAAAAGCGGATGGGGGCTTGCGGGATGCGCTGTCTATGTTCGATCAGATTGTAAGTTTCTCGAATAAACACGTCACCTATCAAGCTGTTATCGATAACCTGAACATTCTGGATTACGATTACTATTTCCAGTTGATGGATGGTATCGCCAAGGAAGATGCAGCAGAGGCATTGCTTATATTGGACAAAGTCCTTAATAAAGGTTTCGATGGTGGGCATTTTATTGCAGGATTGTCCTCACATATCCGTAACCTTTTGGTCTCAAAAGAGCCGGCAACGCTGAAATTATTGGAAGTTAGCGAGAACATCAAACGGAAATATTTAGAGCAGTCGCAAGCAATGAACTCCGGGCTTTTACTCTCGGCATTGAATATTGCCAATCAATGTGAAATCAACTATAAAAATAGCAAGAACCAACGTCTGCAAGTGGAGTTGGCTTTGCTCAAGATGTGTCATATTGCATCGGCCATACAGTTGTCCCAAAATGGTCAACTTTCTTCTGCTACGGCTGAAGTAAAAAAAAAACGACCTGAACCGGTAGCTGAAAAACCTTTGGCAAATGTGGCGGTGCCATCTAGCCCGAGGCCTATGCCTGCGCCACCACAACCGATCGTCAATCCGCCAAAACCTGAGACAAGCATGTCGGGAGGTTCGGTTGTTGTCGATAAAACAACGGAAGAGCCACGTGAAACACCTAAAAAAGGTTGGGGAAAAGTGACCTCCTCGGTGAATGTTCCGAACCTGAACACAATTTTCGTCGAAAAACCCAAGGAAGAATCAAAGGATAGTGACCTGGTGCAAGGAAGTGCCTTTGCAGAAGTGACTTTGAATGCCTTCATGTCCAAGTGGAACGAATACGCGGATAAATTGAAGCTAAGCAACCGCATTACCCTGTATACGATTATGACGGCGAATACCCCGCGGTTTGCAGGTACGCTCATTGAAGTGGACGTAGAGAACGCTGTGCAGATGGATGAGCTGAAAGTCGGTAAGATTGATATCTTGAACTTCCTTCGTGTAGAACTCAATAATTTTGCTTTGGATCTGGTCGGTAAACAGGTGGAAGTGACCAAGGTGCGCAAACCGTATACCTCGCAAGAGAAATACCAAGCCATGGTCGCCAAAAACCCGGCCTTGGATACCCTTCGGAAAGCATTTAATCTCGGCCTGAGCTAAATACATCTTTTTCTTTTCTTATCTTTGCCGCATACTATGTTAAGAAGTGAGAAAGTGAAGAAGTTAGAGCCATATTCTAACCCGCTAACTTTACGCACATTTGCAATATCTAAAAAATAAAAAATGCAGAATTTCCAACGCAGAGACAGAGGGGAAAAGAGAGAGTCCAACCAGATGGTTTTTGGAATCCGTGCCGTGATCGAGGCTATTGATAGCGGCAAAGAGATTGAATCCTTGTTTGTGCAGCGCGGACTGGGCGGAAGTTTGATCATGGAACTGAAAACTTTATTGAAGGAGCATAATATTGCCTTTCAACAGGTGCCCATTGAAAAACTGAACCGTATCACACGCAAAAATCACCAAGGGGTTATTGCGGTTATTTCGCCTATCACGTACCAAAAAATCGAGGACTTGTTGCCGACGATTTATGAAAAGGGTGAGACACCGCTGTTACTGATGTTGGACGGCGTAACAGATGTACGAAATATGGGCGCGATTGCCCGTACAGCGGAGTGTTCCGGCGTGCATGCGATTATTGTACCGAAGAAAGGTTCGGCTGAGATTAATCCAGATGCAATAAAAACTTCGGCAGGTGCGTTGTACAAAATTCCTGTGTGTCGTGAGGATTCGTTGGGAAGAACAGGACGTTTCTTGATAGATTCGGGTGTGCAGTTGGTGGTGAGCACGGAGAAGACCGAAAATTCGATCTATGATGTGGATTATACCGTGCCTACCTGTATCATTATGGGCGCAGAAGATGTCGGTGTATCAGATGATTTGATTCGTATTTCAGATCAACTGGCGAAAATTCCAATGTTTGGCGAAATCCAATCCTTGAATGTGTCCGTTTCGGCAGGGGTTGTTATTTATGAAGCCATCCGCCAACGGAATAATAAGTAATTTATTAGGCTTACCCTTTGAAAAAACAAATTCAGCGACAACTGCGGGTGTACCGCTATGTATTCTATAAAGAAACGCTTGTCGACCCACGCGAGCATTTTTGGTCTTTCGTGGGGGCCTTTGTTGGGATATTCTGTATAGCTTTTATACAGTCTTTTAGTTTGCCCCAATTGGAAAATGTCTTTCTGATAGGTTCATTTGGAGCATCTTCAGTGTTGGTTTATGGACTTATTGCCAGTCCTCTGGCGCAGCCGCGTAACTTGATTGGAGGACATGTGGTTTCTGCGCTGGTGGGAGTGACCGTTGCACAATTATTACCGGATATTATTTGGCTTACAGCACCTTTAGCGGTAGCTTTATCCATCGTTGCTATGCAGATAACCCGCACACTGCATCCTCCCGGTGGAGCTACAGCAATGATTGCCGTGACAGGAGGAACAAAGGTAGCATCTTTGGGCTATTGGTATGTGCTTAGTCCCGTGTTGTCGGGTGTGCTGATTCTTTTTGTCGTAGCTCTTATTTTCAATAACATTACCCCGAAAAGGCATTATCCTGCTAAAGGGTCCCGGCTACGGCGATCGAAGTGGCGGTATTTGCGTCGAAGGAGATAAAAAAGCCTGATTTTCATAGAAAATCAGGCTTTTTTTATCTTAGGACAGATATAGATTAATATCTGCTTCTGCTTTCTTTACGTTTGCCGGAGAAGTCTCTGAAACCTCCGCGTTCACGGTCTCCACCACGACGTTCGGATGAACCTCCGCTTCTGCGTTCGCCTCTTGAGCGATCTCTACGATCACCACCACGACTACCGCGATCTCTGGATCTTCCTTCACGGCTTCCACCTCTCTCTTCGCCAGAAACTTCGATACGAACCTGACGGCCGTTGTAGTCTACGCCTTTGAAGCCTTCGAATACTTTGTTGACTTCAGCATCCTCTACTTCGAAGAATGTAAATACACCTTTCAAATCGATTTTACCAACAGACTTGCCCGGGATATTTGCATTGTTGCAGATGAAACCTAACATATCTCCACGGCTGAATTCATCCACAGAACCTAAGTTCATGAACAAACGCGTATATCCTTTGGATGCCGTGCGTGATCTTCTGTCATCACGATCGCCGCGCTCTCCACCATCTCTACTACGGCTATCACGAGCGTCAAGATTCAAGTCTGGTGCATTCTGGTAGTATTCCAAGAAGCGGTTGAACTCTAAAGAAGCAAGACGTTTTACGATGTCTTCTTTCGATAGGTCTTGCATGCTCTCCATGATCGTAGGTAAGAAAGGATTGATCTGCTCCTCGTTGATATCTACATTGCGGATTTTGTCAACAATAGCAAATAATTGTTTCTCACATACTTCAGTTCCTTGTGGAACTTCTTTTTTCACGAAAGGTTTACCGATGATCTTTTCGATACGACGGATTTTACCTTGTTCTTTTACGTTTACTAATGACAAGGAAACACCTGTTTTCCCTGCACGAGCTGTACGTCCTGAACGGTGTGTATAGTTCTCAACCTCATCAGGTAAAGAGAAGTTGATAACGTGCGTAACGTCGTTAACGTCGATACCACGTGCTGCAACGTCAGTAGCAATCAATAATTGCAAGCTGCGGTCGCGGTAACGTTTCATTACCTTGTCACGTTGTTGCTGTGATAAATCACCATGTAGCGAGTCAGCATTGTAGCCATCCCTTACCAAAGCTTCAGCAATCTCTTGTGTTTCGATTTTTGTACGACAGAACACGATACCGAAGATTTCAGGGTAGTAATCTACAATACGTTTGAACGCCGCATATTTATCTTTAGCCTTAATTAAATAATAATGGTGTTCAATGTTTGCGTTACCTGTGTTTTTCGTTCCAACAGTAAGCTCATGAGGATCGGTCATGTAGTTTTGTGCTATACGACGTACTTCTCTTGGCATTGTTGCTGAGAACAACCAGGTTTTCTTTGTGTCTGGAGTTTCCGATAAGATATTGTTGATATCTTCCTGGAATCCCATGTTCAACATTTCATCTGCTTCATCCAATACCACGTATTTCACGTTGGAGAAGTCAATAGCATTTCTGCCAATGATGTCTAACATACGTCCTGGTGTAGCAACTACGATTTGTACACCGCGACGGATTTGACGCAATTGGTCAGAAATATTTGCACCACCATATACGGCAACAACACTAACGTTGTCAATGTACTTGGCGAATTTTTCTAAATCTTTTGCGATTTGTAAGCAAAGCTCACGTGTAGGACATAATACTAAAGCCTGCGGGTGCTTTTGAGTAAAGTCGATTAACTCTAATAATGGAAGACCAAATGCCGCTGTCTTTCCTGTGCCGGTTTGGGCTAATCCGACAAAATCGTCGTTACCAGTCAATAAAACAGGAATGGCTTTTTCCTGAATAGGAGATGGTTTCTCAAAACTCATCTCAGTGATGGCATTAACAACTTCATGACGGATTCCCAAGTCTAAAAATGGGTTCATGAAATAAAATATACAATAGGCTCTATTGCCTAAGGCGGTGCAAAGATATGGATAGTTTTTGAATTATCCTAATTTTCATGAAGTTATATTTTTATATCACAAGAAAAGGCTATATTCACCAATTGACTTTAAAAATGAAAATATGAAGAATGTACTGTTATTGTTGTTTGTGCTGTGCTGTCAGATGGTGATTGGTCAGGAAAAATCAAACGCAAAACTTTTCCTGGAAAAGTTTAAAGCACATGAAGGAAAGTATTACGAAGGGAAGATTGTGGCGGGAGGTAGGGAAGGTGATGGCTTTACGGGGCAACGGCTACTGATGCAGGTCATGAGCTATGATGACCGCGAAGTCAAGATTCCGTTTTATGTGGGAGAGGACAAGTCAAGAACATGGGTGTTGACTTATTCAAACCATAAAATAACGTTGAAGCACGATCATCGACATGAAGATGGCTCTGCGGATGCTATTACTTTCTATGGTGGTACGGCAAGCAATGAAGGTTGGGATAACCTGCAGTCTTTTCCTGCTGATGAGGAAACCTGTAGGCTGATTGATTATGGCTGTCAGAATGTGTGGTGGATTACGATGGAAGATGGTAAGTTTACGTACAATCTCCGTCGCATCGGTTCGGACCGTTTTTTCTCGGTAGAGTTTGATCTCACCAAACCCGTGACTTCGGACTTTAAGCCTTGGTAGGGTAAGAGGGGGAAAACTCTCCCTCGTCCTCGTTTCAAACGAGGATGAAATATCGTACTCGTTGCCGCTATGCTTAAACGAGTACGAGTAGGGAGGTGTCTCCTATGTTTGTTGTAAGTAAACATAGGAGACACCCTCTCTGAAATACACTAACCCAACAGCGTAAAGTCGATCTGTCTTTTCTCTAGGTCGACTTTTTTCACCCGTATTTGCACTTCGTCGCCAAGTTGATATTTCTTCTTCTTACGTTGGCCGATGATGGCATAGTTCTTTTCGTCTAGGGTGTAGAAGTCGTCCGTGATGTCCCTCAAGCGTACCATACCCTCGCATTTGTTTTCTTCGATTTCTACATACATGCCCCATTCGGTTACACCGGATACAATACCTTTGTACTCTACGCCGATCTGGTCCTGTAAGAACTCTGCCTGTTTGTACTTAATGGAAGCACGTTCAGCTTCCGCGGCTTTTTTCTCCATTTGTGAAGAGTGTTCCGACATTTTCTCGTAATGCTCGGCATTGATTTTCTTGCCGCCGTCTAAATAGAATTGTAAAAGACGGTGTACCATCACATCCGGATATCGACGGATAGGGGAGGTGAAGTGTGTGTAGTAGTCAAACGCCAGTCCATAGTGGCTACTGCCTTTGGTTGTATAAATTGCCTTCGCCATAGAACGGATAGCTAGGGAAGTTAATAGATTCTGTTCCTTGCTGCCTTCTATCTTCGTCATCAATGCGTTTAATGATTTGGCTGTTTCTTTGTCGGATTTGATGGAGAGCTTATGGCCGAACCGGGAGGCAAACTGTGAAAATGTGGTCAGTGTTTCCGGGTTGGGGGTGTCGTGGAAGCGGTAGACAAAAGTCAGTTTGTTCTTTCCGCGTCCTTGCTTGCCGATAAACTCGGCTACCTTTCTATTGGCCAATAGCATAAAATCTTCGATGAGCTTGTGTGCATCTTTCCGAACCTTGGTGTATACGCCCAATGGTTTGCCGTTTTCATCCAAGTGGAATTTAACTTCTTCGCTCTCGAAAGCGATAGCGCCATTCTTGAACTTGCGTTCGCGAAGGATATAGGCGAGTTCGTTAAGTTTAAGGATTTCCTCGGCAAAATCTCCGGCTTGGTTCTCGATAACCTCTTGTGCTTCTTCATAGGTGAAACGGCGGTCGGAGTTGATGATGGTTCTTCCAAACCATTGATCAAGTACATTGGCTTTCTCGTCTATTTCGAATACGGCAGAAAAGCAGAGTTTGTCTTCGTTCGGACGTAAGGAACAGACCCCATTGGATAGACGCTCAGGAAGCATAGGGATGACGCGGTCAACCAAATAAACGGAGGTTGCGCGTTGAAAGGCTTCCTTGTCCAGTTCGGTCTCAGGTTTTACATAATGTGATACATCGGCGATGTGTACGCCTATCTCATAGTTGCCATTTTCAAGTTTCTGAAAAGACAGGGCGTCGTCAAAGTCTTTCGCATCGATAGGGTCGATGGTGAAAGTGGTGATGCTCCGAAAATCCCTGCGGCCTTCAATATCTTTCTGCTGTATTTCCAGTGGTATGGCGTTGGCTTCTTTTTCGACGGCTTTTGGGAATTCCAACGGAAAACCAAAGTCAGCCAAGATGGCGTTCATCTCGGTGTTGTTCTCGCCTTTCTTACCTAATACATTCTTCACCTGGCCTATGGGGTTCTTTGCATTTTTTGGCCACTCTACAATAGATACCAAAACCTTCTCACCATCTTTGGCGCCGTTCAGATTGTCGAGCGGAATGAAGATGTCATGAATCATCTTGCGGTCGTCCGGAAGGAAGAAAGCATACGATTTTGAAATGTCGATTGTTCCCGTGAAATCGGTTTTGGCGCGCTGGATAATTTCGACTACCTCGCCCTCTCTTTTTCGTCCTCGGCTGCGTTCGTATACATGCACTTTCACAATGTCATTGTGCAAGGCTTGGCGAAGCTTCCGTGGAGCGATATGGATGTCGTCTTCGAGTTCGTCCTCGGGGATAATATAAGCCGACCCATCGGCAGTCATATCAACCTTGCCGACAACATAAACCTGCAGTTGGCGGAGTTTAAATTTTCCTCGTGATACTTGCAGGAATTTGCCGGATTTGGATGCGTCGGAGAGAATGTCGGCAATAGCTACTTTAGAGTCTGTGTCAGCCAGATTAAGTTTGGCTGAGACCTGTTTGTAGTTGAGTGCTTGATTGCCGGACTTCTCGAAAACATCAACAATGAGTTGGGTTAAAACTTCTTTATAAGGGTTCTCTTTTTTTTGTTTCATGTGTTTGTTGTTTTTCTAAAAGAAAAGACTTTCGTTCTCTGAAAACAGTAGGATAGGGGAGCTTGTATTGTTGACCTTTGCTCCGCTATGCTGATGCTTCTAATCATTAAACTAATATACGTAAAAAATGTTCGGTATGTGCTGGAAAAATGAGGTGATGGGTTTGGACAGTGTGTTGTTTTTCTATTTATTAATTGTGTATTTATTTTAGCTTTATTAATTATTAGATTATAAGCTATTTATGTATTGTTTTGCTAAAATAGTTGAAATGTGAATGTGGTTTTCCTGTATGTAGAGTGTGGTAATGGTTTTATTACGGTTTTTAATGTGTTTTGCTAAAATTTATAAACTGAATTTATATATTATCTGTTTTATTTTAATGTGTTTTATTTCAGTTATTTAAATTTTTAAATTTAAATATTTAGCATTAGAAAAATTTTGGTTTTTAGCGTTGTTTTTAGGCTTAATAAAGGCAAAAGAATTTCCTTGGCTAGTTATTTCCTTGAAGACAAATCTATACCTTTTTTTGACAGTTTGCACATAGTCCTACCGCATTTATTGCGATGGAGTGCAACGTGAAATTTGTGGGAAGGGATACCTTTGGAACGGTAATTTCGGCTAAGCAATATACACTGTTGCAGACCGAACAAATGAAGTGTACATGCTGGTCATGGTGATGGTTTTCTGAACAGTGATCCGAACAGATGGCGTAAGTAGCTGTACCGTTCAGATCGAATATTTTGTGTACTAATCCTTTTTCTTCGAAGCTTGCCAAGATGCGATATAGGGTGACACGATCGATTTCTTTTCCTAATTTTTTTTCTAAATCCGGTTGGGATATAGCTGCGTCTTTTTGCGTTATTTCGTTTAAAACACGCAGTCTATGAGGGGTTGCTTTTAATCCGTTAGATCTTAAAAGTTCTGCAAAATTATGATGGTTATGTTCGTTTTCATGTTTCATGACGCTGGTAAAATTACACTTTTTTTGCCTATAAAAAAACCTCTTGACTTTGAGGTCAAGAGGTGTATAAGGTAATGTTTGACGGTAAGCTATTCGTTTAAAAATTGCTTATAGCTTAGTGCCTATAGCCTACAGTTTATGGCTTTTATTTACCTGCTGCTTTTGCGTGGTCCGCTAAAAATTGTGCCAGACCGCTGTCGGTCAATGGATGTTTCAGAAGGGATGTGATCGCTGATAATGGACCGGTCATTACGTCTGCGCCAATCTTAGCACAACCTAGAATATGTGCACTGTGGCGAACAGATGCTGCCAGGATCTGGGTAGCAAAACCATAGTTGTCATAGATCAAACGAATCTCTTCAATCAATCCTAAACCGTCCACAGAGATGTCGTCCAAGCGTCCGATAAATGGCGATACATATGTTGCTCCAGCCTTAGCTGCCAATAATGCCTGTCCGGCTGAAAATACCAATGTGCAGTTGGTTTTGATGCCTTTGCTACTGAAATATTTGATAGCTTTTACGCCGTCTTTGATCATCGGAACTTTAACTACGATTTTCTCATCCAATGCCGCTAACGCTTCACCTTCTTTGATCATGTCTTCATAGTTGGTCGAGATTACCTCGGCACTTACATCGCCGTCGACAATTGCACAAATGGCTTTGTAGTGGTTGATTACGTTCTCTTCGCCACTGATGCCTTCTTTGGCCATAAGGCTTGGGTTAGTCGTTACACCGTCCAAAACACCTAAGTCCTGCGCTTCTTTGATCTGTGCTAAGTTTGCGGTATCAATAAAAAATTTCATCTTTTAACTGTTGATTTTTAGTGAAATAAAGAAATTAAAAAACTATATGCAGTCTTTTATGTTACAAAAGTAGCTATATTATTTTCATCTTGCACAAGTTTGTTTAAAACATTTCATTTATTGAATGGACATTCTAAGATCTCTCAAATACCCCAACTTTCGGTTGCATGTCATCGGTCAATCTATTTCCCTTTTAGGGACCTGGATGCAGCGTATAGCGATAAGCTGGTTGGTATATGAGTTGACCAACTCGGTTTTTTGGCTGGGTTTTGTACAGTTTATAGCGCTGCTGCCTTCTCTGGTGTTGTCGCCTTTTATTGGTTCTTTTGTGGATAAGCACAAAAAATATAAGCTGGTATTTCTAACTCAAATTGGGTTGATGATACAGGCGGGTTTGCTGACCTTGGTTGTGGGGATGCAGTGGGAAAGTGTGTTTCTGTTATCTATCTTGGGTTTTATACAGGGAGTGGTCAACGCGTTTGATGTGATGGGGCGTCAGTCGTTAATGGTCTCTCTGGTGGATAATCGCAAAGACCTCCCCAATGCTATAGCATTGAACTCCTCGATTTTTAATGCGGCACGTATGGTTGGTCCTGCGATAGGCGGTGTGCTGCTCTCTATGTATGGGGAGTTCGTCTGTTTCGCGGTCAATTTTATCAGCTTTATTCCGGTATTGATTTGTCTGATGTTGATGAGCGTGGACGAGCCTGACGTAAAAGCTGTGAAGGAAAGTAATTGGAAAGGTTTGGTCGAGGGTTTCAATTATCTAAGCAGATCACCGCATATTACTTCTTTGATTGTTGTACTGGCTTTTTCAAGCTTGTTGGTTATTCCCTATACATCGTTATTGCCTGCAGTGGCAAAGGATTTATTCAGTGGCAATGAGGCGACTTTTTCCTGGTTTGAGAGTGCTGCCGGGCTTGGGGCGATGATTGGTGCTGTGCAGATGGCGCGTTTGCGTACTGGGCAAAACCTGCGTTACCGTGTGCTTTTCTCAGCTTTTATGATGGGAGTGGCTTTGATGTTATTGGCTTTTGCACACTATTTACCTTCGGCATTGTTCTTTACAATGTGTGTGTCATTTGCGATGATGATGCAAAATTCTTCCATTAATACATATATACAAACTCATGCTGTGCCTATTTATAGAGCCCGGGCAATAAGCTATTATGTGATGGCTTTTCAGGGGATTGCTCCTATCGGGGCTTTGTTGGTTGGCGCCTTGGCCAGTTATATCGGGATTAAAAGCACACTATATATTATGGGAGGTGCGGGAATTCTTATCTCGGTGTGCTTCTATATCTATTTGCGTTTGCACATCCATAGGCGGTTGTTTAAGTTTTGAAAGGTATTTACGAATGTGTTTGATGGGAGAGTGTTTCTGTCTTACAGATGCTTTTAAGTAGTCTGGAGACTACTTGTTGTTATTAAAATCCTTAGTGACCGCTGTGCTGAACACTAAGGATAGTTTTTGCTTATGGAGCGGGCTGTATTTGATGGGAGAGTGTTTCTGTCTTACAGATGCTTTTAAGTAGTCTGGAGATAGTATAGATCCACATATAATGAATATAAAAATGTTATCTACCGTACTTTCTATCCTGTTTATTTGGTTGGTTTTGGACCAACTGACACTCGTAAATGTACGAATTACCAACTTTTTACAACAGCAGTCAGATGATAAGCTTCCTTTTCTGACACAAAAGATAGAAAGTAAAACTTATACCATCGAAACCGTTCTTTTGGGCGAATATGGCTCGATATACTACGAACCCAGCAAAAAATATTATGTAGCAAGCACTTCAGAAGGTGTAGCGAAAATAAACCATCAAGGAGTAGTGACGTTTAAAATATTAGCTTCAGAAGGTCATCAAATTCAGCATGATGTAGAAGGAGCGCATTTTGTTTTGACTTCCAAAGGAATAATCAATTTACATGACGAAAAACCAATAATACAACCCTATACCGAAGTGCGTCACCTTTCGGACAGTACACATAGCGCAGAATGGGAAATCCTGTTCCGATCCAATTATGAGCGAGCGACCTATGTGATATTTGATCGTTATTATACAGCAGTAGACAGTACAGTATCCGAAGAAGCAATCCACTTTTACATCGCGGACAAATGGACCACCTTAATTCAAAATGAAAATGCAGGCACTATTTATGCTACTGAACAGGCTAAAAATTATTATAGCTTTTTTGACGATACTCCAGAATTGGAACCTAAATCAAATCCGCTGTATATCATGAAGGATGTCAAAAAAAGAACATATAGCAATGCTAATCGTAAAACGGATGCGCAGTTGACACAAAATTATGAGGCAGATTTTCCGCACAAGGGGTTTTCTTATACCGCACAAACCTCATTGAAGGTCAGTAAATTTAAAAAATTAGAGAAATACAATTATCCTGAGACCATTTGGTTTCTACTACCTTTATCTTGGTTACCACAAGAATATGTTGGTGAAGCGGTCAATAGCTTAAAAGTGAAAGGTGAAGAATTGTGTTTCAAAACAATGGCCACTCGGGCTGGTTTGGGTATAGGAACGGTAGACAATCATGCGTATGTCTTTGATGTACCGAGCCAATTCAACGATACAGAAAGCTTATCGTTTATATGGGCTTCAGGGAACAGAAATAGCACAACCTGGCATAATGAAGGTTTTTATGTGATTAAGAAAAAACAATAAGGTGCGTAAATCGGATGATTCATTTCGTTTTAAAGCAATCGATTACAGAAGAATGATTTTATTTTTTGTACTCGTAGCGATATTGATCTCTTGCCTTGTAACAAGCTGGCCCATTTTTACAATAGGAGAAATTTTGCCAAAGCGCATATTTTTCGGTTTGCTGGGACTTTCAATAGTCTATTGGGTAAGTAGATGGTCTAAGGATTTACAGCTGTTTCTACCTATAGACAAACCACGCTATACGTTAGGAAATAGCATCGAAGAAATAGATAGCTTGCAAGTACACACGTGTTTGTCGACATTCTTTCCTATGAAATTTTTGAGAATAAACTTCCGTTTATTTATCATTATGCCTACTTATAAAAATCCATTTGAAAATAACTCCAAAGCCATTCAAAAACTAGAAACCGAAGCAATCTTCCTTGAAGACTATATCATAGAACATGCATTAAGCAAAAGGAATTTTCTGGATTTTGTAGCAAATGGTATTAATTTTTTATTCTGGCTGCTTATCTTGGTTTCTGTGGTTGCGATGGCATTACTTTTATTTAAAATTTTCACTTACTAATCAATTTGAAATGGCATAATTGAACTCGATTAAATTAAAAAAAATGAAAAATATTCTCATACTATGCATCCTCACTTTTGCAATCTATTCCTGCAACAACAAAACGCAGAAAGCAACGAACGATATCCATTCAAATTCAGGAGATCCACTACAGACAAGTACTGATTTTAGCGAATTTAAAAGCCCTTTAAGACCTAAGGACAAACTGAAACTCGGGAAATTATATACCGATACGATCGAGTTTGTTGAGTTTAATGACAATGGAGACTATCCCCTAATGTTCGTAAGCAATGGTAACGATACAGCGAGTTTGGTTTATGATTGGACAAAGGAATATGGCTTCGTAAAAGGAGACAAGCTTGAAATCCAATGGAAAACAGACAGCATTCGCTATGCAGGGGATCAAGAGTATTTGGATTATAAAGAGTTTTTAGTTTCCGCCAAAAGACTAGCGTCCTTAAAACTAACCGATAAAAAAGTAAAATTTCTTTGGCGGGAAATGCAGTATGTGGAAGACTTAGACGGAGAGTTCAGCGTTATTATACTCGACGAGGAATACATCAAAACGATTTCGGAACCCGAAAAAGCGGCATTGGCTTATGTAGCTACGTTCATCGGAAACGAATGCGTATGGGATAAAAATGCGAATGAAAACAGAAGTAATTTAAAATGCAAAATCCTTTGGGCTTTGGATTTAGGTTATCAGTGCTCGCCCAAGCATTTAGATCTTCTTCGCTTTTGGTTCAGAAACAATAAAGACATATTGAAAGAACTGGAGAACTGCCCCACAATACCTGACGGAGCAACAGTTCAAGATACTTTTGACGAAATAGAGTTAGAAATCGAGGGTAATATGATTACCATCTTTTTCAAAGCAAACGGTTTCAATTTCAGAGAGGGAAAATCTTGGAGCTGGACAAACAAGCACTTCTTTGAGTTTAAGGATAACGAACTCATATTGATAAAGAAAGACGTTTCATCAATGGTGAAAAGTTAATTTGAAGTAAGAGGAAATTAGCATCACTTTTACCGATAAAATGATAAGTCAATCTATTTCCAGAAACTAAAGTTTGTGTATTGTCTACTGTATTTTAAAAATAAAAACATTCATTTTTATGTACATAAACTTGGCTTTAAAAGTGTTGAGTTTTGTACCAGCGAGGTGACCAAGAAAAACCTCCTATTTTTAATAGAGATGCTTTTTTGTTTATTTGTTTTCGGTTTTGTTGTCAGATTTGGCAGTCCTTTTCAAATATAAAACGGGGAAGTCTTATGAGCCAGAAGTATTATCCAATGGGGATACCATCAAGCAGCTATTGGCTAGATCTAGACATCTGTTATTCAAGCATCCAAGCCGGTGGACAGAAAGTCAAAAACATCGTGCAGAGTTATTGTTTATTCGCTTTCCAAAGCTAAGACAAGCATATGATTTAGGGATTGCTTTAGGAGATATTTTTACCAAATGCAAAGACAAAACACTTGCCTTTACCAAGTTGGGTTTATGGCATAATAAAGTAGAGAATGCGGGCATCATCTCTTTTGAGAGTGTAGCAAAGTCGATAGCAGCACATCATCCTGAAATACTTCATTACTTCGATAACAGAAGTACAAATGCATCAGCTGAGTCTTTCAATGCTAAATTAAAAGCGTTTCGTAGTGTATTCCGTGGGGTAAGAGATACTACTTTTTTCTTGTATAGAGTAATGAAATTGTATGCTTAAATATATTCACCCCCAAAACTTTCAGTATGATCCGGAAAATCCACACAATTCTGTCCGAAATATGTCCGAAAATAGAAAAAGCCATTGATAATCAGTGGCTTTTGTCGGGGTGGCAGGATTTTCCACCACACCTCTAATGCGTTGATTATATTATTGTTAGCAAGTAAACTATCAAGAGAGGTAACCGAATAGGTCTCATTTTATCTATTCTGCTTTGTAGGCTTTTGAGTTCTCTTGATAGAACCTTTTCCAATCAGTCAATGTACTTTGTTATCATAAAGATACGATAAGTATCCCGATAATAACAATCCTTTTTTTATAGAATTAGGTCGACAAATCAATTCCGTAAACAGCCAAAGCGAGAACAGCAAGGGCAAGAGCGGTGGGGTTTCGCAAGCCACTAATGAGCGGTGGGAAAACACTTGGCTTCATTCTGGCTTTAATCTTATGGCTTTATGTTCCATTCTATTGGTTTCAATCTGTCCGCTACTGTTGTTAGTGTTTTCAGTATACCTGTCTCGGGAGGAAGTTTGCCAAAAACCAATTCGCTGAAACTTGCCGTATAGACATCTTTGATTTTATTCCAAGTGCCTGTTGTATCAGCAAAAACAATTGCTGTCATTGGGTGATTGGCTAACCACTCGTTGTTGTTTTTGAAACTTGTGATGTCATCATTTGCTACTCGCAAAAGCATTGTTTCAAAGTCGTCCGATTGAAAGAAAGATTTTAGATTTTCATCTTTCAACATTAAATGAATGTCGTAAGTATGTCGGATTTTGTTTCGTAAATCGGTAATGGGTTCTTGTGTTTGAGAGAAACGAACCAAACTCATTATTTTTTCGCACAACGTTCTTTTGGGGTTCAACACCAATACCTCAAACGGATTCATTTCGTATTCGTCAATGAGTGATTGCTGATTGCCCTGCAACATCATTTCGTAAATGAACGAACTTACATTTGCTGTTGTGTAAGGTTCAAAATTTCCCAACCAAGTGGATTCCACTATAATGTTATCCCGAACTTGTCCGTAATTTCCCTTAAAAGTTTTTGTGTAGCTGTGTGCTGTTTTGCGTATCATTCCAAGCTTGTTGGTAATGCCTTCAATCTCAATTTCGGGAAGCACATCTGAAACGCATTTGGAAATCTTTTTGATTTTTGTTTTCAGTTGGTTTCCTGTTTCGCTTTCATTTCTCAACACGACCAAATCAATGTCTTCCGAAAACCGTTGTATCATTCCGAAACATTTTGACAGCGCTGTTCCGCCTTTAAAGACGGTTTCTTTGCCTATATCATTTTTGAAGATATTGAATAAAGCATACGTTACCCAATAATCCTTTTCTATGTATTCGGGCGGTAGGTTTTTCTGTTGTGCCGTAAACCGAATGGCGTCCGTGTATAGCGATATGCTTTCGTGCAATTTCATTGGATATACCAATTGTTTTTTGTTGGCAATTCATTTTCTTTTAAACCTAATTTGGTGGTTGTAAGCGGATTCAAGCTTTGTTTCAGTTTATCCAAATCTTTGTTTTTATAGCCAATATTTTGCAAAATAGCTCCCACCAAAGCCCGAACTCTTGACGGATAAAGCAAAGCATATTTTATCAATGTTTCGGTTTGCTTTTTATCCAAATCTTTTAAAATGGCGCTCAATCTTTTAACGGATTGGGCGACCGAAGTATCGGGAATTTTCTTGATGTCTTTAAACGCATCCAAAAGCCCCAAAACTTCATAATTGTTTTCCGTTACTTCCGCATAACTTTTCACGCCATCAGCTTTTAATGTGCCTCTGTTGATGTCAATGCGTTTTCCCCGACTGGCTATTTTAATGCGAAACGCCATTTGTGTAGTAAGCCCCAAACTTCTGTAAAGCGAAATGCCCGTTTCATAAGCAATACGTTCTCCATTTTCAAACAAGTAGGGGCGAAGTTGTTCGCTGTAATCGGGTATCAACTCGCCAAAAACCGTTTGTTCGGGTTTGTAGAAAATACCTTTGGAAATTTTTTTGATAAGCCCTGTTTTTTGCAGGCGTTCCAATGCTTTTGCGGCTGTGGTATAATCTTCTTTGGCAATACGCAAATCGTCATAACCAAAGGTTTTTCCTTCGGGAAATTGTTTTATCCTATTGCGTATTTGAGTTGCCAAAGTCATCGTGCAAAGGTAAGATTAGTTTTTCAAATGTCAAGTTTATGGAGCGAAAAACTTGACATTGTTTGATTGTCAAGTAAACGAAACAAAATACTTGACTGAATTTTAACAGATAATGTTAAAGCAAAGTGTACGATTTGCGGTATTCAACCGCAGGCAGGTATATTCTGCTGTTCGGGCATATTGAGTGCTGTTTTATAATT
The DNA here is from genome assembly GCF_900116225.1 of Sphingobacterium wenxiniae. Classification (GTDB taxonomy): domain Bacteria; phylum Bacteroidota; class Bacteroidia; order Sphingobacteriales; family Sphingobacteriaceae; genus Sphingobacterium; species Sphingobacterium wenxiniae. Next base: position 68,129 of record NZ_FOZZ01000016.1, read on the forward strand.
ATCCCAAAAATAACCATATTTCTTTATCTGGTGTGAACATCCTACGAAATATGGATTGTTGGTTTAGTATATAGCCAATACAGGAACAACAAAAGGAAAAATACCTGTTATTTATAGCGATTTTGTATTTTTTGTATCTCGAAATATAAAGTTACTAAAGAAAGGATTATAAATACTATAGTGGCTAGTATCCGCCCTACCAAGTACATATTTTTTAGCATTCATCTAAGTCCTAGCTTTGCTGTATGAGCAAAGAGGAAAAAAGAGCACAGATGCTTTCGATGATAGCGGACTGGCAGCAGAGCGGCATGAGCAAGAAACGCTACTGCGAGGAAAATGGGATCCATGAGGCTACGTTTTATTATTGGTTTTCGCGCAGCAAAGAAAACGACACTGACAGGGGAAGATTTATAACGCTCGATAAGTCCGGCAGAAATAGTGATGTAGAGGTGATCTATCCCAATGGGGTCCGGATTAAGGTAGATACCGACCTT
>NZ_FOZZ01000014.1 GCF_900116225.1 Sphingobacterium wenxiniae
GCGAAAGAGTTTGGTGTGTCAGCGAAAGAGTTTGGCGTGTCGGCGAAAGAGTTTGGTGCGTCAGCGAAAGAGTTTGGTGTATCAGCGAAAAAGTTTGGTGTGCCAGCGAAAGAGTTTAGGGGCAGTATCCCTAAAAGTGTGTAAGTCGAAAATTGTTACTTTGAAGTAGAAGAATAGAGTAGGGAAAAATTCCCTGCTTTCCGTTATTTTAGACCTCAAAGCTTTTGGCTATATTCGTCATATCAAATACACTCCGCTCTATATGCTACGTAGAATCCATAATATACTGCTTACAATGCTTGTGATTTATATATCTAACGCCCCGATACAAGCACAGGAATGGCAGACCTTCGATAAGATTAGTTTTAGTGATTATACCCACCCCTTGGTGAACGTGACAAAAGATGGCATTAAATACTATTACCACTTGGATAGCCAAGTGTGGATGGACGATATGCACAACCGTGCGGCGGGCATGACGGTGGGTATGAAAGATGGGGCTTATGGTGTGGTGCGTGACGATGGTAAGCTCATTGTCCCATTTGTCTATGACGAGGTGCGTGTGGAGGACGACTACGAAGGGCAGTGGTATGAGGGTATTCCCTACAACTACAAATTTATCGTGCTACAGCAGGATGGACTTTATGGATATGCAGATACGAACGGACATGTCTTGGCCCAGCCAAAGTACCAGCAGCTGAAGGTCATCAGTAAGGATATCATTGCTGTGGCCAAGGATAACCGTTGGGGTTGGTTGGATGCTTTGACCGGAGATTTGCTTCAGCCTTGTATCTACGATGAAGTAAGTAAGACCTATCTTTTTGACCATTATGTTATTGTCACGAATAGTGGTAAGGAAGGAGTTGCTACGAAAGATGGCACGTTGGTGGTTCCTGTCGAACAGGAGCAGCTCCATTTTATCAAGACCAAGGATTATAACTATATACATGCCCTTAAGGGTGGTCTGGCTACGCTGTATGGCATTTCTGGTGAGGTTATGGTGGAGGGCGATTTCCCTACTTTATCCGCCATAGCCCATAGCAATATGTTATCCATTCGGAAGAATAAACATGTCGGCTTACTCAATCCTCAAACAGGTAAAGTAGTACTGGAACCACAGTTTTCGTCCATTATTAACTATACAAGGGGGCTCTATATCGTAGTTAGGGATCATAACCTCTACAATGTCGCCAATGGAGAAGGTCAACTCCTGTTTTCAACGGACTTCGAACGATTGGATTTTGTCAATGCGGAAGGACGTGTGAAAGTCAGCGGACAAGTGGTGGATATAAGTGCTTACAGTGAAAGGGGAGTGAACCTGACTCCGCAACAAATTGCTAACATAAAGTATGAGGTCAAGGTGGATAGTCTGCCCTATTATATCCGCGGTTACAAAGAGGGGACGGAGGGTCTGTATGATTGGACCGGAAAAACCGTCGTACCACAAGGGAAATACCGTACTGTGAAACCGTATTGTTATGACCAATCGGTATGCTTTATAGTAGAAAATACCGAAAGAAAAATCAGTGTTTTGGATGCGCAGGGCAAAACTCTTTTGCCTATGGACTATTGGGTAAAAGATACCTACCAATACAATGCACAGGCTTTGAGCTCCAACCTGACCTTGAAAAAGCGTTACCTAGAGATAGTGGGTCAGAAAAATGAAGACAGCTATACAGAGTCTATAGGACTTTTTGATTTCGAAATAGGTAAGCTTATCGTTTCGCCCGCTCCACAATCTATTAAATGGCTTAACGAAAACTATTTTCGTATAGTAAAACAGGGAATAGAAGAGAATTTAGGTCGGGTAAGCCTATACGATAAGGAAGGGAATGCCTTACTGCAATTTGATAAAGAGGTGCGTGATGTTGAAATGCTGGGAAACCATTTTTTGTTGGTAGAAAAAGCCGAGGGATACAATAGCCCTGTGTATGTGTTGATGGATATACAAGGGAATATCCTTTACGAAAACCCTCAATGGAAAGTAAGGGGCAGCTATGGACATATCAACTTCCCCGAACCCGAAGGAAGAAGTATCGCTGGATTTCATGCAGGATTAAAGAAAATCTATGCCGATGAAACCAATCTTTTTATCAATGAAAAGGGAGAACCCAAGCGTTTTACTGACTATGAACAAGTTGGCGAATTCATAGAAGACTATGGCATTGTGGCTAAAAAAATGACCACCTCCTCAGCGTCTAACACTTATCGAACAGGCAATCATCTTTTTGGCGTTATAGACGCAAGTGGTAAAGAAGTGTTTCCACCAATATGGTCTGATGTTCATGCCTTTGGCAATTCCTCTTTACTATTGCAGGTCCGATTGGGGGATAAGGTGGGATTGGTAGACAAACGAGGGGTAATCATCTTAGAGCCCGAATACGAGTATATCGAATGGAGTAGTGGAAAACCTTATCTGCAGATTAGAAAGGATGGTAAAGAAGGGTTGATTACTGCGGAAGGTAAGGTGGTGATAGAACCCCGCTATGATAATATCCGTACAAGCTATGAGGGGGAGGAAAAGACATGGCCAATCCTGGTTAAAGATGGGGATTGGTACTACTTTGTTCGTAAAAATGGTAAGCCTTATACGATTCGAAGCAAATCAAATTAATGAAGAACAAGATGAAGCTAAAATATTATAGTTTTCCGGTGCTGATTTGGATAGCAGTCCTATTCGTGCCCGCAAAAAGCGATGCACAGGGTATTCCGCCCCCAGCAGTTGCGCCCCCGGTTGTCCCACCTGTTCAATCATTATCATTGAGTCCTTTCAGAAGCGGTTATGCTTTGGTGCGGGAAGGTAATATGTCTTATTATATCGATACCCAAGGTGAGAAAATACAGACGGTAAGCGAAGGCATACTTGGCGTGCCTTATGTACAGGAAGATTACGTGAGGGAAGTGAAAGAAGGATATGGCAAATACTTGCCAAAGAATAAGACGATTTTTGAAAAAGAAGGTAAGTATGGGGTATTATCCCCAATGGGAGAACAGTTGATAACAGCCGAATATGATTATATCGATACACAATATCAGCAGTTTTGGGAATTGCACAAAAATAAGAAAAAGACCTATTACCTGCCTGGTGGAGTCATGCTCCCGCTATTTGATGACATAGGCTTTTTGGATGGGAAATATTTTGACGTGAAGCAGGAGGGAGCCTGGCGTTTATATAGCAAATCCCAAAACCGTATAGTGACCAAACAAGCTTATGAAGGATTCGATTATTGTGGTGGTTGCTCAACCGGTGCACCTTATGTGTATGCCAAGAAGAATGGAAAATGGGGTGTCATCAGTTGGGAGGAACAGGTTCTTGTGCCGTTTGCCTTTGAACATGAGCATCGTTCTATGCGTAGCGATAACTGGGTAACCTCTTTTTATCAACAGGGCAAAAACGTAGTTATCCATATCCCCACAGGCAAAGTATTTGATGGATCATCGCCCGAAACAGATGTTATTTCCGGGATGTTAGTGACTGTAGAGAACGGCTTGTATGGTGCGTTTAATCGTGATGGCGAACTGGCCGTTCCGCATACCTATGATAAACTGGAAGCACCCAACGACAATTCATATTTGGGATATTTTGGACATTATCTCTTGGCTACCAAAGACCAGAAACAAGGATTGATCCATGTGGATGGCGATGTTGTATTGCCTGTGGAATATGAAAGTGTACAGGTCTATGATGATTACTTTGTGGCGAAAAAGGCAGGTGAAACATTTCTCTTTCAAGCCCGAAAGCCAGAAGCTTTATTGAAAAAAGAACATGCCGAAATCCAACATACCAACGAATATTTTTATTCTTCGGGAAGCCTAAGGTTGACGGTCTTCTCCATAAAGCAGAAAGCTTATTATGGACTTTATTTTGCGGAGAGTAATCGTTTATATGAACCCGAATTCTACAATATCAGGGTCAGAAAACAGCCAGAAATTGAAGGAGGTGAATTTATTGAGGCTGAAAAACAGGGGGTGAAAATTTTGTTCGACCGCAAGGGAGAAAAAATTATCCCTTTTGCTATACAAGATTATGCCGTCGCCGAGATTGCTAATAAGCTATTTTTAGCTTTCCAAGAAAAGGACAGGTGGGGGCTTTATGATATGGAAGCCAAAAATGTGATCATTCCAGCAATGTACGACCGATATTTTAATTCGTTGACTACACCCAACGGTATTATCGTACAAGCTGTCTTGGATGCGTTTAGTGGTATAGATCTGTATGACCTGCAAGGGAAAAAATACAATGATTTTGCCTTAAAACGGATAGATTCGTTGGATCGGGCGCATTATCTTACGGAGTATGCACAAGCGGGAGAAAAGCGGTATGCTATCTTTAATGTAGAAGGTTTGCACATGGAAGAACTCGACTACAAGACTGTAGAGATGATTCATGGAACGAGGGATCTTCTATTTGTATCCAAAGACGGCTTAGCGGGACGATTGTATGATGTTAAGGGAAAAAAAGAATGTTCGCAGCTGCTGTATCTCTTGAGTAGTTTGCCTGTGGATTTTGATATGGAAGAAGATGACGACCATTGGCTGTTATATGGGTTCGAACAAGGCTACGGTAAGATCCAATCCAAGGGTGGAATGGGGTATATCGATCGTCATGGAAAGGTTATTGTAGAACCTAAATATGCACAAGTACGGTTTGTGGGTAAAGATGCCTTACTGATAAATGCGGAGAAACAATCCAATGAAAATTATTGGGGCAACCCGTCACGGTGCTATTTTGTAAGTCTGAAAGGAGAGAAAATCTTTCCTCCTGACTACTTTGTCGATGATATGTTGTTTCACAATATAGATGATTTTGATTTAGAAAATAAGGTGATTTTGATGCGGGAAGGAGATAACGGCGATCTGTGCTTTGGTATTGGAGATTTGATGACGGGTGAACTCCTGTTACCGGCCATCTATCATGACATCCGTAGCATACCCGGCCTGCCTTATTTACTGGTTGAAACAAGGGTGGATGGCAAAAGCTGGGGCGGACAGCGGAGATATGGCATAGTGGATTTTCAGGGCAAGGTCATTGTGGAGCCAACGTTTGCCGATATCTATCCTCCTGTAACCATGTATGGAGAAGACAATCCTGAGAATTCCTTGTTTCCTTTATTGGTCAACGATGGCAATAAATGGCGGTATGTGAAGGAAGATGGAAGCTATCTTCCGATTACTGGAGATTATGCGAATAGATAACAAAAATAAAGGGGCATTATATAATGCCCCTTTATTTTTGTTATCTATATAAAGATTTATTTGTTCTCAAGAACTTTGGTTACCAATTCGGCAGCTTCTTTTAATAAGATAGCCGAGTAAACCTGTAGACCGGATTCGTCAATCAATTTTTTCGCTTCAGCAGCGTTTGTACCTTGAAGACGAACGATGATAGGCACAGGGATATTTCCGATTTCTTGGTAAGCGTCGATAACACCTTGTGCTACGCGATCACAACGAACGATACCACCAAAGATGTTAATCAAGATTGCTTTTACGTTAGGATCTTTCAAGATAATATTGAAACCAGCTTTTACTGTTTCAGCATTAGCCGTACCACCTACGTCCAAGAAGTTTGCTGGCTCACCACCTGCTAGTTTGATGATATCCATAGTTGCCATCGCCAAACCTGCACCGTTTACCATACAACCTACGTTACCGTCCAATTTTACATAGTTCAAATTGGATTCGCCTGCCTCTACTTCAGTAGGATCTTCTTCGGCAACATCGCGTAGCGCAGCGTAATCAGCGTGACGGTATAATGCGTTTTCATCAAAGTTTACTTTGGCGTCAACAGCTAATATTTTATCGTCAGATGTTTTTAATACTGGGTTGATTTCGAACAATGAAGCGTCGATAGTGTCATAGGCTTTGTATAAAGCAGCAATGAATTTCACCATGTCTTTGTGCGCAGCACCTGAAAGGCCTAAGTTGAAAGCAATTTTACGCGCTTGGAAACCTTGTAAACCTACTTTAGGGTCAACCTCTTCTTTGAAGATAAGGTGAGGAGTCTTTTCAGCTACCTCTTCGATGTCCATACCACCTTCTGTAGAATACATGATGATGTTACGGCCTTTAGCGCGATCCAACAATACAGAAACATAGAATTCTTTGATGTCGCTATCGCCAGGGTAGTACACATCTTGAGCAATCAAGACCTTGTTTACCTTTTTACCTTCCGGACCTGTTTGTGGCGTTACCAATTGCATACCGATGATGTCGGTTGCTCTTTGTAATACCTCGTCGTGGTTTTTAGCAAGCTTAACGCCGCCACCTTTACCACGGCCTCCAGCATGAATCTGAGCCTTTACTACTACCCAGTCCGAATTAAGATCTTCTTTTAACTTTTGTGCAGCTTGAACAGCTTGCTCTGGAGTTTCTGCAAGGATTCCTTCTTGAACTCTTACACCAAAACTCTTAAGTATTTCTTTTGCTTGATATTCGTGAATATTCATCGTAAAAAATTTGAGGTAAAAATAGGATTTTAAAATGGAAGGGTCAAGTAATTCTTTGGTAAAAAGTGATTAAAGAGTTTTGTTTATGGAATTGAGCCAATTTCCTTACCTTCGTACTATGATATTGCAGGCAAATGACATACATAAATCCTTTGGACAACTAGAAATATTGAAGGGTGTTGACCTTTCGGTAGCCAAGGGAGAAATCGTCTCGATAGTAGGTGCTTCTGGTGCCGGAAAGAGTACACTGTTACATATCGTAGGGACATTGGATAAGCCTGATTCGGGCAAAGTCACTATCAATGGGGTAGATGTCACAGCCCTGAACGAGAAGAAATTGAGCCAGTTCCGAAATGAGCACATTGGCTTCGTCTTTCAGTTTCATCATCTTTTACCCGAATTTACCGCATTGGAGAATGTATGTATACCTGCTTTTATCCAAGGGAAAAGCCCAAAGGAAGCAGAAAAGACAGCTATGGAACTTTTGGAAAGACTAGGGGTGCAGCACCGCGCATATCATAAACCCGGCCAACTTTCGGGAGGGGAACAGCAACGGGTTTCTGTCGCCAGAGCTTTGGTGAACAATCCGGCATTGATTCTTGCTGATGAACCATCGGGTAATCTAGACTCCGAAAATGCAGCTTCCCTGCACCAACTCTTTTTTGACCTTCGGGATGCCTTGAACCAGACATTTATTATCGTGACACATAACGAGGAACTTGCCGGTATATCTGACCGCACCGTTCACATGCGTGATGGGTTGATACTTTGAAATCAAGTGATGACTGTTATGGTAGTGAAGATAGTGATGTAAGATACAGCTTCCCTCACCTCCATAACTTCGTTCACTTCCATAACATTAAAATTATAAATGGAAAAAATAGTAATTACTTATGGTACGCGACCACTGGCACAACGTATCGGTCGCATGTTGACCCCTCGATTTGATGTGGTGTTTGCCTCTGCCGAAACCTTTCCAGACATATTGCTCCGTCAGAACTACCGTCAAATTCCAACCGGAGTTAACCCTACTTATGCACACGAGTTGCTCAAGACCTGTTTGGATGAGCAGGCTGATTACGTGCTGCCGCTCGGAAAGATGGAGTTAGCTCCTTTGCATGAAGCGCGGATCCTGTTTCATGAGTATGGTATTGAGGTTTTACAGCCAGTGGATCTGGCTGAATTCTTTATCTTGAAAAATCCGCCAAAAGAGCAACAACTGTATGTCTGTAGAGAAGGGGTGGATTTGCTGCATGGTGAAAAGATAAATGATGCCGGTTTTTCGGGAGTAGGGATGCTTTCTGATTCCGAGGAAGATATGATGTGGTGTTTAGCTGATTAATGATGATTATTCCAAGAGATAAAGAAATCTATGCTTTCGAGGTGGACGATGTGCTTTTCCCTAAACGGGACTATCTGTTGCAGGTGTACTACCTATTTGCCAATTTTACGGAATATACAGAAGGGAAAAGCCTGTCCAAGTCTATGGTGGACTTCATGAAGCAGACTTATGAAAGGGAAGGGGAAACGGTCGTGTTGGATGAAACGATAAACCATTTCCAATTGCCGGAGTCCTACAGGGAGAACTTTGAACGTCTAAAAGCAAATGCGCACCTGCCATTGAAACTGATCTTGAAGGATGATTTTAAGGCATTGGCAAAGGAGCTGATGGATAGCGGAAAGCGTATTGTGCTTTTGACAGACGGAAATCCGATTGAGCAGCTGAATAAGCTAAAGCACATCGAGTGGGGAGAGCTTGATGAACTTAAAAAACAGTTGCGCGTTTATTTTGTACAGGAATTGCTTTTCCGTAATATAAAGCCAAATGCTTATATTGCTGAGGAATTCGGGATAGGTACAGATGAAGTATATCCTGTAAATCATTTAGAAAATTAGAAATAGGTTATGAGAATTGTATACCTAACATTGGCTTTGGGGCTTTTTTTTAGCTTTTCCGCCTGTAAGAAAGAGGTGAACCCGACAACGGGTGGTAATCCAGTAGACCCGGTAGACCCTAGGGAGGTCTATCTGGATAATGAGCACGAGAATAAGGTGCGCGATTCTATCTGGTATTATTACAAGGTGCTCTCTTTATGGGAATCGTATGTCCCGCCCCGTAATATCAATGATATTGAGAAAGCAGGCTATATAAGAAACGAGTATACCAAGTATTATGAAACCGGAGAAGATGTGCTCGACTATTTAATGGACTTAACAAAGGCTCCAGGTACGGAATCTACTAAAAATTATGATTGGTATAGCTTTTTGGATAGAGCCGGTGAAGTAAGTGGCGAGATACAGGACGCGGTAGCAACGAGCTATGGTATGTATGTGTTCTATTTGCAAACGGAAACTTCGGGCAATAACGCCTATCTGTATGTCAGAATGGTAGACAAAAACTCGCCTGCGTATAAAGCAGGTATCCGTAGAGGGGATATGATTTTGGGCATTAATGGCGATACGAAGATTGACTATGACTCTCAGGCAGCACAGAATTTTCGTGGCATCAATACCTATTTGAGCTCACAAAGTATGAAGGTTCGTTTTGCCAAACCTGATGGGACGATTACAGAAAAGGATATAGCGAGCGTCCAATACAAAATGGATCCTGTTATGGATAGCCGAGTTTTTGATCGAGACGGAAAGAAGGTAGGATATTTAGCATTTAGTTCTTTTGTAAATGTTCTTGAAGCCAAGAATGGGATGAAGGCGACTTTTGATGGCATCTTTAGCGATTTTGAAAGCAAAGGAATAAATGAGTTAATCGTCGACCTGAGATACAACGGTGGTGGAGCTGTGGTTACGGCGGAATATCTGGCAGATAGAATTGTGCCTACATCTGCTGATAAAGACTTAATGTATAAATATGAAGTAAATGATTTGCTGAAAAGCTGGGATTGGCTAGAAGAAGGAGAAGGATTCGCTCCAGTATATTTTAATAAAACGGGGGCGCTAAACTTATCACGGGTGTATTTCTTGGTCACCAATTCCACGGCCTCGGCGAGTGAGTTGCTGATTAACTCTTTGACACCGCACATGCAAGTATATATGGTGGGGACTAACTCAGTGAATAATCAAAATCAGGTAGTAGGGAATAATACGTATGGAAAACCTGTTGGATTTTTCGGATTGCCTATCGTAGATGATGATATAGAATTGTATGTGACATCTTTTAAAACGCTGAATAAAAAAGGAGAAGGAGATTATTTCAACGGTTTAGAACCAAATGCACATGTTTGGGAATTCAGTGATTTTCGTGATTTTGGCGATGATGAGGAACCTATGATTGCTTCGGCATTGAACCATATCCAAAACGGTACATTTGCGACAGTAGCATCCCGGGTAGCTATAGCGTCCAATGGACGGATAACGACCAAACGCCCTAAAGCCGTTTCTGTTTTACAAGAAAACAGACTAAATAACGGGATGTATAAGTTCTTAAAAAAGGATTTGCGAAAATAAAGCGTATCTTTGATTAGAACTAAAATACCAGTCGTATGAAGAAGAAGCCAGCTACAATAAAAGAGATTGCCCGCAAACTACGGATTTCTCCGTCTACGGTTTCTCGTGCGCTGAACGATCACCCCAGTATAGGATTGGTTACCACGATGCGTGTTAAGAAAATGGCGGAAGAGTTGAACTATGAACCGAATCAGACTGCTATCTTTTTCAAACAGCGCAAAACATTTACCATTGGTGTTATCCTGCCAAGCCTATCTGAACCCTTCTTCTCTTCTGCTATAAGTGAGATAGAAGATGTGGCGAAGGATCATAACTATATGGTACTGATGGGACAATCGCACGATGATGCAGATCGGGAATTGCAGATTCTCCAAACGTTTAAAAAGCACCGTGTGGATGGTATCCTCATATCATTGGGGAAAAATACGGAAGATTTGAGCTTTATAGAGCTTTTGGAGGAAAGCGAGATTCCTGTAGTATTCTTTGACTGTGTGCCCAATATAGATCAGGTGAATAAGGTGTACAGCGACCTTTCTTCAGGCATGAAAGAGGCTATTGAGGCTTTTGCATCGATCGGTCATCGGCGGATTGCCTTGATTAACGGCCCAGAGAATCTGCTTGCTACGCAAGAACGGGAAACAGCATATAAAGCAGCACTCACTGAAAATAATTTAGAATATAACGATAAGTATATCGTGCATACAGATTTGACGGAACAAGGGAATATAGAAGCTACCGAAAAGTTACTGGCATTGCCGGAAAGACCGTCGGCTGTGATTTCCTTTAATGATTTTGTAACGTTGGATGTGATGAAGTATGCGCGTCAAAAAGGGTTGGTCCAGAAAAAAGATGTTTATTTCATTAGCTATGCGAATTATCCTCTGTGGAAGTATATGGAGAATCCGCCTATGGGTAGTATTGAGCAATATCCCGATAAGCAGGCGCGCAAAGCTGCGGAAATTCTGTTCGAGAACCTGGAAGCAAAAGATCCTATTGAACCAAAAACAGTAGTTTTTGAATCGAAATTGGTGTTAAAATAAAAAAGCGGTTTTTAAAAACCGCTTTTTTTATTTTAAAGTTATCGAAGTGAAAAAGTTATGGAGGTGATGAAAGTCTTGTCCTCCGTAACAAGCATCACCACCATCACTTTATTTTATAAATGAATCACTTCGCCATAAGCATCGGCAGCAGCTTCCATAATCGCTTCACTCATTGTTGGGTGCGGATGTACGGCTTTAATCATTTCATGACCGGTAGTTTCCAGTTTTCTGGCGACTACGATTTCAGCAATCATTTCGGTAACGTTCGCACCAATCATGTGTGCACCTAACAATTCACCATATTTCGCATCAAATACCAATTTGATAAATCCGTCTTTTGCGCCAGCTGCAGAAGCTTTACCGGAAGCAGAGAATGGGAATTTACCAACTTTTAGTTCGTATCCGGCATCTTTAGCTGCTTTTTCGGTATAACCTACTGATGCAATTTCCGGTGAGCAGTATGTACAGCCCGGGATATTGTTGTAGTCAATCGGATCGACGTGAAGACCTTTGATTTTCTCTACACAAGTGATACCTTCCGCAGAAGCTACGTGTGCCAATGCCTGACCTTTTACAATGTCACCGATCGCGTATACACCTTCAACGTTTGTTTTGTAATAATCATCTACAAGAACACGACCTTTGTCTGTTTTCACACCAACTTCTTCCAGACCTAAGTTTTCGATATTTGGCGTAATACCTACGGCCGAAAGAACAACCTCAGCCTCAATCGTTTCGGTGCCTTTAGCAGTTTTGATAGAAACTTTCGATAAATCTCCTTTGGTATCTACCGATTGTACTTCGGATTTGGTCATGATGTCGATACCTGCTTTTTTGAGTGATTTTTCCAGTTGTTTGGAAACTTCTTCATCTTCCACAGGAACGATTCTGTCCATAAATTCTACGATGGTTACTTTTGTGCCGATAGCGTTATAGAAATAAGCGAACTCAACGCCGATAGCTCCTGAACCGACAACAACCAATGATTTCGGTTGTTTAGGCAGGTTCATCGCCTGACGGTAGCCGATGATTTTTTTACCGTCCTGAGGCAGGTTTGGCAATTCGCGGGAACGAGCACCGGTAGCTAAAATAGTGTGTTTAGCGGTATATTCTTTGGTCGAACCATCCGCAGCTTTAACATCTATTTTACCACCTTTTTTGATTTTGGCCGTTCCCATGATGACATCGATTTTGTTCTTTTTCATCAAGAACTGTATACCTTTGCTCATGCCATCGGCAACGCCACGGCTTCTTTTTACGATAGCTCCAAAGTCGGCTTCGCCACCTTGTACCTTAATACCGTATTCTTCGGCATGGTTCAGGTATTCGAAAACCTGTGCACTTTTCAACAAAGCTTTTGTAGGGATACAGCCCCAGTTTAAGCAAATTCCACCTAACGCTTCACGCTCAATAATAGCTGTTTTGAAGCCTAACTGTGATGCTCGGATAGCAGCAACATATCCTCCGGGACCACTACCGACTACTATGATATCGTAATTCATATAAATTATTTGTAGTTAAGACTATATTTACATTATGAATAGCCAAAAATACGATTTTTTTTGGCTAAGAAACAAGTGTTTTGCATCAATAGCACACAAAAAGCCCTCCCAATGTCAACCGTGGGTCAATAGATGATTTTAATCTGGAGATTAAAGTTTTAGGATGTATGTTTGCCGGAAAGTTATTTATCCGGTAGTATAAATTATATGTTACGTATCTTCAGACAAGTGGCCCTGTGGGAGGCTATTTCTACGATTATCCTGTTCTTTGTGGCGATGCCCGTCAAATATCTCTTAAAATATGTGATGGATGTGCCGGAAGATATCCGAAATGGTGCCGTGCGGATTGCCGGTTCTATTCATGGATTTTTGGTTGTTATATTCGTTATCCTACTTATTATGTGTTGGAGCGAATATAAATGGTCTTTCCGTAGAGTGGTAAGTTATTTGTTTGCCTCGTTTATTCCTGTTGTATCTTTCTGGGTAGAGAAAGACCTTAAGAAGATTATCAACGGCGAAAAGAAATAAAACTTAAAGTTATGGAAGTGATGGAAGCTGTGTCTTACATCACTATCTTTACTACTATAACTGTCATCACTTTATTTTAATCCTTATTGGTCTTGTCAATACTCATGTAGGCATAGGTGATTTCAGTCTTGCCATGTGGAGTAGGTATGCCATCTTCGTTCAGGTTCACAAAAACCAATTTATCAATCGATAAGATAGTCTTACGGGTGATCTTATTACGGACCTCACAGGTCAGTGTGATTGAGGTGTTGCCAAAATGTGTAGCGATGATACCCAATTCAATAATATCGCCTTGTCTCGCTGAACTCACAAAGTTGATTTCTGAAATGTATTTCGTGACCACATGTGGGTTGCCTAGCTGTACAATAGCATAAATAACTGCCTCCTCGTCTATCCAACGTAGAAGGGTGCCACCGAAGAGTGTGCCGTTGGGGTTTAGGTCTTCGGGCTTTATCCATTTGCGTGTATGAAAGTTCATGGGGGAGTGGCTTGATATGATTTTGAGAAACTTGTTTTTAAAACTTCGGAAGTTTTCTGTTTAATTATAAGCTGTAAACTATAGGCAGATAAGATAGCTTACTGCCTATAGCTTATAGCCTTATACTAAGCGTGAATTGCTCGATTTGCTGTAGCAGCTAATGCGGCTTCTTTGAATGCTTCGGTGAAAGTTGGGTGGGCATGGCAGATACGACCGATGTCTTCTGCGGATGCTCTGTACTCCATGGCTACGACTGCTTCGGCAATCATATCCGCAGCACGAGGACCAATCATGTGTACACCTAATAGTTCATCTGTTTCTGCATCGGCAAGTACTTTAATGAAACCATCGGTATCGCCTGACGCTTTCGCACGACCGGAAGCTTTGAAAGAGAAAGAACCAGATTTGTATTTAACACCAGCTTCTTTCAGTTGCTCTTCAGTTTTACCTACGGAAGCAACTTCCGGCCAAGTGTAGACAACGCCCGGAATCAAGTTGTAGTCGATGTGTGGTTTTTGACCTACGATACGCTCTGCGACATATGTTCCTTCATCTTCAGCTTTATGTGCCAACATGGCTCCTCGAACGACATCACCTATCGCATAAACACCCTCTACCGAAGTTTCCATGTGTTCGTTGACAGTGATTTTGTTTCCTCTTTCCTCTGTTTTGATGCCGATATTTTCCAGGCCTAAGCCTTCCGTATAGGCTGTACGCCCAACAGCTACGATACAGTAATCGCCTTCAATGGACACAGGTTGACCTTTGGCATCTTCTGCTGTTACGGTCACTTTTTTGCCTTTGGCTGATGCGCCAGTTACTTTGTGGCCAAGTAAGAACTCCATACCCAAAGATTTCTTAAGCACGCGTTGTAGCTCTTTACCCAAGCCCCCATCCATCGTGCCGATGATAGATTTTGCATATTCTACTACGGATACTTTAGCGCCCAATCTTGCGTAGACTGAACCCAGTTCTAAGCCAATAACACCGCCACCGATAACGATAAGGTGTTTAGGGACTTCCGTCAAGTTTAATGCTTCTGTGGAAGTTATAATACGTTTTTTGTCTACGGGTAAGAATGGTAATGCTGTAGGTTTAGAACCTGTAGCAATAATAATGTTCTTCGCTTTTAACTCTTCTGTAGAGCCGTCTTGTTTCGTTACTTTAATGGTGTTCTTGTCAACGAAAGAGCCCACACCTTCGTAGGTGTCGATTTTGTTCTTTTTGAATAAAAATGTGATACCTGCTGTGTTTTGCGCGATAACCTCATTTTTGCGGTCAATCATCTTCTGTACATCGATGGAAAGATTACTTAAGTTGATACCGTGTGTTTCAAAGTTGTGAGCTGCATTATGATAGTGCTCGGATGTATCCAATAATGCCTTGGAAGGGATACAGCCTACGTTTAAGCAGGTTCCTCCAAAAGTGCTATATTTTTCTATGACTGCGGTTTTTAGGCCTAATTGCGCACATCGAATTGCACCAACATAGCCTCCTGGACCACTTCCTATAACAATTACGTCGTATTGCATAAAAATAGTTTTATTGTTTTGGCTTCAAAGTTAACCATTTAAATAAACTCTTGGGAATTTATCTTATAAAAATGGGGCTGTATCATAGATGCAAAATATCAGCGTCATTGCGAGGAAGAATGACGAAGCAATCTGCGTTTTTGACATCACTCCCGCTCAAAGCGAGACTTCGTTCCTCGCAATGACGGCGTGTTTGCATTTCTGATACAGCCCCTTGTTATGTCTTATTAAATGCCGAACTGCTTATTCAGCAACGATTTTTCCTTGCATAATTCCAAAGTGGCCAGGGAAGCTACAAAGGAAAGGATAAACGCCTTTTTCTAATGTGAAGGTGATTTTATCTTCTTCACCTGGACCCAACAATTTTGTGTGGGCAACGATGGATGACAAAGAAGACTTAGGAATATAATCATTGTCTACCGCGGCAACAGCTTCGCTACCGAAGGTAGGAACATCTACACCTGGTTTTAAAATGACAAAGTTGTGTCCCATGGACTCTTTCGGTAAAGAACCTACATTTTTCAATGTCAATTCTACAGTTTCTCCGGCTTTTACGCGCAACAATTCTTTGTCGAATTTCATCTGGTCGTTACCTTCAACAGCGATTGTATTCGATAATTCCACATTTTCAATACCCGGAACTGTTTCAACAGGAGTTGATTCCGTAGCAGCAGTTTCCCCTGTAGTCGTGGTTGTCTTGTTGTCTGAACCTCCACAAGCCGCTAATGACAGTGCTACTGCAACTGCTGGTAATATGAATAATCTTTTCATGATAAAATTTTAATTTATTACTATAAAAGCAAACATACTAAATATTAATGATAAAGAAGTGGTTATAACGTCATTTTGAAATCAGCTTTTCAATCTTCTCGTGGAGATCCAAAGGATTGAAAGGCTTGCCAATTACGCTATCTGCTCCGGCTTCGTATGCTGCGGCTTGCTCGTGCTTAAGCACAGAAGCTGAAATGGTCAGGATAGGTGTAACTACGTTGTTCGCTTCATCATTCTTTTTAATTTCTTTGATAGCCTCAAAACCTGACATAATTGGCATATGTGTATCCATCATAATCAAGTTATACTTTTTCTCTCTTGTCTTGTTGACGGCGTCGCGACCGTTTTTGACAATATCCACGCGGCACCCCCAGGTCTGAAGTAGATTTGTTAAGATGAAACTGTTCAAGTCGTTATCTTCTGCTACTAATACATTTATACCTTCAAATCTGTTGAGGTCTGCCAATGGAGTGTTCTCCGATTCGGTTTCTGTAGCATATTTGTCGACTACTTCAAATGGAGCTTCAAATGAAAATTCTGAACCGTTTCCAAAGCTACTTTTCGCACTGACTTCCCCATTTAATAGAGTGGCTAATCGCTTAACTATAGCCAATCCCAAACCTGTTCCGCCGAATTTTTTCGTGATGCCGTCGTCCCCTTGCTCAAAGGCCAGAAATATTTTCTCCACGACTTCGGTCCGGATTCCTATCCCCGTGTCTTTGACGGTAAACTTGATTTTACAGGTGCTTTCAGTTTGTTCTTTGGCTTCTACAATCAAGGAAACCTCACCATTCTCTGTAAATTTGAGGCTATTGGAGATAAAGTTTCCGATAACCTGCTGTATTCGTAGTGGATCACTCTTGATATATTCAGGCACATTATCAGCGATATACATGCCAAAGGATAAGCCTTTGTCTTCCGCTTTTATTTTGAAGATTTTGTTCATATCCATCAGTTTCTGATGGATGGAGAAACTCTCGTATTCGATCTTCATCATTCCAGAGTCGATTTTGGAAATATCCAAAATATCGTTGATAATCAATAGTAAAGAGTTAGAAGAACTGTCGAGCCTGTTGAGCCAATCTTTCTGTTCTTCATCTAACGATGAATTGCGCAGCATGTGTATAATGCCCATAATGCCGTTAATTGGTGTCCGGATTTCATGGCTCATGTTTGCCAGAAACATTTCTTTGGATTTGCGGGCTTGTTCTGCTTCCTCCTTGGCTTGTATCAATTGTCGGCGGGACTCTTCCAACGCAATATTTTTGTACTTTATCTCTTCTTGAATATGTACCTGCTTTACAAATGAACTTACTTTGGCAATCGTAATTTCTGGATTCAGGGGTTTATATAAGTAATCTACCGCACCGCTTTCTAGCCCCTTGACCAAATATTTGTCTTCTTTGGAAATAGCTGTAACCATAATCGCAATGATATGGCTCGTTTTGGGGTTAGATTTCAACAGTGAAACAAATTCAAAGCCGTTTATTTCCGGCATCTGTACATCAACCAAAGCAATGGAAATATCGTTTCTCCAACAGATTTTTAAGGCTTCATTGGGGTCTGTACAGCTGATGATATTAATATGCTCCACCTCGGAAAGCAATGCGGATAAGCTAATTATATTTTCTTCCTTATCATCTAATAAAAGCAAGTTAACAGGCTTCATTATACGGTTATGTTAAGTTTCTAAAATAAGAGATAATCTCTTGGTTGGAGTAAATTGTACTTGTTTCGCTCTGTTCTATCGCGCTGAGTGGCATGGTTGTGATTAAGGCTTCATCCGGTGATTGAATGAAGGTCTGTCCGCCCATTTGGTCGATATGAGATATACCGTTGGCACCATCCTTGTTCGCTCCTGAAAGAAGAAAAGCTGTGCAATCTTTCTGATATACATCCGCCGCTGATTCAAAAAGAACATCAATGGAAGGGCGAGAAAACGCTACAGGTTCCGACGAATCGAGCGCAAATGTATAACCTGGTTCTACAAGAAGATGATATCCCGGTGTAGCAAAGTATATGCTGTTCTGTAAAATGGGTTCTTTATCATTGGCTTGGCTAATGACGCGCCCTGATTTCTTGGTCAAGGTCTCTTCCATGTGCGTTTCATAACGGGCATTACGGTGGATCAGTACGATGATGGCGGCACGGAAATATACAGGTAAGGCTTCTATAATCTGTATGATGATAGGATAGGAACCAGCACTACCTCCAATAAGAATGATATTTTTGGCTACCGCTGTCATTTTATCTTTTGGTAAATGTTAAAATCTCGATTAACCAGCTTAAACTTGGCTCTCAAATCGCTGTAGAGTAGTTTTTCTTTCGAACCAAGGCATAGGAAGCCAAATTCACTAAGGGAGTTGTATAAGAGATTGAGTACCTTCTTCTGCAATTCCGGGTCAAAATAGATCAGTACATTTCTACATGAAATAAACTGAAATTCATTGAAGATGGAATCTGTAGCTAAGTTATGTTGCGAAAAAAGAATATTCTTGCGGATTTGCTGATTGAAAATGGCCGCATCATACATAGCGGTGTAGTAAGTAGAGAGACTATTTGCTCCTGTAGTCGCAATGTAGTTCTCGGTATAGAGCTTTATATTCTTCAGTGGATAAATCGCTTTTTTTGCAGTTTCGATAACTTGTCCGTTGATGTCCGTACCATAGATAAAGCTACGGTCATAGAGGTTTGCTTCTGACAGCAAAATGGCTAGTGAATAAACTTCTTCTCCTGTAGAACAGCCTGCACTCCATAGCTTGATTCGAGGAAAAGTTTCCAGATAGGGGAATACTTCCGTACGCAAGGCCGTGTAATAATCCGGGTCTCGAAACATCTCGGTAACATTCACCGTAATTTCGTTCATTAGGAAAGTCTGAAAACCTTCGATGTTTGTGATAGCATTTTTCAAATCGACAATATCCATCTTCTCTAAGGCCATGATACGCTGGACCCTCCTCTTCAAAGAGGATTTGCTATAGCCTGAAAGGTCATAGTCCGAAATGTTGTTCAGCAGAAGGATGATCTCATCCAGTTCCTGAAAGGTAATGTATGCATTCGTTAGCTTAGCCATACGCGTATTAATGAAACCAACTTATCCATATCAATAGGCTTGCTAATATAGTCATTGGCACCTATCTGTATGGACTTTTCTCTATCTCCTTTCATTGCTTTGGCCGTGACCGCTATAATGGGTAGATGAGCATGGCGCTTGTCCTTGCGAATATTTCTGATTGCCTCATAACCATCCATCTGGGGCATCATGATGTCCATCAATACAATGTCTATAGCCGTGTCGGGATTGTTGACGATCTCTACAGCCTCTATACCGTTATTGGCTATTTCTACCTGCATATCGTACTGTTGTAGTGCTGTAGTCAATGCAAAAACATTGCGCATGTCATCGTCAGCAATCAAGACATGTTTGCCCTTTAATGTATCCTGAAGTGGGGTAATCTGCTCTAATTTTTCCGTATTTTTCAACGGGGCATAGTTGTCCGAATTGAGCTTATTTAGGAAGAGCGTAACTTCATCAATCAATCGGCTGTTGCTTTTACTCGATTTCAGGACCATTGCCTTGGTGTACTGATGGATGTTATCTATCTGTTCCTGCGAAAGGTCGTATGCTGTGTTTATAATAATAGGTGTCTCACGGTGGTTCTCCATCGATTTGATGGCGTCCAATACGTCAAGTCCATTGGCATCAGGGAGCTTAATATCCAAGATTACACAATCTATATTTTTATCTTCTGTCAATTTTGTCAAACCAGATTGTGCCGTAAATGCTTGGATAACATTGATATTCTGTTCTGCAAAAGCGGACTTGATGACTTCGCTCTGAAATTCTTGATCTTCGATCAACAGAATTCTTTTTACGCCCTCTTTGATATTCAAATGGATATTTTCAAAGGTGCGCTGTATGGCTGATTCGGACACGGGCTTGGAAAGAAAACCAATAGCACCATGTTCTATAAACTCTCTTTGGTCAAAGTTTGCGGCAGACATCATGTGGACAGGGATATGTTTGGTTTCCACATCGGCTTTCAGGGTTCGCAAGACTTCCCATCCATCGGATAAGGGTAGCATCACGTCCAGAATAATGGCATTGGGCTTTAGTTCTTTGGCCTTTTGCAGTCCTGTGGTGCCATCATGTGCCAAAATGGCCTTAAAACCTGCTTGAACGGCAAATTCTCGGAGAATTTCTGCAAAATTAACATCGTCCTCAACGATTAGGAGAGTTTTGCCTACATTGCTATCTTCGTTTTTCTTGTTGAAAGAATGGATAGGTTGAACTTCTTTTTTCTCTTCTGGAATAAATGCAACCGTTTCGATAGGTGTATCTGTCGGGGCTGTGTGTTTGAATGGAATAATCAGAGAAAAAGAGCTTCCTTTGTCGATTTCGCTTTTCAGGGTAATCTTTCCGCCTAGTAGGGATGCTATCTCCCTGCTTATGGATAAACCAAGGCCTGTCCCTCCATATTTGCGGCTTGTCGAACCGTCTTCCTGACGGAATGCCTCAAATATGATGGCTTGTTTGTCAGGTGCTATACCCTTCCCATCGTCTGTTACGGTAAATGTTATATGCTCTTGGTCGCTTGTAATAGCAAATTGGACATGTCCTTTTCTTTCTGTAAACTTGAATGCATTAGAGAGAAAATTCTTTAGAATCTGCTCTAATCGATATTCATCGCTGACAAATTCGACAGGAGTCGATGGATCTATATCTATGTTAAAGGTAATGTCCTTTTCCTGTGCAGTTGCTGCAAATAGATTTTCTAATGTTTTTGCAAAAAAAGTAGTTTGTATCTGCTCAAAGCTGAGTTCCACTTTGCCCGATTCTATTTTTGCCAAATCCAGTATAGAATTGATAAGTGAGAGCAAATCACTTCCTGCACTATGGATAACGGATGCATATTTGACCTGATCGTCGTATAGGTTTTTTTCCTTATTGTCACGAAGTAGCTTCGCCAAAATGAGAATACTGTTTAGAGGCGTACGAAGCTCATGGCTCATATTTGCCATAAATTCTGATTTATATCGACTGGCTTGTTCTACTTCCTGAATTTTTTGCTCTACAGTTTGCTGTGCTTGATGAAGATCATTATTGCGTGTTTCCAATAACTGTGCTTTATCTTGTAGCTCCTGATTCGCTTGCTGTAATTCTTCTTGTTGTACGCGAAGTTCTTCTTCGGATGCCTCCAGCAGATTGGTCTTATAAACAAGTTCCTCATTCGTAATCCGCAGTTCTTCCTGTTGTGCCTCTAATTCTTCTGTTTGTTGTTGGGTCTCTTCAAATAAGCTCTCCAACAAGGTGTGTTCCTGTCCGAATTTAATGCTCATAGCAAGTGTGCGCATTACCCGCTGTAGGTATTTGGTGACCTTTTCCAATTCATTTTCACTTTGGAAGTCGACTCCTATTTCCAAAAGCCCCCAACTTCTATGCTCATATACAAAAGGAACTAATATGATTTTTTTCAAAACATCAGAAGCAATAGTGGAGGAAGATCGTATGGTGTCTTGTGTTGGGTCTTGATCCAGAATAATCATCTCTTGATTATTGGTTGCCAAACCGCGAAGTCCCTCCCCATCTATGAAAGAGGAAAGATGTCCATTCTTGTTATCAATACCAACGTGTTCGTGTAATATATATTCCTGTGTATCGCTTTTTTTGATATAGAAAGCACCAGCAAGGAATTTGGTCGAGTGCCGTATAGTTTCAAAACCAATTTTGGCAATCTTTCTTTCATCATCTATGCCGTTGAGCTTCTCATTCAATATATTGACCTCTTTTAAAACCCAGTTGGTCATATTGATTTTCTCTTGGGCGACTTTGTATTCTTTGTTTAATTCTTCTGCCGCGTGGTTGTTTATACGGAGCTGCTTATTTATTCGGATAACCCGGCTGGCAATATACAGGATAAAAAGCAAGGGGAGTCCGATGGCAACGTAAGCTAAGGTTTTGGTACGATTGGCAGCAGCATAAATAGCATCATTCTGTGTGTTGCGTAGACTGATTAATGCTTCCCGGATAGTTGTGATATGGCGACTGACTCGACTGTGCTCGGCGATGAGGTCACGTTTATTTTTGTCAAAATCTTCGTTTTTCTGTCTTTCAACCTCTGTAAGGTTGATGATAGGTGCTATGGTGCTCTCTAGATTGTCAATCTGTTTCGATAATAATGATGTGCTTTCATAGCCTGCTCTTAAGTTGCGGATAGCATCTTCTATCTCATCCCGTGATGTGGCAATGTTTTGGAAAGAAAGCTGGTCATCTAGTACAAAGTAGCGTGTCTTTAATTGTTCAACTTCCAGCATTTGGCTCTCAATAGCATGTAGAATGCCTAATTTTTCCTGAGCATCATAGGTTGTTGCTTGAATGCGATCCATGTTGGCACTCATGGAATAGTAAAAATAGAAGGAAGCGCTCAAAACAATAGCATAGGCAATGGCGACTGCAATCACCAACTCCCATCGAATAAGTCTTTGTTTATGTTTCATTTTTCAACATTCAAGAATATTATAAATTCCACAAGTAGTATAATGATTATAGTGGTTAGATTAAATCTCTAAATTTAATATAATTTCAATACACACCGCTTTGCAAAATTAATTTTTTTCATCTATAAAAGATGTATTGAATTTTAGAACAGGTTTTTATTAGAGATTTACGCAGGAAAATAATATCTTTAAGAACAATTAAATAAAAAATGTATGGATCCAGGAATTAGCTTAATCTTAATTATCGTCGGAGGCGTTATTGCCTTCTTCTTCTTATTGTATTTGTTGCCGGTCAACTTATGGTTTACAGCGCAGTTGTCCAATGTGAAAATCAGTCTGTTGAACTTAGTGTTGATGCGGTTGAGGAAAGTACCACCTTCTTTGGTTACTAATGCGATGATTACTTCCACGAAAGCGGGTCTGCGCATTACTTCCAATGAAATTGAAACACATTATCTGGCTGGAGGCAATGTCAATAAAGTGAT
This sequence comes from Sphingobacterium wenxiniae, assembly GCF_900116225.1. Taxonomy (GTDB): domain Bacteria; phylum Bacteroidota; class Bacteroidia; order Sphingobacteriales; family Sphingobacteriaceae; genus Sphingobacterium; species Sphingobacterium wenxiniae. The sequence goes on from NZ_FOZZ01000014.1 coordinate 22,746, forward strand.
TAAGGCATTGATTTCTGCAGATAAGGCTAATATTCCTTTGGACTTTAAACTGGCAACGGCTATAGATTTGGCTGGTCGTGATGTTTTTGATGCGGTGCAGTTGTCTGTAAATCCGCAGGTTATCAACACACCTCCTGTTGCGGCTGTAGCGAAAGATGGTATTCAGCTAATAGCAAAAGCCCGTGTTACGGTGCGTGCAAACATCAACCAATTGGTCGGTGGTGCAGGTGAAGAAACTATTTTGGCACGGGTTGGTGAGGGTATCGTAACGACCATTGGCTCCTCAACGAATCATAAGGAAGTGCTGGAAAATCCAGACAGAATTTCCAAGACCGTATTATCGAAAGGTTTGGATTCTGGGACTGCCTTTGAGATACTTTCTATTGATATTGCCGATATAGATATCGGCGAAAACGTGGGCGCGAAATTACAGACCGATCAGGCAGAAGCTGATTTGAAAGTGGCGAATGCACGTGCGGAAGAGCGCAGGGCGATGGCGGTAGCGACAGAGCAGGAGATGCGTGCAAAGGCTCAGGAAGCGAAAGCCAAGGTTATTGAGGCCGAATCACAAGTGCCGATGGCGATGGCTGAAGCATTTCGTAGCGGGAATTTAGGCATTATGGATTATTACAAAATGCAGAATATCCAAGCGGATACGGATATGCGTACCTCTATTTCTAAACCGGGTTCAGGAGGAAATAAAGGTAATAGTTAATTTTTACAGGAACTTGTTTTCTGAAACAATCCAGCTACACAACCGATTGATTGAAAAAATCAGTCGGTTTTTTGTTTTTTTTATGCTAAAATTAGTCTTTGAAATCAGAGATTGAAAAGAAAATGAAAGCGATTACAAAGAAATTATGGGTAGCCTTGACTGCAATTGCAGCCCTCTCGGTAGGAGATATCATGGCACAGACTGCATCTAAGGAAATTATTGTTCCTATATCGGGTAATACCTGGCAGTCACCCAAGGAAACAAAAATCCTAACCCGGGAAGACGGGATAAAAGCGGGAGACAAGGACAGTGAATTTGCAACCTATGTGCGTTTTGCTACATTGGGTACAATAAATCTAGCGGTGCAAGTTGGGGAAGTGAAAGAGTCGGCCTCTATAAAGCTATCCGTTGGCAATCAGGTGTCGGAAGTTCAGGTCAATCCCCAGCAGAGTAACGGCACAGTTGCTGTTGGTGATTTTGTCGTGCAAGATACGGGATATGTCGCGATTAAATTGTCAGGCAACGGAAATCAAGGGCTTCCGACAATCCAGTCCTACCGCATAACTGGAAATCAAGAGTTGATTAATTCTGCAAAATATGTAGCCGATAACGAAGGAAATTACTTCTATTGGGGACGCCGTGGCCCATCGGTACATCTTTCTTATACAACTCCTGCCGATAAAGATATTGAATACTATTACAATGAGATTACGGTACCGGAGGGTGAGGATGTTGTCGGGTCTTACTACATGGCGAATGGATTCGGGGAAGGTTATTTCGGGATACAGGTCAACAGTGCGACGGAACGTCGTATTCTTTTCTCGGTATGGAGTCCTTTCCATACGGATAATCCAAAAGAGATTCCAGATGACGAAAAAATTCTGTTAACAGCCAAAGGAGCGGATGTTTATACGGGCGAGTTTGGCAATGAAGGTTCAGGCGGACAATCGTTCTTGCGCTATAACTGGATTACGGGAAATACCTATAAGTTTTTGTTACGAGGCCGCCCGATTGCTAACAATTATACGGAATATACGGCTTGGGTATTTGCTCCGGAAAAAGGCGATTGGCAGCTTATTGCACAGTTCCAACGCCCTAAAACAAATACATATCTGAAACGCTTTCACTCATTTTTAGAGAATTTTATTCCTTCACAAGGTAATTTGGAAAGACATGTTCGTTTCGCTAATCAATGGGTAAGGGATGTGAATGGAAAGTGGCATGAATGCACGCAGGCGAAATTCACGGCAGATGCTACGGCGAGAAAGGCATATCGTTTGGACTACGGTGGAGGTGTAAAAGGTAATGATTTCTATTTGCGGAATTGTGGTTTCTTCGCAGATTATACGGCTATTGGTTCGGAATTCGAAAGCGTGCCGAATGGTCAACAGCCTAATATAGATGTGGAAACGCTTCCACTACAATAATTAATAAAGAAGTAGAGACGTAGCATGCTACGTCTCTACTTCTTTATCTATAATCCTTTAATGCCTTGTATAAAGCTTGGAATTTTGTCCATGTAATCCGGTTCGCCTAATAGCTTAACAAAGGCACTGCCCACAATAGCCCCTTGGGCATATTCTGTGGCTTTTTGGAAAGTTTGTGCGGAAGATATACCGAACCCGATAACCAACGGGTTTTTGAGGTCCATGTCTTTAAGTTTTTGATAGTATGCTGCAGAAGATTCCTTAACCTCCAAGGTTTTTCCGGTTGTTGCATTTGAAGACAGGACGTAGATAAAACCTGTAGAAAGGTTGTCGATATACCGGATGCGTTCTTCTGAGGTTTGAGGTGTGACCAAGAAGATGTTGCTAATGCCGTTTTCCTCGAATATGTCCCGATAGAGTTCCTCATACTCATACATCGGAAGATCTGGAATAATGACACCATTTACACCCACTTCCTTACAGGATTTACAAAAGTTCTCTATACCGTATTGAAGAACGGGATTGAAATACCCCATCAGAAAAACTGGAATAGAAACTTGTTCACGAAGGTTCTTGAGTTGTTCGAAAAGTAGGGGGATGTTCATCCCATTTTGAAGGGCTACTTCAGAGCTATGCTGAATCACCGGTCCATCTGCAACAGGGTCGGAGTAGGGAAAACCAATCTCCAGAAAATCCGCTCCTGCTTCTTCTAGCATCTTGGCAATTTGTAAGGTGCTATCCAATGATGGATAGCCGGCTGTAAAATATATGGATAGTAATCCGTTTGCGTGTTTATTGAGTTGCATTTTTATACATTGTGATGTAGGGGCAAAAAATGTTTTGCCCCTACAAGTTAAAATACTTCATGTAATTATCTAAATCCTTATCGCCACGACCAGACAAGCAGATGACCACATTTTCTTTTCCGCTGAAGGTCATTTTTTCCAGATAGGCAAGTGCGTGTGAGCTTTCAATGGCCGGGATTATTCCTTCCAATTGCGTTAATCTCAATCCGGCTTGCATAGCTTCGTCGTCTGTAATGCTGACGTATTGACCACGCCCACTTTTGAATAACCAAGCATGCTGAGGACCGATTCCCGGATAATCCAATCCTGCAGAGATAGAGTAAGGTTCTACAACTTGTCCATCTTCCGTTTGCATCAATATGGAGCGGCTGCCGTGTAAGACACCTTCTCTGCCTAATGCTGTAGTCGCAGCCGATTCGCCACTATTCACACCATGTCCAGCAGCCTCTACGGCAATCAATTTTACCGTTTCATCATCTAAGAAATGATAAAACATGCCTGCTGCGTTAGAACCTCCACCGACACAAGCCATGACATAATCAGGTTGGTCATTTCCAGTTTTCTCAAGCAATTGTTTTTTGGTTTCTTCTGAAATAATGGATTGAAAGCGCGCAACCAAATCGGGGTAAGGATGAGGGCCGACCACGGATCCAATGATATAATGTGTATCTACGGGGTTATTAATCCAGTCGCGCAAAGCTTCGTTGGTGGCATCCTTTAATGTTTTGCTCCCCGATTGCGCCGCTACAACTTGTGCGCCCATCATTTTCATACGCGCGACATTGGGCGCTTGACGCTGTATGTCCATTTCACCCATATAAACGACGCATTCCAGCCCTTTCAATGCGCATACTGTAGCTGTTGCTACACCGTGTTGTCCGGCACCGGTTTCTGCAATGATGCGTTTTTTTCCTAAACGTTCAGCTAGGAGAATCTGGCCGATAGTATTATTGATTTTATGTGCACCAGTATGGTTGAGATCTTCCCGTTTTAGAAAGATATTGGCGTTATAGCGTTCCGATAGTCGTTGTGCATGGTATAAGGGAGAAGGACGTCCTACGTAATCTCTTAGCAATTGCTGAAACTCTTCCTGAAAACTTTTATCCTGCATGATGGCCAAATACTGCTGACGCAGTTCTTCCACATTGGGATATAGCATTTCGGGTATATATGCTCCTCCGAAAGGACCATAATATCCTTTTTCGTTGACTTGATATTTACTCATCTTTTATAATTTTCAATGCTTTTTTTAATTTTTCAATATCCTTTAAACCGGGAGATTGTTCAAATTTAGAATTTAAATCTAATCCTACTAACCGTGGATCTTGGATTTCTAAGGCTTGGGCAATGTTGTCTAAGCTTATCCCCCCGCTTAAGAAATAAGGTTTGTCATATGGGTAATCATTCAATATTGACCAATCGAATACCTGACCGGTACCTCCGTGCTGTTGGCTGCTGGTATCAAAAAGGAAGTAATCTACACTATCGAGATAAGGCTCCAGTATCTCCCACGAAAAATCGGGATGCAGACCAAAGGCTTTCCAGGTTTCCACACCTAACTTTCGCACTTCTGTACATAAAAGAGGAGATTCCGAACCGTGCAATTGCACAACTTGCAGACCTTCTGCTACTTTTTGTTGAACGACCGAGAGCTCAGCATTGACAAAGACACCTGTTTTGCGGATGTTCTTGCTGTCAATGTCCGGTATATACGCAACATAACGCGGGGATTTTTCGTAAAAGATAAATCCAATGTAGTCGATGTCTAACTGCATGAGCGTCTCGATATTCCTCTGCTCGCACATGCCACATACCTTGATTTTCAACATGCTGTTATGCTTTAACTAATTTCTTGAAACTGCCTAAAGCTTTTCCTCCAAGCAAGGATGCTTCGGCTTCATAATAGCAATCGCCAAAACTTTTTTCCGGGTGAAAGGTCTTGATACCAAAGGCTGCATTGGTCAATACGACATTGTTTTGCACATCTGTACCCTTGCCGTCCAGTATTTGTCGGAAGATAACAGCTGCGTCCTGCACATTATCACCTCCGGAGAGCTCTTCCATCTGCACTTTCTCGAAACCAAGTCCTTCCACCGTGTAGTAATTTTCACCTTGGTTATTGATGACTTTAAAATCACCTGTTAAGGAGATCTCGTCATAGCCATCTAAAGCATGGATAATGCTGTATTGCTTTTCAGTGTGCTGATAAAGGTAATTATAAAGCCTTGCCAGTTCCAAACTGAATACGCCTACAGACTGAAATTTCGGGTTCGTAGGGTTGGTCAAGGGCCCTAACATATTGAAGAAAGTTTTTACACCTAAAGCTCGGCGTATAGGCGCAACAGTTTTCATCGCCGGATGGAAGAGCGGTGCGTGCAGAAAACAGATATTTGCTTCGTCAAGCTGACGCTTGAGTTCTTCCTTGTCGTTGGTAAAGGTGTAGCCTAAATATTCCATGACATTGGACGAGCCGCATCCTGAAGAAACACCTACATTGCCGTGTTTGGCGACATGATAACCTGCGCCTGCGACCACAAAGGAGGCCAAAGTGGAGATGTTAAAGGTATTTTTGCCATCGCCTCCTGTACCACATAGGTCTATCAGGTCATAACCCGGAAACTCGACCTTAACACATAGATCATACATCGCATTGCGGAAACCACTCAACTCTTCCACACGGATGCTACGCATGCCGTAAGTGGTCATAAAAGCCGCAATCTGATGGGAGTCATACTTTCCTGTCGCAATATTGGTCAGGATCTCGTAAGCTTCCGCTTTCGTAAATGTCTTGTACTCGAATAGATGTATTAGTATTTCTTTCATTGTCTGTTGCTGTAAGCTGTATGCAGTAAGCTTTAGGCATTATCTGTACAGCTATGGTTAAAGTTCTCTCTCCAATCTTTTGCTTCGCGATGGCGGAGGAATAAAAAAGGCCTGCCTTTTCAAGGCAAGCCCACTATCTTTTGATGTAAATAATTCAAGCAATAGGTTTTCGCCACAACATTAGATGTTGTGCCACCACCACGCTGTATTTACATTGCTGAATTTCATTTTTAACATTATCTAAAAACAAATGTCATATATTTATTAATTAATTCCAAGAAAAATTATGAAAAAATAAAGACTTCTGTTTAATATCTTGTTTTTAAGTTTTCTTGTTACAGAGGTAGAGTGTTTGGTGTTGAGAAAAAAACACTTCCGAGGTCATCGGTCAACGCCATTGTATTAAGTTAACAGATGTCGCTTGATATTCGAGGTACACACGGCACGTGTGCACCAGCAGTGTTTGCTGTCGCGCTCGTGATTGTGTTAAGTAATCATAGAAGGCTTATAGCATAAAGCTTACAGCCTATTGCTGAATCTAATACGTGACAAAATGCGCAACTCGATTTCCTTTAGAAACTAAGGTAAAAGACGCTATTCTGTTGTCTTCGATATAGATAGCCAACATTTGTCTGCCTTTGTACTTTAAGAAATACATGTTTTCCGTCGGTTTCCCTTCCGGGTCGATGTCCCGGGTCTCTTTGCGCGGGAGTTGTTGAAAGGAAATGTACTGGATTTCATCTATATTTTTTGTGCTGAGATTGAGCTTGATTTCCTCAATACTTGCCTCAAGGTAGTCGTACATATCGTTGTCAAGCGAGTCGCTAAGCCAGACATGTTTATTGAGGATGACATCAGACCTTGATTCACTGTTGGCAATATCGTTTATGAAGTTATGGATGATATCTAAGTGTGAGGTGTTTGTAGCAGAGGGTGTATCCTGTGCATATAGCGCGTTGGTCAATACCATGACCAGAATAGTAATTATCGTTCTCATTGTAGGGATTAGACGAAAGACATCTTAAAAAGATTAATTTACTAAAAAAGCCACCTCAAGGTGGCTTTTTTATGTTTTAATACTCATCTTCGTTGAAAAAGAAGTCGTCTTTGGTCGGATAGTCAGGCCAGATTTCTTCAATGTTTTCATACGGCTCGCCATCATCTTCCAAAGCTTGTAAGTTTTCGATGACTTCCACAGGAGCTCCTGAACGAATAGCATAGTCAATTAACTCGTCTTTAGTTGCTGGCCATGGCGCATCTTCTAAGTGTGATGCTAATTCAAGTGTCCAATACATATCTAATAATTTATAGTTGCCATTTTCCGCAAAAATAACATTATTATTCACTAAAGCAAGTCAAAAGAATGTTAAGTATATAATTTACTGAAAAATAGTTGTTTAAAATTTATATATTCTCAAAATCTGTTCCTTTCTCCCGCAGGGCATTCAACCGGGGGAGTACGGATTTGACATCGGGATTTGGATAATCGTCTTCAATAAGGCCATCCCGCATACGAACAATACGGTGTGCATGTTGCGCAATATCCTCTTCGTGTGTCACCAAAATAATCGTATTACCCCGTGCATGGATATCCTCCATAAGTCCCATTATTTCGATAGAAGTTTTGGTGTCTAAGTTACCTGTTGGCTCATCGGCTAGGATAATGGAAGGGGTATTGATAAGTGCTCGGGCTACGGCTACACGCTGTCTTTGACCGCCCGATAATTCGTTAGGCTTATGGTCGACACGGTTCCCCAATCCAACATTTTCAAGCGCTTGCAATGCACGTTCCTCTCGAGCTTTTTTGCTTAACCCTGCATAGATAAGCGGCAGAGCAACATTTTCCATCGCCGTACTTTTTGGCAAGAGGTTGAATGTCTGGAATACGAAACCTATTTCCTTGTTCCTCACTTCTGCTAGCTCATCCTCGCTCATATCCGATACATTTATCCCATTCAGAATATATTCGCCTTTGGAAGGTGTATCCAAACAGCCCAAGATATTCATCAAGGTTGATTTTCCTGAGCCGGAAGGCCCCATCAATGCCACAAATTCGCCTTTTTTTATGTTCAAGGTGACCGATTTTAACGCATGGATTTCCTCTGCGCCTATGACATATCTTCGTCCGATATCGTTTATCTGAATTAAGTAGTTATCCTCCATGTATTATGTTGCTAACAGGGGTTAAGTTACGATTTATTATAGATATCCCAAGCATCTTTCATCTTATTGTACACGTCGGTTTCCAGAAAATCAATCGCTGCTGTATCCAATCCATTGGTTTGGATGGGGGCAAGTACTTTTACGTGGATAGTACCAGGTTTTGATCCTGATTTTAGACCATCATCCCATAAGACTTTCCAAGCGTCTTGGATGACTACGGGAAGCAATGCAATATTATTTTCGGTTGCGATGCGAAACGCACCAGACTTGAAACGGTGCAATGTCGGGGGGTATTGATCGTCAATTTTTCCCTCGGGGAAGATGACCAATGACTTGCCCTGTTGTACAAGTGCAGAACCATTTTTATAAGCCTTGAAGGATGATACTTTACTGTCTCGTTTAACAGCAATGTCTATCGTCTTGAAAAATATTCTGGTAACCGGATTTTTCAATAATTCTATCTTTCCCATAAAAGAAAATGAGGAAGGACAGAGGTTATTGATGACGGTAATATCGAGGATAGAAGTGTGGTTAGGGCAGATGATATAGTTGCGGTTCCAGTCAATAGCTTGCTCGTATTCAATCTTTATACGAAACCCTACTGTGTAAAAACCAGCTAAGCTAATCCATCTGCGCATCTTTACAAGCTGATTGTAATACTTTGTTGGGTTGCGGGCATAAAAAAGCAGGAAGGGATAACCCAATAGGAAATAAAAAAGTATAGCAGTAAAATAGGCAATTAGATGTAGTCTCCTTAAAGCTTTGTTCATACTGGGGTGTAATAAAACTTGTAGAGGATGTCTGGAGGACTAACTATAACTATCGTCGTCATTACGAGGTACGAAGCAATCTGACGATAGTAAAACGCAGATTGCCTGCCTGCGGTAGGCAGGCTTTGTCGCTACCACTTCTCGTCCCGAATACTTTCGGGAACGCGTTTTTAGTTTAGCAGATGCTTTCCCAGACATCCTCATAAATGCCCATTCTATTTATTTAGTTCTGCATAGTATTTGAAAAACGAAGGAATTGTTTCAATACCTTTCAGGTAGTTTTCAATACCATACTTTTCGTTTGGCGAATGCAGATTGTCGCTATCCAGACCAAAGCCCAGCAATACTGTTTTTACATTTAGCTCTTTTTCAAAAAGTGCAACGATAGGGATAGAACCTCCACCTCTGGTTGGAATAGGCTTTTTGTTGAAGGCTTCTTCCAAAGCTTTTTCTGCAGCTTGGTAAGCTATGCTATCCGTAGGAGTAACTACAGGCTCACCACCATGATGCGGTTTTACTTCGACTTTGACACAAGCTGGTGCTATGCTTTCAAAATGTTTCTTGAATAAATTGGTAATCCTTTCCGAATTTTGGTTAGGAACCAAGCGCATGGATATTTTGGCATAAGCCTTAGACGGAAGCACGGTTTTTGCACCTTCACCGATGTATCCACCCCAGATTCCGTTTACCTCTAATGTAGGACGAATACCTGTGCGCTCGATACTTGTATAGTCTTTTTCTCCCCAGACATCGGCTATACCCAAATCTTGCTTGTATTCTTCAATATCAAAAGGTGCTTTGTTTAATGCTTCTCTTTCTTCAGCGGATAGTTCGATGACATCGTCATAGAATCCCGGAATGGCGATGTGGTTGTTTTCATCATGCAGGGAAGCAATTAACTTTGACAAGATGGTTGCCGGATTGGCAACAGCACCACCGTATATACCTGAGTGAAGGTCACGGTTAGGGCCAGTTACTTCGACTTCTACATACGACAAGCCTCTAAGCCCTGTCTCGATTGAAGGCTGTTCTAAGCTAATCATGGCCGTATCAGAGATGACAATCACATCACAGGTCAACCGATCTGTATTGGCTTTTACAAAAGTGCCCAAGTTAGCAGAGCCAACTTCCTCTTCTCCCTCAATCATGAATTTGACATTGCAATGCAAGGTGTTGGTTTGCATCATGTATTCAAAAGCTTTGACATGCATGTAAAACTGCCCTTTGTCATCAGCAGCACCGCGAGCATAGATTTTACCATCTCTTACCGTAGGTTCGAAAGGAGGTGTTTCCCACAACTCCAAAGGATCAGCTGGTTGAACATCGTAATGCCCATAGACTAAAACGGTAGGAAGCGCGCTGTCTATTATTTTTTCACCATAAACGATCGGATTTCCTGCTGTAGGACATACCTCTACTTTGTCAGCTCCCGCATCGCGAAGTTTTTGGGCTACAAATTCAGCTGTTTTAAGCACATCGCCTTTATATTTAGGGTCGGCACTTATCGAAGGGAAACGTAACAATTCAAATAATTCTTCTAAAAATCTGTCCTTGTTGGATTGAACATATTCTTTAATTGTCTGCATAATTTACCAGTTTTTACAAATCTAAACAATAAATCCAATGGCCTGTAACTTTTTGGTCTATTCTGCGACATATTTATGGAAAGAAAGGGATTTCAGCATCTTCTCTTTGCAACATCTTTGTTAATATGAAGGAAAAGTACGACTGATCTTTGGAAAGGGCGTAGTATTATGATATTTTCGTAGATGTGTTTCCAAGCAGCCTCCCGTAAAGAAATTCACAGGATGTTAAGAATGGTTAAATATGAATGTGAGAGGAGAGATTCAACCATAATTATAATATTTTCGCACAGCTATTAAAATTTAAAACTATCTATTTTTGTAATGAAAAGACTAACCCTACTGTTTGCCTTAATCTTTGTGAGCAGTTTCATGCTTGTGCATGGACAGACGAAGATCACGGGTGAGGTTGTTGATGAAAGCGATCAAACAACGAAGCTAACCAATGCCACTATTATGCTTCTGCAAGCCAAAGATTCTATTTTAGTGGATTTTACCCGAGCCAATGAAAACGGGAAGTTTTCCTTGGTAAAGCCAGATTCTTTGTCGTATCTCGTCGTTGTTAGTTATCCAAAGTTTGGGGATTACGTACGTGAAATTACTGAGCAGGGTGAGGTTAGCTTAGGCAAGATAGGATTGACAAGCGTGAGTAATCTCTTAGAGGAGGTGATGGTAACGGGGAAAATTCCTGTGGTTATCAAAGGCGACACGGTAGAATATGATGCATCTAGTTTTGCGGTAGAAAAAAATGCGAAAGTAGAGGACCTGTTAAAAGTATTGCCGGGAATCACGGTAGATGCAAATGGTAAAATTACTGCGCAGGGAAAAACAGTGGAAAAAGTGTTGGTCGACGGAGAAGAGTTTTTCGGTGATGACCCGACATTGGTCACACGTAATCTGCGTTCGGATATGGTGGATAAAGTACAACTTTATGAGAAAAAATCGGAAGAAGCCGAGCGCACCGGGGTCGATGACGGCGAGCGTATACAGACCCTGAACGTAACGTTGAAAGAGGATGCCAAAAAAGGGATGTTTGGAAAGGCGGAAGCAGGTGGCGGTACGGATGAATTTTATCTGGGGAAACTGGCATTAAACCGATTTAGAGGATCGCAAAAGATTGGGGCTTATGCTATTGGTGCCAATGACGGAACATTAGGCTTGGATTGGCAGGAGTCAGAAAAATTTGGTATGTCGCAGATGGAAATGTCCGATGATGGCGGTTTCTTTTTCATGGGAAGCGGTCTTGATTATTGGGATGGCAAGGGGCGTCCAAAGGCTTTTAATACCGGGATTAGTTTGACGGATGCATGGAAACAAAATAAGCATAAGTTAAACGCTAGTTATAAATATGGAATTATCCAAAATGACATTGAAGAGAGCACTATCTCCCAGAATAACTTAGTTGCCGGACAGATAAACTCTACAAACAACTCGCTGCAAGAGTCTGATAACCGTAAGCATAGATTCAATGCAAAATACGATTTGAAGGTGGATTCATTGACTACGTTTACCTTAAAATTATCTGCGGATAAGAGCAAAGTGGAGGTGGATAACTTTACAAATGCAACAACTTCAGACGAGAATTTCAATTTGATGAATAGTAACGAAAGGACACAAAAATCGATAGCGGACAACTCGAATTTTACGTATGACGGTTATTTGACGAGAAAGTTCAATAAGATTGGACGTTCATTATCGCTGCGTGTAGCGGGTAATGTGGCTGAGAACCAAGGTGACGCTTATCTACATTCTACGACTAATTTTTATGAAAACGGTGATCTCAGTAGAACACAATTAATCGATCAGTATAAAGATATTTCCAGTAAGTCCAATAATCTACGTTCATCCGTAACGTATACAGAACCACTGACTAAAAAACTCAATGCTTCTGTGGGATACGAGTTTAATCGCGCGAATACGCATTCGGTAAACAATTCCTACAATAATGATGGGACAGGAAATTACAACCAGTTGGATGCGGAATTCAGTAATGATTTTGATTTCAATACGATTCGCAATGCGGCGAACCTTTCTTTCAATTACAAGATGGAAAAGGTAGACATTAATTTTACCAATAATTTGCGGAACGATAATCTATTCCAGCGGAATAATTACCAAGATATGGAATTGAGCCGTGACTTCTTGACGTATAACCCGTCTATGCGGGTGACGTATAATATTAACAAGAATAAAAGGTTAAATTTCAGTTATAATCATTCTAATACGTTACCATCTTTATCGCAGATTCAACCTTTGCGCCAAAATACGGATCCACTGAATATCATCGTGGGAAATGAAGCATTGACGCCGGCAAGGAATGATAATTTCAGTATGTTTTTCAATAACTATAATATGCTGAAGGGGAAATATGCTTATGTCAGTGCAAACCTGAGACAGGTTCGAAACTCGATCCAACAGAATGTGATGATTGATGAAGTGACGGGTGTAAGAACATCTTTCTTTGATAATTTGGATGGTTATGTATCGAACAACCTGAGCTTGTGGGGAGGTGGTGGATTCCCGTTGATTAAGAAACATAAGATTGATGGTGGTTTCGACGTGGATGGAAGCTACGGTAATTATTATAATTTCATTAATGGTGAACTCAATGAGAATACGAATTTCAATTATTCTGCTGGACTTTCTATCAGAAAAAATACCACCAAGAATATTGACTTTCGTGTTAGCTTTCAACCCGGATGGCGGAATATGAAAACCTCCTTACAACCGGAATTCAATAGTTCTGGCTTCACGTACCGAACCAATGTCTGGTATAATTGGTACTTGCCGCTCAAAATATCCGTGTATGGAGACCTTTCCTATGACTATGAAGCTCCGACAAAAGCATTTGATGAGAAATTTGAACGCGTCCTGTTCAAACCGGGCGTGTCTAAAAAATTCTTGAAAGATGAAAGCTTGAGACTCGATTTTTATGTGAACGATATATTCAACCAAAATGTTGGGTTCAGACGCTTTCAATCAGGAAACGTTATCACCCAGAACACTTATAATACGATTTCCCGTTACTTCATGCTGAAAGTGACCTGGGATTTTACAACGATGAAAGGAGGAAGTAACTAATGAAAAGATATATTTATATAATAATTGCTTTGTTGATCACGACAAAGTTGAGCCATGGACAATATGCTTATTTTCCGGTAGAGGGGAGTATCGAGTACGATAAGACGGTACACGTGAAGAATTTACTAAAGCGCCATATTTCTACTTTGAAGGATGATGCTTTCTCTAAAAAGATATTTGAAGATATGATAGATAAAGTGAGTGAAACAGCTGTGCTGAAGAAAAAGCTTGCTTTTCGGGGTGAGGAAATGAGCTTGGAAAATGTTGAACAGACACATCCACCCATGATAAATAACCTCTTAAGACAAGGCTTGTTGGATTATCAGCAGACTGTTTATCAAAATTTGGAAAAATCTATCTCTAAGTCCAGCTTTGATATAGGAGGTTCGCCAATTCTGGTACAGGACTCACTTCTAAAGGTAAAGTGGAAAATCACCAACGAGTATAGAAATATTGCAGGTTATGAATGCCGAAGAGCCAATGGCGTTACACTGGATTCGGTGTATGTGGTTGCTTTTTATACCGATCAGATCCCGACTTCTGCAGGTCCGGGAACTATTCACGGCTTGCCAGGCATGATTCTGGGCTTGGTGGTTCCGGAACAACATTACAATATTTATGCTACGAAAGTTGATTTTAGCCAGCCAACCCTAAAAACGAATATTGGAGGGAGAAGAGATACGCCGATGACGCGTAAAGAGACACAGGATAAGCTAAAAGAAATATTAGGTAGATGGATGAGTGATCAACAGTTTAATCTGGTGATGGCGGCGATGTTATTATAGAAAGAAGCGTCGATATACCAAATAAAAATAGCCGTTGTGATATCACAACGGCTATTTTTATTATATGCAAAAAATCAAAAGACTATTTGCCGTCGTTTTTCTTAGCTGTTACTTCGTTACGAATTTCTTGCGCTAAAGTTTTGATTTCTTGTAGGCCTTTACGTACACGTGTACCAGCTGCTGAATTACCGTTGTTGAAGAATTTGTCAGCGTCAGCTTCGATAGAGGCTACTAAGCTTTTTAATTTGTTGTAGTTTTCCATTTTTAATGATATAATTTTAGTTTCTATTAATTAACTGTCCTAAGTTATTATAAAGATACAAAAACAACGAATGAAAGTGCAATTTTTGTATCTTTATTAGCAAATAAATTTGATTTTGACGTTTTTAATCTACAATTTTAAGTTCATCGATGATGTTTTGTGCTCCAGCAAATTTGTCGATGATGAAAAGTACATAACGAATATCGACTGAGATCGTACGCTGTAAAACAGGGTCAAAAATCACATCGCCAGCCATCGCCTCGATATTACCGTCAAAGGCCAAACCAATCAATTCGCCGTTTCCGTTAAGTACAGGTGAGCCCGAATTACCGCCTGTAATATCCTGATCGCTTAAGAAATTCACCGGCATATAACCCGCTTTGTCGGCATAGCGTCCGAAGTCTTTCGATTCGTACAATTCCATTAAGCGTTTAGGCAAATCAAACTCTTCGTCGTTAGGCTTATATTTTGCGATTGTACCTTTCAACGTGGTGTAGTTGTTGACTTTGGCATCGTTGCGTGGGTCAGCAGGTAAAGCGCGGATACTGCCGTATGTCAAACGCAAAGTGGAATTAGCATCCGGATAATATTTTCCTTTCGGGTTGGACGCTAACACGCCGGCGATGTATTTGCGGTAAGCTGCTTGGTATTGATCGGTCAAAGCCTCCAATTCCGGACTTTGCTCGCGATACTTGTCCATCAACGATTTGGAGATAAGGTATAAGGGATCGTTTTCTATGCTCTCCGTACTTGGCGATTGTAAGAAAGCTGTTAATTTATCCTTATCGGCGAAAATGCTTTTCGCAAAGGCTTCTTCAATCTGCTTTTGGAAATTATTGTTGTTCTGCGTAGCCAGTTGCTGAAT
This sequence comes from Sphingobacterium wenxiniae, assembly GCF_900116225.1. GTDB lineage: Bacteria > Bacteroidota > Bacteroidia > Sphingobacteriales > Sphingobacteriaceae > Sphingobacterium > Sphingobacterium wenxiniae. The sequence goes on from NZ_FOZZ01000014.1 coordinate 38,026, forward strand.
GTACGGTGCTATGTTACCTGCTTTGCTTGCGTACAGGTTCAGCTCAGCGGCCAAAACATCGATCTCCAACGGAATATGGATATCCTCAAATGTAGATGAGAATGCATTTTCCAAGTTTGGTTTCATTTCTTGGCGTTTAGCCTCGTTGGCACCTGTATATTGTTTTAAAGCATTCCCGATGCTATAAGGAAGAGCCGCGTATTGTGATGAACGAATCATGCCGATAAGGTAGTTGTCGTGCAATGCCTTCTCGTTTGTTGTTTGAAAATAAGTATTGATGTCTGCCAATACATTGCCGTACTGCGCACGGTTAGCTTTCTTGTTTGCCCATTTCTGGAACTTAGCTTCTTGCTTGCGCTTGGTTTCCGCAGTACGGTGTTTCGTCAACGCATCAATCATTCCCTGACGATTTTTCCAATAGTTTGCTACACCAGAGTATTTTGATGCATAGTTTAATTTTACTGCTTGGTCTTTATCCATGTGTTTTTTCATGGCATCCATACCAACTTTAGAAGCTTCTACCCAAGCTGGATAAGCATAATGTACATTTTGATCGATACCTGCGGCAGGCATCCAGCGATTTGTACGACCGGGATAACCCAAAATCATGGAGAAATCACCTTCCTGGAACCCTTTGATGCTGATAGGCAAAAAGTGTTTAGGTTTTAAAGGTGTATTTTCTGTGGAATAAGGTGCAGGGTTACCATCTTTGTCACCATAGACACGGAAAACGGAAAAATCCCCGGTATGTCTTGGCCATTCCCAGTTATCCGTGTCCCCACCAAATTTACCGATGCTGTTCGGAGGTGTGCCTACCAGGCGTACATCGCTGTAATCCTGATACACAAAATAATAATACTCATTGCCGTTGTAAAAAGATTTGACGGAAACAACGTATTTTCCACCTTCGCTGTTCTCTTGTTCGATTTTTGCAATCTCCTGATTAATGATTTTCTCACGTTCTTTTTCGCTCATGTTATCATTGACCAAGCTCAAAATGCGTTTTGAAACATCGTCCATGCGTACGAAAAAACGTACGTAAAGTGATTTTGGCTTTAGCTCTTCGCTAAATGATTTTGCCCAAAAGCCATTTGTTAGATGGTCGTTTTCCGGGGTGGACAATTCCGCAATAGCACCATAACCGCAGTGGTGGTTTGTGAATACAAGTCCCTGTCCGGAAACGATTTCCGCGGTACATCCCCCATTGAATTGTACAATGGCATCCTTCAATGAAGAATTGTTGATGCTGTAAATTTCTTCGGCTGTCAGTTGCAAGCCTTTTTTCTGCATATCCGCCTCGTTCAGACGTTTCAAATGCATTAAAAACCACATGCCTTCATCGGCAAATGTGCTCATACTGACTACAGTGAGTAGTACGAGAATCCATATTTTTTTCATGTTCAACCTTAATTTAGTGATACGCAAAGTTGATTTATTTATTGCATATCTGCAAATAAGCCAATTGTCAAATTCATCAATATGTAAATCATGCCAACATGAAGTGGATGCTTTTCCCTATCTTTGTCCAATGGCATCATTTGAAGATTTCAAGTTCAATAAACAGATACTGAATGCAATAGCAGAAGCGGGTTATGAAACGCCTACGGAGATACAGCAGAAAGCAATAACACCTATTCTTGCCGGACAGGATGTAATGGGTATAGCGCAGACGGGAACGGGTAAAACGGCAGCTTTCGTATTGCCAATGCTCATGAAGCTGAAATATGCGCAAGGCAATGACCCAAGGGCTTTGATTCTTTCCCCGACGAGAGAATTGGCGATGCAAATTGAAGAGAATATTCGTTTGTTTTCCACCTATTTAGATCTGCGTACTGTGGTTCTATACGGTGGTCTAGGTCCTAAGACCCAAAAAGAGCAATTAGCAGCGGGCTGTGATATCATCGTGGCCACTCCCGGTAGGTTTTTGGATCTCTATCTGGAAGGCGACATCCATACCAAATCACTGAAATTCCTAGTAATGGATGAGGCGGACAAAATGATGGATATGGGCTTTATTTCCAAAATACACCGTATTTTAGAAATTGTACCGCGCAAACGTCAGAATCTATTGTTTTCAGCGACTATGAGTGAATTGGTTCGGAAGATTTCGGGTGATTTTTTGGCATTCCCAACTGTGGTGGAAGTCACGGAACAGGCTACTCCTGCAAAGACGGTCTCACAAACGTTATACTTTGTGCCTAATCTGAAAACAAAATTGAATTTATTGCAGCACCTCTTGAAAGATGATGAGTCCTTCAATAGGTTGATCGTGTTTTGCAAAACAAGGGCTGTAGCAGACAATGTTTTTCGCTTTCTCGAACGTAAGTATGGCGAAGAGAATGTGCGTGTTATTCATGCCAATAAAGGACAGAATACGCGTATCAATTCCATCAATGCTTTTAAAGAGGGAAATATCCGGATTTTAGTAGCTACAGATGTAGCAGCACGAGGACTGGATGTGTCTAATGTCAGCCATGTATTCAACTTTGATGTGCCGATAGTTACGGAGGATTATGTACACCGTATAGGTCGTACAGGCCGTGCTTTTAATAATGGCGATGCGATTACTTTCTGTAATCCGGCAGAGGAATATTACCTCAAAAAAATTGAAAAGCTTATTCGCCAATCTATTCCTGTAGCGGAAGTTCCGGAGGATGTGTTTGTCGAGAAAACCGGTTTTGAAGAGCGGCAAGAGATTGCACGGGAAATAGATGCTCAAAAGCGCCGTGAAAATCCAGACTTTAAAGGAGCGTTTCACGAGAAAAAGTATGCCCCGAAACCAACACAGAAAAACAATAAGGGGCGGAAACCGACCTCGAAAAAAACAAAAAGACGCTAAGCATGAAACTGACACCCTTAAATATCGTGTTGGCCTGTTTTTTGGCTTGGTGCGTTTCTGAATGGGGCAACGATCAGTTGCAAATGACCTGGTGGGCTATCTTATTGATGGTCGTGCTGCTAATTGTATGTGATTTGCTGTTTCGAATCGTGCTGAAAGATTTTAAGCGCCTATGGATGGGGCAGATTGGTTTTGTGTTGATTGCGGGGATATTAATGGTCGTGATACGCGTGATGATTTATAAATAGAGCTTAGAGCAATAGGCTGTAGGCAATAAGCTTTAAGCCACAAACTTTAAAAATATGAAAACAGCAGAAATAAAACTTAATGTAACATTGGATGAGCAGAACATCCCGGAAAGCATAGACTGGTCATCTACTGATGGTGAAACATCGGAAGAGATGCCATCTAAAGCGATGTTCCTGTCTTTGTGGGATGCGCAGTATAAGAACTCCTTACGTATAGATTTGTGGACGAAAGATATGCCTTATGATGAAATGAAGCGTTTCTTCTACGAGACCTTGCAAACCTTAGGTGATTCGTTTCTACGCGCATCAGGGGGAGATCCGATGGCAGAAAAAGTAATTGGTGATCTACGTGATTATTGTGCGCATTTCGCTGATAAGATGGAGGTATTGGAAACTGGAGATTAGAGGACTGGAAACTGGAAATTGGACCAGGACTTACTACTTACAACTTACTACTGATAACTTTAAAAAACGATGAACTACTTTTTAGTAAAATCAGAACCATTCAAATATAGCTGGGAGCAGTTTAATAAGGATGGACAAACCTTTTGGGACGGTGTGCGCAATTATCAGGCTAGGAACAATCTGAAGGCGATGAAAGAAGGTGACTTGGTGTTGTTTTATCATAGCAATGAAGGGAAAGAGGTTGTTGGTGTGGCTAAAGTTGTGAAAGAATTTTACCAAGACCCAACCACCGAAGATCCGAAATGGGTTGCGGTGGATTTAGCACCTGTAGAAACTTTCAAAACACCGGTTACTTTGGAGACGATTAAAGCTGATGAATTTTTGCAGGATATAGCTCTGGTTCGTCAAGGCCGACTTTCTGTAATGCCACTGAAACCCGAAGAATTTGACCGAATAATTGAGTTAGGTAATAACGCCTAAAAAATATGGAACAGGCCAATTGGTCTGTTCCCTCCTTCATTCCCCCCTTGTATATCCAAAAATAGCCTAAAAGGCACAGTTGTCCGATTTTTTTGACCTGGGATATGATCAATCATTAATAGGTCTATTTCATCATCTATGACGATATAGCTATATTCATGCATGAGGTGTGGATCTTTAGGGTTAAATACAATGTTGTTGTTACATTTTGTGTGTTTTGTTAAAAAAATAGTACAAATAACCTGCACGTAGGGCGTGTGTTAGCTGTTTTTTCTGCCATTTTTTATTTCAGGAGCATCGTTTGTCTATTTGTGTTTGTGGATAGAGTTAATCGTCTCTATATTAGTCTTATGGAAATATGCAAGTTGCTTGTCATGTTACCATACGAATCTTAAAACAGAACGATATGAAAAAACTAATCGTACTACTTACAGTGATTACCTTGGGGCAAATCACGTTTGCCCAATACCGCTACCCGGCTTCGAAAACCGTAGAAGTATCCGACACGTATTTCGGAACCACAGTATCTGACCCCTACCGTTGGTTGGAAGATTTGAAAAACCCAGAAGTGGAAACTTGGTTCAAGGCACAGGCGGATTATACCAATGCGGAGCTTGCCTCCCGCATGGGCGGGACCAGTCAGGACATCTTGATGAAAGAATTGAAAGCGTTCGACAATATGAAATCTGGAAGATATTCGCCTGTTGCTAAAGCCGGAGGCAAATATTTCTACGAGAAACGTCTGCCGGATGAACAGGTTTCAAAACTGTATTACCGACAAGGCAAAAATGGCAAAGAAATTTTACTCTTTGACCCGCAGGCTTTTGTAGAAGGGAAAACATACGATTACAGTCCGAGTGTAAGCGCTGACGGAAGTAAAGTCGCAATGGTATTGAGCGAAGCGGGAACTGAAACCGGTGATATTCATATTTTGGATGTTGCCACAGGAAGTTTTTTGTCCGATGTTATTCCGCATAGCACGGGTGGATTTGCCGAAGGGAGCAACACAGATCTGCATTATCATCAACTTAAAGGCTATGATGTTCACGACCCTGAACAGCGCTTGAATATCCCTTTCAAGCTGCACGTTCTCGGAACGCCTGTTGAAGAAGATATGGTATTGGTAAGTGCTAAAAACAATCCCGAACTGAATATTTCGGCAGAGATTCATCCGGTGATTATGGAGTTTTGAGGTTCGCCTTATATGCTCTTGGGATTATTTACCGTAGATAATAATGCGCCTTTGTACTATGCCAAAAGGTCTGAACTAAAATCAGAAAACATCGATTGGAAACCTTTGGCAACCAAAGAGGATGAGATACAGGGTGGTTTTATGAAAGGAACGGATATTTTCCTCCTGACCACGAAAGGAAACCCGAAATTCAAAATCATCAAAACTTCGTTGGATAATCCTGATTTAAAAAATGCAGCAACCATTGTGGAAGGTAACGATGAATGGCAGCTTTCGCCCAGTGCATTTACAGAAACCAAAGATTATTTCCTCTTCAACAAGACAAAAGATGAATTGCTCACCAAAACGTATCAGTACGAGTACAAAACAGGTGCAATTTCCGAAATCAACGTTCCTTTAGAAGGGAATATCTCTACTTGGAGCTGGTCAAAAGAAGATAACGAAGTTATTTTGGTAAATAGAGGTTGGACGACGCCGTTTAATTATTACAATTACGATGTAGAGACCAAGGACTTTTCTGACGGAATTTTGTACGTAAAATACAAGTATCCTAATTTAGAAAATATTGTTTACGAAGAAGTTGAAGTACCGTCTTGGGATGGGACGCTTGTGCCGTTGAGCATCGTTTACGACAAGACCAAATTGAAAAAAGACGGTAGCAACATCGCTTTTATGGAAGGCTACGGTGCGTATGGGGCAAATGCTTACACCCCGTATTTCGCAGCCAATAACCTGGCTTTGCTCAATCGTGGCGTTGTCATGGCTTATGCGCATATAAGAGGGGGTGGCGAAAAAGGCTACGAATGGCATCTGGCAGGAAAAAAGACCACCAAACCCAACACCTGGAAAGATTTTAACGCCTGTGCAGAATGGCTCATCGAAAACAAATATACTTCATCGGACAAATTTGGTATTTCAGGAGCAAGTGCCGGAGGAATTTTAATTGGCCGAGCCATTACCGAACGCCCCGATTTATATAAAGTTGCCATTCCAAAAGTGGGCGCTTTAAATATGATGCGAATGGGGTTTTCGCCGGGCGGACCTGTCAACATCCCTGAGTTTGGTACAGTCGAAATCGAAGAAGAATTTAAGGCATTGCTGGAAATGGATGCTTACCAACATATTCAAAAAGGGGTAAAATATCCGGCACAACTGATTACAACAGGCTTTAACGATCCACGCGTACCGAGTTATAATTCCGCAAAATTTGCCGCAAAAATGCAGAATGAAAACGGTTCGCAAAATCCGGTTTTCTTGGATGTCGATTATAGCGCCGGGCACTTCGGCGGCAGCACCATGGACGAGTATTTTGCCCAAATAGCCAAAGAATATGCCTTTTTGCTTTGGCAATGCGGGGATACAGAATTTCAGAAGTAACGAACAATTCAGATCTTCAAGATTTTCAGAATCTTGAAGGTCTATGTCTGCCCTGTCTGGTCATTCGTTTGAAACGAGTTATAGTCCTGCCTTTTAATCTCCCGTCAAAGCCGGGACGGGCTTTCTCCAAAGGAGAGGGAAACCAATTAGTTTCCTTGACAGTTAGATAGGTAGCAAGCTATATAGCTCCCTCTCCTTTGGAGAGGGTTGGGGAGAGGAAAATAAAGCAGGACTCAGACTGACAGTTCCCTCCCTCATTCCCCCCTTTCACATACAGAAATAGCCTTCTTGCTCATTTATAATGAAAATTATAAATAGAATATTTAGCTTTATATGAGCAATTGTATAGCATGATATTATGATGAAGGCCGTTATATTGGATGATGAAGTGAAAGGAAGCTCCCTTTTACAGCATAAGTTGAAACCTTTTTCATCACTTATCTCCGTAGAGAAAGTCTATAATGATCCACAAAAAGCGTTACGTGAAATAGCTTCTGTGAAACCCGATGTGCTGTTTTTGGATGTAGAAATGCCGATTTTAAACGGATTTCAATTCCTCGAAAAATTGGGGTATTTTGATTTTGAGGTAATCTTTGTGACAGCTTACAATATGTATACCTTGGATGCATTGCGAGCTGATGCTTTGGATTATTTGCTGAAACCGGTAGATCCTGAGGAATTGGAATGTGCGGTCAATAAGCTCTATAAACGGATAGAGGCGAAGAGAAATCGGCATACCGTTGAACCGCTGCGGGCTCCTAACACCAGTGATCGATTGGCTCTGCCGACAGGAGAAGGAATATACTTCGTTAAAAAAGAGGATATTATCAAAGTAGAAGCCATGAGCAACTATTCTGTTTTTAAATTAAAGAATGCCATGAAAATTATTGTTTCTAAAACGTTGAAAGAGTTTGAAACAGTGTTGGAGGCGGGCAATTTTTTGCGGGTTAACCGAAGCGTAATTGTTAATCTCGATTATATCGTCCGTTATAAGAAAGGCGAGGGGGGTACGTTGGAATTGGTAGATGGTTCAGAGATTGAGGTTTCTGCGCTTAAGAAAAACTTGTTATTGGAGCGATTGTTAGGCGATTGATAGGATGATAGGCAGAGCAGGATGTGGTAATTGGGTATGGGTTCTACTTTGTTGGATAACCTGTGTGTCGTTATGTTCGGCGCAGCAGCAAATCCATAATTACCTGCATTTTACTACGAGAGATGGGTTGCCCAGTAATAATATCCGTGATGTCAAACAAGATAAAGATGGGCTTCTGTGGATTACGACCAAAAAAGGACTGGCTTATTTTGATGGCACACATTTCTTTTCGATCAATTTCAATAGCGGAGAGCAACTGTTTTCTACAGATCTGGGACAACTAAGCCTGTCCAATAATGGTTTGAAGATCTGGATAACCACGTATAATCAAGGTCTGTTGTGCTTTGACAGGACACAGCCATTAGAACAGGCCGTTAAGGCTTATGATGTGCAGGTTGCCAATGGACAAACGGCTCTGCAAAAGCACGAATTGTATGCAGTGCACGTAGCTTCTTCGGGACTGGTCTATTTTGGCGGACAGGAAACGGATCTACAGGTCTTGGATCCAAAGAGCGATAAAACGCAGGTGATAAAGCTCGGCGATAAAAATAGACACGAAACCATATACCGTATTCGGGAAGACCGTTATGGGAGACTTTGGATTGGCACGCGATATGGCGGTATTTATTCCTACAATCCGAAGAATAGGGAAATTACCTCGTATGATTTGGGAAATACAGGGGAAAATGGAAGTTCAGCATTATGCTTTGTCAATGATGAAGTATATGCTTCCTATTATGATCACGACATGGTGCGGATTGACCCGAAAAACCGAACGATTGTCGATAAACGTATCTTGGGGATGGAAGTCAACCAAGAGCTTTATGAAAATCATATTGATGATATGGCCTATGATGCGGAACAACAGCAATTAATAGCTACACATCGCACGGAAGGACTTTATAGCTACCATATTCCATCCAAAACATTGGATATTATCGGCTGGGATGAAATCTCGCCAGAAGAACCTGTCCAGACAGCTATACACAGCATCCACATGGTTCGTGAAGGTTATTATCTGTGTACAGCAAATGGGTTATTTTATTATTCTCACAGATTTAACCGACTACAGGAATATATTCCAGATACAGAAAAGCCTATTGAAAAAATTTTTAAAATAGAGGGGCAACTATGGTATGTTACGGCGCAGGAAATCGGACAATTATCGTCTGATTTTAAGCAACGGTTGTCAGCTATTCCACTGAAAGGATTGCGTGTTAGCGGAATACATGTGGTAGGGTCGACGATATATTTGTCAACTTATGATAAGGGCATTCATGTTTTTGATGCAACATCATCTTCGATAAAACCTTTATCCGTAGTAGGGGAGATCTTTGGTCTGGGAAAAGCAGACTGCAATACTGTTTTACCCGATACAATTGATAATGAACCTGTGCTTTGGATAGGTTCGTGGAGCTCTGGTTTGTATAAGTATCATTTTCCTACCAAAACTATCCAACGATTTAACCAACAAAATGGACTTCCGGACCATAAGATTATTAGCTTGGGAAAGGATAAGGCGGGAAATATCTGGCTGGGAATGGATGGGTATGGAGCCGTTCAGGTAACAGATAAGTCAAAGGGAACATTTACCCACTTTCTGCATACGCCTTTGCCGTCCAGTCTGGCGTCAAATACAGTTTTTAACTTCCTATTGGATGCCAATGGGAGATTTTGGTACAGCAGTGGGCAGAGTGGGATAGGGCTGATTGATTTCTCTTCAGACTCGGTTACCTTTCGGCAGGATAGGGACAATAACCAATTCCCATGGGTATATGCCTATGCATTAAAGGCTGACGATAAGAATCGCATCTGGATGCAAACACCCGATGGGGTCATGATTTTTCATCCCGAGCAGCGCACTTTTTCACAACTGCGCACGGGTGATGGCGTGTTCCCGCCGGAACGGTTTCGTGTGTCTAATTTCTATTTTGATGACCAAAATATTATTTGGCTAACAGATAAAGGATTGATAAAGGGGGAAATGAAAGATGTATATAATACGGATATTTCCGCTTTCTCTCCCTTAATTAGTGCCTTTAAAGTATTGAATAAGGACCATACCTACCGCCTTTTGCAGGATGCCATTCGGCTGAACGCAAAAGAGAATACGTTCTCATTTACATTTTCTACACCTGCACTTGTAAAACATAATCACCTGCGATATGCTTATCGTTTGGATGGGGTAGATGAAGATTGGGTAATAGCCGATGATCTCCAACAGGCGATTTATACCAATGTAGCCGGAGGGAAGTATACCTTTTATCTGAAGGTTGGTGATCTGGACGGCAACTGGTCTGAAAAGGTGCTGGGTATACCTGTATATGTGAAAACAAACTGGTACCAGAGCTTATGGTTCAAGTTTATGGTTGCAGGGATATGTTTTTTGGTTATCTTTCTTTTTCAGGCCTATCGCATCAAGCAACAGAAACAAGTGAACGAGTTGCAAAGGGCATTCACCGTGACGCTACAGCAGGAACTGGAAGCCAACGAGAAACAGATAAAAGAGCAGGCACAAATATTGGAAAGGGAAAAACAGGAGAAAATAGAATCGGAATTTAAGCAACAGCTGTATGAAAGCGAACTAAAGGCTATTCGTTCGCAGATGAATCCGCATTTCATTTTTAATATACTGAATTCCATTGAGGCTTATGTCGTGGAGAATGATGCCCGTAGCGCAAGCAAATTGATCCATAAGTTTGCCGCATTAAGCCGTATTGTCTTGGAAAATTCGCAATTTGCTTTAGTATCCATCGTGTCAGAATTGCAGTTGGTCAAGCTCTATCTGCAATTAGAACAGGAGCGCTTCGACCATAAATTCAGTTTCGAGATTCAGGTGGATGAAAAACTGGAAAAGCAAAGCGTAAAAATCCCTTCTATGATTATCCAGCCTATTGTTGAGAATGCTGTTCATCACGGTATCCGGCATCTGCAAGACGCGGGAAAGATACTGATACGTGTTACTGAGCAGGAAGATTCTATTGTCATCGATATATTGGATAATGGTGTCGGGTTTGATTCGACTTCGGTCTCGGATTCCTCTCCTTTTAAGACCACATCCTTCGGACTAAAAGGGGTCGAACATCGGCTAAATATGCTGAACGGTCAGTTAGCAAGCCAACGTGCTTTCTTTACCATCGATAATCAACCAGAGGAAGACGGTTATACAGTAAAAGTAACCATGTTGCTTCCTGCTATGCTATAAACTTTCGGTATTCCCTCACCCAATTCAGACTTTCACGCATTAAAAATCCCTGTTTGCTCATTCTTGAAAAAGCGTAAAGAAATATTCTTTCTATTTGTTTTGTGAACTCTCTCTATGAGCGGATTCTAAGTTAAGCTAACAACTAAAAAATAAATATTTCGATATGAAAACGCAAAACATTTTTAGGGCAATTCTTATGGGAATAGGCCTGTTTATTTTTATAGCAGGGTGCACAAAAGAAGGTGCTGTTGGTCCACAAGGACTGCCGGGAGAAAGAGGTGAGCGTGGTGAACGCGGAGAGAGAGGAGCTGCAGGGGATGATGGATCGCGTATATTTAGTGGTACAGATGCACCCACCTCTAACTTAGGAAATGTAGGTGACTTCTATTTCCGAACTTCCAATAGTGATTTTTATGGGCCAAAGACATCATCCGGTTGGGGAAAACCTGCCAATTTGAAAGGGGCTACAGGAGCCAAAGGCGCTACGGGAGCTACCGGAGCTGCAGGTTCAAAAATACTGAGTGGTACGGTTGCTCCGACAACGGGTCAGGGCGCCAATGGTGATTTCTACTTCAATACGGTAACAGCCGATTTCTATGGTCCTAAAACAGGTTCGGGTTGGGGTACGGCGATCAACCTAAAAGGTGTAAAAGGTGCTGACGGTTCGCGCATTTATAGCGGAGCGAATGCTCCAGATGCAGCTTTAGGAAAGAACGGCGATTTCTACTTCCGTACTAACGGCCTCTTCTATGGTCCTAAGACGGCCTCGGGCTGGGGAACGCCTGTAAACTTGAAAGGAGCTACGGGTGCAACTGGAGCCACGGGGGCTACCGGAGCTGCAGGTTCAAAAATACTGAGTGGTACGGTTGTTCCGGCAACGAATCTGGGTAGAAACGGTGATTTCTATTTCAATACGGTAACAGGCGATTTCTATGGACCTAAAACAGGTTCGGGTTGGGGTACGGCGATCAACCTAAAAGGTGTAAAAGGTGCTGACGGTTCGCGTATTTATAGTGGAGCAAATGCTCCAGATGCAGCTTTAGGAAAGAATGGCGATTTCTACTTCCGCACCAACGGCCTCTTCTATGGTCCTAAGACAGCCTCGGGCTGGGGAACGCCTGTAAACTTGAAAGGCGCTACGGGTGCAACAGGAGCTACTGGTACCGCAGGTAAAGATGGGTCTAAAATACTTGCCGGAGCAGGAGCACCGTCAAGCTCTATCGGAACTGTGGGCGATTTCTATTTGGATACAGCAACTGGGAATATATATGGGCCTAAAACGACAAGTGGATGGGGAAGTGCTATTCTCAGCGTGAGAGGTCCTGCTGGTCCTACTGGTCCACGTGGTCCTGCCGGTCCTCAAGGCCCTGCAGGAACGGCCAATGTAATTTATAGCGACTGGATTAAACCAAGTTGTGACGACTGTTACTACTTTGATATTGATGTTCCGCAATTGAAAGATGAGATTCTTCACCGTGGACAGGTTTTAGTCTATAGAGGTGTCATGAAAGGTGGTGACTTAATATTTGTTGATCAGTTAGGATCTGATAGTGCTCCCACAACTGGTTTTTATTATACAGCATATTCAGGCCGTATAAGTATTAATGCAAGAAGAAATTCGAAAATTTATGTAGATGATGCTGTGTATCGTTACGTCCTCATTCCAGGTAGTATACAGGCAAGCGCTAAAGTCAATTTTAAGGATTTTAATCAAGTGAAAGCAGCATTTAATATCCCGAATTAGGTTGATAATTTCGATAACCCGCATGTGTTATGAAAAAAGTTCATATATGGTTAATGGTTTGGTTAGGTTTGATTCCTGGGCTTTTAGTAGCCCAGGATTTCACCAATATTGCCTCACAACGCCCGGTTGCCTTTAATGGTAGCGTGGAATTGCGGGGTATGTTTTATGGAGCGAGTGGTATTGCTAACCGCATGGAGCCGTTTAACTACTTTCTAAGTGGAAGTCCTACGCTCTCTATCTATGGTTGGACTATTCCTTTTAATTTCACCGTAAGCAAGAAACAAACCTCCTTTCAACAGCCATTTAACCAATATGGTCTTAGCCCAACTTATAAATGGATAACACTGCATGGAGGTTATCGCAATGTGACATTTTCTCCGTATACCCTGGCCGGTCATACCATGCTTGGTGGAGGAATAGAACTGAATCCGGGAAAATTAAGGTTTGGTGTGATGTATGGTCGGTTGAATCGGGCGACTGTTATCGATACGGCCAGCATGTCATTGGTGCCTTTTGCCTTTACGCGAAAAGGGCTGGCTGTTAAATTAGGATATGGTACTGCCGATCGTTTTTTGGATTTGAGTTTCCTCCGGGCAAAAGATGATAGTACGAGCTTGCCAAGTGGCATATTGGGCTTTGAGGATAGGGTAAAACCGGCAGGCAACTCGGTTTTAAGCTATGGAGGTAAATTTACGCTGTTTCAGCAGTTTTTTATAGAAAGTGATGGAGCAATAAGTCTGTTGACGCGCGATTTGAATTCTACGCTTACACTGGATTCGATTCCTGATAAAACTTTACGCAGGCTCAGCGATTTTCTGGACATCAACGGTACTTCCGAATGGTTTTTGGCCTTTAATGCGGGCTTGGGTTATCAGGCAAGAAATTACGGAATCAAAGCAAACTATAGACGGATCGAACCGGGCTTTACCTCCATGGGAGCCTATTATTTTACCAACGATATTGAAAACCTGACGATTAGCCCGAACTATAATCATCCTTCGGGTAAATTTCGGATAAATGCCAGTGTCGGTATTGAGCAGGACAATGTCCGTCTGCAAAAGGAATCCACTTCTAAAAGGGTTATTGCCTCGGGTAGCGCTTCGGCAGAGTTGACCAAAAATTTAGGTGTGGACGTCAATTTCAGTAATTTCTCCAATAACCAACGACCGAACACTTTAAGATTTGCAGATTCCCTTAAAATCGTACAAACCACACGGACTTTGGGCATCATGCCGCGTTTCACCATCAGCAGTCCTGAAAAGATACAGATGTTCTTGCTGTCAGCAAATTTCAGCAATATGAACGATTATAACAGCTACTTTGATAATAATCCCGACATTCCCAGCAGGGATATACGGAATGGACAATACCTTTTGAATTATACCCTGTCACTACCCAAAAGACGGATGTCATTCAATGGTAGCTTAAGCTATACGAATCTCAAAAGTGCAGCGGTTACGAACAGCTATCAAGGCGTTACCATTGGAGGGAACTATCTTTTGCCGAACAATAAAATTTCTGCTGGAACTAACCTCAGCTATATGTTGGGTAAGTCCAATGATACGAAGAGTAATATTTTCAATGGATCGCTTAATGTTAGCTATGCTATCAATAAGCTACAGTCCATTCGTGCGATGGTTTATTTTACGAACAATAACCCAGGCAGTGCAGTGACGGGTGTGAACCCATCCTTCTCCGAAACCCGAGGAGAGATTGCCTATCAATTGAATTTTGGATTATGAGAACCTATTTGTCTACTATACGATTTGCTTTGTGCCTTTTGTGGACACTGCTTACTGTTGTTTGTGCACAAGCGCAAGTGCAGATTAATGCACATGTTGTTCCTCCATATCTCAGCAGGGTTACGGATTATGCCTCGCAGCCTCATTTGATGGTGGTGACGCTAACGAATACTTCCACCTCGGAAGTACAGGTGCAACTGACGGCAAGGATTACCGGTGATAACGGTATTGCTGCTTGGGTAAAACCGGGCTATCGGAGTCCAAGCCCTATCGTCATCCAGCCGGGGCAGACCATTAACCTCAATGGTAATGATATTGCTTTTCTGTTTGATGTGAATAAAATAGACTATACCGGTATCAGCCGTGCAGATATGACAAGGGGATTGGGACTGCTGGAAGGAAGTTATACGCTCTGTATCCGAGCACTGCAATATCAGACCCTGCAACCCCTGAGCCCTGAGCAAACAGGTTGTACCACAATTCGGATAACGGACCTAGAGCCACCACGTATACTGACGCCTTATAATGAACAAAAGGTAGATACTAAGGGCGTGCAGGCACTTCCCATCACTTGGACAACTCCTCCGGGTTCTTCTCCATTTATACAGTATAAGCTTAAGATTGTGGAGATGGTTACGCCACGTAATCCGAACGATGCCATACAGTCTACGCGTGCACACTACGAAGAAACCTTGAACAGCAATATGCTGCTCTATGGGCCACAGTACCCGGCGCTGATCCCGGGTAGAAAATACGCAATGGTTGTGCAAGCGGTAGACCCTACGGGGATGTCTAATTTCCGCAACCGCGGGATTAGCGAGGTGATGTCTTTTACGTATATGGGCAACCTGTTGAAAGCTCCGCTGATTATTTCTCCGGAACATCAAGGTACTTTCAGCGGGCAACAACAGTTTGCGGTACAGTGGAATCCCATAGCTGAAGCACCTGCACAAACAGAATACACCGTTAATTTCTATCACGGGGATCAAGCCGGAGGAAAAAATAAATCCATTCAGTCGTTACCTTTTTATTCGCATAAAGTCATCGGGGCAAGTGAGCTAATCTATGACTTTACGAAGATGCCGCTGCTTGAGCGCAATGAAAACTATCAAGTCGAAGTCATCGCTAAAGACCCCAATCAGCAAGCTCTTTTTGAAAATGAAGGCCGGAGTAATCTGGTTGATTTCTTATTTGATGCCAAGATACACCGCGATACCACAAAGATAAAAGGTAGGTTGGTATATCAATTCAAAGATGACCTAACGGGACAGGTTTATCCGATAGCAAATGAACGTGTATACCTAAGTAAGGTTTATGCAACGGTTTCAGATGATCCTAATGGATTGACACAACCGAAGGAACTCAGTGGAAGTGCTGCTTCCTTCTTCAATAACGAAGAAGTATTTGGCGGGCAGTACGTGACCACCGATGCAGATGGCAATTTTGAGTTACCTTGCTTTTTTACAGCATTAGATAGTGCGGGAGTTATTCCAACAGATAAATGGGATCAAAATCTGGTTCATGGCGGTGGTAGTTCCAATCGTCTGTTAAATCGATATGTAGAAAACCTGAAAGGTAAGGTTGGCGTATTCTATAAGATAGCGGTGCTTAATCCGCATTTTAAAGCCAGCTCGGAGCTCTATAACTTTACTCCGGGTGGAGAAAGAGACTTGAGGCAGATTACTTTAGACGCGAATGCTTATTCGCTCAAAGTGAATGTGCGCGAAGTGTTTAATAACCTAAAAGGGGATTATGTAGAGAATGCGACTGTTCGGATTTATAGAGAGCAGCAATACAAAGAAGAAGCACACTACGGCATACCGAAATATGAAGGTGATATTCTTTCAGATGAACTATACGAAAAGGCTATAAAGGATGGCAAGGTATTGATTGCGGAAAGGAAGACACCTATACTTAATGACAAGAAAAATGCCAACGAGGCTTATGTAACGTTTAATTCGTTGTTTAAGAACTTGCCATCGGATCCTTATAATTATAAGATCGTGCTGATGGATGGAGCTGTCGTGTTGAGGGAAACCTCGTTTAAGGACATCTCGAATGGTCTTTCGACTTCTGCTACAGACAAGAACGTAAAGCTGAATAATATCCAGGCTGTTCAATATACCACAAATGCAACTGTGGTGAATGCGGTGAAGAACAGCCTGTCCGCCACCCCTAAGATCAGCACAACAGCAAATGTGAAAGGTGTGAATATGGCAATCAATACAACAAGCACGACAAAACAGGTGTCGGCTGCTAATCAGCCTGCTCTGACGGTTACGGCTAAAGGCACATCTGTATTTGGCACCGGTGTAACTCAGGGGGCGTATACGAAAGACAAGTGGGCAGATTACCGTTATGACAAACAACCGGAAACGGCGTACCTGACGTTGGAAAAAGAATTGCATACGCCGCCGAGAACGAAACTGACAGGTACTTTAAAGTATGCTTATAAGAATAAACCGGGAATACCGGCACAGGCTTATGCCAATATGCCGTTGAAGCTGGTGGTATTCTATGATTATAGGGAAAAATCGACAACTGCATTAGGTGTAAGTAATTTGGGATACACGACTGGTGGTAGCTACTATGCATCGGTGAATAGACAATTGATTAATTTTGGTTACCAAAACTTTTTGAGTACCGCCAAGGTGGAGACGGCTATACAGGGCTCTTTTCTTGATGTTGGAGGGAAAGCGGCGGAAGACAATTACAAGGTCGTACAGACGGTTATGACAGATCAAGACGGGAACTTTGAGTTTGACTTCCCGAATGCCGATCCCACTGGTCAGTATATGGATGGCGTATATGGCACAGGTTATGGCGATTTAAGCTCATCTATGAACGTAGAGATCCGCCGGGTGTATCGACTTGTGCCGGATGTGCCTTATTATTGTGTGCCGGATGAAGCGATTGTCGTGCAGCCCTGGGAGAGTAAAGATGCAGGAACGTATACTTCTTTTGTAAAAACACATCATATCCGGGTTCAGGTAAGTCGGGTCGATCGGGAAACCGATCCGCAGACAGCAAAACCTTTTGCCAATGTGCCTGTCAATCTGTATTTTGATGATGGATTTCAAAACCAGCAATATTTGCCTACAATTCCGGGACTGGATAAGAACATGAAGGCAAATGTCAATACGTCAGCACCAAATTCAGGTTATAACAATACGGCAGCGCCATCCGCTCCTGCAGGTGGCTCATCAAGTACAGGTAAAGGATTAACCCTCTTATCCTATACGGCTAATATAGGCGCTAATTATTCGGGAACGTTGCTGAGCAGCGGGGTGGTAGTACAGGCTGCCCAGCAAACAGTTCTCCATAGCTTATATTCACACTTGTTGATGCGCGAAGGACAACTTAGTGATGATCGCGGTATCATAGAGTTTAAAGATGTGGTGCGCCTGTCCTATATGAGCGGTCAAAAATCATTAAAATATCTTTTGGAGGCTGATGCGCGTGGACGAGAGAATGATGTTTCCTTCCATCAGGATTACTTCTTGCTGCAGAGTGCCCGTGCCAATCGTTATGTAAAAGACGATGTTCGAGGTATTGAGCCTGAATCTCGTACGCCGGATATTTTGTTCAATAAAGACCTGAATCCAGAAGAGGTGCAGCAGTACTTATTCCGGCTGGTGCCAAAATCTACACTCATCCGTGGCCGTGTAACGGATAGTTACACGACCTTGGGAATAAAAGGTGTCAAGGTGAAAGCACGTGTTGCACTGAATGGAAAATCCTATCATAACAATAATTATGATTTTCTGTTTGAAGAATGGGCCACTACTGATGAGAATGGATACTATTCTTTTCCGAATTTAGAGAAACGAATAGGTTCTTTTAATCCGGATGCAATAAATAGTGGTACGGTTACAACGTCTAAAAAGAATGAGATCAGTATCGCTGCGCCGGGATATGAGCCGCAAACAGATAACATTGGTGTTTTAGAACCGGGACTGTCCGGTAAGCAGATTGTTCGGAATTTTGCGCTTAATCCATTGGGCAGAGGTGCATTTGGCTATGTGATGGATGCAGAAACAGGCGAACCGGTCACGGCACGTGTCAAATTGAAAGTGAACGGGCGATGGGTTGATACGGAAGGAGCCTTACAAAAAGAAGTCGCGTTCAACTCGTCGCTCAATATCGTTGCGGGGCAGTTGGCTCAAACCAATTTTCAGGCGACAGTGAATCGAAGTGTGAACACCGGGAAAGCTATCAACATAGGAAATAGCGGTAGTAAGATTACGGCTACCAAAAATCCGCAAGGCAAGGTAACAACTACGGTGACGGTAGCGGATAAGAAGGATTTGGGGGTTAACATCGTGGAAGCCGCTGTATTGTCGAATAGCAAGTATGGAGAAGATGTGCAGGTGCTGTATAGCGGTAGTGCAAAATCCAGCAATACCGCGTCTGCCACTTCCGGTTTTTCTTCTCAGGCATCCACCGACCTGTTGAACCTGAACCAATGGCAATTGATGCTACATTACCCTTATCAGCGGTTTGTTATCGACTTACCGACAAAGCCGGATTCTATCATGATCCTACCTTACGATCCTGCCTATATGCCATTGACGGCAGCAGTGCATGCGAAGGAACCTAAAGCTAATCTTGGTGATTTCAAGTTGACACGACGCAAACATAAGATTAATGTCGTGGTAAAAACACGAGATGGCGCACGTATACCAAATGCAAAAGTATATATTGAAGGTGGGGGGGATGACTTTAAGCGAACCAACGGAAATGGAGAAGTTTTGTTTGAATTTGTTAATAACTCCACGTCAAACTTTAATATCTATGTTACCAATGATGATGTGCAGTTGCCGAAATCAAAAGCGGAGAAATCGGGTAAAGCGGATAATGTCGCTGATAGACAAACAATTGGTGTCGAAAAAATCGCTTTTATGCCGACCAGCCTCAATAACGTGACCAGTGTAGACAACCAGAAAGTCAAAACTGTAAACGTTACTGTGGATCGGGCCAATGTATTGAAAGGTAAGGTCTCCTTTGCTGATGATAATCAACCTGTTGAAGGTGCTGTGGTCTATTTAGAGCAGGGCACAGGAGCTAATTCAGAAAGTCAAGCCATTACTGATGCAAACGGTAATTATACTTTATTGATACCCGAACCTCGCCCCGTACGTGTACCACAACTACAAAGAGGAGCTGCCGCCAAGGTGGCACAGAAGAACCCACAAATACAAGTGTCGGCAAGCTATAATGAACCTAATAGAACTTTTGTAGGTGTAAGTAGGAAAATCACCATCCAGCAGGAATCGCAAGTGGTTAATTTTGCAATCAATGAGATTAAAGACATAGACATCAGTCGTTTGTACGGTTTTGATGTGCGTATCAAGAAACTGCAGGCGAGGGATGAGGGTTATCTGATCTCAGGAGATTTAATTAATATTCCTGAAAATGCGGATTTCAAAGGAAAACAATTGGATGGGCAGGAGTTCGCTTTGAGCTTTAAAGATGTTCAGGTGGGTAAGTCGGCTGCCGTTAATGCCAATAAAGTGCCGAAAGCTGTTCCCGTAGAGGAGAGAGTCAATCTGGTAGAAAAGAATGTGCGGATTTCAGCATTCAAATCTTTCCATGCAAAATTGGAGGGCCATGCGGAGTATATACAGCTGAGCAAGGGGAATACTGATACCGCCGGTACAATTCGTGGTAAGGTTCGTTTGATTGATAACTCGTTTAATTTTCCGACGAGCTATATGACAATCAGTGGCCAGGATTTCTACTTGGGAAAATACGCGCATAGCGGTTCCAATAAACAAGAAATAGAAGCTTTTCAATCAGGCGCTACAGCCGAGGTTGGGCACAAATACGCCATTACAAAAGACCAAGGGAAAGCGATAACGTTCAAATACCTGGGTTTTGATGGCGAGAGCGGTATATCCGGAGAAAGGGAATCCTTTGTTCAAAACGATAGTATTCATCTGTTCCTGACCTTAAAACCAAAAATTCAAGGCGGCATTTCCCTAGCTTTAAATGCAGGGGAGGCGATTATTACAAAAGATAAGTTGCTGCCTGTGAAAGGCGATGGACCTTTAGAGTTCAAGTTGGAGCAATGGACAGTTATGAGTGAGTCCTGGTCGTTGGCGCCTAATTCAGGGGGTATTGTTCTGCGGAATAATAAAATCCTGACTGGCAAGACAGACCTTAACCTGAAGAAATTGTCCATCTTGTCAGAGACAAATGAGTTGGTATTCGATGAAACGGATGTTTCCAAACAAAATCTTACTGTTGGAGGACGGGCAAACCTTCCGTTAACCTTGGAGAAAGGAACAGAGGTGGTGTTTGCTTATGATCCGGATGTGGGGAACATACCGGGAAAAGGGCACTTTAAGTTCACGTTGAGGAACGATAAGGGTACGGCAGCAAGTATAGAGAAATTGCCGGGAATGACCAGAGCGGGGGATAAGATCATGATTGGCTATGTGTCCGTTTTGAGTAATAATGAGGAGGTCTTTGGTTTTAGCCAAAATGCGAAACCGATTACTATCCAAAGCCAGATGTCGTTTACGCCGGGTTCTTTCTTTAGTAAGGAAGAAGGTTTGGTCATGAACGGTACGATTAACCTGCACCTGCCGAAACTGATGGATGCGATCAACGGCTCCATTAGTTACTATGCTACGGATAGTGGGACACCGAGGTTATCTATTGCGCCGTTGGAGTTTTCTTTTATTGGTGATGGAGGCACAAAGTTCAAAAGCATATCCGGTGCTGATGCGCAACTTTTTGGCGGTCGCGGCTTGGGTATAGCAGGTGAGATACAGATTCCGGGGTCAGACGCATCGCTGAAGGCTAATCTGGTCAGTATGGTAACATCGGGTGTTCAGAGTGCGGCGAAGCAGGTCGCAAATCAAGTCGCTGAGGAGGCGAAGGAATATGCCGAGGAAGTGATCTCACAAGCAGCAGACGCAGTGAAGAAACAGGCCGAAGTCGTCATTGGTGAATATCGGAAGAAAGGGGAGGAATTTGCAGCAGAACTCTTAGATGAAGTCTTGAAGGACGAAACCGTCCGTAAGAGCCGTGAATTTATCGAAAACAGCTTAAAAAGTGCAAATGATACCTATAATGAGATACTTAAATTAGGAGAGACAGGCAAGCAATATTACGATGCGCTTGCGGCAAAAATGCGGTTGGCCGGAGAAGGAATGAATGCCGTTAATACCATAATCGATGGTAATCCTATTGGTGGATTCCTGCAACTGAATGGCGTGCTGAAAGGAGCAGTAGGGATTGATATTGTCGATGCAGCTAAGCAGAAAACCAAACAAGTGGCCATGCAGGCGGTGAAGGCTCTCCAGGAAGAATTGCCGGTGGACAATCTTGCTGATGGTCTGGCGCAGAATGGCGGCGGTTTTAGTGGAGCTAAATTTGACTTTGATTTCAAGACAGGACGCGTGTTTGGAGCGCTAAGTATGCCGAAATTAGTGGCTGGAGCGGTTATTCTGAATAAGGTGGAGATGGAGATGCTGTTTGAACGCGAGGGATGGTACTTCTTCGCCGGAGCAGATCTTAATGTGCCGGCCGTTCCGCTGATATTCCCTCTGGCTGTAGGTATCGGTATTGGTAACTACAATACGGTTACGCCACAGATGGAAGCAAAATTCACCAGTATGTCCTATGTGAAGAAGCTGCCAAAAGTATTTAAACAAAATGGTTTCCGTGGTTTCTTGTTTACAGGTCGGAAAGACATTATTCCTGAAACACGTTTTGGAGTTAATTTTGTTGTGGCAGATTTTGAAGTTGGTTTTGGTGCCGGATTTGATGCAAGGGTATATGGTAGCTTTAACAAACAAGAGCAAGAAGTTGGGATTGGTGCGATGTTGTTTGCCCATGCTTACGCCCGAATGGCAGTATTGGGAGGTGTATGTGGCGTAAGCGGTAGTGTAGATGCAGAAGTAGGCGTTAAGGCTACATTTAAGAATACAGGTGGAAAACCGTCTATTAGCGCAACAGGTTGTTTTTCCGCAGCGATTGCTGCGCGTGTCTGGTGTGCTTTTATTGAGAAGGGTATCAATGTCTCGGTTATGGGGCAATTGACCTTGTGTGCCGGTTCAAGCTGTGCGAAAGAAGGTGTGGACTTTAAGTTTAGCCGAGGCAGCGGCTCGTGTAGTAAAGATCCTGATTTTGATTATTAATAGACGACTATGAAACAGATAATATGGATACTATGCTTAGTACTGATAGGGGAAGTGCTATGGGCGCAGGAAGGTAAGGTACGTATGGTGGGTACACCTAATGGTGTATATGTGGACGTAAAGGATATTACGTTCGCTAAGCAAGGTTATTGGGTATTGAGGAAAATGGAAAGAGAAACGGAATTCAGCCCGGTATTGCGGGTATATCCCGCGCAATCCGATATTGATGTGCAGAAACGGGTGAAGGATCATCTTTATTTATTCCCTGAATCTGGCGTCTTTAAGGATAGCTTAGCCATCTTACTGTGGGAAGCTTGGCAGGATCCGGTGAAGCAACCACAGTTCCTAAGTTTGGACATTCCGCAGATCAGTATTGGGTTTGGTCTGGGCTTTCTGGATACGACAGCAGTGTTGGGAAAACAGTATACTTACCAAATTCAGACAGAGCAAGACGGTTATGAAGGGCAGTTGCTATATACACTTCCTAAAACGGAGTTTGCAGCTATGGAAACAGTGGAGATTGACCCGGGAGAAGCTTTTCCTATTTTGCGATTTCGCTCTCACGCAACAGATGCAGCCCCTCTTTTTGAGGTTTTTCGTAAAGAAAGGGGGACGGATACAGAGTTTAAGCAAGTGTACAGCACAAGAGGGATGAACACAACAGAACAAGGTGATTCTATTATTTATTTTATTCAGGATACTACAGCTTTACAAACATTGCGCTATGATTATTATATACAAGGTAAAGATTTGTATGGAAATGTCGGAACTTCTTCGGATACGGTCTCTTTACAGGTGGGCGGAATGCGTAACGTTACCCGTGGATTTAATGTAAGGACTGCTGCGGTTGACAGGGGAATTAAAATTTATTGGGAGCCGCTTGAACAGCGCTATGCCTTGCAGAATATCTTGCTCTATCGCAGTGATAACTATGACAGTGATTTTACACTGTTGGCAACATTACCTGTTACGGATACAGTATATGTGGATCAAGATGTCAGAGGTGGTAAGAATTACTATTATCAGCTTGTTATGCAAGGTGAATCTACAGTTTCCTTTCCTACGGCACGTGTTTCGGGACTATACACGGGTATTGTCAATCTCTTGCCACCGACACAGGTCAGCGTATACATGGAATCGGATTTTCCAACATTGAGCTGGCAACATGTGGATACAACGAATGTCGCGGGTTTTTATATCTACAGAAGTTTTGATAGTGATGGTGCGCTAAGGCAGATTAGTGATTTTATTCCCATTGAAAAAGATAGTGTCCGATTTACCTATCGTGATACTTCTGTTACGATCGGAGATGTGCAGGGGTATTATGCTGTAACAGCGGTGTCATACACACAGTCATTGAGTCCGCTTTCAGAAGTAGTCAATCTGTCTATACCACCTAATGTGAAAACAAAACTCGAAAGCCCTTATCAATTGCGATATATCTGGCAGGATAAAGAGCAGCTGTCCATTACTTGGATGGATATGGAGCAGAGAATTGCCGGGATAGATCGTTATGAGGTTTTTAGAAAGGGGGCTACGGATAGTGTATTTCCAGATGAGCCTATAGCCGTGGTGCAACTGAATGAGTATGTAGATACATTGAGTACGGCAGGCAGCTATGAATATGCTGTACGGTTGGTTGTCGGGTCAAACACCTATAGTGCGTTGAGTACCCCGATGCGTGTTGAAAAGATACCCGAGAAGCCCTTAGCTCCGGCTAAACTGCGTTTATATGTGGCTGATGAAGGAGATGGGGTTATTTTGCAATGGGACGGTAGTTACGCGCCAATGGCAGGATATCATATCTATAGAAGCAGTGGAGAGACACCGCCTGCTTTGCTAACAAAGCTTGAAGGAGAGGCTTTGGAGTATTTTGATAATGAGATTAAAAAAGGTATTACATACTACTATTATGTAACGACGATCAATATGCAGGGAACGGAAAGTGAACTAAGCGAAGAGGTCGTATTTATCCCATGATTTTAGAAAATCATGGGATAAACTAAATTACACGGTCTTTACCGTACTAATCAATTTCTTGATGCTTTTCGCATCTTTCACTTCCATTTTACCAGCGAGGATGAGGCGTAGCTCCCGGCGTTGAAGCGCCTCGTCGAAAAGTTTCTTTTCTTCGTCCGTTTCCGGGATAAGCTGAGGCACGGGAACAGGTTTATTGTTGCCATCGATGGCAACAAAAGTATAATAAGCTTCGTTGGATTTCACTTTCGTTCCTTCCGGAAGGTTTTGGGCAAAGATTTCCATGCGCACTTCTACTGAAGTATTAAAAGCTCGGGTCACTTGTGCCTGTATCGTGACTACTTCACCCAATTTGATGGAGCGTTTGAAAGACACATTATCCACGGAAGCAGTAACCACGACATTCTTACAATGCTTTTGTGCAGCCATAGCTGAGCATATATCCATCCAGTAGAGTAACCGTCCGCCCATTAAGTTGCCAAATGTATTGGTGTCATTGGGCAGTACGAGTTCATTCATTTCCGTGTAGGATTCTCTTGCAAATTTTTGATTTGTTTCTTTCTGTGTATTCATACGTTGGGACAAAGTTAGTGAAATTAAATGATGCGTTTTAGTTATCTGTTTGTGTTTCGCAGGAGTTCGTTAACAAACGTATAATTCATATTAAGTTAACATTTAAACAACGTCTTGTTTATATAGGGTCTTTAGTTTTGTCGCAATTTTAAGAAACAAACTATGAGATTTTTTACAACCTTGTTTTTAACACTTATCGTGATGCTTACCTACGGACAACGGACTGTGTTGACAGGTAAAGTAATCGATGAGGCCGACAATTTATCTTTGCCGGGAGCAACGATCCGTATTGTAGAGACCAACCGTTACACGGTATCAACACAAAATGGTAGCTTCGAATTTTTGGACGTTCCTGAAGGAGCCTATACCTTGTCTGTCGTGTATATGGGATACCAACCTTTGGAAACCAAACTGACTGTAAAAGCAGGGCAGAAAAATGATGTGCAATTGGCCTTGCAACCATCGAGTAATACCCTTTCTGAAATTGTCGTGATGGGGGATATTCTGAAAGGACAGGCTCGTGCGCTTAACCAACAGAAGAATAATGAGAATATTTCCAATGTGATTTCTTCTGATCAAGTAGGTCGTTTCCCTGATGCGAATATCGGGGATGCCTTGAAGCGTGTTCCAGGGATTACCATGCAGAATGACCAAGGCGAAGCGCGGAATATTATTGTCCGCGGTTTGGCACCGAACCTGAACTCTGTAACCTTAAATGGCGACCGTATTCCGTCTGCGGAAGGCGATAACCGTAATGTGCAGATGGACCTTATCCCCGCAGATATGATTTCTACGATAGAGGTTAGTAAGACATTGACCCCGGACATGGATGCAGACGCTATCGGCGGTTCGGTCAACTTGATTACTAGAGCATCGCCCAACGGACAGCGTATTTCAGCTACCGTGGCAGGAGGTTATGGACCTATCCGTGAGAAAGCAAATTATACTGCTGGATTGATTTACGGAAACCGTTTTGCCAACAATAAGATGGGCATCGTGTTTAGTGGTTCGTACAATAACAACCGTTTTGGTTCCGACAATGTGGAAGGCGTATGGAAGCAGGATAAATACAATAATATCTTTATGTCGGATATGGATATCCGTCAGTATGATGTGCAACGTATCCGTAGAAGTACAGCTTTGGCATTCGATTATAAAATCAACGACAGACATTCCCTTTATGCCAATGCGATGTACAACTGGCGTGATGATTTGGAGAATCGTTACCGTGTTCAATATCGTAAAATCGGTGCTGAGTATAATGATAACAATGAAATAATCGGTTATTCGGGTGATATTCGTCGCGAAACAAAAGGCGGTATCGACAATAATAAAAACAAAAATGCACGTCTTGAGCGTCAAACTGTACAGAATTATGCTATCGGCGGAGAGCATATCCTGAATGCAAAGCTTGACTTGGATTGGTCTGCCAATTACGCTATTGCCAGTGAAGATAGACCAAATGAGCGTTACATGGGATTTAAATTGGACAGCGGTGAGCTGCCAATGACCCAAGACTTGACAGATGAACGCAAACCATTGGTTGGTGCGAATGAAAATCCATCTTTGTTTAGCTTGAGACAAATTACCGAGAACCATAACTATACCGAAGAGGAGGAGTTTGGAGCGAAAGTTAATTTCCGTTTTCCATTGTCTGTTATTGCGGAGCAAAAAGGCCGTTTCCGTACAGGGCTTCGTATGCGTTTGAAAGATAAATCTCGTGATAATATCTTTTATAAATACAATCCATCGGAGAAGCTTGGTTCACTTGATAATATTCCGAATGTATATTTTGATGGTAAAGGTTTTCAACCGGGCGAGCAATATGTGGCAGGATACTTCCCTGACCGTAATTATTTAGGTGGGTTGGATCTAAAGAATTCTTCGTTGTATGAAGAAGAACCAGTACCTGCAGAATATCTGACAGCAAATTACAAAGCTAAAGAGCAGATTTTTGCTGGTTATGTGCGTTGGGATCAAGATTTCAATGAAAAACTGTCGATGATTGTAGGTGCGCGTGTGGAACATACGAAAATAGACTATACGGGTAACGCAGTAGTGGATGAAGAAGATTTAGTAGGTACAATTAGAAATAAGAACGACTACACGAACGTGTTGCCAAGCCTTTCATTCAAATACAATGCGAATGAATCTTTAATCTTACGCACGGCCTTCACAACAGCATTAGCACGTCCGAACTATTATTCCCTAGCCCCGTATGTCAATGTTATCTCGGAAGATAGCGAGATCTTGGCGGGTAATCCAAACCTGAAAGCGACTTATGCGTACAACTTTGACTTCATGGCAGAGCAGTATTTTCGTTCTGTGGGAATTATTTCCGGAGGTGTGTTCTATAAGAATTTGAAAAACTTCATCTATACGTATCGGAATAGCCAATACACAACAGATATGTTCGCACAGGATTTCCCAACGACGCCTAACCCAATCCCAACTGGAGAGAACTGGCGTTTATTCCAGGAACGTAACGGAGATAATGTTGATGTGTACGGTTTTGAGGTCGCTTTCCAACGACAGCTGGATTTCCTTCCTGGACCATTCCTAAGAGGTTTTGGTATCTATGTGAACTATACGAATACCAACTCTAAAGCGCGTGGTATCACCAATGAAGAGGGAGAAGTGCGTGAAGGTGTGAAGTTGCCGGGTACAGCACCACACATGTTCAATGGCTCTTTATCTTGGGAGAATAGTAGATTCTCTTCCCGTATCTCCTTGAACTATTCTTCGGCTTATATAGATGTACTAGGTGGAAATGCTTTTGAAGACATCTATTATGGCAAGCAGTTGTTTCTGGATGCAAATGCTTCATACAAAATCACACCTAAATTGCGTGTTTTCGCAGAAGCAAATAATTTGACGAACCAACCGCTTCGTTATTACCAAGGTGTTGCGTCACGTACGGCGCAAATGGAGTATTATCAGGCAAGATTTAATTTAGGTTTGAAATTTGATTTGTAACAATCTGTGAAGGAAGTTATGGAAATCTTTTTCGCTTCCATAACTTCCTTCAATATCATAATCTGATTACTTAATTAAAAACAAAAACACAATGAAAAAAACAATAAATATTCTTTCGATTTTTGGAGCTTTAGCTTTCTTAGCTTCCTGCTCATCGGGATTCGCACCAGTGGCTTCCGATGCGGTAGTGCCAACTGTAGTAACTGAAGCTACAGAATTTGATACGGATGATCCCGCAATATGGATACACCCCACTGACCCGACTAAAAGCCTGATTGTCGGCACGGATAAAGAAGTTGGTGGCGGATTGTATGTTTATGATTTGCAAGGCAAGATTGTCAATAAAGTCACCGGTATGGAGCGTCCAAATAATGTAGATATTGCCTATGGACTAGAGATCAACGGAGAAAAAGTAGATATCGCGGTGACTACCGAAAGAAAGTCGCATAAAATCCGAATATTCTCTTTGCCAGACTTAAAATCAATAGACAATGGTGGAATTTCGGTATTTGATGGTGAAGAGGGAGAAGGAATGCGTGATGGGATGGGGCTTGCTTTATATACAAAAAAAGATTCTTTGGGAACTTCTTCAATCTATGCGATTGTAGGACGAAAAACGGGTCCATCAGGAACATATTTGTGGCAATATAAATTGAGCGGCACAGCCGACGGAGCTGTTACGGGTGAAGTTGTCCGTAAGTTTGGTACATACAGTGGTAAAAAGGAAATTGAGGCCATTGCGGTAGATAATGAATTGGGTTATGTGTATTACTCTGATGAGCAGGCTGGCGTACGGAAGTATTACGCTGATCCAGTGCTAAACGACAATACGGAATTGGCTTTCTTCGCACAACAGGATGCTAAATCAGATCATGAAGGTATTGCGATCTATAAAACCGGAGATTCTACAGGGTATATCTTGCTTTCCAACCAGCAAAATAATTCCTTTTTAGTATATGCACGTGATGGGGGCAATGGAAATCCACATGCACATGAGAAATTGGCAGATGTGCCTGTATCGGCTATAGAATGTGATGGAGCAGATGCAATCAATCTTAATTTGGGAGGTCAATTCCCTAACGGAATGTTAGTTGCTATGAGCAACGGCAAGGTGTTTCATTATTACGACTGGAACTTGATTCAGGAGCGGATAGATGCACAGAAAAAATAACTGATAGAAGGGAAAAGGATGTCATGCTGAGCTTTGTCGAAGTATGACATCCTTTTTCTTTATCGATTATAAAATCCAAATTGCTCCTCTATCTTTTGTAAAGACTCCTTAAACGGCGTAGGGGAGAAACCTAACTCCTTTTTAGCTCTACCCAGTACAAAACCTGTTGTCTGGGGTCGGTTTTTATCTTGACCGATTTCCTTAGCTGTAATAGGTGAGATCAGTGAACGATCAAGATTCCAGAAGTCTGCGACATGTTGTACAGCTTCTAAAACGGTCATCATCTCCTCTCCAGAGATATGGTAAATTCCTTTAGCTTCATTTTTCATGGCTTGAATAGTCGCTATAGCCAAGTCATCTACAAAAGTAGGCATACGCCATTGGTCAGCAACTACTTTTATAGGTTGTTTTTGTTCTAATTGTCCCTTTGCCCAAAGCACAAGATTGGAACGGTTGACATCGCCATTTATACCATACACCAAGATGGTACGAAGAATAGCGTTTCGGCAGCCAATAGCTTCTAAACATTGTTCCGAATCCAATTTGCTCTGTCCATACGCATTGCAAGGATTTGGCTTATCTGTTTCCTGATATGGGCCTTCTGTCCCATCAAATACGAAATCAGTAGAGAGGTGAACAAGGTGTTTGTCAAATTCCCTACAATAATTACCCAAAACGCTAACCGTATCGATATTGACCTTTTGACATTGTTCAGGATTGCTTTCACAAGCTTCCACGCTGCTGATAGCTGCGGTATGGATTATTCTATCAGGGCGAATCTTCTCCAACATATTTTTGAAAGCTTTGTTGTCTTCAAAATCGCAAGGGATATAGGTATAGCCTTCTCGAATGAAATTGCGATTCTCCCGTTTTGAAGTGGCGACTACATGAATATTGGGATCTTTTACCAATTGCTCAATAAGTTTTTGCCCAAGAAAACCGTTGGCTCCGGTGATAAGAACAGTGGATTTTAGTTCGTCCATTGAAAATCCATTTTATCTTGTTTCATGGAATTATTGAGGACATCAATTTCCAATTGTAGAATTGATTGCATGGCCTTATAGTCTATCTTCTCCGGATCATCGCCAGTTTTGTGATAATCATCGTGTCCACCGGTATGGAAAAACAAGACAGGAATATCTTTTTTGTAAAAGGATGTTTGATCGGAGCCCCCATTGCCATCTTTGCTTAGGTTGAATTTAATGTCGCTGGTAATATCCTTGAAGATTGCAGGGAACTTGGAGCTTGTACCGTAGCCAATAACCGCAAGACCATTATCGGGATTATAGCGTCCTATCATATCCATATTGAGCATCCAATGGATGTTTTCCAAAGGAATGGTGGGATTTTCTGTCCAATATTTTGAACCCAGTAGACCAAGTTCTTCCGCCCCGAAAGCGATAAATAAGAAGTTAAAGGGTTCTTTCTCTTCGTTAGTCGCATAGTGACGTGCCAATTCCAAAAGACCGGCAACGCCCGAAGCATTATCGTCTGCTCCATTGTGTATTTCTCCGATGTGCAGGGTATCTCTTGAGCCACCGAAAGTGCCGTGTCCCAAATGATCGTAATGTGCTCCAACGACGATAGTTTGTGGAGCGCCATTATCTAAATAACCAATGATGTTATCCGCGGGACGAAGACTGTCCGGTACGACTACCCGACGAACCTTAGCTGTAAAGGACTGCCGATATCCCTTTTCCCCTTTGGGCGCTAAGCCATATTTTTTGAAATGTTTCTCGATATATTTTGCGGCTTTCTTCACTTCCTTAGAGCCAGTCGCACGACCTTTCATCTTATCATCAGCCAGATAATAGATATGCTTTTTAAGATTATCCTGGTTGATTTGAGCCCATGCTGACCGGATAGGTGCAAGGAAAAGCAGCGATAACGCAATGCAAAAATAGAATGTGCTTTTAGTCTTCATAGTCCAAATATTTTCTTTAATCTTCTAACATCTCACTATGTCTACTTTCTTTTTCTGCTTTCTCTTCTTTAAAATAACGCTTTTGGAAGATGAGAATTAGAAACACGCCTATAGAAATTGCGGAATCAGCTATGTTAAAGACTGGACGGAAGAATAGAAAATGTTCACCGCCCCAGATGGGAAACCAGTCTGGAAAATTTCCTTCTATTAAAGGAAAGTATAGCATGTCTACAACTTTCCCGTGGAACAAGGAGGAGTAACCACCCCCATCAGGGAAAAGCACAGCCTTTTGGTAAAACGTGCTTTCACTAAATAGTATACCGTAAAATGTAGAGTCTATAATATTTCCCAGTGCTCCTGCAAAAATTAAAGCCACATTCAGGACAAACCCTCTATGGTATTTATTTTTGACCATATAATGTAGGCCATAACCAATTCCGGCAACAGCGATAATACGAAATAAAGTCAAAAACAATTTTCCGAATTCACCACCGAATTCCATCCCATAGGCCATACCGTTATTTTCGATAAAGTGAATCAGGAATTTATTGCCAAGAACCTTGAAGTCTTGACCAATTGTCATGTTCAATTTGACCCAAAATTTGGATAGCTGGTCTATCAGTAAGACAAGTACAATAAGAGTAAGCGGTCGTGTATAGCCTTTCATATTTTACTAAAAAAAATGGCCTTTGTTTATTGCAAAGGCCATTTTGTATTAATGATTAATATTGTTTGTTCTTCGCCTCTATACTTAAAGTTGTGTGCGGAACAGCTTTTAAACGTTCTTTCTGAATCAATTTGCCTGTTTCGCGGCAAACACCGTATGTCTTGTTCTCAATACGCACCAAAGCAGCCTCTAAGTTGTCGATAAATTTCTTTTGGCGAGCAGCCAATTGATTGGTCTGTTCTTTTTCCAAAGTTGCGGAACCATCTTCCAAAGTCTTATAAGTGCCGGCAGTATCATCTGTGCCGTTTGCATTACTGCTACTCAAAGTAGATGTTAATGCAGCTAATTCTTCTTTGGCAATACGAAGCTTCTCTAAGATAATATCTTTGAACTCCTTTAACTCGGCATCGCTGTAACGTGTCTTTTCGTTAGTACTTTCCATAATCTCAACTCTTTTCAATGTTTACACTTAATTCTACACCATCTATCTCTATGGTATTGCCATCGTTAGCCAACTCATTTACGCAATCGAGTGAATCGGCTAAAATTTCGGTGCAAATATACGATAAATTTTCGGTAATAGCATCTTGTATATCTGCGTTATATGTTAAAGAAACTTTGATACGGTCTGTTACTTCAAAACCTTTTTCTTTACGCAAGTTCTGTATACGGTTAATGAACTCACGCGATATCCCTTCCTGCTTAAGGCTTGGGGTGATGTTGACATCCAATGCGACTGTCAATTTGCCTAGATTGGCAACCTGCCAGCCAGCAACATCTTCTGCAATGATTTCCACATCCTCTGCTGTCAGCGCATACGGTAAACCTGCTAACGCCAAAGTTCCAGTACTTTCCAAGGTATTGATGTCAGCATCTGTCAACGCTTGTATAGCGGCCGTGACAGCTTTCATGTCTTTGCCGACTTTGGCTCCTAGAACCTTGAAATTAGGTTTTATTTTCTTCTTAATGATACCCGTCGTATCCGAGATAAATTCAATTTCTTTGATGTTGGTCTCTGAAAGTATCAATTCTTTTACCTTTTCCACCTTCTCTTGGAAAGAACTATCTAAAACAGGTAAAAGTATCTTATTCAATGGCTGACGCACATTGATACCTTTTTTCTTCCGCAAGGAAAGTGTTAACGAAGAAATAT
The DNA here is from genome assembly GCF_900116225.1 of Sphingobacterium wenxiniae. Classification (GTDB taxonomy): domain Bacteria; phylum Bacteroidota; class Bacteroidia; order Sphingobacteriales; family Sphingobacteriaceae; genus Sphingobacterium; species Sphingobacterium wenxiniae. The sequence goes on from NZ_FOZZ01000014.1 coordinate 70,942, forward strand.
CCTGTGCTAAAGCCATTCTCTCTTCCAGGTCTTTATCTACGAGATTCTCTTGGTACGTTGGGAAATCTGCCAAATGCACAGATTCATGTTGCTCCTTCTGTGAAGCCGCATTCAAGTCTAAATAAAGACGGTCTGAGAAGAACGGAGAGATCGGCGACATCAACTTGGCAATTGCATCCAAACAGGTATACAGTGTTTGATAGGCAGATATTTTGTCTTCCGTGTATTCTCCTTTCCAGAAACGACGACGGCATAAACGTACATACCAGTTGCTTAAGTGCTCGTCCACAAAATTTTGGATGGCGCGTGCCGCTTTGGTAGGTTCATAGTCTGCATAGTAAGCATCGACTTCTTTCGTCAAGCTGTTCAATAAGGAAATAATCCACCGGTCAATTTCCGGTCGCTTTGCAAGGTCAATATCGGGTTCAGCATACGAGAACTTGTCGATATTGGCATAAAGTGCAAAGAATGCATAAGTATTGTACAGTGTACCGAAGAATTTACGTCTAACTTCATCCAACCCTTCGATGTTGAATTTTAAATTGTCCCAAGGTGCCGCATTACTAATCATGTACCAACGGGTGGCATCAGCGCTGTATTGTTCAATCGTTGAAAACGGGTCAACTCCATTGCCTAAACGTTTAGACATTTTGTTGCCGTTTTTGTCCAATACCAGACCATTGGAAACAACGTTTTTGAATGCAACAGAACCGCGTACCATCGTAGATATAGCATGTAAGGTAAAGAACCAACCACGGGTTTGGTCTACACCCTCTGCAATAAAGTCTGCCGGGAAAGCGCTGTCATAGTCCGCTTTGAATGGTAGCGGGTCGCCAGCAGCTAATTTGTCGTGGTCCAAGCCCCATTGTGCATAAGGCATTGCCCCTGAATCAAACCATACATCAATAAGATCGGGTTCACGGAACATTTTCTGTCCATTATCTGATACCAATACAATATCATCCACATAAGGACGGTGTAGGTCTAATTCTTCTGTTTCAAATTTGGCCAAATAAGTGCTATTGATTGCTTTTTCTTCTGCTGAAAGTATATCGGATTGAATAGCTTGTTCCAATAAGCTTTTTAGCTCTGGTAAAGAACCTATACAGATTTCCTCGTTCTCATCTGCAGAACGCCATATCGGTAGGGGAGTTCCCCAATAGCGTGAGCGGGAAAGATTCCAGTCAACCAAATTCTCTAACCAGTTGCCGAAACGACCAGTCCCTGTAGCCTCAGGTTTCCAGTTGATGGTCTTGTTTAGCGCAACCATCTCCTCTTTGACGGCTGTAGTGCGGATAAACCAGCTATCTAAAGGGTAGTATAGCACAGGTTTGTCCGTACGCCAACAGTGTGGATAGGAGTGTTCATATTTTTTTACATCAAATGCTTTGTTTTCCTCTTTTAATTTGATGGCTATAAGCACATCTGTAGGACGAAAATCTTTATCTGCACGTTCCTCGTCCGTGTAATATTCCTCTTTAACAAAGCGACCTGCAAAATCCGTGATTTCTTTGACAAAGCGACCTGTACGGTCTACAGTAGGAACATCTTTACCATTTTCATCACGTACTAAAATGGCCGGTACACCATGTTCTTTACATACACGGAAGTCATCCGCCCCGTAAGTTGGGGAGGCGTGTACGATACCTGTACCGTCTTCTGTTGTGACAAAATCGCCAGGGATAACACGAAAAGCCTTTTCAACCAATTCCTCATTGGTGATGTAAGGTAATAATTGATGGTAACGCAGACCGACCAAGGCCTCTCCTTTAAACTCAGCTGCGATTTCCCATGGTATAACTTTATCACCAACTTTATAGTCTTGGAAAGGAGCTTCTTGTCCCTCGGATTTAAAGTGTTTAGCGATTAAGTTTTTTGCTAAAATAACCGATACCGGTAGTCCTGTATATTGATTAAAGGTCTTAATCTTGACGTAATCGATGTTTTTACCGACCACCAATGCGGAGTTCCCCGGTAGAGTCCAAGGTGTAGTGGTCCAAGCTATAAAGGCGACATCTTCATCATCAGATTCAACCAAGGTAGCCACCATAGGGTGTACCTGTGATTTGTCCAAGCGGAATTCAGCAACGATAGTGGTATCCTTTACGTCTTTGTAGGTGCCCGGTTGGTTAAGCTCGTGCGAACTTAAGCCTGTCCCCGCAGCAGGGGAGTAGGGTTGTATGGTGTAGCCCTTGTAAAGAAGTCCTTTCTTGTAAAGCTCCTTTAACAGATACCACAGGGTTTCTATATATTCGTTTTGATAGGTAATATAAGGATGTTCAAGGTCAACCCAATAGCCCATCTTTTGGGTTAGGTCGTTCCATACATCGGTATATTTCATAACCTCCTTACGGCAGGCTGCATTGTATTCTTCTACGGATATTTTCTTGCCAATATCTTCTTTCGTGATGCCAAGGGTTTTTTCTACAGCTAATTCGATAGGAAGTCCATGGGTGTCCCAGCCTCCCTTACGTTTTACCTGATAACCTTTTAAGGTTTTATAGCGGCAGAAAATATCTTTGATAGAGCGCGCCATAACATGGTGAATGCCGGGCATACCGTTGGCCGAAGGCGGTCCTTCGTAGAATGTGTACGGTTTGCTGGCTGGACGGTTCGAAATACTTTTCTCAAAAATGTTTTTCGATTCCCAACGTGCTAATATCTCTTTCCCTATTTCAGGTAAATTTAACTGCTTATATTCCTTATACATCCGAAATTATGCTAATATTTTAAAGGTCGCTAATTTAATGATTTTATATTATAAATGCAGACCTACTTTAACCAACCTTTTTCCAATACCTCCTTGGCGTGATAGGTAAGGATAGCGGTAGCTCCAGCGCGTCGGAAACTAAGTAAAGTTTCCATGATGGAACGTTCCTCATCTAACCAACCGTTGCGGATGGCTGCTTTAAGCATGGCGTATTCACCTGACACATTGTAGGCGGCAATAGGAAGATCAAAGTTGTCATGCAAGAGTTTGATAACATCCAAATACGGTAAACCAGGTTTCACCATTAAGAAGTCAGCTCCTTCCTCTACATCCAATTGTGCTTCAATCAAAGCTTCACGTGAATTGGTTGGGTTCATTTGGTAAGTCTTCTTGTCGCCCGCTTTTGGTGCAGAATTTAACGCATCGCGGAACGGGCCATAGAATGCCGATGCATATTTTGCTGTGTAAGACATGAGTGAAACGTTGGTGAAACCGTTAGCGTCTAACACTTCACGAATATAACCGATACGGCCGTCCATCATGTCGGAAGGAGCAATAATATCGGCTCCTGCTTCGGCATGGGCTAAAGCCATCTTGCCCAAAACCTCCAATGTTTCATCATTAAGGATAGCACCGTTTTCAACGATGCCGTCGTGTCCATCCGAACTATAAGGGTCCATAGCCACATCCGTCACGACGCAAGCCTCCGGAAAGTTTTTCTTTACCTCTTCGATGGCACGCAGATAAAGGTTGCCTTTTTGGTAACTCACTGTGGCATATTTATCCTTTAAGGAATCCTCTATATTAGGGAACAAATCAAAAGAATAAAGTCCCAGTTTCATACAACTTTCCACCTCCCGTAAAAGATTGTCGATAGAATGGCGGTAGGTTCCCGGCATGGACGATACTTCCGTTTTCTGGTTCTGTCCCTCGATAATGAATAAAGGTAAAATCAGATTGGCAGGTTTCAAGTGAACCTCTTGGATCATGTCGCGGATAACGACAGATTTTCTGTTTCTTCTCGGACGTTGTAACATTTTATTTCGTATTGAGATGTGCAATATGTGTATTGCGTATGATGATTTGCATGTTGGGCTGATGTCCCTATACGCCAATCGCCTTACGCACGTCTAAATTTCTAAACCAAATATAGCTTCTGCTAATCCCAATTCATCGGGAGTGAAAGGTAGTGTATAGGGCAAGCCCATAGCCTCAATAGCTTTGGCTGTAGAGTGACCGATGCAGATGATTTTCTGTCCTGGATCCACCAAGTTCTCCCTAAAGTAAGCTTCTACATTACTTGGGCTGGTGAATATCAAGACCTCAGCATTGGTTTTGTCAACTTCTTCCTCCAACACTGTTTCATATATCGGCATGTCGATGACCTGCGTATTCTCGGTTAGGGCATTTTGGATAGACATTAAAGAGTCTTTTGCCCGAGGTATGAAAACGGTCTGGCCATCCACCAATTTGGCGAACTCTTTGGCAATATCTTCCGTTTTAATCCCAAGATTGTCTCCCGAGAAATCCGCCACACGGTCATATTTGCGCAGTGCATCTTCCGAACCACGGCCCAAGACAGCTAACTTTGTTTTCTTTAGGATGTAAGGTTCCAATTTGAAGAAGTGGTCAATGGCATTCTTACTGTTGAAGAATATCCAATCCGCACGTTTCAATATAAAGGAATCTAATTTGTTAATGGTAGGAAATATCTTGATTAAAGAGCGTGCGTCGATCTGGATATTATATTTAGCCAAATAGCGCGCCAGATAGGAGTTTTCATCCAAATCGCGTGTGATGAAAACACTTGACGGCAGTTTACGATCCTTATTATACTTGGCGAATATTTTATCCGCCATTCCTTCCGTAGTATCATCCTGTAGATAATATCTGTTTGGGAAGTCTTCATTGTCTTCGGCAATGGATGTCCATGCTTCGTATTTTCCTTCCGCCGTTTTGCGGCAGTAACAACCCAAAGGCGCGTGACAGCCGGCATCGAACATATTCAATACTTTTCGTTCAACACCTATTGTTTTAGCAACTTCTGTGTCATTTATAGGCTGTAGAAGGTCGAACAGCTCTCTGTCTGATTCGCGAATCTGTACGGCAAGTACACCTTGGGCAGGAGCAGGGATAACTTCGATGGGTGGAATTTCTTCAAGGTGAAAATCCGATAAATCCATCTCAATACGTGTGACACCTGCCTTAGCTAAGACGATGGCGTCGTATTTTTCATCCCTTAATTTCTGTATACGTGTCTGTAAGTTTCCACGCAGGTCTGTAAATTCTAAGTCCGGACGTAGAGAAAGCAACTGGGCTTTACGTCTATTGGAAGATGTGCCGACGGTTGCATTATGCTTGAGTGAAAGTCTTTTTTTGATGTCTACACAATCCTTGTGGATGATAATGACCTCGGAAGGGTCTTCCCGTTCAGAAACACAAGCAATGATTAATCCCGGAGGATTAACAGTAGGTAAGTCTTTGTGGGAGTGAACAGCCAAATCGATTTGACCAGAGAGCAATTCCTCTTCCAGTTCCTTGGTAAAGAACCCTTTGCCTTCCAACTTGTCCAAGCGCAAATGCTGGATGATATCTCCTTGAGTCTTGATGATCTTCAACTCAGCCTCAACACCAATCTCGGCTAATCTGTCTTTGATAAAATTGGCTTGCCATAGTGCTAATTGGCTCCCTCTGGTTCCAATGATAAGTTTTCTGTTCACTTTTAATAATTTACGATTGAAAATGCGCACAAAGTTAGCCAAATAGTCGTACAATCCCGACGTATATTGTCAGAATTAGGCTAAAATTTTAAGAAGCGTATTGCTTTATTTAGTTGATGTCGGAGTGAGCGTTTTTCACCAAGATATCCTTAGCCATTAGCATCGGAACTTTGATGTATTTTTTCTCCATGTAGTTAATCACCTTCTCCAAAACTTCTCTTGCTTGAGGATCCAAAGCTTGAACATCTTGTGCAAAGACCTCATTCAGCGCAAAGGACTTGATTTCCTTGATTTTTTCAGGTACTTGGCGCATCGCCACTTCTACACGGCGTTGCTTAACTATTGGTAAGAATTCCTGAATATTTTGCTGGATGATAGCATCTGCGCTTTCCAATTCATTATAGCGGTCTTGCTTATTCTTCTCTGCAATGGCTTGGAGACTGCTCACTTCAATGTAATGTATGGGGAAGTTAGCGACAACTTCAGCATCGATATCGTTAGGGATAGCTAAATCAACGATGACTTTTTTGTCGGTTTCGCCATTTAGAAGCATGCTATATAGGTTGCTGTCAATGATAGCCTCAGGAGAACCTGTACAGGTAATCATGACGTCAAAACCTTTTTTATATTGACCAAGAGCCGATAGCGGGTAGGCCTCAGCTTGTAGTTCGTTTGCCAATTTTTGTGCATTTTCCAACGTTCTGTTGAAAACGACGAAATTAGCGTATTGGTGTTTCTTTAAGTATTTTGCTAAGTTCTGGTTGGTTTCTCCAGAGCCAATAACCAATATACGCGGATTCTCTGGTAGTTTCACTTCTTTTAGCTTGCGGTAAGCTAAAGATACGACAGAGATAGGGTTGCGGGAGATGTTGGTATACGTATAGACTTCCTTAGCTGTTTTGACTAAACGGTCCATAATCAAGCGAAGATAGTCTCCGGTGAACCCCGCTTCACGGCATCTTTCGTATGCGCGACGCACTTGGGCAAGGATTTCTTTTTCACCCACAACCAAGCTCTCCAACGAACAGGACATACGGAACAAGTGTGTCAACGCTTCCATTCCTGAATAGCGGGTCACCTGACCCAAATAGCAATGCAAACGCTCTTGAGGAACACAGAAGTTCATCTTCTCCATAAATAGCGTGATGAAGTCATCTGTCAAATCATGAGCGCCACAGAACACGAACTCTACACGGTTACAAGTGGCGATATAGAAAATTTCAGGAATATCTAAGGTATTCTTGAGATTAATCAATCGATCTTCTAGCTCTTCGTTACAAATAACCAGATTACCCAAGTCTTTCAACTCGACGTGTTTGTGGGTAAATGCTATAACTTTTAAATTCTTCAAAGTTTAATCCTGCTCAATAATAACTCTGCAAATGTAGATTAAAAGCCTGTTCATTGTGTCAGAAATCTGTCAATACAGTGAATTTAGAACCATTATAAATAATGTTAAATTTTGTTAAATTGCTGAAATACAGTTTTTTGAAAAATAGTCTAGATTTTCGGGTGATGAAAATCATTTTTTAGAAAAGAAAGAGGTGACCTGTGTTATGTTTTTCTTGTTGTACTTGGTTCTCGGCTATACCGAGAACCAAGTACTGTTTCTTTTATTTTTTATTCGGTCGATGAGAGATAAAGTGACTTTTCAATTTATCCAACCCGATATTTTCCTCAGGTTTGTCTAATTGAAAACGCCAAACTTTTGCTTCCATAATATCATCTGCTTCTTTTGAATTTATTAAATCCAATGGTTTGACCCGAAACTCTTTTGCTATTGGATGGGGTATGGCACGTGCCTGTTTGCTATGTTTGATAAGTTGCACATGGAAATTGGGCCATTTGCCAACTTGACCAAAGTTAGCGGAATAGAACTGAACAAAATCCCTTTTTAACACCTTTTCCGCAAAGATTCCGGTACATTTTGGTCCAGAAACCTCAGCAATGGCTATTAGTAAATCATAAGATGTATGGTTGACAATATAGAACTTTGCTAAGCCATCTTTTTGCTCGCCTTCTACCGCTAAGTAAACACCCTCTTCTACAAAAGGCAGGTTTGCCGCAGCCACATTGTCTATAATATCGTCATCTTCCCGACGCATGTTGCCATGTACCAAAGTCACCTTGCTGGCCAATACAGGGATCTCAAAACCAGACTCGTCTGTCACGCCGATAATGTTATTGGCTTGAATGGAGGTGATATGTCCTTCTATAGGTTCGTCTACAAAACGAACCAAATCGCCTATTTTAAAATTCATGTTGTTGTCTGTTGCTGTTGTAAAATACGATAATACTCTTCTCCGGGCATCATCTTAGCTCCTAAAGAAGCCAAGTGCTCGGAATGAATCTGGCAGTCAATCAGCTCAAAGTTGAATGCCTGACAGAGATAAATGAGTGCAAGTTTCGAAGCGTTGGAGACTTTGGCAAACATGCTTTCACCACAGAAAATTCGCCCTACTTGTACGCCATACAGTCCTCCGACCAATTGCCCTTCTGGATTAAACACCTCAAAACTGTGTGCATGTCCTTGTTGATGTAGTTCCAGATAAGCTGCCTGCATGTCTTGGGTAATCCACGTTCCATCCTGTCCCAATCTTTCAACAGTAGCGCATTGTTGTACTACGTCTATAAAGGCAGTGTTATGGCGTAACGTGAATGTGGTACGGCGCATGAATTGCTTCATGCTTTTACTGATGTACAATTCTTTTGGGAATAATACAAACCGCTCGTGCGGAGCATACCAGAGGATAGGTGTGTCGTCCGAAAACCAAGGAAAAATCCCATGTGCATAAGCCAGCAAAAGCCTTTCAACAGAAAGATCACCCCCTATGGCCAGTAAACCATCTTCATCGGCTAAGGAAGGGTGGGGAAAAGCCATTTTCTCATCCAATAGGTACGCCACGGTACTATACTTTTTTTAGCTGTCGTTACGGGATTCTTTATTGATTTCTGCAAATAACTTATCCATGTGTTCAACGTACTCATTTGTATCGTCCAAGAAAAATTCCAGTTCAGGAACTATTCTCGCTTGATTTTTAATGCGTAAACCTAATTTATAACGTATTTCCGAAGTTTTAGATTGTATCTGTTTTAAATCTTCTTTCGCAGTTTTTGTGTTGAGGAAGCTAAGGTATATACGTGCAATGGCCAAATCAGGTGTCACTCTGACTTTGGTAACCGTAATAAATGCCCCTTTTGCCCAGCTGTTTCCCTCGCGTTGGAAAAGTTCAGCTAAATCCTGCTGGATTACCCCTGCAAAACGTTGTTGTCTCTTGCTTTCAGTTGCCATAGTTTTTTGTTTTTTGGAGAATGTTAAAAATAAGGTCGCTCTGTACGTCCCTTTGATACCTCCTTAATCTACTGCATTTGTTTATATACCTTAAAAAATATACTGTGCAAAGATAGGAATTAAATCGGTTTACTTTTTAACTGTAGTAGGCAAGGTTCGTTCCTTTCCAAGTTGTTGGATGATGAGAGGGTAGGTGTAATGGATTGCTTGTTAAAGCTTAGTTAAGGACTAGTTAGAACGGACTTTTATGGACTTTCAGGGACTTCTACGGACTTGTACGGGGATTTACAGAAAAAGTTAAAATAGAAAAAAGCGTATCACAGACTATGATACGCTTCAGAACAAAATTAGTTTATAGATGGTTAGCGAAATTTCTTTTCGCAAGTTTTAAGACCTTCGTCTATCAAATTTAGTTTGTTTAGTTTTTGTTTCGAATAAAGTGTGAGTGTTAACTCACTTTTCTTTATTTTTTTATTATCCATTTCCCCTTTACGTTTACAAACATAGGGATATAAATCAGTGATACAAATCTTTTTTGAAAAAAAAGTAAGTGGTCACTTTTATTTGATGTATTGGTGTTTTGCAGTTAAAATGAAATCTTTCGTTTCTTTTCGCATGATATTCGATAGATTTGTAGCATTAAAAAAGATAAGATGAAAATTTGGCAAAAAAATATAGATGTTGACGCTTTTGTGGAATCTTTCACCGTGGGAAATGACCGTGCGATGGATATGCACTTAGCAGCAGCAGATGTGTTGGGTTCGTTGGCGCACACCCAAATGTTGAATAGTATAGATTTGTTGTCGGATGAGGATTTGACCTTAGTACAGAAAGAATTAAAGGCGATCTATAAAGAAATAGAAGCAGGTGATTTTCGTATTGAAGACAGTGTGGAGGACGTGCATTCACAAGTCGAAATGCTGCTGACTCAGCGTATTGGAGAGGCTGGTAAGAAAATCCATTCCGGGCGTTCCAGAAACGATCAGGTATTGGTGGATCTGAAACTTTATTTCCGTTCGGAAATACAGCATTTGGTGGTGCAGGTCGAGCAATTATTTAAACAGTTGATAACCCTTAGTGAAGAACATAAAGCCGTATTGATTCCTGGTTATACCCATTTGCAAATCGCGATGCCGTCATCTTTCGGTTTATGGTTTGGGGCTTATGCGGAAAGTTTGGTGGATGATCTGGAACTGCTGAAAGCAGCTTGGAAAATCTGCAACAAAAATCCACTCGGTTCTGCAGCCGGATATGGTTCTTCTTTTCCTTTGGATCGTACGTTGACAACAGCACTTTTAGGATTTGAGGACTTGAATTATAACGTGGTGTATGCGCAAATGGGTAGGGGAAAGACAGAGCGTGTATTAGCGCAAGGTATGAGCGCCGTAGCGGCAACTTTGGCGAAATTTGCGATGGATGTCTGTCTCTTTATTAATCAGAATTTTGGTTTTATAGCTTTTCCGGCACATTTGACCACGGGCTCCAGCATTATGCCGCATAAAAAGAACCCGGATGTATTTGAACTGGTGCGCTCACGTTGTAATAAAATACAGGCACTGCCTAATGAAATAGCATTGATGACGACAAATTTGCCCTCGGGTTACCACCGCGATCTGCAATTGCTGAAAGAAAATCTGTTTCCGGCATTTCAATCCTTAAGTGATTGCTTGGAAATCACCACATTTATGTTGCAGCATATCAGTGTTAAGACGGATATATTAAATGATCCTAAATACGATTATCTATTTAGTGTAGAGGTTGTAAATAATGCGGTCTTGCAGGGGATACCTTTCCGGGAAGCTTACAGACAGATTGGATTGGACATTGAAAATGGTGCTTTTCAGCCTTCTAAAGAAGTAAACCACACCCATGAAGGTAGTATCGGCAATCTTTGTAACGAACAGATTGAGCGAATGTTCAGCGAGGTGAAAGCTGGATTTGGTTTTGAAAAGGTAGAAAAGGCATTGGATGCATTGATTAAATAAAGAAAAGTGTCTAAAAGTTCGCCGTCACCGTCATTGCGAGGCAACGAAGCAATCTGGTGACGGCAAAAACGCAGATTGCTTTGTCGCTACGCTCCTCGCAATGACGCGTTTCTACGTTTTTAAACCTTTTCGGACAGCCCCTTTTATTTTTCTAATCTGCATTTCGCGCTAACTCGATTTTAGTTTCCATTTCGGTTACGACCTCTTGCACATTCGGTGAACCTCCTGCCGATTGAAAACGAATAAAACCTTCCTTGTCGATAACTACTTTTGTAGGGATCCCTTGTACACCATAAGCAGTTACAACAGCTTTTGAACGCTCTTTCATCTCGTCAAAAAGCACGTGGAACGTGTAGTTGTTCTTGGTAATGAAATTCTCCACTAACTCTTTGTAATTGCTTTCTCGTTGCCAAGTGTCGATAAATAGAAATTCTACTTCCGGATCGTTTTGGTACTGGTTGACGGCAGCTTGCATTCCCGGGAAAGAAACGATACATGGTCCGCACCATGTCGCCCAAAAATCCAGCACGACAACCTTGCCTTTGTAATCAGCTAATGATACCTCCTTGCCTTCGCGATTTAGCAGCGTAAATACAGGCGCTTCTTTTTTGACCATTTGCTCTTTGTATTTGGCAAGCATGGCTTCTTTATATTGCTGGTTAATACCTCCCAAATAATCTTCAAAACTTAGGCCCTCTTTGTTCTGTTGAGCGTAGATGTTTTTGGAAAGTTCAGAGAGCTCCGGTGAAGCACCGTTTTTTATCATGACCTTTTCCAGAATATCGAAAGCTTCTTGTGATTTGTTCAACGCTTGGTAGGCTTTTGCCAGAACCTGCGCGTCCTTCGTTGCGGTATAGCCACCATAATTGTTTTTTTCAAGCCGTTCTTTCATAATCGTCCCCACTTCTTCATGTTGCCCATTGTTAAGTAGAGATTCGGCATATAGAGGAGTCAATCCTGATAAATATCTTGCCGTGTTGCTCTTTTTGATGTTCTCATCACCGGATTGGGAGGCTGCCAATGAAGTTTGGTAAGCTTCTTGAATCAAATCTGAAAATGGTGCGGCTTCTTCAGACGACAAACTATTGACCACGGAGTAAACTGCTCCGGAAAAATCCTCTGTTCCTTTCAGCTCATTGAGATATATTTTAGCTTTATCGAAGTTTTTGTCTTTTGCAAACCTTGTAGCTAATGTTTGTTTTGCAAATGGATAGATGGATTTCGTATTGTCAGGAGCTGTTTCGATAGGGAAATCTTTAATCCACGCCTTGTACCGTTCCTCAAAAATAGATGGACTGGTGTTGCCTTCTGAATCCTCGAAAATCTTATTATATGCTTTGGTTATTGCTAACCTGCCTTTCGGGAATTTCGTAATTGTTGTCTCTCTTATTTTTTCGGCTTTATCGGTGTCATCCAATACATTTTCGTACACAGATGCTGCCAAAGATAGCAGTTGCTCGTTGTCGCTCTGCTCCATGTACAATGCTTCTTTTTGAAGCTCTGCCTTTGCAGAGTCTGTACCGGCGCTGGCTAATTTATTGATGTGCTTGGTTAAATCCTCGTAGGATACATCCTTATCCTTGGCCAATTGTGCCTGGGCGTTGGTAAAGCATAATGCTGCTCCAAGTATAAAGGGGATTGCTAATCTTCTTTTCATGTGGTTTAACTTTATTTTTTTATACTAAACTTATAAATTGTTTCTGATTCAAAAGTATCTCCTGCGGATAAAGTAACATCAGGGAAGAGTTTCTGGTTCGGGCTGTCAGGATAGTGTTGTGTTTCCAAGCAAAAGCCTGTGCGAGATAAATATTTATTGCCAGACTTACCGGTGTCATTCCCTGAAAGAAAATTCCCGGTATAGAGTTGAATACCGGGTTCGGTCGTGAATACGGATAGTTCGATGCCAGAAGTCTCTGAAAAAGCAATAGCGGCAGGTTGTGATATCGGCTGTTTATTCACGAATGTATGGTCGAAGCCGTTTCCTCGTTGTATTTGTTCATCTTGGCTGTCGATCCCTTCGATAATCTTTTTTGCTTCCCTAAAGTCGAAGACAGTGCCTTCAACAGGAGAAATAGTACCTGTGGGGATCATTTGTTCATCGATCGGTAGATATTCATCGGCGGGGATGTATAGAATATGGTTTAATATGTCCCCTTGGCCTTCCCCATTTAAATTAAAAAAAGCATGGTTGGTGAGATTCACCACCGTGTCTGCATCGCTTTCAGCCTTGTATTTTATAATAATCTCGTTATCATCATTGAGCTCATAAGAAACCGATACACGCAGGTTTCCCGGGAAACCACCCTCACCATCTGCAGCGATATAGTAAAAGTCTATTCGCCGTTTAAAAGAGATCTGCCTGTCCCACACTTTCGTGTGGAAACCGTTAGAACCACCATGCAGACAGTTGGAATGGTCATTCTGTTCGAGTGTGACTGTCTTTTCTCCTAAAGGAAAACATCCGTTGGCAATACGATTTGCGAAAGGGCCGATCGTAGCGCCATGATAACACTCTTCTGCGTTCAAGTAGCCTTGAATGGAGTCGAAGCCTAAGACCACATCACGAAGGTCGCCATGTTTGTCTGGAACGAGGATACTAACGATGCGTGCTCCATAGTCCGTAAAAGCGACCTGCATACCGCTACGGTTTTGTAAAACAAACAGGTGGGTGTTTTTGCCGTTAACTTTGTGCGTAAAGTTCTTTGGGTCGGGGAGTCTATAGATAGTCATCGTTTTTGAACGTTTTGCTATAAAAATACGCAATAAGCATGACAAAGCCAAAGGCTTTGACGAAAGTCGCTTTTGGGCGTGTTAGTAGAAACTGTTCAAAAAACTTCCTTAGACCTCTTCCATAGAAAACGTATCTTTGCGGGAAAGCAAAAAACTGGTTACATGAATTGGACGCAACTACTGTCGGCAAAACGTTGGGGATATGAGTATAGGGCAACAGGCGATCCTTTGGATGCACGCTCGGAATTTCAACGTGATTACGATAGATTGATATTTTCCTCACCTTTTAGAAGGTTGCAAAATAAGACACAGGTATTCCCTTTGCCAGGAGCAGTATTTGTGCACAATAGGTTGACACATAGCCTAGAAGTAGCAAGCGTCGGCCGTTCCTTGGGGCGTTTGTTCTATAACCTCATGAAAAAGGAAAACCCTAACATTGATGAAGAATATCCTTTTTTACAAGAAGTAGGAAATGTCGTGTCTGCCGCCTGCTTGTCGCATGATTTGGGCAATCCAGCTTTCGGACATTCCGGTGAAGCCGCTATATCGTCCTTTTTTACGGATGGACAAGGACAGAAGTACCAAGATGAGGTGACAGCTGAAGAGTGGGAGGATTTGACGCATTTTGAAGGAAATGCCAATGCTTTACGTATCCTGACACATGCTTTTAATGGTAAAGATGGAAAAGGTTTTGCCTTGACCTATTCTACGCTGGCTTCTATCGTGAAATATCCCTGTGCAGCGATAGATGGACATGTGAAAGGGAATCACCATCGGAAAAAATACGGATATTTTGATTCTGAAAAAGAAAGTTTTGAAAGAATAGCCCAAGAGTTGGGTCTCGTGAAAGACCCTTCCAATCCCACGGGCTATTTGCGTCATCCATTGGTCTATCTGGTTGAAGCTGCAGATGATATTTGTTATAATATCATTGATTTGGAGGATGCACATCACTTGAAAATTTTGACGTATGAGGAGGTGGAAGAATTGCTTCTGCCTTTGTGTGGCGATAAAAATCTGCAACAACGTTTGGAAGGGTTATCAGACACAGGAAGCCGTATTGAGCTTTTGCGGGCGAAGGCTATTAATACCTTGATTCATGCCTGTGCAGAGGTCTTTATGAAGCATCAGGATAAATTCCTTGCCGGAACTTTTGAGCAACCACTCATGCAATCGTTGGATGAGAATATCGTCCGCCAGATGAAAAAAATTGAAAAGATTTCGGTTGCACGTATATACAATGCCCCGACTGTCGTGCAGATTGAGATTGCTGGTTTCAAGGTTATGAATGCCTTATTGGAGGAGTTTATACCCGCTTATCTGAAAGAGCGAAAAGGGCATTTTGATAAAAAGATAGTAGCCATGATACCAGCACAATTTCATACAGATTCAACAAGTACGTATGATAAGATTCGTGCGGTGCTGGATTACGTGTCTGGGATGACGGACGTATATGCGGTGGATTTGTACCGTAAAATTAAAGGAATTTCTATTCCGTCGTTGTAGATCCCCCTAACTCTCAATGGGGGAATCACTTTTGATTTCTTACTTTGTTTTCTGCGTATAGAATTACGAATTGAAAAGAAAAAATGTATAAAATCGCCAATTGGAATATTGTTGTATTTCAGATGATTTGCTCAACCGAATGAAGACTTATGAAGTAGGAGCATGGAATCATTTTACAGAAGAGGGGGAAATATATGACTGACCACAATGGTGTTTATATTGAGTTTGAAATATAAAAAAGTAAGTAGAAAACATAGACTACTGAGCACCAAAAATCTTTACCTTTGTGTTCTATGCCCGAACAGCAAAACATAGAATATAAAAGCTCTTGGCGAGATGAATATCTGAAATGGATTTGCGGTTTTGCGAATGCCAACGGAGGAGTTATTTTCATTGGCAAAGATGATGACGGAACTGTTGTTGGTGTTGAGGATGCACAACGTTTATTAGAAGAAATCCCTAACAAAGTACGTGATGTTTTGGGGATTATGGTGGATGTGAATCTACACGAAACCCAGCGAGGCGATTATTTGGAGATTGTTGTTGAGTCTTACCTCAATGCCATCAGCTACAAAGGGCAGTATCATTATAGAAGTGGAAGCACCAAACAAGAACTGAAAGGCAATTCACTCAACGAATTTCTATTGAAAAAATCGGGTAAAACTTGGGACGATGTGATTGAGCCACGGGCTACCTTTGATGATATTGACGAGAATACGTTCTACGGTTTTTTGCGGATGTCGAACGAGAAAGGACGAATGCCCGAAACCGAAGGTTTGACAATCGAGCAAGCATTTGACAAACTGTTGCTAACCGAAAACGGGCAACTAAAACGAGCTTCGATTATTCTGTTTGGAAAAAATCCTGCAAGATTTTACCCGAATACCTTTGTAAAAGTCGGTTATTTCAAAGGCAATGATATCTTGTTCCACGATGTAGTTGAGGGTAATTTGATTACGCTGTTGCGTGAAGTCTCTAATTTACTGAATTTTAAATACTTTACCAAGAAAATCCATTTTGAAGGTTTGTATCGTATAGAAATAGGCGAATATCCTGCACCTGCCATTCGAGAGATGTTGTTGAACGCTTTGATACATCGAAATTATATGGGTGCGATGACACAAATACGTATGTATGACGACAATATCAATATTTGGAATGACGGAGCTTTGCCGGTAGGTATAAATTCCGAATCATTGAAAAAACCGCACCGTTCAAATCCTCGAAATCCGTTGATTGCCGATGTTTGTTTTAAAGGTGGATTGATTGACTCTTGGGGAAGTGGTACAATTCGTATTATCCAGACTTGTAAACAAGCTAATCTGCCCGAACCGGAACTTGAAGAACAAGAAGGCGGTTTTTCGGTAACACTCTTTAAAGAGGGTGTCGGAAAGGGTGTCGGAAAGGGTGTCGGAAAGGTTGTCGGAAAGGGTACTGAAAGGGAACAAAATAAGTTAAGTGAAGATGCTGTGGTAACATTAAGCCTCATCACAGAAAATCCCGAATATACGATAGAACAAATAGCTGAAATTACAGCCAAAACAACAAGAACAATAGAAAGACATATCGCTAAATTAAAAGAAGCGGGAATACTTGTCAGGAAAGGCGGTACATTTGGTGGCTATTGGGAAGTAAAAACAATCGATAATTAAAATGTGATTTTTTGAATGCGGTTTAGATATACGTCTGTGCTAGACAGGTACAGCGTATAGGAGAATCTCAATACGCATACTCTATACTAAAAAATGAAAGTCGTTATAGCAGAAAAACCTTCGGTTGCCCGGGATTTAGCGCGTGTGATGGGAGCCAAGGAAGTGAAGGATGGATATATTACAGGCAATGGTTATGCGTTCACCTATGCTTTTGGGCATTTGGTGCAATTGTGTACACCGCAGGCATACGGTTATGCGACATGGTCCGTATCGAATCTTCCTATAATCCCAAGCGAATTTAGACTGGAAGCCAAGAAAGTGAAGCGGGATGGGAAGCAGATGGATGATGCCGGGGCATTGAAACAATTGAATACTATTAAAGCTTTATTGGAACAAGCTGAAGAGATTATTGTTGCAACAGATGCTGGACGGGAAGGCGAATTGATTTTCCGGAATATCTATTATTATTTGGGTTCACAAGTACCTTTTAAGAGACTTTGGATTTCTTCGCAAACCGATAAAGCCATTAAGGAAGGATTTGCTAAGCTCAAAGAAGGAACGGAATACGATAGCTTATATATGTCTGCTCGCTCACGCTCAGAGTCGGATTGGCTGATCGGGATAAACGCTACCCAAGCACTGACTTTGGCCGCCGGCAATCGGGGCCTTCTTTCCCTTGGACGCGTACAAACGCCTACTTTGGCCATGATTTGTTCACGTTATATAGAGAATAAAGATTTCAAGCCCCAAGCTTTCTACAAAATACAGGCAGGCTTTGAAAAGGATAATATTTCTTTCAAAGCTACTTCGAATAAGATTGACAAAAAAGAAGATGCGGAAGCGAGTATTGCGAAGATTACTGTGGGCACATCGGCAAAAGTGCTCAAAGTCGAAGCTAAGGAAACTAAAGAACAACCCCCTTTATTATTTGACTTAACCTCGTTGCAACAAGATGCCAATAAAAAATATGGCTATTCGGCAGATCAAACATTGAGCATCGCACAGACCTTATATGAGAAAAAGGTGATTACCTATCCGCGTACAGGATCTCGCTATATCGGGGAAGATGTATTCGAAAAGATAGAGGAACTGTTTCAACACTTGGCGGATACCGCTGAGGAACAGATTGCGGTTATTTCAAGAAATCTTGTTGGAGCAAAACTCAATAAACGCTCGGTGGACGATAAGAAAGTTACGGATCACCACGCTTTGTTGGTCACAGAAGAGAAACCAGGACCTATGCCGAAAGATCAGCAACATATTTACAACATGATTGCCAAACGTATGGTAGAGAGTTTTTCAGATGTCTGTCTGAAAGACATAACCACGGTGACATTGGATGCGCAAGGTGTGGAGCTGATAGCGAAAGGGACGGTCATCAAACAGTATGGTTGGCGTCTTTCCGCCGATCAAGTGGACCTGCCTGATGAAGATAAGAACACGGACGATCAGGACAATGAAAATGCACAGCTACCTAAATTAACTGCGGAGGAGTTGTTGGAGATATTGAGCTTGGAACTGGCGGAACGTTTCACCAAAGCAAAACCTATACATACAGAAGCTTCTTTGCTGAAGGCGATGGAGACTTCGGGTAAGGAAATAGAAGATGAAGAGATGAGGCAAGCCATGAAAGATTGTGGTTTGGGAACACCCGCTACACGTGCAGCGACAATCGAGACGTTATTTCAACGGGATTACATCAAGCGAGATAAGAAAAAGCTTATCCCTACGGAAAAAGGGTTAGCAGTCTATAATCTGGTAAAAGACCGCTCGATAGCGAAAGTTACGCTGACCGGAAAGTGGGAGCAAAAGTTGGAAGAAATGCGGGCGAACAAGGTGTCTTATGATGTTTTTATGAAGCATATCAAAGATTACACGGCTAAGATTACCAAGGAATTGCTACAGTTACGCATCGCTATTCAGCATGAGGAAATTAAACCTCAGCAAAAAGGTAAAATTAAGTGTCCAAAATGTCAACCTGGCAATATTTTACTGTACGATAAAGTGGCACAATGTGATCATTATGCACGAGGTTGCGATTTCAAGATATGGCGCACATTGAATGGAGTTTTTTTGGAAGAAAAGGAAATGAAAAATCTTTTGGAAAAAGGGAAAACTTCTGTCTTTAAAGGGATAAAGAATGCAGATGGACAACTTGTAGAAGCTCCGTTGGTTTTTAAAGATTTTAGGGTTGTTGTGGAATAATATTGATTGTTATTGAATAGTTTTTTTATTTAAGACATAATTCAATTGCTCCATATCCAATTCATTTTCTGTTTTTGCGAGAATGAGTGCTGCGGAAGCATTGCCGATAATATTAGTAAGCGCTCTGGCTTCGCTCATAAAACGGTCTATTCCGAAAACAATAGCAATGGACTCTACAGGGATGTGTCCTACAATAGGTAGTGTGGCGGCTAAGATAATGAAACCACTGCCCGTTACGCCAGCAGCACCATTAGAGGTGAATGTAAGTACAAAGAGTAGAAAAAGTTGTTCGCTTAATCCCATAGGATGGTTAATTGCCTGGGCGAGAAAAACGGAGGCCATAGTAAGATAAATTGCTGTCCCGTCAAGGTTGAATGAATAGCCTGTCGGTATCACTAAACGCACAGTGGATTTACTGCACCCTGCACGTTCCAGTTTTTCCATAATAGCAGGTAATACCGATTCGGAAGAGGAAGTTCCCAATACGATAAGCAGCTCTTCTTTGATATAGCCTAAAAACTGCCACAGGCTAATCTTGTATCGCCATAGGAGTATCCCCAAAAAAATGAAAATATAAATCAAACAGGCGACGTAAAACCAAAACATCATTAATCCCAATGATTTCAATATGCCGAGACCATATTTCCCAACGGTGAATCCGATAGCGCCCATTGCGCCGATTGGGGCAACCTTCATAATCATCTTGATAACGAGGAAAAGCCCATCCAAGAAGGATTGTAATACCCGTTTGACAGGTTCGGCGCCTTGGCCCATTTTTGAAAAAGCAAAGCCCAACAAAATGGCAAAAAAGAGCACTTGGAGAATATTGCCTTCTGAGAGCGATCCAATGATGTTGTTGGGGATAATATCCAGAAGAAACTGCACGACACCTTTCTTCTCTTTTCCTTTTTCTATATAACTGGTTACTTCTGACGTATCTAAGGACGAAGGATCTATATTCATGCCCACACCAGGTTTTGCAAGGTTAATGACCGCCAAAGCAATGAACATTGCAACGAATGTAGTTACTTGGAAATAGATCATCGATCGCATACCCAGCCTGCCTACTTTTTTGACATCCTCCATGCCGGCTATCCCTAAGACAATACTGCAAAAAATCAAAGGGGCAATAATCATCTTGATTAATTTGATAAAGCCATCACCGAAAGGCTTTAGTGACACGCCAAGATCCGGATAGAAATGTCCTAAAGTTGCTCCAATAATAATCGCTACAATGACTTGGAAATAAAGAGTACTGAAAAGTTTTTTCATCCGAATTGTTTACAGTTTATGTGATTAGTACCGCTGTGTCGCAATAACAAATATAACTTTTTACGTGAAAATAAAGAATGATCTCTCTTTCTGTGGTTTTGCTTTTTAAGTTTTGTGTTGGTAACTTTAGGGAGTGCCAATTAGGTTTTGTAAGCTATGAGTAAGGTAAATAATCAAACAAAATCAACCTCAGTGATAACAGATGAGGTGCTCGTAAACAAGATATACGAGTTTAGGGAGCATAAAGTTATGTTGGATAGTGATCTTGCAGAATTATATGGTGTGGAAACAAAACGCTTAGAGCCTGTTTAAAAATAAAATTCATACGTCATTTCGACGAGGGACGAGGAGAAATCTATGGGTAAGCTTCTCATCATAGCTTCAAAACGCAGATTATCACGTCGCTAACGCTCCTCATAATGACGCGTTTTGGGCTTTTGTAGAAATTTAAACAGGCTCTTAAATGAGCAGGTACGTAGAAATATTTCCCGTTTTCCCGAAGACTTTATGTTTGCCTTGACAAACGATGAACTTAAAATCTTGAAGTCGCAATTTGCGACCTCAAGTTGGGGAGGTCGAAGAACTATGCCTAATGTATTTACAGAATACGGAGTACTGATGTTGTCCAGTGTGCTGAATAGCGAACAAGCTATTCAAGTGAATATACAGATCATGCGCATCTTTGCTAAGATACGTCAATATATTGCAGATAATACTGAATTAAAATTAGAGATAGCCGAGATAAAAAATGCAGTCGAGAAGATTGCTGTAAAACAGAAGGGGCATGACCAAAACATCGAACTTCTCTTTGAATACATTGATCGCTTACAGGACAAACAGGATATAGCTGCTCCGGCAGAAAGAAAACAGATAGGCTATAAGATAGGGGGGAAGACGTGATTAGCAAAAATGAAAAGAGGCTTTTTAGTCAGAATAGGGTCAATAGGTGTATGAATAATATATTGTGCCTCTAAAAAGTTTACCTTTGCGCGACTATGGCATCAAGACTTTTCAATCCGTTTTTGGATTTCAAATTTGATAATAAGACCTGTTTTTTGACAGGAGAAGCATTACAATCTTCCGAAGAGCAAATCCAGGTCTTTCCGGTATGGATGATGCAGGCATTCTCCTTAGAGGAAAAGCCGTTCAAAATGTTAGATGAAAGCATCTCGACCTATAAAGCACTAAAATTACCGTGCTCTATACATGTTGCGCAGGCATTTGAGCAGGTTGAAAATAGAGTGGAGGATGCCATGAAAAAAGGTTGTGAGGCTGTGAAGGCTTTGGATACGCAGACACTGTTTCATTGGGTGGGGAAGATTTTGTATGGTGTGGTTTTTAATGAGATACAGGCGGGGATTCGCCAAGCGGTCATGAGCGGGGAGGACCTGAACTTTTCACAGGCTTTGGTCCATAAATTCCGAAATCTGCATTTTATGTTGCAATCTTTGGTTGTGTCCATGGAATTTGAGCATGTGCATCCTTTTGATGTACAAGTGTTTTCTGTGGATAATGCTCCTGAAACTTTCTTGTATCGAGATGAGATCAATACGTTGGTGTTCTCGTTAAGAATGGGTGATTTTGCCATCGTGGCCACGTTACAGGATAACGGAACCAATGCCATTTACCATGACGATGTGTTGAAGATGGTGGAAGGACAGACTTTACACCCGATTCAATTTGAAGAAATCTGTGCGCGATACTTCTATTCGGCTTACCTTTTCAACAGACTGCCCGAATATACCTATATGGAAACATCTGAAACCATTTTCGTCGAGCCTATGCCTTTAAATGATTGGACATTGAAACCGATCTTTGATAATTGGCAGACCAAGACCTATGGGCAAGTGCTGGAGAACTTTTGGAAGCCTTGGGGTTATACTTTATTTGAAATCATCAAAGATCCTGAGCGACCAATGAGTTTTATCTTGGATGAACAAGGGCATCTTAAAAACAACATAAACTTACCTAAGGGATAGTATTATTGAACAAAAGCGAGGTTGCCGGAAGCAACCTCGCTTTTGTTAAAGGCTTTTTTCTATAATGGCAAAAGCTTTGTCTATATCTTCCCGCGTAGCGGTCAGGTGCGGACGGAAGCGGATGCTTTTCTCGCCACAACCGAGGATAACCAGTTTGTTTTCAAAAGTTTTTTTAACAAAAGCGTCACGTTCTTCTGCCGAAGCGAAATCAAATGAGGCAATAAGCCCTAATCCCCTCGGATTGTTGAGAGTGGGATGTTTCTCGACAAGTTGCTGGATTTTATTCAATAAGTAAGCCCCGCTGTCAGCAGCCTTTTGCACAAGGTTTTCCTGCTCGATGGTTTCCAGAATCATCTTGAACCGAAGCATATCAATGAAATTTCCACCAAAAGTAGAGTTGATACGACTCGATTCTTTGAATACATGATTTTGTATGCGGTCAAATTTCTCCTTATTGGCCAGTATACCGCATACCTGAGATTTTTTACCAAAGGAAATAATGTCTGGGATAATATCGTAATGTTGATATGCCCACATTTTTCCTGTCATCGCTAATCCAGTCTGTACTTCATCCAAAATAAGTAAGATGTCGTGCTCATCACAGATGCGTCTTAGCGTTTGGAAAAACTCTTTGCGGAAGTGATTGTCACCGCCCTCAGCCTGAATAGGTTCTATGATAATGCAGGCAATTTCGTTTGGAGATTTGGCCAACGCAGCTTCAATTTGTGCGATAGCCTCCTGCTCTTCTTGGATGGTTTGGTTAAGGGATGCTTCCGTAAGTGGGAAACGTAGTTTCGGATTGTGGATTCGTGGCCAGTCAAATTTAGGAAAGTACATATACTTCCTCGGATCTTGTGTGTTCGTTAAGGACAAAGTATAGCCCGAACGTCCGTGAAAAGCCTGTCTGAAATGGATAACTTGCGAAGCTTCTTTGTCGATTCCACGCGAAAGATTAAGACGTGTTTTCCAATCAAAAGCAGCCTTTAGTGCATTTTCTACCGCC
Source organism: Sphingobacterium wenxiniae (assembly GCF_900116225.1). Lineage (GTDB taxonomy): Bacteria > Bacteroidota > Bacteroidia > Sphingobacteriales > Sphingobacteriaceae > Sphingobacterium > Sphingobacterium wenxiniae. Next base: position 93,996 of record NZ_FOZZ01000014.1, read on the forward strand.
AAAGTTCCACCAGAGATAAAAAAACAATAGGATAATTCTTTCGGGATGGCCACCCGTTCAAATGTTTGAACAATATCCGCATATTGATAGGGGTATATATCCGACATGGCAGGTTTATTGATAGCCATGCGTCCCAGAAAATCTTTTTGGTTGACTATATGGGGGTGATTATATCCTACAGGTGAAGAGGCGAACATGGAAAACATGTCTATATATTCGTCACCGTTGCGGTCAGCTATATAGGAACCATGGGATTTTTCCAAATCAAACTCGATAGACAGTCCATCTGCTAAAATATGCTTAGATAATTGCTTATGTAATTCTCTCATCGTTTTAATTACTTTATTAAGTTAAGAAGTTGAAGTGATATTGTCACTTCCATCACTTTGTTTTTATAATTCAAATTTAATTCCCTGTGCCAGCGGTAAGCTGTCGCTATAATTAATAGTGTTGGTCTGGCGACGCATGTAGGCTTTCCAGGCATCCGAGCCGGATTCCCGACCACCACCGGTTTCTTTCTCGCCTCCGAAAGCACCGCCTATTTCAGCCCCAGATGTGCCGATATTGACATTCGCAATGCCGCAATCCGAACCTTGATGGCTTAAAAACAGCTCTGCTTCGCGGAGGTTGTCGGTCATGATGGCTGAGGAAAGACCTTGAGCAACATTGTTCTGCAAGGATATGGCGTTCTCTAGCCCTCCTGAATATTTAATAAGATAGAGGATAGGGGCAAAAGTCTCAGTCTGGACAATCTCATAGTGATTTTCAACCTCGGCAATGACTGGTTTTACATAACAGCCACTTTCATAACCTTTACCTTTTAAAGTGCCTCCTTTTACGAGTAGTTTGCCTCCTTGTGTCTCAATTTTTTCAATTGCTGTGGTGTAATTTGCGACAGCATCAATGTCGATCAATGGTCCCATATGATTCTTGATATCTAGAGGATCGCCTATTTTGATTTGTTTGTAGGCATCTGTTAGGGATTTTTTAACCTTGTCATAGATACTTTCGTGGATGATTAATCTGCGTGTACTCGTGCAACGTTGTCCTGCGGTGCCGACTGCTCCAAATACTGCTCCGACGATGGTCATTTTCAGGTCGGCATTAGGGGTGATAATAATAGCATTGTTGCCTCCTAGTTCTAACAATGATTTGCCTAAGCGAGCAGCCACGGTAGAAGCGACTTGCTTACCCATTCTGGTCGAGCCCGTTGCTGAAATCAAAGGAATGCGTGTGTCTTCTGCCAACCATTTTCCCACTTCTGCATTGCCCGTGATTACTGAAGAAATGCCTTCAGGCAATTTATTGGCCTTAAGTACATCTGCAAGTATTTTCTGACAGGCTACTGTACAAAGCGGTGTTTTTTCACTGCCTTTCCAAATAACGACATTGCCACAGATTAGTGCTAATGCGGCATTCCAAGACCATACAGCTACAGGAAAGTTAAATGCCGAGATAATACCTACGATACCCAATGGGTGATATTGTTCGTACATACGATGGGAAGGCCTTTCGGAATGCATTGTAAAGCCATACAATTGGCGAGATTGTCCTACAGCAAAATCGCAGATGTCGATCATTTCCTGTACTTCACCCAATCCTTCTTGATAGGATTTTCCCATTTCATAGGAAACCAATTTGCCCAATATAGATTTGAGTTCTCGCAGGCGTTCTCCAAATTGTCTAACAATTTCCCCGCGCTTTGGAGCAGGGATAGCCGCCCAAATACTTTTGGCTGTATGAGCAGCTTTTATGATTTTTTCATAATCTTTTTTGGTAGAACTCTTGACCTCACCGATTTTTTTCCCGTCTACAGGTGAAAAAGAAGTAATCTTCTCACCATTGGAGAACCACTTGTTTCCAGTTGAAGTTCCATCCATCGGGCCATGAATCCCTAATGCTTTTAATTCCTTATTTATCATAAGATGGTTTATTTTATTCGATAATTCTATAAAATTAATGAATTTTATTTTTAATAATGAAAGATTGTATGTGAAATATTTTTTAATTTTATTTCGAAGTCGAATATAAAATTAAAAGGCATGGCTCCGATAAATACAGATTATTACCAAATAGATGACCTTCTTTCCGAAGAACAAAAATTGATTCGTCAGAGTGTTCGAGAGTTTGTCGATTCCGAAATAAAGCCTATTATTGATGCTGCTGCGCAGTGTCACGAGGAAATTCCGTATTTAATGAAAAAACTAGGGAGTATAGGGGCTTTGGGTCCCTATATTCCTGAGGCGTACGGTGGGGCAGGTTTGGACCAGATTTCGTATGGATTAATTATGCAGGAGTTAGAAGCCGGCGATTCGGCAGTCCGCTCTGCGGCATCGGTACAATCATCCTTGGTTATGTTCCCAATTTTTACCTATGGCTCGGAAGAGCAGAAGCAAACTTATTTGCCGGGGTTAGCTAAGGGAGATATTATAGGAGCTTTTGGTTTAACTGAGCCTAATCATGGTTCTGATCCGTCAAATATGGAAACGGGGTTGTCAAAAGACGGAGAAGGATATCGGCTAAATGGAGCAAAAATGTGGATTACGAACGCACCTGTTTGTGATATAGCCGTGGTTTGGGCTAAAGATGACAAAGGTAAAGTGAGGGGTGTTATCGTGCAACGGGGAATGAAGGGATTTTCCTCTCCTGAAACTGTAAATAAATGGTCATTACGCGCTTCAAGGACGGGAGAGCTTGTTTTTGATAATGTTTATATCGCAAAAGAGGATGTGCTTCCTAATGTAGAAGGAATGCGTGGGCCCCTGTCGTGCCTGAATTCTGCGAGGTATGGAATTTCTTGGGGCGCTATTGGGGCTGCTCTTGATTGTTATAAGACGACGGTAAACTATGCTTTGGAAAGAACGCAGTTTGGTAAGCCGATTGCGGGTTTTCAGTTACAGCAAAAGAAATTAGCGGAAATGTTGAGTGAAATAACAAAGGCGCAGTTGTTGTCGTGGCGTTTAGGTGTGTTGAAAAATGAAGGCAAGGCTTCTCCACAGCAGATTTCCATGGCGAAACGGAATAATGTTTATATGGCCTTGGAGGTAGCAAGGGAATGCCGGCAGATTATGGGGGCGATGGGAATTGTGGGGGATTATCCAATTATGCGACACATGATGAATTTAGAGTCTGTTATTACTTATGAAGGTACGCATGATATCCATCTATTGATTACGGGGCACGACATCACGGGTATAAGCAGTTTTTTGTAGGAGTTATTGTCCTCCTGCTGTTCTTCGACTGGTGTTCGAGATTTCTTCGGCATTTCTTCGAGAGCTGTTCGGGACATCTTCGGGACATGTTCGGGAGTTCTTCGACTGTTGTTCGGCTATTGTTCGACTGCGAGTCGAAGAACAGTCGAAGGATAGTCGAAGCGCAGCCGAAGGCGGGTCGAAGGTTTCCCGAACCGGTCCGGGAGCAGTGCGGGAGCATTCCCGTAGCGTAGCGGCAGGTATGCCGGAGAAGATGGTGTCCGCCCCTTTGGGGTTTCCCTAGCGGG
>NZ_FOZZ01000004.1 GCF_900116225.1 Sphingobacterium wenxiniae
CGACTGCTCAGTCGGAATGCCCTGAACCAGCTGAGCTAATCAAGTTGATCAAACGCTTGCGGCTCTTCCAAGATTTTATTTCTTGTTCACGATCCATGGCTTGTAATTTTTCCTCATATATTTCGGTGTAGACTATTCGCCAATCTGAGGTTCTGCCCGTAAACCCACGATGATGGTTATTATGTTTTTTGAGCCTATCGAATAAATCTGAAGTATAGCCAACGTAATATCTATCCAACGCTGAGGAATATAGCACATATACGAAATACATAATCAAAAGTCTATATACTAACAAAGCATCGATAAATCGATGCTTTGTTGTGGGAGATACTGGGTTCGAACCAGTGACCCCCTGCTTGTAAGGCAGGTGCTCTGAACCAGCTGAGCTAATCTCCCGAGGTTCTTTTATTTTGTGTGGAGAATACTGGATTCGAACCAGTGACCCTCTGCTTGTAAGGCAGATGCTCTGAACCAGCTGAGCTAATTCTCCAAAGCCTTGCGCTTATTGCGTGTGCAAATATAGGTGTAAAATCTGATTTGCAAAATTATTTCTTTGATTTTTTTATGTTTTTTAGACAAGATACTAAGACACAATGTTATAAAATTTAAGAGATATAGATAGTCAGATGGAGCAATTTATAAAGGGCATACAAAGCTTTTCCAATATTCGATTCTATCTCCGGTTTTAGTAAATCTTTTGGAAGTGAAAAAAAAAACAGATTTTTACAGCAATGTAGCTTCTACTAGGTAAGGTAACATTTCTTTTTGGAAAGAAATAAAATTCTTACGTACATCGGCATCGGTAACTGCCGTAAAAGCGAAAGAGAAAACAATGTTTTTGCTGCACTTGATAAGAAAGGTTAGTCGTTCTTCCGATACCGTCTGTGCGATGGTTTCATTTTGGATAAATGTGCTTAGCAACAAAAATTCTAAATCTTCAGAAAGCGTTTTAAGATATTCTTGAGCGTTGGCGGACTCCCGAATAAATTCCCACCCCACAAATTCATTACACACGGTATAAGTAACCCTACTGACCCGAAGAATTGTATTAGCCAAAAAGGTGGACAAATCTTTCTCTCTTACATTTTTATCGAGAATATCCTGCACATTTTCGCGGATGTAGTCCATCAGCACAGCATGCAGAATAAGCTCTTTACTCGCAAAATGTTTATAGAAAGTAGCCTTAGCTATGTTGGCATGCTTAGCTAATTGGTTAACACTGGTTTTATTATAACCGTAGTGTCTGAATAATTCCCGAGCTGATTTTTTTATCGTCTGTACAACCAAATCCGCTTCCATTGCTAATTCTGCACGTAAAAAATATTTCCACTTTGTCCAACACGATATGGCTTTAACGGGCACTCAGCCAACTCTGCCGGAGAACCATCCCTTAACAACCATTTTGCCCCAGACTCTCTGTCAACAATCAACATCCCCTCGACATACACCCGATTTCCTTTTTCTGGGTTCACGGTACTGCAACGGTCATAAGCAATCAACTGTGGGTTGCTTTGCGTCCCCATATTATAAACAATCAGTCCCGCATACCCACCATCGGCATATGCCCAGCCATTTGTCGCAAAAACACCGATATGCTCTGCCTGATTGATATTTGTATTAAATGAACGATCAGGAACGACATTACAAGAACCACCTGAACAACTCCACAACAACAAAAGAAAGACAGAAAGCAACAAAGGCAATTTTGCCTGTGTCTTGAAGACATAAACAAAATTGCCTTTATCCTGTATTTTTATTGTATTCTCTAGTAGCACTCCGTTTTCCTTAAGGATTAGATAATTTCAGTTTCAAACTGGGATAGGAAACGCACATCGTTCTCAGAGAATAGGCGCAGGTCACGAATTTCGTACTTTAAGTTGGTAATACGTTCGATCCCCATACCAAAAGCAAACCCTGAATATTTCTTGCTATCGATACCACAGTTTTCCAATACATTTGGATCAACCATACCGCAGCCCAAAATCTCTACCCAACCGGAATATTTACAAAGGTTACAGCCATCACCTTTACAGATGGTACAAGAAATATCCATCTCAGCAGATGGTTCCGTAAAAGGGAAATAGGATGGACGAAAACGTACTTTTGTACCTTCGCCGTAAAGTTCCTGCACAAAGTGAAACAACGTTTGTTTAAGATCGGCAAAAGAAACATTTTCATCTACGTACAAGCCTTCAACCTGATGAAAAAAACAGTGTGCACGTGCGGAGATAGCTTCATTACGATAAACACGTCCCGGCATAATCGCACGGAATGGTGGTTTGCCCATTTCCATCAATCGCACCTGTACAGAAGAAGTATGTGTCCGTAGGGCAATATCATTACCATCTCGTTTTTCTACGAAGAAAGTATCCTGCATGTCTCTTGCTGGATGTTCAGGGGGAAAGTTTAATGCAGAGAAGTTATGCCAATCGTCTTCAATTTCCGGACCTTCCGCTACAATAAACCCAAGTTTCTTGAAAATCTCTACGATTTCCTTCCGCACCAACGAAAGCGGATGCCTTGATCCCAGTTGGAATCCTTCACCCGGGAGCGTCAAATCGCCTTCTTCGCGTTTATTCTGTGTAGACGGCGCTCCTGCAAACTGACTTTGCGCCTCATTGAATTTATTTTCAGCAAGTTGCTTAAACTCATTCAGGACCTTTCCCAGCACTCTTTTTTCTTCTGGGGAAACCGTCTTAAACTCTTCAAACAACGCTTTAACAATACCTTTGGAAACCAAGAATTTCAACCGAAAATTCTCCACATCCGTTGCGTTGGACGGATTAAACTGGTTGATCTCTTCGGTGTACTGTTTGATTTTATCTTGCAACATAATGCCAAAGATACGGCAAAATATTAGAACATTGCAAAAGGCGATAACACAAATTGGAGACACTACACATAGCGTCTCCAATCCAGATTAAAACGGCAAACCGTCCGAATCGTTATCATTTTCTGTGAAATCGACTTCCTGCTCTTTTTCTTCCTCCTGCGTTTCTTCGGCCACGGCAGGTTTCTGAACTTGTCCAAAATCGGAAGGGCGTCCCAATACCTTAAAACTCTCGCCTACAACTTCGGTCACAAAACGACGGGTTCCTTCTTTGTCTTCATAATTACGGGTGCGTAACTTGCCTTCGATATAGACCAACCTTCCTTTTTGCAAATACTTAGCTGCCATTTCCCCCAGATTCCGCCACATCACAATATTATGCCATTCCGTGTGCTGCATGCGCGCACCATCCTTAGAATAATGCTCTGATGTTGCCAAAGGAAAACTGGCTACGGTGATATTACCTTCCAAATAACGAACCTCCGGGTCTTTGCCCAAATGCCCTACTAAGATTACTTTGTTTACGCTTGCCATAATTAGAAGTCTGGGTTAGTTAGATACTCGTTTCTCTCTAAAAAAGAAAATATAAGTTTATGTTTGGCTAATTTATCTATTTTTTCCAACAAAAAATAATCCCAGTTATTTTTTGTTGTTTTTATATCCGCAGCACTTTCAACCACGTAAAACCGGGCATGGATATTCTGGTGGCTCAGCACATGCTTCACCACAGACCCCACCGGTGTCAGCATCAGTCCGTTTTCAAAATAATGTTGAAATTCCGGCTGATCCTGCAATTGGTCAACCGCAACTTCTTGGGCTGTCTCTATACTCGGAAATTCATAAAGATTCGCCCAGACATCCCCTTCTTCCCTTTTCGCCATCAGCATTTTCCCTTGCTCACGAACGATAAAATAATGAAAATAACGGTTTTTGCTTTTCTTTCCTTTCAGCTTAATTGGAAGTTCTGCTACACGATCCAGTGCATAAGCAACACAGTCTAATCGAAAAATGCAGGTTTCACAATATGGATTTTTCGGCTTGCACTGTATTGCTCCAAAATCCATAATCGCCTGATTGTATATTCCCGGGCGGTCTTTATCCAATAACTCTTGCGCTAAAGCCGCAAATTGCTTCTTTCCATTCGTCGAGTTAATCGCCTCAGCAATGCCAAAATATCGTGATAGAACACGATATACATTGCCGTCCACAACAGCTTTGGGTTCATTGACAGAAAAAGAAGCTATCGCCGCAGCGGTATACTCCCCCACTCCCGGGAGTGTAATCACATCAGCATAGCTCGTAGGAAAATATCCTGCAAAATCATCCTGCACGCGCTTAGCCGCCTTGTGCATATTTCTTGCTCGGGAATAATAGCCCAACCCTTGCCACAACCGAAGAATATCTTCCTCTGGTGCTTCTGCAAATTTCGTTACAGTTGGATAATGTTCCAAGAAACGATAAAAATAGGGCATACCTTGCTCCACTCGAGTCTGCTGCAAGATAATCTCAGAAAGCCATATAATATAAGGATTATGCGTATTCCGCCATGGTAAATCTCGTCCATACTCGCTATACCAATCAATCAACTTTGAGGCAAATGACATGCACAAAGGTGTGTATTTTTTTCATTAAGTCAACGCTATTTTTTTTAACACAACATGCCTAAAATTTCTTATAATTGCATTATCACTTAAATTTATGACATGAAAATTTACGTTATCTCTTTGGTAATTTTTTCCCTATCCACAAGTATCTTACCAAATGTTTTCGCACAGGAGCAACGTGGTCGTATTCGGGACTTTGGCATCAGTATCGGCATTTTACCAACTGGGCAACATAATGCTATCACAGATGTCAGTGGTGTAAAAGTCGGCCACACGACTTTGATTCAGGGTGCAGATATCCGCACCGGAGTAACCGCGATTCTACCTTATACAGGTAATATTTTCCAAGAAAAAGTTCCTGCTGCGGTATATGTGGGAAATGGTTTTGGCAAAATGCTTGGTATTTCGCAGATTGAAGAGCTTGGCAATATAGAAACACCTATTTTACTGACCAATACCTTGAACGCTCCTATTGTTGCCAACGCCCTTATTGACTACATGTTGTCATTACCTGGAAATGAAGACGTCCGCTCGGTGAACAGTGTTGTGGGAGAGACCAACGATGGCGGACTAAATGACATCCGTGGTCGGCATATACAAGCATCTCACGTCATAGAAGCCATACATACTGCTGCCGCGGGTCCTATAGCGGAAGGAAACGTTGGCGCCGGCACGGGCACGGAATGTTTGGGATTCAAAGGCGGAATAGGCACCGCTTCTCGCAAACTCCCTTCTTCCAAAGGCGGATATACAGTAGGCGTATTGGTTCAATCAAACTTTGGTGGTGTATTAGCCGTTAACGGAGCTCCAATAGGACGTGAATTGCGGAATTTTTACATGAAAGACCCCAAAGACACTTATAAGGCTGATGGCTCCTGCATGATTGTCATTGCTACAGATGCGCCACTTTCTTCCAGAAATCTAAAAAGACTGGCAAAACGATCATATATTGCTTTCGGAAATGTTGGAGCATTCTCTTCAAATGGAAGTGGAGACTATTCTATAGCCTTCTCTACACATCCCGATGTTCGAATTCCGCACAACAGCAAAGACATGGAACTGACAACAATAGATATAAACAATAATGATATGTCGGCTCTGTTCATGGCTGTATGGGAAGCCACCGAAGAAGCTATTCTAAACTCCATGTTCATGGCCGAAGACATGAAGGGCCGTGATGGACGGGAATTAAAAGCTATTCCTATCCAACAAACTTTAAAGATTATGAAAAAATATAACAGCCTGCAACATGATAAGCTTCCAAGGGCCATTGAAAAATAGTGTACTGATCTTGTTTATTTTCTTATTTGGGCTACACCATAGCTTTGCCCAACAGGAACAGGAAGCTATTCAGGTTATTGCTGAAAAAGCGGGAATACCAGGATTGCAAATCCTCCACCAAAAAGATGGTGAACGTCGGTCATTCGTATATGGTGTCAAACATAGCAAAACCCAGAACCTTATTAACGAGAAGACCATATTCCAGGCAGCATCGTTAACGAAGGTTGTCACCACCTACCTTTTTCTCCGTTTAATGGATCGTGGCTTGATTGCATTAGACCGACCGCTTTGGGACTATTATTCTTATGACCGTTTACAAAATACGCCAAACAAAGAACTTATCACGGCGCGTATGGTGCTGACACATCGTACAGGGCTTCTGAACTGGCAAGGAGATGTTCCAACAGATGCTTGGCGAGCCACTCCCCTAACGTTACAGTTCCTCCCTGGTAGCAATTACATGTATTCGGGAGAAGGGTTTTACTTTCTGCAAGAGACCTTGGAGCATATCTCGGGAAAAAGCTTCCAGCAACTTGTAGAAGAAGAAGTACTACTGCCTCTTACCATGGACAATTCTGCAATCCTCTGGAAAGATACCCTTGAAGAAAATATTGCTTATGGACACTCTGATATAGCGCACCCACGGAACTTGGGTAAATATCTGAAAGCCAATGCGGCCTACACGTTATATACCACCGCTGAAGATTATACCAAATTTATACTGAGGGCACTACTAAATGGTGAAGGCATTTCTCCAACAGCTCACCAGTTTTTATTGAGCAAACAGTCTGATGTCAGTAAAGGCAGTACCGCCTCAATAGATGATATATTTGTGCCCTGCTCTTTGGGGTTACGTCTACAAGTCAACGAAGTAGGAACTGCGCTTTGGCACACGGGTTCTAACCCAGGTTTCCGTTGTTTCTTTATAGCCTATCCTCAAACCAAAGAAAGTCTGGTGGTGTTCATGAATACGGACACTGGTTTTGTCGCCATGCGCGAACTATTGGCTCTATTTTTGAATAAGTATCAAACATTCTGGGCGTATGAGTGGCGCCAAGGTGAATTGGATTAACAAAAAAAAGTATGATTGGAATTGTAGGGGGAGTCGGCCCCTTAGCCGGCGTAGATATTGTAACTAAAATCATCGAAGAAACGAAAGCAAGTACGGATCAAGAACACCTACCGGTTATTCTTTCTTCCCAACCGCATCGCATTGCGGATAGAACAGCTTATTTATTAGGGAAAACGAATGAAAATCCAGCTTTTGCCCTAGCACAGATTATACAGGAACTTGAAAAAGCAGGTGCATCTGTAGTAGCCGTACCTTGCAATACAGCGCATTCTCCTCGTATCTTCGATGTCGTTCGTGAAGAATTGGATAAGGTCTCCTGCGGTGTCAAGCTATTACATTTGGTTGAAGAAACTGCGCGCTATATCGTGGAGCAGCACGGCAATATTGCTGTCGGCATCTTAAGCACAACGGGAACAAGAAACACAGGGCTATACCGCAATGTATTAGATCAAAATGGGCTAACACCCATCGAGCCGGACGACAACTGGCAAGAGAAAATACATACAGCCATTTACGATACAACATACGGTATTAAGGCTATCTCTTCTCCGGTAAGCAACCGTGCTCGCCAAGAAATTCTTGAAGCGATTGCCGAACTAAAAAAAGCTGGGGCACAGGCTGTAATATTAGGTTGCACAGAACTCCCTTTGGCCATCCACGAGAAAGAAAGTGCGGGGTTACCCATCATTGACCCCAACCGTATTTTGGCAAGGGCTTTGATACAACAGCTTAATTCAGAAAAATTAAAAGGTGATTAAACCTTTTATTAAAATTATATTCTTTTATAACAAAATGTAGCGTTACAATATTTCGATACGTTTACATTGAGTAAAATAAAAAAGAATATGAAAAATAACATTTTAAAAACAGTAGGTTTAATCGTAGCCTTATTCACAGTAAGTCATTTTACTATGGCACAAACCGTTAACAAACAAGACTTATCCATCTTTCCTAAAGCGGAGGCGGGTTATAAGCAAATGGTTATTGAAGTCCCTCATTCCAATAAGGACAATCAAAAGAGAATTGAATTTATGGTTGGAAAGATGATGGAGGTCGATGGCTGTAATCAATTCGGTTTGACCGGCACTTTAGAGAAAAAGGATCTAGAAGGATGGGGATATTCCTATTATATTTTTAAAACAGAAGGCCATGTAATCAGCACACAAATGGCCTGCCCTGGACAACCGAATAGAAACCTGTTCGTATCGGCACAACCCGAAATGACAGATTACAACGGGAAGCTACCGATCGTGATATATGTTCCCGAAGAGTATGAAGTCCGCTTCAAAATCTATAAAGCTGAGGAAGAGATATACCATGCTGGTGAAATCACTTCTAACAAATAAATATTAAGTAATAAACGAGGTCTAAAGACCTCGTTTATTACTTTAAAATATTTTCTTCCACCAAGGCTTTCTAAACCCTACATACCATTTCCCGTTTTCTTCCCTTACTGGAAAAACATCGATATAATTTCCCTGACCAACATCTCCTTTTCCCGTCTGCAAATCAAATCGGTGCCGATGGTAAGGACAAACTAATTTACCTTCTTCACACCAACCTTGGCTTAAGTCTGCTCCTGCATGTGGGCAACGGCTACCCGTAGCATAAAGTTTCCCTCTCAACAGCAGTAAGCACAATCGCTTGCCCCCGACAACCACTTTCTGTATCTTGCCCTCTTGTTGAGGCAGCTGAATGACATACCAAGTTAACTTCTCCATGATTAAAAATAACCATAAAAAACAAAGGAGCAAAGACATTGCTATCTTTGCTCCTTGTTCTTGTATGTTATTACTAACGCTTATTGAAATTTCTTAGCGTTAATTTTTCTTTCGTTTTCAGTCAAGTAAATCTTGCGCAGACGCATAGACTGTGGCGTTACCTCGATGTACTCATCCGCTTGGATATATTCCATACATTCTTCCAAAGAGAATTTGATTGCCGGAGCGATACGTGTATTGTCATCAGAACCAGAAGCACGCATATTTGTCAATTGCTTACCTTTGGTAACATTAATCGTCAAATCGTTATCACGGATGTGTTCACCTAAGATCTGTCCTTCGTAAATCTCAACACCTGGATCAACGAAGAAGCGACCACGGTCTTGCAACTTGTCTATAGAGTATGCAGTTGTCGAACCTGTATCCAAAGAAATCAATACACCTGCCATACGCTTAGGAATAGTTCCTTTCCAAGGCTCATATCCTTTCAGACGGTGTGCCATCACAGCCTCACCAGCTGTCGCCGTCAATACGTTATTACGCAAGCCAATGATACCACGTGAAGGAATAGAGAACTCTAAATGTTGCATATCGCCCTTAGCTTCCATAATCAATAACTCACCTTTACGCTGTGTTACCAATTCGATTACCTTACCGGATACCTCCGCTGGAACGTCTACAACAAGTTCTTCGATAGGCTCACATTTCACACCATCAATTTCTTTAACGATAACCTGTGGCTGACCAACTTGCAATTCATAGCCTTCGCGACGCATAGTCTCGATCAAAACCGATAAGTGAAGGATACCACGACCATATACCAACCAAGCATCTGGAGATTCTGTAGGAACTACACGCAATGCTAGGTTTTTCTCCAATTCTTTTTGCAAGCGGTCGTATATATTACGCGAAGTCACCAATTTACCTTCTCTACCAAAGAAAGGAGAGTTGTTAATTGTGAACAACATGTTCATCGTTGGCTCATCAATGCTGATAACTTCTAATTGTTCTGGGTTTTCAAAATCAGCAATAGTATCACCAATATCAAAACCTTCGATCCCAACTACTGCACAGATATCACCAGCATGTACTTCAGGCACCTTAATACGGCCCAAGCCCTCAAATACCTGTAATTCTTTTACGCGGGATTTTACGATTTTACCATCACGTTTTACCAACGATACTGGTTGGTTTTCTTTAATCGTTCCACGAGCTACACGACCGATAGCGATACGACCTACGAAAGTCGAGTAATCCAGGGAAGTAACTTGCATTTGCAATGTACCTTCGGAAACCTTAGGTGCAGGAATATGTTCAACAATCGCGTCCAATAAATCGGTGAAGTCGGTTGTCGGTTTTTTCCAATCGGTAGACATCCACCCTTGCTTAGATGACCCGTATAATACAGGGAAGTCCAACTGGTCTTCCGTTGCGCCCAAATTGAAGAACAAGTCGAATACATTCTCATAAACTTCGTCAGGGCGACAGTTCTCTTTATCCACTTTGTTGACAACAACAATCGGCTTGATACCCAAACCTAAAGCTTTTCCTGTTACGAAACGTGTCTGTGGCATTGGTCCTTCGAAGGCATCCACCAATAACACAACACCATCCGCCATTTTCAATACACGCTCTACTTCTCCACCAAAATCGGCGTGACCAGGGGTATCAATGATGTTGATCTTGAAATCTTTGTATTTTACAGAAACGTTCTTTGATACGATGGTAATACCACGCTCACGTTCCAAGTCATTATTATCCAGGATCAATTCTCCTGCATTTTCATTTTCTCTAAATTGATTGGTAAAATAAAGAATCTTATCAACCAAAGTAGTTTTACCGTGGTCAACGTGTGCGATAATCGCGATATTTCTAATGTTCTGCATTGAGCAATAATGTATTATAAAAAAATTGAGGTGCAAAGATAATTATTTTGCACCTCAATTTTTGCTTTTTTATGTTATTATTTTATTACGTCTAACTCTTTACCGACTTTAGTAAAGGCAGCGATAGCTTTATCAAGGTGTTGAATATCGTGGCCTGCGGATATTTGCACGCGTATTCTTGCTTTCCCCTGAGGTACAACCGGATAGTAAAAGCCAATCACGTAAATGCCCTCTTCCAACATTCGCGCAGCAAACTCTTGTGCCAATTTCGCATCGTATAGCATCACTGGAACAATCGGATGGAAACCCGGTTTGATATCAAAACCAGCCTCGGTCATCTTCTCACGGAAGTATTTCGTATTAGCCTCCAATTTATCACGCAACTCTGTGGTCTCACTCAGCATATCCAGAACAGCAACAGAAGCCCCTGCAATCGCTGGAGCTAAGGTGTTCGAGAATAAGTATGGTCGTGAGCGCTGACGCAACATATCAATGATTTCTTTCTTGCCCGATGTAAAACCGCCAGAAGCACCACCTAAAGCTTTACCAAGTGTTCCTGTAATAATGTCCACACGGTCAATCACATCGAACAATTCATGTGTACCACGGCCTGTCCTACCGATAAAACCCGAACAGTGGGATTCATCAATCATCACCAACGCCTCATACTTGTCCGCTAAATCACAGATTTTGTCCAAAGGAGCTACCGAACCATCCATTGAAAAAGCTCCATCTGTAACGATAATACGATGACGAGCTCCGGAAGCCGCTTGAAGTTGTGCCTCTAAGTCGGCCATATCGCAGTTTTTATAACGGAAACGTTGCGCTTTACACAAACGCACACCATCAATAATAGATGCGTGATTCAATTCATCGGAAATAATCGCATCTTCTGCTCCCAATAATGGTTCGAAAACACCACCATTCGCATCAAATGCTGCCGCATACAAAATTGTATCTTCCGTACCCAAAAACTTGGATATTTTCGCTTCCAATTCCTTATGTACATCCTGCGTACCACATATAAAACGGACGGAGGACATGCCATAGCCATGAGTGTCGATAGCCTTTTTCGCGGCTTCAATTACTTTCGGATGAGATGACAGCCCCAAATAGTTATTGGCACAGAAGTTAATTACTTCCTGCCCAGTGCTGACTTTAATATCTGCACCTTGCGGTGTCACAATAATGCGTTCTTCTTTATATAAACCAGCCTCTTTAATTGCGACAAGTTCTTTTTCCAATACTGGTTTTAATGTTTTGTACATAATCTTAAGTAAAAAGTCAAAATTAAAAAACCCCAAAAGCACCAGCTTCCAGATATTTATGCTAAGATAAAGGTATATTTTTAAATAAACCGATGAAATCGATTGCTTAATTTACTCATATCGCAAAGCTTCCACAGGATCCAGTCTGGATGCTTTTTTCGCCGGATAGAAGCCCGAGGCTGCTCCAACACCGATACACACGGACAGGCCTAGCAGCATCCAACGCCAAGGAATAATGAAATCTGCCCCCAACGCTATGGCCAACAGATTGCCTATAGCAATCCCCAGGACAATACCTGCCAACCCACCAATAACACAGATTACGATAGCTTCCATTAAAAACTGCTTACGGATAACACTTGGAGTTGCTCCGATAGCCTTCCGAACGCCAATTTCACGTGTACGTTCCGTAACCGACACCAACATGATATTCATCAGCCCTATAGATGCTCCAAGTAAAGTGATGAACGCGATAACAATAGCCCCTAATGTAACGTAAGTGAGGTTCTGCATCAAAATCTGTGCAACAGCATCGGACTTTACAATTTCGAAATCATTAGTTTGCTTGGCATTCAGCGCCCGAACCTTGCGAAAGGTCGCGATCGCTTCTCCTTCGGCACCATCCATTTTGAATGGATCCGTTGTCATGACCGTAATAACAAAAGAGGGATTGGAGGAACTCATCATCGCCCGACCTCGAGAAATCGGAACAAAACAGGCTTTATCTGCACCAAAACCCGCACTAGAACCTTTGCTTTCTAACACGCCAACCACCGTAAACCGATCACCTCCAACAGTAATATACTCACCAATAGGGCTTTTATTATTCTTGAATAGCTTGCTCTTCACTTCCTGACCGATGATAACTACACTGTTGCTGTTTTCAACATCTTGCGCAATAAAATTCCGTCCTTCAGCCAGTTTATAACCTGAGGTCTGGAGATAGTTTTCATCGGTTCCAAGAACGCCAATATTGGGATTTGTCTTTTCAGTAAGGTATTTCACAGTAGCCCCCCAAGTTACGTTCACGTTGAGTGAAACCAGGGCATCAAAATCAAAATTCTCCTTAAATGCCAATGCCTGTCGATAGGTGATCGATGGAAACACTTTTGCTCGACTGCCCCCAGAGCCGATCTGCACATTTACACCTCGGTTTCGGATGTTGAAGGAGTTGGATCCCATCGAAGAAAACGAATTGGTCAACGAACTCTGTATAGCATCGATAGAGGTCAATACACCTATCAGTGCCATAATACCGATAGCTATAATTAAAGCGGTCAAGAATGTGCGCAGCTTATTGCTTACAATAGATTGTAAGGCCAGCTTCACATTCTCACGATAGGACATATTGACGGACATGGAAAAATCTTTGCCCCAAATTACTTGAAATAATGCACAAAAACAAAAGAGCCTATAAAATTCACGGGACAAGTGCACGAAAAAATTGATTAAACAAATCATCCATTTTGCTTAGATGTTCTATCATTCATTATAATGTGATACATTTTTCTACTATATAAAATAGATTATTTTGCTAAATTTGTTATCATTATGGCAACATCAATCCCTTTAGCGGAACGTATGCGTCCGAAGACTATTGCTGATTATATAGGTCAATCCCACATTATTGGTGAAGGCGCGGTCTTGCGCAATGCTATACAACAGGGCAGTATTCCCTCTATGATTTTTTGGGGACCTCCAGGGGTCGGGAAAACGAGTTTGGCTTTGTTGATTGCCAACGAGCTAAATCGTCCTTTCTTTTCGCTCAGCGCGATACAAGCTGGCGTAAAGGATATCCGTGAAGTCATCGATAAAGCGGAAAAGCTTCGGAACTTCAATCAGGAGCAACCCATTTTATTTATCGATGAGATTCACCGCTTCTCGAAATCCCAACAGGATTCTTTATTGGGCGCAGTGGAACGTGGATTGGTGACTTTAATCGGTGCCACAACAGAAAATCCATCTTTTGAGGTTATATCTGCTTTATTATCCCGTTGCCAAGTGTATGTCTTGGAGCATCTTTCCGAAGAAGATTTACGAGCCATTCTTACACAGTCGATTGAAAAGGATGCTTATTTACGCGAACATCCAGTAAAATTGAAAGAATACGAAGCGTTGTTTCGCTTATCTGGTGGTGATGCCCGAAAACTGCTGAATGTATTTGAACTTGTCGTACAGGCCGCTTATACGCAACAACAAGAAGTCACCAACGATTTTGTACTGAAGCAGGTACAGCAAAATATGGCGCGCTATGACAAAACCGGAGAACAGCATTATGACATCATCTCTGCATTTATCAAATCTATTCGTGGAAGCGACCCAAACGGCGCGATATATTGGTTGGCACGCATGCTTGATGGTGGAGAGGATCCAGTTTTTATTGCAAGAAGATTGGTTATATCTGCCTCTGAAGATATAGGCAATGCCAATCCCAATGCGCTATTGTTGGCAAACAACTGCTTCCAAGCCGTGAAAGTATTGGGAATGCCAGAGGCACGGATACCTTTAGCACAAGCCACAACATACCTAGCATCCTCAGCTAAAAGCGATTCCGCTTATGATGCTTTACAGAAAGCCATGACTCTGGTAAAGAAGACAGGCGATCTTTCCGTACCTCTTCATCTTCGAAATGCTCCGACCAAGTTGATGAAAGATTTAGATTATGGAGCCGAGTATAAATATGCACACGCCTATCCAGGACATTTCGTAGAACAGGAATTCCTACCAGAACCTGTTTCGGGAACACAACTTTATGAACCGAAAAACAATGCAGCCGAGAATAAAATTCGAGAAAGTCTAAAAAGCAAATGGAAAGATAAGTATGGGTATTAGAAGTCTCTTAGAACGGCAAGAAGTCACATAAACTAAAAATGAGCCGAAACAACCAATGTATAACAAATTAGACAGACGTTCCATTCGATTATACGGGTATGACTATTCACAGGAAGGGCTTTACTTCTTAACAATCTGTTGCCAAGATCGAATTTGTTTTCTTGGTGAAATTATCGCTAGCGAGATGATATTAAACGAAATTGGAAAACAAGCCAAAAATTGTTGGTTAGAGATACCCAATCATTTCAACAATGTTAAATTACATGAATATGTTATCATGCCGAATCATATACATGGAATTATTCAAATCTTAGGGGCAAAAAATTTTTTGCCCAATGAAAAAAATATTTTATATAATGGGACGAAAGATATTTCGCCCCTACGCGGGACGTCAAAAACAATAGGATCAATAGTTCGCGGATTCAAAATCGGCGTTACCAAATGGGTACGTCAAAACACGGACATATACAATTTATGGCAACGCAATTATTATGAACATATTATTCGTAGCAATGAATCTTATCAAAGGATTACTGATTATATACAAAACAACCCTCAAAATTGGATGAAAGATAAATTTCACCAATAACCCACATAGGAAAGACATAAACAAAAAAGCCCGCAACAAAATGTGCTGCGGGCTGTTCTATTTTATAATACTAACTTATTCTTAGCTTTCTGCGCGTAAGATTTTTGCAGCTTCAACCATAGCTTCCAAAGCAGCTTTAGTTTCAGGCCATGCACGTGTTTTCAGACCACAGTCAGGATTAACCCACAACTGCTCTGCTGGAACCACATTTTTAGCTTTACGCAACAATTCCACCATCTCTTCAGTGCTTGGTACACGTGGGGAGTGAATATCGTATACACCAGGTCCAATATCATTTGGATATTTGAAATCACCAGCAAAAGCATCCAACAACTCCATTTGTGAACGAGAAGTCTCGATAGTAATTACGTCAGCATCCATTGCAGCGATGTCTTCGATAATATCGTTGAACTCCGAGTAACACATGTGTGTATGGATTTGTGTATCATCGTCTACATTGGAAGAAGAAACACGGAACGCACGTACCGCCCAGTTTAGGTAATCTTTCTGGTCAGCTTTACGCAATGGAAGACCTTCGCGAATAGCCGGTTCATCGATTTGGATGATTTTAATACCTTCTTTTTCCAATGCTTGCACTTCGTCTAAGATAGCTAATGCAATTTGGTAAGTTGTAGTCGAGCGAGGTTGATCGTTACGTACAAAAGACCATTGCAAGATCGTTACCGGACCTGTCAACATTCCTTTTACAGGACGGTTAGTCAATGACTGTGCATAGGCAGACCAACGCACTGTCATATCAGCTGGACGATAAACATCACCATAAATAACCGGAGGTTTCACACAACGAGAACCGTAAGATTGTACCCAACCGTTTTTGGTAAAGGCATAACCCGCCAATTGCTCACCGAAGTACTCTACCATGTCATTACGCTCGAATTCACCGTGCACCAATACATCGATGTCCAGCTCTTCTTGCAAACGGATTGTTCTTTCGGTTTCTTCTGCGATTTCTTTATCGTATTGTTCTTGTGTAATAGCACCTTTTTTCAAATCAGCTCTCCACTTACGTACATCTTTTGTTTGCGGGAAAGATCCGATAGTTGTCGTAGCGAAAGCCGGCAAGTTGAATTTTTCTTGTTGTGCAGCTTTACGAACTGGGAAAGGAGAAGTACGTGTAGCATCATCATCTGTGATGTTTGCTGTACGCTCTTTTACCTCCGGCTTGTGGATCAAAGGTGAGGTACGACGGCTTTCTGCTGCAGCTTTGTTTGCTTCAAAACGCTCAGCTGTTTTTGCATCAACTTCGCTATCAGCCAAGATTGCTAAATCTTTCACCTCAGCCAATTTCTGCTTAGCAAAAGCCAACCAGTTTTTAACTTCAGCAGGTAAAGATTCTTCGTTATCTTCATTATCCAAATCAAAAGGCACGTGCAATAATGATGATGAAGGTGCTATCCATACGCGGTCTGTCCCTAAAGCATCTACTGCTTGTTTGATTTTAGCCAAAGATTTTTCGTAATCGTTTTTCCAAATGTTACGTCCTTCTACCACACCCAATGACAAAGTCAATGAGGCAGGAACTTTAGCCAGAACGGTATCCAATTGGTTTTCGCCACGCACTAAATCTAAGTGCAAAGCGTGAACAGGTAGATTAACAGCAACTTCTTCGTTATCGCGAAGCGCTTCGAAATAAGTAGCTACTACCAATTTGATGTCTTGAGCCGCAGCAGCAAGTTTTTCAAATACTTTGCTGTACAATGCTTTTACGTCCGCATCTATATCTAATGCCAAATAAGGCTCATCAATCTGCACATATTGTGCACCTGCAGCAGCCAATTTGGCCAAAATTTCTTCGTAAACAGGAAGCAATCTATCGATCAAATCGATACGGTTGAAACCGGCTTCTTTTTCTTTACCTACTAAAAGGTAAGTGATTGGGCCAATCAATACAGGTTTTGTTTCGACACCCAATGATTTAGCCTCGTTGTATTCGTTCAGGAATTTCTCCGAAGTCAATTTGAATTGTTGGTCTTTGGTAAATTCAGGAACGATATAATGGTAGTTCGTGTCGAACCACTTGGTCATTTCCATTGCCGTAACGTCAACACCTTCCTCCTGGAAGCCGCGCGCCATAGCAAAATATAAATCCAGGTTGTACTGGCGGTCAATCTTGTTCAACAAAGAGTTGTAGCGAGCCGGGATAGCTCCCACAGTCAATGACAAGTCTAATACTTGGTCATAGAAAGAGAAGTCGTTGGAAGGAATAAGGTCGATTCCTGCATCCTTTTGAGTCTTCCAATTGCCTTCACGGATTTTCAGTCCAGCTTGCAATAATTCTTCCGCTGAAATTTTCTTAGCCCAATATGCTTCATTGGCCTTTTTCAATTCGCGGAAAGCTCCCACACGTGGGTAACCTAAATTGTTTGTTAATAACATAAATTTCTACTTGTTTTTTCTTATCCTAAAACTATTCATGCTTTGCAGAGAAGGACACTCGGACTTGGTGACTTCAGCTTATCTTTCCCCTTAACCTTGGAGTAGAATGTAGCACCTTGTCAAGAGACAGGTTGCTAAGGCTTCATCGGGTCTAATCCCTCTACCTTTCTCTATAAGCGGTGCTAATATACGGCTTAAATTTGAAAATCACAAAATAATGTGAAAATCAGTTAAGTCTGTGCCACTTAAAAAACAAGAAGGGACTATCCTCAATGAATACGTTTAGCTTCGTAATCACTTTCGTTGCTCAACCGATCTACCGCCCTCACAGCTACTGCTTTTAATGCTTTGCCGCCCTTTGATAGCGATAGGCTTTTCTCAGTCTGCGGTCTCTCTAATATCTCATACGACCACTCATCTCCATATTGTGTATACAATATCCATTGAAATACCTCCTCCGGCTGTTGGTGCAACCATTTTGCAAATACGCTACTGGACTGCTTAGTCAACAACAGTGTCGGTGTCAGCAAAGGATTCGCTTTCAACCATGGAGAGCGCGGTATCAAGGACTGCTGCTGATAAACTTCTTTTACAGCAGAAACCATTGCCGAACTCTTGGTTAATCCAGCTATGCTCCAATGCACCGCACCTACGCTATTTGGAATAATCTGGCGGGTAGCAGTAATTTGGTTAGCGATTTCCTGCGGTCTGTTAGGAGACCGGACCTCTACTGTATTCAGTCCCGGCCAAAGGTGGCGTTTTTGAGTGTTTTCACTCTCCCACCATCTTAAAAGCGCTGTAAAACTTTGTTTTTGAGGCTCAATTGGCCAATACAATTGAGGTGTAAAATAGTCAATCCAACCTTTATTTAACCATAATTTGGCATCGGCATATAGTTCATCATATTGTGAAGAGCCTGTAACACCTGCAGGATAACCGGGCTTCCAAATACCAAATGGACTAATCCCGAACTTGACAAAATTTTTCTCTGCCTTGATCTCTTTGTATATTCTTTCGATGAAACGGTTGACATGGTCTCTCCGCCAATCAGCACGTGACAAAGTCCCACCACTATTACGGTAGGCATTCCATGTTGCATTATCTGGAAAATCAGCTCCACCATTATAGCTGGCATAAGGATAAAAATAGTCGTCAATATGCACGCCATCAATATCATAGCGTTTTACAATGTCCATCACCACCTTAGCCGCATGATCTTGTGTTTTAGGATTTGCCGGGTCAAACCAATACATGCCATTTTTCAATCGCACGACCAATTCAGGCATTTTCTTCACGAGAGATTCATTCGTTACCGCACCTCCTGCAGAGTGGTGCGCACGATAAGGATTTAACCACACATGCAACTCTAAACCTCTTTTATGCGCCTCCTCAACCCAGAATGTCAATGGATCATAATACGGAGATGGCTTCTTTCCGATCTCGCCTGTTAAGAAATAAGACCAAGGTTCATAAGGGCTATCGTATAGTGCATCGGCAGATGGTCTTACCTGAAAAACAACAGCATTAAAGTTATTTTCTTTTAAAAAATCTAAAAGCTCTATGGCTTCCCGTTTTTGGGATTCTGTAGAAAAATTATTTTTCGTAGGCCAGTTAATATTTGCTACAGTAGCTATCCAAGCTCCACGAAACTCCCGTGAAACCTCTGGCAGGTTGACTCGAAATGGTGCTTCTATTACCGCTTCCGTCACTGCCAATGGCTTGGTATCAATAGAAGGCACAACAGCTGCCGGTTGCTCCGTCACTTTCAAACCTTCGCTTTTCACGATTTCAACTTCCGGAGATTTCAATTCCTTAGCATTTCGTTTCTGCTTACGTGAAGCACAGGAAAACAAAGCTGTACTGACAATCAGCACACAAGCTATCGTACTCTTTAGGACTCTTAAATTCATAGAATGCAAAACTACACTTTTCCTTATCATCAACGAAGAAGTTTTGACTTTGCTTATCCAACCACTTAAATGTTACACAATCCGATTCCCTTCAAAATAGACAGACTCTACTTCAAAATCAGCATTGAAAACGAGAATATTCGCTTTTGCCCCTATCCGAAAACTACCGATATCATCTCTCCCAATCAATCTTGACGGATAAAGAGTTGCCATACGAATTGCTTCATCTAATGAAACATCCACTTTTTCTATACAATTCTTCACAGCTTTCAGCAACGACAAAGCAGATCCACTTAACGTCCCATCCTCCAGAACATAATGATCCCCTTCCAGTCTATGTCGGTAAATTCCTTTGTTGCATGTTGCAACCGCATCGGTAATCAGAAACAACCGCTCACCCATTAATTGTTTGCTGAGTTTCACAGCCTCAAAGTCTACATGTACACCATCGACAATAATAGAAGCAACGGCTTTCGGGTGTGTAAAAACAGCTCCCGGAAGCCCTACATCACGATGATGAAAAGGAGACATAGCATTCCAAAGATGTGTCGCCGCTTTGATACCGGCTTCAAATCCATCCACTCCTTCTTGACAAGTAGCCATACTATGCCCCGCACTTAATAAGATATTGTTGTCAAGCAATGCTTCTATGCATTCTTTGTCTACGCATTCAGGAGCTATAGTCATCATTTTAACAACGCCATCTGCATCCTGCAATACATCCTGAATGCAGGAATGGGTTGCAGGGATAATCAGCTCTTTAGGATGAGCACCTCGTTTCAACGGGTTTAAAAAAGGACCCTCCAGATGCAATCCCAAAGCTACTTTCGGTCTGCTTTCCTTAAAAACCGCTATTGCATCTTTGAATACAGCCACCGTATTTGTAGCCAGTGTTAGCATGAATGATGTACACCCCTGCTGTAACAACCTCTTCTCTATCCTATCCAACGATACTGGCGTTAACTCTGCCGAGAAAAGATCATCTCCTGCACCATAAATCTGTAAATCAATAAGCCCAGGACAGATATTTGCCTGATTTACATCAACCTGCCGATAACCTTCGGGAACGGTTTCTTTCGGAACGACTCCCTGTATCCGGTCACCCTCCATTAACAATGCATGCTTTAAATAAACTTCTTCTCTGTCGAAAATCCGTCCGTTAATCAGTGCTATTTTCTCCTCCATTGTGCAATTTATTAAAAATTTTGCCCCATTCTATACCCCTTCTGTCAATGCTGTGATAAATTATTCCTGTGAATGGATATTGCTATTCCCGAATTTGCATTGTAACTTCGCTCTATGAAGCCAGAAAATACAAAACCCGACCTGTCAAAATCATCCCGTTTTAATAGAAAAGCGATGAAAATCATGAACATCACGGCTATCACTGTATTCGTTTTGGCAATCTTATATAAGTTATTTCTATCCAAATAATATCATGTCAAAAAAAGAGATTTTAAATACAAATCAAGCACCAGCAGCTATCGGACCCTACAACCAAGCTATCAAAGCAGGTAATACTTTGTACGTATCGGGACAGATCCCGCTTATTCCTGAAACCATGGAATTAGTACAAACAGGGGTTGCAGACGAGACCCACCAAGTACTTAAAAATGTACAGGCCATATTATCAAATGCCGGATATTCGTTTAACGATGTTGTTAAGGCGAGTATTTTTATTAGTGACATGAACGATTTTGCTACTATCAACGAAGTATATGCCCAATATTTTGTGGAGAAGCAACCAGCCCGCGAATGCGTCGCGGTGAAGACCCTTCCCAAAAATGTGAATGTAGAAATTTCAGTGATTGCTTGGAAAGCATAGACAGTGGAACAACAGACAACTGAGAGCCGCAAAAATTATTTCTTAGCGGCCTTTCTCGCACCCCTGATCTGGGGCTTTATGGCTATCCCGGTACGATGGATCAAGCAATACCCTGCTGAGGACATTTTGTACTACCGCATCCTCACAGCATTACTCGTATTGGGTCTGTTTATCCTATTATTTCGAAAGCAGGCCCTCAGGCAGGATGTTTCGATCTTTAAACTGCTGGGAAAACGCGAGCAGAAACGTATTATCGGTTTAACACTGTTGGCTTCCTTTTTTATTTTCGGAAATTGGTTCACTTATATTTATGCCGTGAACCATATCAGCGTGCAGTCCGCTGCCTTTGCCTATCTCATTTGCCCATTGATTACCGCAGTAGCAGCCTATTTCCTCCTGAAAGAGCGGCTTTCCTTGCTCAAGAAAACGGCTTTGCTTATTGCCTTGCTGAGCGCAATTACCTTGGCTTCGGGGTCATTGGTCGATGCCTTATGGTCCATCAGTATAGCTACACTCTATGCGCTATATTTAATTATCCAACGGGTCGTGCAAGGCTTTGACAAATTGAACACCTTAGCTTTGCAGCTGCTCATCTGCTCTTTTTTTGTGATACCCCGACTCATTTTCAATCAGCATGCTGTACCGCAGGAGCAGATGTTCTGGGTCAGCATCCTGACCATTGCCGTGGTTTTCACCATTATTCCTCTATTCTTAAGCATGTATGCCCTGACCAGAATATCATCCACGACAACCGGGGTACTGCTCTATATCAATCCACTCATCGCATTTACCTTAGCGGTCACTTATTTTCAAGAATCAGTGGATATACATAAATATATTGCTTACGGTTTTATTCTGTTTGCAATTATCCTCTTCAATGCGGAAACGCTAAGAAGATTGGTCAAGAGATAAAGGAGTAACAAAAAATTTTGCTTTTCATTCCCATGACATGACAGGTTAATAAATTCCTTACCTTTGCAAAGTGGAAGAAAAAAAGCAACGGTATTTTCTGGAAATATCCTATGACGGAACGGCATATCATGGCTGGCAAATACAGCATAATGCTATTTCCGTACAGCAAAAGCTCCATGAAGCACTAAGCAAGATATTGCGACAAAACATTGAAACAACAGGAGCAGGAAGAACAGATACAGGAGTTCATGCCCGGCAGCTGTTCGTTCATTTTGACGTAGACATCATTCAGGACGAGAAGAGGTTTTTGCATTCACTCAACGCACTGCTTCCCTCAGACATCAGCGCCAATAGGTTATTGGCTGTTTCCGCTGATGCACACGCCCGCTTTGATGCAACAGCTCGTTCTTACGAATACCACATCCACTTTGGAAAGAACCCTTTTTTTGCCAACCGTTCCTGGCAACTGCGGGACATTCCTGATGTAGACAAAATGAACCAGGCAGCACATTACCTTTTGGGAACACAGGATTTTGGCTGCTTTTCCAAAGCACATACACAGGTCTTTACCAATATTTGCACCATCAGACATGCTGAGTGGGTTTGGGAAGATGGAAGACTGGTCTTTCATATTACTGCCGATAGGTTTCTCCGCAATATGGTACGCGCCATCGTTGGCACCTTATTGGAGATCGGCATGAGAGACTCTGCTCCCGAAAGTATCCTGAACATCATCCAAAGCAAAGACAGAGCCCAAGCCGGCACATCGGTCCCGGCACATGGCTTATATTTAACAAAAGTTGTATATCCTTACATTGAATCGAATTGAGCGCACAAAACATCACCGGTAAAACATACGACAGCAGGCTGCTAAGCCGAATGTCACGCTATATGCGCCCATACAAAGGCATATTTTGGGCTTCCGTAATTCTGACTATTCTACTGGCTGCTGTAGCACCGGCACTTCCGATGCTGATTGAATATACCTTGGATAAATATATTCTGCATGCAGATGCTTCGGGCCTGAACTGGATGCTACTCGCTATGATAGGGCTTCTTATCCTGCAAACCATAATTCGTTACTACCATACTTTAACGACCAATATCCTCGGTCAAGACGTCATCCGCGATATTCGTATAGAGGTATTCAACCATATCAGCAACCTGCGGTTAAAATATTTTGATAACACCCCTATAGGTAAACTTATCACACGAACCATTTCCGACTTGGAAACCATCGCCAATATCTTTTCGCAAGGACTTATTCAGATTATCGGCGACTTATTACAGCTTCTTGTCATCTTTGGCGTGATGCTTTATACCGACTGGAAATTGACATTGATTGTACTGGTTCCAATGCCAATTATGATCTGGGCAACCTATATTTTCAAAGAGGCCATGAAGTCTGCCTTTATCGATGTACGAACGGCGGTGTCCAACCTGAATACTTTCCTGCAGGAGCATATCAGTGGAATGGCGATTATCCAGTATTTCTCACGAGAGAAACAGGAGATGCGAAAGTTTGACGAAATCAACGCCAAGCACCGCGATGCCCATATCCGTGCAAATTGGTACTTCTCTATATTCTTCCCAGTTCTGGAGATTATCTTAGCCATATCTACTGGCTTATTGGTGTGGTATGGTTCAAAACAGATTCTAGACAACACCATCTCTCCCGGGGTTGTCGTAGCCTTCTTGATGTATATCAATATGATATTCCGCCCTATCCGTGAGCTTATTGACCGGTTCAATACTTTGCAAATGGGCATGGTATCCGCAGAACGTATCTTTGAAGTATTGGATACAGATGAATTTACGCCCAATAACGGCACAAAACAACCAGCGAATATCCAGGGCGAAATTGAATTTCAGCACGTATGGTTTGCTTACAATGATGAGAAGTGGGTATTAAAAGATGTGAGTTTTCATGTGAACCCTGGAGAAACCTTAGCTCTAGTCGGCGCCACAGGTGCCGGAAAATCATCGACCATCAATATCCTTAACCGGTTCTATGAAATCCAACAAGGAAGTATAAAATTAGATGGAACAGATATACGCGATTACGACCTCAATTATTTAAGACGTCATATTTCCACTGTTCTACAGGATGTATTCCTATTCTCAGATAGCATTTTGAATAATATTACGTTGAATAACCCAAACATCAAGTTCGATGATGTCGTAGAGGCTGCAAAAAAAGTCGGTGCATACGATTTTATCATGCGTCTGCCCGGAGGCTTTAATTATCAAGTCCAGGAACGCGGAGCCACCCTGTCATCGGGGCAAGCACAATTGATTTCCTTTATTCGCGCATTAGTCCATAATCCGACTATCCTTATTTTAGATGAGGCAACGTCTTCCGTGGATACCGAAACAGAAATCATGATACAGCAGGCCATAGACAATATTATGTCGGGCAGAACTGCCATCGTCATTGCACACCGTTTGTCAACAATTCAAAAAGCCGATAAAATCATCGTCTTCGATAAAGGAGAGATTAAAGAAATCGGCACACATACCGAACTCCTCAACATTGAGGAAGGTTATTATAAGAAATTATATGACCTACAGTTTAATTCTTTAGGTATCTAAAAAACGAAAGACTTCCGAAGTTTCATAAACTTCGGAAGTCTTGCTTTAAAAACGCGTCATTGCGATTTCTAATTAGTTCAATCCTCTCTTCTTCATCAAGTGAACAGGGTTTGGATCAGCTCCGCGGAACTGTCTGTACATTTCCGCCGGATTACCTGTACCGCCTCTTTCCAAGATATTCTTACGGAATGAGGTTGCTGTACCTTGGTCATATAGGGATTTTTCCTTGAATGCTGCAAACGCATCAGAATCCAACACCTCAGCCCAGATATAGCTGTAATATCCTGCAGAATAACCTCCAGAGAAGATGTGCTGGAAGTATGTACTTCTATAGCGTGGGATAATCGCATCGATTAAACCGATTTTCTTCATACCCGCTGCTTCAAAAGCATTTACATCGCCCGCAATCGGCGTGGTCGTCGCATGATAATCCAAATCCAACAAAGACGCCGCCACATACTCCACTGTAATAAAGCCTTGGTCAAAAGTACCTGCCTTTTCCATCTTCTCGATTAAAGCATCTGGAATAGCTTCACCAGTTTGGTAATGCTTCGCGTATGTTTTCAATACCTCAGGATCAGCAGCCCAGTTTTCCATGATTTGCGAAGGTAATTCCACAAAGTCACGGGAAACAGCTGTCCCTGCCAAACTTCTGTATTTTACATTGGACAACAAACCATGCAAGGCATGTCCAAACTCGTGGAATAAGGTAGTCGCTTCATCAAAAGTCAATAAAGCTGGCTGATCGCCCACTGGTTTGGTGAAGTTACAAACAATGGAGATCACCGGCGCTACACGCTGTCCATCTTTTCTGCTTTGCGAGCGGTATGAAGTCATCCAAGCACCACCTCTTTTTGATTCTCTCGGAAAGAAATCTGCATATAACAAGCCAAGATGCGATCCATCTTTATCTTTCACTTCATAAACCTCAACTTCTTCATGATACGTAGGAACATTGTTCAAGGCGATAAAGTTCAAACCAAAAAGCTTTTTAGCCGTCTCGAATGCGCCTTCACGCACTGCAGCTAGGCTGAAATATGGTTTGATTTCTTCCTCGTTCAAGGCGTATTTTTCTTTACGGATTTTCTCTTGATAATAACGCCAATCATAAGGTGCTACTTGAAAATCACCACCTTCTTTTTCAATCTCTTTCTGAATATCTGCAGCCTCAGTTTTTGCCTTTGCTAAAGCAGGTGTCCAAATTTTGTTCAGCAGGGCATAAGCATTTGTCGGGTTTTCAGCCATGGCTTCTTCCAACACATAAGCAGCATGCGATGGATAACCTAGCAATTTTGCCTTCTCTAACCGAAGATTGGCAATCTTTAGCAATGTTTCTTTGTTATCGTTGTCATTGCCATTATTACCACGCAATTGATAGGCGTCCCATATTTGTTTACGCAATTCGCGGTTGTCAGCATATTGCAAGAAAGGCATAACAGAAGGATTCTTAAGCGTGAATACCCATTTTCCATCTTTACCTTTAGCCTTGGCATCATCAGCGGCCGCAGCTTTCAATCCTTCAGGCAAACCTGCAAGGTCTTCTTCTTTTTCAACAACCAGCTCATAAGCATTAGTTTCCGCCAACAGATTCTGCCCGAAGGCTGTTGTTAGAACAGAAAGTTCAGAATTTATTTTTTTAAGCTTCTCTTTGTCTTCAGCAGAAAGGTTTGCTCCAGAACGTACAAAGCCTTTATAAGTCTCCTCCAACAATTTGGCATCCTCCGCATCCAAGGTTAAAGAAGCACGGTTATCATATACGGATTTTACACGTGCAAATAGCTTTTCGTTTAGAGAAATCTCATCACGGTGCGCAGAGAACACAGGAGCCAAGTCCTTATCAATAGCTTGGATAGAATCGTTCGTGTTGGCCGAATTTAAGTTTCCGAAGACACGTGAAACATTGCCCAAGAGGCTCCCTGCATTTTCCAATGCAACGATCGTATTGTCAAATGTAGGTTCTGCACTGTTATTGACAATAGAATCAATCTCTTGATTGTGCTGTTTTAAAGCTTCCTCGAATGCTGGTCTGAAATGCTCGTTTTTAATTTTATCAAACGGTGGCACTTCAAAAGGGGTATCATAAGCTGCGAGCAACGGATTGTCTGAAGTTTGGGTCTTATTCTGTCCGTCACAGCCAACCACAACAGCCGCCACAACTAAGCATAGGGGTAAGAATTTTGTTTTATTCATTACTGTCTATAATTTTTTTAAAGGAACAAACCTACATAAAATGCTCCGCATTAACGAAATGAATTGCAATGAATTCATGTACTCCATTGCGAAAACCAGGAGAAATACATACAACCAGTGTAGCACATTCCCCTTTCTCTTCGTTTAAAGGAACAGCTGATAACAGATAAAAAGTGATGGTGGTTATGGTCGTGAAGATAGTGATGGATGATATTGCTTCTCACACCTCCAGAACTTCGTTCACTTTATAACTTTAAAATTATAAACCATGACACACAAAGCATTCTTTGTCGCTTGTTTTTTCGCCCTATTTTTGGGTAGTCTGATTTTTACGTCTTGCGACAAATCGGATTCCTACGCTGTTCTGTCCGAGCGGGCACATCAGAAATTCCTGGAAATAAAAGCTTTGTCTGAACAAAATTCCTGTGCAGACATGGATAAGCTTTCCATCAAAAAAGTTCCTTATAGTTGCGGGCATTATTTTGCTATCCACGAAAACCAGATTAGCACTTTTGAGAAACTTACAAAAGAATATCTGGCACTACAAGCAGAAGCAGACAATGCAAAGGACAGACCTATAATCTACTATTATTCACCTTGCGTACCTTATCCTCCTCTGGAAATCATCTGCGAAAACGGAAAAGCCAAGCTTCTTTATCCTTACGAAATACAAGATATTGAAAAGTTAAGTACGGCTATTGAGAAAAGCTGGGAGAGTTTAAAACATTTTTACGATGCTGTTCCCTGTACGAATGCCTCAGATTGGCGTACACAGGCCATTCTCACTGGCTGTTGCTATGAAGCCTTGGCTGTACACAAAACAATCCGTACGGATGAATTTATCGAGAAAACATATCTTCACACCAATTTAGTAGGGATGAAAAGAATGCTTGAAAAGACGGAGTGTTCGACCGTATATTGCAACAACTCCTTCAAAGAAGTAAAATGTGTAGACGGCAGACCTACTGTAGAACGCCAGGAATAAAATCAGTTTTAGACGAAGGGCTAATTTATATTTTGTAAATTAGCCCTTCGTTGTAACATGGCTGAATTATCTGTAATAACTCCCATAGAATACCTAAAAGGTGTAGGCCCACAGAAAGCGGATGTGCTCAAAAAGGAGTTACAGCTGTTTACTATTGGGGATCTGTTGCAATACTACCCTTTCCGATATATTGATCGAACACAATTTCATAAAATACGGCAGCTACATCCCGAGATGATGGGCGCCCAAGTATTGGGTAGGTTGATTTCGTTACAGGAAGTCGGTGAAAAACGTTCGCGCAGGCTAGTTGGTCAATTCCGAGACGACACGGGAAGCATAGAGCTGGTGTGGTTTCAAAGTATTACGTGGCTCAAAAAAAGTCTGAACGTGGGTGCTGCGTATATCATATATGGGAAGCCAACGGAGTTTAATGGACAGATTTCCCTTACACATCCTGAGATGGAATTGTACAATACACAGGAAAAGAAAATCGGCAACATGACTATGCAGCCTGTTTATTCTTCGACTGAAAAACTAAAGAAGTTCAATCTGGACACCAAAGGCATTCAACGGTTACAACAGACTGCTCTGGAAACGGTATACCGCAGTCTACATGAATCCTTACCGGACTATATCATACATGAACATCAATTGATGCCCTATGCGCAGGCGATGCTTGCAATCCACTTTCCACAGAACACACAGGATCTCAATGCAGCTATCCGAAGATTAAAATTTGAGGAGCTATTTTTTATACAACTTCGCTTGTTACGGAACAAACAGTTGAATATCCAAAAATATAGGGGACATCGCTTCGATAAAGTCGGTGATAAATTCAACACCTTTTTTAACGAACGGCTGCCTTTTCCATTGACCAACGCACAAAAGCGCGTTGTCAAGGAAATACGTATTGACACCAATACCGGAGCCCAAATGAACAGATTGGTGCAAGGAGATGTCGGCTCTGGTAAAACAGTTGTTGCATTGATGTCGATGCTCCTCGCTATCGACAATGGCTATCAAGCCTGTATGATGGCACCCACAGAAATTCTCGCCCAACAACATTATGCAGGCATCACAGCATTACTGGGCGAAGAGATATGCACGGTAAAACTCCTTACAGGATCTACTCCTGCCAAGGAACGCCGTATCATCCACCAACAATTGGAAGAAGGCACACTCGATATCCTTATCGGCACCCATGCGCTGATTGAAGACAAAGTCAAATTCAAGAATATCGGTTTTGTCGTTATCGACGAACAGCATCGATTCGGCGTGGAACAGCGTGCGAAACTATGGCGTAAGAATATTATACCTCCACATATGCTGGTCATGACCGCAACGCCAATCCCACGGACATTGGCGATGACCATGTATGGCGATTTGGACATTTCTGTTATCGATGAGCTTCCTGCCGGACGTAAACCTATTAAAACCGTCCATTTCTTCGAAAATCAACGTCTACGTGTCTTTGGTTTTATGCGGGAGGAAATCTCTAAGGGTCGACAGATCTATGTGGTCTACCCGCTCATCAAGGAAAGCGAGAAGATGGATCTGCTGTATCTCGAGGCTGGATTGGAGAATCTACAACGGGAGTTTCCTTTACCACACTATAAAATCAGTATCGTCCATGGCAAGATGCCGGTGAAGGATAAAGATTTTGAGATGCAACGTTTCGTAAAGGGAGAAACACAGATTATGGTCGCCACGACAGTGATCGAAGTCGGCGTGAACGTGCCAAATGCATCGGTTATGATTATCGAGAACTCCGAGCGTTTCGGTCTTTCCCAACTGCACCAACTACGCGGCCGTGTAGGCCGAGGAGCAGAGCAGTCTTTCTGTATCTTGATGTCAGGCAATAAACTAAGCAAAGAAGGCAAGACACGTTTGGAAACCATGGTTCGAACATCCGACGGATTTGAAATTGCCGAAGTTGACCTTCAACTTCGTGGCCCTGGAGACATTTCCGGCACGCAGCAATCGGGCGTATTGGAAATGAAAATCGCCAATCTTGCTGCCGACCAAGCTATATTGACCGAAGCGCGAAACCGCGTTATAGACATATTCAAGACAGACCCGCAGCTTCTTCTGGAGAAAAATAAAATGCTGGGACAATACCTGTCACAAAGAAGCCCAGGAATCTCCTGGGATAAGATTTCTTGATATATTATTCTTCCTCGCTTATCAACTGTAGGTGACCATATAGTTTATTAAGCAGCTCACATGGGTTCGCATCAATCGCTTTTGCAATAAGATATAATTCTTCTGCCCTCAAATGCGATGACGCATTCAATGTGAGTTCGTTTATACGGGCTTTACTGAGCCCTGTTCGCCTAGCTACCATAGACTTATTTACCGATCGCTTTGCTAAAAATTCACCTAACGCTGTCATATTTTCTATCCAATAGTTTGCTTAAAACTACTGAACGTATAGAAAAAATGTACAAATAATTTTTTTATTGAAAGTTAATCAATACATTTGTATAGAAAAACCATACAATTAATAATTTTTATAAATCGAATTATGGTAATAGATAAACAACTTTTAGTAGCACGGCTGGTTCAACGAATGGACTTGGATCGCATTTTTCTCTTTTCGTACTCTTTTTTAGGAAACTATCATCAGCACTTGATTTTGGTAATGAAACCAGAAGATGGTATTTCCCCGAAGGTGATGAAACCTGTTATCGAGCTTTGCCTCATTGATATGGATAATTTATCTTTTGAACTGATCCCGTTTGGGGAATGGCGTAACAAAGTTCGCCATGGGGGATTGTATTATGCATACGCTTCAATACCTAAACATGAAATATATCGATCGCCCCGAAAGATGACAAAATCGCTTACCGCTAATGAGATTGGTGGTGTTATCGAATTGGCCAATCAATGGCAAATGAAGATCAAAAAAGAAGGGGAGGAATTTCGAGAGGGGGCATTGAAGTTTGCTGAACATGGTAATTATCTGAAAGCCGCCTTTATGGTGCACCAGAGTCTAGAGTCTTTTTTGCGTTTGCCTCAGGCTATGATACAGGGAAACACGAATAATCAGCACAACTTGGAGAACAGAATGCGGACGCTAAGCACCCATATACCTGCTTTCAAAACGGTTTTGTTGGGCGAAGCTTTTATGGATATAGAAACATTTCGACTGCTTGACAAGGGCTATCACGCCGTGAAGCAGCATAGGGATTTGGAGATAACCGCTTTCGATGCTTCTTATCTGTACGATAAGTGCTGTGAGATATCCAAAGCCATCGAAATACTGTATCAGTTTTTTCTAGACGCGTTGAAGACAGAACAGCAGATCCGCTTGGAACAGGCCGCACAACAGGCGCAGATAGCAGAAGAAAAGAAGAAGGTAAAATCCATCAATACAGATGGAGGTGGCACCACACATATAAGGAGCGAAGATTTTTCCGGTTTTCCTTGGCCGCAACAATACAAGGATGACGTCCATGCATTGTTAGATAAGATTAAAGGGAATCATAATCCGGAACAGATTACGATGCTGAATTACCATACCGGTGGTTTTTCGGGAAGCAGTCTTTTCCAATCAGAAACAAGTGAAGAATCGGGTGTGAAGGTAGAGCTTTATCTCGTGGTTCTGATGAAGAACACGGGGCCTTTTACCTTTAAGACCATGCAGGTCGGCATGGCCCGTGCGATGGTGGTTTTCCTAGACCTCCCGTATGTAGAAAAAGGCTTGGCTGAAGGGAACAGATTTGTGCATACTATGTGGACAAAAGGACATGTGCTACGTCGGAAATCCACTTTTAAACCTTCTTTTGATTTAGGGGATATCGACTGGAAACAGGAATGGGAACGTGCGGATAAGCTATGGAAAAGCGGTAAAGCTGTCATGGATAATTTAATCAGCACGGTTAGAGGTGCACAACCTCTTTTTGCTGATACAGGAATTTTATTGCTACGTAATATTATAGAGATTGGCATTCACAGCTTTTTACGGGTGGCATCAGGGTACTTGCCGAAAGCCAAGAATCTGGATGAACTGATGGATTGGACACGGGTGGTCGGCGGACAGGTAGTGGACTACTTGTTAGATGAAAGCGGGCTTCGAGGTCAAATGCTGCACCTCATGCTTCATCCCAAAACACTGTGGTGGAATCCAGATTTACTGGATTCTTTGGAAGAAATAACACCCGATTTTTATCGCCTACAGGCAGAGAAATTGGCTGATCGGTTTGATCGGCTCTGCTTTGATGCTATTGAAAAAATTAAAAAGCAGGCAATCAGCGCAACCGAGCTTGATTCCCTGTTACCTTCGGCAATGGAGGCTGCGCAAGATAATGGTTAAAAAGCTATCCAAATAAAAGTCCGCAGGAGGCCCGTATTCTCACGGTATCTGGCGCGGTGCTCCTGTCGGACTTACATATGGAACTAAACAAACAGAAAGCTACCAGCTGGGCAGGTCCTTCGGAGCCCAAGGTGCCCACGCGGGTACGCTTTTAAAAACCGAAAAAATGGAAAACAAAGAATTGATAACCTCCGAAACGGAGGCAAAAGCTACGGCTTTGCCTAAACGCAAAGCTGACGAACCCTATTTGATCCCATGGGAGGGTGGAGAACCTTTTAAATGTTCCAAGGAGTACGTGCTTCAATTTTATAAAGGACGGAAAAAGGTGAAGAACTCGGTATTCTCCGGAAAATTCAATGATTTTTACTCCTTTGATGAGTACAGTATTTCCGTTAGAGAAAAAGGCGAGGGAAAATACACGCTGTTTCTTTCGTTGACCAAAACACATCTATCGATTCGATGTAGTTGTGCAAAGCAAGCGGAAGCTTTGTGTGAACATGCTGCTGCAGTGCTTTACGACAAGATACCGTCTCACAAATCTTTCTATTTTAAAGGCTTATATAATGAAGATCTGTTAGCACTATCACAAAAGTTTCGTTCGATGCTGAGCATTCATCTGGAAGCAAGTTGGAATACACTGGAATTACAGTTGCAGAATAATTCAACTTTTGGACGTCTCTACAACTTTAGTATAACCGATGGATATGATGAGGACGTATGGTCATATTGCCCCTTGCCTTATCGCAACATGCATTTTCCCGCTTCAAAATTCGAAGACGTAGAATTCTTGGTTATCACAGATGGCTTATACTGTGGTCTTCCTTATGTTTTGCCCTACATGGAAAAAAACAAACAAGGTCGTAATCTGTCAAAAAGTTATCTGTTTTATGAAGGAGAAGAACCGGAGTTATTGTCTCCGCATGACCTATTTAAAGAGCGTATCTGCAAAAACATATTGGAGATCGCCAATAATGACGAGTATCAAATAGACGGCATACCTCTAGACGGGGATTCCAATCGTCATGACCATAGCAAGGCATTAGGGATATTACGAGAATGGCGTACGCTTATCTCGTCACTAAAAGACAATGAAACATTGTGCTTTACCGAACTTTGGGGATATACCTACACCCCCTACCGGGCAAAACTAAAAAATGTATATCGCAAAAAGGATACACCTGTGTCCTTAGGCAATGGAGATGTAAAATTGCAAATCGACGTGGAAGACCATCCTTCTTATCTCCGTCTAACATTCACCCTTTTCTATCAAGAGGAACGTATAGAAACCCCTCAGTTTTTATCTGACAACCATTGTTTCTTCTTATTAGTCGAAGAGAATCACGTCGTTTTTGTGGACGATCTTGATCTGGAGAAAATCATTCGGGAAGCACGGAAGTCGGATTTCATCTTAACCGTCATCGAGCATGATCGAGGGAAGTTCTTGGAAGAAAGTCTTATTCCGCTTTCCCAACGGTATACGATACAAGTCGTGCTTAAAGGGAAAAGAGCAAATACCATCGTACAGGCTAAAAAGCCGAAGCGGATCGTTGACATTGCTATCAAGGACGAGACGCTTACGGTTCGAGCAAGTGTTTTTTATGATCGGTTTGGCGAACACCCTTTGGCTCCACATACCAATATGTTGGTAAGGACGAACGAGGATGGGCAGTATGTGTATGCACAACGCCATACCGGGGTCGAACAGGAATTTTATGATTTCCTACAGCAACAGCACAAAACTTGGCCAGAACAACAGCACGAAAGTATGTTCTCGTTACCCCTGGATAAGATTGACCATACACAATGGCTGTCCCTTTTTTGTGAACGGTGCAAGCAGGAAGGTATCGAATTGCAAATGGATACGATCCAACGGGGATCCTCCTATTATCCGCATCCCCTGCATTGGGAAGTGAGAAACGTGCAATTTCAGGATAATAAATGTAAGATTTTATTTGCACCCAAATTTCGTAATAAAGTCATTCCACTACCCGAGTTCGAAAACATGATTACGAAAACGACTGCGGTATATGACTTAGGAAAAAATCAGTATGGTGTTATCCGTTCTATTGATATTGGTCTATTTCGGCCTATCTTTCTAAGCGCGAAAATTGACGGCGATTATATAATCCTTAATTCGTTGCAAATGCTCTCTTTCCAGAGCATCCTGGAGCAGATTGACAGCAAGATTGTTGACGATAGTATACGCGAGCGCCGGGAGCGACTGACTAGACTGGAAGAGATTCCGCAGTTAGCGGTACCTTCATCTGTTCAGGCAACGCTGCGTCCATATCAGCAGGCGGGGTTCAGTTGGATGGCTTTTCTCAACGAATTCCAATGGGGCGGTTTGTTGGCTGATGATATGGGCTTAGGTAAGACATTACAAGTGATCACCCTGCTGGAACATTTTTATCAAGCTCACCCCAGTGCTCCTGCATCGCTGGTGGTTGTACCCAACTCCCTCCTCTTCAATTGGCAGAATGAATACCACAAGTTCACACCCAACCGAGAGATCATTGTTTACTACGGCATTACCCGTCAAAATAGAACCGATTTTGACAAGGGAGTTATTGTTTTGACGACATACGGCACGCTTTTATCCGACAGTGATTTCTTCGCCGAAAAATCCTTTTCTTATTTAATTATGGATGAATCCCAGAATGTAAAAAACCGTAATTCTAAACGTTTCGAGAGTTTAACCCGGATCCAAGCGAAATACAGGATTGCCATGACGGGCACACCAATAGAAAACGGCATCCAGGACATTTTCTCGCAAATGAGTTTGGTTAATCCCGGTTTTTTCGGAAACTATAGGGCTTTTAATAAGCTGTACAAAGGTGCTACGGATGCAGACACTATGCAAGAAACGCTGAGTAATCTCCAAAAGGTCATACAACCGTTTATCTTACGACGTACAAAAAAGCAGGTAGCTTTGGATTTACCCAACAAAACGGAAACAGTTCTACATATAGAAATGATTCCTGCACAACGTAAGGTATATGAAAAATACCGCAAGTTCTTTCGGAATGAAGTACAGCGTAGTCTAGAAAGTGAAGAACCTGCAAAATCCAAGTTTATAGCTATCGAAGCATTGATCAAACTGAGACAGATCTGTAATTCTCCAAGTTTGCTAAAAGGAGAGACATTCGATAAGAATGCTGTCAAGTTGGATTATATCGATGAGATTCTGGAGGATGTAACGCCGGATCATAAGGTATTGTTATTTTCATCATTTACGGGAATGTTGCAGTTAGTGGCTGAACGTATCGAAGAGCGAGGAATAGAATTCGCTTATCTTGACGGCAAAATGTCACAGGATAAAAGACAAAATGCTGTACAGGCTTTTCAAGAAAGGGAGAGTTGCCGTATTTTTCTGATCAGCCTTAAAGCGGGTGGCACAGGGCTCAACCTTACTGCGGCAGATTATGTGTATATCCTTGATCCGTGGTGGAATCCGGCTGCCGAAGCGCAAGCCATCGACCGTTGCTACCGTATTGGTCAGGATAAACATGTGAATGCCTACAAAATGGTGTGCCGAGATAGTGTAGAAGAAAAGATCTTGGCCTTACAGGAGCATAAGAAGAAATTGGCAGACGGTCTAATTTTGGATGAGGCCAATATCATGAAGTCGCTTAGTAAGGACGAGTTGTTGAAATTGTTTGAATAAAACCGGTAAACAAAATCACAACCCTCCCCTCTTGTATATCTCACTTAATACTAAGGGTAACTTGACAAGAAACTCCCGAATAGCGATATAATAGTGATCCAAAGGGAGTTCCTTCATATTATCTTCGGTATAATCCCGATGTTGAAGAAGATCGCCCAGCACGGCATACCATTCTTTAAGCGATTTGAAATCGTAAAACGCGCGTAAAGAGTTTGTCGGAAAAATACGAGCATCTTCTACTTCAGCGTCAAATACTTCTTGACATTGGTATTGGAATACATAGATTTAGCTTGTCTTTTCTCAAAATAACAAACCGGACTTCAACCATCTGTGCAAGGTAGTTATATAATAAATCCATATTCAAACGTGGCACTTGTGCGCATGGATGGATAAATGGAGCTATTAATCAGACAATTGAAATTACTAAAAGCCTATTTATAGATGAATAAGAAAAAGTTGTAAGTTTTGAAAAGTTAAAAAACACCATCGCTAGATGGCGGAAACTTTACCAATTGGGAATCATCACAAGCTCTATCAGTATGACAAAGTATCTTCCTTGGCTTACCCATATACTCCACAAGCAGACAATCTCCACTACGTTAGCACAAAAACAATTATCTTTGTAAGCTTGTTCTATTTGTACAAGATATAGGAACGGAATAATATATGGGAAAAACAAAAATATACGACACAGCAATTAAGCCCGAAACAGCATTACTTGTCTCTGTAATCACACCGGATATTTCAGAACAGACAGCAAAAGACTATCTGCAAGAACTGGAGTTTCTGGTACAAACTGCAGGCGGACAGGTACAGGGCATCATCACACAGAAATTGGCTAAGCCAGAACATGCTACCTTCGTAGGTAGCGGAAAGCTTGAAGAAATCCGTCAATATGCAGAAGCAGAAGAAATCGATATGATTGTCTTTGACGATGAATTGTCTCCTTCACAACTCCGCAATCTGGAACGAGAGTTGAAGCGCAAGATTTTAGACCGTTCCAACCTTATTCTGGATATTTTCGCCAAACATGCTCAAACTGCACAGGCCAAAACACAGGTAGAGTTAGCACAACTTCAATACCTGTTGCCCAGGCTGACTCGTATGTGGACCCACTTGGAACGTCAGCGAGGCGGTATTGGTATGCGTGGTCCCGGAGAATCCCAAATCGAAACGGATAGACGGATTATCTTAAACAAAATATCGCTCTTAAAAGAACGGCTACAGGTCATCGACAAACAAAACGAAACCCAACGCAAAAATCGTGGGGAATTGATACGTGTCGCATTAGTGGGATATACCAATGTCGGAAAATCCACAATTTTGAACATGATCTCAAAATCAGACGTGTTGATGGAGAACAAATTGTTCGCCACCTTAGACACTACTGTGCGTAAGGTCGTCATTGACAACCTTCCTTTCCTGCTTTCGGACACGGTAGGGTTCATTCGTAAGCTTCCCCACCACTTGGTAGAATCCTTCAAATCTACTTTGGATGAGGTACGCGAAGCTGATGTATTGATTCATGTCGTAGATATTTCACACCCCAATTTCGAGGACCATATCATGGCTGTCAACGAAACATTAAAGGACATCAATGCCTTAGACAAGCCTATCATCACTGTTTTTAACAAGATAGATGCATACAAACCTCCCGTTGAGGTAGATGAAGACGGCGAAGAGATTAAAGTCACCCTGGAAGATTTCAAAAATTCCTGGATGGCAAAAAATTCAGATCCGGCAATATTCCTTTCCGCAACAGAGAAGACAAACGTCGAAGAGTTCAAACAAAAGCTTTACGAAATCATCTCCAAGATGCATACCGCACGGTATCCGTATAATAATTTGTTGTATTAATTAGTGATGGAGGTGATGGGAGTGATGGATGAGGACAATCAAGATATGAAATCGCATAAAGACTTAAAAGTTTGGCAGGAGAGTATGATTTTAGTAAAATGAACAAACAAGTACAATTCATCGATTGGGGACTGGTTGACTACCAAGACGCTTGGGATAGGCAGGAAAAGATATTTGCCGATACATTGGCTATCAAACATGATAACCGTGTCAACGAGACGAATACACCCACACCAAACTACTTGATTTTCACGGAGCATCCACATGTATACACGTTGGGTAAAAGTGGACATCCGGAATATTTACTGTTGGATGAAGAAGGGTTGAAAGAAAAAGATGCCCGTTTTTATAAAATCAACCGCGGAGGGGACATCACCTATCACGGCCCTGGCCAGATTGTGGGGTACCCTATATTAGACCTTGACAACTTCTTTACCGACATTCACCTTTATCTCCGTACGTTGGAAGAAGCCATCATCCGTACCTGTGCAGATTATGGCATAGAGGCTGGACGTTATGAGGGCTATACAGGCGTATGGTTAGATGCCGACAATGAAAAAGCACGTAAAATCTGTGCGATGGGCGTACGGGCATCCCGATGGGTAACCATGCACGGATTTGCTTTCAATGTCAATGCGGACTTAAATTATTTTGGACATATCATTCCCTGTGGTATTGACGATAAAGATGTCACCTCGCTTGAACGAGAACTGGGGCATAAACTTGATATTGACGAAGTCAAAAGCAAGCTGAAAGGACATATTGCGGATTTATTTGGGATGGATCTGGTTTAACAGAAATACACTACCTCGAATCCAACAAGGCCACTGTCTTTAAAGGTAAAAATATATACCCCTGCATCACCATTAGCGATTCGGTATACATGTGGTTGGCCAACCCAATCTACAGCTAATAAATGACCAAATTTGGTCACAAAATCCTGTTCGGAGTAACCTTCCTTTAGATATTCCTTGCCCAAGCCAAGAGTAACATCTCCTTTCCCAAACTGTATCTGGTATACCCCACCAAGAACCTTCCCTTCTTGGTTCTCTTCAAAGGCAACCTGTACCCCGGGGGATTGGTAAAAATATAACGGCTCCCAGCCACACTCTGGTGAACCCGGAATATCATCAACTTTCAGCATCCCCAACGCTTCCATTTGTTTATCGGTAATCTTACCGTCTGTAAGACGTGTTCCCTTAACCAGATAATGCATATTTAATTGTTTCAAAACAACTGCATAACGCTCATAATCCGTAATACCTTCGGCTAAACGGCCTGCCAATAGTTTCTCAAATGCGATATCCACTTTGGGATTCTCTCTCCCCGCATTCGTTAGGGATTGTTCATAATATTGCAATGCTTCCTTTCGCTGCTCAGCCGTTCCATTCCATCCCAATTCACGCAAACGTCCTCCCAGAGTAAGCTCCTGCTCAACGTCTTTTCCCTTGACCTCAAGATAAGCCGATAGCACCTGCTCGTAGCTTACCTCCATGCCCAGAAACTTAAATTGTATATAGGCCGGCTGTTCATGAAAATGATCCCCCACATACACCCATCCATCTGCATAAAGCGGAACATAATCGATAAACATCATTTCATTAAGCCGTGCTTTTCGGACGACCCTTGCTGAGGTATTAGGTTCCTCGCGCACCCGTAACTCGGACACCTGCACATACTGGTGAGGAGCCTGAAAACCTTCCCTTCCCCTATAGAAATATTGAGCCGGCTCACCCTCCGAACGCTTCGCAAACATCGCTCTGCCTAAAGGTTGCTTTTCTATATAACCGATGTCTCCATTGCTGACTTTGATACGATAATGCGTATCCGTGGAATCCAATAACATAACTGATGCTTCTGTACTGAACACACCGATAACCGACATGCTGTCATCAGGCGAGGATATCAAATGTCCCCATTGACTGGTATAGACAGGCTTCCATTCTTTGATCTGCCCCACCGCTATCTGTCCCGCAGTAAAAGATATTAGGATGATAATAAATCGAAAAATATTCATGGTATACATTTGACTGTTGCCTCTATCTACGAAAGATGGTATCTAAGAAATAATTATAAAACGCTTGTGTGTCATGCTCCCTCCTACCCTCGAGACGACATTAAAGAAAATTTAAGCTTTTTAGCTCGCCAATTAGAATACCGTCTACCCTTTCTGAAGCGCAGCGATTTTCTCTTC
This sequence comes from Sphingobacterium wenxiniae, assembly GCF_900116225.1. Taxonomy (GTDB): domain Bacteria; phylum Bacteroidota; class Bacteroidia; order Sphingobacteriales; family Sphingobacteriaceae; genus Sphingobacterium; species Sphingobacterium wenxiniae. The sequence goes on from NZ_FOZZ01000004.1 coordinate 39,925, forward strand.
TAGCAATGCTACCTGTTTTTCCAGAGAGAAGATTGTTTTTTCCTGCGAACGCACTGTCTGCTCCAATGCAGCTATCAGTTTACGTTCCTCATCAATTTCGTCCGTTCCTTTATAAAAATTATGTTTATCCCGAACTCCGGCAGCCCCCGTTCTATACATATCCCCTTCATCTGCAATCAGCCAGGCAGGGCTAATATCATAATGCCTGGCTAAAATAGCCGCTACCGCATCCGAACTCAATGCAGAGGACTTTTGCACACCTTTGAAATTGGCATACGACAGCCCTAAATCCTTGAAAAAATCAACCTTATTGATGCCTTTGCTCTCCGCGATAAGCAAAACTCGTTCCTTAATAGTAGACATTATGCTCTCTTATCTGTTTTCAACACAACTATAATTCTTATTACCGGCCAATAGGGTCAATTATTCATGCTGCCTATATGGCTAATTGTCTATTTATATATTGAAAAATAAACAAAAGAAAACAAATACCAAATTAATTTCACATTTAACGCAAGATAAACGCACTAACATTTGTCTTTAATAGGATTGTGTTGAGGTAAAGCGGAGGTTTTATAGATACAATAAAAACCAATAAGATAATATAAAGACCACATTAGAAAATCAGCACAAAACCCTATAAATCATATATAAAAAGTAAAATTTCAAAATAAGAAAGAAAATACAAAGACATTATTTTGTCTTTTTCGTTTGTATAAGATAAAATAATGTCTTAAATTTGTTTAATTATTAGCGCATAGCCATTTATATGCTATAGAATTTTAGCTATAACAGATAGGCGCATCACGAAGCACTACGATATGGGGACAGATCTCGCCCCATTAAACGACACAAAAACTTTCAGGTAAAGTACTGGGAGAGTAATGGAAGTAAGATTCCGTTCACCTCGCTCACCTTAGCATAAAATAATAACGGTTACGTTTTGCGGGACTCGTGCTGAACTCGTTGCCCCATAGCGATAACCATTTCTATAACTTAAAAAAATAATATACAATGAAAAAGCAAAAGAAAAAATTAAAAGCAAGGCAGTTCAGGTACCTGACCAAGGCAGACGTAAAAAACCCTTTGGAGCACCTCTATACTTTCTACGGAGACGAAACGCGCATTGCATACTGGCTAAGAACGATTAACACCCTCATAAACATAGCTGTAGAACCCGCAATGTCATCTCCTGCCACTCGGGACAATGGCCATTATGCCCAACGGTTGATTAAACAAATCGAAATTGCCTATGTTATTTTTAAAAAGTGTGGACTACCCACGATTGAAACTCCGTTAAATTTCTTCCAAACCCGCAAGGACTATGGTACTTATATCATTGAAGGAGCCTACACCCTTGAAGGAGAAGAGAATCCTGCACACGAGATCAGTCGGTTCTTTTCCTACAAAAGCTTAGCCGAATGGTACATCTGTATTGACGATTTGTGGGCAAATATGATTGATAAAATCGATCCCGTAGATGAAATTTTGCGTGACAACTACTTCGCCATAAAAGAATTGCTTTTGCGATTGGCACAAGCGCTATACCAAATATATGAAGAGGATAAATTACCCTACACAAAAGAAGGTAAAGACAAACAGGACAAGACCCCCGAAACAGCAAATACAGCTAACAGCAAAGAGGCAATAGAGCCCCTCGGCACACCACTTGTCGAACAATCTTCAGAAAAAGAAGAGGAAGAGGACGACAACTTTTATCCCAAAGACCGGGTTACACTTCCTGGATGGCTTGCTCCACAGCGCTATTCAGCCGGTGCTGTAAAAAACTTTTGCAGTATGGACGACTTATGCAATTGGCGGGAAATCCTTTGGTTTTGGTATCAATCCGTTATTATAAAGGATCTATATTGGTCGGAGCATAATGAAAAATTGGGCTACTCCGGAGGTGATTTGCTTTTTCACTATTCCACACTTTATAGTTTATTGGAAATGTACTGCTCGCAACTAACCGAAAATGGATTGGAAACTCCTGCAGATGTAGCGTCCATATCCATTTTAAACCAAACTTTACGTAGCTCCATAAAGTATAGGGGGCAGATCGAAGTACTTTTTTACGTAAACAATCAGGACAAAGAAAAGCCGTTGGATAGCATCCTGTCCACTATCAGCATCTACAGCAAGGCTCAATGGGATAAAATCTTATATGAATGGCTTTCTTTCGGCTTATCAAAACGCGATATCGACGAGGGAAACTATACCCCGGAAGCATCGCGCATTTATCAATTGTTAATCCGCATTGTAGAGTTAACCTATGTATTGGCCGCACAAGCAGAAGAAGAGGAAAAGGACGACTGCGCAGAAACTCCAGAAGAGAATTAATTATTGAACAACAAATAACACTGTAACCTTTTCAACTTGTAAATACTAAAGATTATGAACACATTACCATCTGATACCCTTACCCTGCTGACAGAGCAGCTTCCCGTTGACGAAATCTTTCAATGGACCTACCAGCGTAATGGAAAAAAATACAGCATGTTGCACATTCACTTGCAACCAGAACCCGGCATACGGTTCAACGATGCACGTGAAACCTGTGAAAATATTTTGGCGAACGAGAAAAATCTGCATTTCACGCTTTATTTCACCAAAGAAATTCAAAAAGAAATAGAGCTTGGGGCTGCACGCTTCTATTTAATTTGTCAGCCGTCCAATAGGATCTATCAAAATCCTAACCCAAAATCTGCCATTCAACTACCAGAAATCAGCGCCGCTGATTTATCTCTGCAAGCAACCGCTTATATAAACAAGGAAGTAGAGAAAATACAGTCCTTTATCAATGGATATAGCTTTTATTTAGTAAATAACAACTGTGCGCATGCCGCTTTTATGCTGCATCAAGCCCTGGAACTTTCCTGCCGGACAGCCCAAAAATTGCTATCCGGCGACGAAAAGAAGTCCCATTCAATCAAGAGCAACATTGCATTCCTCAAAGTTTTCGACTCCAAGTTAGGAAAACTTGGCAGTACAACGACCAGAGGAGCAGCATTGGCAAAACTCGATGAATCTTATATCGCCTTTCGTTACGAACAAGACTTTTGCATGGGAAGAGCACCGTTGGAATGTTGCTATCAAATCACCTGTAAAGCGCTGGAATGGATAACGAAATATTCAACGATATTTCTGCAAGAAATCCAAAATAAACTCAACAGGCAACCCATTGCTCATCAAGAATCTAAAACTCCTCTTAATTATAATCATATAGACATGGAAAACAACACACACACCAACAACAATCCCCGTGAGCTCATCCTCAATGCCCTACAAGCACTTGGCAAGGTGCATGCTGTATATTGCTTCGCTTACAAAAACGCACTGCAACAAATAACCAACAATCTCCTGTATATCCACCACGCCCAGCTGGATGTCGAACATTATTACCTCTTTGTCATCATGGGGGAAGCCCCAAAATCCTTGATGGACTTCCAAAACAGCATACAGCAACTTCTGCCAAGCAGCATCCATATTACCCTCATTGCCGAAAATACAGATCGGGTACAGAAACACCTGAAAGAGGGCGACCTATTCCGATCAAACCTATTACGCTCGGCGGAATGTTGGTATCAAGAGCATCATTTTGACTTGGAGAACATCCAAACAGCCGCTCTGGACAAACCCCAGATGAAATGGTTATGGGAAAAACGATATAACAACGCCCTACAGCTGGCTCCTCCTTGGACAGGAGAAGCAGAAAGACCACTAAATGAAGCAACCTGTTACACACTCAGTTTAGCCATAGAGCAGATTTGTTTAGGGTTGATACAACACTTTATGCATTATATACCGGACTCCACCCTCCTAAATTATTTAATGAATCTTTGCGATATTATCTGTCCAGAAGGTACTGCCGTCTTTTTAAGGGATAGCCAGGAAGAGGAAAATACTTTCAACGTCTTGATTAAAGCACAGCAAAAATTCCGGCACTCACCAAACTTTTCAATCAACAGAAAACACATCCCGATCCTGTATCAACAAACACAATCCTTTATCAAGCACGCTAATGAAATTATCACAAAAGATTTGCAGGATGAAGAAAAAGAAGAAGCATCTCTTTGCCGTGAAGAAACGGCATAAAGAACGTGCACAACCACATCCTCCCAATCAATATACATAAGAGGATACCACAAAAGAATACGGAGACTGTGAGTTTCGGCCAACAAAACAAACCCGGAACTCATACTCTTCTCTTATAGCAAGATTCTCTATAACACATCGGGATCTACTGCTTAACACCACCTGCCAAGGCTCCCCTTCAATCTTTTTCCTATATTCAAACCTATAGACGTACACCTTAGGTGAAGCTTTAACCCTTAGTTTCATTTTCCCTGTGCCTATTTCACCTTCTGCACGGAAATCCTCTGGCGTATCGGGATTTCGATTGGCAGAGCTTCTTTTCTTTGAAGGGACGAAACCCGCTGCGAGAATAATCCCCTTATCTCCCTTAGCTACAAAATGCACATAAGACGAAAGAATTCTCAACAAATTCAACAGGTCTTTCCGCTTCGAGTCACGGATCACAAGCATCCGCTTGTCCCGATAAGCAGCATCTGAACAGGCATCACTAAACGCACGGATTTCCTTTTTAAAATCCGCCAAACTAGGAACAGGATTTGGGAAAAGACCCTGATTCTTTTCCATCTCAGCTGAAATTATATAACAATAGTCCAATAATTCAACATCAGAAATATTATGCGATCGAATAGTAGGTTTCAACATAATGTGTTATAATTATATGGTTTATAAAGCTTTCTCCTAAATTACACAATAAAAAAGAAAAAACACATACCTAATATTGATTATCAAACACTATAGGAATAATATTAGTTTATATTTTTAGCATATAGATAGATTTTGGTGAACAATTATTAACTAAATATTAGTTATTTGTTACTGCTAAACCAATATTATTTTATGTTCAATAACCATAATTTTATTTTCAGAAAAAAGATATTAATTATTTTATAATAGTAGAATATACCTATTAAAAATAATATCTTATCAACATTATATAATAGTATACTATTTGTAAATAATTAAATATAAAGACAGTATAATCAGATATAAAGCATAAACTAACAATAATTGATTTTGCTTTTCTAACTCACGACCAATCTTTGCCAAGAAAGCGGGCGGTAAGAACATAGGTATTAATTTTCTGGAAAAACAAATGTCGCTTGGTAGAAAGTCTGTTGCACACGGATTTGAACAATTTCTTCGGTAGACAGTTCTGCAGTATCGAATAAACGGGTTTCCTCGTAACGTGTTGCGATGGAAAGCTTCATCCTTTCGCAGTGCGGAGCAAAAGTCTCCTGTACCCGATCCACTGTATTATTTTGTCCGGAAAGATGTCCTAATATCAGGTGTTTCAATCGGGCGGTTCTATTCTCTAACAAAGCCTCCAAAGCTATACGGTTAGATAAATGCCCCCAACCGCTTCGGATACGGTTTTTCAGATAAAATGAATATCGGCCGGTCTCCAACATTTCTTCATCGTAGTTGGACTCCAATAGTAAGATATCCGCATGTTGAATCACATGCTTTACGTTATCACAAATCCGACCTAAGTCGGTCATTATAGCTATATTCAATACTCCATTAGACACAACAAAGCTACAAGGTTCCTTCGCATCGTGGTATTTCGGAATACCGTAGACTGTCATATTGCCAATCTGTACTTTAGCATCCGATGGTATGATATGCACCAATTCCTCGGGAAGATGCAGACGAGAACCTTTATATGAGCCTGCTGTAATATAAACAGGAATCTGATAGCGTTTACAGAAAACGGAAAGTCCGCGGATATGATCCGTATGCTCATGGGTAATAAAGATAGCGGAAATAGAAGAGGGTACTATGCCCAAATTATGCATACGTAGCTCCACATGTTTGGCATTCACACCTACATCGACCAAGATCGCATCTTGACCATCAGCTATATAATAGCAATTGCCATTGCTTCCGGAAGCTAACGCAGCGTATTTCATATCAACATTCTGGTAAACTCAACGGGACTTTGATCGCCAAACCACCGTCAGCCGTTTCTTTATATTTCACATTCATATCCTGTGCAGTGTCCCACATGGTACTAACCACCGCATCCAGACTCACCTTGGCTTTATCCGGATTAGAAGTTAATGCCAGCTGTGCTGCGGTAATAGCTTTTATCGCCCCCATAGTGTTTCGTTCTATGCAAGGAATCTGCACCAGCCCACCAATAGGGTCGCAGGTCAGGCCCAAATGATGTTCCATCGCAATTTCTGACGCCATAAGAACCTGTCTTTGCGAACCGCCCAGACATTCGGTCAATGCTCCTGCAGCCATCGCTGAAGATACCCCAATCTCAGCCTGACAACCACCCATTGCTGCTGAAATAGTTGCTCCCTTTTTGAATATAGACCCTATCTCGGAAGCCGTAGCAATAAATTGGATGATTCTTTCCTCCTTATAGGCATCGTGGAAGGTAATATAGTATTGCAACACGGCCGGAATCACGCCTGAAGCGCCGTTTGTTGGTGCAGTCACAACCCGTCCGAAGGATGCATTCTCTTCATTGACAGCCAGCGCAAAACAACTCACCCAATCCAAAATATAACCAAAATCCTTCCCTCCCTCGCGTATAGCCTGTAACCATGATTCATAATCGGTATATGCACGATCTTTCAGCAAACGTTTACTCATTTTGGATGCCCGACGTTCTACATTCAGTCCGCCCGGCAATACACCGGTTGTATGACAACCTTTGTATATACAATCTTTGATAGTATAAAATATCTGCATAACGCCAGCTCTTGTCTCCTCCTCTGGACGCCAAGCCAACTCGTTCTCCATCACCAACTCGGAAATTTTCAGGCCAGTACGCATACACCAAACCATCAGTTCTTGCGCCGTATCTACCGGAAAAGACATATCAACCTCACTCAACACACTTTGTGAATCATTTTCTTGCACCACAAAACCGCCTCCGATGGAATAATAGGTCTCGCTAATAGCGGTGCCATTGTTCAAGAATGCCTGGAAAGTTACGGCATTAGGATGAAAAGGTAAACTTTCGGCATAAAGGAAGAGTAGATCTGTAGTATAATTGAATACGACAGTTTTCTCCCCACCCAAGATAAGCTCTTGTGATTTTTTAATATGCTCGACCTTTGGCATAACCTGATATACATCAAAAGTGACAGGGTCATCCCCACTCAATCCCAATAGCACGGCGATATCCGTGCCGTGACCAACACCGGTCTTCGCCAGCGAACCGTAGAGCAAAATCTTAATCTCCTGCACATCTTGCAATACTTTCCGGCCTTTTAGCAGGTCAACAAAGCGTTGCGCTGCACGCCAAGGCCCCAAAGTATGCGAACTGGAAGGTCCGATACCGATCTTAAACATATCAAAAATAGAGATTTGCTCCTTTGCCATTTTCTACCCAATTAAGCTTAGCAAAAATATTGTTTTAAACGGCAATTTACCGCATTATTCCTGTTAATTTTTAACGTATAAGGTTAGTAATATGGTAAATAATGTAATCTTTATTTACCATATTGGCATTAGAGATTTATATGGACAAGGAGGTGGTGGGTTTAATGATTATTATCCTTGATTTTGCTATTATCAGAACGAGGCTGTCTAAAAAGCTAAACATCATCGTCATTGCGAGGTAACGAAGCAATCTGATGATGTCAAAAACGCAGATTGCTTCGTCGCTGCACTTCTCGCAATGACGCGTTTTTGCGGTTTGCGAACCTTTTTAGACACCCACTTCTTTTTTCTAATCCCCCTTCTTGCAAGATTCAATCACCGTTCGAGTCAGGACCGGCTTTCCTTGTGTCAGGAGGACACAGAAAACTTAGAAAGCTTGAACAAAAATGCTTTTTTATGCCGTTTTCAAAAACAAACACGCAGGAAATTTTGATTGCAAATATTTTTTACCTTATTTCGTACTTGTAAAGAACTAAAATATGATAAAAAAGATATTCTCTTTCGTTGCGTTTGTTGCAATTACCTCCACATTACATGCGCAGAAAAAACCAGATTTTGTACAGTTTATCAACACACAGAACGCCTGGGTAGACTCGGTCTTCAACAAATTGACACCAAAAGAACGCATTGGTCAGCTTTTTTTGGTACGGGCACATACTAACCTTGGACAGAAATACATTGATTCGGTAGCTCAGGTTATTGAAAAAGAGCAATTGGGAGGCCTTGTCGTCTTTCAGGGCGGCCCTGTACGCCACGCCGATATGTTCAATCGCTATCAAGAAATAAGCAAAGTTCCTTTGTTAATAACCTTTGACGGTGAATGGGGCTTGGGAATGCGGATGCCAGATTCGACGATTTCTTACCCCTTTCAGATGACTTTAGGCGCTATTCAGAACAATCAACTTATCTACGAGATGGGACGCCAGATAGCGCGTGATTTTCACCGTATTGGGATGCATTTTAACTTTGCCCCGGTGGTTGACATCAACAACAATCCGAAAAACCCGGTTATCAATTTCCGTTCTTTCGGTGATAATAAGCAAAATGTTACCCAAAAGGCAAAAGCCTATATGGATGGTATGGTAGACGGCGGTATTATCGCTTCTCTGAAACATTTTCCAGGCCATGGAGACACAGATGTGGATTCGCATCACGATCTTCCCCAGTTAAAATTTACACGCGCACGCCTCGACACATTGGAGTTATTCCCTTTCCGTGAACTCATCAAACAGGGCGCACCAGCCGTTATGGTAGCCCACATGAATATCCCCTCATTGGATGCGACCCCCAACATCCCTTCATCAATCTCTCGGAAGGTGGTAACCGACTTACTCCGCAAAGACTTAGGTTTTAAAGGCTTAACAGTAACCGATGCGATGGACATGAAAGGAGTAAAAAAGTTTTTTCCTAATGGAGAGGCGGACGTTATGGCTATCGAGGCTGGGCATGATCTATTGGAAGTATCTGAAAATAGTGGAAGGGCAATTGATTTGGTTGAAAAATCGATCAAGAGCGGCCGCCTGAAACAGAGCGAAATCGATCAGCGCGTAAAACGGGTGCTGGCGGCCAAATATTGGCTGGGCTTAAACCAATATCGACCGGTAGGCACCAACAACCTTATCGCCGACCTTAACACGCCAGCATCCCAATCTTTGGTTCAACGCTTAGCAGATGCTGCAGTTACAGTTCTGAAATCCGACAAGGGCATTAAATCTTTTCAAAAGAACGTGCCTACCGCCATTGTATCTGTTGGCATTCCGAAGTTTCAGGACTTTGAGACCGGGTTAGCCATTCAGCTGAATAACCGCAAAGAGTATATCATTACTGGAAAAGAAACGGCTGAAGAACTGAAGGAGCTCTTAAAAACTATCCGTAGAAGTAAACAAATCGTATTGGCTATACACGATAATCGTTCACGACCAAGAAGTGAATCTGACTTAAACGAAGATGTCAAACATTTTATTGAACGGTTAGCAGGGAAGCGTACGATTTCCGTTCTGTTCACCAACCCATACGCAATGAATAGTATAGACGTAAACCGTTCAAGTGCAATTATCCTTGGTTACCAAAACGAAAGTTTTATGCAGAAAGCTGCACTGAAAGTTGTTTTGGGACAGATTAAAGCACAAGGAAAACTATCCGTTACAGTAAATCAAGAGTTTAAAGAGGGCGAGGGGATTTAACCTCCCTTCGTCATAGTCTGTCCTCTATGCCCATACTGTCCTTAGTCTGTCGGGACGGGATGTTTTGGTGGGGACTAAGGACTTTTATATCAGGTAGTCTCAGACTACCCTAATTCCTCATCCTTAGAGCGCATTCGTCTCATACTGGCGCACGCCTGTGGCGTGTGTCCTTATTTGTATTTGATTAAAGCACGAGCGGCACGCTCGCGCCAGCGAAGGGACATTTGTTTGCAACAAATCATTGTAAGAAACCTATTTTATTGCATTACAAATGCAACAGGCTAAAAACACATATTCTTCGCGTAGGAGACTTCCAAAGTTTTCGAAACTTCGGAAGTCTAAAGCTTAGGAAGTATCCACACTAATAACATTAAGGGCTTTACTTCACCGCTGGTGCACGCACAATGGTCATCCTAAAAATATCTTCCCCTTTGGAGATTGGAGGAACAAAAACCTCAATTTTTTACAGTATATGACAAAAAAAACGTAGATTGGTTTTCTTCGGAGCTGCTTCGCGGTCGTCATACTTCCTCGTCCCGAATGCTTTCGGGAACGCGTTTTTTATAACTTATTCAGTTTTGTCATGCACTAAACAATTTTTTACAGTTTTCTATGTGTGAATACAAAGCATTTTATATAAGTTTGTTCTTAAAAAGAAAAATATACTTATGATTCAGCGTATTCAAACAGTTTGGTTATTGGTTACTACTGTGGTTCTTTTAGGGCTTTTTGTTTTCCCTTATGTGAGCTTTATCGATTTGGTAGGGCTAGGTAAGAAAATCTCAGTTTCAGGGGTTTATTCTTCGGTGAACAATGAGGAAGTTCGGGAATCAGCATCTTGGCTACAGGCTATAGCGACCGCAGTTATTGCTCTGTTCCCTCTGTTTATTGTATTTCAATTCAGAAACAGAAAGCGTCAGGTAACTTTGATTTTCGTAGAGATTATCCTCATCGTGCTATTGGGCGTTTGGATGTGGATAACAGCTAATTCCACGCTGGGAGCGATCAATCAAAGTGTGAAAGCTGATAATATCGGTGTAGGTTTCTTCCTATTGCCAGTAGCGATTATCTTCTTGGGTATGGCGATTGGCGGCATCCGTAAAGATGAAAAATTGATTAAATCAGCAGATAGATTACGATAAAATGAGAAAGATTGTATGGGCGCTTTTTAGCATGCTACTTATTCTCCCTGCCGCATTACAGGCGCAGGAGGAGGCTTCTCGATATATGGTCGATGGGCTACAGATTGATTTGAAAAGCGTAGCGGTGGAAAAAGATACACTAACTGTAACCTTGTCTTTGGTGTCTTTTCGAATGGATCCGAGAGAGTTTACATTGAACACCTTTGCAACTCAAGTTGTAGACGCAGAAGGTAACGGTCACCTCTATTCAACGTTGACAATGGGGCGAGTAATGGTGAGGTTGGAGGATCAACAAAACTACCTACACTACTTGCTGGAGGAAGATAAGACTGTGCCACTTCGGTTACAGGTTGCGAACTGGAAAGGGGAAAAACCTAAGCAATTGATACTGGTCTTTCAGGATAGTGAAGAAGAAGGAAAATTTATACAAGAAACGGTCGGATTATAATCCGACCGTTTCTCTTTGTTCTTTATCGAGAATATCTAAATTGCTGCTTGTCCAACATAGACATCTGATCTTTCATCATCTTGATCTGATCGGCAAGAAGTTTATTCTTGTCGGCTTTCTTCGCTTCTGACAGGAGTTTCTCGGCTTCTCGTTTGTTACGTTTTGCCATGGCAACCCCAGCAAGGCTCAATTTAGCTAACGCTACATTGTGATCCATATGCAAACCCAATGACAAAGCTTTCTTAAAATATTTTTCTGACTGCAATGGTGCACGTTGTGATTCAATAATACCCAGCAACATATGGTAATATCCGTGCTGCGCACTAATAAGTTGCTTTTCGTAGTTTTTGATATTCTTAAGCCATTTTTCGGCTTTCGACATATTTTCTTTTCTAAGATACCACTGAGCAATCAGCATATTTTCGTTGAAGAAGACCGTAACCCAGGCAAGAATAGTCACAAAGATGCTTAAAATACCCCACCCCCAATGACCGGTCCAAAACAAAACTACAGTCCCGATTAACAGGAGACTACTGAGAATAATGCGAACTATATTTGACATATATCTAAATATCTACTTAAATTAAAAATTATTACAAATATCCGGTTATTTTAGAGCTTATCCAACTTGTTTGATAGAAAAAGTTGGATTATTGGTGTATGAAAACGTAAAATTGTAAATTTGTATTATGTCAAAACGATACGATGAAAGCTGGGAGCCAATTCTAAAGCCGCTGTTTAAACAGGATTATATGAAACGTTTATCAGCTTTTGTACAACAGGAACGACAGCTTGGACTGGTGTTTCCTCCAGAAGATCTGGTATTCAACGCTTTTAACCTTACAGCTTTTGACTCCATTAAAGTGGTCATCTTAGGGCAAGACCCGTATCACAATGATGGTCAAGCACATGGTTTATCTTTCTCTGTACCAGACGGCATGATGCTACCCCCGTCTTTGCGAAATATCTATACCGAACTACAAACGGATATTCCAGGGTTTGTCTACCCGAAGTCTGGCAATCTAACCGCTTGGGCCGCACAGGGTGTGCTTCTCCTTAATGCGACTTTAACCGTACGCGCTCACCAAGCCGCCTCTCATCAACGGCAAGGTTGGGAAGAGTTTACAGACCAGATTATACAGCTTATTTCGCAAAGACTATCGAATGTAGTATTCATCCTATGGGGTAGCTATGCACAAAAAAAGAGTTTTCTTATAGATTCGCAAAAACACTGCGTATTGACTTCTGTCCACCCTTCTCCTTTGTCGGCTCACCGAGGCTTTTTTGGCTGCAAACATTTCTCTCAAGCCAATGCTTATTTAGTGAGAAATGGGCGGAAACCCATTGATTGGCAGATCCCCCCATCCCCCAAAGGGGGAGTAATATAGGGCGTGGGAAAGATTGTCAAATTATATTTAGGGCTGTCTAAAAAAGCTAAACATCATCGTCATTGCGCTGTGCCACGCCTCTGGCGGTGGAGGTAACAAAGTCCCGCCTGAGAAGCTGTTTAAAAATATAATTTTTACGTAATTTCGACGAGGAACGAGGAGAACCGAACGAAGTGAGTTCTGCGAAGCAAAATCTATGGACAAGAGAATCAAAACACAGATTATCACGTCGCTATCGCTCCTCATAATGACGTGTTTTGGGGCGAAAGCAAAAATTTAAATAGTCTCTGAGGCGGGAATGATGTCAAAAACGCAGATTGCTTTGTGGCTGCGCTTCTCGTCCCGAATGCTTTCGGGAACACGTTTTTGCGGTTTTCGAACCTTTTTAGACCCCTTCATAGGGGGAGGGTCTAAGCAAATAATTCCTTCAGATTTTTATACTGGTATTCCGCATTGGGCAGTCGCTGTGTATGGTGGATACGTATCTTCCGTCCATGTTGCTTGATATGCGTAAAAAGCAGATGGCTGTCATATACTACCTCAAATGGCTCTTTAAAATCAATAGGTTCGAAAGGCTCGCCCAATATCGTGTATTCAAGTTCTCCTTTGGAAGTAAATCGCTGAATGATAAGCTTATTATCTTGCGTAGGAAATATGGAAAACCATGCACCATCACCCACACCACCTAAATAGTGGGCATTTTTTGGTACAGTAATGGGCTTGGAAGTGTAGTTCATCGAGCCAATAATCAAGTCATTGGGTAAAAGCGAAGCCTTTTTCGGAGCAACATTATCTCCCAATTGTTTGACTAAGAACCAAAATGATTGCCAGCGATTCATTCGAAAATGGCGCAAACCCTCTTCCGGAGTATAAGAATAAATCATGCGGTCAGCCACAGCATTGACCACATTGCTAATCGGGCTCGCCTTGATAGTTTCCGGAAAATTGATGCTGTGGATCCAAGTATATTTCTGGGATGCATGAATCAACATACGTGTAATGAATCGGGAACAATTGTTATTGTTCTTGGCAACCGCTCCATAAGGGTATGTTCCTCGATGCACCCAATCGTCACCAAAAGCTCTTGCCGCTTCAAAATCAATACCTTCTGCAATGGAAAAGTACAAAATACCTTCACCGTACATTGCTCCTTTAAGTTCTTCAAAAAGCGCTACGATCTCCTCCAGATTAGCAATACTGCCTTTTTCAAAACGCGCTTTAAGCGTAATCTCTAAGCGAGGGTCAGAATATTTGGATCGCGCTCGCCCATATCCACGTGGTGTAATATAACGTCCAAAATCATAAAAAAGCATTTCGCCCGTACTGCGCTTAATAATGACTACCCCTGTATGACCGACCTTAAAGTTGAGATTTTTGACGATGCCTATTTTCTTAAAAAACATCATCCATTTCTCATCTCCACGAATAGTGGCGTCGGGCCAGGTCAGGATAATAGCCAGGTCAGGATAGGGTATCTGCTTTTCTTTCATAATTGATTAGATTAATATTTTCTTAATACTCCAAAGGTACGATAGGTTCTTTCTTGCTGGTTGACATAATCATCATAGTCTGAAAGGTCTTGACAAAAGGAATCTTGGAAATTTTCTCCATAATGACTCCTTCGTATGCTTTGATATCTTTCACATATACCTTTAAGATAAAATCACAATTTCCAGTAACGTGGTGACATTCTGTTACCTCAGGAATAGCTTTTACAGCTTCCACAAATTCGGGAATCGCGTTATGTGTATGGAAATCCAATGAAATCTGTATGAAAGATTTGATTCCCAATCCAAGCTTTTCCTCATCCACAAAGGCATGATAGCTCTTAATAAAACCAGAATTTTCCAGCTTCCGCACCCGTTCCAGGGTTGGCGCGGGCGAAAGCCCAATGTTGGAAGCTAATTGCAGGTTGGTGATTCTGCCGTTCTCTTGAAGCAGTTTCAAAATTTTTAAGTCTGTTTTGTCAGGTTGATATGGCATTTCGTACAAACATTATATTTTACAAAAAGTAAATATACAAAATAATATTTTGCCGAAGAAAATTTAACTTATCCAAATATGGTAAGACTTGATAGGTTAATATACCAATTGTATTTTATAGCAGAAATTTAGATCACACCCTAAAACCCGACAAGGTTTTTCTTACACTAGACTATAAGTCGCCGAGCATTTTGCGGTTTCTTCTACCTTGCAGCGTATAAGCCGCACAGAATAGTCTTTCAATTGTTCTGGGCCAATATCTTCGACAAGGTAGCGTGCAATATTTTCTGCAGTGGGATTAAAGGGAACTACCACCAAACTTTCCGTATTAATCTCTTGCAGTGCTTGTAATAACGGATCCTGTTCCCAAATTAAAAATTTATGATCAAGGTTCTCTTCAATCCATTGACATAAGGTAGATTTAATAACAGAAAAGTCTACCACGCGCCCTACGGAATCCAGCTGTTCTGCGGCAACAGTGAAGTGTACACGGTAATTATGCCCATGCAAAAAACGGCATTTCCCTTCGTGACCAACCACGCGGTGTCCACAGGATATATCATGGTATCGTTCTGCTAAAATCATAATCGCAAAGGTACGAAGAGTATAAGAAAGAAGAAAGAGACAAGAGCAAAGAAGAGAGAGACAAGAGCAAAGAAGAGAGAAACAAGAGCAAAGAAGAGAGAACGGGAAGTCTTGCCTCTTTGCTCTTTCTTCTTTAAATTCTTACACTTTGCAACCGTTCTGAGAAACGATTGATTTTATCAATAGAAACTTGTTGCATCACTTGATAAAGATGGGCTTTGAACATATTGATGGTATGCTCTCCTCCTTCATCACCCAGCGCACCTACTCCGTACATAAAAGGACGTCCCATAAAATTGAAATCTGACCCTACAGCATGTGCACGAGCTAAATCCACCCCCGAACGAATACCACCATCCAACATAATTTTAATCTTACCCTTATAAGCTGAATTGTTTGCCAAACGAATAAGTGATGAGACAGAAGATTCACTGGCATCCAATTGCCTTCCACCATGGTTGGACACTATGACACCATCTACGCCAATCTGCAAGGCATCGTTCATGTCCTCTTCCGTAGCAATACCTTTTAGCACCAATGGTCCCGGCCAAAGGTCCCGGATAGCTTTTATTTTCTCAAAAGTAACTTTTCCAGTAAAGGTTCTGTTCATAAACTGCCCCAGTTGCGCTAGATCCAACCCTTTTTCCATGTAAGGTTTTAAAGTAGCAAAAGAAGGAATACCATGTTGCAGGGTTTTGATTCCCCAGGTAGGGCATGCCATCGCCTGTAGAATATTATTGATATTCATTTTCGGCGGCATAGAAAGTCCACTTTTAATCTCGCGATAGCGAAGACCGAAAGCCGGAACATCTACCAACACCACCAAAACAGGACATTCTACAGCTTTTAAACGGTTAATAATATCATCACGAAGGGCATCTTCAGTCGGATGGTAAAGTTGAAACCACGCACTTCCCTCTGAAACCTCAGCGATGCGTTCAATGCTCAATGTAGAAACTGTACTGAGAATATATGGAATTTTGTGTTTGCCTGCGGCCTTTGCCAATATTTCAGGTGCATTTGGCCACATCAAACCCTGTAACCCTACCGGTGAGATCCCAAAAGGAGCACTGTATGTACGACCAAACAATTCGGTAGACATATCAATCGTCCCGGTTTTTTCCAGATAACGGGGTTTCAGATAAATTTGGTCAAAATCATTCTCATTCCGAGCTAAATTAAGCTCCTCATTACATCCTCCCTCTAAATAGTCGAAAGCAAATTTCGGAATACGACATTTTGCTTTCCTGCGTAAGTCGGCTACAGAAGGATAGCCAGAATGATATGGAAATTGGATTTTATTGCTCATCTCGATTCAAACTTTTGAAAAGTGAAAGGTACAAACTTTCTACATAAAAACTGTCTTGTTTCATCAGCCGAGGAATAAGTAATCGATTGCATAAGTTTACTGCGAGGGACAATTGTTTTCTATAATTTATATTTTTCTTGCAATAGAGCTGCCATTGTCAGACTATCCTCCAAATCGCCAGTCACTTCTCGTTTCCACAGCATATCAATAATCAGCAAGAGTAATCTTGTTTCCAACTCAGGCTTATCATAGCCCAACTCAGCAAAAGCCTTAGTCAGTACAGGTTGAACAGGTTTCATAAATTGCTCATGCTGCTGCCTGGAAAATAAATTGTGGGACAATCGTTCCTGTAATTTCCAGAACAACGGCTCATCAGCCACCAACTTACTTGGCAGTAGAACCATATTCTTGATAAATTCTGAAGGATTTGTATAAGTCAACATGCCTCGATGATGGGAAAGGACACGACGGTACCCTGCTTTGATAAGGTGCATCAACAGTGCCTCCTTATTACCAAAATGCTTAAAGATCAAAGCTTCCGACACTCCTGCTTCAATTGAAATCTCCTTTGTAGAAGTATCGGCATAACCCTTTGTTGCAAACAAAGAGAGGGCAACTCGCATGATTCTTTCTTTACGGCTTATGGTGGACTCTTTCATTTCAAAAACGTTAAACCTATCCCTCTATCACAGGGCGCTGTTCTGAAAAACAAAGATATTCTTTTTTTCGCAGACCTTTGTCGTAAAGCTGAATACCTTTTAAGGTAAATACAGGATAAATTGTTTTCAATGGGATTTATATTGAGATAAAATGGAGGTTTTCTTTAATCTATGTTTTGTCGCTCAAGCCGCGACTGGCTCATACTTTTGTCTTGCCAAAAGTATGCAAAAGCGTGTCGCTGAAAAGCTTTGACCAAATGGATAGTGCTAAAAACATTTTTCTACAGGGTCAAAACTTTTTAGGCGACGTCTGCTGTTAAGGATGGAGTAGTGCATGCAGCAAAAACATATCACTCTGAGCGAAGTCGAAGAGCGGAAGCGATATATCTTCATTTGCGATATATCATAATGTACTCCTGTTTAGGCGCGAAAGCGCCTCTTCGTTCCATCCAAGTGGCGGAAAGATAAAGGAAATCCCGAGGGATTGTGTGGAGGGGAAAGTCATGGAAACTATTGTCCGAAGCTATCTAAAAAGCTTCGGACAATAGTTTCAGACTTGGGAGGGATTTTCTTTGTGTGTGTTGAGACTGTGCGAAAAGCCACCTCGGATGGGACAAAGGGTTTTGGTCACTTTTGCCCTTCAAAAGTGACGCCCTGTCCCGGCGAGGGACGGAAAGGATGTGCGATGGAGAAAATCGACAATTGTCGAAAGAAAACAATTTATTTCATAAAAGACGCTTTAATGAGACAGTGTCAAAAATAATCAAGGCTTTCATGTGATATGAAATTACGCAATAGTCAACATATATCCAACTCCACGAATATTGGTAATCTTGATACGTTCGTCTTTCGACAGATATTTCCGTATGCGACTTATGAATACATCCAGGCTACGTCCTGTGAAATAGTTATCCTCATTCCAGTATGCTCGAATAATCTCATCACGTGGCACGACCTGATCTTTTTGTTCATACAGCCTTCGCAAAAGCTCCCCTTCACGGAAAGACAGCTTCTCTTCCATGTTGTGTAACGTCAAAGTTGACTTTAAAGTGTCCAATACATAGCTCCCAATCTGATACGTCCGTGCTGCAGGAGGTTGCACATTACGTTTCACTAACGCCTCAATACGAACGATAAGTTCCTCTATCTTGAAAGGTTTGCGTACGTAATCATTTGCTCCCAATTTAAAGCCGTGCACAACATCCTCCGTCTGCGTGAGCGCCGTAAGAAAGAGTATAGGAACCTGCGAATCTGTCTTGCGAATCTCTTCTGCAACAGCAAAACCATCCATCAGGGGCATCATCACATCTAACACAACAATATCGGGTTTATGATGGTTAAAAGCAATAATGGCTTCTCGTCCATTTACCTTATGCGTTACCTTATAACCCTGTTCCTCTAGGCTGTCAGTCACAATCATAGCCAAGCTAAGTTCATCTTCTACATACAATATACGCACCATATTATTTTAAGTTATGGAGGTGATAGAAGTTATGGAAGTGAAGAAAGCCATAACCACCGTCACTTTATTTTATTTTTTCGGAAATTTCACCGTAAATGTACTGCCTCTCCCTATTGCACTTTCCACCCCTACTTCTCCTCCATGTTGTTGAATCACCTGTTTCACATACGCCAAACCTATCCCAAAGCCTTTTACCTCATGCAGATGCCCTTCAGAGACACGATAAAACATATCAAAAATATGTTTTTGTTGAGACTTATCTATTCCTTTGCCTTTATCTTCCACACGGATTTCGACAAAATCTCCTTTATCCAGTATATGAACGGCAACTGTTGCCCGCTCCCCTGAATATTTAATAGCATTATCCAGCAAATTGCTGATAACACTCTTCATATGAGCCTCATCTGCATGAACGAAGAGTCTCTCTTCCTCAGTTATTAAATCAATAAGTGTCTCTTTCTTTGCGCTCATCTGCGCAGTTTCTATCCCTGAGGCGACAGCACCGACAATATCCATATCCTGTTTTATCAGTGGCACTCCCCGCACATCATCATGATCCATCTGCAACAGTCGCTCCACCACATTGTTCAAATGTTCCAGTTCTTGTTTAGAAACATGTAAATATTTCTCCGTCCGACCTTTATCGCCTTTGGCACCAAAACGCTGAATAGCTTCGACCGCAGCCATCACCGTCGCAACAGGAGTTTTCAACTCGTGGGTCATATTGTTAACAAAGCTTTTGCGTTGTTGCGCCAGTTCATGCTGTCGTTTTATCGTTTGCAAAAGATAAAGAAACGTACCTATTAAAGCTGCCAAGAGCAAAACAGAAAACAGCACCTGCCACCACATCGTTCGCAATAAGTAAGCCCAAGGATTATCAAATTTAGCAATGAGGAACTGTCCGTTATCGGGATTGACCAAAATTGGTCGGGTAACTAAATCTTGATACATCGGATTTCTGGCAAAATACGCTTCCAACTCCTCACGCGACATTGTTTGGATAAACAGTTCAAAGTCCGTAGACATATTATTTCGCTTCAACGAACGTTGCAACATTTGCTTCAGCTCGTCCAATACTTCCTCATTAAAGGAAATCTTCTCTAACAGATAAGATGGCAGTAATTGATCTGGGTCATCCTTGCGCACTCCTCCTGGTTTATCACGGCGATGTCTTTGGAAGTTTACTGTATCTAGAGCTGTTTTCAGCGGTGAAAGGTCAAGCTCTGGATAAACCTTACCTACGAAAGACAACAAATATCGCTGCCGCCCAGTTCCTGAACCTGTGCTATCTACATCTTTAGCCTCAGGAAGAACTTCTCTTTGATAGTAATTCTGTATCACATTGAACAGCGATCTTTCCGCCGAACCTAAAAACAATTCCTGCCGACCACGGTAGCTACCATACAACCAGATCAACAACACCATCAGGATACCACTGGCTGTCAGGGCTATCATTAGGACAAGTATTTTATGCTTTTTTAACATTATTAATACAAATTTAAATTAGTAGCTTTGCATCGCATCAGCAAGTGGTTGCTTTTAACAAAATATAACACTGATTAACAGTTCAGTTTAACTACTTTTGCGCGTCAGACTATAAATATGAATCAAATTTTTAAGAAAAGCTTTAATTTTTTTATAGCGCCATTTTTTATGCTCCTCCTCATCACTGCCTGTGATAAGGATATGAGTGTGATGTTGGACAATTCTGCTACGAGCAATGTAGGGGTAACTATGATTGATTCATTTACTGTTAAAACTTCCACTATACAATTAGATAATCTTCCAACACAAGCCACGGGTACGCTGTTAGTAGGCAAGTCTAATATACAACAAGTGGGCAGCATGGAGTCTTCGGCTTTTTTCCGAATTGGATTTTCTGATTTCACAAACGACATTCCACAGGGAGCTACTTTTGACTCATTGAATTTGGTGTTAAAGCCAAATGCATCTCGATATTATTTCGGAGACACGACCGTAACGCAGAAGATTAACGTACACCAAGTAACGGAGACAATCGAAACGACTTCTCTCTCTGGGGGTATCAATAACATTGCCACACCGATATATGTAAGCGGAGCGTCTATCTTTTCTAAACAAAAATTCACCTACGACAGTACACCTTTAGGAAGTGTCAGTTTCCTTCCGCGAATTGCTTCGATGGATTCACTAAGCATCAAGCTTAGCCCAACACTTGGTCAGGACTTTTTTGATCTAGTTATCAACAATGATATGCGGGCAAGGTCTAATGAAAATTTCCAAGACTATTTCAAAGGTTTAGCCATCGTTCCAGATACAGACAATTCGCTTGCCATAGGTTTTAGCGATACAGTTCGTGTGAATATTAACTATAGTTACACTGGAGCGGACGGTTTCAAAAAAAACGGGGCAAAAACATTGAGCATTGTCCAAAAGGACCTACAACATAATTATATACATTATGATCGCTCGGAAACTGTTTTTGAGACCTTGAGCTTGACGAACAAAGAGATTGCTACTTCAGCAACAGGAGGGCTTACTTATTTGCAGGCTGGCACCGGTGTTGTAGCGAAAATGACCTTTCCTTCGTTACAAGATTTTGTGCGAGATGACAACATTTCCATTAACAAAGCAGAATTGGTTATCGAGTCGGCCTCTTCAGGAAGCAATGCGGCTCAATCTATTCCAGGCAGTTTGATGTTATTTGTCGCAAATTACGATGGCATCCCAACATCTTATGTACGGGTTCCTTATGCAACAGCGGCACAACAGGCAAATTTTGTTCCGGGCAACCAGACAGGAAGAAACGGGACATATACATTCAATATGATTGAATATTTAAAGATTTTAAAGTCCTCAGATACATATGACCAAACGTCATTATATTTGAGTCCGTTAGTAGGTCCTGCAACATTCAGCACATTGAGTACGGCCTTGATTGCAACAGAAAATGGTGCTCCTAAAATTAAATTGAATATATTGTACACAAAATTTAAATAATTTATGAATAAGAAAAATTGGCTATTGTTAATCTTGGCCTGCACAGTTGCTTTAGCTTCTTTCAATTCTTGTAAGAAAGATAACGACGACGATACTTCGGCAACAGACAATGGACCTACGGAGTGGGAAAGATCAAATGTATTTAAAAATGACCCGAGAAACGGTGCTGCAGCATTCGTTATTGATAATACAGCATACGTAGTCGGTGGATATGTCAGAAATGAAGGTGCAGTAAATGATGGTGCAGCATTTAATGGTGAAACATGGAGTGATATTCCTAATTTCCCAGGCACAGCACGCCAGATGGCAGTAGGTTTTGCTATCGATGGCAAGGGCTTTATTGGTACAGGTTCTGACGGAACAGACGATTTAAATGATTTCTACAAATACGACCCTGCTACAAAAACTTGGTCGAAAATTGCTGATTTCCCAGGAAGAGCGCGTTATGGTGCTGTAGCCTTTTCTTTAGGTGGTTATGGTTACGTAGGATTAGGTACGACCAAGACTGATGCAAAATTCAGTGATTTCTTCAGATATGATCCTAAGACTGACAAATGGGAAACTGTTGCTACACCGTTCAAATACAAAAAAGCAGAAGCTTTTGCCTTCGTTATCGGAGACAAAGCATACGTAGGCGGTGGTTATGCAAACAGCTCTGACCTTCCTGAAGATTTCTATTCTTTCGATGGAACAAGCTGGAAAGCCCTAAACGATTTAAAACGTGACGACAACAGCTTTACGTATGATGTAAGAAAACGTAGTGCTTCTGCATTCGTTATTGGCAACAGTGCGTACGTTGTAAGTGGAAGAAGCGGAACGAGCATTACTAATACAGTGTGGAAATATGAACCATCTTCAGATTCATGGACTGATAAACACCAAAATCTTCCTGCTGATGCGCGTGAAAAAGCTGTAGGTTTCAGCTTAAACGGAAAAGGTTATATCACAACAGGGGTAAACGGTTCGTTTATATTTGATAACACTTGGCAGTTTACACAAGTGCGTTAATTATTTTTGATAAATACTTCATATTAGAAAAGGGTTCAGCATAAGCTGAACCCTTTTTTTGTTTTTGAGAGAGAATAGAATTTACGACAGAAGCGCATACGTTTTTAATAAAGCAGGGAAAAGCATCTAAATTGTTTTTCATGAGATTTGTGGGGAGGGGAAATGGAGATTTTGTTTCATCAATGTTTTGTCGCTCAAGCCCCCGAAAGCATTCGGGACACTGCGCGACTGGCTCATACTTTTATCTTGCCAAAAGTATGCAAAAGCGTGTCGCTCAAAAGTTTTGACCAAATAGATAGTGCAAGGAATATCTTTCTACATGGTCAAAACTTTTAATAGAGTTTAGACTTCCGAAGTTTGTGAACGGCGAAGCCCTCAACGAAGTTAAACTTCGGAAGTCTTCAATAAACTTTCACACCTAAACAGGAGGACATTATGATATATTGCAAATGAAAACATATCGCTCTTCGACTTCGCTCAGAGTGACATGTTTTTGCTGCACGCGCTACTCCATCCTTAACAGCAGATGTCGCCAAAAAAGTACCATACCTCGCCGGCATAGAGGCATTCAATTAAAAAAGGGATTCGGCAATGCCGAATCCCTTTTCTGCTAAGCCTAATGCTAATTATATCAATCCCTTTTTGTGTAACAACTCTGCAATTTGTACCGCATTGGTTGCAGCTCCTTTACGCAAGTTGTCTGCGACAACCCAAAGGTTAAGCGTTTTGTCCTGCGACTCGTCACGACGGATACGACCGACTAAGACCTCGTCTTTACCATGTGCATCTTTTGGCATTGGATATTTCAGGTTTGCAGGGTCATCAACCACAATAACACCTTCTTGTTGTGCTAAGATCTCACGAACTTCCTGCACATCAAAATCATTTTCAAACTCTATATTAACAGACTCAGAATGTCCCCCCATAACTGGGATACGCACTGTGGTTGCTGTTACACGGATAGAGTCATCACCCATAATCTTGTTAGTCTCCTGAATCATTTTCATTTCCTCTTTGGTGTAGCCATTTTCTTGGAATACATCAATATGTGGAATAACATTCAGGTCAATTGTATATGGATATGCTTTTTCTCCCTCTTTACCAGCCCGTTCATCCATCAGTTGATTTACGGCTTTAACACCTGTACCTGTCACAGATTGGTAAGTCGAAACGACTACGCGCTTAATTTTATATTTCTCGTGAAGCGGCTTCAAAACAACAACCATTTGAATGGTTGAACAGTTTGGATTGGCAATAACCTTATCTTCTGCCGACAATACGTCACCATTCACTTCCGGTACAACTAATTTTTTTGTTGGATCCATACGCCAAGCCGAAGAGTTATCGACAACCGTGATCCCTGCCTCAGCATATTGTGGTGCAAATTCTGTCGAAGTGCCCCCTCCTGCAGAAAACAATGCCACATCTGGTTTCAATGCAATAGCTTCTGTCGGCGTGACAACCTTATACTTCTTTCCCTTGAATTCGATTTCCTTACCCTTACTCTTCTCAGAGGCTACGGGAATCAATTCGGTTACGGGGAAATTACGCTCCGCTAAAACGGTCAAGATCTCTGACCCTACAAGGCCTGTTGCGCCTACTACTGCAACTTTCATACTTATAAATTGTTTTTGATAAAAATGATTACTAAAATTTTGTTTATTTTTATTCCAAGGAATCAAACTTACGAAATAAGCAGCGTCTTTTCTAAAAAATTATTTATAAACTTTCACAAGTATTCCCTATACTATTCAAAATATAATGACATGAGGCCTCTTTTTATAAAAATAAAGCAAAAATATCTTTGTGTCTTTTTTATAATGCTAAACTTCTGCGTAGCTGCTCAGGATCGGCTAATCATCACAGAAATCATGGCTAACCCGAACAATGGACAACTCCCCAACACGGAGTTTATTGAACTATACAACAGCGGAGAAAAGCCTGTCGATTTATCAAACTATAAACTGCAGGTCAATAAGCAGAGTATAGAACTGCTGCCTCGCTATTTAGCCTCGAAACAATTCATTCTACTGGTATATGCTCCGAGCAGCAGCACTTTTGAGCGATTTGGCAACGTTATGCCTTTACCGCGCTGGCAAGCGCTGAACAATAGCGGAGCAGAGATTTCACTCATCAAACCCGATGGTCAACTTGCCGATCAAGTCACTTACTCCGATCGTTGGTACGCCAGCAGTACTAAGCGTAATGGGGGATGGAGTCTGGAACGTATTAATCCTAATATCTCATGTGATGAGTCCCTCAATTGGAGTGCTTCCGAATCGTTGAGCGGGGGAACACCCGGCCAACGCAACAGCATTTGGGATGAGTATTATAAGCCTGCCATACAGCCAAGCATCGCAGACATTCAAGACCATAGCATTCGCCTCCGATTTCCACCAGCGCTAACAAATTTACCCGCAATCACAACGGAGCAGATCCAATTACACCCTGTTGGGGCAAAACCAACAGCTATTGAAATAGATCGCGAGCAT
Organism: Sphingobacterium wenxiniae; assembly: GCF_900116225.1. GTDB lineage: Bacteria > Bacteroidota > Bacteroidia > Sphingobacteriales > Sphingobacteriaceae > Sphingobacterium > Sphingobacterium wenxiniae. The sequence goes on from NZ_FOZZ01000004.1 coordinate 65,057, forward strand.
CTCACACTTATCTTTTCAACTGCAATTCCGATGGATACGCCCTTAGAACTTAACATGGTTGATATATCATGGTGTCAGTTGACCTATCAATTTTCTATTCCCCTGCTCCATGCATCGCCCTCCGAATATAACGACATTATCATCAACGAAGTTCTCTTCAATCCAAAAGCTGGCGGTGTAGATTTTGTGGAGCTTTACAACCGCTCGGGGAAAATCATAAATCTCCAAGGCTGGTTACTCGGTAATAGGGAAATCATTCGCGAACCCCATCTTTTTTACCCATCAGCATATCGGGTGCTCACGACTTCGCCCGAAACCGTAGAAAAACACTATCCCAACGCACAGTTAGAAAATTTTATTACGATGTCTGCTCTGCCGCCTTATGCCAATGAACGTGGACAGGTTGTTTTATCACATGCCTCAGTATTGGTCGATAGTCTCGCTTATGTTAGTGCTATGCATCAACCTTTTTTAAGTGATGTGAAAGGAATTTCCTTAGAGCGGCAGTCACTCGAGAGGGACACAAATGAACCAGGCAATTTCACCTCTGCGTCTACTTTGGTTGGAGGTGCCACTCCGGGATACAAGAACTCCGTTGGTGTAGAGAAAAATATGCATAACAATACCATCACGCTAGCGTCGCGTACATTCTCACCAAATGGTGATGGATTTGAAGATCAGCTCCATTTCATTTATGCATTTTCAGAAGAAAATCCGATGTTCACTTTACAGATTTTTGATGATAGAGGCCGTTCAGTCAATCGATTGATTCGTAACAAAAGTGTAGGTCAGCAAGGTGAAATCAGTTGGGACGGCAAGGATGAAAATGGACATGATTGCACAGGAGGCATCTATATCTTTCAAGCAGAAATGTATACCGCAAAAGGCTATTTTCAGAGTTTTAAAGGGAGTTTTGTCTTGGTAAGAGATTCATCAAAATATTGACAGATCAGTAAAAAATGACCTATCTTTGCAGTGATGAAAGAGCGTATTATTATGATTGGCGCCAATGGTCAGATTGGCTCTGAACTGGCGGCTGCCTTGCGACAAAAATTTGGCAGTGAAAATGTCATTACATCCGATATCCGGACACCACAAACCCTAAAAGATGATGAAATTTTTGAAATCATCAATGTCTTGGATAAACAAGCATTAAAGGCTTTGTTAGAAAAACATAAACCCACACAAATATACTTGTTGGCAGCTATGCTCTCTGCAACTGGCGAGCAGTATCCGCAAAAGGCCTGGGACTTGAACATGAACGGTTTATTGAATGTTTTGGATTTAGCTATAGAATTAGGTATCAAGAAGATATTTTGGCCAAGTTCAATTGCGGTATTTGGCCCGCATTCGCCAAAGCAGCAAACCGATCAATACTGCATCATGGATCCGAACAGCATCTACGGGATCAGCAAATTGGCAGGTGAAAGGCTCTGTGAATATTATCACGCAAAATATGGATTAGATATTCGCAGCATACGTTACCCGGGCATTATCTCTTGGAAAACTGCACCTGGAGGAGGTACTACAGACTACGCCGTACACATTTTCTTTGAAGCCCTAAAACACGGCAAATACAGCAGCTTTCTTTCAGCAGAAACAGAGCTTCCTATGATGTATATGCCAGATGCTGTTCGTGGCACAATAGAACTGATGGAGGCTCCGGCTGAAAAGCTGACTATACGTTCTAGCTATAATTTGGCAGGAATTTCCTTTACACCAGCCCAGATTGCCGAAGAAATTAAAAAAATTCTTCCTAATTTTGAGCTGTCTTATGTCGAAAATGACCCTCGACAAGCCATTGCTGATTCCTGGCCAGCCAGCATTGACGACTCTTACGCGCGGAATGACTGGGGCTGGAAACCGTCCTTTGATTTGGAGGCGATGACAAAAGACATGATTGAGAACCTCAAAACAAACGTATAACAATGGGTAGAGCTTTCGAATTTAGAAAAGAGAGAAAATTTAAACGTTGGGCCAAGATGGCCGTGCAGTTTACACGATTGGGAAAAGAGATCGCTATTGCGGTTAAAGAGGGTGGCCCACACCCGGAAAACAACTCCCGCCTGCGCACAGCTGTTCAGAACGCCAAGGCAGTGAACATGCCGAAAGATCGTGTAGAAGCGGCTATTAAGAGAGCATCTGAAAAAGATGCCAAAGGCTATGAAGAGTATGTTTACGAAGGCTATGGCCCGCACGGCGTACCTGTATTAATCGAAACAGCAACAGATAATACCAACCGTACGGTGGCAAATGTACGTAGCTACTTCACCAAAGCAGGAGGTTCATTAGGAAAAACAGGTTCTTTGGACTTTATCTTTCAACGTAAATCTATTTTCCGTTTTGATGCGGCTGAGGATTTGGATACGGATGAATTAGAATTGGAGCTTATCGACGGCGGATTGGAAGAACTTTATATAGAATCCGACGAAGAGGGTAATGATATTGTTGTGGTACAGACTTCTTTTGAAGACTTTGGAAATATGCAAAGCCTATTGGAAGCAAAAGGTATCGAAGTAAAATCTGCAAAATTAGAGCGTATCGCTTTATCGCACACTACGCTTACCGAAGAACAAGCAGCAGACGTGTTGAAAATGATCGACAAAATCGAGGAAGACGACGACGTTCAGGCTGTTTATCACAATATGGAATAATAAAAGACTAAATAGGGCAACGAAAAACGTTGCCCTATTAGTTTAGTAAAGACCCCTTATTTTTGAATGGGTATAATCGAGATTGCAAAACCACCTCCAGGAGCAGCTCTCTGAGTTAATTTCGATTTATTGGTCACCTTGATTTTCTTAATAACATAAGCCTGAGGGTTTGTTAAGTAATGTGCCTCAGGAGCATCTGCATAGATTGTTGCCTCATAGGTTTTCCCTGCATCTAAAAATCCAAAATCAATATTTGCTGTATGTCCGTTTTCTCCACACACGCTTCCTAGAAACCAATCATTTTTCCCTTTAGCCTTTCGTACAATGGTCAAAAACTGTCCCGGTTCAGCCTCTAGATATTTGCTTTCGTCCCAATCCAGAGCAACATCCTTGATGAACTGAAAAGCATCGAGGAAACGCTCGTAGTTTTCCGGAAAATCTGCTGCCATTTGCAAAGGGCTGTACATAGTTACGTAGAGCGCGAGCTGATTTGCCAAAGTGCTGTTCACATGTGCTCCGTTAGTAAGATCCATTTGGAATATTCCCGGTGTATAATCCATGGGACCGCCAATTAACCGTGTAAATGGCAAAATCGTTACATGATTAGGATGGATACCTCCAAATGCATGATATTCTGTTCCCCTTGCCGACTCATTTCCTATAAGGTTTGGCCAAGTGCGCGCAATCCCAGTTGGGCGCACAGCTTCATGCGCATTCACCATAATTTGATAATCTGCTGCTTTTTCTACTGCAAATTGATAATGATTATTGGTCCATTGACTATAATGATGCTCCCCCAATGGGAGTATTTTACCCACATAGCCACTTTTTACAGCATCATAACCATATTGTTTCATCAGTCTATAAGCCGTATCTATATGACGTTCATAGTTACGGATAGAAGCAGATGTTTCATGATGCATCATAAGCTTAACACCTTTTGACTGGGCATATTCATTCAACCCTTTAAGATCAAAATCCGGATAGGGTGTTACAAAATCAAAAACATAATCTTTATCATTGCCAAACCAATCTTCCCAACCGATATTCCATCCTTCTACCAGAACTGCGTCAAACCCATGTTTCGCCGCAAAATCAATATGTCTCTTCACATTAGTATTATTAGCTCCATGACTTTTATTAGGTTTTGCTTTATTGAAATCTGTGATCCCTAATTGTACAGAAGGATATTCTTCTGTATATGCCCAACTGCTTTTACCGGAGATCATTTCCCACCAAACACCTATATACTTTGTTGGTTTAATCCAAGATACATCTTCAATCTTGTTCGGCTCATTGAGATTGTAAGTCATATTAGAAGCCAAAATATCTCTTGCGTCATCACTAACGATAATTGTTCGCCAAGGAGATGTACACGGGGCCTGCATCTTACCTTTGTCTCCATGAGAATCAGGCGTTAACCAAGATTCAAAAATAAAGTTCTTGTCATCAAGATTCAGATGCATAGTTGAATAATTGATACAGGCAGCTTCATGAAGATTGATATAAATACCATCATTACTCTTTAACATCAACGAAGTTTGAACACCTGTCGGTGAAAAAGAGGTTTGAGAAACGTTTCCTTCCTCATAAGATTTTCCCATCAACCCTCTGATCTCGGATAGTTTAGAAGTAGTATAATTATATTCCTGCGTATCATAATCACCAGGAATCCAGTGTGCGATGTGATCGCCAGTCATAGCGAACTGTGTTCTTTCCTCCTTGATCGTGAAATAGACAAGTTTTTTTTGTTGGGGGAATTCATATCGAAACCCAAGCCCATCGTCAAACAAGCGAAAGCGTATGATTAGCTTACGCTCAGAACCTTCTTGCTCTAGAGTGACAGCCAACTCGTTGTACTTATTCTGAATATCCTTAGTTTCACCCCAAATAGGTTGCCACGTTTCCTCAAAAGTGTTTTGGTTTCCATCAATTATTCTGAACTTATCATAGAGTGAATGTAGAGCGTGTACATTCTCCGTCAATTCCAAACCCAATTTACTAGGTTTAATAACCGGCTTTCCTTTATAATCCAATGAATACACTGGCGTACCCTGCTCGTTTAGTGAAAAATATAACTTAAGTTGGCCCGAAGGTGAAGCCAGTTCATGTGCATTACTTTTGAATATACTTAACGCAAATGTTAAATAGATGAATAGATGTCTAAAAGAAAAGTTCATTACTACGTATTTTATGTTTTATTTATTATTCATTCGTATTGCCGTGCAATCTAAATCTTCAAATAAGGAACTACAAGGGACTGATTCTGATAACGACAACACCATGCGGAGGTACTCTTGTTGAAAAAGAAGACATCACACCTAAGTCTTCATGCTTCCAAAGATCCCTCACATTAGCTTTGTCTTGCATAGGCAAATCAGCGAAAATGATTCCTCTACTTTGGTAGGTATTCTCCCGGTTAAAAAATGCCACTACCCAATCACCATTGCTCAACTGCCCCTTCCATATTTGGCTCTCTTGTTTTGTAGGATCATTGGTAAGTGGCTTTCCTACAAAACCATCTTCCCGAAGAGCCAATAACTCTTTATTTTGGTACACCCAAAGGTTGTCACCAATAGAGTTATACCGATCCGAAACAGTGACCGCGCCACCCGAAATAAAACAGAGCGATACAACACTCTTTTTCTCTTCAGCATTTGCAAAGGTATTTATACGCAGAAAATCGGCATCAAGTATCATCTTATTTCGACCTGCGATATAGGACCAATAGGTAGTGCCATCTACCGGGTTTGCATACACTGACCAGCCGACTCTTTTCGTACCCCGCTGATTGTCACTCCATCGATACCAAGTTCCGTACTCCGCATCTTCATTGATGCGAATCATATGTCCGTACTTTATTTCCAATTCGGCTTCATTATGCAAATGGGGCATGACCAAGCTCAATAAGATGCCATTTTTGTCACAAGCTTCCTTTATCCATCGGAGTGCAGTTTCATAATGTGCCTGTGGACGTTTAGGCCCGACAGTCCCCATATTACGGTCCCATCCATCTTCAAACCAAGAGAGAAAATCCACACGCAGATATTTAATGCCCATGTCGGCATAGAACTGTATATAGCCTTTCACGTATGCTTCTGCCCCCGGTTTATCTACCTGAACCCATTTAAACCATGTCGCATTTTCATCTTCATTCATAATGCTAGACAGTGGGATATCCGTTCCTTTTATTTTAATTCCGGCATCGGCAGCGGTCTTTATCACCCATAATGGATTGTTGTACATGCCCAGCTCCATCCCGCGCTCCTTCAAATTTTTTGCCCACCAGGCGTAATCATGTTTCCAATGTTTAGAGTGGGATGTGCGGTAGCCGTGTTCATTAAATTGCTGGTCATCTCCCCAACCGTCGATACAAACCATCTTGTATCCATAATCCTTGAGGTTCTCTTCCATCCAATTGATATTCTTTTCCCACTCTTCTTCGGGGATATAATCATCTGCCTTGATGTTATACTCATACGTACTCCAATACAGGGGCCCCACGAAGGGGTTATGGGGTGCGTTGCTGGGCAGGCTGTCCTTATCAACTGTGTTTTCCGGATGTGCCTTAGCACACCCGGTAGCTATAAGGATACTGACGACGATAACAGCATAGCCTAATTTAATCTTCATCATTGCTTGACAATAGAAATAGTTTCGTACAATTGATTCAACGTAATTTTATAGCTGCCTGCTTCTGCAATCTTCCATTTATTATCAGGATTACCTCCAGCTATAAGAATAGCATCAGTCCCCTCAGTGCCTTGCCCATCAACAGGAGGCATAAAATAATGTGTACTCCAATTGCCTGTTGACGTTGCTATTTTAAAGTCTCCACCACTCAATGGTCCTGTGTATGTAAATTCGTAAGGATTTCCCGCTGTAGCTATCATTGGTGTTGGTGCTTCAATATTCCATCCTGCCGGTGTCGCATCGCCCACCATCCATACCTGTGCATAAGGTGTAAAAGGAATAATGTTAATAAAAGGATCAGACCCAATATTCAGTAATATCTTATATGGACCGGGCTCGGTTATACGCCATTTATTATCCGGGTTGCCACCAATCGTCAGTTGTACGGTTGTTTCCGTAATAGCGGGGTTGTTTTGTAGTGGCATAAAAAAGTCCGTTCCCCAATCGCCCGTAGAGACCGGAATCTTGAAATCTCCGGCATTTAACACCTCATTGAACTTAAATTGGAATGGATCCGTAGGATCTTTCCGCATAGAATTTGGATTATTAATATCCCAACCGTTTGGCGTAGCATCACCAACGACCCAAAGCTCATTATAGGCAGCTCCTGTTGCCGCAGGTGTTACCTTGATTTTAATGTTCTTGGAAACAGCAGATTCATTTTTCGATGATATCTCCGCCAAAAGAGTGAGTCCTAATTCTGACTCCGAACCTATTTTCATACCAAGCTTATCCACTAAGATATTATTCAGTTCACCGTGGTTGAACCTTTTGCTTACCGCGCCCGATGGCACCGTGACCAACTCCTCTACACCTTCATACGATAATTGTATCGTATATTTAATCATTGCATTGGGAAATGCTGCCCATGAGATGGTCATTGCCTCGTCTCCCGGTTTATCAGGATTTATTGTAACCACATCTGCAGATGCGGTTAATTCCCCTGTTTCCAAGGGAAAGGGTGCGGGTGGTCTGTTTTCTTTTTTACATGCTTGTAAAAAGAATGCCGCAACGCAGATTACTAAGAGCGTAATACCTGCTTTTTCGGTGATTTTAATATAATTTCTTCGCATGTGTCTTTATCTAAATGTTATTAATTCCGTGGATATCCCGGATTTTGTTCATAATGAGGTAATAGTCCTAAGACCTCCTGTCCGATTGGATAAATTTTTGTGTGGTCATCGGCATCCGCTTGTTTATCCCACCACACACCCGTGTTAAATTTACCCCAACGGATAAGGTCTATACGACGACGACCTTCCACCAAAAACTCCCGTCCCCACTCGTCTATCAGTTCTTGCTCTGTAAGCTGCACACCGCTTGTTAAGTATAGACTTGTAGAACCCTCAGGATAGTTCCGTTTGCGTACAGCATTCAGCAACGTTGCCGCTCCTACTTTGTCGCCTGCACGGAATTTACATTCAGCCAACGAATAATAGACCTCTGCCAACCGTATCTCTGCATAGGCCGAAGCAATCGCATTTGGGTCTCCGGTAGGGTATATCGGATATTTTGTTACCCATATTCCCGAATTGTCATCTGCATGGTTCATATTTGATTCTTTATCCGCAAGCGATTCCTCCGGAGGGGTATCTCTGAACATCCCCACCTGGTCACGAACATATATCGTGTACCCACGGTTACTCTTAACAAATTTCGTCGGGTCATCATGATAAGGAAGATAACCGTATAGGAACATACCTTCTCTCTTGCTATTTCCCAAATTCTTGTATTTTTTCAATCGAAAATCGTCCGGATAACGTTGGAACTTGATAAAAGGCTTACCCAATGACCAAGGATATTCTACACCATCTACGTCTCGCCCCGGCTGTAAAGCATAACGGGTATTCATATTACCAAAATCCTTAAAACCGAAAAAGTTATGCGCTTGATGCGGCCCCATCCACCAATACATATCTCCACTATAATGCCAGTGTGTACGTGCCAGGGTAGATGGGAAACCATACATCATTTCGCTCGACGTAGCATTATCATAGTCGAATGGCTTATACCAAAGGTCTTCTAGTTGATAAGCACCATATTTGCCATCGATAATATCCTGCGCAACGGTTGCACATTCTGCATATTTTGGTTGTCCGATATACACCTCAGCATTAAGATACAGACGCACCAACAATGCTGCCGCACCACCTTTCGTCCAACGGCCAATACCTGTAGTTCCCAAATCCTGAGATGTCGGAAGAGCCGGAATAGCAGAGATAAGTTCTTGTTCAATAAAATCGAATATCTCTTGCGGACTGGATTGAGGAGGTGTTGATGTCTCTCCTTTTACCTTAGTTACTATAGGAATATTTCTGTACAGATCAAATGCCCGGAGGTTAAACCATGCTCTTAGTGTCTTCAACTCAGCTATAAAGTCATCTTTTTCAGCCTGTGTGATGCCGACCTTTTCAATATCGACATTTTGCATATCCTCCAGTGAGTTCGTTGCGAGGCTGACACCCTGAAACAGGGCATTCCACATATGGCTGGTATAGTCATCTTGGATAGTCCAAGTATGATAATGTGCGCGTTGATATTTACCACCATCAAACCAATCACCTTCACGATTAGGTGTCATGAGCTGATCTCCAGACAATTCCTGTGCATAAAAAAGACCGCTACCCTGTATGGACCAATAGGCATGTTCGAACGGGCGGAGAAAGTCGCGAATTACATCTTCTCTTGTTTGCAAAAAATTTTCGGATGTGATACGGTCATATAGGGTTTCATCTAGGTCGGTACAGCCTGCTCCCAGAAAAAAGAGGCTACTGCTTAATATGATAAGTTTTTTTCTAAAATACTTCATTTCAAATAGGAGTTAAAAGTTTTAAAATCTAACTTGTACACCGGCAAGGAATTGAACCGTCGACGGATAATACGATAGCGAGGTATTGATCCCCGGCGTTAATCCGTTTACGGATATCATCTCAGGGTCTCCAGTTGTAAAGTTGGTGAACGTGTATAAGTTTCGGGCTACTCCATACAACCGTATCGAATTGATATATTTTACCGGCGAATCAAAACTATAGCCCACACTCACATTGTCTATTTTCAGGAAGTCACCTTTTTCAAGGAAATAATCCGACAGTGTAGAATAGGTTTCAGCATTGGTCAACGCAGCATATTTACCCTTTCCATAAGCTGATGCCAACACATTTGCCCCACTTTGCGTAACAGGTGTTCCCAAATAGAACGCAGTGGTATTAAAAATATCATATTTAAAAGCTCCTCTCAGGAACACCGAAACATCCAGTTTTTTGTAAGTGAAGGTATTTCCTAAGCTTGCGGTATACAACGGCAATCCATTGCCGACAAATCGCTTATCATTTTCATTGGCCATATTTCCGGGAATGATGTTGTCATTCTTATCATACACCATCAACCTTCCTGTGGCATCTATTCCTGCGGACTTATACATGTAGAAACCACCTATCCGGCGCCCTTCTTCTAACCTCTGTGCCGGACCAGGGGAACCCGGCGAAGGCATTCCGGCCATAAATTGAAAATCTTGTCCACGATAAGTATCATTCGAGAAGGAAACGAATTTATTGTTATTGGTTGCTCCTGCAAAGGTAATGGAATAGGAAAAGTTCTCTTTTTGCACAACCGCAGCATTCAACTGAAGTTCTACTCCCGAGTTTTTCATCGTTCCTACATTTACAAAAGTAGTCGTTTGTACGAAAGGCGGTACAGGGACATTGTAGTACCCCAACAGGTCTCTATTTGTTCTTACATAGTAGTTTAAGCTACCGCTTAACTTCCTTTGAAACAATTCAAAATCTAATCCGGCATTAAAGTTCTGTGCCTTTTCCCACCGAAGATTATAATTGGTATTTTGGCTTGGCCCCCACACTTGATAGTTCAGACCATTAAAGTTAAAGTAGCCAAACCCGGTATAGGTATCAAGAGAGAGATAATTTCCAAAATCCTGATTTCCTGTTTCACCATAATCAGCGCGCAACTTCAATTCGTCTATCCACGAATCTTTCGGAAAGAATGACTCTTCCGTCAACCGCCAACCGAGTGATACCGCCGGAAAATAGCCCCATTTATTATCATAACCAAACTTGGACGAACCCTCATACCGCAAACTTGCTGAGGCATAATATCTACCGCCATAGTTGTAGTTTAACCGTCCGAAAAAAGCAATCAATTTTGAATCATTTTTATAGGAGCCTACGGATCTGAAAGTATAATCGCCCGATTGTGGATTGTCAGGAATAGGAATGTTATATTCTCCGGTACCCAAACTATTATAGGTCAGAATGTCTGAAGGAAAATTTTGGTTTCCGGCATTCATTCCCGAATTAACAAAGTAATTATAGGAATATCCACCCATCAGGTTAAAATTGTGTTCCTGAATCAGTTTTTTATAATTTCCAATCCACTCAAACACGTATTGGTCACTTTTATTGTAATCTCTACTTGCCGAGTTTCTTCCGTTGTTGCCATTTATGGCTCCGGTGTTATACGATGGCGTAAATCCAAAACCAAAAAAGTCGCTGGATTGCTGTCCTAACATGATTTGGGTAGATAAGTCATCAGTCAAGTTCAATTTGAATGCTGCATTCCAGTCAATATATTTACCTTCTGTTCCACTTTGCACTGTACGTAACTCCTCTACCGGGTTGTATGATCCTGAAAATCCTGTGTTTATAAAATAGTATCTATTTGGGTTCGACTCATCGAAAACAGGTAACGTTGGATTCAGTGTAAGACTCTGATTAAACGCATTGTGACTGCTGTTATTCGCTTTCAGAAATCGGGGAGCGATATTGAAAGTCGCCGTGTACAGATTATTGGCTGAGGTATGATTAAGGTTCAATCGTGCTCCATACTCTCTTTTGGTAGAACGAAGGTCAAGACCATTGGCATTTCGGTAGTCTACAGAAACGATATAATTCGTGGATGCCCCTCCTCCGGAAAACTGTACAGTATTCTTTTGATTATAAGCAAAATCACGTGATACTTCGTCAAACCAGTTTGTTTTCGCACCAAAATCAGTTCCTCTGTTGTATTTCACGAAATCTTCCGCACTCAATACCGGAATTTTATTGTTGACAATATCAAAGCTGGCATATCCATCGTAAAAAGCAGAGGCTATACCTGTACCTTTCTTGGTGGTAATAATAATAACCCCATTGCTACCACGGGTACCGTAAATCGCTGAAGCAGCTCCACCTTTCAATACGTCAATGGATTCGATATCATTTTGATTAAGGTTATCCACATTCCCTCCGGGAACTCCATTAATGACATACAAAGGTCCAAGACCAGCATTGCGGGAGGAGGCTCCACGCAATTGGATACTTGGACCCGCATTCGGATCAGACTGTGCCGTATTCACTACACTCAGTCCAGCAACCTTGCCCTGTATAGAATTAAGCACCGCATTTCCACCAAATACATTAAGGTCTTTGCTACCCAAATGGGTGATAGCGCTCGTTACTTCTTTCTTGTCCAAGGTACCGTAACCTACCACGACCACCTCATCAATGACATCAGCACTTTCTTGGAGTGTAATCTGATAATGGGAACGAGCATCAATAGTAACATCTACTCCCGTATAGCCGGTAGACGATATTTGCAGAACGCCTCCCTCACGGACGGACTGAAATATGAACTGTCCATTTTCATTACTCTGTGTACCCACAGCAGTGTCCTTAATCTTAATGGTAGCACCTGCAATAGGATTGCCTTGCATATCAGAAATTAAGCCTGAGATGTCTTTTTGTTGTGCATACGCCCCTGATGCCATACATATCCATAAGATGATGGAAAGGTAAAAAACAGGAGGTCGTCGAAAAAAAAGTAGAATAAATTCCCTCATAGTTTGTTCGATTTATAATTTGTTTACTAAGGTTTATTTGGTAGCGCTTTGCTACATCACAAATCTATATAAACAAGAAACTTAGAAAAAGGGGAGTATTAGAAAATATGAATACAAATAATACCCAACACATTATTAATCAGAATATTAATAATGAAAAAATGAGTGAAAAATATAAATGATACGCTCTATTTACACAAGATTTATGGTGTATATATAAAGCGTTTTTAGGTTTAAGTAATTCTTATCTGACCAATTTTCATGACCATTTTATCAAATTCATCTTTATCCATAATAGCTTTGTTTCTCACTTTTGCACGGTAGGTGTAAATAGTATTCAAAGAGTAATGCAGGAAACTTGCAAGCTTGGCGGTATCGGATATACCTAATCGAATAAGTGCGAAAATACGGAGTTCTGTATTTAGCTTTTCACTGTCTTTGACCTCGATTCGCTCTTCGGGACGAAGAAGTGAGTTAAAATCTCCTATAAAATCGGGAAATAAATGGAGGAAAGTCGTGTCAAACGTATTATAAAGCTCTTGTACTTCATGATCAATCATTTCATGGGACTTGACTAATCGTAGTAGCTGGTTTATTTTATCGCCCATAATCAGCTTCTTAATAGTGCTTTGGTATCGTTCCAGCTTATCGATATACGTTGCGCAAAGATCCAAAAAGTGCCCGATATAAACTTCTTTAATCTGATTGGCTTCCGATAGTTTTTTATTCATAGATGAAACCTCCTGATTAACCCGAATTAGTTCCTCATTAGCGACGTGCAGCTTGTCATTAAACTCGCGAAGCTTCATGTTTGTGCTGTATAGTTCCTGTCTGACTCGGTTAATACGTTGCTTCTGTCTATAAACGAAGATAACAGCAGTGACCAACAAAGCTGATAAAATAGAAGCCACAACTAAAAACGTACCTAAAATTTTTCTTTTTTCACGTTCATTATCCTGATAGGATGCCTCTATAATAGGGTAAATCTGAGATGCTTCGTAAGATCGAAAGCGGGCATTGCAAAACTTTGCGTCCTCCATAGAAGACCTTATACAGGCATATGCTCCTTCAATATCACCCATTTTGTACAACAGGGAAGCTAATGCACGTGAGGAAGCATTCTCCTTAATCGCATTTTTAATATCACATATCGCCGAGATTATATAATACATTCTTTGCTTTTCGAGATTGTCTTCTTTTTTATAAACATTTGCTAAGGAATAAGCAAGCATAGCCTTCTCATGTGTGTCTTCCTTGATATTCTTTATCATACCAAAGATGATTTTTTTGGCCTCTTCGCTTTTATCTTGGTCAATAAGCTTCTCGGAGTAAACCATTTTAAAATGGTACGACGCTGTATCCAATATGGACAATAAAGAGTCACGATAACTATCACTAAGGGCAATATACTTTTCATGTTCAAGATGCTGAAAAGCATAGAACCTATAAAATTTCTGCTTCGTGTCGAAATATTTAATGCGTAGATAGTGGTCAATTCGGGTCGGTTTAATCTGTCTTAGGAGACTATCCGCATCGAGATACATTCCTCCTGTTAAATAAAAAGCCGCTAAATCCAATTGACTTTCTATACGCCAAAAGTCCATATTTTGCTCAATGGCAAGATTAACATTCTTTTTCGCATAAACTATCGCAGAGTCAGACTCATAGGAAATATAAATATTATATAACTCCCGTTGGATTTCATACGTGGGTTTAATATTTCCAGCGCTATCGGCTAATTTCTTTTTTAGGTTTAATAGATAATTTTTTTTCTGCTCCGCATACGCCTCTTTATTCTGAATATGCTTCAAAAGACTATTCATCAAGGTATCTGTTGATGCGGAAGCAACCCCGTCAAACAGTCTGACAAGAAATAAAAACTGGATTATAAAAAGCCTGTACACAAACTTTCGCATTATAGCCAAGAAAATTTATTCGAACGTAACATGATTTATCTTTTCAAAGATAATCTAAAATTCCTTTTTTTCTTGGCTTATGCGCTTAATAGGTTGGCTCGACTGTGATTCTTATATCCTTTGTACCAAAGGATTTAAGTATTTCCTAATTCTTTTCAATTATCATCGCCGCATTACTACCTCCAAAGCCCGAGGCTGTTTTTAGCAAACGTTTAATATTTCTATGTTCTTTCCGACTGACAATATTAACCGCTCTGGAAACACCTAAGTTTTCAAAGCCAAGCGTGGGTAAAAAGTTGTTTTCAACCATCGCTTTTAAAGAAACAACGGTCTCCAAAAGTCCCGAAGCACCTAAAGTATGTCCGTAATATCCTTTCAAACTATTGATGGGCTTATCCGCCAAACCTAAACGGTCAAAGGCAATAGCTTCCATCTCGTCATTATAGGCTGTGGCTGTGCCATGTGCTGATATGAAATCAATACTTTCCAAAGGAATATTGGCTTCTTGGATAGCGGCAAGTACACTTTGACAAAGCCCTTCTCCTGTTCGGGATGGACCCGAAATATGATTGGCATCGTTGATAGCTCCCTCACCCAATATACGGAAAGGTCCTTCCTCTTTGGACAGATAAACCGCAGCAGCAGCCTCACCAAGAGAAACGCCTGCCCTGTCTCGATCAAATGGTTTACATGGAACCGAACTCATCGCTTGGAAAGCCTGAAAACCCGACACGACAAAATCGCTGACCACATCTGCGGCAAGCACTATCACATCGTCAAATTGCCCCATCTGTATCATTCTTTTCCCTACGGCAACAGCTAACAACCCTGATACACAGGCATGGGATACAATGACAGGTTCAGGAGATATTCCCAAAGCCGAGGCAATCTTCCGGGCTAAAACAGTAAGTTGAGCTTGTTCTACATCTCCGCTTCGTAGATACCCAATGTTTCCTTTCGTTGTGGAAAGAATCAAGCCGGTTTTTGCAGAAGGTGTTCTTTTTTCCAACAAAGGCTGAGCAGCGAGCAACAGCATCTTCTCTAATAGCGTGTAATTGTCTTGTGGGAATAAATGTGCAAATAATGTTTCATCAATTTTTCCAACAAAGACATCATGAAAAGTGCCAACCTCTTGTTTGGTAATGCCCGTTTTGCCCGCCAGCAGGTTTTCCCAATTCATTTCCAGGTTCAGTCCCAAAGGACTGACACAATTGATCTCTTGTATGAAAATAGGTCTAAACATATCTTAAACTTTTCGAGAAAACCTATAAGGTCTCCCGTTATTGTCCCAACAAAACCTTATAGGTTTATTTTACAACAGACCTACCTTTCTCT
The DNA here is from genome assembly GCF_900116225.1 of Sphingobacterium wenxiniae. Lineage (GTDB taxonomy): Bacteria > Bacteroidota > Bacteroidia > Sphingobacteriales > Sphingobacteriaceae > Sphingobacterium > Sphingobacterium wenxiniae. The sequence continues at coordinate 80,488 of NZ_FOZZ01000004.1, forward strand.
TCCAGTCCAGTATAAAGCCCGGTGTTTGCAGAACAAGATGATTCTCCTTATCCAGAAAGACCTGTATAGTTTCACCCGTTGCGACCAGCTGCTCCTGTGCATTAAATATCTTAAACCGAAAAATCATCTTAGCGGCAGGGGTATCCACAAATGAGGTCTCCACACGGGCAGATTCACCATATCGTAAAGGTAACTTATGCTCACATACAGACTTCACAATGGGAGTGATATAACCTGATTTCTGTACGGTCAGGTAATCAATACCATATTTACGTCCAAAGGCTTCGCGCCCTTGTTCGAAATAGAGGATATAGTGTCCATGCCATACGATACCAAGCGAATCCACTTCGCTAAAGCGGACCTGAATATCAACTGATTCTTTCAGATTGGATTCCTCGTTAAACTGTTCTCTTCTTTTTATCATATAGAATGGCGACCGTAAGCGTGAGCAAGAAACACAAAATTAATAAAATAATCTCAGGCAGTATATCCACCAAACCTCCTCCTCGGAGAAGCACTTTGTAAAAGGCCCCTAATCCCCAGTTCATTGGAGAAAGAGCCGATAGCTGCTGCATAACTGGCGGCATGATAAATACCGGAACCCAAACCCCTCCTACGGCAGCTAATACAACCGTTAAAGTTGCACCAAAAGGGGCTGATTGCTCCTGCGTACTGGCAATCGTTCCGATAAGAATACCTAACCCTACTGCTGCTAATCCACTAAACAATGCGATAACACTCAACAGCCCAAAAGAATTACCTACTTGGAACGAATGCAACCCTATATAAGGAAACACAAATATGCCGACCAACAGCATAAGATAAAACTGGATAAGGCTAATCAACAGGTAAGTAACTGTCTTTCCCATTAAAAAAAGAGCATAAGATGTAGGGCTTGTCTCGATGCGAAGCATCGTGCCTTGTGCTTTTTCCTTAACAATATTGATGGACAGCGGTACTACAATGAAAAAGATAGCAAAAAGCGTCCAGGCTGGTACATTATGCTGTACAGCATCGGGAAGGGATTCTTCGGCATGCTCCCCATCTCGACCGACTTCTTTATAGGAAATAAATTGCTGTTCCCCCAGTTCGATGTCCATATCTTCGCCCAACTCTTCCTGAAAGGTAGAATAAATGGTTTTGGATTCTATATTCGACACCAATTTGTCAATAGACATCTTGATAGCTGTTTTAAAGGAAGCATGTGCTGCTGGGTCAAAATAAAGTTTGATTTCTTTGGGTTCAATCGGCTTTGTTTCTGTAGCAACAAGGGTAGTATCTCCACTGAAATCAAATTCAGACATAATCTTATCCACATTCTGCTGGACGTGGGTATTCAAATCCCGACTGAGATGCTCGGGTAATATTACCGCCAACTGATAGGTTCCCTGCCGAACAAGCTCTTGGGCAAGTTCCTCCGAAATAGGCTTTCCATCAAGCTCCATTAGCAATTCCAGATTTTCATCAGCTCTAAAATATTCTTGGATACGTTGAGAGATACTCTCCCGATCGTGGTCAACCAACAATACAGATACCTTGCCCCCCAAAATAGAGTCAAACGATCCCTTCTGCACCATCGTTACTGCAAGTAACAAGATCAAAGGCATGACAAACAGAATAACGATGCCACCAACATCCCTGAACAATAACAACAGTTCCTTCTGTACAGAACGCCTCAGTTTAAACATCCCTCAGCCCCTTTCCCGTTATCTCGATAAAAACATCTTCCAGGGTTTGTGCCTTTTCCTCTTCAGCAATAAGCTGCTCAGGCGTCCCCTCTTTCCATAATCTACCCGATTCCATAATGCCCACACGTGTACAGAAAGCCTGTGCTTCAGAAAGATGGTGCGAGGTATACACAATGGTTGTACCCTGGAAATGCAGGGCTTTTAGATACTCCATGATAGCATTTTTGGAATGCACATCCACGCCTACTGTTGGCTCATCTAAAAACAATACCTTCGGTCTATGCAAAACACCTGCAAGCAGATTGACGCGGCGTTTCATTCCTCCCGAAAATGTTTCCACACGCTTGTCCATAAAGGTAGCCAAACCCAAGGCATCCAATGAAGCGATAACTTCTTGTTCCAATTTTCGTCCTTTCAGACCATACATACTGCCAAAATACAGGAGATTCTCACGAGCTGTCAAGGATGGATATAGCGCAAAGTCCTGCGGCACAACACCTAAAGATTGCTTCAATTGCACTGGAGATTGTTCGTAGGTGTATCCATTGATACTGAATTTTCCCGAAGTCGGTCTGATTATTCCGCACAGCATCGAAAGCAAGGTTGTTTTGCCAGCCCCGTTGGGCCCCAGCAAACCAAAGATTTCCCCTGACTGTATCGTTAGACTGAGGTTTTGTACAGCGACAAAATCTGCTCCCCGATACTGCTTCGAAAGGTTTTCGATATGGATAGCTGTAGTACTCAAATCACTTTTTTCAATTTCTTAAAAAACTCTTCTTCTAGATCAGCTAAATGCAAGAGATCGTCTGCCAGCTTATTATATACGTCAGTTTGATTGCTACGTTTTTTATATACGCGGGAGGCTTCAACTGCAAAATCACGCCATAAATCACCGATCTTGGTCATTTCATCTGACATCTCCAACAAAGCGGGACGGTTAATCTTCTTGCCGGCTTCTTGTAAAAAAGCGGAATAGATATAGCGAAACCCGCCACCACCTGTACCAATCTCTTCCTGCATACGCACCAACTGTGCTAAATAATAGTTTGCTTTTTTGACGCCTACCTTGGTCGGCCATTTCCGTATAGCACGTGAAACCATACGCATTCCTTTCACACCTACAATAGGCACAGGCGCCAACATATCGTTACAGGTCTTTTTAATCGCCTTTGTGATTGCTTTTTCCCAATCGATCTGTTGAGGAATATAAATAGGGTAATAAATATGTCCTTTGGGAGCTAACACCCCCTTGGCAAAACGTACTTTCTCCAATTCAGGCTCCGTGAGCCGGTGAACGGTTTCCATCGTTGGGTCACTAATCAAATACTCGTTACCTTCTTTTCCATAAACAACCAAATTATGCGCATTGAAATGGAACCGGTAATCTTCCGGGAAATAAGGCAGATGATACACGCCAACTTGTAAACCTGCTGGGATATTGTTCCGTAGGTTCTCATCCAGCACCCGCTGCGCTTTTTCGGGATTGCTGAATTTTTGCCTTTTTATCTTAATGCCCAATCGCTTCGCTAAGCGGTTAAATATCCAGCCCGGAGCTGGTCTATAGCTCAATCCAGGCGCATGGTTTACTTTTAAAAAAGGCAGATATACATAAAACAGACCTGATCCGATACCAAATACCATCGGTTCACTAATATCCAAACCCTTATTTCGCAACAAATTAGAAGCCACACCATTTTCACAATGGGCGGTTATACGGTGTTCAAAATCTATTTGCATTCCTCTCCTCTATAATTCTTCAGCTCTTCAATCGTAATCTCAAAAGTGTCGGCATAACGCTGCAATACTTTGTCATTTAACTTGGCAAAGACCATTGGTTTTGCATGTCGTTTAATACGCCATTTCCACATACCCGTATAGTCCGATACAATTTGCCAATCCATACGGCGCAGCTCCATAAAATAAACAATAGGGCTCACGACACCTGCTTTCACATCCTCCTGCGCCTGATCAATACGTTCCTGAATTTCTTGCATCGTATGGTCCTGCACGATATTCTTGGCCTCCCATCCTGTGCTTAACGCTGTTGTGTACTCTCCATTATCGTCCACAGCATAGTACAGCTCACGCGACCCTTTCTCCGATACACGGCCTTTGTCTTGAGGCACTTCTGATTTCTTCATGACTTACTGCTTTTTCAAAAACAAATTGATTTCTGCCGAGGACAACACGTCTTCTCCTCTCTTGGTTTGCACATTCATCGTACAAATGGAGTACCCCTCCCCATCAAACTGGGAGGTCAACGTAGAAGACGTCAAAATTTCATCGCCAACTTTCGGCAGGTTATAAATCGTCAACTGTTTGACTCCCGAAATAAAACCGATAATCCGCTTATCCGATAGTGGGTTATAATCAGCCTCATAGAACGTTTGCCCTACAATCGAAGAACAGGTCTGTGCCATATTCTCCATAAGACCCACCTCTTGAAACAAGCCATCAATGAGAAAGATATTGTCCTCTTTTATAATAAAACTGCATAAAACCTGCGTAGGCGAAATCTCCAAAATAGCATCTACCATCAACATAGGAGGTCGATGGGGTAAATAATGCTCAATGGCAATCTTATGCAGTTCTTTATCCATGTTAAGTATCTGTAGCGGCGATAACCGTCTTCATCTTAGCCGTAGCAATCACTTTATCAGCCAGTCGGGTCGTAATGTCAACCAACGTCACACCCATAAATTCCTGTCGGATCAGCACCTCACTATAAACTGTATCGCCTATATTCGGCAAGGACATAATCTCCGCCTTTTGTATCGCTCCGATATATCCCGTTGGCGCATCTTCATGACGAAGATAAAAGCTATACCCCGTATGCAGTGCAACGGACTGTGCCATGTGTTCCAATAACCCACTTTCAGCCAGACTACAATCGTCCACAAACAACTTTCCTTCTTCTACTTGGAAAGAAGCCACCAAACGTTGCTCATCATATTCCTCCAAACTGGACACCATTACTATTGGTGGACGTTGGGGAATTAGCTTCAATAAGCTATCTCCAATGATAGGCAGGCTCATCAGCAAACTGTTAAATAAGCATAAGCATACGTAAATCGTGCGCTTTCCGGTACACAAAGCATAATGCGTTGCCCTTTCTTCAATTTACCGGAACTCATCAACTGCTCCAACATCAGATATACCGAGCCTGCGCCGACATTACCCACGTCTTTGAGGTTCAAGAACCATTTATCACGTGTAATTTCTATTCCTGCTTTGGCAAAACCATCGTAAAGCCCATCCACAAAGTAATGGGAAGATACGTGAGGGAGGATGTAATCAATATCTTCAGGTGTGACCTGATGCTTGTCCATCGCCTTCTTCATACTATCCACGCCCTTCGCCAAGATGTATTTATCCAACAGCTTCGTATCCTGTTTCACCGCAAAGATGGATTTTGTTAACCACTCTTCCGAAGGATAATCCGAGAAAGGTTTTATTGTTCCATCTTCTAACTTATCCGCGCCTGCGTACATACAGGTTTCCAGTTCATAAGCATAGGAGTAGCCTTCCATCCATTCTATTCTTAATGAAAGCTCGCCTTGCGGCTTGTCTTCCAACAAGACTGCCGCAGCTCCATCAGACAACATCCAGCGTAAGAAATCTTTATTAAAAGCAATGATAGGCTGTTCTTCCAGTTCTTTTAGATTCTCCACTTCCTTGTTAAAATGGTCTGCCAGCATCCAAGAAGACATCCGCTCCGAACCTGCACATATCGCATTTTTGGTATTCCCGCATTTCACGGACATATAACCAAATTTTAAGGCATTCATCCCTGCACAGCAGTTCCCCGATGCCGAGTTGACCTCCATATTTCTATTCCCCAACTCCCCATGTACCATAACCGCGTGGGATGGCATAAGGAAATCCGGGGACGATGTGCCACAGGATAAAAGCTCTGCATCTTTAGGTTGAAATTTTTCATCAAAAAGACCTCGTATCGCTTCTGCCGTCAACTGTGCATTCGTGTGTGTAGGAATACCTTCTTTTGTCAAGGCATAATAACGGGTCTGTATACCGTTGTTCCGCAAGACAATACGTCGTGCCTTGGACTCCTTATCGTTGATTTTACCCAAGTACTGCTCCATTTCCTCATTTGCAACTGGTGCATTGGGCAAAAATTTCGCAATACGGTTTATATAAACTTCATTCATTCGTTACACTCCTTCATAATGCGCCTTTTCCTTTCGGTATTTCAAGAAATACACGACAGGATATAGCAACAATTCTATCAAATATACAATCGGCGAAATACCGTATATCGCAAAAACTACATAGTACTTGAATAAGGTGACCAAACGTTTTCTTCGCTTGGGATTACGCCGTATAATCGACGACCAAATCCGAAACATCCGGTTTCCTTTTTGGTCCATGGATACCAGAAAAAACCGATAATCCACGGCACCTTGTTTCACCAAGTCCTGCTGTAGTCCTTCAAAATTAAGATTTTTTAGATAAGGTAAAATAGTTTGTCCAAATTTATCTGCCTCTTCTATTTCCTTATCAGATACTCCCGGTTTTGGGAAGATACCATAGGCCTTACGTTTCTTACCGGAGAACATCCAGTCCACAATCGTTACGACCGAGATCAGGTTATGGTGCCTATCCGTCAACGCAATATTGCCTACCAAAGTTGCACCACATTGCTGAAGAAGTACCTTCATCTTATCCTGCGCCAAAGCCCACATATTCCGGCTTCCACTAACCGTAACAACAGGTTTTCCTGCCAATATCTGATTCGCATAACTGCTTTTCATAAAGGAATTTACAGGTATAGAAGGTGTCAGATACCAGACCTGATAATGGACGATTACCAAATCGTAATTGGTTTCCAGTATCTTCGGGGCAGGGGGATGTATTTCCTCTGGAATTTGTTGGAAAGTTTCCGGAAAAGTATTGAAAAAAGCATCTGAGGTCCAGGGAAAGGGGAAGCTGTGCACCATCTTAACTTCATAAAAATCCACTTCTACGCTTTTAGCTTCTGCAAAAGGGCGTGCAATCGAACGGGCTATTTCTTCCAGTTGACCGGATTGTGAATAATATATAAAAAGGACTTTCTTCATACCTATTATTTAACCGTACTACTCGGGCTTTCTCCAAAAATCAAAAAAATTAAACCATTGTAAAGGATATTTTCTCAAAATGTGTTCTACACTTTCCGTATATGCCATCAAGTAGGAGGTTGGATTACGTCGTTTGACATCCTGTGCTTTCCGTGCATAAAGGTGGTAATGCAAGCCTTTCTCTTTCATAACATACACGAATATTACAGGTACCCCCAATCTGGAAGCGATATGAAAAGGACCCGCCGGAAAGGCGGCTTCCTCACCCAACAGATTCCCTTTCAATATTTTAGAACCATCAAAATACCGATCTCCTGTAAAGCAAATCAGCTCATTATTCGCCAAAACATCATTAATTTGGAAAATATGCGACATATCCTCTTTAATAAAGATATACTTTACGCTTGACTTTTCCGAAATACGCTCGATATACTTCTTGATAACGCTCCTTTCCTGATCTACAGATACCAGGTTAATCTGAAAGTTTACATCAATATCTGCGAGAAACTTTTCCGCAATCTCAAAATTGCCTACATGTGCCGATATTAATATCCCTCCCTGCTCTGCTGCCAATGCCTCTTTCAGATTTTCAATTCCGTCAAACTCATATGTGAAATAATTACGCATACCGGAAGATATAGCTACTTTGTCAATAATGGTCTGACCGAACACGAAATAGGTCTGGTACACTTTCCAAAAAGAACGCCATGAAGAGTATCCCTGTCTATGACGCAGGTAATAATAGATTCCCCGAAAATTTTTGGGATAAAAGACGAAATAATAAAAGGCCACAAAAATAAGAAGTCCATACGCAGTACGGACACCCAATTTTTTGATTAAAAATACAAATATTTTATAGCCAAGGAGTGTTCCCTTAGATTTTCCGTCCCATTGGCTCATGGTTCACTTAGTTTTTTGCCGCTATCTTCCGCTCGACAACATCATAAAAATCTTGGAATGTTTCCATTCCTGCAAAGTCCGCCTCGACTAACTTAACACCAAAATTAGATTCAATAATAACCACCAAATCAACATAGTCCAAGCTGTCCAGGTCAAGTGATTCTTTCAAAGATGCCTCTGGGTGGATCACATCCTCATCCACCTCGAACTCCTCCACCAATATCTCGTTTATCTTTTGATATATGCTCACTTTATTCATTATTATATTTCTTGACCACAATTGCGGAATTGGTTCCACCAAACCCGAAAGAATTAGACAAATATATATCAAATTCTTGTTTTATTGTCGTGGAAACGAAATTTAATTCCTTGATATCATCGTCCGGTTCTTCCAAATTGATATTCGGAGCAATGAAGCCATACTTCATCATCAAGGTTGAGTAAACAATTTCGGAAGCACCCGCCATCCAGCATTCATGCCCGGTCATTGATTTTGTAGAGCTAACATAAGGATGGTTTCCAAAAACCTCCAATATAGCCTTTGCCTCATTTGCATCACCTATAGGAGTAGACGTTGCATGTGCATTGATATAATCTACTTGATCAGCACTGATATTAGCTTGTTCCAAAGCACGTCGCATCGCCTTTGCTGGCCCTTCAATGTTGGGCGTAGAAATATGTCCGCCATTTGATGAAAAGCCATAGCCCAAAACCTCTGCAATAATAGGGACACCACGTTCTATCGCCGACTCATAGCTTTCCAAAATTATGGTAGCAGCTCCTCCACTTGGCACCAAACCTGTTCGATTTTTATCAAAAGGTCGAGAAGCCTGCTGCGGGTGGCTAATATCCTCTGCAAACACGCCAAGTCCATCGAAGCTGGCCATAGCATAAGGATTAATTTCCTGTGCTCCACCACAGATAATCAGATCCTGCAAACCCTGCTGGATAAGCATAAAACCTAAACCTATCGCATGTGAACCACTTGCACAAGCTGCGCTGATGGTCATATTCACACCTCCAAGTCCAAAAATAGTAGCTAAATTCATCGTGACCGTAGAATTCATGGATTTGAAAATAGCACCAGATCCTATCAGCTGTGTATCTTTTTTCTCACGAGCGATGTCAGTAGCTTCAATTACAGCTTTGGAAACACTGTCGTTCCCGTATAAGATACCTACTTCACGTCGCTGTATATCTTCTTCTGAAAGGTTGGCTTGCTGTAATGCTTCCACAGTAGCCATATATGCATATTCGGATTTCTCGCCCATGCTGATGCGTTGCCTACGGCTCAGAACCTTTTTAAGATCGGGAGTGGGCACTTTCCCTGTCAACGGAGATTTAAACCCGAAGGCTATACGTTCTTCATCAACCACAATACCAGAACGTCCCTCAAATAAGGACTTCCTCACTTCTTCTAGATTTGTCCCTATGCAGGAATAAATCCCCATGCCTGTAATAACGACCCTTTTATTCATTTACAATAACTTCGGAAAATAGTTGTTTATTTGTCGCCATAGTGTCCATAGGCTGAGAGCACCAAAACAGTTATCACCTCTTCCTGTATTTCATATACCAAACGATGTTCCGCGGAAACCCTTCGTGACCATGTTGGTTCAGTATAATGCTTCAATTGCTCGGGCTTCCCTGTACCTGTTTTGGGGTGTTCGGATATTTCTTCGAGCAGAATATTCAATTTTTTAAATAAAGCCTTGTTTCCACTTTTCTTTATTCGCTTTACATCTTCATCAGCCTCAGGCGTGAAAATTAATGAATACTTCATAACGAATTCAGATAAGCCTGAAGTTCTTCTTTCGTCTTTACATGAATCCCCTTGCCATCCTTTGCCTGCTGTTTTGCCCGATCTATTTTGGCATAAAACTCTTCTTCCTCCATTAACGTATCATCAGATCTACTAATTTCGAACCGCACCTTCATTTCTTCCAACAAAGATTTAAGCAAAGTTTTTTGCTTTTCGCTTTTCGGGTATATCGTTATGCTTTCCATAATCTTTACTTTTATTAAGCCCCTTTTGTAAAGATACAAAAAAATCAGTTTTTATGTACAGAGAACTATTTAATGGTAGTTAAATAGTATTAGCTATAAATTCCACCGTTAATATTGATAACTTCTCCTGTGATGTAACCTGCTTTTTTAGAAGCTAAGAAGCATACTAAATCTGCAACTTCCTCCACTTCGCCAAAACGGTTAGCAGGAATCAGCTTCACCAATTCTTTTTCATCCATTCCCTCCGTCATATCTGTACGGATAAATCCCGGAGCAACAGCATTCACTGTAATATTTCGCTTTGCCACTTCCTGGGCCAACGCTTTTGTAGCGCCAACTATCCCTGCTTTGGCAGCAGAATAGTTAACCTGTCCGGCCGTACCTTTCACACCAGAAACTGACACCATGTTAATAATACGTCCGTAACGGTTGCGTAAAAGCTTCTGTATGAAAAACCGCGTGACATGGTAAAAACCATCTAACGAAGTCCGCAATACAGACGACCAGTCATCCGGCTCCATCCACATCAATAGGCCATCTCGTGTAATACCTGCATTATTCACAATGACTTCAACAACAGCATCGGGGTGTTTTTCTGACCAGGATTGTAAAGCCTCCTGCACTTTTGTAAGGTCTCCTACGTCAAAGCGGATAATCTCGCCTGTAGCTCCTGCTTCCTCAACCAAAGCCAAGGTTTCACGTGCTGCAGCTTCGTTCCCTTGGTAATTAATTAAGATATGATATTGAAGATCCTCAGCTAATTTTTGACAAATTGCCCGACCAATACCACGTGAACCACCTGTAACTAATGCACACCTCATGTCTACTCTTTATTTCATCAAATAGTCTTTCACCGCCTGTATCGCAGGATAAAGCGGTTTATCATCCACAAAGGCTGGAACAATTACACGCACTTCTTCGTAAACCTTTTTGGTTTTTGAAGATACAAAATTTTGGTAATTTAAAATATCGATGGCCTGTAGAACCGAAATCATCTGTATCGAGAGTACCTCGAATGCGTTAATAATAACCTTATTTGCTAATACCGCAGCATTCGTACCCATACTCACAATATCCTGGTTATCGTTATTGTTCGGAATACTGTGTATATACATCGAAGTAGAGAGCGCCTGGTTTTCGGCAGTCGTCGATGTCGCAGTGAATTGCGCCCCCTGCATACCGAAATTAAAGCCCAATTTGCCCATATTTACAAAAGGAGGTAGTATCTCGTTGATTTTGCGGTTCATTAGATAATTGAGCTGTCTTTCAGAGAGCATGGTCAATCTGGTGATAGCCAATTTCAACTTATCCATCTCCAGAGAGATATAATCGCCATGGAAATTCCCACCATGGTAAACATTCTTATCTTCTACCGAGATAATCGGATTATCACTTACGGAGTTTAATTCGTCCTCCAGCACTTTACCCACCTGCTCAATGGTTTCCAGTACCGGACCTAAAATCTGAGGAACACAACGTAATGAGTAGTATTCCTGAACTTTATCTTTAAATATGTCTTCCTGATTATTTCCCGAGTAAAGGTCTTCTTCACGCTTTTTCACCAGATGGCTATCATCTAAGTGTTCGCGCATGCGCTTCGCAACTTCTTGCTGACCGGTATGGCATTTCACAGCATTGAGCGTAACAGAATAGTGGTCGTCATGTGCGCGTACAATTTCGTTCATGGCACAGGAAAGCCAAGTAGACCAACCCAACAGTTTCTGCGCATATACGTAGTTAACCAGCCCTGCACCAGTCATAACCGATGTACCATTAATCAACGACAAACCTTCCCGTACGACAACGTCAATTGGTTGTAGCCATTCTGCTTCAAATACTTCAGCAGTATTTCTGCGCTCACCTTTATACAATACCTCGCCTTCACCGATAAGCACCAGCGCTAAATGAGCTAATTGTACAAGATCTCCGCTTGCTCCAACACCGCCATGCGCAAAAATCACAGGAACAATATCCCGGTTAATCAATTCCGCCAACAGCTGTACTACACTTTTATGGATACCACTCTTTCCCTTAGAAACATTGGTTAAGCGTGTCAGCATAGCGGCCTTGACAATAGCTGGCGACAATAAATCACCTGTTCCAGAGGCATGGCTACGAATCAGATTATATTGAAGTTGTTGCGTATCCTGATCCTGAATACGGTATTGTGCCATCGGCCCAAAACCTGTATTCACACCATAAATAACTTTATTTGTTGCAAATTCTTTTAGAAAGTCATGGCTCTCTTCTATGATGGACCAGACTTCCTTGCTGACAGCCACATCCTGTTTATCAAATATTATCTCCTTAAACTGAGATAGCGTTAATCTATTATTGAGCGAAATCATGAAACGGGTTTATGTTCTTTCAAATTTTGGATTATACACGAAAAGACAAGATTTAACTCTTACCTTTGCCCTATACTTTTCAATACCTGCAAAAGTAATATATTTATACGTTAATTCATTATCTCATTGAATATGGAGGAAGTAGATATTCTAATCATTGGAGCAGGACCTTCTGGGTGTGTTGCTGCTGGTTATCTTCAACAAAAAGATGTGAAGATTAAAGTGATAGAAAAATCCAAATTCCCTCGCTTAGTAGTGGGGGAAAGCCTAATCCCCCGGGTGATGGACCATTTTGATGAAGCTGGGCTACTACCTGCATTACAGGCGCAGGGATTCCAACCTAAGCCTGGAGCTCGCTTTATTCGCGGAGAGGTCATTAGCATCTTTGACTTTAGCGACAAATTCGGTGAAGGATGGGACTGGACTTGGCAAATACCCCGCGCAGACTTTGATTACACCATGACTCAGGAGCTGCAACGCAAAGGCGTGGATATATCCTTTGAAACAGCGCTAATCGGGATACAGTTTAACGGAACAACGTCCTTATCCACCATTGCCGATAAAAACGGCCATCAATCCACGATTAAAGCCCAGTTTGTTATTGATTGCAGTGGATATGGTCGTGTATTACCACGTCTGCTCCATTTGGACAAGCCCTCTAAACTCAACCCACACTCGGCTATATTTTCCCATGTCCGGGACATCAACCGTCCGGAAGGCATTGAAGGAACACAGATTTCCTTCGATGTATTAGATACAGAAGTTTGGTTATGGGTTATCCCTTTCTCTAATGGCAAGACGAGTTTAGGAATTGTTGCAGACACGGATTTTATTGAGAAGCTTAAAGGCGATGGCGGCACAAAAGAAGCCTTACAAAAAGCTATTCAGCTATCTGATTTCTATGTCAATCGGTTCGCTAACACGACCTTTGAGTTTGAACCAATCCATTTAAAAAATTATTCTGCTGCCGTAACCCAGATGTTTGGAGATGGCTATGCCGTGACAGGCAATAGCAACGAATTTTTGGATCCTGTATTCTCTTCTGGAGTATGCTTTGCCACTGAATCAGGTATATTATCCGCAAAATTAGCCTATCGCCAATTACAGGGAGAAAAAGTAGACTGGCAGGTGGAATACGCCGATTATATGCAACGTGGTATTGATGTATTTACAACGTATGTAGAAGAATGGTATACAGGCAATTTGCAGACCCTCTTCTTTCACCGACCAGAAAATTTAGATGTAAAACGTAAAATCTGTGCTGTCTTAGCTGGCTATGTCTGGAATGAAGAAAACCCCTTCGTTAAAAAGCACGATCGCGTTATTAAAACAATGGCATATATGTTGGAAAATAACCAGTCTTTTTCCAGCGATGATATTCTCTAAAACTTAGCTTTCCAGTTTTTAACGGAAAGCTAAGTTATGCCCTTTTTCCCACTCAAACCCATTTTTGTATATACTTTGTAGATACAAACCATATACACATATACGTTTTGTCTGCGTTTAGCTATTGTGGCTCCCTGTTTTTATGCGGAACTTCATATCAGGTAATTTTAAAGCTATAACGTCATGTCTGAACCCAATTCACTTTACGTAAAAATCAAGATAAAAAAAGAGAATTTACAACAGTTCTTTCAACAGAAACCGTCCGCTCCAGTCATAGATGACAATTGGCGCACGTGGTGGACCAGCCGTGAGATGTATAGCAAACAAGAGCTGCAGCATCTCCCTGTCTACCGTACGCAAACCAATCGGCAGATTATAGACGAGTTCTTAGGCTATAGGGATATGGGAACCTTTGAAGGCTATGATGCGCATTCCGAATGTTGGACTTTTATATCGGTTTTCTTTAGTGAGAATTATGGAGAAATATTGCCAATGCTAGCTTTACTTAAAGACTTAGCAACGTATCAAGATGAAGGCGATGTAGGCATTGCGTTAATCTATGACCACCAATGGGGTGACGAAATGATTATGGCGTATATGGAGTTCATAAATCAAAAGGGATTACTTAAAAGTTATACAAAGACCAAGGAGGTTGATGAGAATGTCTTGTATTTAGCAAATCAAGAAATCAGCCAAGCTGTTGAAAAGTTTAATAAGCAATTGGGAGAAAGAGAATAAACACGTAAAACAACATTCATTAGACTAGAGCTATGAAAGGCTCTCGTGCAAAACAACAAATAATATACAGAACTTTAACTATATAAAAGCATAACATTATGTTCCTATCCATTCAGAAAATAGAGCAGACAGTACATCATATCGATTCGCTACAAAACCCTCAGAACCCTCACAATGCTATGGTATTGGGCATCTATCGCAACAAAGTAAACTCTATTGTCTATTCCGTATATACCAAGAAGACCTATGGCGAATATTGGGATACAGTCGATAATAAGAAAATCCCCAAAAGGTTATGGACTCCCGAAATGAAGGCTTATTATGAGCAAAAAGCCAAAGAGGCTCCCAAACCTCCATACATTTATAAGATTACTGTTGTAGGCTGGCTATTTGTGCTGAGTGCCATAGCGCTCTTTGGCTATCTGATTTACGATTCGGTCAAACCGCCACTTCCAAAATCAGAGACATACGTAGCCATGGAGCAGGTTCCATCGGAAGGAGATACCTATTTTGGCCGATATGAGATATACAAAGAAAAGGGAACCCCTATAGGCATGGAGGGCAATTTCGGTTGGTTTAAGGTTCTTAAAGTTGAAGGAGATGTCTACCACCTAGCAACATCGATAGAGATGAGCAAAAGCCACAAACCCAAAGAACAGCTCAACAACATAGATTTCAATACAGAAACTTTACCTCCGGTAAAATTAACAGAGCAGACCGGTTATAATATCCGCTTCAAATCCGACGACGGATTGACGGAAATATATATCACAGATAAAAAATAAAGTATGCAAGGTAATAACACTGAATCATGACAGTAAAAAAGATTATGGGAATCATCGCATTGGTCATATTTGGCGGCATTGGGCTGTTTATTTTCTTTCTCTACGCTACCATCAAAACAAAATCGACCAGTCTGGACAAGTACAAACCTTTCAGCGAGTGGCTCGGCAAAACGGTAACCCTCAAAAGGGAAACCGTGCTATTCAAAGAGAAAATGAGAATGAATACCAACGGCAAGTATCCTTATACCTTAATTGACAGCCTTCATGAAGGTTGGGAGTATATCCTAGCGCTAGAAGAAAATGGAGATGTCACCAAGATAACTACATTCCCAATAGGAACCGAACTGTCGTTAGAGAAGGCTATTCAGTATACTAACGGCGTATCTGGTTCATCCTATCCTACTATATTCGGAACGATAAAGAGCAACGGGAAGGAATATAAGGTAGGCTATCAATGGGGTAAGCTGGACTTATCTAAAAACTATTATCAAATTGAAAAAAGTTGGAAGTTTGATCAAGCTCCATGGCAAACCAAGCAAGATACAGCTGATTATGCTCTTCCGAAAGCAGATTTTTGGTAAAACTTTAGTATAAGAAAACAATCAGCAGGAGCAATTAAGCCCTTCATAATTTTCACAGAAAAACAAGGCGGCTTTACCTCCTTTTAGCATTAGTTCAGTTTAAACACACAAACAAAATTGGGCCACAATTCTTAAGTGTGGCCCAATTTTGTTATTTACTGGCGACATCTAATAAAGCCACATCCTCCTTATCCAGTTGTAGTGTTGGGGCAGCAAAAAGTGTTTGCAACTGATTTTCGCTTGTTGCACTTACAATAGGCGCTGTAATCAATGGGTTGTCCAACAACCAAGCCAAAGCGACAGTAGCCTGTTTTGTACCATACTTTTCCGCTACGGTATCCAATGCTTCCAATATCGCTTTCCCCCTTTCGTCAAAGTATTTCTTAATTCCACCCCCTCTGACCGTTTTATCGAAGTCTTCTTCCTTTCTATATTTACCAGTTAGAAATCCTGCTGCCAAAGACCAATACGGGAAGACACTAAGGTTATATTTATCCACTAAAGGAGCATAATCACGTTCAAAAGTAGTCCGTTCTACCAAATTATAGTGTGGCTGTAGGGCAATATATTTAGGTAAACCATTCTTTTCGGCCACATCAAAGCTTTCCCTTAACCTTTCTGGAGAAAGATTGGACGCTGCAATGTATCGTACCTTTCCCGATTTAATAAGTTCGTCATAAGCAGATAATGTTTCTTCTATTGGTGTTACCTTGTCGTCGAAGTGCGTATAATACAGATCAATACACTCCACTCCCAACCGACGTAATGATTCATCCGCTGATTGGAGGATATGCTTTTTACTGATATCAAAACCATGTTCTTTCGTTTCAGAACCAACTTTCGTAGCAATCACAATTTGTTCTCTCTTTCCACGGCTCTTTAACCATTTTCCTATAATTTCTTCCGATTGTCCTCCTGTCCCATTTACCCACCAAGAGTAGGTGTCGGCAGTGTCAATAAAGTTAAATCCCGCATCAACAAATTTATCCAGGATTTCAAAAGAACCTTGCTCATCCAATGTCCAACCAAAAACATTTCCTCCAAAACTAATCGGGGCTATTTCTAAATCGCTGTTGTTAATCTTTATTTTATCCATCTTATTATGTAGTTTATCATAGTTTAAAGTTAAGCTTATTTAAAAACATAAAGCTGTCAACTTAGTGGCTAAACGGAAAAATGACAGATAAAGTATACACAGCTATCTCCCCTTAATATTTGGCAAAAATCCTGTCACAATACCGATGAGTGGAAGATAAGAACAGACATGAAATATATATTCAATGCTTGTCCTGTCTGCCAGCCAGCCGAGGAGAGCTGAGCCAATCCCACCCATACCGAAGGCAAACCCAAAGAACAAGCCAGCGATCATACCCACTTTGCCAGGCACCAAATCTGTCGCATACACCAAAATAGCAGAAAATGCAGAAGAAATAATTATCCCGATAATAATAGCCAGTACCACTGTCATCGTTAGGCCCATATAAGGCAGAAGCAATGTAAAAGGTGCTGCTCCCAAAATTGATACCCAGATAATCAATTTACGCCCATACCGGTCTCCCAACGGCCCGCCTAAAATTGTACCAACCGCCACTGCCGCCAAGAAAGCGAAGAGGTAAAATTGCGATTGCGGTACTGTAACGCCAAACTTTTCTATCAAGTAGAATGTAAAATAACTGGTCATGGAAGCCATATAGAAATATTTGGAGAAAATCAGTACCAGAAGAATAACAATAGAACCAATAACTGTATTTTTAGAAAGAGCAGGTGCTTCTGAGCTGTCTTTTTGCACTTTTTTACGGGCGATTCCTTTTTCTAAATTTACTTTATACCATCTTCCGACAACAGAAAGCACAATAATACCCAGCAATGCGATAAGGCAAAACCATTGAATGTGCCGTTGTCCATGTGGCACAATGATAAGCGCAGCCAAAAGTGGACCTATAGCACTACCGGCATTCCCTCCAACCTGGAAAATAGATTGAGCAAGACCTTTCTTACCTCCAGAGGCCATCTGGGCAACACGCGAGGCTTCAGGATGGAACACAGAGGAACCAATCCCTATCAAAGCCACCGAAAGCAGAATAAACATAAAACTATTCGCGAACGACAATGACAACAAACCGATCAATGTAAACCCCATCCCGATTGCCAACGACATCGGATTAGGTCTTCTGTCCGTATAGTTCCCCACAAAAGGCTGCAATATTGAGGCTGATAGTTGAAAGACCAATGTGATAAGCCCCACCTGCGTAAAGGTCAATCTAAAATCTGTCTTCAGCATGGGGTAAATCGATGGTACTACCGCCTGCAACAGATCATTAATCATGTGACCGAAACTGATGGCAAAAAGTATACTATAAACTGTCGATTGTACAATAGATGTCTGTGAAGAGCTAACTGCTGTTTTCATAAAAACCACACTTGATTACTAAACGCACGAAGGTAGCCCTTTTCTCTATGAAAAGAAAAAACAAAAAAAATGTTAAATTATTTTGCATCTACGAATTCATTCGTATATTTGATTACGAAAACATTCGTAGATAAGATATGAAACCGACAGATAGCGAAATGGAAATACTGCAAGTCCTTTGGAAAAAGGAGCAATGCAGCGTGCGAGAGGTATATGAAGCATTGGATAAAAAGGATGTAGGTTACACAACCATCCTAAAACTTATGCAAATTATGCACGAGAAAGGCATGGTAGAACGGGACACATCATCCAAAACCCATTTATATACGAGTAAAATCAATCAAGAGCAGACGGAGCACACATTTTTAGACAAAATGATTGACACGGTGTACAATGGCTCCACCTCACGATTAGTGATGCAGGCCTTAGGTAATAAAAGAACAAGCAAGGAAGAAATTGCATTAATCAAGGAATATCTCGACAGCATAGAAAAATCATAGCCATGGAAACATTTGTACAACACCTAACTGCAGCATTGGGATGGAGCATCGTTCACTCCTTGTGGCAAGGAGCTTTGCTTTATAGCCTATTATGTCTGATCTACAGCCTTTGGCCAGAGACTAAAGCCAAATATCGCTATAGCCTTGCTTATGCCGCTCAGATATTATTGTTAACTCTATTTTTCAGCACATTATTTTTTTATTGTTGGAAACTATTTCCTTCTTCCACTACATTAACTAAAGATTTGACTCTTTTTAGTCCAGCAGAATTCTTTACGACACCAGTAAATAAGTGGGCTATTTTGGAACGTATGCTCCCATGGTTTTCCAGCATATACATATTAGGCCTATTATTACAATTGATTTTCTTCGGCAACAGTTTCTCAAAACTTCGGCAACTTCGCCGTTCAGGTTTATCGGAAGCCCCTATCGAATGGCTGCTTGCTTTCCAGGAACTTCGCCACAAGCTGTCTATCTCTAAGGAGGTTATATTACAGCTATCCGATAAAGTAGCTACACCGCTTACTATAGGATATTTCAAGCCGCTGATATTATTTCCCGTGGCTTATGCCGCTCAGATGGACATCAGACAGGTGGAAAGCATCCTTTTACATGAGCTTGCCCATATAAAACGTAATGATTACTTGCTCAATCTTATCAAAGTATGTATAGAGACTATCCTGTTTTTTAATCCCTTTGTATGGCTCCTATCAAAGCACATCGACACCGAACGCGAATATGCCTGCGACGATATGGTTGTCGAACAGATCCTTTCGCCTATCATTTATGCACAAGCATTATTGGCCATTGAAGAACAAAAACATATCTCTTCTAATCCTTATGCAATGTCAATCAACGGAAAACAACATCATTTACTACACCGCATAAAACGAATTACCAAAATGGAAAAGAATTACATCAACGTAAAGCAGCACCTGATTGCTATTGCTATCAGTACGCTGGCGCTGGGCGCGCTTGCATGGACTGCTCCAACAGAAACTAAAACGGAAGAAAAGGACACTAAAAATACGGTTATCATTCAGAATAAAAACCGAATATTATATTCTGAACCACTCATTGCCGAAGAAGCAGCTCTTCCTCTATTAACACTGCAAACGGACACAACGAAAAAGAAGAGCCAAGTGGTTATTATCAATAGGGATACAGTTTTGACACTCGACGAACAATCCCTATCACCGGAAATTCAGCACATACAGGCGTATTATAATTCTCCGGAATGGAAAGAGCACATTGCTAAGATTGAAGAAAATGCCAAAAAAGTAGGGGAATATTACAATTCACCCGAATGGAAGGGACATATCGATAAAATTGAAGCGAATGCCAAAAAGGTAGAAGAGTATTACAACTCTCCCGAGTGGAAAAATCAAATCGCCAAAATTGAGGAAAATGCTAAGAAAGTAGAAGAATATTATAATTCCCTAGAATGGAAAAATCAAATCGCCAAGATTGAAGCTAATGCAAAAAAAGTAGAGGAATACTACAACTCTGCCGAGTGGAAAGAACAGCTGGCCAAGATTGAAGCTGATGCTCGAAAGATAGGAGAATATTACAACTCCGTCGAATGGAAGCAAAAGGTTGCAGAAATCGAGGAAAATGCAAGAAAAGCTGTTGAAAAAGCCAAAGAGAGAGACAACAGAACACATTAATCCTATTGACAATTACCAAGGAGCTTACTTAAGCTTCTTGGTATGAATACACATTATAAGGACATAATTTGCGGGATAATAGATACGCTACAAAAGCCCCCAACCCCAATGGTAACAATAACTGATAGCCATTCGGTGCAATACTGCACATCAGGAAAATGGCTGTCCATGGACCATGAATTGCTGCCGAAAGTGTCGCAGCAGCTCCTATCAGCGCAAAATTTATAATCCGAAGCTCCATTCCTCCATATTTATTACAGAGATAGGCAAACAAAATCCCCAAGAAAGCACCGGCGACAATACTTGGTGCAAATACACCGCCGTCACCTCCTGCACCCAGCGTGAGCGATGCCACCAAAGGTTTTAAAACGATAAGAGTGCCCAAAACCAAAGGCAAACCTACCAGAACATCCGGCTGCGTAAACGAGGTAAGCATCTGGGACAATCCCGAGTAGCTATCGCCATATAAAGACGGAAAAAAGAAAATCATGAGACCAACAGCTATTGCTCCAAGATTTACACGTATAAAATTACTTTTTATCTGTGCAAACCAATGCTTACAGTGAATAACAATCTGTGTAAAATAAGTCGCCAATAAGCCTCCTAACAATCCCAGCACCAACATAAAAGGCACAGCCTTCCAATGCCACTCTTGTGCAGATATAGTGATCAAAAAGCCATGATCAAAATAATATACAAATCCAAAGGAAACGAGAGCTGCCATTGTACAGCTTAACAATACCGTTCTGTCGAATCGTTTCCCGATCACCTCTATCGCAAATAACCAACCTCCAATCACACTGCCGAACAGAACCGTTACACCTGCTACCACTCCTGCACATATCAGCTCCCGTTTAAAAGCCAAGGGCATGAATCCACGCTTATAGACCTGATTGCCAACTGTTGCTGTCGCTACCACGGTAGAGACTTCAATCCCTGTCGAACCTCCAAAAATAACCGTTAGGAATCCGTTGATATAATGCGACGGGATTTTAAAAAACGGCAAGTGATCCTTTCGGGTCTCCAAGGTTGTATAAATTTCTCGTATCCCTTTATTCTTCCGATTATG
The DNA here is from genome assembly GCF_900116225.1 of Sphingobacterium wenxiniae. Classification (GTDB taxonomy): domain Bacteria; phylum Bacteroidota; class Bacteroidia; order Sphingobacteriales; family Sphingobacteriaceae; genus Sphingobacterium; species Sphingobacterium wenxiniae. The sequence continues at coordinate 101,645 of NZ_FOZZ01000004.1, forward strand.
AAAGATATATTTCCGTAGAAAATAAATAGACGTTATCCCGACAGAAGGCAGGATTATATACAAGACCGGATTTATCTGTGCCACATGATTCAACATAAAGTGTTCTATATGCTCTGTCAGATGCTTCAAGGAATAAGCCAATACACAACATACCAGTGCCACAATAGCTGCTCCCCCCAATAATTTAAGATAGCTGATGAGAAAGATTTTTTGTCGCATATTCCTTTATTTTTTCTGCAAAGGTAGGAACAAAAATAAAACCATACAGTTTCTGTCTAAAAAAGGTGATGAACCACCTAAACACATTAGTAACCAGTCTTATCTTATCAAATTTTTGTGTATACTTGCGCCCTTAAGTGTTAAGGTCATATGAATATTATATACGCCATTGACTTATTAGGAACTATGGTCTTCGCGATATCGGGAGCGATGGCAGCCAATCGCCATGGCATTGATGTTTTTGGTGCTACTTTTACCGGGTTTGTTACCGCTATCGGTGGTGGATCGCTTCGGGATGTCTTCCTCAATCTTCGACCAGTTTGGGTAGACGACGGCAACTACCTGTTGGCTATCCTAGTGGGCGTTTCCATCTCTATATTTGCCAATCGCCAGCTTTACAAGTTAGCCCGTACACTTTTTCTATTTGATGCTTTAGGAATAGGTTTTTTCTGTGTCGTGGGTGTACAAAAATCCCTTGCTTACGACAGTTCACCTATCGCCGCGATTATATTTGGCATGTTCTCCGCAGTCATGGGGGGAGTCATACGCGACACATTAATGAACGAAACTCCACTCATTTTCCGGAAAGAGATCTATGCCACAGCCTGTCTGTCGGGCGCTATTTTATATGTATTATTGGGTTTACTATCTGTAGACCCGAATCTCAATGCCTTTATTAGTGCAGCAGTAATATTTATTATTCGGTTATTAGCCGTCCGGTTTAAACTGTCGCTGCCTGTTGTTGGCGGGTAAAACAAAAAAGAGATAGCTATTAGCTATCTCTTCTTATTTTTCAGATTGGGGAATCTCATTTTGTACCCAACTCGTATCATCCCTTTAGAAATCGCATCCAACCGACCTTTTATCATTGCCTTCTTAATCGGTCCCAATTTATCGACAAAAAGCTTACCTTCAATATGATCGTATTCATGTTGTACAATACGCGCTGCCAAACCAGTCAATTCCACTTCTTGCTCTTCAAAATCTTCATCTAAATAATTGATGACTACCGTAGAAGGACGCATCACCTCTTCATTGATATCCGGAATACTCAAACAGCCTTCACTAAAACCCCATTTCTCTCCTTTTTCCTCAATAATAATTGGATTAATCAGCACTTTCTTAAAATCTTTTAGTGAAGGATCGCCTTCTCCATCTTCGTCATCTTCGGCAAATGGTGACGCATCAATAACGAACAAACGAATGGGCAGGCCCACCTGTGGAGCAGCTAAACCTACCCCACGAGCTGCATACATCGTTTCAAACATATCATCGATGAGTTGTTTTAAATTAGGATAATCCTCATCTATTTCCTCTGCCTTTTTCCGCAGAACAGGATCACCGTATGCTACAATAGGTAATTTCATGTAAAAATAATATTTATGATATTCTTGCGGCCAATCTTCCTTTCTCTCCGTAACTACCGCTTTCCGCACTATTCCAATGTGATTGCAAAGTTATTAATAATAATTTAAACAGCCCCGCAGAATGTAGTAACTTTGTCCGTAGCATGCAGCAGCAAGAAGTCATTTATGCGTTCGTACGTGAATTGGAGGTCAGGATGGAGCACCCTCTTAAAATCCATCAACATGACGAATATTACACCATTTTTCCTGAAGACAAAGATTATATACTTATCTTTTATTCCAAAAATGCTTCCCATCGAATCGATTCATCACTTGTTCGAACCTTTCATATCGATATTGATCAGATACAGACCTCTTCCTCAAAAATTCTGCATCGCTTAAGTGCTCTTTTAGGTAGAGGTAAAGCGATTTACGCCAGACAAACCGTAGTCGCACGTATCGATAAGAAAGTAGCCATGGAATTTCAACAAGAACACCATCTACAGGTCGCCTTACCCGGCAAGTATAGGTATGGTCTATTCTGCAACGGAGAGCTTATTTCCTTAGCAGTATTTAGTGGCGGCCGCCATATGCGTGATATCCCAGAAACAGAGCGTTCGTTTGAGCTACTCCGCTTCTGTCATAAATCTGACCTTCGGGTGGTCGGAGGCCTATCCAAACTTATTCGAGCCCTCGCTAAGGATTTTAATCCTTATAATATTATGACTTATGTAGACAAAGATTGGTCGCAGGAGTCTAACCTTACAACTCTCGGTTTTGCCGCTACTGGCACAATCCCTCCGCAACGTTTTTGGATTACTAACGGAGAGCGACATTATATCGCAAACGAACAAAACCTCCAGCTACTTCAGGAAAAATACCCTCAAGGTTATCTGAAACACAATTCAGGAAGTACGAAATTAGTACTCATATTATGAAAAAACCAAAGCGATGTGTATATTTAACCTATAAATTTTAAAACTTAAACTTTAGCAACAGTATGAAACGTAAATTACGTATGGGTATGGTTGGTGGAGGAAAAGATGCCTTTATTGGCTCTGTCCACCGCATCGCAGCCTTTATGGATGGAAAAATAGAGCTTGTTTGTGGCGCTTTCAGTGTAGACCCTGAAATTTCCCGTCAATCAGGCGAGGAACTTTTTGTAGCTCCGGACAGAGTATATGCTAACTTTGAAGAGTTAATCACCAAAGAAGCACAGCTTCCAGTAGGCGAACGTATGGATTTCCTAACCATCGTAACTCCCAATTTCTTACATTATGGTCCAGCAAAGATGGCCTTGGAAAACGGCTTCGATGTCGTAGTAGAAAAACCGATGACCGTTACATTGGAAGAAGCTAAAGACCTGAAAGCTACCGTAGAAAGAACTGGTCGTACCTTGTGCTTAACACACACCTATTCAGGCTATCCAATGGTAAAACAGGCGAAAGCTATGGTTAAAGAAGGGCATTTCGGCAAAATCCGTAAAATCGTTGTAGAATATCCGCAAGGTTGGTTAAGCCGCTTGTCCGAAAGAGAGGGCAATGCAGGCGCTGCATGGCGTGCCGATCCAAAAAAATCCGGACTTTCCTTGGTAATGGGCGATATTGGTACACATGCTGCACACTTGGCAGAGTATGTTTCCGGCCTACGCATTACTGAATTATGTGCCGACTTAAGTACCTTGGTAGAAGGTCGCCAATTAGACGATGACGGTTCAGTATTGCTACGCTTTGACAACGGTGCACGTGGCGTATTGATGGCTTCGCAAATATCTGCAGGTGAGGAAAATGCGGTAAGATTACGTATTTATGGTGAAAAAGGTGGATTGGAATGGGCCAACGAAGACCCAAATAACCTCATTATTAAAATGCTTGACCAGCCACGTCAACTTTACCGCACTGGTAATGCCTACGCTGCACCGTACACATTAAGCTCTTTCGCTACACACAATACACGTATACCTGCGGGCCACCCAGAAGGACTTTTGGAATCCTTTGCCAATATCTATCGCAACTTTGCACTTACCTCAAGTGCCAAACGCGAGGGCAATACTCCAACTCCGGAGGAATTGGATTTCCCTTCAGTAGATGATGGTGTGCGTGGTATGGCTTTCGTACAAACAGTCGTTGAAAGCAACGAAAGCAATGAAAAATGGACTAAATTTGTGGTGTGATAAACGCCTCAGAACACAATAGCATACAACAGGCGGGAGACAATCTTCCGCCTGATTTATTATGGGTCATCTTGGGGCCAACTGCCTCCGGAAAAACCAAACTTGCTGTGGCCCTAGCTCAGCGTATTCAGGGAGAAATAATCAGCGTGGATTCCAGGCAAGTATATCGCCGAATGGACATTGGTACCGGCAAAGATCTTGAAGAGTACAAACATGTCCCTTACCACCTGATTGACATTTGCGAACCCGGCGAGAAATACAATATTTTTCAGTTTCAAAACGATTTCCACAAAGCTTATCGAGAGATTGTCAAGAAGGGAAAAAGCACCATAGCCTGTGGAGGCACAGGTATGTATATACAATCCCTGCTACAACCCCAGCCTTATATGGAAATCCCGACAGATGAAGTCTTACGTGAAGAATGGTTACAAAAGCCGAAAGAAGAATTAATCCTACATCTTGAACAGCTCCCTACCCCTGTCGATTTTCGTATAGACCGCAGCTCGCACAAGCGGCTCATCCGCGCTATAGAAATTCTTACCTGGCTTCAAGCAAATCCCGGCTTCAAAGCAAAATCAGCTCCGCATTACCCTCACCTTATCTTCGGCATAGAACCTTCTTTGAAAGATAGAAGAACCCATATCAGCCTCCGATTAAACGAACGAATAGAAAACGGATTGATAACCGAAGTACAACACCTGCTTGATGTTGGATTAACCCATGCCGAATTACAATATTATGGGTTAGAATATAAATATGTATCCCTTTATCTACAAGGAGTGTTGGATAAACCGACCTTTATCAGCCGTTTGGAAACGGAGATACACCGTTATGCAAAAAGGCAAATGACCTATTTCCGTAAAATGGAAAAAGATGGATTACGGATACACTGGTTGAAGGCGAACACTGTGGAAGAGCAATTGGAAGAAATACTCCAATATAAACATACATAAAAAGCTATATGCGTACCTTCAATATATGAACGAAGCATCAGATCACTTTTCAGCATAAGCCTTCTTGTTAAGGTATCGGATCAAAGGGGCTGGCTTTGGCGGGGTCGTATACCGCCACTCCGACTTTGGAATCTGCACAGCCGTAATATAAAAACCATTTGGATTTATAATAAGCTAACCCCTGTAGAAACACCGTGCCGTCGACATACTGTCCGCTTTTTTCAAAATCTTCCATTGGTCTTAAGAAAGGTGTATCCAATCTATCCAATACTTTAGTAGGGTCATTTTTGTCGAACAGTACCTGACCTGCACTATACGTGCCCAGTGTAAATCGAGAGTCTGCCTGTTCCTTTTCATCGTGATTCTTACCATTATATAAGAGTACAATGCCTTTATCGGTCAAGATCGCAGGAGGTCCACATTCCGTAAGTGCGCTGTCAAAATAACCTGGTCTGGTTTCAATGAACTTGGCTAACTCTCCTTTGTCGTCTAAAACAGGTTCCCAATCGATAAGATTTTCCGAGGTAGCTCCTTTAACACCGTGCTCACCCCAATACATCCAATATTTTCCGTTTATTTTGGTGACCACAAGCTTATCATTCTTCAAAGTTGTCAATATCGAGGCCGATTTATGGGAAGTCTCCATCAACTTGGTATACTTTGATTTGGCAAATATAGGTCCATGTTTCTCCCATGTCCTTAAGTCTTTGGATGTGGCAACTCCCAGACGAGGCGTATCTCGGTTCCACTGGGTATAGAATACGACAAAAGTACCATCTTCCGTTACAGCTATACGAGGATCTTCGACTCCACCCGGCCATTCATATTGTTTTTCGCTATCATCGGCAGGATACAATACCGGTTCTTCTGACCGTTCAAAATGAAGCCCGTCGGTACTGCTGGCCAAGCCCAAACGAGATGTTCGGAAACCTATACCTATCCCAAACTTATCTTCGGCGCGATACAGCACGAATAGTGTATCATCTTTGACCACTGCGCCAGGGTTAAAAGTGTCATTCTCTTCCCATCTTACCTGCTTGCCCGACATGGGGTCGAGAAATACAGAATTTGAATCAGGTGAGATAATGGGATTGACTCCTTCAGGTCGCTGAAAACCACCCAAAGTCCAATCAGGTGTGATGGATGTTTGCGTTTGTCTTCCCTCTTGACACGACACGAGGATCGTGGCAGCAGCTGTTATTATTAAACTTTTTGGTTTATTCATCATTAGTAAGCTTTATTTGGTATTATTACATCTGCAGTTTTTCCACTTCAGCCTGTGGGACTGAAAGATACAAAAAAAGGAATAACCGTCGTTATCCCTTTTTCATAATATTTTCTACAGCTTGATTTCTTCATCTTTGCTATTAAAGAATCGAAATTGTGTCAAGTAATATGACGAAATCGTCTTTACTTTTATCCACTTACCGTATCTGAAAAACCATTTAAGCCTTTTCGAAATAAAACCAGACGTGATGTAGGCGCCTATGTAAGGGTGAACGGCCAGCGTTATTCCCTTTTCGTTTTGTTCCTGTAAGATAAAGCTCAAATTGCTTTCAATGTCGTCAAGCAGAACGATACTTGACCGGATTTCGCCAGTTCCTTCACATGCAGGACATTTTTCATTGGTCACTACACTCATCTCTGGCCTTACCCTTTGTCTGGTTATCTGAACCAATCCAAATTTACTTGGCGGCAGAATCGTATGTTTCGCCCGATCATTGGCCATACATTCTTTCAGATAACTATAAAGTTCTTTCCGATTGGCGGGTTTGTGCATATCGATAAAATCGATCACCACAATACCTCCCATATCACGCAGGCGTAGTTGCCTTGCGATTTCTTTTGCAGCTTCTTTGTTAACAAGGAGTGCATTTTCCTCTTGATTTTCTTTGCTGGCAATACGATTACCGCTGTTTACGTCCACGACGTGGAGCGCTTCGGTGTGTTCAATAACGAGATACGCACCTCCTTGCAGATTCACCGTTTTGCCAAACGACGCCTTTATCTGTTTTTCAACACCGTAATGGTCAAAAATAGGCTCTTTATGCTTATAGAGCTTAACTATTTTCTCCAGATCCGGTGATATTTCCTGTACATAAGATTTTACTTCGTCGTGCAGGGTACTATCGTTGACATAGATATGTGTGAATTCATCCGTCAAGATATCACGCAAAATGGTAGAAGCTCTATCCATCTCACCTAACACTTTCTGGGGTGGTTCCGCACTTTTAAGGCGTTTGGTAAACAGTTCCCATTTCGAGATCAGGTCCAGCAGGTCTTTCTGTAATTCTTCAACCCCTTTTCCTTCGGATACCGTACGTATAATCACCCCAAAATTTGGTGGCTTTATACTTTCCACGATTTTTTTCAATCGTGTCCGTTCGGCATTTCCCTTGATTCTCTTGGATATGGAAACCGTGCTTGAGAAAGGAACCAATACAACAAATCTACCAGCAATGGACAGATCCGAACTTAGTCGGGGTCCTTTGGTAGATATAGGCTCTTTGGCTATTTGTACTGGCAAAAGCACGTTTCGGCTCAAGATGTCCGAAATCTTCCCTGCTTTATCGATGTCCTTTTCAAGTTTCAAACTATTGAGCAGCTTCTCTTGATAGCTGCCATTCTTTACTATACGGGTCAACTTGAGTAAAGACTGAACCTGAGGTCCTAAATCCAAATAATGTAAGAACGCATCTTTTTCGTAGCCTACATCTACGAAAGCGGCATTCAGACCTGGCATAATCTTTTTGATACGCCCCAGATAAATATCGCCTACAGCGAAGTTATTATCGGCCTGTTCCCTGTTCAGCTCAACAAGCTGTTTGTCCTGTAGTAAAGCAATAGTCACCCCCTTGTCGGGAGTTGAATCGATAATTAATTCCTTTACCAACAGCTACTTATTTAAGGCCTCAGTAAATCTAATAAAGATACTGAGCCTGATGAAACCTAAAAAACCTGTTCATGAAAAAAATACAATCTATGATCCGACCGAGGTAAAACCATAGATTGTATAAAGTCTTTTGTGGCTAAAGCCAATAAGACTCACAAGCTTATTTTTTCTTGTGTCTGTTTTTTCTTAAACGTTTTTTACGTTTGTGAGTAGCCATTTTGTGTCTTTTTCTTTTTTTTCCGCTTGGCATAGCTTTAATGTTTTTTAATTATGAATAATATGTTAATTACTTACTTAGTTCTTCGACACGTCTGTCAATGAACTGCGACAGGGTCGGATCAGATGCCAATTCCTTACTTTTTTGAAAAGCAGCAATAGCCTCATTCTTCAACCCAATATTTTCATAGCCTGTGGCTAAATAAAAATATGATTCAGCATCAGGACTTAATTCAATCACGGTCTTAAAACGTTCGATTGCTTTATCGAACTGACGAGACTGCAAAGAGAACAAGCCTAAAGTTCTGTTTGCTTGAACATTCTTTGGATCTTTCTCTACTACCTCACGCAACAAGGCAATGCCGGCCATCGGATTACCTGTTGTTCCTGTTACCATAGCAGCCCCAAGACCCGTTTTAGCGTCCAAGCTGTTTTCGTTCAGTTCCACAGCTTTCTCATACGACTGAATAGCCAATCGATTAAGCTCAGCGGCCATGGCTGTATCCTGTAAATTGGTGTATGCCGAACGATAGGCATCACCGGATTTCAACCAGTAGTCAAATTTAGGAGAAATTTTTGCCATTTCCTCATAAACAAAACCTTGAGGGGCATATTTCGCTAAATCATCCCACTTTTGAGCCAATTGCTCCAATAAAGCAAGCTTCTCATCACCTTCTGCCTTGGCAACCTGCTCTTCCAAAGCGTTGATTTCCGCAGCTAAGGTCGGGTTAAGACCTTGCTTGGAGATATCCGATACACTTTTGAAATTATATGCTGACGAGTTTTCAGTCGATTCAGAAGCCTGGCCTTTATCTTCACCTACCAAACCTTTAATAGGACGTGCCAACAATGCGCCCATAATAGCCACAACGACCACGATTACTACTATTTGTTTGGTATTTAACATAGCGTTCCTTATTTATTTCCTTGTTTTACTTTCTCAACAAAAACTTTTGCTGGTTTGAAACTTGGCACATAGTGGGCAGGGATAATAATAGCTGTGTTTTTTGAGATATTACGTGCAGTTTTTTCCGCTCTTTTTTTCACTACGAAGCTTCCAAAACCTCTAACATACACATTCTCTCCGCTAATCATTGCATTTTTTACCACCTTGAAAAATGCCTCAACTGTCTCTTGAACATCTACTTTCTCTAAGCCTGTTTTGTTAGAGATTTCTGCAATAATTTCTGCTTTAGTCATATCTATTTTACTGTAATTATTTATTTCTCAACCCTTAACGCAATGTCTGTTTGGGGATGCAAAAGTATCTTTTTTTTATGATGTTTAAAAATTTATTTGTGTTTTTTTGCGAAACATGACTAACCCGAAACTTTTATGTATCAATCGATTATGCTCCTACAAAATAAAAACGGCATAAAAACTAAGAAAGAAAACAAATTACAGCATTAGTTTTCAACATTTTACTACAATGAATTAACCACTTCCAACAAACGGTCTAAATCTTCCTGTCGGTGGTGCGCCGAAAGCACAATCCGGTTAATTGGCGGATCATTTGGAAGTGGATATGAAAAACTGGAAATCAGAATTCCTCGCTTCAGAAAATCAGCAAAAGCAGTTTCTTTTGCTATCGTAAATACAGCAAAATCGGAAAGATAGTTAACAGTATCGCTGACACGGGCACGTAGATAATCGATATTATTGTGCAGCATAGCCACAGCGTCCTGGTAAATCCTTTCGCCCGCTACCAAAGCATGCAAAGCTGTCGGCGCTGGAGGAGAAGCTCCCCGAAAGAAAGGGGACGGTTTCAACAAGGCAGCCATTGACGCACTACAAAGTATAACCCCAGCATCCGTAGCCATGCCTTTGGCCAGCGAGGCTACAACCAGCAGCTCTACCTGCGGAATATTCAAGGCTTCCCTATCCACATAGCACCGATTAGGCACAGCGATACCAATTCCATGCGAATCATCCAAAAGCAGGTAAACTTTTTTATACGGGGCTAGCTGTTTGAACGGCGAAAAGTCAAATCGTTGCGGCGTAAGGTTATCCAAGGTATTGGACACCACTATAAAATCATCCCTATCCGAATGGTTAATGTAATTGACAGTACGTGTTGCCCAATCTTCAAAACTTTCTACGGAATAAGGCACTTCATTCTCCAGCCACAAAGCTGGGTGAGTACCCGGGGCATACAGCATCTCGCCCAATGCCTGCAATTGCCGAACCGCCAGCTGCGCCGCCAAATAACCACTTGACACCAGCAGTGCTTCTTCAAAACCAAAACGCAAAGCCATATTTCTCTCCGCCAGGTCATAAATCCCCTGCTGCACATTATTGCTGCGCGAAGTGCCGTTATTTAACCCATATTTATCAATACCTTCCTTGAAAAGTGCAATATAATCTTGATTGGTTGGCAATCCCAGATAGGATGTCCCCCCGAAGAACAGGTAATCCTTCTCCGATTGATGTATAATACGCCCAGTAGGTTGATGTAAATCACGAAATAAATCCATGGTGTATTCGGTGGTTTTTATCGCTTTAAGTAGAAATTCAACGGGATGTTCAGCGTCACTCCTCCTGAAATACCTTTCAAAGGCTTAAATCCTGTTTTCGTCTGCATATCAAAGCCATAACCCAGATCTAAATCTATTAACGACAATATGCCAATCCCGATTTTCGGTGTCAGCGTGTAAGGTGTTACTTCCGCTTTCACAAATGGAAAAATCAATCGATCACTTAGATAATACGTAAACCCCAGCTCCGGGATAACCATTGTTTGTGATCGCATCCAGGTGAAATTAGCCGTTGCGTGGATTTTCATATATTGGTAATTGTTTGGTGCAAAAAGCCCCCAACCGCCAACTTTAAGAAAATTACCGCTTTGGTACTGCCATCCTACTGCCGGACCGATAATCCAGTTAGCACCATTGGCATTCTGCGCCTGCGAGAATCCCACCCAGCAACAAAGTAACAATAGTATTATCCGCTTTTTCATATTCCTCAAACTTAACTAAATTCACCTTCTTGTGCAATAAAATCGTATGCACATATTTGTGCCCTCTGTGCCTTTTAGCATCCATATATTTTAATACCTTTGTTTAGAAACAATAACTTGATTGCCCATATATTATGATAAAAAAGCTTCTTCTATTAGCCTTATCCGCCGGTGTCTCTTTCTGTAGCATCGCACAACAACCTTCTTTTCTTTCACATCCGACATTAAGCCCCGACGGCAATACACTCGTTTTCAGCTTCGAAGGTGACCTTTGGAAAGTCCCTACCGCCGGCGGAACAGCGCTTCGCCTAACCGCCATGGAAGGGAATGAAATTGCCCCTCGTATTTCACCGGATGGGCAATGGCTGGCCTTCTCTGCCAACCAGAACGGGAATATGGATGTCTACTGCATGCCTCTTGCCGGCGGCGATATTCAGCAGCTTACCTTCCACGACGGCACTGATGAAGTGGACAGCTGGGGTTGGGACAATCAAACAATTTACTTCACTTCTTCCCGCTACAACCGTTTCAGCGCCTATAAAGTAAACCGAAGCGGCGGAACGGCACAACGTATTTTCCCGCATTTTTTCAATTTTATTCACGGCGTTGTGGAAACCCCATCTGGCGAGCTTCTGTACAACGACTCCTGGGAAAGCTACTCCTCCGCCAACCGCAAGCGCTATAAAGGAGCTTTCAACCCTGATATATACGGTTATAACCCCAAGCAAAAGACATTCAAACAATATACAGACTATATCGGGAAAGATTTTTGGCCAAGTGTAGATCGCAACGGAAATATGTTTTTTGCTTCCGATGAAGGCAATGATGAATACAATCTGTATACCCTTCAAAACGGACAAAAAACCGCACTTACACAGTATGAGCAATCCATCAAACGTCCCGTGGTATCTGCCGACGGCAATAAGGTCGTGTTTGAAAAAGACTACCAGGTTTTTGTCTACGATGTCAACAGCAAAACGACTTTACAGCCACAGATACAGGTCGTCCGCAATCAGGTATTAGGCAAGCACAAAGAGTTTGATATCAGCAATACGATTAGCTTCTTCGATGTTTCGCCTGATGGCAAGAAAATGGCTTTTGTTTCGCGCGGTGAGCTTTTCGTGAGCGACATCGAAGGCAAATTTATCCGTCAGATGCCCAGCAGCGGCGAACGCGTGATGGAAGTCCGCTGGTTGAAAGACAGCAAGACATTGCTCTACAGCCAAACTTACCAGGGCTACCTTAATTGGTTCACACGCCGTGCGGATGGAGAAGGAGATGCCAAACAGCATACGCAAGACCTGCGCAACAACCGCAATATAGCGTTCAACCCCGACCGCAGCAAAGCTGTTTATCTGAGTGGGCGCGATGAAGTACGGTTGATGGATCTGGGCTCTTTGCAAAGCACGGTATTGGTAAATGATGAAATCTGGGCTTTCCAAAATTCAGCACCATCATTTTCTCCGGATGGAGCGTATGTCCTCTTCACCGCAGTACGCAATTTTGAGCAGGATATTTTTATACACGAACTGGCGACCGGCAAAACCACAAACCTGACCAACACCGGCGTATCCGAAACCAGCCCATATTGGTCGCCAGATGGCAAATACATCTATTTTGCCAGCAACCGCACCAAGCCTTCTTATCCAACAGGAATGCAATTCGCCAGCATCTATCGCCTGGCCTTAGAGCATGTGGATGAACCTTATCGCCACAGCAAGTTTGACGATCTTTTTGCCGACAGCAAGAACAATGCAGCAGACACGACCAAGAAACAGGAAAAATCCAACACTGCTGACAATAAAAAACCTGTTGTCCGTATTGACTTTGATAATCTGTTGGATAGGGTCAGCTTAGTCAGTCCTTCTTCCGGTACGCAGTCCAATCCTCAGGTCTTCCAGAAAGGCGAAAAGACATACGTTTTCTTTGGTTCCAACCATGAGGGGAAGAATGCGCTGTATCGCAAAGTGACGGAGGATTTCGGCGAAACCAAAACCGAGAAAGTAGCCGATGGCTGGGTAGGAGAAATTACCGAAATCAGTGGAAAATATTACACCTTAAGTGGAGGTGCTATACAGAAGTATAATATCGACGCCAACAAGCTGGACAAGATCAATACAACCTTTAAATTCAACAAAGATCTGGCGCAGGAATTCCGACAGATGTTCTACGAAACTTGGGCAGGTATTGAAGAAAATTTCTATGATGCTGATTTTCACGGAGTGGATTGGACAGCCATCAAAACCAAGTATGCCGGTTATCTGGACGGCATCAACAACCGCACGGATTTGCGCACCCTGCTGAACGACATGCTCGGCGAACTTAATTCCTCGCATCTGGGCTTCAATTCCATGGGAGTGGAAGAGAAAAAAAGCTTCAATTTCGTCACGAACGAAACAGGCATTGTCTATAGTGATGACAATCCGTTACAGATTGCTGCGTTGGTGCAGAACAGCCCAGCCATTCGTCAGGGTGTAGACCTGAAAGTTGGCGACAAGATTGTTGCTGTCAACGGACAACGGATAGACCCGACGAAAGATCGCGATGCTTATTTCACCTTGCCGTCGTTAGCTCCAGAAATGCAACTTACGGTAGCTCGCGGAGGCAAAGAGCATACGGTCAATATTCGTCCGCTCAACAGCGTTAGTTTTAAAGATTTGCTTTATAACGAATGGATAAAAGACAATCGCCAACGCGTAGACCAACTCAGCAAAAACCGCATTGCTTATTCGCACATGAAAAATATGGGTGGTGGTGAATTAGAACGGTTTTTATTAGACATGGTTGAGCAAGAGAACAACAAAGACGGTATTATTCTGGATCTTCGTTACAATACCGGTGGAAATGTACACGATGAGGTGCTGCGCTTCCTTTCGCAACGTCCTTACCTGCAATGGCAATACCGTGGTGGCAAGAAAGCTCCGCAGAGCAACTTTGCCCCGGGAGGTAAGCCTATCGTGCTCTTAATCAACGAGCAGTCATTGAGCGATGCGGAGATGACCGCAGCAGGATTCAAAGCCTTGAAACTGGGCAAAATCATCGGTACGGAAACTTATCGCTGGATTATCTTTACCTCGGCAAAAGGTCTGGTTGACGGTTCTTCCTACCGGATTCCGGCTTGGGGATGTTATACGTTGGAAGGTGAGGATTTGGAACTTACAGGCGTTGCTCCGGATATTTATGTTAAAAACACTATCGCAGACCGTATTGCCGACAAAGATCCGCAATTGGAACGTGCTATACAGGAAATACTAAAAGAATTGAATTAAAAAAACAACATGGTTGTCAATAATAAGATAGGTATTACGCTTTCGGGCGGAGGGTTCAAAGGAATTGCCCATTTGGGGATTTTGCAATATCTTCAGGAATTGGAGATTCCAATTTCAGCGATTTCGGGTGCGAGTGCCGGTTCGTTGGTTGGTGCATTCATTGCGGCAGGTTATTCCCCGAAAGAAGTGTTACAATTTGCCAAAGAAGAAAACTTCTTTAACTATTCTGGTATCTCGGTTTTGAAAGGGGGGCTGTTTAGCGCAAATATCTTTGAGACTATCGTACAGAAATATATTCCCCATGATAGCTTTGAAGGGCTGAAAATGCCGTTATATGTCTCTGTCACGGATTTGACCAATGCCAAATCACTGATTTTCAACCAAGGCTCGTTATCCTTTGCCGTCAAGGCTTCTTGTTGTTTCCCTATGGTGTTCTCTCCGGTAATTTATCAGGACAATACGTATCTCTGTGACGGCGGCTTGATGAATAACTTCCCCGTGGAACAGATTCGGGCTACATGCAATAAGAGTATCGGTGTTAATGTGGAACCCCTTTATAAGTCCGAAGGTAAATTAGGTTTTCGCGAGGTTATGTCACGCATCATACGTATCACTACTTCCAGCATACGCAAAGATGCTCCAAGTGCCTGCGACCTTTATATGCAATTGGACGAAGTAAACCGGTTCAATACCTTCGACACGAAAAAGATAGATGAAATTTACCAGATTGGCTACGTTCATGCGCAGAAGCACGAAAAAGAGTTGTTGGAGATTAAAAGTAGTATCACTGTTTAGCCTATTTATATAGGCTTTTTTAACAAAATTTTCGCACAATTATTTGAAAATTAAAATTCCCTTTTTATTTTAGCACCGCATTTATAAAAACCTTCACAGGTAAATATTATTCATAGAGACATTTTTTTTAGGCTATCATTTATAAAATTTTAGTTATTGGATTATGTTGACAAGATTATTAATTACCCGACTCAAACATTTTCTTTTTTTTGTATTATTTACAGGCATTGTAAATACCGTTACAGCGCAAACACCTGCTTCGGACACCTCCAGTTTCAAGACCAGACTCATGAATATCGAGGCTGCCTCAAGCGAAGTTTTTCGGTACAACACAACTATTCACAACGCTTCCAAAGAGGAGCTGATTTATGACCTAAAGGCTGATTTACCTCCGGGATGGCTGGTCACTTTCCGTGCTGAAGGAAGTCAAATTACCTCACTCGGTGTATCTCCGGGTCAAACACGCGATGTCAGCGTAGAAATCAATGCCGCCTTTGCAGCAAAACCGGATAAGTACAAGATACCGGTACATGCAATCTCCGCTAAGGATTCTTTAACCCTTCATCTCGAAGCTGTGGTCAAAGGCTCTTATGCCATCGAGCTGACAACCCCTACAGGAAAACTCAGTGAAGAGGTTGTCGCCGGAGGACATCAGGAGATACAATTGGTAGTTAAAAACTCGGGGACACTGCCTTTGAACGATGTGGAGCTGAGCTCGCAGCTTCCTACCCAATGGGGATGCACCTTTGAACCTTCTTCTTTCAAGCAGCTTGAACCGGGTAAGTCCGTCGATGTAAAGGCATCCTTAAAAGTTCCTGAAAAGACCATTGCAGGGGATTATGTCGCTAAATTGACGGCCAAAAACCCCAACAGCCAGGCTGAAGTTTCTTTTCGCATCATCGTCAAGACTTCGCTGCTTTCCGGATGGATAGGCATATTGGTTATACTCGCGGCCATAGGTTTAATTTATTACCTTATCCGTAAGTACGGAAGAAGATAGAGAGATAATTATTGGCATCAATTAATGTAAAAAGCAATGCATGATCCGATAATAGCTTTAACGAACTTAACCAAACGATATGGCAAACTTGTCGCTGTGGACAAGCTTAACCTGACCATACATAAGGGTGAAATCTTTGGACTATTAGGTCCAAACGGAGCAGGAAAGACCACCAGTATCCTCATGATGCTGGGACTAACGGAACCTTGCGAGGGCACTGCTTATGTCTGCGGTTACAATGCCACCCGTCAACCCATAGATGTAAAAAAGAAAGTGGGCTATCTCCCCGACAGCGTAGGATTCTATGACAACCTAAGCGGACTGGACAACCTCGTTTTCATTGGAAAGATCAATGGACTTGCTGAAAAAGAAGCGAGGGAGACCGCAGTCCGATTATTAGAAACGGTAGGGCTTACCCAAGATATGCACAAGAAGACCGGAGCTTACTCACGTGGTATGAAGCAACGCCTTGGGCTCGCAGATGTACTGATTAAAAACCCTGAAGTCATTATCCTGGACGAACCTACACTGGGGATTGATCCAAGCGGTGTACAGGCATTTCTCACCCTCATCAAACAACTGAGCCACCAGCAAGGACTTACCGTTCTGCTATCCAGTCATCATCTACACCATGTTCAGCAAGTCTGCGACAGAGTAGGCATCTTTGTCGATGGCAAACTACTCGTAGAAGGCAACATAGCTTCTTTATCCAAAAATTTATTTGATAAAGAGGGCTATGTCACAGCCATTACTTTACAAAGTGGTTCGGGCTTGGAATCTATTGTCGAAGAACTCGGGCAGGAGCCACATGTAAAGCAGGTATCCTTACAGGACAACAAGCTTGAAGTCCTGTGCGAAGAGGATATTACCGCCAATATTGTTCATTTCTTGGTTCACAAGCAATGTGACATCATTGGTGTACACCGAAAAGACTACGGTCTTGACGAAATCTATCAGAAATATTTTGAGAACAAAACACATAATAGCAGTGTCCATGAAAAATCTTTCCCTCTCTTTCAAAGACCTTTTTTCAAAAAACGCGATAAGCAAGCCCCAGAAAGACCATAAGACAACACCCTTACAGGTGCTTATCCATAAAGAAACAGCCATGCATATCCGAAGCTGGCGTTTTATCATCCTGATCGGGTTAGTTGGGCTGACCTTTCTGGCATCCATGTACGTTTCTCTATCCAATCTAAAAGGGAGCTTGTCCAATTTGCAGGATCCTGATCGGGCGTTTGTGTATCTTAAGCTCCTAACCGTCACGGATAACAGTCTGCCACCTTTCCACATCTTTTTAGGTTTTTTAGCTCCTTTATTGGGGATTAGCCTTGGATTTGATGCGATCAACGCGGAACAGAACGGAGGAACGCTTTCCCGACTCATAGCGCAGCCCATCTACCGGGACAATCTATTGTTGGCAAAATTCCTAAGCCCTATGCTTATTGTGAGCATACTGTTCAGTGCATTAGCATTATTGATGTTGGGTACGGGGTTGATTTTAACGGGTATTCGTATTGATCTTCAGGAAGTCCTTCGCATTTTTAGTTTTGTAGCACTCAGCATATTATATGTGTCATTCTGGTTGAGCCTGTCCATTTTACTTTCCATACGCTTTAAGCAGGCAGCCACTTCTGCCCTCATGGCCATAGGAATCTGGTTGTTTTTCACTATATTTTATCCTATAGTGGTCAATCTGACGATACGCTCTTTTTTGCCCGACCCGAATACGCTTTCCCCACAACAATGGGTAACATACAACGATCTGATACTAAACTGGCTACGTATATCCCCAAGCCAATTGTATACGGATGCGACGACCACTTTATTAATGCCATCAGTACGCAGTTTAGGCCCAGTAACCATGGAACAAATGGCGAGAGCTATTCCTGCCCCTTTGCCTTTAAAAGAAAGTATCATGATAGTCTGGCCGCAGCTTAGCGGAATGATTGCCGCTACCATGGTCTGCTTTGCGCTTGCCTATGCCAGCTTTATGCGCCGCGAAGTCCGTGGTTAGAAGATACAGTCGAATATGGTGAAGGAAGCACGATATGTCTATCCTTCCATCACCAGAGGCGAGCGTGTCTCGGCCCAGACGAGAGACACAGCGACAAATGTCAGGCTGAGCCTGTCGAAGCCTCAGGATGACAAAGAAGGATGATAATGCACAACCGCTTACAAAACTATATTTCTTTTGCAATCGGTTTGTCATTGCGGCTCCATTCGCTCCAAGAGCCGACATACAGATTAGGAACAGGAAGCCCTGCATGATACACCGAAAGGATTGTATTGCAGGCCGTCACTCCGGAACCACAGTGCACAATAATCTTTTCCGCATCATGTCCTTCAAATACCTGCTTATAAAACTGGTGCAAAACATCCCTTTCCTTAAAAAGACCTTCTTCATCAAAATTAACAAAAAAGGGGATGTTGATTGCCCGGGGAATATGCCCCGCAACAAAATCTATCGGTTCAAATTCGCCATTGTACCGTTTTTCCTCCCGTACATCAATAATCGTATAGCTATTATCCCTGCTCGCTTTGTCCACTACGTCAAGATCTACCCTCGGGAGCAACCAATCACCCCTATACCCATAATTCGTTACCACAGGCTCGACCAATTCTTCCGACAAGGGATAGCCTTCACGCTGTGCACGCTCAAAACCTCCACTCAGCACCTGCACTTTGACATGACCGACTGCTTTCAACATCCACCAACATCTGGATGCCGCATTGGCACCTTTTGCATGGTCATAAATCACAACATGCGTGTCGGGAGCAATACCCAAACCGCCCAGGGTTTTTACAAAAGCAGATACTTCCGGCAGAGGGTGCCTCCCTCCTTTTGACGCATCTTCATGTGCGCCTGCAAGCTGTGTTTCAATGTCCAAAAACAATGCATTTTTTAGATGTGCTTTCTTGTAATTTTGATAAGCGTCCTTATCATTCGAAGCATCGATAATAACCACATCCTCTTGTCCTTGTAAAGACAACAGATCTTCAACGGTAATCACGGGCGAAAAATACTGTTCCATAGTTTAAAGCTACAGAATTTTGATTAAAGAACCGTACTTAGGTCCGTCTGTATACAGACGGACCTAAGTACGGTTCTTTTTTACCATTTTTGCAATAGCTTTTACAGAGAACATATCCAAACATATGCTTCTCTTTAAGCTTTAGAAGAATACTATGGTGTATCAAGCATTGATTTATGGATTATGTGGGGGCAGCTTGTTTCTGCTCTCTCTCCTGCTTATGTTTAACCTTCCCAAGGTCAATAAGCAGGCAAATCTATTTTTAGGTATCTGTAGTTTTTTTCTCTCCTGCGTATTCATACAACTTCTTTTGGATGCGGTTAATGCGGAAGAGCAGACACCCTTATTATTCTTTTTAGAATTCGGGCGGTGGGCTATCCTTCCCTGTTTCTTTGTCGCCTTAAATCTTTATATTTCACCGGAAAAACCCTACACACACTATCTTATCCATTTTCTTCCTACACTCTTTTTATTCCCTATATTAACCGGAAATTACACTTTGCCCGCCTTTGGGGTTTATGTGATCCGGTATTTTTTGTATTTCCAGCTGCTGCTTTACGCTGTTTGGTCTAATTTCTTATTAAAACAACACCGATTAAGTGTAGAAAAGTTCACTTCCCAGGCGGGCAATATTGATCTCAATTGGATACAAAAACTGCTTGGTATCCTCTTTTTGTTAGGTGTCCTGTCTTTTTCCGGACGATTCTTCCCTTTGTTTTCACCTATAGTTGACGCATTATACTTACTTTGTATTGTACAATACAGTTATTATGCCCTCTCACAGACGGCAATATACCCAGTATCCAACAATCAGGTGCCTGTCATTAAAGAAGCGGTTATTTCCAAAGATAAGGAACGTTTAACGGCAGATCAGGTTTCTTTGTTCAAAGAGCGGTTGCTGGAGATGATGAAACAGGATCAACCTTATCTTGATCCCACTATTAATTTGCCCATCTTGGCGGAGCAGGTCGGATTGTCGGTGCACGAACTTTCTTATGTGCTCAACACTGGCATAGGACTTAGTTTTTATCAGTTTATAAACGGTTACCGCATCCGCCATGCCCGGCAATTATTAGAAAACACAGCGAACGAGGATTATAGTATCTACGAGATTTCTATCCGCTCAGGATTCAATTCCAAAACTACTTTTTATACCGCTTTCAAACAGGAAGTAGGTATGACACCAAAACACTACCTGCAACAGATTCAACAATAAGTTCATTATTATTCTTTACAGATTTATCCAGACGGACTATTCCCGTGAGGGGATTGGCTAACCTTGTCCTGTTCAACAAAATAATTGTAAAGATGAAAAAACTAAAAAAACAAATCATTTTCCTGATTTCGCTTGTGTGTTTAGCAACACTGCAAGTTTCCATGACCAGTGCATATCTTCGTTTTTCAACACCGAACATTTTACACGATTTTGAAGGATTCTATCGTTTCCCTAACCGTGTTGCTTACATTCAATTTGAAGTTATCGACAAGCAGTTGACAGCAAAACAGGTCTGGGATGGTCGACAATATCCCCTGACACAAACGGGTGATTTGACCTTTGAATCCAACGAAGAACGGAATAAGGTTGCGTTCGATGCTATCCAGCCCACCGCCGTAGAGATCCTAAATAGGGTGACACTGACTAAAATTGATTTTGATCCCACAAAGCGACAAACTTTATCGCCCGCACTGGCTAAATTATATGTCGGAAGCTATCGTCTCCAGCGGGATTCAACGCACATAATCGACATAGTCGTTGAAGGAGAAGACTTGGTTCTTGTACAAACCTGGGATGGAAAACGCATACCCTTAGAGAGTATTACCGACCAAGAATTCATCAATCAGGAAAACGCTATGCCTGTCTCCTTTGAAAGACAGGAAGCGAATCTACAGATACGTTGTTTCGAAGATGATATTTGGGTTAAAGAAAAAAGATAGATATGAAAGTAGCAAGCGAAATAAATTATAGTATTCTTTGGTCAATGGACGCTAAAAGGGTATATTCTCTTTATATTTTGTGTATATGGTGCTTGATAACTCCCCATCTGTTCGCACAAACAGTTTCTGATCCCAATTTTGAGGTCAAGATTGATAACCCACTGTATCCTGACCAAGATGGCCCTCTGATACTGTATGACACTAACCACCACAATGCCTTTTCCTTAACCGGGCAATACAAAACCTTTGCGGATATTGTGCGGGCAGAAGGCTATCAGCTACGGGACCAATCCGCTGTAATCAGTAAGGAGGCGCTCTCCAAAGTAAAATTATTTGTGACAGCCAATGTTTTGAGCCATCCCTCCAACTGGGATCTTCCCAACGCATCTATCTATAGTGAAGAAGAGATTGAATTGCTTTATAAATGGGTGCACGATGAGGGCGGCGGATTGTTTATCATTACCGATCACATGCCTTGTGCAGGTGCTGTCAGTGAATTGGCTGCACGATTTGGCTTTAATATGATGAATGGTTTTACCGATCGCCTTGATGGCGGTGCCGAATTGTTCAACGACACTTTAGGTAATCTCCTGCCGACAGCCGTAACCAATATGGAGGGGAGAAAAGTAAACCAGATACGTTGCTGGGGAGGTGGTGGTTTTATTCCACCGAAAGAGGCAGTGGTCTTCTCCAGATTGGGTAAAGAATACCGCGTCTATTTTCCAACCAAAGTCAAAGATATGGAAACCGCTATCCGTGACAATATACCTTATATTTTCGGTCAACACCTGGCGAATGGGGCTATATTAAACTGTGGCAAAGGTCGTGTTTGCATTTTTGCTGATGCCGCACCTTTTACTGCCTTGCTGCAAGGAATAAACAGTAAAGAAAGAGGAATGAACCATCCCGATGCTCGGGATCATGTTCACCTGTTGCGGAATATCCTGCAGTGGTTGCATCGTTAACCCTTTTATATCAGTAACAGTGCCACATATATAGTAAGGGGTTGTCTAAAAACCGCAACATCATCGTCATTGCGAGACAACGAATCAATCTGATGATGTCAAAAACGCAGATTGCTTCGTCGCTGCGCTCCTCGCAATGACGCGTTTTTGCGGTTTGCGAACCTTTTTAGACAGCCCTAACGCTCATCAGTGCAGTGACCTCCAGTGTATACCACTGTATAGCCCGCACTTTCGTCTGTCTCTTGTCGGCCTGTAACAGAATCTACCTTTAATGGTTTTTGCAGCAGGCGATCGGTGGACAGTTTAAAACGTACTGGCATTGAATCCTGCATTCCTTCCTGCATATATTTCCAAATGCCGGTAATTTCATCACCCACAATCTTACCGACCAATGTTCCCTTTCTGCTATCTTTTTCTGCAGGAATCCATCGCATGCTACCCTCCACTTGATCCGCATCGATTGTAAACTGAACCATTGTCGTGTCTTCATTACTTATGCCTTCCGCCCGCAGGAAGCAGTAAGATTTATACTGTTCGGATAAGATATTTGCAGTTGTGTCAACCCTAATATCTTTTGCCACATCCTCATTGACTCGGTTTCCCTGTCCTGTACACGAAGCCAACCCTATTACGATTATAAAAAAATAATTTTTCATCCTCTTTAAGCTCATTTGTTATACCGTTAACTGAGCAATAGTGATGCCTAAAATATCACCTTCCCGGCCCTGTGCTGCCACCAATTCGGGTTACCATCGAAGTCAATGTAAAGCTGGATGACAATGTCGGATCACTAAAACTTCCTCCTAAGTATATCCCATTGAATTCCGAAGCATCAGATATATTGGATACCGAGACAAATTTGTATGTTTTTCCTGAACTAAATTTATTGCTCGATAACAGCAAAGTAGTAAAGCTTACCGGCGATTTAAAGGTAATCACTTCTCCGTTGTCACTATCCAATATGCTGTATATCGTTCCCGCATTTCCACTACCAAGGATAGCAGCAGCTTGCGACGACGCATTGGCAGTTGGTGTGCTCGTCGATCCCCCCACACCAACCAATAGACCGCCTGTTATTTTAAAGGTGTTATTATCACAATCAAATCCTGCTTCTGGGCTTTTTGCACCAATAGCGAATATTCGCCCTCCCGTCACGGTCAATATCCCGTTGGAGTCAATACCATCGTTGGTCGTACTATAAGCGACAACATTCCCCCCGTTGATATAAATCGCTTTTCCTGCATTAATAGCATCGTCCACAGCTTTGATATAAATATCTCCACCATTGATGGTCAAGGTTCTTTTGCTCTCTATCCCTTCACCGCCTTCGCCTGTTGTTGTTATGTTGATCGTCCCTCCGTTGATAACAATATAAGGATCGATACTATCATCGTTTTCATAGGATGCGACGAGACCATCATCGGCTACATTGATACGGATATTCCCGTCATTTATAAAAATCTGTCCTTCTTCTGCTTCGATACCATCGCTACTTGCCGTAATATCCAATGTGCCACTATCGATAAAAATACCATCATTGCTGTGCAACCCGTCAGAAGCCGCCTTGACAACCTGAATATTTCCTTCGCTCACACGGATATAATCGTCGCTGACGATGCCGTGCTTATAATTTCCGGTAACCTCCAATGTGCCCGATCCGGAGAACAACAGCTGTCCTTCGCTGAAAAAAGTCCCTTTCTGATCTTCTGTAGAAGAAACGTAAGTTGAACCATCTACCAGTTTATTCGTCGTTCCTTCTGCCAACACAACGAAAGCACGTTTGCCCGATTGTATATTGATTGCGGGGCCGTCCGTATTGGTAATCGAAACGCCATTGAGCGTCAGCTTAAACTTCTTGTCGCTATAAATTTTTACCGAACCATCTGTCGTGCTCCCGCTCAGCTCATACGCCACTTCCGACACGGAAGATTCAATAACCACATCAGCTGCAGATTTGGTGATCGTAACACCGTTGACTGTGTTTTCTACCGTTGCTGTATTACCGTTAAAAGCTATCTTGACAATAGAGCTAAACGCAGAGTTTGTTAACAGATCGTCTTCATTCGCACCTGTTTCCTGAGAACCTTCCTTTGTCCCAAAAGTCACCGATCCAGTTATGCTTACCGCGGTTCCCGTTGGAACTGTGCTGCCTTCTTCCGACGTATCGAAACCATCATCTTTAGTGCAAGAGCCTGCAGAAGCAAGCAGCAGTATAAAAAATGAGAAATATATTTTTGTTTTCATGTTATAAGATTTTAAAGACGTTTCTACGTAAAATATTAAAAATGTAAAACCAATAGTAGTCCTGTCGCTGAAAGACATTCGGCCCCGATCTTGCGAAAATTAGGCAAGGATAAAGCATCCCCCTGAAATAAGAGACGTTGCTCTACTTCAAAATTTCCATCCAGTGCCATGGCAAACGTATAATTGAAAGCCGTATCGGTATCCAATATGTATTCCTCTTTTCCCACAAACGCCCCCATATATATTTGAAACGTAGGATTTTCTTCCTCCAAAACGGGCAACAGGCAATTTTTTATTGGCGTATTGGCAATTGGCAAATCATATATACGAATCCCCTGATAGCAAAGCTCTGTTACGGAGAAGGTAAACTGCTGAAAGATAAACCAGCGCTCATCTGTATCCATTTTACGTACCCTGATATTTGTTGGCGTATCCGTTGATAAAACGATCATCGTACCTATAGGGACAACCTGCTCCTGTTCCTCCGTTTGGATGATTAGCGTTCCGTCGAGCGGGAAGAACACCGAAATACTTCGCCCCGGAACTGGCAGGCTAAAAACCTGACCAGCGTGTCCTGTCCATTCGTTGGCGTGCTGTAACTTCCCAACCGGACTGCGGGAGGGAGCAGCATACGTTCCATAATTTAAGATACTTTTGACCCAACCGTCTGCAACATCTGTCTCTCCACGTTGCTCGGCTATATATATTCTTATATCTTCCATCTCCTTGCTATTTTATGTGTTGACCCGAAGAGTTACTTTCATTTCAAGACCTTCTGCCATGCTTCCCGTCACCGTAGACATTTGCTTTTCTACCCCATCACCGAATACATTGTCCCTACTGTTATAAGTATAACCCGATGTACCTTTCGTATACCCATATTTAGACCCATTGGTATTCACATCAATCGACAGGCTGTCTTGAAAAGCAATCTGCGTGACCAAAAGTGATTTACCCGTAGCATCGTAGATGTGGACATGGATATGCGTTGCCCGGCTTTGGTACCAGCCCGGAAATATCGTATTAAATGTAACCAGTCCGTTGCTATCCGTTGTCTGACGACCACGAAACCAATTGACAGACTGGCAGTTCGCTGGTTGCATCTGTGTTCCGCCATATTGGGAATAATTTCCATCCACATCGCAATGCCATATATCGACCAATGCTCCGGCAAGCGGGCTGCAGCTATTCTTTACACTGGCAATGGTAATCAATGCCGCCATCTCCACACCGAGACCATCGCCTTTACGTATATCTGATCGAACATAAGATGCCGGGCTTTTGGTCGGGAACGGCCCTTCGGTTTCACTCGGTGTTACCGTGCACGTACTATCAATCGTAGTGTCCGTTCCTATTTCGCTTGTCAGATCAATATCATCCTTTTTGCAGGATATTAATGCCATAGGGCCTGAAAATGCCAAAAAAGATAATGTTCTGATAAATTGCTTTCGTTCCATGATAATCCCTTCTTTTTTTAAATAATGAAGGAAAATTACAGGGTGAAGATGTAAAATAATGTTAAGTACCGATAAAGAGGCTTATTGTGTCGATGAGTCCTTCAAAAACCGGGCTATATCTTTATAATAGCTGTCCCCTACACTAAGTAGGAAGCGGGGAAGCTGAATTCTTTTCTGAGAAAAAGAAAGGATGTGCTGTTTAGGGACAATATAGCTCCGGTGTATTCGCAAAAACATCTGTTGTGGTAGCCGCTCATGCAGCGCTTTCAATGTGGACAGTGTCAATATCATCCGGCCGTTGAGCAAATGAATCTTTACATAATCCTGCATGCTTTCGAGGCATTCGATTTCATCCAGAAACACTTTTACCAACTGGTATTCCTCATATACCATGAGAAAAGGCCTGTACTCTTGCGGCGAATGCCTTGCCAAGGCTTTATCAACCGCCCTTTCGAAACGCTGATAATCAAAGGGCTTGAGTAGATAATCCACCGAGTCCAGATCAAAGCCTTCGACAGCATACCCCTTGTGTGCTGTGGTAAATACAAGTAAAGGCCTCGGCGAAAGGTTCCGGGCGAAGTCTATACCATTGATCTCAAGCATGTCAATATCCAGAAAAAGCAAATCTACCTTTTCCTGCTCCATAAAAGATTTAGCCTCTAACGAATCTGTGAAAGTATGAAGCAAGTGCAGTGATGGATGCTTTTCGGCAAAAGCAACTAAGACACGCAAGGCCAGGGGTTCATCATCTACAGCGATACAGGACAGCATGCTTTAAATATACAACATTAGTTTAACAAAAAACGCTTCCTTGTCCTGCCTGATGTCCAGCTGGAAGCTGTTAGGATAAAGATGCTCCAATAATTTTCTGACATTCTTCAGCCCTATCCCTGACCCCGTCTGTTCCGGTAGTTCCGGAGAGATGGAATTCTTAACTTCCATCAGGCAGTAATCCTCCGCTATCTGTATAGCAAAGTCGAGGTAACACGCCCCGGAGGCTCGCAGTCCATATTTAAACGCATTTTCTATAAAGGGCAAAAGAATAAAAGCATGTATCTGCTTATCTGTGTCTACGCCTTCATAGCGTTCGCGAAGCGTACAATTCGGCCCAATCCGTAGCTTCTGCAAGGCAATAAAATCCTGTATGGCTTGTACCTCTTCTTTCAGGCTGACTTTCTCTTCATTTCTTTCGTCCATATAATACCGCATCAACTGCGACAGTTTATAAATGCTGGTCGCGGTCGAAGGCTCGCCTACCAATGCCAATGAATAAATATTGTTCAGCGTATTAAACAAAAAATGTGGGTGAACCTGCGCTTTGAGAAAAGCCAGCTCGGTTTTCGTCCATTCATGCTGTACCTCCTGTATACGCTGTTGCGACTGCATCCAGTATTGTATTATCCTCACCAGCAATCCTAAGACAATGACCATCACCAAAATATATACGGAAGCCAGGTCTATACGTCCCCTATCGGGCGGAGGCCCGGGTTGACGCCCTTTCAGAGCTTCCGGAAAAGGTGAACCCTGCTCGTAGACAAGAGGTGGTGGTGGAATCCGTTTCCCCGAAAACATGGGCTGTCCTCTTTTCTCAACACCACCCATTTGCATCAAACGATCAAACGGACGCAACCAAAAAGCACATGCAAAAATGATGCACAGCAAAGAGATAATGTAAAGGACATAATTTCTTGTACGAATAATATATGGCGTAAATAAGTAGCTGTTCAGGTAATAAGGAACGACAAAACAGAATCCAAAAAACCAAAATTCCCAACGTTGTAACACGTCGGTTGTCGCTATATTCCGATTGCCCATAAAGAGCAACGGCAAAGACAGGAATACCGCCCAGGCGAGAACGTGAAGAAGTATATTGAACCGATAATGTCTTTTCCAAAAGCTGAGTTGCATACTCTTTTAATAATATCTCTTGTAAAGATAACATTAAGCTTAAGAAATATCATTGATTTTAGTATGGCTCTTAATATCTTTGGCAGATTGCTTATATCAACAACATACAATATTCAACTCATGATAACATATAGCACAGCAGCCCTACTTTTCCCTGCCATCAGTTTAATTATGCTTGCCTACACAAATCGTTTTTTGGCATTGGCAGCATTGGTGCGAAGCCTACATGCTAAATACCTCGACCACGACAAAAAAGGCGTATTACATGGACAAATCAGCAACCTACGCTATCGGCTAAAACTGTTACGCCATACGCAGGGCATGGGTGTGCTGAGCTTTATATCATGTATCGTGTGCATGTATGCCATTTATCTAGAAAAACCGCTTTTTGCCGAAGTTTCCTTTGCCTTAAGCCTTTTATTTTTCGCTATTTCTTTGGTTATTTCGTTTATAGAAATTCAACTTAGCAACAAAGCGCTGGAATTGGAATTAAGCGATATGGAATGATCAATAAGACTTTCTTTGTGAATAATTGGTTTTGACTCCGAGCAAATATACAAACACTCGTATCGGTTGAGAAATTATTCCAAAATAACTCTACGACCGGAGCGTAATTAGAGAAAAAGGGCAATACTAATGTGTATTGCCCTTTTTATTTAAGTTAGTGCTCTCCCTCCAAAAGAGGAATAAGTTACTATGCGCTATCGCGCAAAGCTTTAATTTTATCATGCGATACTTTGATCTGTACAGATTGGTCGAGCACAGTATCTAATGCTGCTCCAGTCAACTCTCCACTATCCAATACTTTCTTATAAGCCCCTTTGATGGCGTCCTCACCGCGTTCAGCTTCTTCTAAGATACTCTTTCTATCCTTGCCCCCAAATAAAGCTTTTACATCAATCCATACCCGATGAAGAGCTCCTGCTATACTCTCATCACTCTCCTTTACTTCTTCGCCATACTGTTCTACAAAAACGGCTAATGCCGAGGCAAAGCGTTGACTTTCAGCAGCAGCTTCTGTAAAAATAACGTTGAGGTCTCCATTTATCGGCTCCAGTTCCTCTAATGCCTTATTAAAACCTAAAGTTCGATCGTTGTTGATTTCAATTAAATCTTTTAAGTGTTTTATTGCGCTCATGATATATTATGTTTTGTTTCTATAAAAAGAACAGTGCACAACACCAAAAGTTTCATCGGAAACGTTATCTTTTGTTAAAGACTAATCGTAATCTCTTCTTGCGAACGGCGAGATTTGGGTTTCAACGATGGCTGATTGAAATCTTCCGCATCCCTGCGTCCTATCGCTACGGCAAATAGTGCCGTATATCCTTCATAAGGCAGAATATTATTATATTCATCTGGCTTGATCCCTTCCATCGGTGTGGAGTCAATTCTCATACTTCCGCAGGCTGACAGGAAGAAACCTAATGCCAAATAAACCTGATGCTGCATCCAGGTCTGTATAGCCTCCTCACCCAAAGACTGCAGATGTTGCTTATAGTAGTTCACTGCTCCCTCGGGTAGCTGAGACAGGTTTTCATTCTCAAATTTTGTTACATCATTTATCACATGGAACACGACAATATGGCTGGCCTGATTGATTTTCTCTTCGTTGTGGTAAGACACCTTCGCCAGTTTACTTTTCACTTCATCGTTGCCAACAATCGTAAATTTCCATGGCTGGCTATTAATAGAAGAAGGGCTAAGGCGAAGGATAGCTTTCAGTTCTTCGATAACCTCTCCCGCAATTTTTTCATTCGGATTATATTTTTTCGTTGCATACCGCTCTTGGGCTATTTCTAAGAAACTCATCTTTTATTGTTTTAAAAGCACAAAACTAAGCATATTTCTGGTGGTATTTCGACCCTTCTTATCGACTTCATCGGTAACACAGCTTATTTTTATATTTAAAAAAAATCACTAACTTAAACCTTCATTTAGTTTAGCTAAACCTATATATTTTTTTAACAACATTGAAAAGCTTCATAAAAACCGCTCACTTGCTCTGCATGTTGTTTGTGGGCACAATAGCATTCGCACAAGACAGGACAGAGGTTGTCACCTTTGAAGATGCCTACAAGCGTGTATACAACATCAGTAAGCTGCAAGGAGAGCATCCGCGTATAGATGGTA
Organism: Sphingobacterium wenxiniae; assembly: GCF_900116225.1. Taxonomy (GTDB): domain Bacteria; phylum Bacteroidota; class Bacteroidia; order Sphingobacteriales; family Sphingobacteriaceae; genus Sphingobacterium; species Sphingobacterium wenxiniae. The sequence continues at coordinate 131,142 of NZ_FOZZ01000004.1, forward strand.
AATTGGACGAAGATCTTTGGCAAAATTTAGGTACATGGTCAGAGAAATTCTCACAGGTTATCCCTTTTGAACGGGTTCATACAGACTCTTGGACACGAGTCAAAATTTTCTACGATCAAGAAAACATCTATGTGGGCGTGTACTGCAAAGATGCACATCCCGAAACCATGAATGCATTTATTGGAAATCGTGACGACAACAGCAATGGCGATTTGGTGAGTATTGCTTTCGACACCTACCACGATTATCGTGTGGCTCCGGAGTTCAATATCAACTTAGGCGGAAACAAGACTGATCTAACCGTGACGGATAAGTTATCGGTCAACCTCAGTTGGAATGCTGTATGGGAAGGACGCACACATATCAATATGCAAGATTCCAGTTGGACGGCCGAAATCCGCATTCCTTTTAGTCAGTTGCGATACAACCAAAAGAACGATGATGGCGTGTGGGGGCTACATGTTCGCCGTATCATCCGCCGCAACAACGAGGTGCAAAACTGGAGTATCATCCCTATCAAGAATAATGGACACGTGTTCTCTTTCGGCGAGATGCACGGCATGACCGATCTTCCCAAGCCTCGTGGCATAGAATTTCTACCTTATACCATGGTGAAACACATTCGCGACCCGCATATCCCGAACAGCCCCTACCAAACGGGAAGCAAGTGGAACAGTAACGCTGGCCTAGACGCTAAAATTGCCCTTAACGATTTTACACTCGACCTCACTATCAATCCTGACTACGGGCAGGTGGAGCTTGACCCTTCCGTCATGAACCTTTCAGCTTACGAGGTTTTCTACGAAGAGAAAAGACCTTTCTTCTTAGAGGGACGACACGTATTAGAATTCGACCATAATGAAGGGGGCATGATGTTCTATTCGCGTAGAGTCGGCGCAATGCCTACCTACAAACCACAGGGTATCGACAACTTACAGAATTATGCGAGCACACCAAACTTTATCCCAATCATTGGCGCATTAAAATTGACTGGAACCAACCGCAAAGGTGTGACTGTCGGGTTCATGGAAAGCGTCACGGCACAGACTTCTTCTAAAGTGATGCGAAACGGGCAGGAAGGCCGTGAAGTTACCGAACCGCTAACCAATTACACCGTAGCCCGTGTGCAGAAAAACTGGGAAGGAAATACACTTCTGGGCGGTATGGTCACGTCGGTGAACCGCAACCTTCAGCATGAGCACCTTAGGGAACGTATGATTGAAAACGCTTTCACAACAGGCATAGATTTTACGCAGTATTTCAATAATCGTCTTTACTATATTGATGCGAAAGGGATGTTCAGCACTTTGCACGGCTCAACTGAAGCTATTCAGCTCATTAAGAGAAATGCAACCCATTATTTTCATCGAGAATCGGGAGCCGACTACCTACAAATAAATCCCAGCAGCACCAGTATGCAAGGAACTGGAGGCTATCTAAAGGCAGGAAAACGGGGCAATGCGCAATGGAATTATTCGCAGTTGTTCAGTTGGTCATCGCCTGGGTTTGACCTCAACGATGTGGGTTTTATACGGGAATCAGATTATATGCTGAACGAATCGGAGATTGCTTTTCGCAAAACCGATCCATGGGGTCCGTTTCGCTTCGCCGGGATTAACCTCACACAAAAAAATGTATGGAACTTTGGTGGAAAGGCAATCAACAACGATGTAGCTATCCGGTGGCGAAGCTTAAGCACCAAACATCGTTTTGAAATGGACGTTAAGGAAACCTTTATCTGGAATAGCATCGACAGCCGCCGTTTGCGCGGGGGACCTGATATACGCTACAATGCAAATCTAAAGTCGGATGTAATACTCAGTACGGATCGTGCGAAAAGGGTAGTATTCAAGTTGGATTATAAAGGCCTGCATTATTTTGATGAAGAAACGGCATACAACAGCATACACCCGGGAATGATTTTCCGTATTGGCAATCATCTCCGGCTCACCGGACAGCTAAACTACGCCTGGAATAAAGATGAGTTGCAATATGTACAGACAACAACTTCTCCAAACGATGCGCTGACATCACCGATTTATGTCATGGGCAACATGAAACAGCAGACCTATGGATTAACCTTGAACTTGCAAGCAAACCTCACTCCGGATATTTCTATCCAATATTACGGCTCGCCCTTTACTTCCATCGGACGGTACAACGATTTCAAAATCGCGAATCAGACTGAATCTCGGACACACCGGGAACGTTTTACGCCCATCGAAGTCACCAAATTCCAACGTGAAGATGGAGATTACTACATAGGAACCGGAGAAGGGGCTCCTTTATTCAAAAATCCGGATTTTAGCTTCAACGAGTTCCGCTCAAACTTAGTAGCACGTTGGGAATATCTCCCTGGATCGACGTTCTACCTTGTCTGGGAACACAACCGTGGCAACAGCGACCAAATTTATCGCCCAGGCTGGGGCAACAATATCGACCGGATGTGGAATTTAGCATCAACCAACACGTTTATGATGAAAATCAACTATTGGTTTGGATTGTGATGAAATAATCATGATCAGGACAACTTAGGAATTCATTACTTTCATAATCTTTTAACATTTGATACAGCACAAACATGGGAAATCTTTTTTTACAGATTTGTCCCAAAGTCATTTCATATTTATCACGGGGGTATTATTTATTATTTTCCACACACCATGTTCTTCCACACAAATTAGCAATGAATGAAAGATTAAATACTGGCTTTCCAGTTTTAGTTGTGCAGTAGCAATATGATTAGTTTGTTCGATAGAACTATAAACAATATTTCTAGGACTCCCTCCAAATTTTTCGGTGCGGATAAGATCGATATAACCAGATTTAGAAAATATGAAGATACCTTTCTCTCCAAAGAACCCATCTTGTATGTTTTGAAAGTTAGCATGTAAGATCTTCTCCAGAGCTACTATATCCCGGTTGTCGCCTGCTTTTACAAATGCCTCAATGGCTGCTTTTACTTTTTCCATGGTTACTGATTTAAAATGTTTCTAATCGATTTTTTTTGATTTCTTAATTGTTGATTTACATAATTCTTATCTGCTGTACCATCTAACGAATAATAGGAAATATCCGTAACGCCCATAAAATTTAGTATTTTCTGCAGATGCATTTCCACGAGATTCGGTGAGTCTGATTTAAAATCGCCCATCGATGACAGAATGTATGCTTTTTTATTTTGCAGCAAGCCGATAGGTTGATCCTGGTATAAAAAGGTCTTACCTGTTCGTACCACCAAGTCAAAATAAGCTTTCAGCGATGAAGGGATACCAAAATTGTACATAGGAACCGTAATAAGGATTTCATCACAGTCAATGAGTTCTGCTATCAGCTCATCAGAAAGCCTTAATCCATCTGAGGGGTTTTGAGCCTGATAGAATTCGTTATATAATGCTTGGTCGAGATGCGGGACGTGAAAGAAACCTATTTCTCGGTTTTTGATTATTCCGATAGGATTTAGAATTTTCCATTCCTTCACAAAGGTATCACCGGCTATTCGGGAATAGGAATTGTTTAGGCGAAAGCTGCTGTCAATTCTCAATAGTGTCTTCATTTATTCTTTTTATGGAAGACACTTTCAACATTAAATATGTGACAGCTTACGAATGTTTTTTAGTTTTTCGGGATCAACGATGGAATAAATCTCCTGAATCGCCCCTTCATCATTTAATTGCAGAATATGGCAATTATGCAATTTGTCATCTTCCCAGAAACAAACTGCAGGTTGATGATTAAAGAATTGAAAAGTAACTTCTTTATCAGCCAGAAATTGTTGTTGTACATAGACCAGTAATGTGGCGGTAGCTGTCCGTCCCACCTCTTTGCCTTTCACCACCTGTACCTGGCTCCCCCCATCGGCATTCAGTTTTATGTCGCTGACCAATAAATGTTCCAACTCTTTAATATTAGCTTGAGCTAATGCCGCTTGATATTTCCCTAATGTTTCTATATGAATACCAATATTTAACTTTTGCGGAAAAAATTTACCTCCCTTTAATTGCTTGTTAGCTCTGCTTAGTAGTTGGCGCGAGTTTTCGGGACTTATCTCAAGGAGTTCTGCGATTTCTGAATGCGAATAATCAAACCCCTCCTTTAGGATAAAAGCGGCCCTTTCTTTTGGATTAAGATGTTCAAGCAGTACCAACATGGTGTAACTTACGGTCTCGTCTTTGATGATTTTAGTATCGGCATTTTCAAATGATACCGGCTCGGGTAACCATTCGCCAAAGATTTCTTTTTTATTATGACGAGTTTTAAAATTGATGGCGTGATTGATCGTGCTTTTAATCAAAAAATTTGATTCGTGTCGAATATTCGATTTATCAAGTGTGATATATTTCTCCAATACATCTTGTACTAAATCCTTGGCATCCTCATAAGATCCCACAATATTGTAGGCATAGGTCAAGAGCTTATTATAATGTTTCTCCATCTTTTTATTCTATTTTTGATATTAGCAAATTTCAGGCTTTATGTTCCTTTATCGGCCAGAACTTCCTGCACCATAATCCTATTAAATTTTTCCGGTTCTACAAAAGCTGCATAATGCCCTGAGTTTTCAAACCAGATGAATTGTTTTTGAGGCGCTTTTAGTTTCCTGAAAAATTTATAAGCAAGTGTGGAGGGGGTATTATAGTCACACCGCCCTGCGATAAAGTAAACGGGGACTTTTACTTCCCGAACCGTTTTAAATAAATCTACCTGCATTACTTCATCCCACATGGCATTCATTGTGAAGGCTTGTCCCTTAGCTATCAGGCTATCTTTGTAATATTGCCTGGCAAAGGAATCCATATTTTTATAGAGCTGGCCAACATTGGTACCTTCACAAAAATCACCATGAAAGTGCCGGAGCCATTTTCTTGATAAATACAGGTATGATATTTCATTTTTTGAGCGGGACGGGTAATGCTTACGGAGTTTTTGCAATTGAGCCATTGCTACGCTGTCTTTTTTTAACCTGGCCTGTTGAATTGAATAATCGAGCGAAACCTTTTCATTCAAATACATACTGGTAACCTGTCCCACGCCAATATAAGCCTGAAATAGCGATGGATACTTTTGAATCAGATGCATGCCCATAATAGAACCGAAAGAATAACCAACCAAATATATTTTCTCTTTCTTAAAACGCTCTTTAAGAATATGTATTAAACTTAGCGCATCATCTTCCAGCTGTTCAATAGTGATGCTTCCGGGAGGCAGGGTATCGTTGTAGGATAAACCCGTTCCCCTTTGGTCGTAGGTAACCACCGTGAAGCGCTGTTCCAGTTCCTTATTGTGTGTTTGCCAAAAATAAAAATCAGAAAACCCAGGGCCACCGTGCAATATGAGCAAAACAGGGTTCAGGGCATTTTCCCCTTTAATAAATACGCTGTGCCTGACACCATTTAATTCAATACGGTTGTATTCATTGATGGAATTAATTTGGGCTGTACAAAACTGCCAGCTGATTGAGGTAATTATCAAGGTTATGAGGAACTTTTCTTTCATCTTATTTATATACAATGCAAATAGAAGCATAATCGTATCGTCCTGTTTTGTTAATCTTTACTGTTTTGCCGATTTCCTGTGTCTTATACAGGCTTTTGATTAAATAGCCATTCCGCTTCCGCCAACTACTTTTATGCCTTCGGGAAACTTTTTCCAAAAACGGATATATTTATATTTAGCTTCAAAAGGCTCGTTATTATAATTCCCTTTTAACTCCATCTGCAAAGTAATAACTGCCAGATCCGCTATGATATGCAGTTCTTCTACTTTGGGAGTGATTTCGTTTACTTTTAAGTTTCCCTCACGATACGTTTGCAAATCCATTTCTTTGGTTATCGTCTGACCGCTGGGAATTATAAAAAGCAGATCAGTATGCAATAGGTTGTCGAGCACTTCCGTATCCCTATTTTGGATGGCTCCGTAAAGTGTGTTCTCGAGATTTAAAATTTCGTCCTTTGTTATCATTTCTTAGTCATTATTTTTGTTTTCACTAAACTTCCTCCTGTGCTGATTTTCTATCGTTGGTATTGTATAAAATTTCAGGAATTTCTGCGAGCGTCGATTCATGTGCTTTATCGCCAAGTGTATAAAACTCCTGGAAACTCATAATGAGAGGTTTCCACTTATCGGGATCAACCCGGTTTGTATAATTATCCATAATAATTGATTGATCGAGATATACCCTGTTTATCTTTAGTTCAAATGTGATGATCTTGCCCTGCTCTAATGGTTCATCCTCTGCCAATTTATGAATGGCCATGACAACCGCTTCCATTTGTACAGGGCATTCGTTCACCCGGCAGGCATTGATGGTTTCGGAAGGGGTTCCCGTCAATCCTGCTATTTCAAATTTATTTTCTTCGAAACGATACCCCTTTAACATTTTAGATTGGGGCACTGGATTAGAACCCGTGGTTCTGGCCAGTAGGTTCACTGCCTTTGCCTCGTTTACCGAAGGCAGGTTTAATACGATCTCTTTGGTTACCAAAAGGTTTTTGGCAGTTTGGGAGGAAGCCCCAAGACCAATGATACAACGCCACCCCAACCAGAAAATCGAAGATATCGGTGCAAGATTATCTGTACCATTAGGGTTTTTGGTACTGATAAGTACTACCGGAGTGCCGAAGTACAGAATGGAAGGATAACTTTTAATGTGCATGTTAGAATACCTTTTATGATTTCATTACTCAGCTTTGCTGTTTCTTTTAAAATTAACGATACCATGCATCTATTGAAATCCGTTTCTTGCGGAATCCGGTCAAGTTCTCTTATAGACATTAAGACATCACTGTTTTATACTTTCTTGAAGTTAATTATCAAGTCTGGTATAAATCTATAAGACTCACTCCTCGACCATCTGATAGATACCCCTTTCCATCGTAATACCATGTTGTTCTAAAAAGGCGGGCATTTTAATCCCTGCTTTTTGCATTGCCTCCCGTATGACTACTCTGGCATCGTCCATCCGCTGTCGGTCTGCCCAAGTGGCAACCGTAATGACCCGAAGGTCTCCACTATCGCCTGTCTGTTGAAAGATTTCATATTTTACAAAGCCGGGCTGCTGCCGAAGTGTATTTCTGATGAAAAGCGATTTTTGGGAATACTCCGCGATAGCTTTTTTGGGAATGCTGATTTTATCGATGACGGCGACATGTTCCGTAACAGTACGTTCTTCTCTGTTATTCTGTTCCATTTTGAATTGATTTTTATGTTGACCAAAAGTTTTCATTGCCATAAGGATAGGCATGATAAGGATGATGGTTTTTAATGTTTGTTTCATAAGTCTTTTATTTATTGCTGCCATTTTAGGTTTCCGTTTTCGTCCAACATTTCAATAGAGGGATTGCCCAGACTATCCACTTTCAGGATGATTCTTGGTACTTCGTTGTGATCTTTCATGACTAAAGAAGCGTTTCCGTTTTCTGTAAGCAGGTTGATACGGTTGATATTATGTCCGGGTTTCCCCGACAGGTCTTTGTCATTTATCACCAGCCCAGCCCTGAAATAATTGTCGCTTTTATTATCCTGTGCGAGAATTCCAATGGCATCTGCATTCTGGTAATCGAATGATAGGGCATTTAAGTTAGTCTGCTCATTATCGGTAATAGCAAGACCGCCTCTTTCGTCGCCGTTCTTGTCATAGAATATAAGACCTGCTGGGGCGTAAGCTCTTTTATACGTTTTTCCATCAATAATGGGCTCGGGAATATGTTCTGTGTTTGCAATAACGACACGATTTTTTCCCGAAGCATCATTGATATTTATTCTTTCTGCATTAAAGTTTGGCCTGTTATTTAAATGTAGGTAGACAATACAAATCATCAACACGATATTGGAAACTACAAGGACAGATACCAGGATTTTGAATGGTTTAGGAATTGTTTGCATAATTGAGTATCATTTTTAGTTCATTATTCTTTTTATACTACCGTTTTCTTGGTGCTGATTACAATCCTGTTCCATGCATTTATCGTAACAACCGCCATTATGATCTGTGCAATTTGATTTCCATCAAAAAGTTGTTCGGCCTGTCTGTACGTTTCATCGCTTAACCCGTTTTGGCTGATTAAGGTTACTTCCTCGGTTATGGCTAAAATTGTTTTCTCTTCCTTGGAAAATAATCCGGTTTCTTTCCAGGCGTTGAGCAGGAAAATTCGCTGTGCGGTTTCACCCTGCTTTAATGCATCCGAAGTGTGCATGTTGATACAAAAAGCACAACCGTTGATTTGCGAAGCACGAATTTTAATCAGATAGAAATGCGTTTTAGAAAGTCCTGAATTGTGCAGGTAATTTTCCAGAGCGAACATTGCCTTGAATGCATCCGGCTCAAGCTGCTGTATGTCTATTCTGTTTTCCATATTTATTTTGTTTGTCATTATTTAGCTTTTGAAAGCACCATTTTTATAGCTAAAAAAGTCAGTACACTGGCCATAAACCATTTTTGCGCCCTTACCCAAAGTGGATTTCTTGTAAGGAAAGAAGCCATTTTTGCAGCGGTCATTACAATAATAAAATTGATGGTGAAGCTGATAAAAATCTGTGTAATACCCAATGCCATACTCTGACCTAATATAGAGCCATATTCCGGTTTGATAAATTGAGGAAAAAAAGACAGGTAAAATACAGCCATTTTAGGATTCAACAGATTGGTTAAAAAGCCCATCAGGAACAGTTTTCGAGGCTTGTCTTTGGCAATATGCTCATTCACTTCAAAAAATGTTTTGCCATTGGGTTTAATGGCCTGATACGCCAAATACAACAAGTAAATAGCGCCCGAAATTTTCAGTATTCCGTAAGCAAACGGAACAGCCAGTAATATAGCCGTCAATCCAAATCCCGCCAGGACGATATGAAATAAAAAACCACAGATAACGCCAACTAGTGAAACAAGCCCGGCTGTTTTACCCTGCGTAATGCTTCTTGAAATAAGATAAATCATATTCGGCCCCGGGCTGATAACCATCAGGAAGGCAGCCAAAGCAAACCACAAAAGTTCATGAATCGGGATCATCGTTGTTTAAATTTAAGCTGTGAGTTTTTTGGATATCAAATTGTCCAGTGAATATTTTCCACTTCCCTGAATGAACAGTGCCAGACATAAGCCGAGCATCAGCAAATGATATTCGAATCCTTCACCTTCCTTATCGCCAAACCAGTTCATAAAAAAGCCATACTGTAGATGCCCTCCCAATAAAATTATCCCAGTAAAAAGACCTCCCATTGCGATTGCCCAAAAACGGGAGGCAAAGCCTATTATTATAAAAATGGGTGCAAAGAACTCTATTAAAATAACTAATAGCCCCACCAGCCACGGGTGTCCCATCTGTTGCAAGCCCTCCAAAGTTTGGGTAAACCCAAAGCCACCAAACCAGCCCAGCATAGCCCGCGCTCCGTGAGGAAACATAACGATGCCTATTGTCAGGCGAATAATTAAACCTGTATAATCATTGTGTGTACTAAAAATTTTCTGTTTCATGATTTTTTATCCTGTTTTAAATTATTTTTTTTACGAATTATAGAATGTAATGCAGGTAATTGCTATTGTTTCCCCAATAGTTCGAATAGACTTGAAAACCCCTGATCACCATGCCCGTCTTCTATCCGGCGGTCCATCAAGCTTTTGACTTCCCGCATCCGAACCGTTTCAACATCTTGCGATTCACGGTGCCCAATTAAGTCATCAAACAAGGCGGCCTGAACATACAAGGGGCCTAAATCCGGGCTGTATTTGCCACTCTTTATCGCTGTGGAAAGCCCAACCAGCAAGGAAGAATAGCCTCCCAGCGTGGCAGCAATCCGATGAGCAAACGCTTCAATATCGATACCTTCAGCCTGAACTAATCGGAGCGTATGCAGAAAACCGATGAGAAGCTCATACCCCATTGCTACCTGAGCCATAAATTCTGCCGCTGCTGCACCAGGCTCTTCGCCATAGTAGGTAATAGTACCCAATTTTTTCAAGACGTGTTTTTGGGAGACAAAAGCACTTGATTGCCCGCTAAACATAAACTGAGCCTTTGGTGTCCCGACATCGGTTGGATCGGCCAAGATTTTTCCGTCGATATAGGAAGCGTTACGTCTTTCTGCCCACTCCGCAAAAACACGAGCCTGAGCAGGAGTACCGCTCGTTAAATTGATGAATACTTTTCCAGCAACCGCACCAGTTAGCTGTCTGAGCACTTCATCTACCGCAGTATTGTTTAACAGGCAAATCACAATCGTCTTGCTGGCAGCAACTGCTCCATCAAGAGTTTCTGCAGCTGTAGCACCTGCTTGGATCAATGGTTTACATTTTTCAGCACTGCGATTCCATACAACCGTATCATAACCTTGATTGATAAATGTATGGGCTATCGCGGCTCCCATATTACCCAATCCAAGTACCGTTACGCTCTTCCTTTTGTTGTGAGGTATTTCTGTTTTGATGTTATCTATATTCATATTTAATTGTATATTAAAAGTTCTGTTAGAATACTCTTCGCACAAAAAGTCCAAAGTTGCTGTAGTGTTCCGCATTTGGCCCGTATTGGTCAAAGTTTACACCCAAACCATATTGTACACCTTTATTGTCCACTCCTAATCTTGCATATTGAACACTCTTTAAGTGCCCGTTCCAATGCATTGAAGTAATATATTGAAGCTGCAAACGCGCATAAAGATTGAAATCCTGATTTTTGCTACCTTGATATTCCACAGAACCGAACAGCTCAAGACTGGGGTTAGACCAAACATCCATTCTCGTAAAAATGAGATACGATAAGTCATTTTTTTTATTGAAATACCAAACAAAAGCCGAAGGCACAAACCGATTTCCCGGTGCATAGATAGAACCCAAACCGGTTGCCCAGCGTTTACTTATTTCGTAAGTAAGATACGACTGGCTCATCACTTCAATCCCCCGCTTTTTGTCGTAAGGAAGCAAAATAGAAGACGTGTTAAAAAATCCAAACGGCTTTTCCGCAATGATTTTGCCGGAAAACATATACTGATAATAGCAACTCGAATGCCCTGCAGTGATTTCTACAGGAACTTGCGCCCGGCTATGCGAGTGCCACATGCTGAAAAACAAGCAGGCCAGCAAGTATTTTATTTTCGTTGTTTCTTTCATCGTTCCCTTCAAATTTCTTTTTGTTAGGCTGTGGTCGGATAATTATTACAGCCAACCACTGTTTAAAATATGGACACATGAAGTGCAGAAAACGTGACAACCTATTCAGGATATTTTCTTCCGTTGGTGATTTGTCTTGTCTTTTCGTAACGAAAGAAATACTGATATGCTGGGAAACAGTCATTTGTGATAGCATTTACCTTCCCGATAGAACATCTTATCTAAACTTCATTGTACGTTTTATGTAATACCATACGAAGATACGAAGGAGCCTAGCCGTCAATACTGTAAGTATGACGGCTAAAAATGTAGTTTTTTCTGTTTTTGATGTAGAACCCGCGATTATGCAGGAATTTCAATTGTATTTTTGAACTCAGTGGGGAGCTGACCTTCGTAGCTTCTGAATGCACGGGAAAAATGAGAAGAGTCTGTATAGCCAAGCTGAAACGATACCTCCTTAACAGACATATTCCAAAAGCTCAACAGGTACTTTGCTTCCTGCATAATATGAAACTCAATCCATTTTTTCGCCGAAAGCCCGGTGTATTCAACTAATATTTCGCTCAGGTATTTTGGTGATATATGCAACTGTTCTGCATAAAAAGCAACATCTTTATACTGCGAGAAATTCTTTGAAACTAATTCTCTAAACTTTACAACGGTATGTTCTTTACCGTTGAGTTCCTTTTTATTGCCCCGGTACAGGTTCCAGAAATATTTCTGTGAAATGATCAGGATCGAATATAGTATTCCCGATACTGCTTCGGGCTTATCAGCTATTGCCCGAAGTGTGCTGAAAAGCTGTTGCATTTCCTCAAATTGCCTGTCGGTGAGTTGCATCACACTCTTTTCATCGGGGCAAAAAAATTCGAGGGAATAGAAAAATGACCTGCTGAAATTATTTACAAAAATATCAGCATAAAAAAATAACGTGTCATTTGAGGGAAAACTGGTATTGAGCCATTGACAGGTCATTCCGGGGCCAATCGTCAACAGGCTTCCTCGTGTTAAATCATAATCGGTAGTGCCTATCCTGATGCGCGCTCCCTCACCATAATACAAACCTATAGTATAAAAGTAGTTTTTAAATGGATGGGTGATTTTCAAGTCTTCAAGACACGTTTTTGATGCCAGATAATAAGACGCTATATGGCCATCATTTTTTTGAGACCTTAAATATCTGAGCAGATCAAAGTTACCTGAATGTTTTTGTATCATAAGGAAGATGTCTAAAAATTAGTATAGTCCTGGGAATGCTTTTCCGTCCAGATTGAAAAATGATAATTATGAAATGTGAAGTTTATTCTCATGTCAAACTTAGTATATCAGAAAATACTAAAATACGCAATTATTATCATTTGATAATGTATGGTTATTTATACTTCGTTGTATATAAATGTCCAGAATAAACAAGGAGTAGATACTACTTATCCACTCCTTACTGTGACTGGTTTTATTTTCGTATTACTTTTCCCAATCTGCGGCCGTATCAGCCACAGCAATCGCTTCAATCTCAATCAATGCATCCGGTGAAAACAAGGAGGATACTTCAAAAATAGTATCTGCCGGATAAGGGACAGTAAAGTATTTACCTCTCAATTCGACAATCTTCTCGAAATTCCCCATATCGCGGAGCATGATGGTGACCTTAACGACATTCTTCAAACTTGAGCCTCCGGCTTTCAATACCTTGTCCAAGTTTTCAAAAGTCCTCTGTGCTTGGACATCAAAGTCGCCTATACCTATCAGCTTCCCCTCATCGCCGATGGCAGTCTGTCCTGAAATAAATAATAAATCGCCTACACGATGACCCTGTGCCAGACGGAACGGTTCGTAAGCGTCGGGCGTAATCTTAATCTGTGAAATTTTCATTCTTCTTTATTTAAAGTTTTAGATGTATTCGTCTGTGCGAACGTTTTTCCCGAGACGGCACATAGCGAAAGCAAAGTGCCGATTATGTATAGTCTACCGTGACACTAACGCAAAACACAGGGGTAACGTCCTGTTAATTAATTCTCTATGCCATATATTGGCACGCTGAAAAATAGGGTGTTGTTTCAATTTCTTCTTACATTTGATGAAGCAAAATTGACAGTAATTGATTTAGGAAAAATTGATGTAGGTCAAGATGGTTTATTTTTTTTCTTGATACGGCTTATAAACTCCGCCGACACACCCAAATAGGATGCAATCAAATATTGGGGTACTTTGGAGACTATGTTTGGATAGGTCTCCAAAAATTCATAGTACCTGCTTTCTGCGTCGTACACGTTATTATAGATAATTCTCTTTTGCAATGCACCCAGATAACTTTCCAATATGATTCGGAAGTATCGCTCCAAACAGGGCAGTTCAATAAGTAATTGCTGAAAGGAATAATGGCTGATTTGCAAAACGATTGTTTTCTCTATGGCTTGTATATTGTATATAGATGGCTTCTGCTTGGAAAAACTGTCTAAATCAGAAGCCCACCAATCGTCAACAGCAAAAAACAGAATTTCCTCATTTCCATTTTCAGCATTGATATAAAACGCTTTCAATGCTCCTGATATCACATAACTATCATAACGGCAGGTATCGCCGTTACGTAAAAGATAGTCTCCCTTTTCTAATGTTTTCTCGGTCCAAAAACGCTCGAAAGTTGAAATTTCTTCTTGGGTTAGATTTATATGTTTCGATATGTTTTTCAATAACGCGTTTTCATCCATAAGATTACCTACAACTTTGTCTGTTTCCTACTAAAAACTCAGATCTTTTGATTAAGCTTTTTCTCTGTGTTTCCGAGAAGGCTCGAATTTTCATTTCCTCTACGAAGTGGATCATACAAATCTAGAGAGCAGATTTAAAAAAATCAACATTTTTTAATTCGCTTTTTGGGGCTTAATATTATCCTATCTCTCTATCAACTAAAGAAGGAATAAATCCAAAATTTGCTGTAATTTTGTAAGCAAATCACCTGAGACCATGAAACATCCATTAGAAGCACAAGCAACATCCGAGGATAGGAATAAACAACGTATACGCTTAGCAGTATCACTTTTTTATTTCGGGCAAGGTTTAGCTTTTGCCAGTTGGGCAAGTCGTATTCCAATTATTAAAAATGCACTGCAACTAACCGAAGCACAGTTAGGAACAATTCTCTTGATGTTGCCTATAGGGCAGTTAATGACTATGCCCATCTCAGGAAAGTTAGTCAGCAAATATGGTAGTCATCGTATTCTACCGATTACGGCCTTGATTTATCTTGCTGTGCTATGCTTAATCCCCTTTGCACAGAACGCTTGGCAACTTGGTGCGATTCTCTGGATGTTTGGCGTTATCGGAAATATGTGCAACATCGCCGTCAATACACAGGGAGTATTGGCCGAAGAACTGTACAAGAAGTCCATCATGTCTTCTTTCCATGGCGCGTGGAGCATAGCCGGTTTCACTGGTGCGTTAGTGGGTTTGCTTACGCTAAATTTGCAGCTATCCACTTCCACCCATTTCTTTTTGATAGCAGGTCTACTCATTTGTAATATTCTTCTGAACAGAGCTTTTTTAGTTCAAGACACCACAACCAAAACGGAGAAAAAGGGGTTTTCATTTAAGCCTGACAGGCTATTAATTTCCTTAGGGGTCATCGGATTCTGTAGTATGGCAACAGAAGGTGCAATGTTTGACTGGAGCGGTGTGTACTTCAGCGATATTGTCAAAGCTCCCGAGAGCTTAATCACTTTGGGCTATGCCTCCTTTATGGTGATGATGGCTATAGGTCGATTTATTGGCGATGCCGTTATTCGGAAAATAGGCCGTCAACGCACCTTACAAGTTAGCGGGTTGCTGATGTTTACAGGGATGATGACAGCGGTTGCTTTTCCTAATCTTATCATCTGCACGTTGGCTTTTATGTTGGTGGGGATAGGGGTCGCCTGCAATGTACCATCGGTCTATTCTGTTGCAGGAAAGCATAAAACCATTTCCTCTGGTGTAGCCTTGGCAATGGTATCCAGTGTCAGTTATTTAGGCTTTCTAATAGGCCCTCCGTTGATTGGGTATATCGCCGAGTTATTCAGTCTGCGTTATTCCTTCGGCATATTCGCCCTATTTGGGTTGTTGATGTTCGTGCTTACTACGAATATGCGTGTGTTTAAGGAAAGCAAATAAGAGAAGGGTTGCCCCTCCTCATAAACAATGTTTCCTTCTCAATGCCTGCATCCCGGACGGCCTTCTCAACAGCTCCCAATCGCGCATCTACTTTTTCAAGTTCTTTGTAATATTCCGGAGAGTCATGACCAAATTCATGCCCGGCACCATCAGGCTGGTCAAAGTGAACAAACAAAAAATCTGGTTTTTCAGTTTGGATGACCTTGATTGCTTGTGCTACGGTTTCGTCTTCATTCCCTTTTATTGCAATATCAATATCCATAATCGGCTTTTCCAACAGATAACTAATTCCTTCCCAGCTATAGACCGCAGCGACTTTAGCCGCCGCGTTATTTTTCTTGATTACGCTAAATATCGAAGGGAACATGCCATTTTCATTAACAACTGCCGAGGGGATTTCCGGGGTTTTGCTCCCCTATTCCGTATATCCATGCATGGTCGGACCTGCTCCCATTATCATAGAAGCCCAGTTGACCGCACTTGAGGACGGTAATACTGTCCGAGCCTTAAGACTAAAAGCACCATCCTCCATCAATTTCTTTAAATGAGGCATATTTGCCTTTGGGACGGCATAAGCGCCGAGGCCATCAAACCCAACTACAACAACATGCTTTACATGGTTTTGTGCGTAGAGCGATGGAATACACATAAATAGTAGACAGCCCAAAAAGATTGGCAGGATTCTTTTCATATTTTTTCAATTCAAGTTTATTACATGATGGTTGATTCTGCTATAAACAAAGCTATGTTTAATTCTTAAAGAAACAAAAGACTACCTCAAAACTTTTATACGGATTAAGGTTCTTATATCCCTAATCCGTTAAGAGGAATAGACCGATCTCCGGGGTAGGTAAGCGGGTTCGGTTGTTGCTGAAGGCACTAGAAGAGCTCTAAACCAGTCTGGAAGAACTTGCAACCAGCGTGGAGGGAATTGCATCCAACTCGGAAGGAATTACGTCCCCGTTAATTGCGGTATCGTCGGCGCCATATATCCGCTTCCCAATTAGGGGATTGAGAAATATAACTATTAAGAATAAGGGGGCTAATAGTTAGCCCCCTTATTCTTATATTACCAATGTGGATTCTGTTTGAGATTATCATTTAGCGTAATCGCATTGGCAGGTATCGGATAATAATATTGCCTTCCATCCGCATACCAATTACGCGGCTGCGCTTTGAACCACTCTAAATGCTTCGTGGACGTCAAGGTTTGGAAGTTATTCGCACGTCCGCCGATAGCTACTCTTGCCACACCATTTGGAACAGCAATACTGGGACCGGATTGGCTTCCGTCGTAGAATACGACATCTGCTTTACCATCACGATCTAAATCAATCAATTGATCCAGAGCAGGGATATAAATACCCGACCACTCTAATTCAGCCATGAGCTCCCCACGTTTCCAACGCTTCAAATCATTAAAGCGGAATCCCTCCAAAGCGAGCTCGACCTGTCTTTCTCGTCTCACCTCTAAGATCACAGGGTCTGAAATATCAGGAAAGAATGTCTTTTTCAGATAGAGATCCACCTGCGTAGGCAAGGTTTTCGTACCTCCCGTCACCCCACTTCTCTCCCGCAAAGCACCTACCGTATTTGCCCAATCAGCGTCTGTCAATGTACCCAATTCGGCTTTGGCTTCAGCATAGTTTAGCAATACCTCAGCATAACGCATAAGCGGAACCGCATTCGTATTCGTTCCACCGTTGTCGTATAACGGATCGTCCAACGTATATTTAATCGGTTGGTAGCCGGTATAACTGAAGCTTGCGAAATTCGGCGGAGCGGCTACGCCTCCTCGTTCATATCCTGGCGTACGGATCAGTTGGGAAAGACGGTAATCCCGTTGCTGACACTCATCATAAAACTCCTCCGTCATATAGCCGGCACGATCTGTATAAGGCGTACCATCAATATTTAATATGGTATTGATGAAAGGACGAACCAGACTATAACGCGGACCATAAGTCGCCGAAGTCCACCACCAGTTTGCATCATTGAGCACCGCTAAATCTTTGCTAAATGCGACAGCCAACATCACCTCATTAGTCACAGGATTATCACTGATAAACAGCTGTCTTTGTGAAAGCTCCGGACCCTGTGCTCGGTTCAGACTGTGCGGACCTTTTGTCATCACTTCCTGAGCCGCCGCCGCTGCAAGTTCGAGGTACTGCCCCGCACTTGCGGATAGATTAAGGTCTGTGTGATATTTCCGGAAAGTTCCTTCAAATAGTGCTACTCTGGACTTCAACCCTAACGCTGTCCATTTGGTAACCAAGGTACCATCAGATGTCACTGCATTGATGTTGTTATAGGCAAAATCCAGATCCTCCATGATTTTCTCCATAATCAACACTCGTGAATCGCGTTCCCCATATAGCGCTTCTGAATCGTCAACGGATAATGGTCTATCAACCCAAGGAACATCGCCAAAACGGACGACCATATTATAATAGAACCAAGCTCTAAAGAACCTCGCTAAACCGATGTAATTATTTTTTACGGGTTCACTTAGGTTCGGATTATCACACTTCTCGATGAAATGATTAATATTACGTAAGGCGGACCACGACCATCCCGAACTTGTTTCTGCGGAATAAGATCCTTCCACTAAAAAGCCATTCAGGCTATTGACCGCCCCATAGTCGGCCATCGCATCGCCTTTAAACGCGTCGGAGCCAGAAGTAATGTTATTATAAAATGAATAACTATAAGTCTTCAATCCACTTTCCGTCCCAAAGATATCTTCTTCAGTCGCTGTCGCCTGTGGTACCTCATTCAATTCACAAGAAGTGAAAAACAAGGCGGAAGCACTTAATACTAAAAATATATTTTTCATATCTGTCCTCTTAAAAATTGATCGATAAATTAAAGCTGAAACTTCGCATCGTTGGGTAATTAAACCCATCACCATGCCCGGTACTAATATCAGGATCCGATTGGCCTATATTAGCCACGTCAATGTCCTTCGTGTGTTTATACAGCGGAGACCATGTAAATAGGTTCTCGGCAGACAAGCCAGCCCTTAAACCTTGAAGCTTAAGTTTGGAAACAATAGGTTGCGGAAAATTATAACCGACCTGTAGATTCTTCAACCGAACATAGGCCACATTTTGAAGGTAACGGGTTTGTACCGTCTGTTTTAAGGATGTATTATACCCTGCATATCTTGGGAAATAGCCCCCTGGGTTGTCCTCGGTCCAATAATTATCTACGTGCCAAGCCGGAAGATTATTATATGGACGGTTGTATTGTCCCCAGAAGATAGATTCATTACCGGGATACCAATCCTGCTTACCCACGCCTTGGAAGAATGCCGAAACATACACATTGGCATAGTCTAAGTTAAGATTCAATCCGTAAATATATCTTGGTTCTGAGTTACCGATAATAGTCTTGTCACCATGGCTGTCCAATGTATTGCTACCATAATCAATGACACCATTTCCATCTAAATCAGCAAAACGGATGTCCCCGGGATATACCCGTCCCGAATTGGAAGATTTAATCAACGTCTGTTTAGGCGCTGCGTCTATCTCTTCTTGCGACTGGAACAATCCCTGCGTCACGTAACCCCAGATTTCTCCATAACGCTGACCGGCATAGTAATCATTGAGGTTTCCGGTTTCGTTATTGTACCGGTCTATTGTTGACCGATAATCCGCAAGGGTTGCTTTCACACCAAACCCGAGTGGTTTACCGCCCACATCGAAACGGTCATTGTATGCCAATGTCAGTTCAAAGCCTCTTGTCGTCATATCGGCATAGTTCCCTTTCGGCGAGGATGCTCCGAATATTTCGGGCAACTGTTGTCCTACGGTATACATATTCAATGTCTCCCGACGGTAAATATCTCCTGTAAACGTCAATTTATTATTTAGAAATGCCAAATCCACCCCTAAATTTGCTGTCCGTGCTGTCTCCCAGGTCAGGTTATTCGGAATAACAGCCGGCACACTGGTATATCTATTTTTCACGCCTCCAAGAACCCGTCCTGATGTGGAAATATTGTAGGTATCAAGGAAGGAATAAGGAGAAATATTACCATTCCCCAAAGAACCGTAAGAAGCCCGGATCTTGAAATCAGAAACCGCCTTTGGACTGATCTGCCAGAACGGTTCCTGCGACACACGCCAACCCGCAGACACAGAAGGGAAGAAAGCCCACTGCTCATCGGTTGGGAATTTTGAAGAACCATCATAACGTCCGTTGACCTCCAATAAATAACGATCTTTATAGATATAGTTCGCACGGAAGAATAAACCTGCCAGTCGATACCGGTTGTAGCCTGCAGTAGCCTGAACCGCATCACCTAATGCCAGATTTATATTCTCCGTATTTTCAGTAAGTAGTCCCGTCTTAGTAATATAACTGGCTCTATAGCGTTGCTGCTCGTAGTTATACCCGATCAGCCCCTTAACATAATGATCGCCACCAAAGGTTTTCTCGTATTCTCCGTAAAGGTTGGTGAACAGATAGTTGTTTTGTTGCGACACCTGATAAATGTTGTCGTTCATACTGGTCTGCAACGAGCGTATCTCCCCTTCGTTAACGCTGTAAGGCACAGGTACACGCACACGTATAGACCCAAGATCACGATTCCTAAAGGTTAAATCACCTTTAATGCGGAAGGTGTTATTGAAGAAGTTTGTTGCAAAAGATGTCGTGTTCCGGAGATCTTTTTTCTCCGTATCCGTTCCATTCTTTCCGTAAATAAAGTCGCCCAATGTATAAGCCGCTGAAAAAGAAAAACTTCCGTCAGGGTTATAGATTGGAGAAGAAGGGTGTCCTTCATCGGCTATATTTCGCCATATATTTCCACCTTCCCCTGATGTAGACGGATCATGGTATTTCATGAAAGCATAATCGATATTATTCTCGATACGCAACCAATCCGTTACCTGTAAGCCTGCTTTTGCTCTTGTATTATAGCTTGTATATTTATCCGTATTGTATCGGTAAAGCCCTTGATTGTCGAAAAGTCGGCCAGACAGGAAATAATCTATTTTACCCGATGTCCCACTGGCGGATAGGTTATGATTCTGTACAAAAGTATTGTCCTTTATTAAAGCACCATAATAGTCTTCATTGCCGTAGTAAACATATTCTCCATTTGGTGCGACAGTAACCTCTTCGGTATTACCAGATTCTTTTCTTTTGCGAAACTCTTCTAACCAATCCAAGGTGAAGATCTGCGTTTTATTGAGTTTACTCGGTACAGAAGAATAGTTATTCCACGCATTATAGGCTTCATAAAAGCGCTCTGCATACGTATAACCATCTGTAATAAAGTCTGGCGATGTTGTTGGCTTTTGTAGGGTAAGCCCTCCGGAATAATTAATTGTACTGCGTCCTTCCTTCGCTCTTTTTGTTGTGATCAACACAACCCCAAATGTTCCTCTCGATCCATAGATCGCGGCAGAAGACGCATCCTTTAGAACAGAAACCGATTCAATATCATTCGGATTTAAAATGGAAGGATCACCTTCAACACCATCAATCAAAATAAGAGCACTACCTCCCTGTCCAATGGAAGTCGTTCCCCTGATGTTAAATCCCGGAGCACGTGTAGGCTTTCCGTCCGCTGGCGTGATATTCAAGTTAGGCACCGCTCCTTGAAGCATCTGGCTGACATTAGCAAGCGGTCTTCCCTCAAACACTTCTGAACCAATCTGGTCTACCGCACCAGTCAGGTTTGCTCTTTTTTGCGTACCATAACCGACAACGACAACTTCGTCTAAAGTAGATCCTTCTTCCTGCATGGTTATGCTGAAAGATGGCTGGCCTGTATAGGACACTTCCTGCATAGTAAAGCCCAGATAAGTAAGGCGTAAACGCTGACCTTGCGCAATAGCAATACGGAAACTACCATCTTCTCCGGTCTGTACTGTGGCTTGACTTTGTAAGTTAATAACTGTCACGCCGGAAAGCGGATTGCCTCCCGTGTCCACTACCCGGCCACTCACTTCGCCCTGATAGACCACGCTCTCCACCATTGGGGCAACCCACCCTGCGGCAGGCGCAGGAATAAAGGAAGAGAACGCCAATGGTAAGGCCATCAGCACAAATTTCTTAGATTTGTTTTTCATTGTTTAAACGTTGATTTTTTAACAAGCCCAAACTTACAAGGTCAATGTTACGCGTTTATGTACCCTGTGTTAACTATTTGTTAATTGTCAGATTTAGCCGACTAAAGTTCTTCTAACGCATAAAAAAGCACAAAAAACTTCTGTCAAGATAATCCATTAACGCAGCCTTTTTCTATTAACTATTTGTTAATACTAAATCAACACACAAGAAACCTTTGCTTTCTACTTTTGCCGCCAGAACAAATAAGATATGAATAGAATCCTTTCATTATCTTTGGGTTGAAGTCCAATAGATTATCTATGACAATAAAAAATAGCATAATGACATCCTTTCCCAGAAAATATATACGTGCGTACGCATGTGCTTTTTTCATAATGACCGCTGCTTCCTCCACTGTGCAAGGGCAGAGTCTGGAGCAACAGTTCGAGAAACTAATGTTCTCACGCGAACAACAGCAGGACACACACGCCTACGCAGCGCATAGCCATAATGATTATTGGCAGCCGCAGCCTTTCTTCACGGCATATTATGCCGGGATGCAATCTATTGAAGCAGATGTTTTTCTGCAGGATGGCGAATTGATGGTGGCGCATGACAAGCATGAGATCACCAAGGAACGTACCTTGCGTAACCTGTATCTCGATCCCGTAGCAAAGTTGTATCAACAGAACGGTGGGCATGCGTTTCGTGACAGCAGTAAAAAGTTGCAGCTCCTGATCGATGTCAAGGAAAACTATCGTGCTTTACTTCCTATACTGATCAAACAGTTAGAAAGCTATGGTCCTATCTTCAACCCGGTCCAAAACCCGAATGCGATTAAAATCATCATCAGTGGTAGCCGTCCACGCCCCGAAGGCTTTAAAGAATATCCCAGCTGGCTTTTGTTTGATGGAGAAGTAGATTGGACGTATGATGATTCCAGTTTGGCACAAACCGCCCTTATCAGCGCAGGCATAAGCGACTATACCGACTGGAACGGGAAAGGTTTACCGGACAATGTAGAGGGCATGCAGCGTGCTATTGCCAAAGCGGATAGCCTTGGACTGCCTTTTCGCTTTTACGGCACACACGATGGTCCCAACAGCTGGCTGTTCCTTATCAACCAAGGTGTATATTGGATCAATACCGACCAACCCAAGGCCTTGGAAATATTTTTGAAAGAACAACCTCGGGCTTCCTTTCAAGCAAAACAGTTTCAACCAACATATCAACCAAGCTTTCAACATGATGGAGCAGACCGTCCTGCCAAACGCATCCTCTTACTTATCGGTGATGGTATGGGGCTATCTGCAGTCAAAGCAGCAAAGGCGGCCAACGGAGGAAAACTCAGCATGACAAACATGCGTGCAACAGGCCTTTCGCAAACAGAAGCACTGAACACGGACAACACAGACTCTGCTGCAGGCGGATCCGCAATTGCAACTGGCCGCAAGACGAATAACCGTGCCATAGCTGTTGATGAAAATGGAAACCCACAGATCAGTGTGGCAAGCCTACTGAGCCAAAAAGGGTGGAAAACAGCTATTATCAGCACAGGCGACATAACAGATGCAACACCGGCGGTATTCTACGGTCACCATATCGAACGCAACGAGAGTCGTGCACTATTGGATAATTTCCCACAATCCGGCATTGATATACTAATCGGTGGTACGCCATCATGGGCCAAGAGAGACACTACATTTAAAGGTTATCCAAATATCCCTGTAACCAAGAATATACTCCGGTCAGATGCCGACAGGCAAATTGTTTTTCTAGCGGATTCACTTACTCGTCCTGTTAAAGATGGGCGGAAAGACATTCTACTTCAATCCTTGAAAGGCGCTATCACCCATTTGTCCCATGCACAAAAGCCCTATTTCATTATGGCCGAATCGGCACAAATCGATTATGCCGGACATGCAAATGATGTTACTTATTCCATCACAGAAACATTGGATTTGGATATGACGGTATCGGAAGTTCTCAAAATGGCCGATGCAGATCCAGAAATGCTGGTTATCGTGACAGCAGACCACGAAACCGGAGGCATGACAGTATTGGATTCGGACTATCGGAAAGGAAGAGTTCGGGTACAATTCAGTAGTAATGACCACACTAACGATTTTGTTCCTGTATTTGCGTATGGAGCACGCTCATTCCTATTTCAAGGAGTTTACGACAATACCGAGGTTTTCCATAAACTGCTAAAAGCGACTGAACAACAAGAGGTAAAGTAAGGTTTTTATTTCATAATGCACAACACGTTTACAAGCTATAAAAACCTGTGAAAGAGAGGGGTTGAAGAACTACACTGTCATAAAGTTATAGATAGTTTTCAACTCCACACATCATGTTGAGGAAAAACATATAAACAACGACTTGCTCACGACATACAACAGAGCGCCCAACATATACTTATTACCAAACTGCATAAACAACACACCAAACACAACTGCTTTCCACCACATGTAAATATACCTATGCTTTCCCTACAAACTCATATTCATAAACGCAACAGTTTATTCCACAGTGTAGATCGTATTTTTCTTGCTGTACATATTCTTAGCAAAGGATACAATAGTCTTTATAAGAACCTACACGATCATATAGTTAACGTAACTTGTCGTTGTCGTTTTGCTACGTAAGATTCTTTTAAAGAAAGATGAATTTCCTTAAAAGAACAATATCGTTACCTTAAATTAAACAATGGAACACAATTTGTATGCTGTTGTTGTGCAAAAGACAATAGACTTTATCGCTTTGCAAATAGCATCCCTATAAAATTACTATGA
The DNA here is from genome assembly GCF_900116225.1 of Sphingobacterium wenxiniae. Lineage (GTDB taxonomy): Bacteria > Bacteroidota > Bacteroidia > Sphingobacteriales > Sphingobacteriaceae > Sphingobacterium > Sphingobacterium wenxiniae. The sequence goes on from NZ_FOZZ01000004.1 coordinate 155,253, forward strand.
CAACAGCAAAATTTGAATTGACTTATGGAAAATTCCAATACGCGATGCAAAAAAGCCTCCTATCATCAAGAAAAAGAGCATTGCACAGATATAAAATACAACAGAGCCATTGTAAATTCTCTTTGACTTTGTTCTAATGTATGTTGTCTCTGCGGTGATGTGTGTTGTCTTTGTTGTATTGCATGTTGTCTTTATAGCAATGTATGTCGTCACTGTCTCCATGTTACGTAGAATTTAAACTGTAAAACATAATTAATGCACAACGGGTTAAATTAACAAGATTATGATCAATAGATTTTTGTTTTTAGATAAGTCCAGCTGGTTCAGTACAGCAACACCTTGACTTACTTTACTTTTTTTAGTAGATTGCATCAATTAATGCAGCGTATGGATTACAAGCTATTACTGGGAAAAGCTAAACAATATGCATTAGCCTTTATCCAAAAAAATAAAACACAAGATTATTGCTTTCATGACACCGCGCATACAGATGATGTTGTAAAGGCTGTCGAAGAAATGGCTGAGCATTATAATCTGAGCGAAGAGGATCACTTTGTCGTGATGTGTGCCGCCTATTTCCATGATCTTGGCTACTGTACCGGAGGAGCTGCAAAACATGAGGAGCGCGGCGCGGATTTTGCCGAAAGCTTTCTTACGCAAGAGAACGTTGAGAACTCCATAGCTGAAAAGGTAAAAGGTTGCATTTTGGCAACACACACGCCTCAATCACCCTCCAACCTCTTAGAAGAAATAGTCTGTGATGCAGACCTTTTTCATCTCGGAGGAGATGCATTCGAAACACGCAATAAGCTCATGCACAAAGAGGCTGAGCAAATCGCCAAATTCAAAATTGCCAAAAACGTATGGCGTGGGCTAACCATCGAATTACTAAAAAATCATCATTACCACACAGAATACGCCAAAAATAAGTTGGATAAAGGCAAACAGATGCATATCGAAAGCTTAGAAAAACAGCAACAAAAGAAACTCGCCCAAAACACTGAAGAGACTAAGGCTAAAAAGCCTGATCGCGGTATTGAAACCATGTTCCGCGTATCGACGACAAACAGCCAACGCTTAAGCGATATGGCGGATAACAAAGCAAATATCCTATTGACCGTAAACTCCATCATCCTATCTGTCGTTGTGGCGATGTTGGTGCAGAAGTTGGATTCCAATCAGCACTTGATCGTCCCGACCGTATTGTTGTTGATCATCGTTGTGGCAACCATGGTTCTAGCCATTCTTTCCACCATCCCCAAAGTGAAAGACGGACACTTTAAGCAAGAAGATGTAGAAAATAAGAGCGTGAACCTCCTATTTTTTGGTAATTTTCATCAAATGCCCTATCAATCGTACTATGATGCCATGAAAAAGGCAATGGATGATTACGATTTTCTCTATAGTATGCTCACACAAGATGTGTATTCACAGGGTGTAGTGCTGGGACGGAAATATAAGCTGCTCCGTTATGCCTATGGCATTTTCATGTTTGGGTTGATTATTTCGGTCATCGCTTTTATTATTGCGGTGATACTGGTAAACTAAAACTATGAAACAGATGTTGTTTTCAATCATCACAAGCTTATGGCTCACGACAATGGGCTTAGCAGGATGTCAGTCCCAAAGCCAACAAATAACGGCAGGCTACAAAAGTGTTTTTCCTTATACCCTAAAGGCAGACGAAAGCCACAGTATGCCCAAAGAGCTGAAAGAAATATCGGGCATCACCTTTGTTGAAGGACAAAGCAACATATTATATGCGATACAAGATGAAGAGGGAGTACTTTTCTCGTATGATTTAAGGAAGAAACAGGTTATTGCGACAAACGCATTTGCAAAAAAGGGCGATTACGAAGAAATCACGACCGATAACCATTATTTCTACGTATTAAAAAGTAATGGAGATATTTACAGCTTCCCGATAGGAAGCTCTTCATATGCTACAGAAGTCATCATCAATAAAAGTTTGGTTCCAACGGCAGAATATGAGTCCATGGCTTTCGATCCATCTTCCGGAAATCTGTTCCTATTGTGCAAGGTCTGCAAAGTAGATAAAAAAGGACAGCACGTTTCGGGGTATATTTTGCAGATTGGGAATCAGGGAAAGCTTACATACAAGGGAAATTTTAACCTTTCAATAGACGCTCTTACCGCTTTGGATCAGCGTATCAAAAAGACTTTCAAACCTTCGGCAATGGCTCGACACACGGCAAGCAACGAATGGTATATCCTCTCTTCCATCGATCAGTCGCTGGTTATCACCGATGATACTTTCCGGCCAAAGGAAATCGTTCGCTTACCCAGAAAAGACTTTGAGCAACCGGAAGGATTGGCTTTTGACGCCGAAGGAAACCTCTACATCAGTAGTGAAGCCGGTACCCAAAAGCATGGAATGGTTTACAAATACAACCGTATACGATAATGTTTCGTTATTTACTCATCAGTTTATGCTTCTTCACGAACCTGTTGCAAGCGCAGGAAGTGAAACAACGTCTAATATTGATCGGTGACGCAGGCGAGATCAACCCTCAGCAAGAAACCCTCTTGCCTACAGGCGCAGATCTTGTTCTTCCAAATAAAACGACTATTTATTTTCTGGGCGACAACATATACCCTGATGGAATGGGATTGGAAAATAGCAGAAAGGCTGAAACGGAAAAAATACTACAATCTCAATTCGAGCCTTTCCGGAAAAAAGGAGCTACGATATACTTCATAGCAGGTAACCACGACTGGGATAAATCCGGTGTGGATGGACTCGCAAAAATAAAAGCACAAGAAGCTTTTTTAAAGGGTATTGGAGATGACAAGATCCGATTTGTTCCTACAGCAGGCACATTAGGACCCTTTGTCGAAATGCTGACAGATAGTATCGTCACCATTCTCTACGATAGCGAATTTTGGCTTTTCCCTCACCACGAAGCAGGCCTTCTTCCGGAAATCGAAAAAGAAAAACAACGGTTTTTATTTTCCTTGGATAGTATAGCCAAGGTACATAAGGATAAGAAACTTCTGGTGCTGTGTCATCACCCTATGAAATCCTATGGTGAACATAGTTTGAAATTTTCTGTGAGTGAACATCTCTTTCCTTTACGCCGATTTTGGAAAGGTTTATATATTCCATTGCCGGTCGTTGGTTCGGTATACCCTCTTCTACGCTCAACCGCTTTCAGAACAGCTGAAGACCTGAAACATCCAACTTATCGGGAACTTATCCAGTCCGTGACCAAGGTATTGCAAGACCATCCCCAGGTTATTTATATTTCAGGGCATGATCATGGTCTGCAATTCATACAAGATGAAAGATTCACACAAGTGATTAGTGGCTCAGGTGCAAAAACCTCCCACATCAGCAAAGCGAAAGACTTACATTACAAGCATGGTCAGCAAGGTTTTGCTGTCATGGACTTTCTCCAGAACGGACAAATTAGAGTTAGTTTCTACATTGTAGATCAGGATCTTGTCACAAAGGATTTTGAGACCGTTCTGTACAAGGATTAAAAAAAGAAGAATACATGCTACTCAAAAATACAGACATAAAGCATCTTGGAGGATTCTCATTTAAAACGGGAATACTCTCGCTTAAGCCCTTAATCGATTATCTACAAAAAATTGTAGACAGCAAGGAAGGACAGCATAATCTGTTGCCTCGGTTTGGTCTCGAAATGATTAAAGGAGTTGAGCACAGGTACGGAGCTATATGTGAAGGCAATCTTGAGCCGTACGAAGGGGTCTTTGAGATGATATATGCCATGCAGGATGGGTTACGATTGGAGTCCAAAGGCCTTTGGGGTCTTGGCAGCCCCATTCCACATCAGATATTCTACGGAACAGCCGAGCTTTATCACTTTCTCGAGACTGATGCAGAATTAATCCTGAATAAGAAAATGGAGGGTATAATGCTTATCCAACTGCTTTTATACCGTGTTATTCTGGAAAGATTTTATAATATACCCGAGCACAGTGACAAAAATATTCTCTATAAAGTTAATCAAGACGGGGTAGATCGTTATTACGAACTACAAGTTGACTTTTCTTTTGTGGATATTCAGCGAAAAGGGGAATTACCGACCATAGACCTGACCGTATTACGCGATAAAGAAGTGCTTTCTATTGAGGATTTGAAACCTATTTTTCGAGTGCTGGACCCCAACAATTTCACATTCGAAGGATTAACCATATTGACCTTTCAGGACAAAACCATATCCTATGTGTCAGAATGGTTGCACACACTGACTAGTGATCTTCCACAGTATACATTGAAGCCATTCTTTGAAGAGTTGCGTAAGATTATGAGCACTATTGCAGGATCTAAAGAAATTGGCTTTTCACTATTGCCTATATTGGAGTTAAACGGTTATCCAATTCTGTCTCCCGACTTTGCGCAGGATTGCCTGTTTTTCTCCGAGATACAAACAAGAAAAGACGCTGGAGAGATAACACCGGCAATAATGTCTTTTTGTGAGAACCCACACCCTATTCTTTATGGGATAGAAAAATCCCTTGACACAGATGACCCTATCTTTCGCAAGCTCATTGAGCAAAAAGGTATTTCTTCATACGTATGTGTACCTCTGAAACATCATCAAAAGCTTGTCGGATTTGTGGAGCTGTACAGTCGTCGACCTAACGTGTTGACAAAATCAACGATGGTGACCTGGCATCGGTTTATGCCGCTATTGGCCAACTTGGCTGCAGAAACTCTGTTTATCTTCAAAAGCAGGCTTGAACGTATTGTCCTCAACAATTTTACGGCACTGAACCCTGCTGTAGAGTGGCGATTTAATGAAGTTGCTGTTGGTCAACTCGCTTCTTATATGCGGCAGGAAGGAGAACGCCCTCTCGAAACTGTACGATTTGAAAAAGTCTACCCAATATATGGAGCCGTGGATGTAAAAGGGTCTACCCAACTACGCAACAGCATCTATAGAAAGGATAACCTCTCCAGAGTAAATCGTCTTGAACAGTTCTTGCAAACATTGCCTCCTCCTGATGCCGGTAGCTCATTGGATCTATTGATACAACGGACAGATAAGATCAGGACAAGGCTCGAATCAAAACAATACGACCGATATATGCAAGAAACATATTTGTTTCTTCATGAGGAACTATTTATGATTCTCCGACAGATAAAAACAGAAAGTCCAGATTTTGGAACTGCTATCGAGAACTTTATAGCCCGTCAACAAGAAGTGTCCAACAACAGTCGGGACATTTTTGAGACCTCCTTACAGCTCTTAAATGGCTTAATCAAGGAAGAGGTAAAACAATTTAACGACTGCGTACAAGCTATTTTTCCGTCGTACTTCGAATTGTTTCGTTCAGACGGTGTAGAATACGACATGTATGTAGGCCAATCCATTACCCCAACTAAGGATTTCCAAAAAAGCTATCTCCGTGAAATTAGGAAACAACAGATTATTGCAATGGCACGCATAGGAAAACGAGCTGCGCAGATTGAGAAATCCTTACCCGTGCCCATGCAAGTCACGTTGCTCATCTTTGTGCATGCACTGCCTATTGATATCAGCTTTCGAGAAGATGAGCGACGCTTCGATGTAGAAGGGGGCTACAATATCCGTTACCAAATGCTGAAGAAAAGAATCGACAAAGCGTATATTAAGGATCGTGGAGAGAGACTCGTTAAGCCTAACACCTTAGCTATCGTGTTTCAGGGAAATACAACAGAACACGAAATTGCAAGTCTTCTTAAAGAAGTTGCCGAAGAAGGTTTTTTGAAACAGGAAGTTGAAAGTTGTACCTTAGAGGAAATACAAGGAGTAAGTGAAATCAAAGCCCTGCGTGTGCCGATTGCTTTGGAAGATATGCCTGAAAATTAAGTTATGAGGTGGTTTTTATCGATAGTCTGTGGAACCTTATTCAGTATTTTGGGTGGTTATGCCCAAGAGCAAGATAGTATGACTACCGTTGTGGCATCAGAATACGATGAGGTCGGTATGGTTCATCGGTTTTGGCTTGGCGACAGTTACCGACAGCTCTATAATACTCCGGTAAAAATGAGATTAATGGATCTCCGTGTGGAAAAAGGCGGGCTAGAGATCGTCAAGTTAGGCGGAGGTATGCAGACCCAATCGTTGCGTTTGGTCGATCCGACAGGCAGACAATGGGTTCTGCGATCTATACAGAAGTTTCCTGAACGAAGCCTCCCCGAAAGCCTTCGAAAAACCATCGCCAAAGATATTGTGCAAGACCAGATATCTATTGCCCATCCCTTTGGTGCGCTGACCGTCCCTCCTTTTAACGAAGCCTTGGAAATCCCTCATGCCGCACCGGAGCTGGTTTATGTGGGCGATGATCCACAATTAGGCGAATATCGGGAAATTTTCAAAAACCGCCCTTACATGTTTGAGCCACGGATGCCCTTTGAAGATAGCAAAACAGATAATACGCAAAAAGTAATCCGGAAGGTAATAGAAGATAATGACACACAAGTGGATCAACAGTTAACACTTCGTGCGCGTTTGCTTGACTTTGTACTTGGAGACTGGGATAGACACGAGGACAACTGGCGCTGGGATCCTGAGAAAGAAAAGGGCAAAAAAATATACACACCGGTACCTCGTGATAGGGATAAAGTCTATTATAAAACTTCGGGCGTCTTTCCTATCCTACTCTCTTATCAATGGCTCAAAGCAAATGTACAGCCTTTTGGTCCAAAAATCAGAAATGTCGCACACTGGAACTTTAATGCTCGCCATTTCGATCGATTTTTCCTAAACCATTTGGACAAAGAAGACTGGCAAAAAGAAGTCGGCCTAATACAGCAAACGCTCACAGATAGCCTGATTGATCGAGCAATGCGACAGATGCCCGATACGATTGTTGCTTTGAGCGCTGACGAACTGGTCGCAAATATCCGTGCGAGAAGAGATGGTTTGCTGGAATCTGCAACGACCTATTACCACTCTCTTGTTCGTGAAGTAGATATTCCCTTATCTGGTAAAAATGAATTTATAGATATCCAATATCGTAAAGATGGAAGCATTACTTTGGATGTACATAATAAGAAAAAGGATGGTACAGAGGGGAGACGCCTCTTGAAGAGAACTTTCCTCCCAGAGGAAACAAGGGAAATCCGTGTATATGGTATCGGGGGCAATGATGTCTACAAACTCCGTGGATCAGGAAAATCACCTATCAAGCTACGTCTCATTGGCGGTACTGAACAGGACAGTTATGAAAGCACAAGCGCCTTTCAGAACGGCGACAAAGTATGGCTCTACGAAAACAAGGAGCCGAACGCAAACCTTTGGGAGAATCTTGGAAAAGTAAGAAAAAAGCTGAGCAAAGATTCTGCTGTCCACGACTATGTTTACGATGCCTTTGTATACGATCGAAAAGGTATACTTTTTAATCTCAACTACGGGGTAGATAGAGGCTTAATATTGGGAGCAGGTTATCTCATCGAAAACCAAGGATTCCGCAAAACTCCTTATGCTTATCGGCACGAATTTATGGCCAATTACCTCACTGGGAGAGAGTCTTTCATATTCCATTATTCAGGTATATTTAAACAGTTGGTAGGCAAACATGACCTAACAATAGATATCACGTCCTTAGGTCCCAAAAACCTCAGCAATTTCTTCGGCTATGGGAACAACACCATTTTTAACAAAGACGAAAAGGGCATAGGCTACTACCGCAGCCGTTACGACCTTGTAGAAGGAGATATTTTCCTGCAAAATAATCTGAGTGACCACTGGAAATTATACTACGGTTCCTCATCACAATTCTATAGCAGCAACGCTGCTAACAACACAGAACGCTTTTTGGGAGAATGGCATGAGCAAAATCCCGATGAATCGTCATTTGATAACAAGTTTTTTACGGGCTTAAGTCTTGGTATAGCATATGATAGTCGAGACAATGCCACCAATGCAAAGCGAGGTATGCTATGGACGAATAAAGTAAGTTGGAAATCAGAAATCGGGGGACTACAGCAGAACTATACTTCTTTACAAACAACATTTAGCTTCTATAAATCTACTGCGGATGAACGGCTAACAATAGCCAATCGTACAGGTTTCCAAACTGTATGGGGCGACCCTTATTTTTTCCAACACACACAAATTGGTGGGGAACAGAGCTTACGGGGTTTTAACTCGCGCCGATTCACTGGAAAAACGGCATTATACAACAATCTAGAAGGACGTATCAAACTCTTTAGCTTCGCCTCTCATCTGCTCCCAGGAACAGTAGGAGCAATTGGTTTTTATGACACCGGTAGAGTATGGATGACCGATGAGCAAAGTGGAACCTGGCACATGGGATATGGCGGAGGTATTTATTTTATGCCGGGTGATCTATTGACCATACAAGGAACTGTTGGCTTTAGTAAAGAAGCGGTATTGCCGTATATTCGACTAGGATTAGCATTTTGATAGAGATTACCAAGGCCGCATACGAGGACTCTTGTATACGGTCTTGGTATAACAGATCTTTTTCTACCGTTTATTAATCCTTCCTTTAAACTGGCTTACACCATCCATAAAAGCTTCCACGATGATTCTTCCCGCAGGAAGATGGCTAATATCATAATTGAATACCGCATCCTTCACGGACTTGTATTCGTGCTTTTGCCACAAGACACCATCAACCGTAATTTCCACAGTCATATCGCTTTCCTTGTTTGAAACAACACTCAACTGCATTTTATCTACCACGGAACGCGGATATAGAGAAAAGGCATACCGACCTATGGTCGTGTCCCGTTCCAAGCCTTCGACCGCCTTAAAACTAAACATCTCTCCACTTCCACAATCACTTTCGAAAGCGTGAATCAGGTTTCCTTTCAAATCAAACAGGCGAAGATGACCATCCCCGTTAGCTGGTTGTGCCCAAAACTGCAATCCATTATCGGAAGCATCTAACAGTTGAAGCGAATAATTTCCTTCGGCAAGATCTATCGTATCTATATAAAGCGTTTCTGCTTTCAACTCTGATGGGATTTTCCGGAAAAGCGTATCCTGCTGGGCATTGACCAAGAAAATACTATTGTCTTCAGGTTTCTTATTCGTCAGGAACTGCATCACAAATTTTGAAGGAAATCGCTCTGGTGCAGTAAAGCTTACTTTCATTTAATTATCACCTGTCCATGCATCTTTTTTACCGTTTGGTTGGCTAAGCACGACATGAAAGACATTTTCGCCATCTTTTGCCTGAACTTCGCCCGGTAAAAACACCTCAGCGACTTGGTTAAAAGGAAGATTTCCTTTCCAATGATACGTTTGGGTTGGGAATCCTTCTGTGCCATAGACGATCGTGAGCGAACGAATCGGATCCGAACCAAGATTTCGGAACGATATCCGTGGCGTTGAGATCGCCGGATTCAACCGTGAAAAACGTTGTTCGTCTGTAGGTGCTATAAGAGCCTCCACAGCCATATCTGTTTTTTGCTTTGGTGCTGAATAGTGGAACAGAAAAGACGTGATATTCTCTGTGGCTTGTATATTATCCGTTGCGGTATAGGGTTCCATTTGTAGGGAAACCTCATGACTGCCCGGTTTTGTAAAGGTTTGATCTTCGTCCATGATGTATACAAATTACCTAAAAAAAAGATACTTTTTACTGATTTGACTGCTTCTCACAAAACCGATGGCAAAAAACAGCCTACAGCATTGCCCTCCCGAAAGACTGTCCTCCTTCCACACGTCTACGCATAGAAGCCAAACGCAGCAATTCGTATTGTTCCAAAGCCTGCGTAATATCTTGGTGCTTTTCCAAGACATTGGTCAACGCAACAGCATCAAGCGTCGCTTCTTCAAAACCAGCCCCGGTCATGGGTGATTGTGCATGTGCAGCATCACCAATCAGCACAATATTTTCCCTTACAACACGATTGGGAACATATTCTGAAATCGGTGTGGCGATAATCTTCCTCTTTTCGATAGCATTAATGACTCCCGAACGCCAAGGCTCATCCCACACACGTTTTGCCTGTTTTATTAACGATTCGTAAATACTATCGGGAATAGCTTCCGTGCGTGGGGTATGCAGAACATGATCCTTATTTACCACCCCGATTTCCCGCATCAAGCCATTGTGCTTGCTATCAAACCAACCAAAACCGAAATGATTCAATTCCATATTTTTTTCAATCAACGGATAGACTGCCAGTAATTCCCTATTTCCCGAAAAGAAATCTACACCACGAATTCGCCCTTTATATTTAGACGGAATTTCTGCTTGCCCCAACCAGGCAATATATCCCGCATAATTTGCATGTTGTTGGTCTGCAGAAACAAATCTGCGAACCACACTACGATAGCCATCGGCTCCAACCAAAATATCTGCCACCCAACGCTCACCCGATTCACTCATAGCCCAAGGTCGATTTCCATCCTGCCCAACCTCTACGATTTTTGCTCCTTCCACAATCTGAATATTCGCATCTTCTAAAGCTACCGTACGCAACGCCTGATACACGTCCCACCAAGAATGAGGCAATGTGCCCTGCCGTACAGCAGCTTCTCCCAATATATCGGTAATGGCTTTATATGTCGACTTGCCAACAGCGTTGTGTAAGGGCGCTCCAGCAACGCGAATGGCGACACCCCGCTGCGTGCGTCCTGTCGTACGTTCTAATATTGTGGATGAAATACCAATACGAGATAGAACCAAAGCCGTGGTCAATCCACCAAGTGAACCGCCTATAATTAATGTTACAATATTTTTCATTGTTGTACTCATACTTTGATAATGCAAAATTACAGCGAATCTCACCCCCTAAACGTGGACACATTACTAAAAAAACGGATACATTTTACAGGTTTACGTTAATAAAAAAAGCCTCAACATATGTTGAGGCTTTTCTTTTCTAAATTTCTATTTAATTATCGTTCCGTACAAATCGAAATCTTCTGCACGGTCGACCTGCACCTGCACAAAATCCCCTACTCGAGCATAGTTAACTTTTGCATCCAATACCACCTCATTGTCCACTTCAGGTGAATCGTATTCTGTACGTCCAATAAAATAATCACCATCCACTCTATCCACCAAAACCTTGTACGTTTTACCAACTTTGGTCTGGTTGATATCATATGAAATACCTTGTTGCACCTCCATAATGGCTTCTACCCTTTGCTCTTTTACTTCGTCTGGCACATCATCGGCCAACGAGTGCGCATGGGTTTTTTCTTCATGCGAATAGGTAAAACAGCCCAAACGGTCAAAACGGGTTTCTTCCACCCATTCCAACATTTCGTTGTAGTCCTGTTCTGTCTCTCCTGGATAGCCACAGATCAGCGTTGTACGCAAGGCTATATCAGGCACTTTGTCCCGGATTTGGTTTACCAAATCAATCTGTTTCTGCTTTGTCGTTCCACGGCGCATAGAACGCAACATATTATCCGAGATATGTTGCAACGGCATATCTAAGTAGTTACAGATACTAGCGCGTTCGTTCATGGCATCCAAAATATCCATTGGGAAACCAGAAGGATATGCATACTGCAAACGAATCCATTCTATCCCATCCACATCCGATAAGTGGCGCAATAAATCCGACAGATTACGTTTCCCGTAAATATCTAACCCATAATAAGTAAGGTCTTGTGCAATAAGGATAAGCTCCTTAGTACCGTTAGCCGCCAAGAACTTCGCTTCCTTCACCAGGTCATCAATGGATTTAGAAACATGTTTCCCACGCATGATAGGAATAGCACAGAAAGAACATGGTCGGTTACATCCTTCTGCAATTTTAAAGTACGCAAAGTGAGAAGGGGTTGTCAATAGGCGCTCGCCCAAAAGCTCGTGCTTATAGTTTGCACCGATAGTAGAAAGCAGTTCTGGCAAATCATTTGTACCAAAAAAGGCATCCACATTGCTTATCTCCGCTTGCAGCTCGGGTTTGTAGCGTTCCGAAAGACAGCCTGTCACTATAACCCTGTTTACCTTACCTTGCTCCTTTAATTCGGAATATTGCAGAATCGTATCGATAGACTCCTGCTTGGCGTTATCGATAAAACCGCAGGTATTGATTACAACGATGTCATTCGCTTGGATATTGGAAGCCTCGTGTACTACCTCCATTTGATTGCCCTTCAATTGCCCCATCAGCACCTCGGAATCGTGGACATTCTTTGAACACCCTAAGGTCACGACATTCACCCGTGGCTTGCTCGATTCAGGAGCAATCTTAGCATATTTTGTTTTCATATTTTACTTAAATAAACTATCCACAAAGTCCTTTTTATTGAACAATTGTAGATCTCCAATCTTCTCCCCCACACCAATGTATTTCACGGGAATTTTAAATTGATCCGATATACCGATCGCGACTCCACCTTTCGCTGTACCATCTAATTTCGTTAAAGCCAAGGCGTTGACATCTGTAGCTTGCGTGAACTGTGTAGCTTGCTCAATAGCGTTTTGACCAGTAGAGGCATCCAATACCAACAGAATTTCATGCGGAGCATCGGGAACAACCTTCTGCATAACATTTTTAATCTTGGTCAATTCGTTCATTAAGCCCACTTTATTATGTAAACGTCCTGCCGTATCGATAATAGCAACATCATCTCCATTGGCAACAGCCGACTTTACCGTATCAAAGGCAACAGATGCAGGATCAGAGCCCATGGGTTGCGCGACAACACGCACACCAACACGCTCGCCCCAAAGCTGAATCTGGTCAACTGCGGCCGCTCTAAACGTATCGGCAGCACCTAAAACAACTTTATTTCCTGCCTCCTTCAACTGATGGGCAAGTTTTCCGATGGTTGTGGTTTTTCCAACGCCATTTACACCGACAACCATAATCACATAAGGTTTATGGTTACCGTATTCGAAATTTTCGAAGTCGTTGCTGTTATTTTCAGCCAAAAGCTCCTGAATTTCCTCTTTGAGTAAGCGGTTCAAATCATCTGTACCGACATACTTATCCCGAGCCACACGCTGCTGAATGCGGTCGACAATCTTCAAAGTCGTGGTTACCCCAACATCCGAAGTGACCAAAACTTCCTCAAGGTTGTCCAACACTTCGTCGTCGATAGTCGACTTCCCCACAACGGCTTTAGTAATCTTCGAGAGAAAGCCTTCCTTGGTTTTCTCCAAACCTTTGTCTAAAGCCTCCTGTGTTTCTGGTGCTTCCTGTTTTTTCTTGAAAAAATCGAATAATCCCATAGTAGTATTGCGTACTTAATATTGCGTATTGAGATTTAGAATTATGCAGAAACCTGTTAACTGCCAATTTTCCACTATCCTTAATTTCCAAATATACCAAAAAAGCCCTTTCGGCAGATACCAAAACGGCTTTTTATATTTTAAAAAAAGGAATATTTCCGGCGTAGCTTATTTAGAAGCTGCTGCCAAAACTTCTTTCACGTTATCATTGTGAACCATACTCTCTTTGAAAGTATAGGCGCCAGTTTTTGCAGATTTAGTGGTAATGATAACTTTTGTAAACTCTTTACCACCCCCTTTTTGTAACGATGCAACTGCTTTCTTTGCCATTGTATTATATTTTTAAGTGAGCCTAAAAAAGCCCAAAGGTTAACTATTTAATTTCTTTGTGAACAGTTACTTTTCTCAATACAGGATTGAATTTTTTCAATTCCAAACGCTCTGTAGTGTTTTTCTTGTTCTTCGTAGTGATATAACGAGACATGCCCGGAAGACCACTTTCTTTGTGCTCAGTACATTCTAAGATTACCTGTACTCTATTTCCTTTTTTAGCCATTGTTTTACTGTATTATAATCCGTCAATCGACGAATCAGATTTCATGAATATTTGATAACAGGCAGTTCTATTAAATAGATCCTTTTTGGACAAATTTATTGATTACTGCTGTAATACCGTTCTTGTTGATAGTTTTAATCGCTGAAGTAGAAACTTTCAATGTAATCCAACGATCTTCTTCTGGAATGTAAAAACGTTTAGTCTGTAAATTTGGGTAAAATTTACGCTTAGTCTTAACGTTTGAGTGCGAAACGTTGTTTCCTTTTAATGCCGCCTTGCCTGTTAAATCACAAATTCTTGACATGATATTTGATTTTTAATGTTGTCTGTTCTCTCTTAACCTCTTTTCACAAAGAGTTTGCAAATATCCATATTACTTTTGGGAATTGCAAGGAAAGAAAAGAATAATTTTAAAATTTTAGGAAACTCCTTGCGCGAATACTGCAAAAATAGGTTTTTTGAAGCTATAGCACTACCACACACAGCAATATAGTTTTCAACAATTAACATTTTTCCCCTTTTTCAAACGGATGATTACCTTTGTGCATGCTCCACAAAACCAAAGGTATTGCACTCAAAATGACCAGCTACTCGGAGAGTAGTATCGTCGTCCATATTTTTACTGAAGCTTTCGGTATGCAATCCTATCTAATAAATGGAGCAAAAAAACCGAAGGCCAAATTATCTGCCAACCTTTTCCAGCCTTTGCATCCCTTGGAGCTGGTTGTATACCATAAGGACACCAACAACTTGCAGCGCATTAAGGAAGCGCAACAATACCCTCCATTACGCACTATTCCTCTGGATATTGTAAAAAGCTCGGTGGCCATATTTATCAACGAGGTGCTGTATAAAGTCTTCAAGCAACAATCGCCCGATCCTCATTTGTTCCATTTTGTACAGCAATCTATCCTTTGGCTGGACGAAAGCCAGACTAATATAGCCAATTTTCACTTGGTCTTTTTAATCAAACTGAGCCGTTTTTTGGGTTTTCTTCCTTTACAGCACCACGGGAGAGCACTTTCCTACTTCAATCTTTTAGACGGTGTTTTTACAAATACGCTTCCTGCGCATACCCATGTTTTGCAAGAGCCGCACACCTCTCTGTTCCAAAACCTTATGCAGGTATCCTTCCAAGACGCCTCATCTGTCAAGATTAACGCCGAGGATAGGAAGATACTATTGGAAAAGGTTATTGAATTCTACCGTTTACACACCGAGAATTTTGGGCAGCCAAACTCCCTCTATATATTAGAAGAAATTTTTCATTGATGTATCCCCAAAATTTCCATTACTCGGGTAAACTCAGGTTGTAAAGGTGCTTCAATCTCCACTTTTTGCTCTGTTGAAGGATGGTCAAAGACCAATTTCTTAGCATGTAACATCATAGTATCCATACCAAAATGTTCTTTCCAGAATTTATTCTGTTTATTGCATCCATGAGGTCTATCGGCAATAATCGGATGGAAAATATGGGCAAAATGTTTCCGAATCTGGTGCATCCGTCCGGTCTCGGGCTGCACTTCCACTAAAGAATAACGAGCCGTGGGGAATTTACCAAAGGACACCGGAATCTCAGCCTGCGCTATGGTTCTATAATGCGTAACCGCCTCCTGTAACGTTCCGTTTTCCTTCTGCAAAGGATAATCAATAGTGCCCTCACCTTCGGTAAAACCACGAACAATAGCCCAATATGTCTTGCACGTTTGCTTTTCCGCAAACATAGTCTGTGCAAGGCCATCCATTTCTTTGCTTAAGGCAAAGAGCAGCACCCCGGCAGTCTTTCGGTCCAATCGATGGGACGGGTATACGGTCTGCTGGATTTGGTCACGCAAGAGTTGAAGGGCAAACTCCGATGTGTCTGCAGCAATCGACGAACGATGCACCAAAAGCCCATGTGGTTTATTAATAGCAATAAGCTCGTCATCCCGATATAAAATGTCGAGCATTATAGGGTCTTGATTTTTTCTACAATTTCTGAAGCCTTTTCATCCATTTTGGGACTGAGCCAGATGTACTTAAAAGCTCCCCCTCCAATGATATTCTCCTCTCCGTTCCACCGTATCTTTGTCAGGGAGAATAGGTAGTAGTTCTCTACCTTTACATGCGTTTGCACAAATTGATCTACCAAGGTATATCCAAAAAGCTGCATGCCGAAATCGACGATTTCTTTGTTCTTGTCTCCGCTTTCCTGACGCAATAGCTGGGCAGCCTTTTCTTTTATCGCTTCCTCATGCTGTTCTTGCTTAGGGTTGGTGAAAACAGCAATGAGCATCAGAACAATGATGGTCAAAGCAAAAATTCTTGTTTTACTCATAGTGTGCAAAAATAAGGTAAATGGGCAAAATTATCCTCTCTTGACTTAAAATAGCTGTATAATCCATTCACCAAATCGCCACAGACCATACAGCAATAGAACGCAAAGAAGCAATAAGCCCAAAAACAGGCCCAATAATATGCCTTTGGCGCTACCTTG
Organism: Sphingobacterium wenxiniae; assembly: GCF_900116225.1. Taxonomy (GTDB): domain Bacteria; phylum Bacteroidota; class Bacteroidia; order Sphingobacteriales; family Sphingobacteriaceae; genus Sphingobacterium; species Sphingobacterium wenxiniae. The sequence goes on from NZ_FOZZ01000004.1 coordinate 171,434, forward strand.
ATGTTTTCCTTCATAATAATGCGACCGTAGTAGCTCAACATTTCGTTGGTTGGCTTTCGAGAAAAAGTCAAAGATATTACCGAGGATAGGAATACTTCCCACTATAGCGTCCACCATGACATTCAACAGCATTTTGACCGCTACTTTAGAGCTTGCCCCATTACGGAACATCACCAAAACCAGAACAATCGAAATAGCAAAACTTAGTGTTTGCCCAATAATGGGAAAGAAGTTTAAGATAGGGTCCAGACCGAAACGGAAATTTCCAATCTTAAACTTGCCATCCATAAGGTTGGCAAGTCTAATGACCCACTTAAAATCTTTATCTATGCGATCCCTGGGAGAAAGAGGAGTTGTATCCATCTATTTATTGAAGTTCAAAAACCCCGTCAATATTACAAGTCAACTTTATTGGTTTGACACTAATATCCAAGTCAGGGGCTGCTCCAGAAGCGTCCGCAGACTGCAATTCTACTTTAGCCATCGTTGCATACATTCGTGGTGAGGGCATAATGTCATTCCAGCCAAAGGAACTGTTATCATTTATAACTAATACTTTACCGATTTTATCCCCTGTCGCAGATGCAATAATCTCCGCATTGGTACGAGCATCCTGTACCGCTGCAACCTTTAGTTCTTTTTCAATTTCACGCTTTTGCGAATGGTCGTATCCATTGATGGATGTATTCTGTAAGCCTTTGGCGTCCACCTTATCTAACATTGTGTTCAAGCCGTTTAGGTTTGTTACTTTAATACGAAATTGCTTCGCTTGCAAAAGCTCATTGTTACCTTTTTTCTTTGTATCGTAGTTATAGCTATAAATATTCTGGATGGTAAAATCTTCTTTCTTCACCCCAGCTGCCATAGCCGCATCAAAAAGCTGTTTTTCCAATGTTTCTATTGTTACTTTTTTCTTTGTGTTACCATCCACAAAATACTCCCGCAAGGAAATGGAAAGATAGACAATATCCGGTGTTACTTCTCGCTCAGCGTATCCGCGAGTAGAAACTTTTCTGCTGAATTCATAAGAATTGGATTGTGCATTTACCATAGATAACGTTGATATGGCGATTAAAAATAAAATTAATTTCTTCATGTTTTTATTTTTCTAATACTGTATATAATACCCTTATGTGTTTGATTTGTTTGACCTTCCTTGCACATTTTCGTTTAATTATTTTAAAAATAAAAACCTTAGGTTCGAAAAATTATCCATACCTTTATAAATAATACAAATTAATACAATACAAAAATGCAAGAAGGCGTAGTAAAATTCTTTAATGAAACCAAAGGTTTCGGTTTCATTATCCCTAATTCTGGCGAAAGCGAAATTTTCGTTCACGTATCAGGATTGGTAGACAAAGTTCGTGAGAACGATCATGTTTCTTACGAAGTTGAACAAGGCCGTAAAGGTCTTAATGCGGTAAATGTAAAACTTATCTAATACAGATTTAATATATTTATTGTAGAAAAGCCGGATCTTAGATCCGGCTTTTTTATTGGGCTTCTATCGAATACACAAATTGAAATTATCATAAAGAAGAACTCTAAATATGCTCTTTTTTTGCGTAATTTTGAAAAAACTGATTTATCAAAATAGATATGAGTAAAAACACGGCACTCACAGAGCACCATATTGCCTTAGGTGCTAAAATGGTCCCTTTTGCAGGCTTCAACATGCCTGTACAATATTCCGGCATCAATGACGAACACGAAACCGTACGTACCGGAGTCGGTGTTTTTGATGTAAGTCACATGGGCGAGTTCATCATTAAGGGTGAAAAAGCATTAGATTTACTTCAAAAGGTATCATCCAACGACGTTGCTAAGCTTTATGACGGAAAAGTGCAATATGGCTACTTGCCAAATGAAGATGGTGGTATTGTAGATGACTTCTTAACATACCGGATTGACGAACAGACTTATTTTTTGGTTGTCAATGCTTCCAACATCGATAAAGATTGGGATTGGATTTCCAAATACAATACTTATGGTGTCGAGATGAAGAACATTTCTGATCAGACTTCCTTGTTTGCCGTACAAGGCCCTAAAGCTGCCGATGCATTACAATCTTTGACGGACATCGAGTTGGCTCCTATGGAATACTATACTTTCCAGAAAGGTACTTTTGCAGGTGTGGACAATGTATTGGTTTCTGCAACAGGCTACACCGGCGCTGGTGGTTTTGAAATCTATGTTGCTAATGAGCATGCCCAACAGGTATGGGATGCCATCTTTGCCGCCGGCGCTGAATACGGCATCAAGCCAATAGGATTGGGCGCACGTGATACGCTTCGCTTGGAAATGGGCTTTTGTCTATATGGCAATGATATTGATGACACGACTTCTCCACTTGCCGGAGGTTTGGGCTGGGTAACCAAATTCACGAAAGACTTTGTGAACTCCGCCAACCTTAAAGCAGAGAAAGAAGCAGGCGTGAAACAGAAATTAGTCGGTTTCGAAATGATCGACCGTGGTATCCCTCGTCACGACTATGAGATCGTGGACGCGGAAGGCAACAAAATCGGCCGCGTGACTTCCGGAACGCAATCACCAACCTTGAAAAAATCTATTGGCTTAGGCTACGTAGATGCTGCTTTCGCTAAAGAAGGAACAGAAATCTATGTTTCTATCCGTAACCAAGCGGTGAAAGCCGTAGTGAAAAAACCACCGTTTGTGAAATAATATTTCTATTGTAGAGACACAATGTATTGTGTCTCTACAAATTTATTTCTTCGTTTCCTTCCGAACTACCTTTAACAGCACCACCTTCAAATAAACGAGCACGACCAATAGTGCAATAGAAATGAATAATACCATTTGATTACCCGTTTGGAAGGATACTATTCCGCTATATACAATAAAGGCTATTGCCAGATTCAACACGATGTTGAGGATAAAATATTTTTTCATTGTTATTTATTACTTTTTGGTTTGTGCAGGACTTTCTCCCGAATGAAAAAGAAATAGGCTATTCCTGCTATAATATTTCCAAAGATGATAAACAGGATCAGCAACATGCGCTCCATATTAGACAACTTGGGCGAGAGCATAACTTCACGAAGAACCAAAACAACCCAGAGCAGGGATAAAAGCAAAGCGATACTGATCAGTATGTCCGCTAATGGAAAGCGTAACACCTTAAACAGTATCGCCAGTATATAAAAGCCTAAGCTGAAATAGAATGCCTGCTTTGTCTGATGCGTCAAATCCTTCATGTGACAAAGGTAGGAAATATGATCAACTTAACTTTCCATTATGGGAAGATGCCCAACTCTTCGTAAGCCACGCCAATCTTGTCGATAGCACAGACAAATGCTGCTGTACGCAAATCTTCCACGCCTTCGCGGTTTTTATAAATCTCCCGGATTTCGCCGTAAGAACCAATCATAGTATCTTCCAGACCAGAATGCACCAAGTCAATTTCTGATGGCCCTCTCAAAATAGTCTTGCGTTCCAATTCCGAAACCTTTCTGCCTGTTGTAGATTCTATAATATCAATCAACTCTTGGTACATATTTTCGCTAAAGCGTTTCTCCAATCGTCCATAACGCACATGGCTCAGGTTCTTCAACCACTCAAAATACGAAACCGTTACCCCTCCAGCATTCAGATAAATATCCGGAATAACCAATATACCTTTTTTGTTTAGAATTTCATCCGCTTCCGCTGTTATTGGACCATTAGCCGCTTCACCGATAATCTTTGCCTGTATCTTGTCTGCATTCTCTGCGTGGATAACACTTTCCAGAGCCGCAGGAATAAGAATATCACACGGCTGTTCCAAACCTTCTGCTGGATTAGAGAAGCTAATTGCCCCCGGGAAGTTCAAGATGCCTCCCGTTTGTTGTCTATGTGCCTGGACAGCATTCAAGTCTAATCCATTCTCATCGTAGATAGCCCCGTCATACTCGATTAACCCCACCAATTTGGCGCCACCTTCGTAGAAATATTTTGCAGCGTGATAACCTACATTACCTAGACCTTGCACAATAACCCGTTTCCCAGCAACCCCCGTGGTGAGCCCTAATTGATCCATATCCTCTTGGAAAGAGCAAGCCTCACGGACGCCAAAGAATACACCTAATCCTGTAGCCTCCGTACGTCCTCTGACGCCTCCTTGTGAAACAGGTTTGCCAGTTACACAAGCTTGTGCATTAAGATCGTTCGGGTTCAAAGAGGCATAGGTATCCACAATCCAGCTCATTTCCCGAGAACTCGTTCCATAATCAGGTGCAGGTACATCAATCCCCGGGCCGATGAAGTTCTTCTTGCACAGTTCGGAGGTATAACGACGTGTAATCTTTTCCAACTCAAAGGCAGAGTATTTTTTGGAATCGATTTTAATCCCACCTTTTCCACCTCCGAAAGGAACATTCACGATAGCACATTTATAGGTCATCAGTGCGGCCAAAGCCATTACTTCTTCCTGATCCACCTCTAGGCTAAATCGTATACCTCCCTTACATGGAAGTTTGTGGTGCGAGTGTTGCACCCGATAGGCTTCGATAACCTCAATACTGTCTCCTATCTTCACAGGGAACTTCACCCGCAATATAGAATTACAGGCTTTAATCTGATCCAAAATTCCCTTGTCAAAACGGGTTTGTTTAGCCGCCTTGTCAAAATTGCGTTGTACGCTTTCGAAAAAACTTTGATTTGATGAATTTGTATTCGCCATAGCGTTCTTATGTTTATATTGATCCTTTTTTTACACCTTCTCCCTATCCCAAATCACATATTAAAGTTAGCTAAACTTTAAACAGCTAAGCAACAAAACAAAAGAATTATATTATTTATTTACAAACAGATAGTTTGTTTAGAAATTCACAAGGATTGCAATTGGTTTTTATAATTCGAGTATTTATACTTTTGAAGTTTTAAAAACTTCAAAAGTATAAATAGTATCATTCTTAATACACATCCAGTTCTGGATCGATTTCTTCTTTCCAGGCAAGTATCCCGCCTTGGAGATTGGACAGATTATCAAAACCCTGTTGCTCCAATAACATCACGGCCTGTGCACTGCGTTTTCCCGAACGGCATTGAATAATAACCGGTTTATCTTTGGAGATTTTATCCGATTCAATGACAATACCTGCCAACGGAATATTCAATCCACCCAAGTTGGAGACTTCATATTCAAATGTTTCACGAACATCAATCAGTTGAAAGTCCTCCTGATTATCGATCATGTTTTTTAACTCTTGTACTGTAACTTCGTTCATATTTTTATACTTTTATCAAACTTAGAGAAATTTACCCTTACCAACAATAGAAGAGTATAATAAGGTAAATTTATACATAACTCCTCTTGAATAAAAATTTTTTGGAGGAAACAAGTGATATTAAGACAACAACATGATGAAAAGAAACATCCTTTCGTATCTCTTACTGCTTGCCAGCCAGGCTTATTTCTTATTTTCCACAGCTCAGGTGGCAGACAAAGATGATGTCAAACGTATTATTGAAACTTTAGCCTCCGATGATATGCGTGGTCGAGCGGCACTGAGTAAAGATATTGAGCGGGCAGCAGATTTCATTGCCGATGAATTCAAATCTGTCGGACTTCAATCTTACACTGAAGAAAACTACAGACAGACTTTTTACATGACCAAGGTCAATTCCTTGGAACAACAAGTCATCATCAACGGTACAACGCTGAAAAACGAAGACTTTGTGATGATTAGTAGTGCTCCTCAAGTAAGTTGGAATCAAGATAGTACTGTCGAAACCCTGGAAATCAAAGCCGGAGAGGATTTCTCCCAACGCTTTCGGGAGATTGTGCGCAACAATCCGAATTCCAATATCGTTTGGGTAGATCCTTCTTTCGGACCTATGCTACAGCGCTTTAAGAAGATCTTCCCGAAAGAGAGTGTTGTTCCAAAGCAGGACAACGTAGAAGATGGGCCAAGCAAGGTCTTTATCCTCAAAAAGGAACCTGTACAGACTTTCCAAATTAACGCAGCAACCCGCAGAGAGGATTTTCCTTTGTTCAATGTGGCGGCTGTTTTGCCCGGAAAATCCAAGCCTGACGAGTTCGTCATATTCTCAGCGCATTATGACCACATCGGTGTATTGGATGCTGTAGAACAGGATTCCATCGCCAATGGAGCCGATGACGATGCTTCAGGAACAACGGCTGTTATCAGTCTAGCAAAACACTTCAAAAAATTGAATAAAAATGAGCGGACATTAATATTTGTTGCCTTTACTGCTGAAGAAATCGGCATGTTTGGTTCCAAATATTTCTCTAACCAAATAGACCCGGATAAGGTTGTGGCCATGATTAATATGGAAATGATCGGAAAAGATTCAAAGTTTGGACCAAACTCCCTTTATATCACTGGATATAATGCCTCAAACCTGGGGCAATTGATGCAGGAAAATCTTAAAGGAACGGAATTTACTTTTCATCCCGACCCCTATCCGCAACAAAACCTATTTTATCGTAGTGACAATGCGGTACTTGCAGCATTAGGTGTACCTGCACATACCTTTTCAACGGTACAAATTGACCAGGATGATTATTACCATACCGTCAGCGATGAAGTAGAAACTTTGGACATCGAAAACATCGTGTCGAGCATTGAGGCTATTGCTAAAGGTGTGGAAGGTATTGTTCAGGGAACACAGACCCCTTCTCGCGTAGAAAAACTAAGGGATTAGTACAAAAAGTGAGCGACTTTCGGTCGCTCACTTTTTGTACTATACTTTCTTCTGCATAACGTAATCATCCAGAATAAAGCCGAAATACGGTATATCTATCTCCTGTACAACCTCGAATCCTTGTTTAAGGTAAAAGTAATACGCTTTATTCCCTCTATTTACATTAAGCTCCAAAGTATCCACTCTTCTTTTCCGGGCTTCTTCCGCTGCAAACTGTATAAGTGCTGCGCCATAGCCTTTTCCTTGGCAGGAAGCCAGAAGATAGAGCTTTTCAATACGCAATAAGCATTTATCTTTAACTTGAATGGCAATAAACCCAACAGCCTCTTCCCCTTCCCAAAGCAAATAAAAATCCTGACCTCCGCTCATAGTATCACGTATAGCATCTGGTGTATAGCTCCTATTGAGCATAAATACAATCTGCTCCCTGCTTAAAATATCGGAATAGGTAGCATAATAGGCTGCATTTCCTATGTGATGGATAATGTCTGCTTCCGCTGGCAAAGCTTTACGAATAGTGTAGGACATAACGCTTAAATCTCTTCCCCAAGTAAAACAAAATCGTCCGTATTGAATTCCAAATAGATAAATCCGTCCTGCTCGGTCAGAAAGCAGTCTTTATCTATTTTGGCTATACCCACCAAAGATTTCAATTGGTCCTCCCTTACATGGATTTTTTCACCTTTTTGTTTCCACTTTTCGTATTTCCTCCGCACTAATACATAGCGTTTCTCCTCAACGAAAAGCACAATGTTGACATATTTACTATAAGCAAATATGCTCTCAGGAATCTTATCACAGACCATATTAACCGCACCATATCGATGCTCTACCAAATACCGTAATGTATCTTCGATGATGCCACGAAACAGAGGGATGGTTTTTACTTGTGTCTGGGGGAATTTTCTTTCGGTAGGAGCGATAACAAAATCTACCTTGATACCCTCAGCCAACAGAAAATCTACCGTATCCTCATCCGTAAAAACTGTTGGGCTCCACTCCAGCAGTTGTCCGATAAGCTCCTGGTCCAATACTTTAAAAGATGTTATCAATAAAGCAGGTTCCTGATTTTCCCGAACGATGTGATGTGAGGACATTGCTTAATATCCCCCTCCTTTGGAGGGGTTAAGGGAGGATTCCAATTGCTTTAAGGCAATATAGGACATCAAACCGATGCTTAGTTCCAAAGCTTGTTCATCAATATCAAACGTTGGTGTATGCACTGCCGAATATATTCCTTTCGCTTTATTACCTGTACCTAAGCGATAGAAGCAGGCATTGGTCTCCTGTGAATAATAGGAAAAGTCTTCAGCTGCTGGCCAGATGTCCAATTCTAAGACATTCTCTTCTCCGAGATATTCTACAGCAGCCTTTCGAGAAGACGCTGTGATTTTTGCTTCATTGATCAGGAAAGGGTAGCCTTTACGTACTTCAAAGTCACAGGTTGCCCCCATGCTCTCCGCAATACCGACAGCCATCTTAACCATTTTTTGGTGAGCTTCGCCACGCCAGTTTTCATCGAATGTCCGAAATGTCCCTTCTAGATATACCTCATCAGGAATAATGTTGGTAGCACCATTGCCCACGATTTTACCCCAAGACAATACGGTCGGAGTACGTGGGTCGGCCTGACGGCTGACAACTTGCTGCAATGCTGTAATAATCTGTGCTGTAATAGCAATTGGGTCAATATTTTGATGTGGATGTGCTCCGTGTCCTCCCTTTCCTTTTACCGTCATAAAAAGTTCATCACAGGAAGCCATATATTTCCCGGAGCGGAACCCCACTTTGCCAGCTTCTATAAAAGGCATAACATGTTGTCCGATGATACCCTGCGGAGCTGGATTTTGCAACACTCCCTCTTTAATCATAATCGAAGCTCCCCCTGGCAATCGCTCTTCTCCTGGTTGGAATATCAATTTAATCGTTCCGCCAAATTCCGAACGAAGGGATTGCAATATGTGGGCTACACCCAATAACGATGAAGTATGTACATCATGCCCACAAGCATGCATAACGCCTTCATTTTGAGACCCGTAAACCCTTCCTTCTACTTCTTGTATCGGTAAGGCATCCATGTCTGCACGCAATGCCAATACTTTGTCCGAAGGTTTTTCCCCGACAATCAGTCCTACCACACCTGTATTGGCCATAGATTCATAAGAAATGCCCAATACATCCAACTTTTCTTTTACAAAAGCTGCCGTTTGGTATTCTTCAAAGGAAAGTTCCGGATTTTGGTGTAAATGCCTGCGAATAGAAACAACTTCGTTAAAGTACTGTTTAGCTAACTCCTTGATTTTATTCTGTAGATAAGGCATGGTTGTTTTGTTTATTCGTAAGCCCAGATGTCTTCCGTAAAGACAAAGACATTGCTATATTGGGAACGCAGTTGACGCATGAAGTTATCGGCTTCTGAACGGCTTCTGAAGTCCCCCACTTTCACACGGTAGTTTGGTTCGTCGTAGGTGACATAACTTCCGACATCTTTATAACTCCTTTGGAAACGGGATTGTACAGCATAGGCATCATTACGGCTTGATCCAGAGAAAATCTGTACCCGAAAACCTCTCACCTTTACCCGTTTTCCGCCTTTTTTACTCGCTGTACGTTCACCAAGGCTTACCATACGTGCTACAGTAGGATTGATACCATTCTCCGCTCTAAATTCCTGCAATAAGCTGATCAAGGTATCCCGTTGAACCTCCACAATTCCCGTTTGGGCTTTGCTTATTTGCATAAATCCAATGAACGCTAAACTTAGTATCAATCCTTTCTGCAACATTTTTTCAAAAGTTATGAAAGTGATCTCAGCGATGGAAGTGAAGTTAATCACTTACTTAGAGCCATTATCACTTTATATTAAATTTTATTAACTGTTCTTGCCGTGGCAGTTTTTATATTTCTGACCTGAACCACAAGGACATTCATCATTGCGGCCTACAGTCTGTTCCTTACGGATCGGCTGTGTAATTTGCTGCTCACGAGTGTCCCGGTCTTCTTCAGATACTCCTGTCGGAGAACTCAATTCCGCTTTGGTGGCTTTTACTTGTGCAGGTTGCGCCGGTATAGGGCGCGCTTCGCGGACCTGATCTGGTTGCTGTTGTCCTGGAATCTCTCCTTTGAACAAGAAACTCACAATCTCTTTGTTCATGGATGCCAACATACCTTTGAAGAGGTTGTATGCCTCCATCTTATAGATAATAATCGGGTCTTTCTGCTCATAAACCGCATTTTGTACCGATTGTTTCAAATCGTCCATCTCGCGTAAGTGCTCTTTCCATGCTTCATCAATCAAGGCCAATACAACACCTTTCTCAAATGATCTGAAAACCTCACGTCCTTCTGTCTCCACTGCCTTCTGCAGATTTGCAGCAACTTGTATGCCACGAATACCGTCTGTAAAAGGAACCACAACATTTTCTATCATGCCTCCACGCTCTGCCAATACATTGGTCAGCACAGGTAATGTCTGAGCCGCGATCTGTTGTGCCTTATTATGGTAGTGTGTGATAACTTGTTGGAAAAGCTTGTCCGTCAATACGTGCGCATTGCTCTGTGTAAACTCCTCCTCTGTGATTTCAGGATTTATCGCAAACAAACGAATCACCTCGATTTGAAGCTCTTCGTAGGTTCCTCCTTCTTTTGCCTCAAGAACAACATCCTCTACGACATCGAAAATTGTGTTGTTCAAATCTACATCCAAACGCTCGCCAAACAAGGCATTCTTACGTTTGGTATAGATTACCGTACGCTGTGAATTCATCACGTCGTCATACTCCAACAAACGTTTACGTATACCGAAGTTATTCTCTTCTACTTTGCGTTGCGCTCTTTCGATAGATTTGGTCAACATGCTATGCTGCATCACCTCACCTTCTTCAACACCCATTCTCACCATGATGTTGGAAATACGCTCCGATGCAAAAAGACGCATCAAGTTATCTTCCAAAGACACGAAGAATTGCGAAGAACCTGGATCTCCCTGACGTCCGGCACGACCTCGCAACTGACGGTCTACACGGCGTGACTCATGACGCTCAGTACCGATAATAGCCAAACCTCCCGCATTGATAACTTCCTCGGTCAATTTAATATCCGTACCACGACCTGCCATGTTTGTGGCAATCGTTACCTGACCTGGACGACCAGCCTCCGCCACGATGTCAGCCTCTTTTTGGTGCAATTTCGCATTCAAGACATTATGCTTGATTCCACGAAGTTTAAGCATACGGCTTAATAATTCCGAAATCTCAACAGAAGTCGTACCCACTAATACAGGACGTCCCTCCTCTGTCAAACGCTGGATTTCTTGAGCCACAGCATTGTATTTTTCACGTGCTGTACGATAGATAAAATCTTGGCGGTCATCACGCTGAATTGGTCTGTTTGTTGGGATCTCAACTACATCCAATTTGTAGATTTCCCATAACTCTCCCGCTTCTGTAGAAGCAGTACCCGTCATACCCGATAATTTGTGGTACATACGGAAATAGTTCTGCAAAGTGATGGTCGCATAAGTTTGTGTTGCATCTTCGACCTTCACATTTTCTTTGGCTTCGATGGCTTGATGCAAACCGTCAGAGTAACGGCGTCCTTCCATAATACGACCAGTCTGCTCATCCACAATCTTCACTTTACCTTCATCCACGATATATTGGTCGTCGATTTCAAATAAAGTATAAGCTTTCAACAATTGGTTGATGGAATGGATACGCTCTGACTTTATAGAATAATCACGAAGAAGTTCTTCTTTACGCTGTGCTTTTTCTTCCAACGGCACATCCAATTTTTCAATATCGGCAATTTCAGAACCAACATCTGGCAAGATGAAGAAACTTGGATCCTCACCCGATGCTGTAATCAATTCGATACCTTTTTCTGTAAGCTCTACTTGGTTGTTTTTTTCATCGATAACGAAGAACAATTCTGCATCTACCTTTGGCATATTGCGATTCTGTTCCTGCATGTAGTAGTTTTCTGTTTTTTGCAGAATCTGACGGTGATTACCTTCAGAAAGGAATTTAATCAACGCCTTGTTTTTCGGCAAACCACGGAAAGCACGCAATAGGGCCATACCTCCGCCTTCTACATCGGCATCTCCTGCCGCAATGGCTTTTTTAGCCTCGTTGAATACCGTGTTGATATAGTTTTTCTGTGCATTGACCAAGCGTTCGATTCTTGGTTTCAGCTGATAGAATTCATGTTGGTCACCACGAGGGATCGGTCCGGAAATAATCAATGGCGTACGCGCATCATCAATCAATACCGAATCCACCTCATCAATCATAGCAAAATGCAATTTGCGCTGTACCATGGCATCCGGCGTCTGCGTCATATTGTCACGCAGGTAATCAAAACCAAACTCGTTGTTAGTTCCGTATACAATATCCGAAAGATATGCTTTTCTACGTTGTGGAGAGTTCGGCTGATGCTTGTCGATACAGTCCACACTTAAACCGTGGAACTCGAACAACGGGCCATTCCACTCGGAGTCACGACGTGCCAAGTAATCATTGACCGTAACGATATGTACACCTTGTCCGCTTAACGCATTGAGGTAAGTAGGTAGTGTTCCCACCAACGTTTTACCCTCACCCGTAGACATCTCGGCAATCTTACCTTGGTGTAACACAATACCACCAATCAACTGCACGTCGTAGTGTACCATGTTCCACGTGACTTCCGTCCCTGCGGCCATCCAAGAATTCTGCCAAATTGCCTTATCTCCATTAATCGTCACATTTGGTTTACGTGCTGCGATGTCCCGGTCAAAATCCGTTGCCGTAACCTCTAACTCTTTGTTTTCAGTTAAACGACGGGATGTTTCTTTCACTACCGCAAAAGCTTCTGGAAGGATTTCTTTTAATATTTCTTCCAGTTTCTTATCACGGTCTTTGGTTAATTTGTCGACTTTCTCGTATAGATAGGTCTTTTTGGTCATATCTACCTCAGGAAGATCTGCCTCAGCCTTAAGCTCAGCGATTTCCTTATCGATATCTGACAAATATTCTTTTATTCTTTCTTTAAAGGCTATGGTTTTCCCCCTCAATTCATCGTGGGTCAATGAGGACAGTTTCTCGTATTCTTCCTTAATCTTATCTACGATTGGTTGTATAGCTTTGATATCGCGTTCAGACTTGCTACCAAATAACTTGCTTAAAAATTTTAACATAATACTTTTTTCTCTGTGTGTTGCCGTACAATAATGACTCCAATTCTGTTATTGCAGACATTTTGACACTAATCGGGCAAATTTAGGTATTAGATATGATAAGTTACAGGGTTGAAGGTTATTTTTTTAATTTGTTACGGAAAGATTATTGAGGTACGGCATAACATCTATAATGTCTATCTCATTTTCGTCCTAAGGCGTTGTTTAAACGGTTTTGTTTTTGATATACCAATCAAAAAAGCTCCTTTATTCTGTTAAGAAAATCCGTTGGTTGGATTCTGGGATTAGCTCCTGTTCCTGCGCTTGCGCAAACATATACTGAATAGCACTTCGCCCCTCCTCACCCAAGTTTACAGAATAGCGGTTAACATACAGTTCAATATGCTTGTACATGACACTTTCTTCCATCTCCTGCGCATGGGAACGTATATATTCCAACCCCGATTTAGGATTGGCAAAAGCATATTCCACGCTTTCTCTAACCAAGTTGTTAATTTGTTGCTTGATACGTTCGTCCAGACTTCTTTTCACGACAATACCACCCAATGGAATGGGGTATCCCGTACGCTGTTCCCAAAAGTCGCCTAAGTCAATAACTTTAAGGAGTCCTTTTTCCTGATAGGTAAACCTATTTTCGTGAATAATCAGCCCTACGTCTATCCTTCCTTCCAACAAGGCGTTTTCAATATCGGAAAAAACCAATTCTACCTTATTCTGTAACTGCGGGAATGCCAAGCCCAAAAGGAAATTGGCGGTTGTATATTTTCCTGGGATACCAACCCGAAGCTTTGTATCCTGCTCGGCCAAAGGTTCTTTATTGGCTAACAAAGACCGCAACCTTTTTACCAAAACACCATCTTTTGCAATCAATAAGGGCCCAACACCAAAGCCCAAAGCGCTTCCTGCATCCAAAAGCTCATATTTATCTTGTGCATACGCAAAGGCATGGTAGCTGAGTTTGGTAATGTCTAGTTCACCACGGAAAGCCTTTTGGTTCAATGTTTCGACATCATGGTATTCTACATCAAAAGTAAATCCCTGTGTATCCACTTTATGATGGATTAGGGCATCAAAAATAAAGGTATCGTTCGGACAGGGAGAAAATCCTAATGATAGATTTGAGATGTGAGATGTGGGATTTGAGATGTGAGTCATGTGAATGATTATTCGACTTATTTTTGCTTAAATACTTATTTTTTGTGTGTACAGAAATGCCAACATCGCCAAAAAGGTAATCAGCACTACGCCTTTCGCCACATTATCCAGTTGGGGATCCCTTCGGTATAAGAGCCTCACCGCAATGAGGTTGACAGCAGCCGCAACAATATATGGCACGCCTTCTTTGCCAGCAGGCAAGAGGTCGGTTAAAGAGGTATATCTACTCAACACAAAAGCCAACAGCGGAAATATAAGGCCAAGTAACAGCCCTAACCAGATGTTATTCTTCATGCTTCCTGTCACTATCAAAGCTCCACGAGTTCAGTTCCGTAATGGCATGATGCGCCGTCATATCGAATTGTGTCGGTACAATGGACACAAATCCGTTTGCCAGCGCAGCGGCATCCGTATCCTCCCCTCTATCCAACAACTTGAACTGTCCGGTCATCCAAAAGTATTCACGATTATAAGGATCCATCCGTTCATCAAACTCTTCAAACCACTTGGCGGTAGCCTGGCGACAAATCTTAATGCCTTTTATCTCCTTACTGCTATGCGGGAAATTCACATTTAACAGAACACCCTTCTGCAAGCCGTTTTCCAGAACCTGTTGGACAATGCTGATCAAGTATGGGCGGCAATGGGAAAAATCGGCATGGTGTGAAAAATCATCCAAAGAAAAACCGATAGAGGGAATATCCTCGATTGCACCTTCTACCGCTGCTGACATCGTTCCAGAATATAGCACATTGATGGAATAGTTCAAGCCGTGGTTAATCCCCGACACACATAAGTCGGGCTTTGTCCCTTTAAAAATCTTATTGACGGCAAGTTTTACACAATCGACAGGGGTACCAGAACATTTATACATTTCCACGCCCTCATAAAGGTCGATTCTATCCAGGCGTAATGGTCTGCCAATGGTAATGGCATGGCCCATACCGGATTGTGGACTGTCGGGCGCAACGACCACAACCCGACCTATTTTCTGCATTTCCTCCAAAAGCACCTTAATTCCAGGAGCGGTAATGCCATCGTCGTTGACGACTAAAATCGTTGGTTTTTTATTTGCCATAATGCGAATGTAGGAAAAATTAAACAGCTATTTAAATGCAAAAGTCGGGAATAATAGATTCCAAAACCATAGAGTAAACTAATGAAAAAAGCGCGGAGACAATAAAGTCTCTGCGCTTCCATAAACTAAACTTAATGAAAAAACTAACCTAACCCTTTCAACCAGTCAATTACTTCTTCACGTGTTTTACCAAGCTTCTGTTGGATTTTACCCAACAACTCCTCGTCTTGGCCTTCTTCGTATTTCAAATCATCATCGGTCCAATCTGCATATTGTTGCTTGATTTTCCCTTTTAACTCATTCCATTTTCCTTTTAAATCTAAGCTGTCCATATTTTTCCTTTTTAATTGTTTCTTTAATAACAATGCGGAAAGGAAATTGTTTCAAATAATTGAATACAAAGTTATCTTGTTAATTAGATGGTTGTTCATATTCCACATACTTCCAATCAAATTGGTCGTCCTTGACCTCAAAAAGAAGAAAGCCCCGAGGTCCAAATTTTGTTCCCCGCCATGTTGGACGACCAGCAACGGACCCTCCGGTAATGAAGTGTGTCTTGTTTTCTATGTTCAAATCCTCTAACCAATGTAGATGACCTTGCAACACTAGTTTAAGTGTATGGTCTTTGAACACATCCAACAACATATCTCTATCCACCAGCTCCGGGCCATCGTTCTGTTTCCCAGGCTCAGGATACAATTGGTCAAATGCTGTAAGTGCCGGAATATGCAACGTTATCGCAATGGGGGTTTCCTTTGATACCTTAGCTAAATCTCGTTGCAACCAATTTAATTGTTCCTGCCCTATCCGCCCAATAAACTTCTTATCCACCACATCCAAAGCATTTAATACGATAAAATGCCAACCTTTGTGATCGAATGAATAATACGTATCCCCAAAATAACGCTGGAACATTTCATACTTATAGTCCGGGTGAGTCGCGTCCTCTACACTTTCCGGGTAAATACCAAATAGATCATGATTGCCCACAGTATTATACACAGGAACCTTTATCCGACTGCTTAATGTTTTATACAATGCAAACAATGAGTCGCTTTTTGCTTGATTGCCACGCATCACATCAAAGACTTGGTCGCCGCCAGAGATTACAAAATCCACATCAAGATTATTCACGGTATCAATAAGTTGATTAAACGCCGAAATGACAGCCGCATCCGTCCGAATATGTATATCCGTCATGAAAACAAATGAAAAATTTGTTTGTTCGGTTCGGGGAGATTGGCAAAAACCAACCATACATATTAATAAAGAGAATCAATAGGAGACTAAAAATGTGTTTCATGTTCGTTAGATTTTTCACTAAAAGTAAACAATTATCCACATTGCTTAAAGAAAACATTTTCAAAAAAACAGGAATCATTCCTCAACCATCGAGAAGGGTGGCTGATTACAGCTCGTTTCAAAATACCCTTACCACTTACGAAAACGTTTGAGTAAATTTCTTTCGCGATTATCCCTTTTAAGCCCTATATTAGTTATTTGTCAACAACGATTTAGATTATGAACAATACAATTTTCGAGAGCAGATATGCTATTGGGCCAAACGAAGCTAAAGGTCTGGATACCCAAGGCTTAAGGGATAATTTTCTTATTGAAACAATCTTTGAAGCAGATAAAATCCATTTTGTTCACACACATTACGACCGGTATATGGCGGGTGGTGCAATGCCCGTAGCCGGTAAGCTGCAATTAGAAACCATAGAAGCCCTTCTTAAGGAACCTTACTTCCTTTCACGTAGAGAACTGGGCATTATTAATGTCGGAGGCGATGGACAGGTCGAGGTAGATGGCACGGTGTACGACATCGCTCATAAAGAAGCGCTATATATCGGAAAAGGTGCAAAAGAAGTTTATTTCTCCAGCAATAGTGCAAACAATCCGGCAAAATTCTATTTAAACTCCACGCCTGCGCACCACAGCTACCCAACCAAAAGGGTAACCAAAGCAGAAGCAAATAAAATTGAACTCGGTGCTTTGGAAACAGCGAACCACCGTACCATCAACCAGATGCTGCTCCACAAAATTGTGGAGACCTGTCAGCTACAGATGGGGATGACCGAATTAAAACCAGGCTCTGTATGGAACACCATGCCTGCGCATACACACGATCGCCGGATGGAAGTTTACTTCTATTTTGAAGTACCAGAAGGGCAGGCCGTATCGCATTTCATGGGACCGATAAACGAAACCCGCCATATCTGGATGCGAAACGAGCAGGCTGTAATCTCACCACCATGGTCCATCCATGCCGGTGCAGGAACCAGCAACTATACCTTTATTTGGGGTATGGCTGGGGAGAACCTAGACTATGACGATATGGACAAATGTGCAATCACCGAGTTACGCTAAGAAGATGAAAAAGCTATTGGTAATCGCCTGCTTAATCGGTGGCAGCATCAGCCCCTTACTGGCGCAAAAGACCATTCATGTACAAAATCCCTTGGATGAAAACCGGATAGAACTTATTGAGATTCCTTTTGCCAAATTCAGCCGGCATTTCGGTGTAGATACCATCTTCACCGTGAAAGACAAGACTACCGGAACAACCTATATCCACCAGCTCGAAAAGTTGGGGACAGGTGTTCCACAGAACGTCTTGATACAGGTGCCTGTGACAGCAAACGGGAAGTTACAGCTTGTGGTAACAGCAGATAAGCCTGAGGTTTACCCGTCCAAGGCTTTTGCTCGTTATGTTCCAGAAAGAAAGGATGATTTTGCTTGGGAAAATGACGTAGTTGCCTTTCGCGCTTATGGAAAAGCCTTGGAAGGAACATCTGAAGATGCACAGGGATTCGATTTTTGGTCAAAAAGGACAAATGACCTTGTCGTCAACAAGTGGTATAAGACCGACGATTATCACCGTGATCATGGCGAAGGGTTGGACTATTATTCCGTAGGGCAAACCCTGGGAATGGGCGATATGGCTTTATATTTTGATAATCAGATCACCTATACCAAGCACTACAGACAATACGAGGTCTTGGACAATGGCCCTTTACGGACTACGTTCAAACTGATATTTGAACAACAGGACTTTGCCGGACAAACCATTTCTCTCAGCAAAACGATCAGCTTAGATGCCGGTCAACAATTTAACAAGGTTGTTGTGGAATTGAACGGTCAACCATCCAAAACCACACCGATTGTTATTGGTTTGGTCAAAAGGGGCGAAAGCAACCCACAATACGATTATGACCATTCAGATAGCTCCTTAGCCTATTGGGAGCCCAATATCCAAAATCACGGACATACAGGAACGGCTGTTATCATTCCAAGGGGCAAAGTTACTTTTATCCCGAATGATGTCAAGCAGTTTCTGCTTCACACCACTTTAGTCAACGGAAAGCCTTTTACCTATTACAATGGGGCAACTTGGGACAGAGCTGGTAAGATAACATCAGCTGATGCATGGGAGGATTTTGTGGAGGACAAAGCCGAACAGATAAAAAAACCACTGAAGGTGAAATTAAAATAAGGTAAAAAATATTGTCATGCTGAGCGGAGTCGAAGCACAGCATTTTTTACCTAACATCCTATAAGCATGATATTAGATACATTTGATTTAACAGGAAAAGTAGCCTTAGTGACGGGTTGCAAACGAGGTATAGGTAAGGCTATGGCGGAAGCTTTAGCGGAAGCGGGTGCGGATATTATTGGCGTTTCTGCTTCGCTGGAATTGGAAAACTCCAAAGTAGAGCAGTCTGTAAAGGCTTTGGGGAGGAACTTCTCAGCTTATCAGTGTGACTTCTCTAACAGGGAGAGCCTCTATACTTTTATTAAGCAGGTAAAAGCCGATCACCCCACCATTGACATTTTATTCAACAATGCTGGAAACATCTTGCGGAAACCTGCGGCAGAGCATCCGGATGAATACTGGGACGAGATCATCGAGGTAAACCAAAATGCCCAATTCATATTGACACGCGAAATCGGGAAAGAAATGATTGCCCGCGGCTCCGGTAAGATTGTGTTCACCGCATCCTTGCTGACTTTCCAGGGAGGTATTACTGTTCCTGGCTATGCCGCCTCCAAAGGAGCAATTGGTTCGTTGACCAAAGCTTTCGCTAACGAATGGGCTTCGAAAGGCGTCAATGTAAATGCGATTGCTCCAGGCTATATAGCAACAGACAATACCGAAGCCTTGCGTGATGACCCGGAACGTTCAGCCTCTATCTTGGGACGTATCCCTGCTGGTCGCTGGGGCGAACCTGAAGACTTCAAAGGTCCTGCAGTATTCCTCGCTTCCAAAGCTTCTGATTATGTACACGGAACGATTCTTACCGTAGACGGTGGTTGGATGGGCAGGTAGCATCCATCAAAAAAAATAAGGGCACCATACACACGGTGCCCTTATTCTTGAATTATAATGCCGGGAAAAACTGCTACATAATCAAGGTTTTATCAAATTCCTCGACTTTATTAAAGAACCCATCTAAATCGTAGTTTAGAACACCAAACAGTTCGATAAGTTGATCCATTTCTTCATAGTACTTACTCTCCAACCGCTTCACGAAACCTAAAGTTCCCCTGAAATCATCGAGATCTTCGTCAAAGACAACCATATCAACGGAGCAATCCTCATAGAATTGAATAACCTTCCTAAACTGCGGAAACGCAACTTCATTCATCCATTGGTCCTGCTCAAAAATAAAATCGTCATAACCAAAATACTCCTCTACGGCTTCTATCATTTCGGGGACAAAATCATCACAAAGTGCTGTAATTTTGATCAACAGATTCTTTAACTGTGTTCTGACTAACTCCTTGACCGGATTTGTCGGGAGCATCACCTCCAGGTGATCAAATTTCTGACGCGCTTCTCTGAATAATTCCGCTAACTCCTCTATTTGAAAATTAAACCCGGGGATCAGATGCCTAGCACTTTGTACCCGCTCTTTGATAGCATAAGTGCGGTCATGAATTTCCTGATAATATTTCAAAGCCACAGTTTCAAACTCAGGAGGAGCTATTCCCCGATCGAACCGCAACGTTATTTTGCGAAGTAAATGGTCCGTAGTGATTGTTTCCATAATCTTGTTGTTATAAAGTTAAGAATAAAATACAAGGGGCAAAACGGTATTGCCCCCTGTCCTGATTAAACGACCAGTGCTGTTACAACATCACTAAAGTTAAGGATGGCATCCCTTCCTATATAGGAAACCCGGAATTCATACTCTCGCATCGCCGTCAGATCACTTAGTTCAACAAATGATTTGCTGTGTAAAAAGCCAATCCATTCTTCTGTCCCTTTCTCCCGATATTCGTAACGGTACATTCGTGCTGGCCTCCATGGGTTGACACGCAATTGGATGATTCCTAACCCAACCTGTACGTGGGTTGCACGCAGGTTCTCTGCTTTGGGTGTTCGGCCTATTCGGACTGTAGTAGGTGAAGCTATGCGGAATCCTGCGGCAAGAATAATAGCTGGGTCACCCAAGGCAACCGCATCTACAAAATGCGATAGCCGATAGATTGTTTCCTGAAGGTCAACTCCTGTCTGTCCTTTTAGCACCACCGCTCTTCTGTCTCGGAAGGTAGCTTCTGCAAAAGCGGTGCGGTACGCTTCCAACCGCTCTTCCAAGACGGTTAACGATGGGACCGGATTGGCGAATAAATCTGCATTTTCTGTCATCTTCAATAAGATGTGTTCTGCATCACGCAACAAATCGGTTGCGTTCTTGCTTTTAAATACTGGTTTTGCACTCATTTCTTTAACTTTTTAAAATTTAACATTCTATGTACATGTACAACACAAAGATGCAGTGTAAAAACAGCCAAAAGGTGTAAAAAAAGGACGGATTCAAGGGTACCCCTAAAATACTTTTGTCCTTTTTTTACACCTTTCCTTCTTCAGGTTTCAAGAAAAAGCAGAGAAAAAACAGCCTTAAAAGCCATTTAAACACTGATTTTCAGTTAAACATTTTTGCTTTTCAGAAAAACACGCGAGTTACCTCTTCCGCCAAAACAGCTATCTCTTCTGACAAAGTAGCTATCTTCGCAGACAAAAGAGATAGCTTGGCTGTGAGACGAGATAGCTCCCCGAACAAAAAAGAAAACTTGTCTGTTCAGGAAGCTATCTCTCGTTATAGCGAAGATAGCTCTAAGAGCCTAGAAGCAACCTATCCTAATAGAAAAGCTATCTCGGAAGAAATTGGAGAGAGCTTCCAGAATTTTAGAGGTAGCTATACGATCACAAGAGGGTACGCATAGATCTCAGAAGCTATCTACTTTAAGAAAACAGATTGCTTAAACAGTAGAAGAGTCACCTTACAGCACAAAGAATATAGCTAAACACACCGAACAGATAGCTCTTAGGTTGCAACAGCTATCTTACGGAACAGAAGAGCTTTCCTTGTTTACAGAACAGCTACCTCCAATCGGCAATATTTTTACGGTCCTGACGAGGGGTTTGGTTAAACTGCTTTTTATATTGGTTAGCAAAATGTTTTGCATCGGTGAAATAGAGCGTAACGGCAATCTGCTCGATCGTTAACTCGGGATTGTTGCGCAGAAGCTCGCGTCCTTTGTACAACCGTACCTTTTGGATGGCAGCCCCCACAGTAATAGACCGCCCTTCAAATGCTCTACTTATACTTCGCGGTGAACAATTAAACGCATTAGCAATCATTTCCCGGTTCAGCCCCTCCTTCATATAATTTTCATGTATATAGGCGAGTACCTTATGGTAGAGGGGAACCAAAGATATATCTTTACCATTCCCCTTCTCATATCTCCTTAGCTGCTCAATATAAGAGGTATAAAACTTACCCAATAACTGCGCGATATGGTGCTGTGTAATAAACGGGCCAAAGGTCAATCGAGAAAATACCTCCAAAGCCTGACGTTCTACATAGGTAATAGGAAGAGCCATCCCCATACGATCAGCCTGTTTACCGGCATACTCTCTTAGTTTCGGATACTCGGCCATAAGCTGTGGTTTGGAAACACCGGACACCCCCATAAATAGTACCCATACTTTTTCATGCTGAACAGTAAGGTTGAGGTCATCGGCACTAAATGTAAAGATGGTATCCGCTTTGCTGGTACCGCCATTCGGGAAAGTAAGCCTACCCTGAAATTGCAGGCAAATCCATAAGATTTCTTCATCCTCACTGGGCAGCTCAAAGGAAACCATATCCTTCGGTCGCCCTTTTAATTCACATAACACAAAATCTTGTACCTTAAGTTGGATATACAAAAGCCCCCCATCAAGCTTTAGCCGGGAAGCTTGATGCAGCACGGCGAGGTGCATTCCCTTAAACGTATCTCTAGGAGAGGGTTTGGATGATACGGATTCCCTCCATAAATGAAGCGGACTCTTTTCAGGCATTTTTCTTTAAGCTATAATTTGCAGTAGCCTAATATAGCAATTTTATTCTATCTTGGCGTACACCCCAACACCCCTACCGATAAAGAATTCTATCTTTTTTCAGAAGCTATAAAGCCCCTTCTTATCCACAAAGTCAATGACCTTATCCGGGACGTAAAATCGGATGTTTTTACCGGCTTTTATAGCCTGTCGCACAAAGGTGGAAGAAAGTTCCATTACCGGGGTTTCGGTCATGGAAATTGACGGATGGCTCTTTAATGCTCCCCCATCGTATCCGGGCCGTGGGTAGACCATAATTCGATAATCACGCAAAAGAATATCCGCATTCTTCCATTTCGGAAGACCGATAAGATTATCTTCGCCCATAATTAAGATAAATTCCTTTGTAGGATGCTTTTCAGCAAGATAGGTCAATGTATCGATAGTATAGGACGGTTTCGGTAGAGAAAATTCAATATCCGAAGCATAAAGGTTTTCAGTACCTTCAATAGCAAGGTTAACCATCTCCAAACGGTCGTACATATTCGCCAAGCTCTTTTTTTCCTTAAAGGGATTCTGGGGAGATACAACAAACCAAACTTCGTCAAGCTCCGTATAATTGGCCATATAATTTGCAATAATCAGATGCCCCACATGTATAGGATTGAATGACCCGAAGAATAAACCGATTTTTTTCATTAGTATTGAGATTAAAGAGCCAAGATACAAGAACCAAGAATCTTTACTCTTTCTTCTTTCCTCTTTCTTCTTTACCCCCTATAAATTCCAACACCAACTTTTCTGCCTCTTCACAAGCTACTTCCAGATCAAAATTGTTCAGCACAACATCAAACTTATCAGCATAGCTCAATTCGTGTTCCGCCTTTGCAAATCGTTCTTGTAGTTTCTCTTCTGAGTCGGTACCCCTTCCACGAAGTCTTTCTTTCAAAACTTCCAAGGATGGTGGGTTGACAAAGATGGCCAACGCTTCTTCCGGAAATTTAGATTTTAAACGCAATCCCCCCACAACATCAATATCAAAAATCACGTGTTTGCCCTTTGCCCAGATACGCTCTACTTCTTTCCGAAGCGTTCCGTAGAAAGTGCCGGAATAGACTTCCTCAAACTCTATAAATTCCTGTTTTGCAATCTTATGTAGGAAATCTTCTTTGCTAATGAAATAATAATCTTTCCCATCTACTTCTCCCGTACGAGGTTCACGCGTACTGGCAGATATGGAAAATTCTATTTTGTCGCTGTGGTCAGCCAACAATCTTTTTACGATAGTGGTCTTCCCTGCACCTGAGGGCGCTGAAAATATAATTAATTTGCCGCTCATCTCTTTTATAATACGTTAAGCAATTGTTCTTTAATTTTTTCCAGCTCCTCTTTCATACGGACGACGATTTGCTGTATGTTCGCATTGTTTGCTTTGGAGCCTAAGGTGTTGATTTCCCGGCCCATTTCCTGCGAAATGAAGCCCAGTTTCTTCCCATTGGAATCGGAAGCATTCAAGGCCTGTATAAAATAATTGCAGTGACTGCGCAAACGCACCTTTTCTTCGGTGATGTCCAATTTATCCACGTAGAAAATAATTTCCTGTTCAAAACGGTTCATGTCTACATTTTCCTTTCCTACGGCTTCGTCCAAGTACTGGTGCAGACGTTCGCGTATCAGTGGAATACGGTTACCTTCTACCGCTTCTACCTGCGTAAGATAATCCAAAATCAATCCGACACGGCTTTCCAAATCGTTTTTCAAAATAAGTCCTTCATCCTGACGAAAGACATTGAACTGTTCAATCGCTTGGTAAAAAGCGGCCATAAGCACCTTTACCTCTTCTTCGTCAATAGCCTCTTCATTGGAAGAAACAACTTCCGGCATATTCAGCGCCATTTCAAACAAAGCCGTTTGGTCAGCGTTTAATTGCTCGGCTACTTCCTGCAGTTGGGTATAGTATTTTTTCAAAAGCTCGCTATTGATGGTAGAAGCCTTTGCTGTTTGGTTCATATATTCTACAGTGACGGTTAGGTTTACCTTCCCGCGCTCGATAAGCTTGCTCGATTCTGAACGCAATGCAAACTCACGGTCAGAAATCACCTTTGGTAACCTTAGGTTTAACTCGAGAAACTTAGAATTTAAAGATTTGAGTTCGACGGTATATTTCACCTTCCCATTGTCTTGGGAACCAATACCATACCCTGTCATTGATTTTATCATATGCAAAGGTATGAAAATAAGGTAAAAATCTACCAATCGTGCTTGGCAATGATAACACAAAGGTAGGTTTTGTAGGTCGCCCCTTGTGGAATTCGGGCGAACCCTATACCGATATCGTATAATGAACCATTCCATTGATCCATACCCAAGACATGTTTTCGATGACCAAATCCCGGAGAATTCTTCCCAATGATAAAAGCCTTTATACCATCTACGGCTGTACGGTGGTTTGCCGCAATGGATTCAAAATTATTTGCAGACAGTTTCTTCAACCAGTCAGCATTTAGTGAATAACCCGCTTTATCAATATAATAGTTAGGTCCGATTCCCTCTGGGGTAGTATGGGAAAAATAATTGCGATTTGCCATATCATAAGCCCGAAATTCTGCGGCTTTTGCTAAAGTCTCATTCCAGTGCAATTGTACCTTGGAGACTTTGCTTTCATCAAAACGCACACCCAGATCTTTCATCATTTTCTTGGGATTCTGCCTGAATTCCTGTAAATACAGATAAGCCGCAAAGGCTTCTTCCTTGTCTAATGAAATCTGCTTCTTTTGTGCTTGAACTGAGCTATGAAATAAAATAAATGCAGATAAAAAATACAGTATACGCATATATGTGTGCTATTTCAACAATAGACTATGGAGAAATGCGAATGTTTAATAGCGCATAAAAAAGGGGTCTAAAAAGGTTCACAAACCGCAAAAACGCGTCATTGCGAGAAGCGCAGCGACGAAGCAATCTACGTTTTTGACATCATTCCCGCCTCAGGCGGGACTTCGTTGCCTCGCAATGACGATGATGTTTAGCTTTTAGACATCCTTTTTCTTATTCATTTTTTCTTTGACGACTTCAAATATAATCGGTAGGATAGAAATAAAAATAATCAAGAGCACAACCTTGGAGAAATTGTCTCGGATTATGGGTATATTTCCAAGAAAATACCCGGCAAAGGTAATCCCCACAACCCACAACACAGCACCAACAACATTATACGTTAAAAAGGTCCCGTAATGCATTCTGCCTATTCCACCTACGAAAGGAGCTAGGGTACGTACAATAGGAACAAACCGCGCAATAACAATTGTTTTACTGCCATACTTGGCATAGAATGCATGTGTTTTCTCTATTTGTTCCTCTCTGACCATTTGCTTACCAAAAATTTTGAACTTGGTAATCCCCATCCCGAACCGCTTTCCGATGGAATAATTGAGTGAGTCCCCTGTAATCGCAGCGATTAGGAGCAAAAGCACCATTACCCAAACATTCAGGTCATTGGGCTGGGCAGCCAACATCCCTGCTGCAAACAAAAGCGAATCCCCCGGTAAAAAAGGCATAACCACGACTCCTGTTTCAATAAAGATGATGAGAAACAGGATAAGGTAAGTCCACATTTGGTATTCATTGACAATTTCAACCAGATGCTTGTCTATGTGCAAAACAAAATCTATAACAGAATATATCAGTTCCAAACCGCGCTGTGTATTAGATATTGTTCAACATAACAGGCATAACCAGCATCAAGATATCTTCATTATCTTCCTTCACGGCAGGGATCAATAAACCTGCCCTATTTGGTGAGCTCATTTCTATGACCACTTCTGCAGAACTCAGGTTATTCAACATTTCCACTAAAAATTTAGCGTTAAAACCTATTTCCATATCCTGACCTTCGAATTGACAACTTAGGCGTTCATGCGCTTCGTTCGAGAAATCCAAATCTTCTGCAGAAATATGCAATTCACTACCCGAGATCTTTAGACGAACCTGATGCGTAGTTTTATTGGCAAAGATAACCACACGGCGAAGTGTATTCAAAAACAATAGACGATCTACCGTTAATTTATTCGGATTAACCTGAGGTATAACCGCTTCGTAGTCTGGATAACGTTCATCAATAAGGCGACAAATAAGGTGGATATTGCCAAACTGGAAGAAGGCGTTTGTGTTGTTGTATTCAATCGAAACCTGCGTATCGTCTGACGGAAGTGAAGACTTAAGCAAGGTCAGCGCTTTCTTTGGAAGAATAAAAGACGTCGGTTTTTCTGTAGATACATCTGTACGGCGATAGCGAACCAATTTATGTGCATCAGTCGCTACAAAAGTTGCCGACTGCTCCGCCAACTGGACCAGCACACCAGACATCGCAGGCCGCAATTCATCATTGCTCACCGCAAAAATAGTTTTATTGATAGCTTCAGAAAGCACTGAGGCTGCCATATTTACTGTAGAGACATTATCCACAACAGGGATTTTAGGAAAATCATCTGCATTCTCTCCGCTCAATTTATATTTACCATCTCCAGCACTAATCTCTATAGCCAACGTATTTGTATCTACAGAAAAGGCAACCGGTTGGTCTGGAAGGGTTTTTAATGTTTCAATCAAAATCTTCGATGGCATTGCAACTCTTCCTTCTTCCTTCGCTTCAATCTGTAAGGATGTAACCATACTCGTTTGTAAATCCGTAGCCGATATGGTCAAGATGTTGTCTTTGATTTCGAATAAGAAATTTTCCAAAATTGGAAGTACAGTGCTGCTACTCGATGCACCGCTTATGGACTGCAATTGCTTTAATAAAATTGATGTGGATACAATAAATCTCATTACCTGAATTTTATAGATTTTTATATGCAATATTACATAAAAGAATCTACATTTTTATAATATTTTTGAGCTATAGGCAATATGCTTTAAGCTTACGGCTTACAGTATATTGCCTACTGCATAATCACTAAATTTAGTACATTTGTATAATTACGATATGCAGTTTAAGGAGATTATAGGTCATCACGATATTAAGGAGCATCTGCTTCAAACCGTAAAGGACAACCGGGTAAGCCATGCCCAGCTTTTTTTGGGTCCAGAAGGTTCAGGAAGCTTGGCTTTAGCAGTGGCTTATGCACAGTATATCAATTGCGAGAACAAACAGCTCAATGATAGCTGTGGCACATGTAGTTCATGCCGAAAATACCAGAAATTGATCCATCCGGATTTGCACTTTTCCTATCCCTTTTTTGCTAATGGAGAAAAGGATGTAGCGACAAGCTATCTCGAAGAATGGCGAAAAGCATTTCTGGAGAATCCATATATGGGTCTTGACCATTGGCGTCATCAATTGGATGCAGGCAACAAACAAGCGAATATCAATATAGCAGAGGCTCACGATATCATAAAGAAACTGAGTCTTAAAGCATTCGAGGCGGAATATAAGGTCTTGATCATGTGGCTTCCAGAATATCTGAACACGCAAGGGAATGCGTTGCTGAAACTTATAGAAGAGCCACCGGCAAAAACCTTATTTCTTTTGGTAGCAGAAAATCAAGATAAGATTCTGAACACGATTATTTCCAGAACACAATTGGTCAAGATTTTTAAATTGCCTCATCACGATGTTGCCCAGTATCTCATACAGGAAAAGTCTATTCCCACAGAAAGAGCCAACGAAATTGCTTTTATAGCAGATGGTAATATACAAACGGCACTTAATCTCATAGCGGAAGAATCCAACGAATATTTTAACTTATTAATCAGTTGGCTCCGCTTCATTGTGACGGACTCTGGATTGAATTTTATCCGTGTCTGCGAAGAGGACTTTCCAAAATTAGGACGTGAAAATCAGAAAAATTTCCTATTTTATGCCGTTAATATGTTGCGTCAGATCGTGCTAATGCAACAAGGTTTACAGAATTTAGTGCTCTTACAGGGGCAAGAGTTGGATTTTGTGAAGAAATTCAGCGAAATTTTCCAATTGGAACAATTGGAGGTTGCAATAGAGTTATTGGAGAAAACGCATTATAAAGTAGAACGAAATGCAAATCCCAAAATATTATTTTTAGACTTATCTTTGCAATTGGTTTTACTATTTAAATATCAAACGTTCCCTCAAGGGGCTCAATATATATAAAAGAAAGAATATGGGATGTGGCAGTTGCTCATCCGGAGGTGGTTGTGGTAGCAATACCGTAGGAACAACACCTGCAGGTTGCCAGAATAATGGCTCTTGCATGACCAGCGGATGTAATAAATTAGATGTATACGATTGGCTGTCCGACATGGATTTGCCTTCAAACTATAAACCGTTCAACATTGTAGAAGTCCGTTTTAAGGGCTCTAGAAAGGATTTTTTCGTCAATACGGATAATCTTTATTTGGAAATGGGAGAAATGGTAGCTGTTGAACCTTCAACAGGAGGTTACGATATCGGTCACGTGTCATTGACAGGGGAACTGGTACGCCTACAGCTAAAGAAAAACAATGTTGACCCCGAAACCGTCGGTAAAAAGATCTATCGGAAAGCTACAGAAGCAGACGTTGCCAAATACCAAGCGTCTAAAGATCTGGAATGGGAAACCATGCACCGCGCACGCAAATTGGCGCTGGACTTGGGACTCTCCATGAAAATTTCCGATGTGGATTATCAAGGTGATAAAACCAAGGCGACATTCTACTATACCGCCGATGGCCGTGTGGATTTTCGCGAATTAATCAAGCGTATGGCAGAGTCTTTTCGCATTCGTATCGAGATGCGACAGATTGGTATGCGTCAGGAAGCAAGCCGATTGGGAGGCATTGGCTCCTGTGGTCGAGAGCTGTGCTGTTCGACATGGTTAACAGACTTCAAAACGGTGTCCACTTCCGCAGCCCGTTACCAAAACCTGTCTTTGAACACCTTGAAACTTGCCGGGCAATGCGGTAAACTTAAATGTTGTCTTAACTATGAACTAGATAGCTATATGGATGCCCTAAAGGACATCCCGAACAATGTTGACCGCATCGAGACCACAGGAGGTATGGCTTATTTACAGAAGACCGATATCTTTAAGAAAACCATGTGGTATTCGTATCCTGGTGCAGAAAGTTGGATTCCTTTGCACGTAAGCAAAGTGAAGGAATTTGCTGAAATGAACAAAAACGGCCAGAAACCAAGCGAGTTGGTTGCCCCTCAGGATCCAAAAGATGAAGTGACAAAACCTGTATCTTATGACTACGAAAATGTAGTTGGCCAGGATTCTTTGACTCGCCTTGATGATAAAAACAGGAAGAAAAAACGCAAAAAATCCAAGCCTAAGAAGGATCAGCAAACGACAACGGATACTAAATCGGCTAATGCTGGTCCGAAAAAACAACAGCAAGACAAACAAGCTCAAGCTAAAAAAGAAGTAGTGAACAATAACGATACAACCGACAGGCCCAATGAGGAAAATGGGAACAACAAACCGAAGAGAAGGTTCAATCGTAACAACAGGAATAGAAATAGAAACAATTCTTCGGATAATAACAACAAAGGAACCTTATAAGGCGCTTCCTTTCAAAAATTACTATACGTTTACAGGCTCAGTATAGTAATTTTTGGAAGTGAATGCTTTGTAAATGTTTTTTCACCGTAGCAATATGAAAACCATAGGATACAACTTCTTGGTCATCATTTTTCTTATGCTCACTTCCTGCGGGGATCAAGCGTTTTATGAAAAAAATGAACCTATCAAAAATCGTAGCTGGGCCTATAATGAAATTCCGCAGTTCGAGGTGCATATTACGGACAAGAACATTAAATACGATGTTTTTGTCAACTTGCGCCATACAACCCATTATGGATTTTCGAACCTTTTTGTATTGGTCCATGAAAAAGGTCCACAGTTACGGGACACCGCATTTCGCCATGAGCTGAAATTGGCGGAACTGGACGGACGTTGGACAGGAAAGGGGGCGGGAAGTCTATTCCAAAATCAACTTTTGATAAAAGAAAATTTTACTTTTCCAGATACAGGAGTCTATCACTTTGCCATTGAGCAAAACATGCGTGAAAACCCATTAAAAGAAATTTCAGATGTGGGTCTTAAAATTGTTCAAAAGTAAATGATGCGCATTATCAGATGGATATTGCTCCCTTTTTCTCTTCTATATGCACTAATAGTATGGTTGCGTAATCGATTTTATGATATAGGGATCTTAAAAAGCCAATCTTTTCCCCTGCCTATCGTGGTCATTGGCAATTTAGCTGTAGGTGGTACAGGTAAAAGTCCCATGACCGAACATATACTACGCTTGATTTCTCCTTTGAGGAATATAGCTGTGCTGAGCAGAGGCTACGGTCGAAAAACAAAGGGCTTTCGCAAAGTGGAGGTTTCTTCCACAGCTGGAGAGGTCGGCGATGAACCTTTACAGATCAAACGCAAATTTCCTCAGAATACCGTGGTTGTCTGTGAAGACCGTTGTATAGGTATTGAAAAAATACGTCGCAAACATGAGGGTATTCTGTTAGACGATGCTTTTCAACATCGTAAGTTACGTCCCAGTTTTTCCATATTGCTGTTTGATTTTGCCTCACTTCAACACGTTATTCTACCTCTGCCTACAGGAAACTTTAGGGATTGCCTACACGAGAGTAAACGTGCAGATTTAGTCGTTATCACCAAATGTCCCAACAAAGTTGATGGTGACACCCGATTTCAACTGCAGGCAAAGCTCCATAAGTACACGCAAGCTCCCATTTTCTTCTCGACCATTGCTTATGAAAACCCTATAAACGACCGGGGGGAGCAACTACATTTGCATGAGTTGCAACAGAAAGGTATCCTGCTTATAACCGGTATAGCCAACCCTTTGCCCCTCCTTTCCCATATAGAGCCTATGGCTTCATCCCTTAAACATATAGCTTATCCCGACCATCACGCTTTTTCAGCTTCGGATATAGAAAAGATAAAGCATAGTTACGATAGTATACCAACAGATAATAAGCTCATACTTACTACAGAGAAGGACTTTCAGCGCCTACCGGAAGAACTGAAGATACAATCCCCCATTTTCTATATACCTATACATCAGTCTATTTTGTTTAACCAGGATTTCGAATTCGAAAATATGGTGAAAAGGGCATTTTCTTGTTAAGGAATGTTAAATTGTAACATATGTGATACAAAAAAATACTAAACCCACTCCTTTTCCTGTTATTATAAGTAAAAAAGGATAAATAATATTTAGTGTAAACATTTAAAATTTAACATCATGAAAAAATTATTTTTAACAGGTATCAGTTTATTATTTGCGTTAACATTGACATTTGCCCAAGAGGGTAATCCTGAAGAAAAAGCAAAACAAGTGGTCACGGAGTTAACTGAAAAGTTGACATTAACAGACGACCAACAAAAATCAATATACGATATCGTATTGGACAATGCTAAGCAAAAAGAAGCTTTAAAAGCGGATACCACCTTATCCCCAGAAGCGTTATCTGAAGCCGTCAGCAGATTAAAAGAAACTAAAAAAGCGCAGATAACTGAAAAACTGTCGGACGAACAAAAAGCACTCTATGCGCAAATAATCGCTGACAAGAAGAAGTAAGTTTCTTTATTTTTTAGACATCCGAAGTTTTAAAAACTTCGGATGTCTTTTTTTGTATAGGTATCATAAAAAAGGCGGATTCCAAATGGAATCCGCCTTTTTAACACTCAAAAATCAAAATAGATTCTTTACGAGGATTTCAGTTTTTTCTGAATGTCCTGTACATAAGTCTTAAATTTCTTATCAGTTTCGATTAGATCCTCAACTGTCTGACACGCATAAATCACGGTAGAATGGTCACGTCCTCCAAAGAAGTTACCGATAGACTTCAGTGAAGATTTTGTGTGGTTCTTAGCCAGGTACATAGAGATTTGACGAGCCTGTACAATCTCACGTTTACGTACTTTGGATTTCACCATTTCCACTGGGACTTCAAAATACTCACAAACTAACTTTTGAATATATTCCATGGAAATTTCTTTGTGTGTATTCTTCACAAAGTTCTTTAACATGGATTTTGCCAAATTGAGATCGATTTCTTTTTTGTTCAATGTAGATTGCGCAAGTAAGGAAACCATAGCCCCTTCTAGCTCTCTTACACTATTATCAATCTGTGTGGCTACAAATTCCACCACATTTTCCGGTAATTCAATACCGTCGGAGTACATTTTTTTCTTCAAGATTGCCATCCGAGTTTCCAAATCCGGAACTTGTATATCTGCAGATAATCCCCATTTGAAACGACTTAACAAGCGTTCTTCCAGGCCAGATAAATCCTTAGGAGCTTTGTCCGAAGTCAAGATAATCTGCTTGCCCGACTGGTGTAGATGGTTGAAAATATGGAAAAAAATATCCTGTGTTTTCTCCTTGCCGGCGAAGTTATGCACATCATCCATGATGATGACATCCATCGCTTGATAGAAGTTTACAAAATCGTTGATGGTATTATTCTTCAAGGAGTCCACAAACTGCTGACAGAATTTTTCACAAGAAACATAGATAACCAACTTATCCGGTAGATTCTTTTTGATCTCATTACCAATCGCCTGGGCCAAGTGAGTTTTTCCCAAACCCACATCGCCATAAATCATCAATGGATTAAATGATGTTCCTCCGGGCTTGTTTGCCACAGCAAAACCTGCGGAACGAGCTAATCGATTACATTCACCTTCTATAAAGTTATCAAAAGTGTAATGCGAATTTAACTGCGGATCTACCTGTAGTTTTTTCAATCCTGGAATCACAAATGGATTCTTTATATTTTTATTCAAAGCTACAGGAACAGGGATAGATTGTTTTTTACCTTCCGCACCATTTCCGTTGGAAGGGATATTGGTGGTATAAGGTGTATTGGCCGAAGATTTATCCACAATGATATTGTACTCCAAACGACCTTGCTCTCCTAAGAACTTTTTGATGGTCTTACGTAGGATACCTACATAGTGTTCTTCAAGCCACTCATAAAAAAATACGGATGGCACTTGAATAGTCAAAACGTTCCCATTCAAACCTACTGCTTTTACAGGTTCAAACCAGGTCTTGAAACTTTGCGCAGGTATATTGTCCTTGATGATCTGAAGACAGCTATTCCAAACACTTGTACACGTTTTTTCCATTCTTAAATTGTTAATAACTTGAAAACCAATAATTGACACAAAAAGTGTTTATAACTTTCTGTTAAGACGAAGATGACAAAAAAAAACGAGCTAAAAAACTAAATTGTCAAAAAAAACATAAATAGCTTATTATTAGATTTTTATATTGATTTTTGCGCGTTTTGTCTGCTAAAAAAATAACTTAAAATATTTTTTCAACACCGCCATTTCTTCGCTTTCCTCTATTGTACTTTTAACCAAAAACAGCATCTATTTCTTCTAAATGTGGAAAACTATTGTGCTGTTTCTATGGGTTAAATATAAGGAATAAAAAAAGACAAAAAAAGCGAGATTTAATAAAATCCCGCTTCTTAAATTTTCTATATCAAGCGATTAGGAAACCATTGAATCTGTCTTTATTCCAGATGTTAGCTTTTTGACTTCACTGGCAATGGATTCGGCATCATATCCACAGATTTTCCATAACTCTGCCTGCTCACCATGTTCAACAATTTCATCTGGAATTCCTAAACGGACAACTTGTGCTTTGTAACAATGATCCGCCATAAATTCCAATACCGCAGCACCTACTCCTCCCATAAGGCTTCCATCTTCTACGGTAATTATCTTATTAAACTTCTTGAATACCTCATGTAGCAACTGTTCATCCAAAGGTTTGGCAAAACGTAAATCGTAATGAGCAGGGTGAATTCCTTCTTCGCTCAAGTACTGCACCGCTTTAACCACTTCATTGCCAATGGCTCCAAAACTGAGGATGGCCACCTCTTCTCCATCTTGCAATTTACGTCCTTTCCCTATTTCAATCTTTGCAAATGGACGTTTCCAATCGACCATCACTCCATTTCCCCTTGGATAACGGATAACAAAAGGTCCTTGATCTGGTAACTGAGCTGTGTACATCAGATTCCTTAGCTCCTCCTCATTCATCGGAGCTGACACAACTAGATTCGGAACACAACGCATATAAGCAATATCATACGCCCCATGATGCGTTGGGCCATCAGCCCCAACAACACCGGCCCTATCCAAGCAAAACACGACATTTAGCTTCTGTAAAGCCACATCGTGGATAACCTGATCATAGGCCCTTTGCATAAAAGAGGAGTAAATATTACAGAAAGGTACCAACCCCTGTGTAGCCAAACCCGCGCTAAAAGTCACAGCATGTTGCTCGGCAATACCTACATCAAACGCTCGATGTGGCATTACTTTCATCATGATATTCATGGAAGAACCGGAAGGCATAGCAGGTGTAATGCCCATAATTTTATCATTGACTTCTGCCAATTCCACGAGGGTATGTCCAAAAACATCTTGGTATTTCGGTGGTTTTGGCTTGTCCGATACACTTTTTTTGATTTCACCGGTGATTTTATCAAACAAACCGGGAGCATGCCATGTCGTCTGATCCTTTTCTGCCAAGGCATATCCCTTGCCTTTCACCGTAACGGCATGCAGAAGCTTTGGCCCTGGTATATGTTTTAAATCTTCTATTGTTTTAGCCAATTTATTGACATCATGTCCGTCAACAGGGCCAAAATAACGAAAGTTAAGTGATTCGAATAAATTGGCGTTTTTTAACAACGTTCCTTTTATACTTTGCTCCAATTTCTTTGCCCAACCATAAGCATCTGGGCCATTTTTAGAAATCTTCGCTAAAACAGCAATCAGCTCATCACGGAATTTATTATAACTTCTGGAGGTAGTAATACTCGTTAAGTACTCCTTCATTGCCCCAACATTTGGGTCTATGGACATACAGTTATCATTCAGTATCACCAATAGGTTGGATTTCTCAATGCCTGCATGGTTCAGTGCTTCAAAAGCCATCCCTCCGGTCAAAGCTCCATCACCTATAATGGCGACATGCTGCCTGTCTTTTTCTCCTTTATATTCGGACGCAACGGCCATTCCTAATGCTGCCGATATAGAGGTTGAAGAATGGCCTACTCCAAAGGCATCATATTCACTTTCTTCTCTTTTAGGGAATCCCGAAAGTCCTCCAAAAACACGATTGGTATGGAAAACATCTCGTCTGCCTGTTAATATCTTATGCCCATAAGCTTGATGGCCTACATCGAAAATAATCTGGTCATAGGGTGTATTCAGTACGTAATGTAACGCCACAGTAAGCTCTACGACACCTAAACTTGCCGCAAAGTGCCCT
Source organism: Sphingobacterium wenxiniae (assembly GCF_900116225.1). Lineage (GTDB taxonomy): Bacteria > Bacteroidota > Bacteroidia > Sphingobacteriales > Sphingobacteriaceae > Sphingobacterium > Sphingobacterium wenxiniae. The sequence continues at coordinate 207,128 of NZ_FOZZ01000004.1, forward strand.
CCATTTTCCGAAACGATATCAATGATAAACTGTCTTAGTTCATGGCAAACCTCTTCCAATTGGTTAGGTTTCAACGACCTAAGATCAGACGGATAATTTATCTGTTGTAATAGCGGACCAGCCTCTACTTGCATATCTTCTTCCCTATATAAATAAGTTACAAACTTAAGAACTTATTCCCTAAACTAAGGAACAATATAATCAAATAAAAGTTTAGCAGGTTTTTCCCTGTCAATTCCTTATTTTTGAACAGGATATGCAAACAACAGGTTACGAAATAAAACTGGAGCAATTCGAAGGGCCCTTCGACCTCTTGCTTTTCTTTATTGAACGGGATGAACTGAACATCCACGATATTCCGATTTCAAAGATAACAGATGATTTTTTGGATTATATCCAAAAGATGCAATCGTTGAATATAGAACTTGCCAGTGAATTTATCTTTGTAGCATCTACGCTGATGCGTATCAAAGCCAAAATGTTGCTTCCTCGTCCAGAACTCGATGACGCCGAAAACGAAATCGATCTGAAAAAAGAACTGACACAAAAACTTATCCTTTATAAACAATTTAAAGAGATTTGTGAACAGCTTCGTACATTGGAAGAGGAAAGAAACCGTTTACACGCTCGGGGCAATATAACCTTGGACAATAAGAGAGCGAGAAGTAAAGACACAACAGAAGAAGAGCTTTCTTCTTTCGACTTATATAAGCTGATGATGGTATACGAAAAATTGATGTTTAATTTCACACATCGTTTACAAGAAGTTATCCATACTGTGGTGAAGTTTCCTTACACCATTGAACAGCAGAAAAAAGCTATTACTGAACTTATCGAAATCAACCAAAAATTGGATTTTAGACAAATTGCCAAGAACTCGGAAAACAAGGTACAGTTTGTCTTCAATTTCTTAGCTATTTTGGAAATGTTGCAACAACGGTTGCTGGAAATACAAATAGGCACCGGTTATAACAGTTTTTGGATTGAGAAAAGAACGGACCTAAATTAAGGAATCTATTTATTAAACATTCTTTTCTGTACATCTCCAGAAAATTTCAATTCCTGTAAGCGCTGTAATAAAAAGGCATATCGGTTTTCATGCGGAATGTTTGGTAACTGCCGTACAGCCTTAAATCCAGAAAAAATAGCTGATGAACTCATCGCCTTAAATCGTTCCACAAATTTTTCTACTTCTATTTTATTCAAAAAGCCATCTACCAATCCATAATCCATCGCTTCTGCTGCAGAAAAATAGTCTGTATTAAGACATAATTGCAAGACCTTTTTTTCTGGCATTACTTGAAGTAAGCTAGCCACCACCTGAAAAGGAAATATACCTAAATTCAATTCCGGTAATCTAAACTGTACATTTTCAGCACAAAAAACATATGTACATCCCGCTATCATCAAAAATGCTCCAGCAATCACATCTCCTTCCACAATTGCCACAGAAGGTTTATACAGGGTTGCGAAGACTTCACCCAAAGAGATTGGTTGATTTTCTATGTTTGGGTTTCGTATATCAAGCTCTTCATTTTCGAAGGTTTTCAAGTCCATACCTGCACAGAACACCGGTCCATCAGCTTTTAGGACAACAACCTTTACCGCATTATCCGCATTTGCCTGTTGAAAAGCATGCGCCAATTCATTGACCATAGTCGGTGTGAAAGCGTTTCTTTTCTCCGGACGCGCTAAAATGACCTCCATTTGGAAATCTATTTTGTTGACTTTGATATATTGGTATGTTATTGTCTGCATATCATTCTTTTAAACTTCCCTTATCAATTCCTGAAACCCTGTTAACAACGCTTGTATTTTCTCATCTTTTGGGTTTTTAAACTCCCTTAACAACATCTCCGTGGGTATATTGCCCACCAAGTCATCCTGTGCGAATGGACAACCACCATAACCCATAATAGCCCCTTCAAAAATACGACATCCTGCTTCGTACGCTGCTTTTATTTTCAAAAGAGCATTTTCTTCCCTGCTGTGTAAATGAACACTGAATTCCAATGCAGGGAAAGTGTGCTTTATCAACGTGAATAACATTTTTATGCTCTCAGGGTAGGCTTCAGATGTAGTATCAGCAATGGAAAACCTTGTAACCCCCAATTGGGAAAGCTTTTCAATCCATTCCAAGACCAAATCCGTGCTCCAAGCATCTTTATAAGGATTGCCAAAAGCCATGGATATATAGACTATTAATTCTTGCTTACCCTTCCCCATTATATTCCGAATACCTTCTACGCGTTGAAATGATTGTGCTATTGTAGAATTTGCATTGCGCTGTTGGAAAGTTTCGGATATGGAAAACGGATAACCCAAAAAATCAATTTTATCAAGTTGTTGTGCAATTTCCGCTCCTTTTTCATTAGCAATAATTGCTAAAAGCTTGGTATTTCCTTTTTTTTCTATCCCTTCCAGAACCCGTGCAGTATCCGCCATCTGTGGTACCGCCTTTGGTGAAACAAAACTTCCGAAATCAATACAATCAAATAGATGGCTATCCATCAATAAATTGATATACGCTATCTTTTTCTCCGTTGATATAATGTGTTTAATCCCTTGAATAGCATCCCGAGGGCACTCTATTAGTTGTATCGCTTGTTTATCAGACATTTTTCTATTGTTCTCTTCTTACATATACAAATTGTGTTACCACATCGAAATATCTTTTTCGCACAGAACTTTTTTCTAACCACATAGGGACATAGCCTTTTTCTATTACCCAAAAATTTTCACAGATGCCAAAGGCATTGTCATAGCTTGTCCTTTATTTGATCTATGTTTGTATGTCGTTCAATTTATATATCTCGTTTAATTTCTCTTGCAATAACCATTTTTTGGATAGCACTTGTTCCTTCTCCTATAGTACACAGCTTGGCATCCCTAAAGTATTTTTCTGCTGGATAGTCTTTCGTAAATCCATATCCCCCGTGTACCTGCACACTGTGATTGGACACCTCCACCGCTATTTCCGAAGCATAATATTTGGCCATTGCACTTTCTTTCGTTACTTTCTGACCCGTATCTTTTAAGTGACCTGCCCGACGTATCAAGAGCTCAGAAGCATCTATTTTGGTAGCCATATCCGCAATGGTAAAACCGACGTCCTGAAAATCAAAAATCTTCTGCTGGAACTGTTCGCGTTCATTAGCATAGCGTAGTGCACATTCGTAAGCTCCGCGAGCAATGCCTAAAGAAAGCGCAGCAATAGAAATCCTTCCTCCATCCAACAATTTAAGAGCCTGAACAAACCCGTCTCCTACTTCACCGATTACCTGACTTTTATGCACACGACAATTATCAAAAAACAAACTTGCTGTTTCTGAAGCCCGCATACCCAATTTGTCGATTTTCTTTCCCGCCGTAAAGCCAGGAGTCCCCTTCTCTATAATAAATGCCGTAACGCCGTGCTTATCTCCTTTTTCCCCTGTTCTAACCATCACAACAGCTACATCGCCACTTATAGCATGGGTAATAAACGTTTTAGAGCCATTAATAATAAAATAATCATCTTCTCGTACAGCGGTAGTCGTTAGTCCCCCTGCATCGGAGCCAGACCCTGTTTCCGTAAGTCCCCAAGCACCAATCCACTCGGCCGTAGCCAATTTAGGTAGATACTTCTCCTTTTGCTCTTCATTTGCAAAGGATAAAATATGGTTGGTACATAAAGAATTGTGAGCTGCGACAGACAAACCTATAGAACCACAGACTTTGGAAATTTCATCTAAGATGGTAATGTACTCTTGATAACCTAAACCTGCTCCGTTGTATTTTTCGGGAACCAATATACCCATAAAGCCATATTCGCCCATCTTTTTAAACAACTCGACAGGAAAATACTGTTTTTCATCCCACTCCATGACATAGGGCTTGATAAACTCTCGAGCGAACTGGCGGGCACTTTCCCTTACCAAAGCTAATTGTTCATTTTCTTGTATTTGCAGTATCATATTTTAGAAGTTTATATTCGTATTTGTTAAAAATATAAAATTTTAGACTTATTTTAAAATAATTATATTTTCATAAGTAAAAACAACCATATAATTAAAAGGTTTTAAATATAGGCTATTAACAAACATTGTCCATTTTTATTATATTTGAGGAAAACGGCTAATTTTTTATAAAATAAACCACATAGGGACATAGTTATGGTTAAAATAACATTATGGAAAATCTACTTAAGACGTTAAAAAGCAAATACGAAAAATTACTTCTTGGAGGTGGTTTAAACAAAATAGAAAAGCATAAGGAAAAAGGTAAAATGACCGCTTGGGAACGAGTCGTTTATCTATTGGATGCAGATAGCCCTTATGTGGAAATAGGATCCTTTGCCGGCGATGGCATGTACGAAGAGCATGGCGGATGCCCCAATGGAGGTGTAGTTGTTGTTATGGGCTACGTAAGAAACCGATTGTGTATCATTGTTTCCAACGATGCCACGGTTAAGGCCGGGGCTTGGTTTCCTATTACGGGCAAGAAGAACTTGCGAGCGCAGGAAATAGCAATGGAAAATCACCTTCCTATCATCTATCTTGTAGATTCTGCAGGCGTATATTTACCCATGCAGGATGAAATATTTCCCGACAAAGAGCATTTTGGCCGTATATTCCGAAACAATGCCAAGATTTCATCCATGGGTATTCCCCAGATTTCTGCCATCATGGGTTCCTGTGTCGCAGGTGGTGCTTATTTACCTATTATGTCTGACTATGCCTTAATTGTAGAAGGTACAGGTTCTGTTTTCTTAGCGGGGTCTTATCTGGTAAAATCCTCTATCGGCGAGACCATAGACAATGAAACGTTGGGAGGAGCAAGCACACATTGTGAAATATCTGGCGTCACCGACAATAAATACCCAAATGATGAAAGTTGTCTTGATGCCATCAAGAATATTGTTGACAAGTTTGGTGAAAATGATAAGAACCTTTTTTCTCGCATAACAAGCAAGCAACCCGAATACCCTGTTTCCCATATCTATAAAAACCTACCGGAAGACCGCCTGAAGCCTTATAATATGGTGGAAATACTGAAAGCTATCGTCGATAAAGATTCTTTGGAAGAATACAAAAAAGAGTATGGAAAAACCTTGATTTGTGCTTTGGCGCGTATCGATGGTTGGGCGGTAGGTATTGTAGCCAATCAGCGCGAAATGGTAAAAGCCAAAAAACCAGGAAATACAACAGAAATGCAGATGGGTGGTGTCATTTATTCAGATTCTGCCGATAAAGCAGCACGTTTTATCATGAACTGTAATCAACAGAAGATACCCTTGGTATTTTTTCAAGATGTCACAGGGTTTATGGTCGGTTCGCGGTCTGAGCATGGGGGTATTATCAAGGATGGTGCAAAGATGGTCAATGCTATGGCAAACTCCGTTGTCCCTAAGTTTACCTTTATTGTAGGAAATAGTTATGGTGCTGGAAATTATGCCATGTGTGGGAAGGCTTATGACCCTCGGTTGATCTATTCCTGGCCCACAGCCCAAATGGCAGTAATGAGTGGTGCATCAGCAGGCAAAACTTTACTACAAATACAAGAGGCAGCCTTAAAATCCAAAGGAGTTTCTTTATCAGAAGAAGAAAAGAAAGATTTACTTTCCAAAATCGAACAACAATATAATAGGCAATTGAGTCCATACTATGCCGCAGCACGCTTATGGGTAGATGGTGTTATTGATCCAAAAGAAACCCGCAAGATTATTTCTATGGGTATTGAAGCCGCTAACCAAAATCCGGAAAGTCCGAAATATAACGTCGGTGTGATACAGGTGTAAAAGCCTCGTTAAAAACAGCGCGAGGATGGAACATCGATCCATTCTTAAAATAAAACCTATAAGGCTTGTATATAAGCTTGGCACAAATAATCCAATAAATATTATAGATTTTCAGAAAAAAATCTATAATATTTATTGCTAATCCTCTATTACTACTTAAATTTTCCATAAAAACAGGTAATATTTTAAAAAATATATGAAAATCATATATTTTTTAAAATCAATTTATATTTCATCAATGTATATATCTTGTTTTAAATATAAAAATATTGAAAAGCACGCTATATTTTAATAAAATAAATATTAAAACAATATATTTATTATAAATATTTCAATATAAATTTTATTTTGTTAAAAATTTAATATATAATTACGTTATAATTAGAAAATAAACAAAAATTATGTGAGTTTTATTAACTATTTAAATCTTAAAGCATGGAAAATTTAGCCTTATTTAAGAATTATCTTCATTCACCGAACATTTGGGACGAAATGTATGTCCAAAATCATGAAGTAAGGGATTCTTACAAGAGATTATGTAGCTTTCTCGAGAATATACCGCAAGCGCAACTTTCGAGCAAGGAAGAAATGGCTAAAAGACTTTTCATGAGCCAGGGCGTTACTTTTACGGTTTACTCCAGCGGAGAGGGTATTGAAAAAATATTTCCTTTCGATATCATCCCCCGGATTATTACTTCTGCAGAATGGGATTATATCGAGCGGGGAATTAAGCAACGTTTGAAAGCTTTAAATCTTTTCCTGAATGATATCTATTCCAATCAATTTATACTTAAAGATAAAATTATACCTGTTGATTTAGTGTATTCCTGTCCGCATTATCTTAGGGAAATGCATAATCTACCAGTGCCGCACGAAATATTTGTACATATAGCAGGAATAGATATCATCCGGGATTATGACGGGACATTCTATGTTCTGGAAGATAATCTTCGTACACCTTCTGGTGTTTCTTACATGTTAGAGAACCGCGAGATTACCAAACGTATATTTCCAGATTTTATTCCGCAGAACCTGGTCAGATCTGTGAATCAGTATCCACAATTGCTTTATAAAAACTTAGCAGAATTATCTACCAAAAATGGTTCTAAGCCAACAATTGTTATGCTTACACCTGGAATCTATAATTCCGCCTATTATGAACATTCATCACTTGCACGCCTAATGGGTATTGAATTGGTGGAGGGGCGTGACCTCGTGGTCGATAATCATCGTGTGTATATGAAAACAACTTCAGGATTACAATCTGTCGATGTTATTTACAGAAGAGTAGATGATGAATTTCTTGATCCACTGGTGTTTAAACCAGATAGTCTACTCGGTGTACCTGGCTTAATGTCTGCTTATCGTAAAGGCAATGTAGCTATCGTAAACGCGCCCGGTAATGGTGTAGCGGATGATAAGGCGACTTATATTTATGTGCCGGATATTATCAAATATTACCTTAACGAGGAACCTATCTTGAAAAATGTTCCAACCTATCATCTAGCGGATGAAGAGCAACGAGAATACGTTTTCAAGAACATGGAAAAAATGGTCATAAAAAAGACCAACGAATCTGGGGGGTATGGGATGATTATTGGAAATTGTGCCAGCGAAGCGGAGTTGGAGGATTATAAACAAGCTGTTCTACAGAATCCTCGACAGTTTATCGCGCAGCCAATTGTCAGCCTTTCGACAGTGCCATGTTATATCAATGAGCGTTTGCAGCCTCGCAGGGTAGATTTACGTCCTTTTGCTTTATATGGCCCATCGGGAATTGACATTGTGCCTGGCGGATTGACCCGGGTAGCGTTGAAGGAAGGTTCGTTAGTAGTCAATTCTTCCCAAGGAGGAGGAAGTAAAGACACTTGGGTACTCAGTGTTTAAATCCAATTATTAAAAAATAAATTATCGTATGTTAAGTAGAGTAGCCGATTCATTATATTGGATGTCCAGATATATGGAGCGTTCGGATGGTATTTTACGAATGCTAAAAACAAATTATGCTTATTCGCAGGATGATGGTACGGATTTCAGCTGGAGAGCAGTATTAACTATCTTCAGCGAAAGTTCTGAAGAACAAATCAACCGCATCTCGCAAAATAACCGTGAGGTACTGAAATATCTGATCACAGATAAAAGTAACCGAAATTCAGTCATCAATATTGTCTCGAATGCGCGGGAAAATGCCCGTGCTGTCCAGGATAACGTGACAAAAGAACTTTGGCAGTGCCTAAATGATTATTATCACCTGATCCGTAGCAATGATCTCGAAAATGCCATTCAATATGACGACCCTATTTCCGTCATAGATGAGTTGATAAAACAAGGATTATACTATTATGGAACTACGGAAATCACTTTAGCCCGTGATGGAGGATATTATTTTATCAATCTTGGAAAGTTTCTGGAAAGGGCAATGCAATCGGTGGATACCCTGGATGTTAAATTGCGTGAGCTGGACTACTGCCTGGATGCGAGTGAAGACCCATCCTATTGGAAATATCTCCTGCTTTCTATTTCCGGTTACGAGATCTTTCTGAAAAGTTACCGTTCTGCCCTGGAACCTAAAAATGTTATCGACCAAATTATCTGGAACCACAGTTTTCCGCGCTCGATACTCTATTCCGTAACCCGTTTGAAACAATCTTTCGAGACCATCAAAACAGATAAATCTGCCGAGAGTTACAAAACAGTCAGTTTCATGATAGGAAAATTGCATGCACAAATAAAATATACAAATATGGCTGATTTAGAAAGAATTGGATTCAAAAAGTATCTTCAAAGCACGAAAGAAGCATTAGGAGATATTGGTAATGCCTTAAATCATTATTACTTTGCATTCAAATAATAAAAAATACTTTCTATATTTCCACAATGGCAAAATTTAATATACAGCATATCACTACGTACACATATGATGAGCCTGTCTATGACAGCGCCAATCAAATTATGCTTTACCCTATAAAAGATGCTTATCAAGAAGTCGTCAGCCATCGTATAGCTATTACAAACGATCCACTGATAGAAACTTATACGGATTACTACGGCAATCAGGTCGGTACATTTACCAACTACGAAAGTCATAACGAATTAAATATATCTTCGTCTTTGGAAGTCCAGGTGAAATCAAAACTGCTTCCGGATGATAAGCTATCTGTTGAAAAACAATGGGAAATAATTGATGGGTTACAATACGATATGAGCTACATCAATTTTTTAAAAAAGGAATATTTTGATGCCGAAGATGAGCTTTTAGCTGTAGTTCTGCCAGAAGAACGAAGAAAATCTACACCTTATGAAGTAGCGCAATACTTTTGTCATTATGTATTCGAGAATTTCAAGTATATAAAAGGCATTACGAGTGTAGAAACTACCGTAGATGAAATATGGAAACTCAAATCTGGGGTTTGTCAAGATTTTGCCCATATTTTATTGGTCATGCTAAGGCGGGTGGGTATTCCGGCAAGGTATGTCAGCGGTTATATATGCCCTAATCAAAATGGTATGCGTGGAGAAGGAGCTACCCATGCATGGGTAGAAACTTTTATACCGGACTATGGCTGGTTAGGATTAGATCCCACGAATAATTGTATTGTCCAAAGTAACCATGTGCGATTGGCCGTAGGTCGTAATTTTGTGGATGTAAGTCCGGTAAAAGGAACTTATAAAGGGACTGCTCACCACAAACTGGAGGTAAAGGTCATCATATCATACGAAAACGACCCAATCCCACAAGAGAATGAAAGTAAAGAAGCGTTAATTGTTAATCCACAGTTTGAAGGCAACTCTTATCAACGGTTTAAAGAGATGCAGGAAATGCAGCAGCAATGATGAATATTTAAGATAAATTGTATTACTTACACTATATCGTCGTATAGCCTTATATAATCTGCCAAAGAATCGGGATTACGCATGATATCTTTAGATACTGCTTTTTCTACAGGAAATCCGGAGAAAATCTTCTTTATAGGTATTTCTAATTTTTTACCACTTAACGTATAGGGAATATCAGCAACCTTATAAAATAAATCAGGAATATGTCGGGCACTATACTGCTTCCGTAATTCATTTTTCAGAATAGGAATAAGAGATTCCAATACAGTTTCACCTTCTAATTGCAGAAACAAAATCATCTTCGATTCGCCTTTTTCGTTGTCTGTAGCAATAACCAAACTATCTTTTACTCCTGCAATACCATTGACAACATTATAGATTTCTGCCGTTCCGATACGTATTCCCCCTCTATTTAGTGTGGCGTCCGAACGTCCGTACATCACTATTCCACCCTCATTGTTAATGGAAATCCAGTCACCATGGCTCCATACACCTTTACGTTGTGAAAAATAACTATCCTTATATTTTTCATTATCCTTATCTCCCCAAAAATAAAGCGGCATAGAAGGCATAGGTTGCTTAATAATAAGCTCCCCTACTTCATTAAACACCTCTTGCCCTTGATCATTTACGGCTACAATATCCGAACCTAATGTACGGCATTGTATTTCTCCTGCATATACAGGACGATAAGTACATCCAGATAGAAAAGCACTACAGACATCTGTTCCCCCGCTAAGGGATATAATATGCACATCGGGAAATTTTTCCTGCAAATTCTCAAAAGTAGTTGCTGGTAAAGGCGACCCCGTAGAACCGATTACTTTTGGTGCATATCCTTCTATTTTTACATCATGAATCGCCGAAAAATAAGCTGCTCCTCCACCTAAATGATGGACCTTCGCACGTTTGACAAAAGTCCAAAAGTCAAGGTGTTCGTTATAGTGTATCGCACCATTAAACAAGCATAATGTAGCTCCGCAAAGCAAAGACGATAAAGCATAATTCCACATCATCCAGCCTGTCGTAGAATACCATAAGAAGTTTTCTTCCTTTTGTACATTTTGATGAATGGCCAACGCTTTGAAATGCTCCAATAAATTTCCACCTGTACTATGTGTTATAGCTTTAGGCCTGCCTGTAGTTCCCGACGAATACAGAATCCATATAGGGTGTGAAAAAGGTACGTGCTCAAATTCTAACTCTTGAAGAGAATAATCAGAGAAAATAGCTTGCCAATCGTCGTTATAGACACTTACTGTAGTCTCTATAGTAGTAATTTGGCTTTGCACATATTGTATTGTCTCTACCTTTGAAAATGTTTTTCCATTATATTGATAATCTGTTTCGACAAAAAGTATTTTAGGTGCTATCTGTTCAAATCGTTCTGCTATACTCTTATCGCCAAAATCTGGAGAACAACAGGACCAAATCGCTCCAAGGGAATTGACCGCTAAAAAAATAGCTATTGTTTCGACTGTATTATTCAATATCCCTACTACCCTATCTCCTTTTTCAATTCCTTTTGTTTTGAGAAATTGCTGTAGACTGGAAACTTTGTACTGTAAATTTTCCCAGGTTATTTCATGGTAATTGTTGTTTTCATCCGTATACTTGATAGCTATGTCTGTAGCATTTTTATTCCGAAATATATGCTCTGCATAACTCAGGGAAATACCTTCAAACCATTTAGCCCTAATAAAATCAGGAGAAGATATATCCCATTGCAATACCTCCTTGTATTGACCGGAATAATCGATTTTAAAATATTGTAGAATAGCTTCCCAAAAATCACCAGTCTGCGCGATAGACCAAGCATGAAAAGCTGCATAATCTAAAAAACAGCGGTTGTTATGTTGCTCTACAAACTGTTGAAAATCATAAAGTACTGATGATTTTATATACTGTTCTGAGGGTTTCCAGATAGGCTTTTTCATCTTGCTTACAAATGATTAATAGCCCAATATAAGAAAAAATGATTTTATTCCTTTTCCATTTTTTATCACGAAAGATAGATTAAAAATTTGGTATCGTATAAAACACACTTATTTTCTAGCCAAAACAGCAAAAAACAACTTAATTTTTATAAAAAAAACATAAAAAAAACTTCTTTTTAACAGTTTTACAAAAAAAATAAATAAAAAAACATATATATTTTAAATAAAAACTTATTTTTAATATTAAAATTTTAAATATTTACATTTATAATTTTTATTATTGTAATAATTATCGTTTTAACTTTTCAATTTACTAATTAACTATGAAACTTAAACCCTTTTTTCGGGAAAACTACTCCGGTTTCCTAAGTAAAAGAACGAAAACATGGATATTTTCGTCTTTTTTACTCGGAATATCCTCAGTATCTCTTCCCTATCACGTATCCGCATCGGATATTCCCGTTGTTTTCTCCAAACAACAAATTAATGTGACCGGTAAAATCGTAGATGAATCCAATAATCCAATAGATGGTGCATCTATCAAGGTGAAAGGCGGTACAAATTCTACTTCTACCGATGTAAACGGAAATTTTACCATTTCTGCTCCTCCTCAGGGTACACTCGTCATCACACACGTATCTTATGAAGCCCGGGAGATTAATATCAACAACCAAGGATCGTTGAATATTGTTCTAAAATCATCCGGTGAGAATCTGGATGAAGTCGTTGTTATCGGTTATGGAACGGTAAGACGCAGTGAAAATACCGGTTCTATCGCTTCAGTTAAAGGAAAAGATATTGCCGAAAAACCAACCTTGAGCTTTGAAGGTGCTTTAAGTGGACAAGCTGCCGGTGTGAATATGACAGCTAACGTAGGGAATGTCAATCAAGCTCCTGTATTCAGAATCCGGGGAACAAACTCTCTGTCATTAAGTTCCTACCCTTTAATCGTAGTGGACGGTATACCAATGTACACAGAAGATGTCAGCGTAGGTGGAAATGCATCAAACAATCCTTTGGCTTCTATTAATCCTGCTGATATAGAAAGCATAGACATAGCCAAAGATGCAGCAGCAACGAGTATCTACGGTTCTCGGGCGGCAAATGGCGTTGTTTTTATTACTACTAAATCAGGAAAAAGAGGAAAAGCAAAAGTGAATTATGATGCCTATTTCGGTATAAATAAAGCATTTAGATTGGCCGAAGTGCTCAACGCTGAGCAATATCTGGAAATTAAAAATGAAGGTTTACAAAATGCTGGAACTTATAACGCACAAACAAATTATTATGATTATTCCTTAGACATCAATGGAAACCGGATAGATACACGTTGGTATGATTACATTTTCCGTACAGGAAAAGTGAATAATCACAGCGTCAATGTGAGTGGTGCTTCCGAAGCAACCCGTTATTTCTTCAGTGCAGGTCTAACAAAACAGGATGGTATCATACAAGGCAATGACTTTGATCGTAAAAACATAGCTTACAACCTCGATCATAAGGTAAATAACTGGTTAAAAGTTGGTTCCAAAGTTAACTATGCGACGAACAAGACACGGGCTATTATGTCATTGGGTACAGGCGTTAATAGTGTCGCTTCCAATTCCAATTCGTACCGCTTGGGATTCATAACAGCTCCTATCGTTGCTCCATATAATAATGATGGAACATTCAATGTCATCGGTCCGAATGTAGGTATTATGGACAACGCAGGACATTTAAGATCTACTGCTCGGTTAGGCTATACCAATCCCGTATTATCATTATTGGAAAATGATGATTACACAGGTAATCATTTTTTACAGGGAAATGTATCCGTAGATATTAACCCTTTACCATGGATCACTTTTCGTTCGATATACGGCATAAACAATATGGAAAGTAAAACATATCGTTATTTCTCCCCTGAAACAAATGAAGGAATAAGTAGAAATGGTCGTGCAGATGCGATTACAGCAAGCCGGGAGATGACTATCTGGACAAATACATTAACATTGACTCCTAAAATTGCTGATGGCCATAAGTTGGATATCTTACTGGGTCATGAAGAGCAAACAACCAAACGGGATGGTTTTGGGTTGATGCGCGGCAATCAATCAGATGATTTGTACCGCAACATTCAAGGCGGTTTCACAGACCTTTCATTATCGAACACTGAAAACAATATCACAGAGAATTTTTTGGTGTCATTATTTTCAAGATTTCAGTATAATTTACAGGATAAATACTTTTTCTCAGGTAATCTGCGTCGTGATCAGTCTTCTGTTTTGGGTACGAACAACAAAGCCGGAACTTTCTGGGGTATCGGCGGTGGTTGGGATATTTACAAAGAAAGTTTCTACCAAAACGGCACCATATCCCAAATTTTGCAGAATCTAAAACTCAAAGCAAGTTATGGTAAAGTAGGTAATTTAACCGGGATTGGTGATTTCGCCAGCCTATCTACCTATGCTGCCACGCTATATGGTACAACACCGGGATTGTATTTTGCTTCTGCCGGTAATGAAGATCTAAAATGGGAAACCAGTAAAAAGACAGATGTAGGATTATCTTTTACCGTAGCTAATAAATTTAACTTTGAACTGGCGTATTACAATAACCGTATCGATGGTTTAATCTTTGGTGTGCCTACTCCTTCATCTGTCGGTATTCCAAACCCATCTTCAGGAAGCCGCAACCAGATTCTGGCTAACGTAGGAGAAATGTATAACCGTGGAGCTGAATTTACTTTTAATACGTCGCCTATACGAAATGATAATTTCACATGGAATCTAAATTTTAATATTTCTCACAATACGAATAAGGTTCTTTCACTTACAGATGGTGTAAATTCCCTAATATCCGATGCTGTTGGTGGCATAGCAGGTATGGCATCCATTACGCAGGTAGGCAGTCCGATAGGTATGATTTATGCCATCCGAACAGACGGAGTTGATCCACAGACGGGCCGAAGAATATTTATTGATGGTGATGGTCGGCAAGTATTTTTTCAACAAATCCCACCTCCGGGTGGTTACCAATGGGAATATGCCGATGGCAGCCAGGCAAGAGCAGTCAATACAGCAGATGACGCGGTACCTTATAGAGCAACTCAACCTAAATTTTTTGGTGGATTTTCCAATAATTTCATATACAAAGGCTTCGACTTAGACATGTTATGGACATTCCAATTGGGAGGATATATGTACAATGGTACACAATCCCAGTTAATGGATTACCGGTTTCAGAATAACCATGTCATGATTTTAGACAGATGGCAGAAACCAGGAGATATTACGGATATACCTCGTGTACAAGATGGAGATATTACTTCCTGGGGTTATTCTATTCCTATTACAGCAAATGTGTATAAATCGGATTTCCTTCGTCTGAGAAATATTTCTTTAGGATATACATTGCCGGTTGATTTTACTAGAAAGGGGCAAATAGATAAAATAAGGATTTATGCGAGCATTCAAAATGCCTTATTATTCACGCCATACAATGGTGCTGATCCGGAAGTAACCAGTACAGGAAATGCGACAACAACACAAGGATTTGACAAAAACGTAACACCCAACGCCCGTACATTCACTTTTGGACTACAAGCTTCATTTTAAAT
The DNA here is from genome assembly GCF_900116225.1 of Sphingobacterium wenxiniae. Classification (GTDB taxonomy): domain Bacteria; phylum Bacteroidota; class Bacteroidia; order Sphingobacteriales; family Sphingobacteriaceae; genus Sphingobacterium; species Sphingobacterium wenxiniae. The sequence goes on from NZ_FOZZ01000004.1 coordinate 222,282, forward strand.
TCATCGAATCATGAAAAAAAGATTTTATATTATACCTTTATTATTATTTGTAATCACAAGCTGTGATTACGACGATAAATTAAATCCCGTTCCATCCACACTGGTATCAGAGATTACAGCCTTTGAAAACGTGGGCAGGATTAACAACCAGGTCAACGGGTTATATGCTACTTTCAAAGGAGGTGGTTTTTGGGGTTCCCAATATATTTATTATTCGGAATCCAGAGCAGGAAACTTTGTAGCCACAAATCTAAATCCTACGCGTGGTGGATTATCCTACCAAATGAGCGTAGACGCAAGTACAGGCGATGTAGATAATGTATGGACACAAGGTTATCAGATTATTAATGCTTGTAACTTGTTTATAGAAAGATTGGCTATAAACGGCGAAGAACTTTTAGGCGCAAATGTTTATCAAAATTATATGGCAGAAGCTCGGTTTCTTCGTGGTATAACCTACTATTATCTGTTGCATTTATATGCTCAGCCTTATCTAAAAGATGATGGTGCAAGCCCGGGATTACCATTACGTTTAGAAGCAAATACAGGTTTAAAAGACTATAACATGCCTCGATCTACGGTAAAACAGATTTACGAATTTGTAATACAAGAATTGGATTTTGCTGAACAAAATCTACCTAATTCCTATTCCAGCGCTTTGTCAAATACAACCCGTGCGCATAAGAATACGGCTATAGCCATGAAAACGAACGTTTATTTAGCTATGGGAAATTATGCTGCGGTGATTAGAGAATCGGATAAGTTAGTTCCAAATTCATCGCCTTACAAAGCCACTACAGGCGTTGCAAACCAATTGGAAAGTAACGTACTAAATGTATTTTCTGCTCCATATACTTCCAATGAATCAATATTTTCGATGCCATTTAGTTCAAATGATGTTCCGGGAACATCGTTAGGAAATGCTTATTTACCCGATGGTGCAAATGCATCGGGATTGGGTGCAGCTGGTACCGGGGATTACTATTTGTTGGAATCCGGAGTAGTTGCTGATCCGGATTGGAAAACAACAGATACCCGGCGTAATTTTGTATTTGCTACTCCAGCTGGTACTGCAGCCGGACGTCTATGGTGTGTAAAATACAAAATGGGGACACCATTTGCCGACTACATACCTGTTATCCGTTATGCACAGGTGATGTTGAATTTAGCAGAAGCATTAGCTCAACAAAATGGTACAGATGCGCGCGCTATACAATTACTGAATGCAGTCAGAAACAGATCGGACCAAACGACTACATTTAGTCCTACGACAAAAGCAGAACTATTGGATCTTATTTTTCGTGAACGCAATATTGAATTTTTTGGAGAAGGTATTCGTAACATAGATTTAGTAAGACAGCTAAAACCTATTCCTGCAAAATCGCCACGAGGTGGATCTCCGGTACCGGAAGTTAAGCCAACAGACCCTAATTATATATGGCCTTTGCCTACATCAGAAACACTTTATAATAAAGACTTATGAAACTAAAAATTGTTAAACACTTATTAATTGCCCTCTTCATTTCGCAGTTATCCATAGGGCAGGCACAACATATTGTTTCACCTAAAGAACATTTTGGATTCCATATAGGTGATGACTACATGTTGGCGAATTATAAGCAGATGGAAAGCTATTTTAAAAAAGTAGCTGAACAGTCGGACAGACTTATTATGCAGGATGCCGGGGTGACAGAAGAAGGCCGACAGCAATATCTTCTGATTATATCCTCGCCTGAGAATTTGAAGAATATTGAAAAATATCGTTCTATTTCGCAACGCTTAGGACGAGCAGAAAATCTTACGGATGAAGAAGCTAAAGTATTAGCTAAAGAAGGTAAACCCGTTGTTTGGATTGATGGCGGTATGCACTCCAATGAAACTGTCGGTTCCCATCAATTGATAGAGACTTTTTATCAGCTGAATAATAGCGATGACGAGGAGATATTAAATTTTTTGGATAAAGTCATTGTTTTAATGTGGCATGTCAATCCAGATGGGCAAGATTTATTAGCTGACTGGTATATGCAATATCAAGACAAGGAACAACGCAACATGTCTATACCAAGGTTGTACCAAAAATATGTAGGACATGACAATAACCGCGACTTTTTCATGTTCAATATGGTAGAAGCAACCAATATGGCGAAAATACTTTATGTAGATTGGTTGCCACAGATTATGTACAATCACCACCAGACTTCTCCCGATGGTACGATCGTAGCAGGACCGCCATATCGTGATCCTTTTAATCATATTTTTGATCCGTTATTAGTGACCGGAATTGATGGTGTAGGTTTTGCCATGATTAACCGACTGAATAAAGAAGGTAAACCAGGATATGTGCGTATGGATCAGTCTACATTTTCCACATGGTGGAACGGCGGAGCACGTACTGCACCTTATTTCCGAAATATGGTTGGTATATTAACCGAAACCTTTGGTAGCCCAACACCTATGGAAGTTCCCGTTGTCACAGAACGCTTAATTCCTAAAAATGGATTACCAAATCCGATTGCCCCACAAAAATGGCATTTCAAGCAGTCTATTGATTATTCAGTTTCGATGAACTATGCCATATTGGATTATGCAGCACGAAATGGAGACGAATTGCTGTACAATTTCTACCAGATGGGTAAGAATTCTATAGAGAAAGGAAACAAAGATACCTGGACAATGTATCCGAAGTTTGCTGAGCAATTAGAGAAAACCTATGATGAGGCTGTTAAAAGTGGACAAGAAGAAAAGAAAGAAGCCACTGGTTATTATCGTTCGAAAATTATTCCTACCAAATACTATGATGCTGTTTATAAAAATCCGGATAACCGTGATCCTCGGGCATATATCATCTCTGCAGACCAAGCGGATTTCGCCACCGCTATCAAATTCGTAAATACATTGATAAAAGGCGGTATATATGTTTACCAAAGCAAAGAAGATTTCAGCTACGGGGGTAAGCATTACCCAAAAAACACAATTGTAGTAAAGACTAATCAAGCTTTTCGTCCACAAATAATAGATATGTTTGAGCCACAGGACCACCCACATGATGTTCAGTATCCAGGCGGACCTCCGGTTCGTCCTTATGATGCAGCTGGCTGGACATTAGCAATGCAAATGGGTGTCAGCTATGATCGTATTTTTGAAGACTTAAATATTCCTTTGGAAAGAACAGACTATGGGATATTGCTTCATGCCCCTACTAATTCAGTTGAGGTTAGTAAAGTCGGGTACGCTATCAATGGCAAGGCAAATGATACTTTTATTGCGGTAAACAGATTATTGAAAAAAGGTGTTAAAGTATCTCGGGACGAGGAAACACAAAATTTCTATGTCGATGCCAAAGGCAAAGCGGTATTGGATGAAATGGCAGCTAAATATGGCTTGACAGTAACATCATTAACACAAAAACCTTCAACGCTAACCCCTATTAATTCCTTGAAAATAGGTTTATTCGACCATTATGGAGGCTCTATGCCATCCGGATGGGTTCGTTGGATCTTAGAACAATATGAATACGATTATGAACTATTCTATCCACAAGACGTAGACAGTAAAAACATAGCTAAATACGATGTATTGCTGTTTATCGGACCGGGAATCCCTGTCGGGGACAAACCAGGTATTACAAGATGGGGTAAAGAGCTTGAAAAGGAACTGGTACCTAAAGAATATCAACCTTGGATGGGTTCAATAACAAAAGAAACATCTGTTCCTATCTTAGAAGAGTATGTAAAAAATGGTGGCAGAATAGTAACAGTCGGTTCTTCCAGTGGGTGGGTATATGATCTGGGTATAAACGTAACCAACCCATTGATGGAGGAAAACAAAGATGGAAAATTAGCGGAAATATCCAGTGCTAAATATTTCGTGCCAACCAGTATTTTATCAGCTGAGATTGATACGGAAAAAGCAGAAAATTACGGCATGGCTAAAGAAGCTAAAATCGTTTTCAACAACAGTCCGGTATTTCAATTCCAATCGACTGACAAGCTTTACTCCTTAGGTAAATTCACAACCGACAAACCTTTGTTAAGTGGCTGGGCACACGGTCAGGAATATTTAAAAGATACGCATTTAGGTGTCGTAGCTTTATTAGGAAAAGGTAAAGTGGTAGCTATTGGTCCGGAAATTACAAACAGGGCACAATCCCACGGAACATTTAAAATGCTATTTAATCAGCTTTATAAATAGTCATTAAATCATATTAAAGCATCAGGTTTTTGAAAAACCTGATGCTCTAATGTTTATCTTTTAAAAGCATTCCATCCTTGTGCAGTAATAGGATGCACATTTCCGGATTTAGAAATCATTTCACAACCCGCAGCTTCTTCCGTAATGTAACCGATAATGGTAATATCCAACTGGTTCTTTATTTTATCGTATTGATCTTGCGGAACAGTGAATAACAATTCATAATCTTCACCACCGTTTAATGCACAAACTGTCGGATCCAAACCAAATTCACGAGCAGTTTCATAAGTCATCGGGTCGATAGGTATTTTATCCTCATAGAGCTTACAACCTACTTTTGAAGCTTTACAGATATGCAATGTCTCTGAAGCCAGGCCATCTGAAACATCAATCATTGCATTTGGTTGTATGCCATAGGTTCCAAACAATTCAACAACATCTTTTCGGGCTTCAGGTTTTAACTGTCTTTCTACAATATAATCCTTTCCTTCCAAATCAGGTTGAATCTGCGGGTTTTCCAGAAAAATCTGCTTTTCGCGTTCCAAAAGTTGTAATCCTACATAAGCACCACCTAAGTCACCGCTTACACATAACAAATCTCCTTCTTTTGCAGAAGAACGATAAGCTATTTTAGCTGCATAAGCATAACCTATACTGGTCACCGAAATAACCAAACCTTGTGCAGAAGCGGAAGTATCTCCTCCGATAAGGTCTACATTATATTTTTTACAGGCAATCAATGCTCCTTCATATATTTCTTCTACCGCTTCCAATGGAAATTTAGAAGACAAACCAATGGAGAACGTAATCTGCGATGCTATTCCATTCATCGCATATATATCACTCAGATTAACCTGCACTGCTTTATAACCCAAGTGCTTTAAAGGTACATAACGAAGGTCGAAATGGATTCCCTCCAAAAGCAAATCTGTAGATATCAATGTTTTCTTATCCGAAAAATCCAATACTGCAGCATCGTCACCAATACCTTTTACCGTTGATGGTTCCGTAAGCTCAACTGCTTTAGTCAGATAATCTATCAAACCAAATTCACCAAGTTCTTGTATGTTTGTTTTATCGCTGTTTTCGAACATGTTATTTTAGTATTGCGTATTGAGATATGAGTATTGAGATAACTTTTCCCTAATACAGATATCTGTGATTTTTATTTTTAAATACTAATTGTTTATATACGTATTCATTTATTTTATATATCAATATTTAGTACATGACAAAACTGAATAAGTCATAAAAAACGCGTCATTGCGAGGAAGTATGACGAAGCAATCTGCATTTTTAATGTCATCAGATTGCTTCGTTCCCTCGCAATGACGATGACATTATTTTTTGTCATGTACCGTAATATCAATACTATATCTTACAATCCCAGCTTCTCGGAGATTTCCAGCATCCGCTCGATAGGTTTTCTTGCACGTTCCACAACATCCATTGGTAAATCTACCTCTGGTAGCTCATAGTACAAGCAATTATAAAGCTTTTCCAGTGTATTTAGCTTCATATGTGGACAATCATTACAAGCACACACATTATTCGGTGGTGCAGGAATAAAAGTCTTCGTAGGACTTGCTTTTTGCATTTGGTGCAAGATACCTGATTCTGTTGCGACTATATATTGTTGTGCATCGTCTTCAATCGTAAATTTCAACATACCGGAAGTAGAGCCGATATAATCCGCTTGTGCCAGAATATGGTCCTCACATTCCGGATGCGCTATAAATTTCGCCTCTGGAAACTGTGCACGTAAATCCGAAATCTTATCCTGGGAGAAGATTTCATGTACCATACACGCACCGTTCCATAACACCAAATCACGACCGGTTTTCTTCTTCACATAATCCCCTAAGTTCCGGTCAGGTCCAAAGATTATTTTTTGATCTTCGGGAAGGCTTTCCACAATCTGCACAGCATTGCTGGACGTACAGACGATGTCCGACAGCGCTTTTAACTCAGCTGTACAGTTCACATAAGTGATTACTACATGATCGGGATATTGTTCTTTGAATTTAGCAAAAAGATGCGGAGGACAACTATCCGACAACGAACATCCTGCTTTTAAGTCTGGTAGCAACACTTTTTTGGAAGGAGATAGGATTTTTGCTGTTTCTGCCATAAAATGCACACCGGCAAATACAATCACATCAGCATCCGTTTTAGCGGCCTGCTGCGAAAGACCTAAACTATCTCCAATATAATCTGCAATATCCTGTATTTCAGATTCTTGATAATAATGTGCTAAGATAACAGCATTTTTCTCTTTCTTAAGTCGCTGTATCTCAGCAATAATATTTATCGTAGGATCTATCGGTTCATCGATATAGCCCTTGGCCTCTAAATCCCTTGCAAAAGTCGTATTCATCTGTTCTCTTCTCGTTTAGCTTTCTTTTGTTTAGAATATCTAACACTACAAAGGTAAACAAAGAAAATCAAACGAAATCCACATTCCCTTTTTTCAATAAATGATAATGTTTTTTTAAAGAAAGAATCTTATTGTTTATTAGCCTGTGGAAAATGGGGAGAAGTGATTGAATTTTTATTTGGAATAGCACTTATTCCTATGTTATCCACAATTTATTCACAGTTTATTTAAGATTATATATTGATTTTCAGTTCTGTAATTTTTTATGGGTTTTATTTTCCATAATTTTTTGTTGAATGTTTGTTGTTCATAATTTGTTAATATTAGGTTGACTTTTCCTTAATTTTTGGACAGGAAATGTGTGAATAGATGTTCATTTGTGGAAAGTTTACAAGTTTTCATTTTTAATCCACGTATTATGTACATGTTTTCCACATATTTTGTTAATTTGTTTTCGATAATCAAGAAATAAGGTATTAGGTTTTACACTTTATGGCACAAAGACAGGTAGATTTTCTGGTAATAGGGTCTGGAATTGCAGGATTAAGTTTTGCATTAAAGGCTGCGGAATTAGGTAAAGTATTGATAGTCACTAAATCCAATGAAGACGAATCTAATACCAAATATGCCCAGGGTGGTGTAGCTGCGGTTGTGGATAAGTCAGATAGCTTTGAAAAGCATATTGCTGATACACAGACAGCTGGTGATGGTTTATGCCATAATATTATTGTGGAAAACGTTGTTAGGGAAGCACCGGAAAGGATTAAAGAGCTTATAGATTATGGAACCAATTTCGACAAGGTCGATGGTGAGCATTATGATCTTGCCCGGGAAGGAGGACATTCGAACCATCGTATCCTTCATTATAAAGATATTACCGGTTACGAGATAGAACGCGCACTTTTGGAGAAAGTACATCAACATCCCAATATAGAGATACTAACACATTACTTTGCTGTCGATTTAATTACCCAACACCATCAAGGTGTCCATGTAGATAAAAGTACAAAGGATATAAAATGTTATGGTATTTATGCCTTGAATACACGTACGAATAGTATTGAAACTTTTTTGAGTAAAGTAACCTTAATGGCTTCCGGTGGAGCTGGTCATGTATATGGCAGTACGACAAATCCTACTATTGCTACCGGTGATGGTATAGCTATGGTATATCGTGCTAAGGGAAAAGTTCGCAATATGGAATTTATACAATTCCATCCGACATCACTCTATAATCCAAAAGAATCCCCAGCTTTTTTAATTTCAGAAGCGGTTCGTGGTTTTGGCGGTATTTTACGTAGGGTAAATGGGGATTCTTTTATGGAGGAATATGACGAACGGGCTTCTTTGGCACCCAGAGATATCGTTGCTAGGGCGATTGATAATGAAATGAAACGTTCGGGTCTTGATTTTGTCTATCTAGATATCACACACCGAAAAAGAGCAGAGATTATAGCGCATTTTCCAAATATTTATGAAAAATGTTTGTCTATAGGTTTGGACATGACGAAGGATTATATTCCTGTTACTCCGGCTGCTCATTATTTATGTGGGGGTATTTTGGTCGATGAGTGGGGAAGGACATCCATTAATAACCTGTATGCTTGCGGAGAATGTTCGTCTACAGGATTACATGGTGCTAATCGATTGGCTTCTAATTCTTTGTTGGAAGCTGTAGTATATGCCCATCGTATTTTTGAACATGCAGCAGATACTTTGTCATCCGTGGAATATGCTAGCGATATTCCCACCTGGGATGAATCCAAGGTACAGTTGATGAATGAAGAGATTTTAGTAACTCATAATCTACGTGAAACACAAAAACTAATGAGTGATTACGTAGGTATTGTACGTTCTGATTTTCGTTTGGATAGGGCAATGAGAAGACTTGGATTTTTATATGAAGAGACTGAAGACTTTTATAAGAATACAAAGCTTTCTGTGAAGCTCTGTGAGTTAAGAAACGTTATTCAAGTAGCTTATCTCATTGTAAAATCTGCTATGCAACGTAAAGAAAGCCGGGGATTACATTATACAACTGATTTTCCATCTAAGTCGGAAAGATTAATAGATACTGTTTTATAATTTATTCCCAAATCTATATAAAATGCCTGTTATATTACCTGTAAAGGATATTCATCCTGTTATTGATGGATCTGTTTTTATTGCGGATAATGCCACTATTGTTGGTGATGTTGTGATTGGTAAGCAATGTTCTATATGGTTTAATGCGGTGGTCAGAGGAGATGTGAATTATATCCGTATAGGTGATTATTCCAATATTCAGGATGGCGTGGTTATTCATTGCACTTATCAGAAAAATGGAACTGATATAGGCAATTATGTCAATGTGGGACATAATGCTATCGTTCATGGTTGTATAGTGCGGGATTATGTGTTGATTGGGATGGGTGCAATCGTTATGGATAAAGCTGTTATTGAATCTAACGTCATTATAGCTGCAGGAGCCGTTGTTTTAGAAAATATGGTATGTGAATCCGGTTATCTTTATGCCGGAATACCAGCCAGGAAAATAAAACCGTTAAGCGAAGAACAGCTGGCCATGCTCAAGCAATTGCCACATAATTATGTGTTGTATAGTTCCTGGTTTTGATATGTATTGGAGGATAGAAACGAATATGTAGAGACGTTGCATGCAACGTCTCTACTCTATATTATGGATGATAAAATTAATTTCCTAAGGCAAATTAATCGTTTCGCTTTGATCCCAGTTTGCACGGATTGTAAATGTTTTATCTAAGTACCATAGATTTTCTGCCTGTTTCTTGGCATATACATCTGCAGGATCCCAACGCCCATTATTATTTTCGTCGTATATCACACGTAAAGAATACTTCCCTCCTGGATAGTTTTTATAATTTATATGTGGATTAGAAGCGTTTATAATGCGTCTATCAAATACTTTTTCTTTACTCTCATCAATCAACTCAACAACGTAATTCATTGTTGAATCCAAACCATTGAATGTAAAGTTAATATTTCCGTAGTTATCCGATTCTTCATATGTAAAACGCGTTTTAAACTCTTTATTGGTATCCCCAAATGGACTTTGCATAGCATTTTCCTGAATAACCAATTCATAATTTCTTTTTGCCCGCCAATTGAATCGGATATGGTATAATTCTTTGTTTACAGAATCTTGTTGCAATTGGAAATTTCTTCTTGAAACAGAATCTTCATACAACATTATTTTTTCCTTATCTACAGATGCCAAAGGTCCAGTAGTACTCAATTTAATATGTCTAACTCGGTCTACTTTATTTGTAATGCTGAGTTGTGGTTTTACTTCACGGTCAAACTTCATATTACGTGAAACACGTATGGAAACGGTATCTCTTATCTCGCCAGCGTCTTTTACCAATAGTTTTATAGAATCCAGTTCTGTGTTGTCGATGTATATTTTTGCACTATCTCTGTTAAAGCTGTAACGCTCTATTTTTGTATTATTTAGTGCTTGAGGAGCTAGTATTTCTACTTCAGGTTCTTGCAATGGCTTTGTAAATGTCAATAGAATATAACCAGTATTGTCGACTCTTTTTTCTAATGTCCTATAGTCTTTTGGATAGCCTTTGGTTAATTCCAATGCGACGCCATTGATATCCTTGTTAAGAACTAAGCTATCTGCTAAGAAACCTATCCATTCGTCGTTACCATTGTATATACGATCATTATTTTGCTCTTTTAAAGCATATATTCTATAGGTATCCTCTCTTAGATTATTGAACTTGAAATTCCCGGATGTATCTACGTTAACGAATATGTTGGCTTTTCTTTTCCCAAATATGCTATCCTGTCTTGTTGGGATAAGTAAGACTTTGATATTTTCATCTTTTTTGGCATCAAAAGATTTGGTAAATCCATTTTTTACGGAACCACTTATGGATAAGGAATCCAATTCATCCCCCGTGGCGAATACGTAATTGTAGTTAATAATAGGATTGCCTTCATTATAATCTACCAAGCCTTTACCGAAGTTGATGGTATAGGTTGTATTTGTTTCCAGTGAATCAGGTAGGGTAATGATTAAGTTTTTCTTACGAACTTTATAAATAACCATTTCATCAAGATCAGGACTTATACTGAACTCTTTCATCTGGTTATTGAGTTTGATGAATTCATCAAAACTCAGCGTGATTTCTTTACTTCTAAAATTACGGCTATAGTTTTCTGGAAATTCGTTTAGTAATTTGGGAGGTAAACTGTCTTTTGGTCCACCTGTTGGCCGTTGCATATTAGCACAGCGGATACAAGACAATAAAATCAGTGTAAAAAGACCTAATAAAAAGGTGTTTCTCATATATACTGATTTAAGGACTTTTGAGGAACTTTTTTTGTTTTTGGAACTGCAAGTCATAAAATTAAAAATATTGTCTTGTATCGCTTTATTTTATTTTTCTGATTATTTAGTTTAAAATGTTGATAATCAGATATTTAATTAATATGTATCATTAAAACACTAATATCAGAAGGAGATACACCAGAAATACGGGATGCCTGTCCTAATGTTCGTGGTTTTACTTTCAATAACTTCTCCCGTGCTTCAATGGATAGTGAAGTTAGTGATGTATAGTCAAAATCCGGATTGATTTCTTTATCTTCCATCTTTTTCATTTTGTTTACGATTTCCATTTCTTTTTCAAAATAGCTATCATACTTCACTTTTATCTCCGTTTGTTCAATAGTTTCGTCGTCGTAGTTGGACAATAATGTATTGAAGCTTTCGTCTGCTTTAGCTATATCGTATATATTGACTTGAGGTCTGCTTAGTATATTGAATAGTCGTGACTTTTGATTTATAGGACTTGAATTTAAGTTTTCCAATATAGGATTCATATTTTCAACGGATACGCTATGTTGTTTCATATAGTCTACAATAGTATCAGAGTCTTTCACTTTTTTCTCTACTTTAGCTAATCTTTCATCATCTACCAATCCTAATTTATGTGCTAATGGCGTTAATCGTATATCTGCATTGTCCTGGCGTAAGAGTAAACGATGCTCTGCTCTGGAAGTAAACATCCGATAGGGTTCTTCTGTTCCTTTGGTCACAAGATCATCAATTAAGACACCTATATAGGATTCTGAGCGTTTCAATATTAGTTCGTGCTGATCGTTGATACGTTGATGTGCGTTGACTCCTGCTACGAAACCTTGGGCTGCTGCTTCTTCGTATCCAGTAGTTCCGTTGATCTGTCCGGCAAAGAAAAGATGTTTAACCTTTAATGTTTCCAATGTCAGATCCAGTTGCATCGGTGGGAAGTAATCGTACTCGATAGCATAACCTGGTCTATACATTTTTGCTTTTTCAAATCCTGGTATAAGTTGTAGTGCTTTCAGCTGTACGTCTTCCGGTAGAGAAGTTGAAAAGCCATTTACGTATATTTCTACCGTTTTAAATCCTTCTGGTTCTACGAATATCTGATGTCTGTCACGTTCAGCGAAACGATTGATTTTATCTTCAATAGAAGGACAGTAGCGAGGTCCAAGGCCTTTGATTCTTCCAGCAAACATCGGTGATCGGTCGAAGCCTGTTTTTAAAACTTCGTGTACTTTATCATTCGTGTAAGTAATCCAGCAACAACGTTGTTCAGTAGGTATCTCTACGTCGGTATAGGAGAAGCGCCCTTTCTTTTCGTCTCCCCATTGTTCTTCCATGAGGCTATAGTTTAGAGATCGGCCGTCAACCCGAGGAGGTGTACCTGTTTTCATTCTTCCGGATTCGAAACCTAAACTCACTAATTGTTCGGTCAATCCTGTTGCAGCTTTTTCTCCAGTGCGCCCCCCTCCTATTTTCTTTTCGCCTATATGGATAATACCGTTTAAAAATGTTCCATTCGTAAGTACTACTGCATCGGCTTCGATACGGATTCCTAATGAAGTTATCACACCTTTAGCTTGTCCATTTTCAACAATGACTTCCTTTACGGTATCTTGCCACATATCTACATTGGATAAAGATTCCAATGTTAATCGCCATTCTTCTGCGAATCGCATTCTGTCGTTTTGTGAACGGGGACTCCACATTGCTGGTCCTTTGGAAAGGTTTAGCATGCGAAATTGTAATGTAGATTTGTCTGCAATAATACCTGTATATCCACCCATGGCATCTATCTCTCGTACAATCTGTCCTTTTGCTACACCACCTATTGCCGGGTTGCAGCTCATCTGTGCAATGACTCCCATGTTCATGGTAATCAACAATACCGACGAACCTAAGTTTGCAGCTGCAGCTGCAGCCTCACATCCAGCATGACCGGCTCCTACTACTATTACATTATATTTATTAAACATTTTCTATTTTTATCTTGTTTCACGTGAAACCATTTAATTTGTTTCACGTGAAACTTTTATATATATTCTGCTAATTCCAACCAACGTTCTGATTTTTTATCCAATTCCTCTTGAAGTTTTTCTATTTCCAATGCAACTTCTGTTATCTTGTTATGATCAGAAAGTGTGTTCAGTAATGTTGTTTGTTCTTTTATGGAATTTTCTATCAAATCTATTTCTTCTTCCAAAGATTCGTATTCGCGTTGTTCTTTATACGTAAGCTTTTTCTTTTCCGCTACTTTTTCAGTTGGTTTCTGTTGTTGGATTGTTTTTGATTTTTCTTTCTCCTCACGTGCTATCTGTTCTATCTCGAGTTTATAATCAGCATAGTTACCATTATAAATACGTATGTTTCCGTTACCCTCAAAAATGAAAAGTTGGTCTGTTAACTTATCTATTAAATAACGGTCGTGTGAAACTAATAATAATACACCGGTATAATTTTCCAAAAACTCTTCCAGCACATTTAACGTATCTATATCAAGGTCATTGGAAGGCTCATCCAAAATCAAAAAATTTGGAATGCTCATTAATACCCGCATAAGTTGTAAGCGCTTCTTCTCCCCCCCGCTCAGTTTGCTTACCATATTGTATTGCTTCTCTGGTGGAAAAAGAAAGAGCGTTAATAATTGCGAAGCTGTAATGACATCACCATTTGCCATTTCTATATATTCAGCTACATTCTTTACGACATCCAGAACCCGATCTTCTTCTTTGAACTGAAGACCCCCTTGTTTATAATATCCGAATATGGTAGTTTCCCCGACAACTATAGAGCCTGTATCTGCTGACTGTATGCCGGTCACAAGATTAAGAAAGGTTGACTTTCCTGTTCCGTTCTTCCCTGCCAACCCTATTCTGTCTCTTTTTTTAAAGGTGTAAGAGAAATCACTTATGATAGGTTCTGCTGAAAATGCTTTTGTTACATTATCTAATTCCAATATCTTGGATCCTTGTCTGCTTACTTTGACAGATAATTGTACCGTTTCATTTTTTCTTGGACCTTTGGCTTTATCTTCCAATTCATAATAAGCATCAATACGGGCTTTGGATTTTGTCCCTCGAGCCTGAGGCTGACGACGCATCCATTCCAATTCCCTACGTAATAGATTACGTGCTTTTTCGGCCGAAGCTATATCCATAGCTTCACGTTCGGCTTTCTTTTCTAGGAAATAAGTGTAATTTCCTTTATAAGTGTAAATTTCGCCTTTATCCAATTCCCGTATCTCCGTACATACATTGTCCAGAAAATATCGATCGTGGGTGACCAAAAGTACAGTCTTACTCCCTGTTGTCAATAGTTTTTCCAACCATTCTATGGTTTCTATATCCAAGTGGTTAGTTGGCTCATCCAATATATAAACATCTGGTTCGTCTATTAAGAGTTTTGCCAGGGATAGGCGTTTTTTCTGACCACCAGATAGCGAGTCTATCGCTTGGTCAAAATTAGAAATCTGTAACCTGTTTAGAATAGTCTTGATATTATGTTCATATTCCCAAGCTTCGGCTGCAGAGAGTTTATCCGTTAATTCTGTTAACTTGTCTTGATCAATTTTATCGCTATTCAATAAATTCTCGTAAGCTTTGATCAGTTGTTGCTGTTCATTATCTGCACTGTAAATAAAATCGTTCACGGTATCCAGACCCGAAAAATCAGGTTCCTGTGAGAGGAAACCTATTTTGATACCTCTTTCTTTTACAACTTTTCCCTGTGTTGGAACGACCTGTTCTGCGAGAATTTTAAGTAAAGTGGATTTGCCGGTTCCGTTAATACCGACCAAGGCTACCCTATCCCCCTTTTGTAAGGCAAAATGTAAGTCCGAGAATAACCATCTGTCATTAAAGGAATGACTTACCTGCTCTGTTGCTAAAATACTCACTTAATATTTAAATTACTGATAATTAATATGTTGTATGTTTTACTATTCTTTTATCACTTTAACAGCATCTACTTTGGATACTTTCGCACAGGAGTCAAGTTTAAGAAGACACTGTACATTTTATGTCATCCTGAGCTTGTCGAAGGATAGACATGTCGCTCTTCCTTTGCCATACTCGAGACACAGCGACCAGCTTAGCCTGACAATAAGGAAGCTTTATTTAATAATGCATAAGCATTATATTAATATCATTTTATCCATATAATAGATATACCCTGACTTGAGGATATAAATTTCCAAGCACAAAAATAAAGAAATATCGCCGAAAAAGTATTTTTATAAAAGATGAAGCTGTATAAATTACAATAGGATGGGTTAATTCAATTTATAGGAAGCCACGAGATTGAAGCGGGGTATTTCTACAGTGAATAAGGATCCATCTTTCAACCGGCTCATCATATAGTATCCTTCCATATAACCTATTTCGCTTTTGAGATTGCAACCGGAAATATATTGATGGGTTTCTCCGGGTTCCAAAATGGGTTGTTCGCCAACGACTCCTTCGCCATCAACTTGTATAGTATCATTGAGAGAATCGAATATATCCCAATGTCTACTAATCAACTGAACGATATCATGACCCAAGTTTTCTATCGTAATGCGATAGGAAAACATAAAGTGCTGCTTGCTGGGATTGGAATATTCTTGTTGATAAACCTGCTCCACAGAGATGCGAACGCCTTCCGTTATTTGTGTAGTCATTTGATAATAAACTCCTTAATCGAGAGCAAATTATTAATTATCTTTTGAAGATTCAAATTTTATTTTAAAGTTGCTGTATTATAAATATCTGACTTTATTAATAAAGTAAACACAGTATATTATATTCATATTATTTCTTTACAAGCTCTACCCGTCTGTTTTTTGCTTTATTTTCTTCCGAATCGTTGGCGACCAGAGGTTTTTCAGCTCCGAAACCTTGAGCTGTTAAACGGGATTTATCTATTCCGTCAGTGACTAAAGCGCTCATCACGGCATTTGCACGGTCGTCTGATAACTTTTTGTTATGCGCCGCATTGCCTGTATTATCGGTATGCCCTTCAATGGAAATCTTTAAAGAAGCTTCCTGTTTCAAAGCTTTGGCGATCTGGTCCACCACTTTTTTCCCATCAGATTTAATATTGGATTTATCTACGTCAAAATTGATATATAGGATAGATTTTCCAGTCTCGTTCAAATCTTTTACGATTTTATCTGAAGTTATCTTTGTAATGGTTTGTTCGAAAGCTTTTTCTTGTACAATCTGTATAGAGGAAGAAGGAAAATCTTTTTTCTCCATGGCAATATAAATATTGCCGTCATTTCTTCGGATTACGTACGTGACTATTTCTTCATTATAAACATCAATACTTCCATTGCTCCCCCCATAGGTGCATAGGTCTTTGTATTGTTCTAAACGATCTCCTTTTAGTCTTCCTTCGAAAACTTTGACTCCACCTGCAGCAAGAATGGCATCTTCATAGCTTCGGAATAGGTAGCGGCCACTGATTTCTTTATCACTTTTCTTATCTCGGTGAATGTATGCTCTGAATGTTTTGCCTTCTACTTCATATATATTATCTGGAGTGACGAATACGATAAAGTCAAAATCTTTCGGTTTAACATTGTTGATATAGTTTGCGCCATCAGGAGCAGTGAAAAATGGAAAATCACCTATATCAGCCGTAGATATCGGGATTGTATTGATATCAAAAACGGTTGTAGTCGTGGATTCTGTTTGGGGTTCTGTAACTTGTGAAGAAGACGATTCTGTGTTTATTTCTTCTTGGGTTTGCTCATTGTCCTTATTGGATTGATTGGAAGAGTTGCAGCTTACAATTAGTGCTGTAGCGAAGAGTAAGGAATATAATACCGTTTGTTTTTTCATGATGAAAGTAGTGTTATTTCCGAATAAAAATAGAAAAAAGTCTAAAAGTAAACTAGTAATCAGTTATATATTTTAGACTTTTATTCAAAAAGGGGGCTTATTTGGATTTTCTTTTTTTATATTTTTTCCATCCCCAGACAGCAGTGGCTATGATTATCCCTATTGGCCAAATGCTGATAAGTCCTAAAAATAAATTTGAAATAAATTCCCAACCTGTGTCAAGTGAATCTTTTATTTTACTCCAATAAGTGTAAGTATAGGCCGGGTTTTCAGTGCTTGAATAGAAAATACTGATATGCAAGGTGCTGTATGATATCTGACCCGAAAGGTTTCTGAGAAGTGATTCGCTACTTTCTATATCTTCTTGTAATTGACGGATTTGTTCTTCTATCTCCAACAGTTCTTTTACAGATTTAGCCGAAGAAACCATTTTTTGATACTGCTCCAAGTAAGTTCTTTTGCTTTTTAGGCGAGATTCCACATCATAATATTGCAATGAAACGTCTTTTGCCTGAATAGATTTCTCCGTAATTTTATCCTCGCCATTTTCGATACCTGATATGAACTGGTCAAATTGGTTGACAGGAATACGGACAATCAGATTGTAATTGGTGTAAGTAGAGCCAGCGGAAGTGCTTTCTTGTTCGTAATACGCGTCGTGTTCCTTGATTTGATTATCCAGGCGGAGTTTAGTTTTTTTAATGTCTTTTGATGCTATGGATATATTTCCCGAACGGATTATTTTCTTATTTTGAACAGGAGATACAGTATTGTTGCTTGTTTCTGAACGTCCTTTCATCGTTACTGGACTATATAATCTTGTTTGGCTTTCGGGTGCAGCTTCAAAGTTTATATCTGCTGATGCTGTTTCTTCAGATACTGCCATTCCGTAGTTTTCTGTACTATTATTTATGGCTCTATTACAGCTCCAAATCAACCCACACAACAAGAGCGAAGATAATATGGTGATTCTTTTCATGTGATAATGTTTTTGTTGAATGATGCTGAAAGGGAGCTGTTTCCATAGATTTTTTTACTTTCACCCATTCCGTAGAATATTTAGTAGTTTTGGACTATGTCTTTAGGAACGCTATATCTTATTCCCGTACCCTTGGCAGAAAATGCCGAAAAACTGTCATACACGCTTTTTCATCACGAATTGATACAGCATATTGATGAATATGTGGTGGAAAACGAAAAGACGGCACGCCGTTTTTTGAAGCAAGCGGGGTTAAAAATTCCGCAAGGTGAGCTGAAAATCCACGATTATGGCAAGCACACCCGTGAAAAGATAGATTATAATCGTATTTTTAAGTCGGTGCAGGAGGGAAAGGACATCGGGTTGATGTCGGAGGCTGGGTGCCCGGGTGTTGCTGATCCGGGAGCAGATGTGGTGGCGGAAGCGCATAAACGAGGTGTAAAAGTCGTACCATTGGTTGGGCCAAGTTCGATTTTATTGGCGCTGATGGCTTCCGGGTTTAGCGGACAGAAGTTTGCTTTCCATGGTTATCTGCCAATTGATAAGGGCGAGCGAGCAAAGAAAATCAAGGATCTGGAATACCAATCGCTGAAAGAAAAGCAAACGCAGCTGTTCATCGAGACGCCTTTCCGCAACAACCAGCTTTTTGAGGAGATGTTGCGGCAGTGCAAGCCAGCAACCAGACTTTGTGTGGCATGTAATCTTACTGCGGAAGACGAAATGATACGCACATTGTCGGTACGGGAATGGAAAGAAGCAAAGGTGGATTTACACAAGAAACCAACCATATTTTTGATGTACGTTAGTTAAATAAAAAAGATAGAAAATTATGTTCGATATGTTGCCGGAAGGCATCAGCAAGGATCTGATACAGTATGCCATCATCGTGGCAGTAATAGGGCTTATCATCAAGGTTGTCTTTGCTTATACGCTGTATAGTACTCTGAAATTAGTCAAGAAAGAAAATCAATGCATTCTGCCCAGCCAGATTTGGTTCGTGGCGCTGCCATTATTTAATATCTATTGGAATTTCGAGGTGGTACGCCGTTTGGCGGACTCACTGAACAATGAATTCTATGATCGACAGATTGAGGTAGAGGAGAACCCAACAAGAAAGGCTGGTCAACTTTTTGCGTGGACATATTTGCTGCGGAATATTCCTCTTCCGCCTTTTATATTATTGATTATTGGCATGCTGCACTTTGTTTATTATATTACTTATTGGATAAAGGTATATCAGTATAAATCCCTGTTGGCTCTACATGTCAACCATTTCGGAACAGATTATACGGCAAAGAAAGAAGAAAATGAAAATTAGAGAACTTACCGGATACTTGGAAAGTATAGCGCCTTTGGCTTATCAGGAAGCTTACGATAATTCGGGGCTGATCGTTGGCAATCCAGATGATGAAATCAGCAAAGCATTGATTTCGTTGGACTGCACGGAGGAAGTCGTGGAGGATGCTATCCGCAAGGGATGTGACATCATTATTTCGCATCATCCTATTGTCTTTAAAGGTTTGAAAAAATTCAACGGACGCAATTATGTAGAGCGCACGATTTTAAAAGCTATTAAAAATAATATTGCACTCTATGCAATCCATACCAATCTGGACAATGTGTTCGGCGGTGTAAGCACAAAAATTACAGAGCGTTTGGGGTTGGAGTCTACCGCTATTTTGAGCCCAAAATCCAATCTGCTAAAAAAACTGATTGTCTATGTGCCACGGACACATGTCGAAGAAGTGCGCAATGCGCTATTTGATGCTGGTGCCGGAGCAATTGGCAACTATGACCAATGCAGTTATAATACAGTTGGGTATGGCACATTCCGAGGTTTGGATGGGGCAACTCCTGCGATTGGTCAAATCGGCGAACAGGAACGTGTGGAAGAGACGAAGATAGAAGTAGTATATCCTGCGGTGAAAGAACGGGCCATTGTTGTGGCGATGTATGCTGCCCATCCTTATGAAGAGGTTGCATACAATATTGTTTCCTTGGATAATGGGCTGCAAAATGTAGGTTCGGGCGCTATCGGTAATTTACCGCATCCGATGTCGGAAGCTTCTTTTTTGGTTTATGTCAAGGAAAAGTTGAACGCACAGGTCATCCGATATACACAATTGCGGGGTAAAGAGGTTTCCCGCGTGGCGGTTTGTGGTGGAGCAGGCGGCTTTTTGCTTTCGGAAGCAAAGCGTTCGGGAGCAGATGTGTTCATTACAGCAGATTACAAATACCACGAGTTTTTCGATGCAGAAGGTGAAATTGTCATTGCCGATATCGGACATTATGAAAGTGAACAATTTACGCAAGAATTATTATTGGAGATTATTCAGAAAAAATTTGTTAACTTTGCTGTCCTATTGACAGAAATAGAGACAAATCCTGTTAAATACTACATTTGATAATGGAACAAACCGTAGAACAAAAGTTAAAAGCATTATGGGCGTTACAGTCCGTACATACGAAAATAGATAAAATTCGTCAGGTTAGAGGTGAGTTGCCTATTGAGGTGGCTGATTTGGAAGACGAGATTGCAGGTCTGGATACTCGTATTGAAAAAATCAGAGCAGAGTTGGATGATTTAGAAGATTCAATCGTCAATCGTCGCAACATGATTAAAGATGCGCAAGCAGCGATCAAAAAATACGAAGGACAGCTGAACGAAGTTAAAAACAACCGTGAATATGATGCAATCTCAAAAGAGATTGAAATTCAGGGCTTGGAAATCCAGGTATGCGAAAAGCGTATCCGTGAGGCAGAGTTTGAAATCAAGAACAAAACTGAGCTTTACGAAAGCACATTGAAAAACTTGGAGTTGAGCAAATCTGATCTTGACGTTAAAAAGAAGGAATTAGATACGATTACTGCTGAAACTCAAAAAGAAGAAGACGCATTATTGTCCAAAGCAGCAAAAGCTGAAAAAGGAATCGAAGAGCGTTTGTTAACTGTTTACAATAAGCTTCGTAACTCTTTCAGAAACGGTTTAGCCGTTGTGTCTATTGAGCGTGACAGCTGTACAGGTTGTTTTAACAAAATTCCACCTCAGCTGCAGTCTGAAATCCGTCAGCGCAAGAAAATCATTATCTGCGAGCATTGCGGAAGGGTTCTTGTAGATGAAGGCATTGTCTTCGAAGAAGAGAACCAAGGATAAAAAATATAGGGAAGCCTGTCATATTAGACAGGCTTTTTTAATATAGCACATGCTCATTTTCCATTAGAAATTCCTCCACTTTCTCTACCATTTTTTTACTGCCAATGACAATTGGGCTTCGTTGGTGCAGTTGTGTTGGTTGAATGTCTAAAATTCGCTCTTGGCCGGAAAGAGCTTTCCCTCCAGCTTGTTCAATAATAAACGCCATGGGGTTACACTCATAAAGCAAGCGTAACTTCCCTTGGGGATATTGTTGGGTTTCCGGATAAAGAAATATGCCGCCAATAATCATAGTTCGGTGCAGGTCAGCGACCATCGACCCAATATAACGCGATGTGTAGGGTCTTTGTGAGATAGGGTCTTCCATCTGACAATATTTGATGTAATCTTTGACATACTGCGGGAAGCGGAGGTAGTTGCCTTCATTGATAGAATAGGTTTTTCCCTCTTCAGGAATCTTCATATCGGGGTGGGAAAGACAAAATTCGCCTATAGATGGATCCAATGTGAATCCGTTAACCCCTTTCCCTGTGGTGTAAACCAACATGGTCGATGAACCGTAGATGACATAGCCGGCGGCAATCTGTTCATGACCATACTGCAGAACCTCATGTATAGCTACTGGTTGGCCTTCTTTTTCTTTGCGGCGATAGATCGAAAAAATAGAACCGACCGATACATTTAGATCAATATTGGAAGAGCCATCCAAAGGATCAATACACACGATGTACTTGGCATCTTTAGAATAGGGCTGTGTGGTCAGGTCAATGCCTTCCTCATGCTCCTCAGAGGCAATGTAACAACATTCCCCTCCCCTACTTAGGGCCTGGATGAACTGTTCATCAGCATAGACGTCCAGTTTTTGTTGTTTTTCGCCTTGCACATTTTGTACACCATGTTCGCCAAGGATGTCTGCCAGGCCGGCTTTATTGACCTCATAATTGATAATCTTGGCAGCAATGCCAATGTCGCGTAACAATCTGGAAAGTTCCCCTTTGGCATAGGGAAAATCACCCTGTTTTTCAATAATGAATTGACCTAATGTTTTGAATGACATAGTAAAAGCTTTTATTGTTCTTACGTTAGGGTTACATTTTGCTAAAAAAACAGGTGTTACTTGCTAAAATAGCCTGCCGAAACCACTAACTCTCTGTAAATTCCGCTGCAAATCTAAATAAGTGTTTTTAAATAAAAAACTGATTTTCAGCTTATTGTATTTTATACACAACGCTATATCATTGATAAATAAGAGGTTAACTTGAATTTATTTTTTTAGCTTTTTTGAATTCCTAAGATTCTCTTCGTAATGCGAAACTCTGGGAGTATTACTGTATATATCTTGTTTATTTTTTGCAACATATCTGATAGATTTCCTAAAATGCAGATATTTCCTATATTTTTGATAATAAATCATATTGTGATATCTATGCATACTTCATTTTCAAATATTTTAAAGGCACTTGCCTTTTCAGGCGTGCTGTTGTCCACCGCTTTGGCTCAACAGGAAACTCTTTTGCTGCGCAACCCCAGTATTAGTGATAAACATGTATCTTTCGTTTATGGAGGAGATATATGGATAGCAGACAAAGATGGATCTAATGCACGCCGATTGACGGTAAATCCGGGTGTGGAGCAAAATCCAATTTTTTCTCCCGATGGTAAGAACATTGCTTTTACAGGGAATTATGATGGTAATACGGATGTATACATTATTCCAATCGAAGGAGGAGCACCGCAACGGGTCACTTACCATCCCTCGGCAGATGTGGTCAGGGGCTGGTTGAATAATAATGAAGTTTATTTTACGACAACGAGGGAGTTTACGTATTCTTTGGGTTCGAGGTTATACAAAACATCTAAAAATGGAACTTTAGCAGAGCCTTTGCTCATGCCTGAGGCTTATCAAGGTAGCCCTTCTGCTGATGGGCGTTATTGGGCATATATCAAGAACACAGATCCCACAGAACGCGATCGGGTAGCATTTAAACGCTATAGAGGAGGGGGGATGCCTTCTATTTGGATTTTTGATACCCAAACCAAGGAGATTGAAATCATCCCGGGAGAGCTAAGCAACGATGTAAAGCCTGTATGGTTAGGTGATAAAGTATATTTCTTGTCGGATAGAGATAAGATTGTCAACATCTTCAGCTATGATACAAAAACGAAGAATATTGAAAAACTAACAAACTTTAAAGACTATGATGTTCGAACACTGAGCGGTCGAGGAAATGAGTTGGTGTTTGAATATCAGGGTAAGGTGAACATCCTGCATACGGAAAGCAAAAAAGTTACACCATTATCTATAGCTGTACATGCAGATGCGGTCTATAAACGCCCACATTATGCTGATGTTACACCGTCTACGATTCGTTCTTTTTCAATTTCTCCAACGGGGCAACGTGCTCTTTTCGAAAGTCGGGGTGAAATTATTACTGTTCCTAAAGAAAAAGGAGATGCACGCAATATATCTTCTTCTCCAGATTCGCATGAGCGTTTTCCTGCTTGGTCGCCTAACGGAAAATGGATTTCTTATATTTCGGACAAAAATGGGAAATATGAGTTGGTACTACGTGATCAATTTGCAAAAGAAGACCCTGTGTATATCTCTTTAGGGCAAACGGCTTTTTACTTTCAGCCAACGTGGTCGCCCGATAGCAAAAAGTTATTCTATAATGATGCTCACCTGAATCTATATTATGTGGATATCGAGTCTAAAAAAGTGACGTTGGTTGATGATGATAAGCTAAGTTCAACTACAGGGCGCACTTCAAACCATTTTCAACCTTCCTGGTCTTATGATTCTAATTGGATTGCCTATGTTAAAAGCTTGAATAATGGTGTGCGCACGCTGTTTATGTATAATTTGCAAACAAATCAGAAAACGCAGATTACGGATGGTATGAGTGCGGTGACGCAACCGACCTTCAGTAGAGACGGGAAGTATCTGTTCTTTGCTGCCAGTACGAATACCGGCTTGACCAATTCCGGCCTTCACATGACGGCTTATGAAAAGAATGTCAATTATAGCGTGTATGCTTTTATCCTGTCTAAAGACACGCCTTCCATATTTAAAAATGAAAGTGATGAGGAGAAAATCGTAGAGGATAAAGAGGGTAAGAAAGAGGAGACTGAAGATAAGAAGGACGGGGATGACAAATCTAAATCTTCTGAAGAACCAAAAGGCAAGGATAAAAAAGCACCTACAACCAAAGTGGACCTGGAGGACATCAATAACAGAATCGTAGCATTGCCATTGTCACCGGGTTATTATAGACTGAATGGGGCAACGGAAAATATGTTGACCTATATGCGCGGGCGTTCTATCGGGGTCTATGATTTGAATAAATTGGAGGACAAAACCCTTGTGGATCAGGCGAATGGTTTTGACTTGAGTGCTGACGGAAAGAAGATGATCTATATGAGCGGTCGTGATTTCTTTATTGTTAGCGCAGGCCAGAAGCCAGCAGCAGGCACAGGAAAGATTGCTTTGACAAATATAAAGCAAATGGTGGATCCGGCGGCGGAGTGGAATCAAGTGTTCAATGAGGTCTGGGCCATGCAGAAAGAATTTTTCTATGTGGAGAATATGCACGGTGTAGATTGGAATGCTATGAAGACCAAATACGCGAAATTCTTACCTTATGTGAATCACCGCTCGGACTTAGGCTACCTGTTAAACGAAATGATGGGTGAAATGGTTGTGGGACATAATTATATCTATCCGGGGGATGAGCCTTCTTCCCCATCTGTCAATACAGGTACGCTGGCGGCAGATTTTGTGGTGGATCAAAAGGGCTATAAGTTGACCAAGATATATACCCGCCTGGATTGGAACCCTTCGTTTAAAGCACCTTTGGCAGAGCCGGGATTAAATATTAAAGAAGGCGAGTATATTGTGGCTATAAATGGTATACCGGTCAATTCCGATAGGAATATCTATCAAGCGTTGGAAAACACCGTAGATAAACAAGTTTCGGTTAAAGTAAGTGCAACTGGCAGTTTGTCTGATGCGCGTGATCTTATTGTGCGTCCGATTTCATTTATGGATGAGGTGTCTTTACGCCGTACGGATTGGGTGGAAAATAACCGTAAGCGAACCGATGAGCTGAGCAAAGGGCAGATTGCATACGTCTATATGCCAAATACGGGGCAGGAAGGATATACTTCTTTCAACCGATATTATTTCTCCCAAATGGATAAGAAAGCGCTATTGCTCGATGAACGTAATAACGGAGGCGGCTCTGTTGCGGATTATGTTATTGACTTGCTTTCCAGAGAACTGATTTCGGGATGGAAAATCCGTGACGGAAAAAGTTTCACGACTCCGGGGAATGGGATATATGGACCAAAGGCCATGATTATCAATGAAAATGCCGGATCCGGAGGGGATATGATGCCGTATATGTTCCGTTTCAAAGGTTTAGGAAAATTGGTTGGCCGTACGACAATGGGTATTTTGGTGGGTATTTCCGGCTATCCTCCTTTGTTGGATGGCGGACGGATTACCTCGCCTAATTTTGGAATCTTTGATTTAAATAGTAATTACATCATCGAGAATGAGGGGGTTGCACCGGATATATTTGTTGAGCAAACACCGAAAGAACTTTTGGAAGGAAGGGATCCTCAACTGGAAAGAACCATACAGCTTCTATTGGAGGAGATGAAAACCTATCCATATAAAGAATTGAAAGATCCGAAAGACCCTGTTCGGGTTAAATAGTGAGTTGACAGCGGCCGCATTTTTGCAAAAATGCGGCCGCTGTTATTTTTATTTTATAGTTTTATCCAATGAACGATACATTAGGTAAACCCCATAACAGCCCTTGGAAGGATTTATTGACCTTATTGCTCGTAACCTTTGGTCTGAGTTTGGCGCTCCAGTTGCCTTTAGTGCTGATTGGTTTGTTTTTGTCGGGCGACATAAATGGGTTATCGGAGGATACGGGCTCTCTTTATGCTATACACCCTTATTTTACCTATCTGGTATTTATGGGAGGAACTTTGGGTACCTTTTTGCTCCCGGCCTATTACTATTATAGAAAGAGCAATCAACCTGGGGTTCTACCCAGCCAAGGCTTGAATCGGGTATGGACCTATGTTTTATCTGTATTATTTCTTTTGGCTTTTGTTCCGCTAATGTCGCTGGTTTCGGACTGGAACTTGCAGATGACTTTGCCCGAATCGTTTAGGGGCATAGAACAATGGATGCGTGTGCAAGAGGACCAGATGACGGACATTATGTCGCAGATTATTATGGTTGATCGTGTGGATCTTCTCTTGATGAATGTGTTGGCAATAGCGGTCTTGCCTGCGATTGGGGAAGAGTTTTTCTTTCGGGGAGCTTTGCAGCATATTTTTAAGCGGATTTTCGGTAATACACATATTACCATTTGGGTGGTTGCTATTATTTTCAGCGCTATTCACATGCAGTTTTATGGTTTTTTTCCTCGGATGTTATTGGGGGTGTTCTTTGGTTATATGCTGTTATGGACAGGTAATATTTGGGTTCCGATATTTGCACATTTTGTGAACAATGCATCTGTCGTAATTATGGCATTTTATTATGCGAGGCAAGGAAAGACATACGAGGAGTTGTCGGCAAGCGAGAGTTTTCCAATAATTGTGTATCTTGGCAGTATAATTCTAAGTATTGGCCTGGCATATCTGTCCTATCAATACAGCACTAAAAACAAGATATATGGAAAAAGAATGGGTTAAGATACAGTCCTATACGGATGCTCTTCGAGGAGAAATCATTAAGCAGATGCTTGAAGAGAACGGTATTCCTGTCGTTTTGATGAATAAACAAGATTCTTCGTTTAAGTTCGGTAAGATTGACCTGATGGTGAACGCTGACGATGCGGAGGAAGCACGCAGATTAATAGCGGAAAACGAATCCGGCGAAACTGATGAAAATTAGAGCGATTACGGGTTTTTTCTTTATTGCGGTGCTGATTGCCGTACTACTGGGCGGAGCATTGATATTTGTTCCTTTTTTTGCTTTGGTGGCAGCCTTGTGTGCTTTTGAGTTTTACAAAATGGTAGCAACCGAGACGGTTCGTCCCTTACGTTGGATAGGAACAATAGCCGCTTTTGCGGTGGCTGCTGCGGTAGGCTGTGTACAACTTGGGCACTTGAAGGCGGAGCAATTGCTTTGGGCTCTTCCGTTTATCTTTGTGGTGTATATCTCGGCTCTTTTCCGAAAAACGCCAAACCCCATCCAGGACATCAGCTTTACCCTAACCGGATTTATTTATGCGGCAGTTCCATTTCTGTTTTTTATAGCGTTGGGTTTTGTGCAGGGCGATTATAATGCCTATATTCCATTGGGTTTTCTAATATTGTTATGGACCAATGATACAGGTGCATATTTGGCTGGACGTAGCTTTGGGCGCACCAAGTTGTTCGAGCGGATATCACCAAATAAAACTTGGGAAGGCTTTATTGGTGGTGTTGTGCTGGCGGTAATTGTTGCTTTGAATCTACAGCAGTATTTTGGGTCGCTGGAACGATGGGAATGGGTCGTTGTAGCGTTGATTATCGGTGTTTTCGGAACATTAGGTGATTTGGTAGAATCGATGTTCAAAAGAAATCTGGGCGTTAAGGATTCCGGTAATATTTTGCCAGGGCATGGCGGTTTCTTAGATCGTTTTGATGGTTTGTTGGTTGCCGCACCTTTGGTGTATCTGTTTTTGAAGTTGGTGTAACGAATCCGTTGTGCATTGTGAAAAAATCCAGATTCCTCTCCCGCCTCAGGTCGGGATCGGAATGACAAAGAGATGAAATTGTCAATCAAATTGATTAATAAAAAAATGAAAATAGAAAAACAGACGATAGACTTTTTAAGGCAATTGCAAAAGAACAATAATCGCGAATGGTTCCAGGAAAATAAAGAAAGTTATGACGCCGCAATCACCAATGTAAAGGAGTTTATTACGGAATTGATAGCGGAATTCGCTGTTTTTGATCCGCATATCAACACCGACATACAGGCATCAAAGTGCCTTTTCCGTATCTATCGGGACATTCGTTTTTCTAAAGATAAAACACCCTATAAGAACTGGTTTGCAGCAGGAATATCCATTGATGGACGCAAACTGGATGGTCCAGAATATTATCTGCATATTGAACCTGAGAAAAGTTTTTTGGCAGCAGGTTACTGGAGGCCGAACAAAAATCATCTGGAAGCTATCCGACAGGAAATAGATTACAGCACTCCGGAACTTTTGAAAGCATTAGATGCCGGCGGTTGGAAGGTGGAAGACTTGTCGAGAGAAGACAAGCTTAAACGTGCTCCAGCTGGCTACGCTGAAGATGACCCCAATATTGAATTGCTCAAATTGAAGAGCTTTATTCTTTATCAGCAATTTACTGATGAAGAAATAACGGATGGTCAAGGGTTACAGAATCTGGTGAAAACAGCCGAGCGTATTTATCCATTTAAGCGTTTTATACACCAGGCTCTGGAACAATAAACATAACCTAATGAATATTCTTGTTGTCGCTGCTACAGAGTCTGAAATTTTGCCTTCTTTATCTTTTTTGGAATCAAAAAAAGCAGATGTGTTGATTACGGGTGTTGGTATGGTGGCTACAACCTATGCCTTGACCAAAAAACTGAAAACATCTTCGTATGATCTAATTATCAATGTTGGCATTGGCGGAGTTTTGAATAAAGAATCCCAATTGGGAGAGGTTTATCGTGTTGTTGAAGATACTATTTATCGCTTTGGGGCGGAAGATGGACAAGCGTTCCTGTCTATGGATAATTTAGGGTTTGGGAAGTCAACTTTTGTAGAGCAATTTCCTCAGCCATGGGATACTATAGCTTTGCCAACGATCAAAGGTCTTACGGTGAATACTGTTCATGGCAATGCTGAAAGCATTGAGCAGCTTCGTCTTTCCTACCCTTCGAATGTAATGGAATCCATGGAAGGTGCTGCGGTATTTTATGTGGCAAATATGGAGAAGATACCTGTGATGCAATTGCGTGCGTCATCCAATTATATTGAACCTCGAAACCGAGCCGCCTGGCAAATTGGTTTGGCTGTTGCAAACCTCAATGATTGTTTACAGAAAGTAATCGTGTCCCTGAGGTAAATCTCTTAACGATTGGGAGATACTTCCTACGAAATAATGACATAAATCGCTATTTTTTGCAGGTGGGGCATTACGAAATATAAATAAATAATAGTAGTTTTGCGATATTCTTTATTTAAGACACAATTTTACAACTGATGAGAGAAATACAATTCAGAGAAGCGCTTCGGGAAGCCTTGAACGAAGAGATGCGTAAAGATGATAAAATATTTTTGATGGGCGAAGAAGTCGCTGAGTACAATGGTGCTTACAAAGTGAGCCAGGGTATGTTGGACGAGTTCGGCGCTAAACGTGTTATAGATACGCCTATTGCAGAACTTGGTTTTGCAGGTATTGCAGTGGGTGCTGCGATGAACGGACTAAGACCTATCGTGGAATTTATGACGTTCAACTTCTCTTTAGTAGCGATTGACCAGGTAATTAATGCTGCGGCAAAACTTCGCCAGATGAGTGGTGGTCAATTCTCTTGTCCGATTGTTTTCCGTGGCCCAACCGGGAATGCGGGTCAGTTGGCAGCGCAACACTCTCAAAACTTTGAAAACTGGTATGCAAATACGCCAGGATTGAAAGTTGTTGTTCCTTCTAACCCTTATGATGCAAAAGGATTATTGAAATCTGCTATCATCGATCCAGATCCGGTAATTTTCATGGAGTCTGAGGTTATGTATGGAGATAAAGGACAGGTTCCAGAAGAAGAGTATTACCTGCCAATCGGTAAAGCAAATACAATTCAGGAAGGTACTGATGTAACCGTGGTTTCTTTTGGTAAAATGGTTCCACGTGTGGTTATTCCTGCGGTTGAAGAATTGACAAAAGAAGGTATCAGTGTAGAATTAATCGATTTGCGTTCCGTACGTCCAATTGATTTTGATGCGATTCTTGAATCTGTGAAGAAAACCAACAGATTGGTGGTTGTTGAAGAGGCTTGGCCTTTGGCTTCCATCTCTTCTGAAATCGCTTTCCGTGTACAGAAAGATGCATTTGACTATTTGGATGCACCAGTTATTCGCGTAACTTCAGCAGACGTACCGCTTGGCTATGCACCTACTTTGGTAGAAGCAGCCTTACCAAGTGTAGCTAAAGTTGTAAAAGCTGTTAAGGAAGTTTCTTACATCACGAAGTAATATTAGCACTTGATATAAAAACATGTCTTCGTCATCGCGATAAACGAAGCCTGCATACCGCAGGCAGGCAATCGGATGACATGCAAGCATATAAGGAAAGACCTTCAGCAATGAGGGTCTTTTTTTGTGGTGGAGAAGGCTGTTTTAGGAAAAAAATGCTATCTTCACTCACAAAGAAAAGTTATATGAAAAGATATTTTTTAACAGGGATGGCTCTTTGTTTGGGTTTTATCTCATTTGCACAAAAGGCCGTTGACTTTAAGTTGAATCCGGAAATCGGCAAACCGTTGAAGATTAACATGCTGATGAAGACAGATGTAGAAGGTCCTCAGAGTGTCATCATGGATATGAACATGGGTATGGAAATGGTTGCTTCACAGAAAGATGGAGAAAATTTCACCATTGAGAATACGACTAAGACAATCAAGGTAGATATAGATGCAGGAATGATGACAATGTCCTATAATTCTGAAGAGGAAGCTGCTGACGAGATGGCAAAAGCGTTAGGCGAGCAGTTTTCAAAGATTATTGATCAGAAAATCACGATCGTGATGACTGAAAAGGGAAAAACATTGGATGTTAATCTTCCGGAGAGTTTTGCGGGACAAGGGTTTGACAAGTCTTCTTTTGCGAATATTTCTGCCAGTCTTCCAGAAAATGCTGTGTCTCCGGGGGAGTCATGGAGCAGTTCGTATGAAATGACAGACAACCCTTTGATTGCTTTTGTAGAGCAAACGTCCACTTATCGAGAAGAAAGTGCGGAAGGATATGTTATTGATGTAGAAGGAAAGATGAAAGATGGATCTGACAATGAGATTGGTTCTGTAAAAGGACATTACATCTTAGATAAAACGACGCATTTTACAAAGAATGCTGTTTTGACCACTTCTATTGAGGTGCAAGGAACAAAAGTGGTTAGCGACATTACAATGTCCGTAGATTAAGAATTTTAAAAAGTATAAAAAAACGGAGTCAAATTTTTGACTCCGTTTTTTTTATGTACCAAATTTATTTTTGCGTATTACGCATTGATTTCAGCTTTGTATTGATCTGCAGATAATAAAGCATCTACGTCAGTAGGATTGCTCAATTTCACACGAATAATCCAACCCTCTCCATAAGGGTCTGAGTTTACCAATTCAGGAGAACCATCGATAGCCTCATTGACCGCTAATACCGTTGCAGTTACAGGAATGAACAAGTCTGAAACAGTTTTTACAGCTTCTACTGTACCGAATACCTCATTTGCAGCAACTTCTTCGTCAACAGTATTGATATCAACGAAAACAATATCTCCCAATTCGCGCTGTGCGAAATCCGTGATGCCGATAACGGCTTCATCACCTTCTACACGAATCCATTCGTGATCTTTAGTGTATTTTAATTCTGCTGGAAAATTCATAACTTTTTTCTTTGCTCAAAAATAGGATTATCATTCGACATAAGCAATTTTTTCACTTAAATTAGCCCTATGAACCTACAAATCGAGAAACTATACCATATTGCCCGGAAAGAGGAGCGCAATATTATTGGTTTGATGTCTGGAACATCGTTGGATGGCCTGGATATTGCCTGGTGTAAATTAAGGAGAAGTGGTGTGGATACTGAACTGACGTTAGAGCAATTCGTTACTCTACCCTATCCAGAAAGTTTCCGTAAGCAGGTGCGTGAGGTATTTGCTAAGCGAGCCATCGACCAGCAGGTGCTCTGTGGTTTGAATGCCATGATAGGGCGTTTGCACGGAGAGTTGGTTAATCAGGCACTTGCGGACTGGAATGCAACAGCAACTGATATCGATTTGATTGCGAGCCATGGACAAACGGTTTACCATGCTCCTCAGAGGCTTACGAAGGATATAATCTATCCGAATAGCACCTTGCAAATCGGTGATGGCGATCATCTTGCCGTGACTACGGGAATCATCACTATAGCCGATTTTAGGCAGAAACATATCGCTACAGGTGGAGAGGGAGCGCCTTTGGCAGCGTATGGTGATTTTCTGCTTTTTACTGATACTGTTGAAAACCGCTTTTTGCTAAACATTGGCGGCATTTCCAATTTTACATTTTTACCCCGTAAGGACAGCGATCTCAAGGCCTACGCGACCGATTTGGGACCAGGAAATACCATGATGAACCAATTCATGTTCCAGCAATTTGGGTTGGAGATGGATAAGGATGGCGATGTGGCGAGGGAGGGAGTTGTTCACGAAATGTTATTAGAAGCATTATTGGCAGAACCTTTTCTTACCGAAGGCTTTCCGAAGACAACAGGACCTGAGTTGTTCAATTTGAGCTATTTAGAGGCAGCACAACAGAAAACGGGCACGCAATTCTTAAAGACCGAAGATGTGATGGCAACCTTGAATGCTTTTGCGGCCCAAGCGATTGTAGAAGGAATAAAGCGGCAGGCTAAAGGGTTAGACCATGTTGCGGTTTATGTAAGTGGTGGCGGGTTGCATAATCCTGTTTTAATGGATAATATGCGCCAACAACTGCCAAAGATAGAGATAAGCAGTTTTGCAGAATTAGGCCTTAATCCCGATGCGAAAGAAGCGTGTCTTTTTGCTGTATTAGCAAATGAGACTGTCGCGGGCAGTCCGCAACATGTAGAAAATATTCAGGATTCCCCTGCCGTATGCATGGGGAAAGTCTGTTTTTCTTAGATTTTAGAATTTAAGCACTATCTTTGTCTTATGGTTTATATCACAAGGCGCGAGCGTTTTAGCGCAGCCCACAAACTTTTTCGGGAAGACTGGTCGCAGGAACAGAACGAAGCCGTTTTTGGCAATTGTTCCAACCCTAATTGGCATGGTCATAATTACGAGCTCTTTGTGACGGTGAAAGGAAAAATCAATCCCGAGACAGGCTTTGTTATTGATTTAAAACGAATGAAGCAGATTATGCTCATACATGTTATCGATAAATTGGACCATAAAAATATAAATCTCGATGTAGATTTTATGCAGGGTAAAAAGGCTTCTACCGAAGTCATTGCTGTAGAGATTTTTAAGGTGCTGAAAGAGGAGTTCACAAAAGAAAATGTACAGCTACACGCAGTGAAGCTTTATGAAACAGAAAATAATTATGTCGAATATTTCGGCGATTAATCCTATAAATAATACAAAATGAGTAATCTTACAGACTTCGACAGCGAAGAGCAAGACGGTTATATCAAAATTGATCAATACAATACCAAACATGTTGATCGCATAGCGACCTATTATAAAGATATTTTAGAAGCTATTGGCGAAGATCCAAAGCGTGAAGGTTTGATAAAAACGCCAGAGCGCGTAGCCAAGGCCCTGCAATTTCTGACGCATGGGTACGATATTGATGCGGCGCAGGTGTTGCGTAGCGCAATGTTCGAAGAAGATTATAGTCAAATGGTGGTTGTAAAAGATATCGAGGTCTATTCGATGTGTGAGCATCACATGCTTCCCTTCTTTGGGAAAGCCCATATTGCGTATATCCCGAATGGACATATTGTAGGGTTGAGTAAGATTCCGCGCGTGGTGGACGTGTTTGCTCGTAGATTACAGGTACAAGAGCGTTTGACCAATGAGATCCGGGATTGTATTCAAGATACACTGAATCCAGCAGGGGTTGCTGTCGTGATGGAATGTAAGCATATGTGCATGGCAATGCGGGGTGTGCAGAAACAAAATTCGGTGACGACGACTTCTGCTTTTACCGGAGCCTTTCAAAATGATGTTACACGATCGGAATTTTTACGCTTGATTACAGCGTCATTAGATTAATGGTTTTTTTATGAAAAAAGGTCTTCTGAATACTTTCAGGGGGCTTTTTTCGTTTTTAAGCCAGTTGATACAAAAATTAATTTATGTTAAAATTCTTTCTAATATAGGTGTGCTTGACTACTTTTGTCGCTATGCTTGAAAATGAAGAGGTTTTAAATGCCTATTTGGAGAAAACCTGTGACGCTGAAAATGAGCTATTAAAACGGGTTCATCGGGAGACTTATCTAAAGGAAACGATGCCGCATATGCTCTCTGGGCATTTTCAAGGAAGAGTTCTTTCCATGCTTGCAAAACTGGTTCAGCCGAAGCTGATGTTGGAGATCGGAACATTCACCGGCTATGCGACATTATGTTTGGCAGAAGGCCTATCCTCGGACGGTCTGCTTCACACAATTGATGTGAATGAAGAACAACAAGAACGAGTGCAAGGATATTTTGATGCTTCACCGTATGGTGAGCAGATAAAATACCATATTGGACCAGCGGCAGAAATAATTCCTACGATTGAGGGCATTTTTGATCTGGTGTTTATCGATGCGGACAAAAAAAACAACCTTCAGTACTTCGAAATGCTGATTGACCGTGTGCGAAGCGGAGGCATTTTGTTGGTTGATAATGTGCTATGGAAAGGCAAAGTACTATCAGATAATCCAGATAGTCAAACAAAAAGAGTATTAGAACTTAACGATACTTTGGCAAAAGACACAAGAGTTGAAAAACTTATTTTGCCAATTAGAGACGGGCTTTTTGTGTTACGCAAAAAGTAATGGTTGAACTAAATGTAACAACATGCAAAAGACAAGTATTATTTGTAAATACTTAGTAGTATTGCTCATGAGTGTGCTGACAATCCACACAGTAAGCGCACAAAAATTTTCACCAAGCAGCTATATTGCCGAACATAAAGAAGTTGCGCAAGAGCTGATGAAAGAAACGGGGGTGCCAGCCTCTGTTATTTTAGGTGTAGCTTTCCATGAAAGTGCATATGGAAATAGCCGAATAGCCAAACACCTTAACAATCATTTCGGTATTAAAGGAAAAAACAAAAGCAAGGTCATTCGTTCAGCTTATAAAGGCTACCTATCGGTTAAAGAATCTTATCTGGACTTTGTTGGACTTTTAAAAAGAAGAAAAGCCACAGCTCCACTTTTTGAAGATTATTCACATGAAAACTACCAAGCTTGGGTAAAAGGTATTGCTAAATCAGGTTATTCGGAAACCAGGACTTGGTCCGCAAAAGTATTGGCAACGATTGAACGCTATGATTTAGATGCCATCGATGCAGAGGTGTATCGTGAGCTGGAAGAGAATCGATTGGCTGTAAATGAAGTTGTTCAAGAAAAAGAAGACCTGCTGTTACAGCAGATGAGCCTAAACATTCAAGAAGATGTTTTTGACATACTGAATACACAACTGATTATCCGTCAGAATTTGAGTATGGAAGATTTGAAAATAAAAAGCCGGTTGTCGGCAAATGATTTGATTAACAGCGAGCAACGATCTATTCTATAAAATTGTATGTTCATACGCTTTCTTCTCGCACTTATGGTCGGCGTTATCTTTTTGGGGTCTTGTGCATCCAAAAGGGCGGTATTAACTTCCCCTTCACATGGCAACAATGGTTCACGTGAAACAACCGAAGCTAATAGACGAGGAGCTACTTCTACCTCTGGCCATCAATATATCGAACAATATAAAGACATTGCTATCGCCGAAATGAATCAATACGGCATTCCTGCCAGCATTAAGCTGGCACAAGCTATTTTGGAGTCGGGAAATGGCAATAGTTACCTTGCTCGAGAAGCAAACAATCATTTTGGCATAAAATGTGGAGGAGTATGGAGCGGCCCTTCTGTGAATCGACCCGATGATACACATAATGATTGCTTTCGCGTGTACAATAACCCCGAACAGTCATTTAAAGATCATAGTCAGTTTTTGTTGCGCAAGCGCTACGAAAAGCTGTTTACATTGGATAAAAACGATTATCGTGGCTGGGCTAAAGGCTTGAAAGAAGCTGGATATGCCACAAATCCGCGCTATCCAGAGCTACTTATAGACCTTATTGAACGCTATGAATTGTATCAGTATGACCGTGCGGAAGTGTCTTATGCAGCCAAGGAAAAGAGGGAAGAAAAGATAGAGGAGATCATCGAGTATAAAGAAGAAGTGGCACCGAAGGAAGTGCAGGAAGAGATAAAAAGTGCTGTTGCCATGACGATACACGAGGTGAAGGCCTCCGATACCTTGTATTCAATTGGAAGGCGTTACGGTGTGAGCGTTGAACAATTGAAGCAGCTAAACGGATTGTCTACAGATAGTCTTTCTATTGGTCAGTTATTGGTCGTGACCAAGTAAGGATCCGAATTGTATAAAAGTTGTTAAAAATTCGGAAGATAACGTTCTTTAATTTAGTTTTACAGCGGTGAACATCCTTCGGAACATATCTGTATACTTGATATTGCTACTTCCCTTTTCTGTTTTGGGACAAGCCAAGACCGTACAGGGAATTGTTTTTGATAAAGGTACGAAACAACGTATCGGAAAAGTCTTTATCAAAAACGACCAGACGAAAGACAATATCTATAACAATGCGCGCGGAGAGTTTGAAATTCGTTTGCGCGAAGGCGATGCTATCATAGCCACCAAAGAGGGATATTTCCCCGATACTATTGTTTATTCAGAAGAAAAAGTCTTGATGTTCCATATGGAACGTAGTAGCATCTACATTCCTGAGGTGCAAGTGGTTGCACGTAAGTCGCCCGAAGAAATCCTGAAACAACGAAGAGAAGAATTCAACAAAGCCTATAGACTTGCCGATCCGGGCAGCATTTTCAGTGTAGGGCCAACCGGAGCTGGGTTAAGCATTAGTACTATCTATAATTTTTTTAGTCGAGAAGGGAAAAATGCGAAACGTCTTACCCGAATAATTCAGCAGGAATACGAGAATAATGTTATCGACTCCAAGTTTACACGTGAATTGGTGCAGAAAACGACTGGGCTTAAGGGTGAACACCTCGAAAACTTTATGAGTAATTACCGACCAAATTATTATTTTATATTAGCAGCGTCGCCTTATGAGCTTACGGAGTATATAAAAAGCAAGTATGAAATATTTAAATTAAATCCTAACTTGCGTTTTTTACCGAAATTGCCGGAAATAGAATTAGAAGTCAATAATTAGATAATAATATGGTTAAAGAGTTAAAAATACTTGCTGTAATTGTTTCTATGCTGGCGGCACAGGCAGCCGTGGCTCAGGTCGATTTGAAAGAATTGAG
This sequence comes from Sphingobacterium wenxiniae, assembly GCF_900116225.1. GTDB lineage: Bacteria > Bacteroidota > Bacteroidia > Sphingobacteriales > Sphingobacteriaceae > Sphingobacterium > Sphingobacterium wenxiniae. The sequence continues at coordinate 259,406 of NZ_FOZZ01000004.1, forward strand.
AGCAAAGCCGGATACAACCATAGTCGGGGAGTCTAAAACTCCACTAAACAATCTGAACCGCATTCATGTGCCTATTCCCAAATTGGATTTGGAAGTGGACTATTGGAAGCATTGGACGAAGTTTGGTATCAATGCCAATCAAGCTTCATTTAGTGACAACTGGAATGCCGGGGGGGTAAACTCTATTGCTGTGGGTGTACTTGGTTGGCACAAATCTGAATACAATAAGAATAACTTTCAATTTGCTACAGAAATTGATTTAAGGTACGGTAAAATCAAAAATAAAGATCAGTTGGCAAAGAAAAATAATGACCGTATTTTCTGGGATAATAAGGTTGCATACGGTCTTTCAAAGAGTTGGGCTCTTTATTTCTCCTTAACATTTGAATCTCAGTTTGACTTAGGGTATACTTATAGAACAGAAGAAGGAATAGAGCGTATTTATGAATATAATACTGGTTTTATGGGCCCTGGGTATTTTACAGAATCCTTCGGTTTAGAGTATAAGCCTGATAATACTTTTTCTCTTCGTTTGGGTACAGGTACTGCTCGACAAACCCTAGTGTTGAATGACCGAGTAAAACCTTTGACTGTTAGTGAATATGCTATGAGATACCCAGAAAATGATCCGATAACAGCAGATCAAGAGAAGTTTGGTTTAAAACCGGGTGAAGAATTTAGAAATGACCTCGCGTTTCAGTTAACAGCTAACTTGGACAGAAACCTTTCCCAGAATCTGAACCTCAAGGCGAGATATAATATGTTTGCGGATTATCGAGAACTAAGTGATCCAGATCACCGTTTAGATGCTACGCTTACGGCAAAAGTGACCAGTTTAGTGAATGTTTCTCTATCTGGAATTATTGTCTATAATTCGGATGAGTCCAAGAAAGTGCAGTATAGCCAAGCTTTGGCTTTAGGTTTAACCTATTCATTACCACGATAATTTGTTTTGAAGTATAGTCTGTTTTTATTTGGGGTGATGTTGTTGGTTTGGAGTTGTGGAACGCCTAAAAAGACAGTTTTGCAAGCTCCTAAGCCTATTTTGGTTCAGCCGGATACAGTTAAACTGGAAGCAAGCCGAGAGAACTTGATTGATACAAGGCAGGTGCTGGATACGCTTTTCGGCGCTGCCGAAGTCCCTGTCGTGTTAACAACAGAAGATCGTGTCAGGGAGATGATGCGGGAAGGTATCAACAAGAATGCGGACTGGACGGAAGCAATGCATTATGATGTGCGTAAGCCAAATTTCGTTATTATCCACCATACAGCTCAAACAAGTATTAATCAGACTATCCGCACCTTTCAATTGCCCCACACGAAAGTTTCCTCCCATTATGTTATTGGTCGGGACGGGCAGGTCGTGCAGATGCTTAATGATTACCTGCGATCCTGGCATGCTGGACGTTCCAAATGGGGAAGTATTACGGATATGAATTCGGTTTCGTTGGGAATAGAATTGGACAATAATGGTAAAGAACCCTTCTCTGAACTGCAGATACGTTCTTTATTGGTGCTTTTGGATACACTAAAAACAAAGTACAGTATTCCATTTACCAATTTCTTGGGACACGCAGATATTGCACCAACACGAAAAGATGACCCTAGTGCTTTCTTTCCCTGGAAACGTTTGGCCGAGCAGGGTTTTGGCGTATGGTATGACGAGTATAATTTGCAAATGCCACCAGAAAACTTCAATTATGTTGATGCGTTACGGATTATAGGGTATGATGTGAGTAATCTTCGGTCTACGATTATTGCTTTTAAACGGAAGTTTATCGCGACGGATACCAGTGAAACATTGACGGACTACGATAAGAGGGTGCTATATAATCTGTACAAACGGTATTTTTAACGAACGTTTATTCTTTATTAGCCTTTTTTCCTACGGAAAACTGTACAGCATAACCCAAAACGATTACTGCAACACAGCCGACTAGATTTAACCAAAGGTAGGCCAGCCAATCCATATGCCATACGGCAAATACGATAAGTTCAGAAAGAATAGCTGCGATAAATACAGCCCTCCCTCCTATCTTTTTGAAGTAGAAAGCCACGATAAAAATACCTAAAATCGTTCCGTAGAATAGCGACCCTAAAATATTGACGGCTTCCAGCAGGTTTCCCAATTGACTGGCATAAAGCGCCACTAATAGCGTAATAATACCCCAGAACAGGGTAAAGATACGTGAGGCATTCAAATCGCTTCGCTCGGAACCGGTCTTGTGGATAAAACGTTTATAAATGTCAACGACAGTTGTCGAGGATAAAGAGTTTATTGCACTGGCTGTAGCGCCCATGGAGGCTAAAAAGATGACAGCAATCAGCAGGCCGATAAGTCCTTTCGGGAAGGTTGACGTTACGAATGAAAGGAAGATATAATTATTGTCATTGAGCTCTGCATCGGGATTATTCTTCTTAAGCAAGACTTCTACCTCTTTGCGCAAGGCTTTATCTTCCTCGTTCTTGGTTTGTAAAGCCGTTCGGGCTAAATCAATACCAGTTTCATCTTTTTGCTGTAGGGCTGTTGCTAATTCCTGTGATACAATGGATTTCTCTTGACTGATGGCCTCATGGCGTTGCATGATAGCCTTATATTCGTCGTGGTAGATACTTTGTTCTATTTTGCTTACTTCGACATTATTAAAGAATAAAGGAGCCGTGTGGAATTGGTAATAGGCAAAGACCAATACGCCAATAAGCAGGATACAAAACTGCATAGGGACTTTGAGCAACCCATTCATCAGTAAGCCTATTCTCGAATCGCGGACAGAGGAACCTGTTAGGTAACGACCGACCTGACTTTGATCTGTCCCAAAATAGGAAAGTTGCAAGAAAAAACCACCAATGAGTCCGGTCCAGATCGTATATTGGTTATTTAAGTCAAAGTTCCAGTCTATCGCGTTGGTTTTGCCTGATTTCCCGGCGATATGCAAAGCTTCGGAAAAACCTATGTTCTCAGGAAGTAGCTTCACTACCATTACACCTGCGACAAGCAATGCTGTAAAGATGATCCCCATCTGTAATAGCTGTGTATAGGATACGGCTTTTGTCCCTCCCCAAACGGTGTAAAAGATGACTATTAGTCCGATAATGAGGGTTGTATAGGTAACGTCTAAATGGAGGATACTGGATAAAATAATGGAGGGAGCAAAAATGGTGATCCCGGTAGATACACCGCGTTGAATCAGAAAGAGTATCGCGGTCAGGGCACGGGTTTTTACGTCGAAGCGCTTTTCCAGAAACTCGTACGCGGTATAGACTTTTAGTTTATGAAAGATGGGAACGAAAGTTATACATAGCACAATCATTGCCAGCGGTAACCCGAAATAAAACTGCACGAAGCTCATCCCTTGGCTGTAAGCCAAACCGGGAGCAGAAAGGAAAGTAATTGCGCTGGCTTGCGTAGCCATCACAGATAAGCCGACAGTATACCAAGGCAACTCACGATTGCCGACGATATAACCATCTATATTTTTGATTCCTCTGCTTTTGTACATGCCGTAGACGACAATAAGCAGAAGAGTGAGAAAGAGTACTATCCAATCAATAGTACTCATGAATAATATTGTGTAAACCAGTACATAAAGGCAATGCAAAGCAATAGCCACAGACATACCAGCAGGTAAAACTGTTTCCAGCTCTTAATAAAGGGCAGCAGTTTCTTATCTGTCATGCGGTTTAAATGGTAGAGCAAAGCTAATGAAGAGGATAGCGATGACAAGACCGATTACTGCACCACCGATAAAGCCCATAAAAGTACCATGGGTGATGATAGAAACCAATGCGCCAAATACTGTTCCTACTAAAAGGATAATGCCTTTAACATTCAATGTTTCGTTTTTTTCTACTTGATTTTCCATTATGTTTTTATGTTCTATTTTTCTTTTGTTAACAAATTTACAAATAATCTATTAGCTCCGGGAACTCCGGCAGGTAATTGTCGGAAAAAAGATAAGGATGTATAGACAAATTTGCCTTTTCCGATACGGTTGATGAGCAAAGAACCGCGATGCGGAGCTTCATTGGTATCGTGCATAGACAAAGGTGTGCGATAGCTTTTGTCTACATCCTCGGCAAAATATAAGCCCCGCTCCTGCACCCATCCGTCAAAATCTTGTTCTGTGATCTTGTTCGGGTAGTTCAACACAGGGTCGTCCTCGTCGACCAATGTGACTTTCGCATCTTCCTCGGTTACTCTTGCCCGTGTGATTTTGAACGGTTTGGGTGCAAAATTATCTTTTTTCAGACCACTGTTCACATTGTACTGCATGACCACTACTCCACCATTTTCTACATAAGCATAAAGCTCGGGGAGTTTGTAGGCTATTTGTTTGTCTACATTCATAACCCGTACGCCAAGCACAACGGCATCATATTTTTGGAGTGAATTTCTATTGATGCTTTCGGACGTAAGAATATCTACATCGATTCCAATAGCACGAAGAGATTCGGGGACAAGGTCGCCAGCCCCCATAATGTAAGCAACGCGATTTACAGGGTTATTCAATGTTAGTGATTGTAACCTTATCTGTGCGTCTGGAAACCAACTCTGTTTTGGAATATGCTCGTAAGCGATTTCCCGTAAACCCATAAGGCGCTCGTCCTGCATTTGAAGGGTTAAGTTTGTGGCGCCGTTAGTAGCCCCATTATTGGTGATGTTTACGGTTTTTGTTAAATAAGGTTGGTCCGGGCTAAAGTTTAAGGTCAGGTTTGTCGGTTCAATATTCCATCCCTCGGCACCGGCATTTACATGAACGGTATATTGTTTCGCTTGTTGTGCATGGTTTTGGAACGTAATCGAGACCATTTTGCTTTCCTGCGGTTGGATGAGCAACGCCTGTTGGTCGAATGATGCAGTCAAGGCCGGGGTTACCCGAACAAATTCATGCACTTCACCACGCACAGGGTCTACATATTTGAATTGCAAAGGTTCGTTAATACGGATATTTACCCCTCCTATTTCTAACAGGATTTCCGTTGCGGGCAAATCCTTATTAATGGGATAGCCAAAGTCTTCGGAGCGCACATTGAATTTACCTTTGCCGGGTTTCTGTACTAACCAATAAGGCTGTGTAATGTCATCGATAGAGGCTTTGCCCTCAAAAAAGAATGTTTCATTATGTGGCAAAGGCTTATTGATTTCCTGACCGTTAATACGAAGTACATTAACTTTTGTATCGGGATTGCGGAGAATAATTTCGGTTTGATAAGGAATAGGCGCATTTTTTACATAGCTTCCCTGCGCCGTTAAGCTTTCTACCTTGATGCCAGCACAGGCCAAAATAAGTTCCTCTATCTCTTTGGACTTACGGGATTTCCAATAATCATCATCTATTTTCTGGACATCTTTCCATAGCGAAGTGAGTCGCGGAATAGATAAATAAGGCTTTTGTGGGTTAAAATCAGCAATTAGCTGATCGATGCTTTGTGCAATATGGGAACTATTGCTGATGCGGTTCCAGGAAATATCAATGTGATCGAACAGGTCGCTTTCCGCTTTATCTCCATCCACATGCTCGAAAGTTTCCAATAACACACCGTTTGTTCCTGCAGAACCAAAGCCCTGACTTTTATGTTGCGAGCGGCTTAGGGCTGCAATTTCACCATAGGATCTACCCAATAGCGGATTGTAATTGCCAATGTCTAAGCGAAGCTGGTTTTGGCTGTTGCCCTGCATGCGCATAAAGTTGGCGGTGTTCCACAATAAACGTTTTACCTTCCAGGGTTTTACAAGAGTTAGCTGTTCCGGATAGGCGTTGGGATCAGCGGCGGCTTTAAAAGCTTCATGGGCAATGATGGCTGAGGTTTGGTGGTGGCCATGCCCTCCCCGTTCGTCTGGTGGGAAACGAGTGATGATAATGTCCGGCTGTAGGGAACGAATAATCCAGACGGCTTCGCGAAGCACTTCCTCTTTGTTCCAGAAGCGGAACGTTTCATCGTAGGTTTTAGAAAAACCAAAATCGAAGGCTGAAGAGAAGAACTGCTCACCGCCATCCACTTTGCGAGCCTGCAGAAGCTCTTGGGTACGTATTAAGCCAAGCTCGATGCCTTGCTCCGTTCCGATAAGGTTTTGTCCACCATCACCTCGCGTTAAAGACAGGTAGGCTGTACGTACTTTGCGTTCAGAAGCCAGATAGGATATTAATCGGGTGTTTTCATCGTCCGGATGGGCAGCAAAGTAAAGTGCGGATCCAACAACTTGTAGACGTTCCATTTTAGAAAGGATGTCAGCTGCGGTTTGGGGGGTATAGGATTGACAAAAACTTGTACTAACCTTAAAAAATAGAATAAGTATGCAGAGAAATAGTTTCTTCATAATTTCTAAAATAGAAAAAATCAAACATAAAAATAAAAGGAACCAAGTTTTATCTTGATTCCTCTTACCAACAATTAAAAATCTTTTGTCTAAAACTTCCAATTCAAAAGCCCCTATGTTTTGGAAAACGAAGCATTAAATTAAGTCGATAGTTTTAAAATAGTAACCTTTTAGTATTAGTAAAAATAGCATTAAAAGTATTAGGTTGGCGCGATGTGAAAAAAAAACTTTTCCACACCAACTGAGTTTTGAACAAACAAGCAGGGGTGGAAAAGCTATAAAGGGTTTTATTATATGGGTTGGTATCAGGTATGTGGCTTGATAATAACTACTTATCAATCGAACCCAAGACGCGTTTCATGAAATTATTCAATGCATCTTTTTTAGGAGTTCCTTCTTTGATAAGTTTATCCACCTCTACCGCTCCGTACATATTGGAGATCAATTCACCGATAACATCGAGCTCCTCGTCTTTTAAAGAAGAGACTTCTGTCAAAGCTTCCAGCGTTTCGATAGTTTCCAATACGAAGTCTACATCGTTCTGCTCGATAAACTCGATCAGGTGCTTAATTACTGGTAACTTCATTTAATAGTTCGATTAATCCGTCGATTTTGTTTGTTTGTACTTGGTTCACCAGTTTACCGCCTTTGAAAGCAGCAAAAGTTGGCAAGTTATTTACGTTTGCTAATTTTCTGGATTCAGGAAATTTTTCCGCATCCACGATTACAAAGCCTACGTTTTCATTCTCAGAAGCCAATTTTTTGAATTTTGGTTTCATGATTCGGCAGTTTCCGCACCAAGAAGCGGAAAATTGTACCAATACAGTATCATTGCTGCTTACTACTTCTTGTAGATTGTCAGCTTCTAATTCTTGTAACATAATAATTTTGTTTAACGTTTTTAGTTCAAAGTTGTAGGTCTAAAGTTTAAGGTTCTATATAGAACCTTAAACTTTGAACTTTAAACAAATTAGTTTGCAGAAAGGTAAGAAGCAACACCATCTCGAGTCGCGTTCATAGCTTCTTTTCCTTCTTCCCAGTTTGCAGGACAAACTTCTCCGTGTTTCTGAACGTGCGTATAAGCATCGATCAAACGAATATATTCTTTTACGTTACGGCCAAGAGGCATATCGTTTACAGACTCGTGGAATACTTTACCAGTTTCGTCGATCAAGTAAGTCGCACGGTAAGAAACTGCTGAACCTTCAACCAAGGTACCGTATTCTGGGTGTTCAACTTCTTTCATTTCCAAGATACCCAATACGCTTGACAAGTTACGGTTTGTGTCAGCGATCAAAGGATATTCTACACCTTCGATACCGCCATTGTCTTTTGCTGTATTTAACCAAGCAAAATGTACTTCGTTAGAGTCGCAAGAAGCACCGATAACGATTGTGTTGCGTTTTTCGAACTCCGCTACTTCTGCTTGAAAAGCGTGCAATTCTGTAGGACATACGAAAGTGAAGTCTTTCGGATACCAAAACAATAATACTTTTTTGTTTTCTTGTTGTGCTTTTTCGAATACGTTGATTGACAAATAATCGCCTAAATAGTCAATTGCGTCTACTGTGATGTTTGGAAAATTTTTACCTGTGAAACTCATAATATTTTCTTTCTTATTTTGTAGCACAAAGGTACGCTTTTGTTTGTTAGAAAATAATCAAAAAATTTTATAGTGTATTGGTAAAATCTATATATGTTTTTAAACACAATAAGAAAGCCTTATATTTTTGTTTGGAAAAATAATGTATTTTTGTTTGTCTTTCACAAAGGGCTTAATGGCCCCGTAGTTCAACGGATAGAATAGATGTTTCCTAAACATTTGATAGCAGTTCGATTCTGCTCGGGGCTACTAAATAGAAAAACCAAAGACTATCCTTTGGTTTTTCTTTTATGTTATAGACACCTAACCCCAATGACAAATCAACGAACCACTATTTCTCGTTCGCCGGAGATTAAACTAATATGGCAGCAATCGAACGCAACTGTATATATTGTATTGATAACTTCCTTCGAGCCAATATACCCTTGAAACCGTACTGGGATTTTCTTAAATTTGGGCAACACCTTGTCATGTAGGTCACTCACTATAGGATAGTTTCCATATTGCTGGTACAATCTCCAATCCTCTTTAGCAAACGGATTAGTCAACACCTCTCCATTGGACAATCGAGTTACCTTGGTTTGTGTCAATGCAACGGGCTTCCCCTGATTATCGACTACTTTTGCCGATATAGTTACAAGCATATCGGTGCACATAGCTGATTCACAAGACATATCCAGCATATCTTCTTCCTTGTGTTTAGAGCAGGATAGTAAGAGGATGGCTGTCAGTCCGAATGTAAAAAATGTTATACTTCTCATCGTTGGTTTAATGGGGTTTTATACATAACGTTAGCTATTGATTTTTCGCTACAATAATCTCTAACTATATTGCCATATGGAGGTAATATGAACAACTAAATTACCTAACAGAGTTTGGCTTTTCATAAAAATATGTAAATTGTCTGCAAAATTAGTAGACATTAAAAAACAACTACTGCACGAGAGAGATAGATGAAAGCAACGTATATCGACTATAGCGATACAGGCAGTTTTTCTAAAGCCCTTTTAGCTTATTTGGGCAATGAGGAACAGCTTCGCCCTTTCTATGGCCTTCGGCCGACTTTACCAGACTTCAAAGAGCAGATTGCGCTTAAAAAGAATTTTAATAACGACCACAGGTCGTTATTGGTCGCGCAACTTAAAGAACAATATGCTGAACTTTTAGACAATGCACCGTTGGTAGCTTCGCATATTGACCTGTTGAAGGATCAGCATGTTTACACCGTAACAACGGGGCATCAGCTGAATATATTTACAGGGCCGTTATATTTTATTTTTAAAATCGTTTCGGCAATCCGTTTAGCTAAAGACCTCAAAGCCGCACACCCAGAGAATGATTTCGTACCGGTCTATTGGATGGCTACGGAAGATCATGATTTCGAAGAAATCAACCATACACGGGTATTCGGGAAGAAAATTGCATGGGATACGGAGGGTATATCGGCTACAGGGCGTATGTCTACTGCAAATATTGTAGATACTGTCAAACAATACTGCAATACCTTTGGTATCTCACCGAATGCGGAAAAGCTTACGCAAATCGTGGAAGAAGCTTATTTGAAAGGCCGTTCATTGGCAGATGCTACTCGTCTGTTTGTCCATGAGCTTTTTAAGGATTATGGATTGGTGATTATCGATGCGGATAGAAAAGCTTTCAAGGCGGTATTTGCGCCTTATATTGAACAGGATATTCTGGAGGAAAAAAGTTTTAAGGCAATCCGTGAAACCTCGAATCAATTGGAAGATTTGGGGTATCACCCCCAGGTACATGCACGGGAAATCAACTTTTTCTACCTTACAGACGAATTTAGGGAGCGTATTGTGCGCACAGAGGATGGACGATTTGAGGTTCTGCACCAGTCGATTTTCTTTACGGAATCTGAGTTACGTGAAGAGATAAAAAACTATCCGGAACGTTTTAGTCCCAATGTGGTTATGCGTCCGCTATATCAAGAAATCATCCTTCCCAATCTGGCCTATATTGGGGGCGGTGCGGAAATTGTATACTGGTTACAGCTGAAAGCTAATTTTGAGCAATACGGTCTTCCCTTTCCTATATTGATTCCCCGAAACTCTGCAATGATTACAGATGACCAAGTTGCAGGTAAAATTTTCCGTTTGGATTTGACGTTCAAAAGTATCTTTAGGGATGCAGAACAACTCAAAAGCGAATACGTTCGTCGGCATACGACCCATCGACTGAACCTAAAAGATGAGTGGATGGAGTTTAATTCCATTTTTGGAAAAATCAAACTTCGCGCACACAAGATTGACCCCAGCCTCGGGCCGAGTACCGATGCAGTCAAGGCGCGATTGAAGAAAGCTATAAACAATCTGGAGAAAAAATTATTAAAGGCAGATAAACAGAACCACAAAGAGGCTCTGATACAGATTGAGCGTTTGAAAGACAAGCTTTTCCCTGGCGGCGGACTGCAGGAAAGAACAGAAAACTTTGCACCGCTCTATATCAAGTATGGCGATGATTTGATAAGGGATCTGGAAAAGTATTTTAATCCGTTAGACTTCAAATTTTCTATCCTGTACTAATGAAAATGCCTATCATAGACTTCAAGACGAGTAATTTTTACCGTTATTATGCGGAGAAGGCAGGTCTTTCGGATGAACAATTTGAGGAACTTAATCCTTATTTTGCTTTTAAACAAGTCGAGCCAAACAGTTATCTCCTGCGTGCCGGAGAAGTGGGGCATTATGCTTTTTTTGTGGAGTCTGGTTTATTACTGTCTTATTCTCTGGATGAAAAGGGAGGAGAACATATCCTGCAATTTGCTCCCGAGAACTGGATAGTCTCAGACCGGGCAAGTCAGTATTTTAATAAGCCTTCAGATTATTATATCAAGGCTATTGAGCCATCTCTCGTCGTTTATATCCAACCGGAGTTTATGGAGAAGGCTTCGGCTTTGAGTACCGAGTTTGCATGTTTCGTGGAACATTCTCTACAGCGAAACATTTATGCGCAGCAGCAACGTATAAACTCGCTGTTGGCTATGCCTGCCAAACAAAGGTATTTAGCTTTTATGGAGATGTATCCAAATATGTTATTGCGTGTTCCGCAATGGATGATTGCGTCTTATTTAGGCATCACGCCGGAAAGCCTGAGCCGGGTACGCAGGGAGCTTTTAGAAAGAAAATAAAGAGTAAAGAATATAGAAGAAAGAGCAAAGAAGAAAGAGATTGATGTCAGTCTTTACTCTTTGTTCTTGCATCTATTCTTCTCTCTGAAATACCTCTGCAATCATACAACGTGCACTTCCGCCTCCACAGGTTTCTATTGTTGGTAAAGGGCTGTGCACAATTTTACCAAACTTCGATAATATATTAACCTGTTCATTGGTAAAACTATGGTAGGCCCGACTGCTCATAACAATCAAAGGATTGCCATCTTTCGATTTTACCTCAAGGATATTCCCTGCAAACTCGTTAACCTGTTCTTCCGAAATCTCAATAACCTCTTTACCTGTTTTTTCAAGCTGTTCCAATAAGTCATGTCGATGATGGAGGTTGTCTATGCTTTCTAAGCAAACTACGGCGAATTTACGACCTACGGACATCATCACATTCGTGTGGTAAATCGGCATACGCAGGCCATCGACCGTTTGATTGGCTTGAAAGATGATGGGGGTAAACGCCATGTTCAAACAAAAGCGATGAATTAGCACGGCATCGGCACGTGGGGACAAAGAACAGTAGGCGATGCGGTTTTCCCTATCGAGGATAAGGCAACCAGTGCTCTCCAAGAAAAGATGCTCTTGTTCGTAGAATGTATAATCGATGACATGTTCAAAAGTTATCCTTTGTTTTGCCAATATGGAAAGCACGTCAAGCTCTCTTTCTAATCGACGGTTTTTAGCAAACATAGGATAAAGGATCGCCGTGTCACCGTGGAAAGAAATGCAGTTGTTGGGGAAGATGCTATCAGGCGTATCGTGTGTGGCTGTATCCTGTACGATAACCGTGTTTACTCCGTGTTGTTGAAGTTGTTGGACAAAGGTATCAAACTCTTGTTTTGCCAAGTTATTGACGTTGTCGCTTTCTATATCCTCTTGGAAATAATTGTTGACGGCCGTTTGTTCGTTTTTCCGAAAACGATGTGGGCGTACTAATAGCAATGTATCTGTTGTCTGTCGCATGCTTTAATCACGAAGTAAAGGAAGTGTAGAACAACGTAGAAGCCCCTCTTGTTTACCTATTTCGTGGTAAGGTATTTCCTCTACATGGAATCCCTGAGCTCGTAGCCAATCATTTAGTCGGGTGAAACGCTTTTCTGTAACAACGACCTCCAGGGATATGGAAAATACATTACTGAACATTTGGTACATCTCGTCTGCGGTAATGTGAAAGAGATTTTCTTTGCCAAAGAGACTAACCAAATAATCATAATCCTCTTTATCTCGAAATCCTCCTTCAAAGATAATTGCCTTGTCAGCTCCTATAGGCTGGAAACAACAATCAAGGTGTAATGCATTTGCACGAGGATCGGTCATAGACTTGATAAGATCAAACCCTTTCACCTGTTTGTGAGGAAATAACGCTTTAATAAATTGAACGCCAGCCATGTTCGTTCTTGCCGTGTTGAATGAGGAATAGTCTTCTCCTTTGTAGGTGCCAATGAAAATATGGTCGTTCCATAATAGGACATCACCTCCTTCGATATGCACCTCTTCTGGTGGGATAATGAAATGTGCCGGGTCGATTTGTGCTATAATGTATTCGATAGCTTGCCACTCGTCAGCACGGTCTGGAAGTATATTGGCCTTGATAAAAAAGTCATCAATAACGAATCCGATGTCGCGGGAGAATATCTGGTTAATATCCGGTAGAAGTTGGGGTCTATATACCCTGACGCCATGACGTTCCAGCACCTGTTGGAAACAGGTCATTTCATAGACCATGTCTGCCTCCTGTGGATAAGTGCCCGCCAAGATATGCTCCAAAGATTTCGGGTCATAAGCATCTTCAGCTTTTGGTGTGGGGCCATTTTGGTGTGCAATTCCCAAAATTACCGCATGCAATTTTCCGGTTTCATTTTTAACATGGAGTTTTATCATACAAGGTTTCTTTTGTTTACAAATGCCTTTAAATATAGCAATTAAGCCAGTTGAAGCGTAATTTTTGTAGCGAATTGAATTGTTGGTAAAGTTTCCTCTGAAATGTTGCCAATCCATAAAGGAATGGTTGTTTTGTTTTTGTTTCTTTTAATAGAAAAGTAGTGTTCAAATCTCAAATAAATAGTCTATTAGACATTCGATTATTGCTGTGTATTTTGTTCATGGGCTAAAAAATAAAAAGACAAACGTTTGTGCGTACTTTTCAACCGATAGATTATTAAGGACAGGTTTTTATTCGTTAATAAAATTGTATCTTTGCAGTCTCAAAAATGTATAGAATAGTATAGTTTCTGAAAACGAAAAATCAAGCTGTTAGGGCTATGCTAATCAAAAAGTTAAGCGCACATGAGCCACGTATTTTATCAAGAAAAATTTGAAGACCGTCACAACGGTCCAAGAGCCGAAGAAGCACAGGAAATGTTGTCTTTCTTAGGTGTGCAATCCATTGACGAGCTTATCGAACAAACCGTTCCAAGCCAAATTCGCCTTAAAGCTCCCCTTGCTTTACCGAAAGCATTGAGTGAAAAAGCTTATTTAGAGAAAGTAAAGCAAGTTGCAGACAAGAACAAAGTGTTCAAGTCCTACATTGGACAGGGTTATTACGATGTAACTGTACCGGGTGTTATTCAGCGCAATGTATTGGAAAATCCAGGATGGTACACCCAATATACCCCATATCAAGCTGAGATTGCACAAGGTCGTCTTCAAGCTTTGTTGAATTTCCAGACAGCTGTTTCCGACTTAACAGGATTGGAGATTGTAAACGCATCATTATTGGATGAGGCCACCGCAGCGGCAGAAGGGATGTTCATGTTATATGCGGCTCGCAAAAACAAAGCGGCTAACGTATTCTTGGTAACACCGAATGTATATCCACAAACATTGGACGTCTTGCAAACCAGAGCTGTGCCTTTTGGTGTAGAAATCCGTGTGGCTGATATTACGGAAGCAAATTTAACAGAAGACGTTTTCGCGGTATTCATCCAATACCCTGCAGCAGATGGTACGATTGTGGATTATACTAACTTTACAGCGGCAGCTCATGAAAAAGGGATTACGATTTGCGTGGCAGCTGACCTGATGTCTTTGGCTTTATTGACGCCTCCGGGTGAATGGGGAGCGGATGTGGTTGTCGGTAATACACAACGCTTCGGTGTACCAATGGGTTTTGGTGGTCCTCATGCGGCTTATTTTGCTACAAAAGATGCTTATAAACGTAATATTCCGGGACGTATCATTGGAGTAACTTCAGACTCTACTGGTGGTTACGCTTTGCGTATGGCATTGCAAACCCGTGAACAACACATTCGCCGTGATAAAGCTTCTTCTAATATCTGTACGGCACAGGCGTTATTGGCTATTATGGCATCATTTTATGCAGTATATCATGGTCCCGTAGGGATTAAAAATATTGCATCCCGCATCAATGACTTGGCAAAGCTGTTAGATAAAGCTGTACAGGCATTAGGGTATGAGCAAATCAATAAAACATATTTCGATACGTTACGCATCCATGCAGGCGAGCAAGTTGGCGCTTTAAAAGGCGAGGCTTTAAATAACGAATTGAACTTCTTCTATGATGGAGAAGTGGTGGGAATCTCTATCGATGAGACGACTACTTTTGAAGATATACAAACCATCGTTAAGGTATTTGCTAAAATCAAAGGCAAGACCCAAAACGATGTGGATTTACAAGCTTTAGTGAATGAATTGAGTACATCTATTCCTGCTGAATTGGTTCGTCAATCCAACTATTTGACTCATCCAGTGTTCAATAGCTACCATTCTGAAAGCGAGATGTTGCGCTATATCAAGTCTTTGGAAGCTAAAGATTTGTCGCTGTGCCACTCGATGATTCCTTTGGGTTCATGTACCATGAAATTGAATGCAACTACCGAGATGCTTCCGTTAACCTGGGCACATTTTGGCGGCTTGCATCCATTTGCTCCTGCAGACCAAACCACAGGATATATGCAGTTAATCAACGAATTGAATGACTGGTTGTCTGCCATTACCGGTTTTGCGAAGATGTCATTCCAACCGAACTCTGGAGCACAGGGTGAATACGCGGGCTTGATGGTTATTCGCGCTTATCACGAAAGCCGAGGTGAAGGACATCGTAATATTTGTTTGATTCCTGCTTCTGCACATGGAACGAATCCTGCTTCTGCTTCTATGGCAGGGTTAAAGGTAGTTGTGGTGAAATGTGATGAGTATGGTAATATTGATGTTGCCGACTTAAAAGCAAAAGCAGAAGAACATGCGGCTAACTTGAACTCCTTGATGGTTACTTATCCATCTACCCACGGTGTTTTCGAGGAGTCTATTATTGAAATCTGTGCGATTATCCATGCGAATGGTGGACAAGTGTATATGGACGGTGCGAATATGAATGCGCAGGTTGGTTTGACCAGCCCAGGTTATATTGGTGCTGACGTTTGTCACTTGAACTTACATAAAACATTCTGTATCCCACATGGTGGTGGTGGTCCAGGTATGGGACCTATTGGTGTTGCGGAACATTTGGTTCCTTTCTTACCAAACCATGAAGTGGTTGCGGTATCGGGCGAAAAAGGTATCTCCGCAGTATCTGCAGCTCCATTTGGCTCGGCCTCTATCCTCACTATTTCTTATGCGTATATCGCGATGATGGGTGGCGAAGGGCTTACTAACGCAACAAAAACAGCAATTTTGAATGCAAACTATATCAAGGCTCGTCTGGAAAACCACTATCCGGTATTGTACGCAGGGGCTAACGGACGTTGTGCGCACGAAATGATTTTGGATTGCCGCGCTTTCAAAAATGTGGGTATTGAGGTTGGTGATATTGCTAAGCGTTTGATGGATTACGGTTTCCACGCACCTACGGTATCCTTCCCGGTTGCAGGGACATTAATGGTTGAGCCTACGGAATCAGAATCTAAGGCAGAGCTTGACCGTTTCTGTGAAGCTTTGATTGCTATTCGTGCGGAGATTGCTACGGTAGAATCAGGCGACGCTGACCAAAAGGAAAATGTATTGAAACATGCGCCACATACAGCAGCTGTAGTGACAGGTGATGAATGGGATAGACCTTATAGCCGTCAAACAGCCGCTTATCCGTTGCCGTATTTGAAAGTGAACAAATTCTGGCCTTCAGTAGGGCGCGTGAACGATTCGCAAGGGGATAGAACCTTGATTTGTTCTTGTCCTTCTATTGAAGAATATGCGGAAGCATAAGGCTTGAAAAAAAATAAGTTCCAGACAGCCTTTGTCGCACTTTTACTCGGCTCAGCGTGACAAAAGGAGTTGTTTGAAGACAATTAATAACTCTTAATAAATGCCTGCAATGTTAAAATTGCAGGCATTTTTCTATTTTAGGGAAATTTTACTGTTTTCAATATGAGGAGAAGATATAAGTTTCTATCTGTTTTTGTGTTATGTTGGCTCTTGCAACAAGGGTTGACGCAGGGACAACAGGTTCTTTTTGAATTTGGTGAGAAGAAGGATTTTAATGATTTGATCTCGGGTACTGTTGCACCTGAGCCTTTAAAATGGATAGATGTCAATACATCGGACACCTCTTGGTATAGGGATGGGGAAAAGCTGGTCTGTAAAGGTTTACCGATAGGTGTTGTGCGTTCTGAAAAGATGTACCAAAATTTTATTATGCATGTCGAGTGGCGCCACTTGGAAAAGGGTGGGAATTCAGGAATATTTGTGTGGTGTGATGACGAGCCGGAGGAGTATAGCCGACTTCCAAGCGGTGTGGAGGTACAGATGCTGGAACTGGACTGGGTTAATCAAAATAAACGGGATGGTGCAATGCCACCGATAGCCTATGTACATGGTGAGCTTTTTGGGGCTGGAAAAGCCAAGACGATTCCGGATAACCCTCGTGGAGAACGAAGCAAATCTATTGAAAACAGATGCTTAGGTGTGGGCGAATGGAATAAATATACCGTAGTATGCGTGGATGGTACGATTAAATTGTCGGTGAATGGAAAGTTTGTAAATGGTATTCGGGAATCTTCGCAGCGAAAGGGTTATCTGTGTCTGGAGTCCGAAGGAGCTAAAATAGAATTTAAAAATCTCCATATTATTGAATTGGAAAAGGGATACATTCTTCCCGAGCATATTGTAGAAGCAAAATAAAGCGTACTTTTGCTATAAGCTATAAGCTATAAGCTATAAGCTATAAGCTATAAGCATTGCTTGCTTGATAAAATGTATGGATATGAAGAAATTAATTTGGGTAATGCCGTTGTCGCTTTTATTCTTGTTGAGTGCATGTGGTGGTGGAAAATATGCTGCGACAGAGAAAGTCTATAAGCAGAAATCAGAAGAATTTGCTCAACTGTATAGGGAAGCACCCGTAACAGGTCAGCTAGAAAAAATTGTGACTCCTGTGGAGAAAGAATGGGTTGCGTCTACCAACTTTGGTGTGCGCAAACCAAATTATGTCATGATTCACCATACTGCTCAGCAATCTTTGGATCAAACGGTAAAAACATTTCATAACATGAAAGTGGGCGTAAGTTCGCATTATGTGATAGGTCGGGATGGTAAGATTGTACAGATGGTCAACGACCTTTACCGTGGTCATCATGCCGGACTAGGAAAATGGGGAAATGATACGGATCTTAATTCTTCATCTATCGGGATTGAGTTAGACAATAACGGAACAACGGATCCTTGGCCCGAAGTACAGATTAATGCCTTAACTTCGTTGTTGTCCTATCTGAAAGAAACGTATAAGATTCCACAGGCGAACTTTATAGGCCATATGGACTATGCTCCCACGCGGAAGAACGATCCTTCACGTTTCCCGTGGAAAATATTGGCCGATCAAGGTTTTGGCTTCTGGCACGAAGAGAACTTAGAAACTCCTCCGGAGAGCTTTGACCCTAAATTGGCTCTGCGTATTATTGGTTATGACATCAAGAATCTTGATGCCGCCATTAAAGCCTTTAAGATACACTATATCCAACGTGACACTGACACGGCCACGCTGAATGAGGAGGATATGAAGATTCTATACGCAATATTTAAGAAGTATCTATAAAAAAATAAAAGAGGCGGTCTCAAAAGCCTTATCTGTCTGTCATCCTGAGCCTGTCGAAGGATAGACAGACAGATAATCAATAAATTGTGTCTTTCGACTTCGCTCAAGGTGACAATTTATTGTACTTTTTAGACAGCCGCTTTTTTATACGGTTTTTACAAATCGCTCATCATAGTTTTCGATATCCACGATATACCTGTTCTTGATTAAGAAATCAAATAAAGGTTTGGCTTCTTCGGAAACGGGCATATTCTGTGTAGTGACGATTTCGCCGGTCTTGCGATCCAGATAAGGGTAAGCATACAGCTTAACATCTTTGCTGAACATCCCAGAGATATATGCAAGTAATTCTTTAGTATAATGTTCTTGATTGTAATTGCCACTATTGAAGATGTTCTTTAAGTTGGCTACGTTGGTTGCGATACCAACATTCTTTGGCTTAAAGTTTTTGACAAATTCTGCAAGGTGGTTATTTCTTCGGAAGTTGGACACGATGATGTTGTTGCCCGTTGAACAAAGGTATTCGGCCCGCTCTGCAAAGTATTGTAGATCTTCTTCTGTAATGTGACTGTCTTCGTCCAGCACATTTCCCATCAACACTTCAATCAGTACGATTGTGTCTTCGGGAAGAGCCCCTGTGTTCTTTTTGAACTGCTCTACAGCTAAGTTGAACAAGTCGAAGTTAGGATTTGATTTCTGGCGATATTTGGTACGGAGAATAATGATATTCTTTTTGTATAGGTAATCCTTGATTTGCGCAGCTTTACCATCTGGTTTGAAGATAGCAGCCTTTGCGAAGCCTTTGGCTATTAGATAGAGATTAAGAAGTCGCTCATTTGCATTCGCGAATACAGGACCAGAAACTTTTACTAAATCAATCTCCACGGATCCAACCGAAAGGTTGTCCACCAGCGACTCGATCATAATTTGCGGATTTTCCGCATAATAATAAGCGGCAAAAATGAGGTTTACCCCCAAAATTCCTAAAACCTTGGATTGCAATCGGGAATCGCTATCCAGCAAACGGATGTGGATAATGATATCATTTACCGGGCCTCCGGTCTCATGTTGAAAGCGGATACCTATCCAACCATGCGGATCGTTGGTTTTTGTAAAGTTAAGTGTCGTTACGGTATCGGCAAAAGCAAAGAATTTTCTACCCGTGTATTTTTCACCTTGGAGGCGTTCGGTAAGCAACTCAAATTCATGATTGAGCATTTTGGTCAGTCGTGTGCGGCTGACGTACCTTCCGGACTCCTCTTCTCCGTATATCGCATCGCTGAATGCCATATCATAAGCCGACATAGATTTAGCAATGGTGCCAGAAGCTGCTCCTGCGCCGAAGAAGTTACGAGCGACTTCCTGGCCAGCGCCGATTTCTGCAAATGTTCCGTAAATATCGGGATTGAGGTTTATTTTTAATGCTTTACGCTTGGTTTCAAAAATTTCTCTTGCCATAGCGCAAAGGTACGAAAACAGTAGTAATTAAATAGAGTTGAATATACTAAGAGTAGAAATATAGAACCCTACAAGAATAATGAGACTCAAAATGGTCACATGTAGATTATTTTTGGCTTTTTTAAATGTTTCGACTCCAAATATGATACCTGTGGATAATACCATTAAGAGCTTAAGAATATTATCATAATGATATCGCTGTAGTTCGGTTCAGTATCCGTGCCGATGTACGTTGCTCTGAATTCGTAAAACTGCATCATTTAAGCAAAACAAATATTTAATTAACTAGCAGAAAGATAGGCAGGAAAAACGGTCAAAAATTGTAAATATGTGCCAAAATTCAGCATATCGAAAAAATCTTTTGGCACGATTTTACAATTTTTTAGGGGGTTTTAGAGAGCATTATTAAGGTGAAAAACTGGGTTTAATCTGTATTAAACACTGTTTTTAGCTTGAATAACAGCTTAAAATATCAATAAACAAACTCTAGAGTTTCTGTAGAAAACGCTACCTTTTTTGTCAGACACGCTAGCGTGTCTGACAAAAAAGGTAGCGTTTATCTTCTATAAGGTAGCTTTTGAAACAGGCGCTCTAGCTTTTCGGACAGAGAAGGTAATATTTCTTTTGCGAACGTTAGCGTTTGGGACCTACTCCCTAGTGTTTTCAACAGAAAAGGTAGTTGTTCTATTAAAAACGTTAACGTTTTAGCTCTACACGCTAACTTTTCGAACGCAAAAGGTAGGGCTTTTGCTGTAAACGCTAGCGTCTGCATTGTACTGGCTAGCTGTTCTAATGGAAGAGCCCATGTGTCCAGCAAATCTCCTATCCCGTTGTTTTGTGAAAAAGGCTAGACAAACTCAGCCTGAAATTGTCAAGGATAAACATGTCGCTTCAATGTTGCATCAGCCCCACAAGCCCAGAATGACAATTAGGATGCCTTCTGTTTCATAATGCACAACGGGTTATTTTTTATTTTTTTCTTGCTTAAAGAACTGTCCAATTAATATAGAGGCACATAGTACCAACAGGGATATGTAAAAATATTTCATTTCTTTTTCCCCTTCTTTATAGGGTAAAAAGTAGATAGTCGCTATAAACGAGATGATGCAAATTGATGATAATATAAGTCTGTTCAATTATTAACTATTTTCTTTAGATTAAAAAATCTCTAAAGAAAATAGTTATGCCATCTTAAAAAAATGAATAAATCGCGAGAAAAGTTAGTCTGTAGCGGACTTCCTTTTTCTTCTTTCTATACTCAACTTTTGAGCTAAAATCCCTAAAACACAAACGCCTGTACTATACAAAAATGATTTTAGCTCTATTATAACCTTCGTAAGCAGGTCGCGATGCTTGTTTTGTTAGAAAAACTTGGAGAGAGTGAAAAAAGATGGGCTTGCCTAAAGCAAGCCCATTTTCTGTAAGGTATAAAACAAAGCTGAAGTATGCAGTGCCTGACCAATTTTGTTGTCAAATAAAAACTGCTTTGCTTCCTCAATGCTCATTTCGACAACTTCAATGTCCTCTCCCTCGTCCAGTTCCTGATCTTTTACTTTTTTACCGCCTTGCAAGAGGTAGGTATAGGTCAGGTTGCCGGAAGTGGCGGGGTTGGCATAGAGCTCGCAGATGTATTCAATGGAGTCAAAGGCGTAGCCGGTTTCTTCCAGCAACTCGCGCCGGGCAGCGTCAGTCGGGTCTTCGCCCACTTCTACCACTCCCGCTGGAAGCTCTACCATGATGTGCCCCGCTCCATGCCTATATTGCTTGACAAACAGGATAGTCTGCTGCTCGGTAATACCGATCATGTTTACCCATGTCGGGTACTCCAACACATAATATTCTTCCTTGATATTGCCATTGGGCAGCTGCAGCTTGTCTACACGTAAAGTTGCCCAAGGCTTTTGGATAATGTATTTAGAATCTAATAATGTCCACTTCTGCATTTTAGAACCTTTAGTCTTTTACGATGTCTGCCATAATGCGCTGCACCTTTGTTTCCAGAACAGCCAGCGTTGACTCATAATCTGCTTTGCTGTTTAGGTTCTCTTTTACAGAGCAATAGAACTTGATTTTTGGCTCGGTGCCAGATGGCCTTGCCGAAATTACATCGCCGTCTACCGTGATAAATTGTAATACATCAGACTTTGGCAAATCAATGGCCGAACTTTCCTGTGTCGCCACTACATGTGCCTGGCTGTTTTGGTAATCGCGGATTTCTTTCACGGCAATGCCACCCAAAGATTGTGGCGGATTTGCGCGTAAATCCGCCATCATCTGCTTGATTTCATCTGCTCCAGCTTTGCCTTTTTTTGTTAACGAAATCAATTTTTCGTGATAGAAGCCATAATTGGTATATAGGTCTTGCAACACGTCAAATAAAGACTTGCCCTGACTTTTGAAATAAGCAGTCATCTCCGCGATGAAAGCACAGGAATTGACCGCATCCTTATCCCGAACCAAGTCCCCAACCAAGAAACCGTAGCTTTCTTCTCCACCGACCAGGTAAGTCGCTTTTCCTTCCAGGTTAGTCATAATCTCACCGATGTATTTGAAACCGGTAAGAACCTCGTAGCTATCAACGCTAAATGAGGTGGCGATATCGCTGATTAAATTGGTGGTTACAATTGTCTTGACCACGAAATTACTGTTTGTAAGTTCTCCTTTCCCCTTTTTAGCAGACAAGACATAATAGGTCAGTAAGCTACCGATTTGGTTCCCGTTGAGGAGCTGAAATTCTCCTTTATGGTTTTTTACGGCTACACCAACACGATCCGCATCTGGATCGGTTGCCATCACAACATCTGCATCGAGCTCTTGTCCACGCTTAACCGCCATAGACATTGCCTCTTGCTCTTCCGGGTTTGGATAAACTACTGTTGGGAAGTTACCATCCGGTTTGGATTGCTCCTCTACCAAGTTGATATTGGTGAAGCCCCAAGCTTCAAGCACTTTAGGAACAATGATGCCCGTTCCGTGAATCGGCGAAAACACAATTTTTAAGTCCCGTTGTGCGGTCACCGCTTCGGGATGTATGGATAGATTTTTGTTGGCGTCGATATAGATTTGATCGAAATCTTCTTTCACTATACTGATGTTGGCCTCGTCGCGGTCAAATTTGATTTCGGATACCGATTGAATAGCATACACCTCCGTAATCACATTCTTATCGTGTGGTGCAGCCAGTTGTCCACCATCGCTTCCGTAAGCCTTGTAACCGTTGTATTCTTTAGGGTTATGTGAAGCGGTTAGCATCACCCCTCCCTGACAGCCGAAATGACGAACAGCAAAAGACAACATCGGTGTTGGGCGTAGCTGCTCGAATAGGTACACATGTATGCCGTTGGCAGAAAACACATCAGCCACCAAATGCCCGAAGCTCTGTGAGTTGTTGCGGCTATCGTAAGAGACCGCGACTTTTATAGACTGACCCGGAAACTGCTTTTTCAGATAATTTGCGAATCCTTGCGTCGCTTTACCAATCGTGTATTTGTTCATACGGTTGGAACCAATGCCCATAATACCACGTAAACCTCCAGTGCCAAATTCCAACTCCTTGTAAAAGGAATCGATAAGCTCGGTTTCTTGATTTTCGTCTATTAATCGCTGAGCTTCTGCAACCGTTTCACTATCATAATCTTTTGTTAACCACTGATTGATACGACCTTGGGTTTCTTTATCAATATTCGACATAAGGTAATTAATTATATTGCTTTTGTGTCTGGTTTATATAACCTAATAAAGTTACTTCTTCACGACTAAGATAAATTTTATTTTCCAATAAATTAGTGTTGGGAATATACCACTCTACAATATTTTTTGAAAATTCTGCGGATACGGAGCTTTAGGCGTCACACCAGCCGTAGGCTCTGTCTAGGACAATGACATACCATGCTCCCTCATATTTCTTAACATGAAAAACAAGGTTTTCATTGACGGTTAGAATAATGCGATATGTATCTTTCTCTAATTCTTTGATTTGGGCAACTTCGGCAGCGGACACATTTTCAAATTCTTGTCGAAAGATAGCTATCGTCGTCAATTGATTTGCGGTTGCGGTCGTGTCGGCAAAGAAGCCCAGTTTATCCCATTTCTCACTTCCGCAATCAAATACTGGAAGCTTTTCAAAGGTCAATGTATAATCGTTTTGAAAAGTGGTGTATGGGAAGTGATTTGGCACGGGGTTGCTAAAATCAATACGGCTTACGTGCGCATAAACATCAGAAGCACCGGGGCGATAGATGATGTAAAGGCCTAAGTCGGGATGTATTAATGCGTTCACCTTATCGTTGTCTTGGGAGATGTACGCACGGGCGAAGCGTGTGATAACCTCCGGAAGCTGTTGGGTTTGTTCGAAAGTGGCGATGCTATCCGCGGCATCTTTGTTGTCCTCATTTTTTTTTGATGAAGAGTTACAAGAAACAGCAAATATGCTGGAGATAAGGAGTGTCCAAAGAAGTTTTTTCATAGTTTCTTATGCTTTCTTTTGTGTCAGGTTGTCGATGATTGTTTTTAAGATACTGCGCGTGGAGGGCTTCCACCACTGCTCCAACATCTGTTGTGCAGCAAGGGCTTTGTCTTGCTGTATCTCCTGTAGCAATGCTTTACGAAGATTGTTTTTGGTGGTGGCCCAGGCATTCTTTTCAAACTGCATGAAAGCTTTAGCTTTCTGTGTGGCAACAGTGTGAATGCGATTTGCGGGTACAACTTCGTCAACAAGATGAATCAACAAAGCTTCGGAGGGCGAGAAAAGTTTTCCGGCCAAGAGGCTTCTGTAAGCTTCTGCCTGACCTATCCAAAGGCTATATAAGGAGAATATGCTGGTTGGTACGGGAACACCTATAGCAACCTCATTTAGACCAAAAATGTACTGTCCTTCTGCCATCACGCGATAATCACAACAGATGGCTAACACACAACCTCCGGCAGGAGAATGTCCAGTAACAGAAGCAATAAGTGGCTTGGGAAAAGCGATGAGGTCGTAGATTAAATCCAGAAAACGTTCCCAGAACCGACGTATGGTTTCTTCGTCATAGTCGTATAAAGTGATGAGATCTAATCCAGAGGAGAAAAAGCCTTCGTTGCCATGCAATATGACCGCCTCAACGGACGGGCTCTCTTTTGCTTCTTTCATCTCCGTAATCAACTCGTCTACCATTTCGAGGTTTAATGCGTTGGAACGCCCCCGACTTAGACCTATATAAGCAATGTGGTCGGTGGTTTGTGTCTTGATAAATTCCCTCATATTATAATACCTTTATAAAAGTTGATTGTGGAAAAATACGTAAAAAAACATCAATATCATATATAACGAAGGTTTAACGTTTAAATTTTTTGATATGGCAGAACTGAATAATAATCTGAAAAATGGAGGCAAAACAGAACGTCGAAATGTGCGCAACCGTCCCGTACCAAAGGTTGATTTGACAGCTATGGTAGATTTAGCCTTTCTACTCATTACATTTTTTATGTTGACGACTTCGTTGAATACACCTAATCAATTGGATGTAGCCATGCCAGATAAAATAAAGGAGAAGGATTTGCCTATAGAGATAAATGAAAAGCGTACACTAAGTTTGCTCTTGGGAGCAAATAATGAGATAACTTATTATCGAGGACGTGAGGATAACCCAGAGCGTGTACCGCAGATTGTGGGGTACGGAAAGTTGGGGTTACGGGAGTTGTTGCTGAAAACTCAAAAAGAAGTGCTGACGCTAACAGAGGGAGAAGATATGATTGTCTTAATTAAGCCTGGAGATGCATCGGTTACCAGAAATCTTGTGGATGTGTTGGATGAAGTGCAGAATGCGCAAGTAAAAAGATATATGATTACCAAAATGTCGGAAACAGAAAAGGATATGATGTGACAAAAAAAGCACCTTTGGCGAACATTAATAAAGGGCTATATAGACTTAAACTTAAAGCCTATTGAAAAAATACAGCAGGTAAGCGACTTTTATTATTTTACATCGGTATATTTGCTACCATGAATATTCTGATTATCGGTTCAGGAGGTAGGGAGTCTGCCTTCGCTTATAAAATAGCTAAGAGCCCTAAGCTTACTCAATTGTATATAGCTCCGGGAAATGCGGGTACAGGTCAATATGGTCAAAATGTAGCTTTAAAAGTGACGGATTTTGAAGGTATTGCGGATTTTGTATTGGCTAATGATGTTCACATGGTTGTCGTCGGGCCGGAAGAACCTTTGGTAAAGGGTATTCATGATTATTTTCTTGCAAGAGAAGATTTAAATCATATTCCTGTAATCGGGCCCCAACAACAGGGAGCACAGTTGGAAGGGTCAAAAGACTTTTCTAAGGAGTTTATGTTTCGCCATAATATCCCAACAGCAGCTTACCAATCTTTTGACCAATCGAATCTGGAAGAAGGCATCGCTTACTTAGAAACGCAAAAGTTGCCTATCGTCCTAAAGGCAGACGGTTTGGCAGCAGGAAAAGGGGTCCTTATATGTGAGACCATAGCGGATGCTCAGGATGAGCTGCGTGCTATGATTGCGGATGCTAAATTTGGTGATGCAAGTTCAGTTGTGGTTGTCGAAGAATTTTTGAAAGGCATTGAACTGTCTGTTTTTGTGTTGACTGATGGCGATTCGTATAAAGTATTGCCTTCTGCGAAAGATTACAAGCGAATTGGCGAAGGTGATACTGGTTTGAATACGGGAGGCATGGGTTCTATTTCCCCTGTCCCTTTTGCTGATGATACCTTCTTAAATAAAGTCGAAGAGCGTATAATCAAACCGACGGTAGATGGGCTAAAAAAAGACGGTATTCCTTATAAAGGATTTATCTTTATCGGATTGATGAATGTAGAGGGTGAGCCGTATGTTATCGAATATAATGTACGCATGGGGGACCCGGAAACTGAATCTGTGTTACCGCGGATTGAATCTGACTTGGTCGATTTATTGGAAGGTGTTGCAAAGGGAGACCTTGAAAATAGATCTTATACAGTAAGTCCAAAAACAGCAGTAACGGTGATGTTGGTTTCGGGAGGCTATCCGGGAGATTATGAGTCAGGAAAAGAAATCAATAATATCGAAAATGTAGAAGATTCAATCGTATTCCATGCGGGAACGAAAGAAGTGGACGGGAAAGTGGTAACTGCCGGAGGACGAGTTATTGCGGTAACAACCCTACAGGATAACCTTTTCGAAGCCTTGCAGCAAGCTACAGCTGATGCCGGACGTATATTCTTTGAACGAAAATATTTCCGTAGAGATATTGGATTTGACCTAATATAAAAAATAATCTTTTCAAATTCAG
Organism: Sphingobacterium wenxiniae; assembly: GCF_900116225.1. Taxonomy (GTDB): domain Bacteria; phylum Bacteroidota; class Bacteroidia; order Sphingobacteriales; family Sphingobacteriaceae; genus Sphingobacterium; species Sphingobacterium wenxiniae. The sequence continues at coordinate 286,238 of NZ_FOZZ01000004.1, forward strand.
ATTATTATGGAATAGGCGATAAAAATATTTTGGTGAAACGAATATAGCACTTATATTTGCATCACCAAAAGCAAATGGCCCGTTCGTCTAGGGGTTAGGACGCAAGATTTTCATTCTTGAAACAGGGGTTCGATTCCCCTACGGGCTACACATTTAAAAGTCAAAACATACTAAAACGCTGTAAATTAAATGTTTACAGCGTTTTTTATTTTGTCGGTATCTACAAATCTTTCAATTTTTCCCAATAAAAAAGTGAGTCATTCGGTGAGTCATTTTTTTCAACGACCCTACATACGGCAAGCAAAGTAGGGCTCTGCCCAACTTCCGCTTGCTCTATTGTATCGTCCTGCAATAGGTTTACAATATTGACTCTGTTTTTGACCCTCTCTTTTTTAATATCCTGGTTATCCCAATTATCCGTAACGATGTGCTTCAGTTCCAAGATAAAACTAAACCGAACAAATAATTGTCTCATCTGTTCTGGTCATATACAACAAAAACTTTAACGTTATGATACAGACAAAATTTCAAGATTGTATAGAAGCATGTGGAGAATGTGCCGTGTTCTGTAGCCAGTGTGCAGCTGCCTGTTTAAATGAAAAAGATCTGGAACACCTTAAAAACTGCATCCAATTGAATCTGGAATGCACTATCATCTGTGATACTGCTGTAAAAGTTATGAGTATCGATGGACAGTTAAGTACAGAGCTCTGTAAAATATGTGCAGATATCTGCGAACGATGTGCAGACGAATGCGAAAAGCATGCAGATATGGGCATGGAACATTGCCGTGAGTGTGCTGAAGCTTGCCGCGCCTGTGCCAAAACATGTAAGGAAATGTCAGCGGTTTAGCTGCGTTAAGGGAATTGTTTCGACACTTAATTTCAATAGTAGGAAACCGCCGAATCGCATGGCGCTCATATGGTATTAATTTTCTATACAAAGCTGGTTTTGTATATCAAAATGAATTTAATTAGGTTTGTACGGTCGTTTCCGTACTTCCTAAATATAGTATTTGGGGTATGACCAGAACTTCTTTAATTATTTCTTGAATGCTATTACCAAAAGACCAAGTATTTTAAAATTCTATATGAAAAAAACTGTAAGAATAAGAACAACACTCAGTAAAGGGGTCATTGTTCCAAGTTTGATTTTCATTGTGGGAATCTGTCTGTTGTCGGCTATTTTTCCGAGCCTAACAGAAGACCTGCTCAGCGCAATCAAAGATATTATCTTTGTGAACCTGAATTACGTTTATGTCTGGTCGGTAACCATTTTTGTCCTGTTCTTAGTTTATCTGATGTTCAGTAAATATGGTAATATCCGGTTAGGAAGAAATGACAGCAAACCCACCTATTCCTTCTTTTCGTGGATTTCTATGCTTTTTGCTGCCGGTATGGGTATCGGGTTAATGTATTTCAGTGTTGCAGAGCCGATGCAGCATTATTCAAATGAAGTTTTTTCGGGAAATACGGCTGTTCAGCGAGCCAAAGACGCACAACTTTATACTTTCTTCCATTGGGGCATCCACGCTTGGGCTATTTACGGGATTGTCGGGTTGTCTTTAGCCTATTTTGCCTATCGTTATCGTTTACCCCTTTCCTTGCGGAGCTGTTTCTATCCACTGTTGAAGGATAAGATCAAAGGCAAATGGGGCAACACCATTGATGTGTTCGCACTTTGCAGTACTTTTTTTGGAATTACCACCACATTGGGTTTTGGGGTGGTGCAGATCAATTCCGGTCTGGAAACACTAAATATCTTGCCGGGAACTAGCTTTATTTACCAGGTATTAATTGTCGGTGTATTGGTTTCACTTTCTATTATATCTGCCGTGAGCGGAGTGGACAAAGGCGTAAGGATATTGAGCAATATCAATATTGTAAGTGTTGTCATACTCCTACTTTTTGTTTTGATCCTCGGACCTACGGTATATCTGATAGGAAGTTTCACGGAAGGGATCGGGACATATATCAATGAATTCTTTAGCTTGACATTCAACACACATGTGTACGAAGAGAACACGCAGCAGTGGTTTTACGACTGGACAATACTGTATTGGGCGTGGTGGATTTCGTGGTCGCCTTATGTCGGACTATTTATCGCTAAAATTTCTAAGGGACGAACGATACGGGAGTTTGTAGCGGCAGTCTTGATTATCCCTACTCTGTTTAATTTTATCTGGATGACTGTTTTTGGAAACAGTGCGATATGGTTTGATGCCAACGTTGCCGACGGGGCGTTGAGTCAACTCGCTGGCAATCCCGATGCCCTGATGTTCCGTTTCTTGGAATACCTACCATTAACCGAAATCGCCAGTTTTTTGACTATTGCTATCATCATTATCTTCTTTGTAACGTCTGCCGATTCCGGTATGTTCGTCATGAACAGCATAGCGACAAAAAACGCCCCGATATCTCCGAAATGGCAGACCATCGGCTGGGGTGTCCTGCTTGCCGTATTGGCACTGATGCTATTGAACGCTGGCGGACTGACGGCTCTGCAAAGTATGACATTGATTACAGCATTGCCGTTTTCGCTTATCATGCTGCTATTCATCGTCAGCCTGATAAAGGCACTGTCCATTGATAGAAGCTATTACGAACGTGATTTTTCAGCAACGACGATACCCTGGTCAGGAGAATTTTGGAAGGAGCGTCTGAAACAGATCGTCTCCTTCAGTGATAAGAAGTCTGTCGTTGGTTTTATTGATACAACAGTTAGAGACGCCTTTGTGGAATTGCAGGAGGAGTTTTCCAGAAATGATGTCGAGGCTAAAGTTAATTTCTACGAAAATCCCCATAGAATAGAGTTAGAGATTAAATACGATGTTGTAAATAATTTTTTGTACGGGGTGAAAGGAGAATCAAGAATTGTATCCGATTACCTGCTGAATGAAGAGAACCTGCCGGATATAGAAGGAAATCAAACGTTTTTCCCTAAATCCTATTTTGGCGACGACCGCGAGGGATATGATGTACGGTTTTTTACCAAAAACGAATTGATTTCTGATGTACTGAAACATTACGAGCGGTTTATAGAGATTACTTCTGAAGAACGCAATGAAATGTTTATCAGTAGCAATACCAACCGTAGGTTAAGATAACGACTGCAGGACAATAAACTTAAACGCATTTTTCTTTTTTCCTATATTTACTTTTTCTATAAATATACTCGTCAGAATATGAGCAAAATCCTCCGTTTCTTTGACCTTCATAATGGGGAAGACAAAAAGGAAACCGTCCTGGAAAGTGTTGTCAGCAACATTTCTTTCCGTGGCGCAAATGCCTGGATATTGGCCTGTGCCATTGTTATCGCATCCATTGGCCTGAATGTCAACTCCACCGCAGTGATCATCGGCGCTATGTTAATTTCACCATTAATGGGGCCGATCGTAGGTGCGGGATTTGCTTTGGGGACGTTCGACTTTGCCCTGCTTCAAAAGTCGATAAAAAACCTCTTGATTGCGACAGGTATAAGCCTTTTGGTTTCGTTCCTTTATTTTTCGTTGAGTCCGTTCAAGGAGGCACAGTCTGAGCTTTTAGCCCGTACTTCGCCGAATATCTATGATGTACTGATTGCTTTTTTCGGAGGTCTGGTGGGTGTTATAGCTACTACACGCGTAAACAAAGGCAACCCGATACCGGGAGTAGCGATTGCCACAGCACTGATGCCCCCTTTATGTACCGCCGGCTACGGGCTTGCTATAGGGAACATAAGTTATTTTGCCGGAGCATTGTATCTGTATATCATCAATTGTGTATTTATCTGTCTGGCGACATTTGTTATCGTTAAATATCTCCGCTATCCCAAAATGCACTATGTGGACAAACAAAAAGAGAAGCGGATTTCGCAGAGCATAACCATAATTACACTTATATTGGTGCTGCCTAGCCTTTATTTCGCGTACAGACTGCTACAGGAAAGAAAATATACCTACAAGGTACATGATTTTATCCAACAGGAACTCACCGAAAAGGGCTATACGGTGATTTACGAAAGATTATTACAGAATACCTCGCCAAAGCGCTTAGAACTGGCCTTTTTGGCAAAGAAATTCAGCGAGAGCGAAATAAATACGCTGGAACGGTCTATGAAGACCTTTGGTATAGAGAATACCGACCTGATCATACGACAGGACAGCCTGGACCTTAGATCCAGTATTCTGAATGAGATTAATCAGAGCAATACTTCTGTAAATGAAAAGGACCTGACGATCCGTGCATTGAACAACAGGTTGGCCAAATATGATATGATGGATGAAAGGCTACGTAGTAATATGACGATTCTTTTTCCTGAGGTCAACAATTATAGCATCGGCATCCAAAACCAATATGTAACGCGGGATAGCCTCGCCAAATATATTGCCTTCATTTATTCCACAACGCAAGCATTAACGGAAGAGCAGGATAACAAACTTCAACAATGGATGAAAAGTCAGTTTCCGCAGGATAGTTTAGAATTTATCAGGAAGACATCTGGCGAAGAAAGGCCGTGAACTTATTGGCTCGATAATAATGATCGCGCGTGAGAAAGTAGATCCTGGTTGCGTTTTTTTATTAAAGAAAAGCTTTGATATGGTCATTGTAACCATATATAGCCAGGATATCTCCCTCTTCCAAGACCGTATCGGGCTGCGGTACGCCATGTAGCACGGTGGTGACCACATTTTTTCCGAACGAGGTACGCTGTTCGGTACTCTTTAAGATCGTGAGAACCAATAGTTCATACTTTTCCCGGAAACCGATCTCCTGTATGGACCTGCCTACATATTTTTGAGGAACGACCACTTCGACAATGGAATAGTTGCTGTTCAGTTCAAAAGAATCCACAAGCCCCGTCATACAGAGGCGCTTTGACCAGCGTTCGGCGGATTCCTCCTCGGGATGTGCAATCTCGGAAATACCCAGTGCACCCAGTACCTTCTCATGCAGACGGTTAACGGCCCTGCTGATCAGACGCTTGACCTGGGCTTCCTTGCACAAGGCAGAGACCATGATATTCGCTCCTTCGTCTTCTCCGATGGCCACCACGACTACATCCGTGTTCTTCAGCGGCAAGGTAGAAAACGCGGCTTCATCGGTCGCGTCCAGACAGATGGTATGGGTGATTTTCTCCTTCAATGCGCTGATCTTTTCCATACGCTGATCGACACCGATAACCTCATTGCCCTGCATCGTCAGCTTTTCCGCCAGCGATGCGCCAAAATTTCCCAATCCTACAACGATAAACTTCATAACATTTCTTAATAGATGGTAAGCTCTTCCTGAGCATACCTGTAATGTGTATATTTTATTTTTTTGATAAAAGCGATCAGTAAGGACAGCATCGTTACCCTTCCCACGAACATGACAATGATCAGTACAACCTTGCTTCCGACCACAAAGCCACTTGTTACGCCAAGGGACAGTCCTACGGTGCTATAAGCAGAAAAGCACTCGAATGCAATTTCAAGCAACGGACGGTCGGGTTCAAAGAACGAAATCGAGAAAATTGCGATGCCAATGGTAAACAGAGAGAGAAACATCGTTGCAAAAGCTCTTTTTATAGATATGGAACCTATCTCCCGTCCGAAAACCTCGGTGCGGTCCTTTCCCTTAGCCAGGCTCAGCACGTTCATGACAGCCAGTGCAATTGTACTTGTCTTGATACCACCTCCGGTGGAGTTGGGAGAAGCGCCTATCCACATCAGCAGCATAACAAAGATGATCGTTGAGAACTGCAATGCGCCGAAGTCTATACTGTTGAATCCCGCAGTCCTTGGCGTAGTAGCCGTAGAAAAGGCGATTACTATTTTTCCGATACCCTGATGGGCAGAAAGGACGTGGCCATACTCGTTTACGTAGATTACAAAAGTGGCGAAGAACGTTATAATTCCCGCGGTAACCAGGTTGATCTTGCTGTTGATGTTCAGTACCCAAGGACGGTGGAAGCTTCCCCTCAATGTCCATTTTCCGACTACCCTTCTATAAACATGCCTGATATACTGGAGTACGTTTACCACGATAGGGAATCCCAACCCTCCGAAGATATAGGTCAGGGATATAACAAACTGTAGGCTATAGTTATGCACAACGGTACCTTCCATTAAGCCGTTGGACAACGTGGAAAACCCTGCGTTGCAGAAAGAGGATATGGAATGGAAGAGCGAGAAAAATATCCGGTTACCCAGAGACATCCCATTTCCATCGCCCAAGCTCCAGAAAATTCCCAAAGCTCCGACCAGTTCAATGCCCAGCGTGATCCAGACCATACGCCGGAGCAGCACAAAGACCTCCGACATCCGTTCGGTATTCGAATACGCACCTACGGTCAGCTGGCTTTCGTAAGTACTGCCGCCCTTAAGAAAATAGGTGAACAATGCTGCGAAAGAGAGGATGCCTATGCCACCGGCCTGGATGAGCAGCATGATGATCAGCTGTCCCCAGAACGTAAAATGGGTTGCCGTATCGACCACGATCAATCCCGTGACACAAACCGCGCTTGTTGAGGTGAAAAGGGCATCAATCCATGACAACGGTTGGTTCAGTGCCAACGGTAGCTTTAAAAGACAGGTGCCGGCTGCGATCAGCAGCAAAAAGCTGGAAATGAACAGCTGAGCTGGATTATAGAAACGTTTTTTTACCACTATTTTAAAAATGCGGGGGTAAAGCTAACGGTTTTTTCTTTATTCCCAAAAAGGGAAAAACAGTCTTTCTTTCCCCACATTTAAAGGCTTTCTATTATTTATTATCTGTTGTTTTCGCGCCCAACGATCTCCCGCACCTCTTCAAATTCTCCTTCGACCTCCTCTGGGACACGTCCGGTCATTAAAGAGACCGCCACGGTGGTTAGAAAACTCAGTAAAAAGCCGGGAATGATCTCATAGACGTCCTTATAAGCATGCGGTACATAAACCCATAGCAATACCGTGGCCCCGCCCACCAGCATGCCGCTCAGTGCACCCATTGCTGTTGTACGCTTCCAAAGCAATGAAAGGATAACGAGGGGACCGAAGGCCGCGCCAAACCCGGCCCATGCATTGCCAACAAGACCCAGGATACTTTCCTGTGGATCCAGTGCCAACAGGAAGGCTACCACGGCTACCACAAGCACCGATATACGGCTGATGATGAGCATATTTTTGGCCGTAGCATGTTTGTTGAAAAACGTTTTATAGATATCCTCTGTCATCGAACTGGAGGTCACCAGAAGCTGCGAAGATATCGTACTCATCACTGCCGCCAGGATAGCGGAAAGCAAAAATCCACCGATGAGCGGATGGAAAAGCGCTTTGGAAAGATATATGAATATCGTTTCGGAAAGTTCCTGCGAGGCATCAAATTTCAACATGGTGTCCGTGTCAAACTGCTGTAGGTAGGCGATCCCGAAAAAACCGAGGAGCAGGGAGCCCAGAACAGTTCCGATCATCCAGGTCATGCCCACACGTCTGGCTTTTTTAATGTCCTTTACGCTATCGATTGCCATAAAACGGACGAGGATATGCGGCTGACCGAAATACCCCAGCCCCCAGGCCAATAGAGAGAATGGATATCGCGGTAGTTCCCCGTAGCATGTCCATATAATTGGTATCCTTGGTATAGATGGTGTCCACCGTTTCCCCTATGCCCCCCAATTGAAAAGCCACGACAGTAGGTATCAGAAGCAGGGCAATGACCATAATGGTCCCCTGTACGGCATCCGTCAGGCTTACGGCCATAAAACCACCGATGAATGTATAGAACACTACGACAAGCGAAGTCACCCAAAGGCCGATACTGTAATCCATCCCGAAAGCCGATTCGAACAACCTTCCTCCCGAAACCATTCCGGCAGAAGTGTATAGGGTAAAAAATACCAGAATAAAGACGGAAGAGACTAGCTTCAATAGCTGCGACTTATCACGGAAGCGGTTTTCAAAGAAAACGGGCAGTGTTATCGCATTTTTCGCAACTTCGGTATACACCCGAAGGCGTGGCGCTACGATAAGATAGTTCAAAAATGCTCCGGTGGTAAGTCCGATGGCGAGCCAAGAACCCGATAGCCCCATCATGTACATGGCACCCGGAAGCCCCATCAGAAGCCATCCGCTCATATCGGATGCCCCAGCGGACAGGGCGGTCACGAAGGGTCCCATCTTGCGTCCACCGATCAGAAATTCTTCGGAGTTACTTGTCGACTTTCGGTATCCGTAGATACCTATCATAATCATGATCAGTACATATAAACCTATAGAAATCAACTCATAAATATTCATGCGCAATGTGTTTTATAAAATAAGAACCTGTTTCCACAAAAACGTGAACAAAAATAAAAGTTAGGGGATTAAAGGTCACATCTTGTGCAAGCGGTCGGGGTAAAGGTATAAAAAAAATTATACCTGACATGACCCAAAGGCGTGGTATCGTTTAGGTATAAACAAAATATATAGTATAAAAAAAATAGATAGATACGCTCTATAATCTATGTTTTAGTGTCCGTTTTTTCCTACCTTAGTTCGATTGAAACCAAATACCATTAGATGCAGCAATTCATAGACCAGATCTATAACATCGTCTGGAGCGATGCCCTCGTTTATCTCTGCCTTCTAGCAGGAATCTATTTCACCTTACGCTTTCGGTTTCCACAGCTGCGCTATCTTCGGCATATGGTGCAGCTCCTGTTCAAGGGTAACAGTTCAAAAAGGGGAATATCTTCGTTCCAGGCCTTTGCCCTAGCGATATCCGGACGGGTCGGTACAGGTAATATTGCAGGTGTAGCAACAGCTATCGGTATGGGCGGTCCAGGAGCGGTATTCTGGATGTGGGCAATTGCCTTTCTGGGTAGTTCGTCCGCCATCATTGAGGCATCCCTCGGACAGATGTACAAAGAAGTGAAAGATGGGCAGTACCGCGGTGGCCCTGCATTCTATATCCTGAAAGGTCTACACTCTAAGGTCTTTGCATGGGCCTTTGCCATTGTCACGATTATCAGCACCGGCTTTCTTTTGCCCAGCGTGCAGAGCAACAGTATCTCGCTGGCCGTCCATTCTTCTTTCGGTATTTCCCACCATATCATAGCCGTTGTACTAGTGTTACTTCTGGCGTTTATCATCATAGGAGGAGTCAAGCGTATAAGCCGCGTAGCCGAATATGTTGTTCCGTTCATGGCAGGAGCGTATATCCTGATGGCCGTAGTAATTATGGCACTCAATTTCCGACAGATACCTGATGTTATCGCCCTGATATTCAATGCAGCCTTTAATACCGAATCAGCATTTGGCGGTATTATCGGCATGGCTATTTCATGGGGTGTAAAGCGTGGCATTTACAGCAACGAAGCCGGACAGGGAACGGCACCCCATGCTGCTTCGGCAGCAGCGGTTAGTCATCCCATCAAACAGGGGCTGGTACAGGGGTTTTCCGTTTATGTGGATACCCTTTTTGTCTGTACGGCAACAGCGTTCATGATCCTGTTTACGGGGCAGTACAACGTCGCAGACCCCGAGGGAGGATTCCTTGTCCAGAATCTAGGAGAGAAAATACAGGCCGGACCGGAATATACACAACTGGCCGTAGCAAGGCATTTTCCAATGATAGGCGATAGTTTTGTGGCGATTGCCCTTTTCTTTTTTGCCTTTACGACGATCATGGCGTATTATTATATTGCCGAGACCAATGTCAGTTTTGTAATGGGCGCTAGCCGGAATAAACTGTTGATATGGGCATTGCGCCTTCTTATTCTTGCATCGGTATATATGGGCTGTATATCCACGGCGGAATCGGCATGGACGTTAGGGGATATAGGTGTGGGTATCATGGCGTGGCTGAACGTCATTGCCATTATCTTCCTGCACAACCGGGTGCTGGTACTGCTGAAAGACTATGAAATGCAAAGACGCGAAGGAATAGACCCCGTATTCGACAGCTCAAAATATGATTTCCGTCGTATGGATTTCTGGAACCGGAAAAAATAATCCGTCCCTGGACTGCCCCGGTATCCCCGATATATGCGGAATAACTTGCCAAAGCCACCGGGGCTTTGTATTTTTGATAGAATAGCCTGTACAATGGAAGTGTACCGGCATCAGATATAAAAGAATCAAATATGAATCAGACCATTTTGGTACCCACAGATTTTTCGAACAACTCCCTGATAGCTGCACGGTATGGCATAGAGCTGGCCCGTAAGATGCGGGGACACGTCCACATTTTCCATGCCTACCGTCCGTTTACCTCTGCTTTCCAGAGTCCTCTGGCCAATCAGACGGATGAGGAGCGGGCAAAGATTGGCGCAGAAAAGGGACTTGCAGAATTTATGGACAAGCTAGGAAGATATCCGGATTTACAGGTAACCGCAGGCACTGCTAAAAATAGTCTTTTAGAAGCCATAAACAATTATATAAAAGAAGACGCTGTTAGTCTGGTTGTTATGGGCGCGCATGGCGCCTCGGGAACGCGAAAGGATCTATTGGGCAATAATACCTACGATGTGGCCAAGGACGTATCGCGCCCGCTGCTGATCGTCCCGGAGCATACGAACTCTTTTAAACTCGAAAATGTAGTCTTTTTCACGGATTACCAGCAGGGTGATATCAAGGGCCTCACCAGTTTTAATACGCTGTTCGGCGATATAGCCCCTTCCTGTACGCTTGTACATATCCACGAAGGCAAAGACGCGCCAACGGACGATGACCTGCGGAATCTGGAACAATGGAAAGTGACATTGGAAAAGGAAACTCCGGTGACGGGCTTGTCTACGGAAATGGCACACGTCCCGGAAAATGTGGAGGAAGTTAACGAGATTTTAGATAGGCTCAAAGCAGATATGACGTTGATTACCCTTATCGACTCCCGGGGATTTTTCAAAAAATTGCTGCACAAAAGTCTGGCGAGGGCCATTGTGCTCAATCCCCATACGCCTGTCCTGCTGACTTCCGAAGATACGGAGTAGCAACGGATATGTAAATAAAGCCGCCCAGTGCATAAAAGGCGATATCCCACGGATCGGCCGTCATGTTGTGGTTCCATATGGGAAATACTATTTCGCAGAGGATAGATATTAATAGAAAGTACCCTGCGATATGTAAAAGAGGTAGGGTGTGTACACGCCAGCGATGGAGTAGCTTCCGTTCCCAGACAATAAGGTGCATTAGGATAGGCATGCACAGCAGGGGATCGAGATAGCTATCGACTAGGGGAAGGGATGTGCTCGCTATTTTCTGTAGGTATTGGTGTAGTATGAACAGAAATGCACATATGGTAAAAAGTATGGCTGACTTTTGTCCCGCTTTCATAGCGCAATCAGAAAAACGAGCAACAGCACGACCAGCAGCACCGGTGATAGCAACAATAAGAGCAAAAGGACAGGCAGTTTCAGAATAAACATAACGATTTGCAAGAAAAGGGGCTGTCCTTTCTTCGGACGGACCCAATCTTCCAATTTCCTGTATGCAGACGAGATGGTTTCCTTTATCTCGTCCGTCGCCGTTCGTTTCTTTGATTCGGTCCGGCTATCCTTATTGGTATTTCCATTTCCTTCCATTTTTTCTTTAAGCCCCGTCATTTTCCGCAAGTTCCGCACGACCTGTGCCTGACCTGTCCATTAATAGAGCCACCATGGAATCACCGGATATATTGGTTGCTGTACGGAGCATGTCAAGCGGTCTATCAACCGCAAAGATTAAGGCTATACCGGCAGGACTGATACCGATGGATTCCAATACAATCACGAGCATCAGTATGCCGGCTCCCGGTACGGCTGCCGCGCCGATGGAGGCCAGGGTTGCCGTCAAGATGATACTAAGCTGCTGGGCAGTTGTCAGGTCATGTCCCATCACCTGGGCAATAAAGACCGCCGCAACCCCTTGGTACAGACAGGTGCCGTCCATATTGATGGTGGCACCTATAGGTAGGACAAAGCTCAGAACATCTTTCCGTATATGCAGGTTTTCTTCCGCACATTCCATCGTTACCGGTAGCGTGGCGGCACTCGAGCTGGTCGAAAAGCCAAGGAGCTGTGCCGGAAGGATGGCTTTGAAAAACCGGAAAGGATTCATGCGGCCGAAGAAATAAACGAAAAGTGAATAGACACCATACACAAGCAATAATAGTCCCAATACTACGGTAAAAGCGTACATGCCCAACGCTTTAAATACATCAAAGGAAGGTGCTTCCGCGATGAGTGTGGCAATAAGCGCGAACACACCATAAGGAGCGAACAGCATCATCAGGTCGACGATCTTCAGCACAATGGCGTTTCCGGCATCCAGGACCTTTTTGAATGCCTTTATCTCGCCAAAGGGCAAAGATATCATGGCAACACCGACCAGCAGGCTGAAAAAGATAATCTGCAGCATATTGCTGTTTACCGACATCGAATCGAAAATGTTTTCCGGCACGATATCGATAAGGGCCTGTAAAGGGCCTCTGGTTTGCTGTACCTCGGCTGCCTCATCTACCTTCTCCTGAACTTCGCCTCCGAAAGATCGTAACATTTCCTGTCGGGTATCTTCGGAAATAAAACTACCGGGCTGTATGAGGTTGACCAGTCCAAGACCTATGGTGACTGCGATAACGGTCGTCAGTATATACATACCGAAGGTACGTAGGCCAAGGCCAGAAAGTTGGGTGGTATCCTTGAGATCGGAAACGCCTTTGATCAGCGATACGATAATCAGCGGAATAGCGATTAGTTTAAGCAGGTTGATAAAAATCGTTCCGAAGGGTTTGATCCAGTCGATGATAAAGTCTTTTCCGCCTGTAAACTGGATACATAATAGTCCCAAAAGGATACCTCCTACAATACCGATCAATATCTGCCAGTGTAACGCTATCTTCTTCATCCTATGTCTTTTTTTCGTTATCGTTTGATGGTGTTGCGACTCGGCTCAACAGGATATATCCCGTTACACCCGAAAGGAGCGAAGCGATCAGTATAGAGAATTTTGCCTCGGCAATAAGCAGGTTGTCCGAAAAGGACAGCAGGGCAATAAATATGGACATGGTAAAGCCAATACCCGCCAAAAGACCTACTCCAATGATCTGTGCCCAGGATGCCCCCTGCGGCATGGAGCCGATACGCAACAGGATTGCCAGTTTTGTCATCAGATAGACACCGACAGGCTTGCCCAGCATAAGCCCAACAATGATCCCTACACCCAAAGGGGAGATCAGTCCCTCCAGCATGCCCTCCTCGAAACGGATGGCCGTATTAGCTAAGGCAAACAGGGGTACGATCAAAAAATTTACAGGCGTAGTAAGGGCGTGTTCGAGTTTCAGCAAGGGCGGTTCTCCCTGCCCTTTGGTAGCCAGTGGAATGGTCATGGCCGTCAGTACACCCGCGATGGTAGCGTGGATACCCGAATGATGGACAAAGTACCAGATAAAAAGACCCGGGATGAGGTAAAAGAACAACGACCGGACACCTAATCTGTTAAAAACGAAGAGCAGTGCCAATATCGCCGCAGCGTAGCCTAAGTATATAGTGTGTAATTCGGCCGAATAGAAAATGGCTATGACCAAAATCGCGATGAGATCGTCCACGATGGCCAGGGCAGCTAAAAAGACTTTTAATGAAGAGGGCACTCGTTTGCCTAGCATGGCGATCACAGCCAAGGCGAATGCGATATCCGTTGCCATAGGGATCCCCCAGCCACTAACGGTTTCCGTCCCTTGATTGACCGCGAAATATATACCAGCTGGCACAATGGCTCCGCCGAAGGCACAAAATATCGGGAGAAGAGCTTGTCGCGGGGTCGAAAGCTCTCCGCTGACAAGTTCCCGTTTTATCTCCAGTCCGACCAAAAGAAAGAAGATAGCCATCAGGCCATCGTTTATCCAGAGGGCGGCCGTATATCGTAAATGTACCGAAGCTGTTTCAAAGCCTAGCGGCGTGTTCAATATATTTTCAAATGCGGCACCGAGTGGCGAGTTTGCAATGGACAGGGAAATAAGCACACATATAAACAGGATTATCCCTCCGCTTGTCGGTGAATCAGTAAAATTTTTGAGGATTTTTAGCATAACTAGTTCCGTAAAATGTGACAAGTTTCAAAGATAATATAACCAAATAGATTAGAAAAGGAAAATCGGATATGATTGCCAAAACCGTCGTGTTGCCAAGTGTTTACATCAATTTTCGCTCAAATAGCCATGACCTTTATATTGAAAATATTAAATTAGTAGAATTTTATAAATTGTTGATATTTAAAACTAATGTTATGAAGAAGAGGCCAAATACAGCTTTGATATTTATATTGGTCTTAGGTGGAATTGCCGGAATACTTTATTTATTAGGGCTGCACGAGACATTTGGATTGGCGGCCATGTGCCTTGTGGCATTAGTTCTTACGTTCTTGATTGTTTTCTTTATTTCGCAATAGGCGGTTATTTATGCAATGATTAGGTCACAAGAGCGCTTACCAATAAACAGACATATACATAGTGGTCTCCTGTAATTATTGTAGATTTCCAGTATGGAATTTATTTTTTGTATCTTATTAAGTTCATCTTTTTGAAATTCCTTAAAAGACAATATATATAATATTGGCATAAACATCCAACAAACATATCAATATCATGAACAACATCGGGTTATGCTGCCGACTTCGGTATATAACATACTTTTTCTAGCCACAAGCTTACCCTTACCAATAGTATCAACACAGGCACTTCTACGAGTGGGCCGATAACGCCCACGAATGCCTGTGGCGAATGAATACCGAATACGGCAATGGCTACGGCTATTGCCAATTCAAAATTATTTCCTGTAGCGGTAAACGAAATGGACGCATTCTTATCGTAAGGAACATTTAAGGATTTGCTTATAAAGAAGCTCAAAAAAAACATCAGTACAAAGTAGATGATTAACGGTATCGCTATTTTTATAACGTCCATTGGCAACTCCAATATTTTATCGCCTTTCAAGCTGAACATCAATACAATCGTAAACAGTAGAGCATACAATGTGAGGGGTGATATTTTGGGTACAAATTCCCTGTTATACCATTCTATCCCTTTTGATCTTATAAGGGTGTACCGGCTCAAAAAACCTGCCACAAAGGGAATACCCAAGTATATCAAAACGCTTTCAGCTACATCTTTCATCGACACGCTTACATTGAAATTGGCTAATCCTAATTTACTCGGCAATACGTTGATGAAAAGCCAAACTAAAAAACTGTAACTCAATATCTGAAAGATGCTGTTTAACGCTACCAATAATGCCGTATACTCCCTGTTGGCTTTTGCCAAATCGCTCCATACGATGACCATTGCGATGCACCTGGCCAATCCTATCAAAATCAACCCTGTCATATAATCGGGTTCGTTCCGTAAAAACAGAACGGCTAAACCGAACATCAGCACCGTACCGACAACCCAATTGAGCAATAGGGATATTCCGATTACTTTTTTATCCTTAAATGCTTGGGGCAATAGTGAATAATCTACTTTTGCCAATGGCGGGTACATCATCAGTATCAAGCCTATTGCCAACGGAATATTGGTCGTACCTACAGACGCGCTGTCTGTCACATTGGATATATTGGGAAAGAAATATCCCAATCCTACACCTACTGCCATTGCAAGGAATATCCATAGGGTAAGAAAACGGTCAAGGAATTTTAGTTTTGGTTGCATTGGTTATTTGTTAATCATTGAAAAAACATAGAACATTTCGGAACCAATCTGCAAACTTCTTTCGGCATATACCTTTGTCTGATCTGCTGTACCGTCAGAAATTTTAGGGTCTTCAAATGTAATAGGTATTCGTTTTTCTGCACCCGCGATAAAAGGACAGCCACCGTCTGCCTGTGAACAGGTCATAATGGCTGTGAACGCTGATACAGGATTGAAAAGACTATCGTACTTTTTTGAAAAACCGATTATCGGCAGGGCATTTTCGCTGTACTTAATGGCATAAACCGGATTGTCCATTTCCGAAATTTTGAAAACAGAAAAACCCTGTTTAGTCAATGTTTCCACCACTTTCGGGAACAAAGCTGTTTCTTCCGTACCACCCGAATAGCAATGTACATTCGAGATATGATAATACGAACTAGCTACCTGTGACCAAACCTGTGCTAAAAGACTTCTGCGTGAATTGTGGGTACAAATGAAATTTAGGTTTATTTCCTGTCCGTTGTTTACCTTTTGCTGTACGAAATCCACTAATAGTTGCAATACGTCTTTGCGTTCTTCAGTGATATTCTGATTAGAAACAATTTCGTCAATCGTTCCGATTAGATCTTTATACATAATGATTGATTTTCCGATGTTAGCAACAGCCCGAATTTGGTGTACAGCAAGCACTGTTCAACTCCGATAATTTTACCTTTTGCTTTCCTGCATGTTCGGCAGACAGGTCTGCAGGAATACTGCAGGCATCACTCGCCAAGCAAGCGGTCTGTTTGTTCTTCAGTACAAAATGGTTTCCGTTAAAATTCAAATCGTATTTGCCAATCGTTTCGCTTTGGTATTCCACTTCTATTTCTGCATCTTCAATACCCAATTTTTCTTCGGATAGTTTAATGATGTTCAGCAGTTTGGTCGGCTTTAATCGGTGTTCAAAATCGTTGGCGTTCCATAATTGGAAATTGATAACCTTTTCATCTCTGATCGTTCCGCCACAATCAATAAAATGTTTGGCAATATTGCCTATTTCCGTAACATGGAAATGTTCGGGTACAAATGCTCCGTTCTCTAGCTGAAATTCAACATTATCCAATGTTGGTAGGATTTCTTTGATGTTTGACAGTTTCATTGTTTCTAAATTTTAAGTGATTTACTAAATGATTTATCGTAATATTACGATGTTAAATGATAAAAAAATAGGGCTAACAGCATTTGTTAACCTTTACTTCCTGATTGAAGAATATATTAAAATCTGCTTGGATTTTTTTCCAAACATTTTCATCAATACAGTAACAAACTGATTTTCCCTCAATAGTTCCTTGAATTATACCAATACTTTTCAATTCTTTTAAGTGCTGTGAAATGGTTGCCTGTGCTAACCCCAGTTCCTCTACTAAATCATTGCAGATACAAGCCTTTTGACCTATGATATACTGAAGTATGGCAATTCTTGCAGGATGTGCCAAAATCTTAAACAGCAATGCCAGTCTGTTTTGTTCTTCTGTGAATATTTCTGATTTGGTAAGTCCCATATTACAATTTTATATATCGCAATATTACGATAATAAATTTATTTATCAAAATCGAGACTATACCTAACTATGGTTAATTATTTAACAAATCACTAAAATCGCTTTATAATCTGAGGTCCGACTTTCTGTAACTAAATTCTATTGACAGGCGAACTAATTAAACTAGTTGTTCTTTTTCGAAAAGGATACTTTTTTCTCGATACACACTTGAATTTAACATCTAAATTCCTTACCTTCAAACCATAAAGCAATTGCAGCTAAAACGTATGTCAAGCCAGTGAGTTATTCGGTGAGTCGGGAAGCCAAGTGTTTGTAAATTACTGATAGAGAGATAGATGTTCGAAGGGTTCGATTCCCCTACGGGCTACTAAAAAAAGCATCAATCCACATGATTGGTGCTTTTTTTATGCTATGGGGCGAGAAATGGGCCGAATTGATTTGGTTGTATTTGAACAGTTTTTACCCCTATAATTACCACTAACCTTTTCCGGAATGTACAATCCACGGATTAAGAGCCTGTTTAAATTTCTATAAAAGCCCAAAACGCGTCATTATGAGGAGCGTTAGCGACGTGATAATCTGCGTTTTGAAGCTGTGAGAAGAAGCTTATACATAGATTTTGCTTCGCAGAGCTCACTTCGTTCGGTTCTCCTCGTCCCTCGTCGAAATGACGTATGAATTTTATTTTTAAACAGGCTCTAAATATTTTCTAATTGTTCGTGAAAAACCTGGGATGTATAATAAAATATCTTCCATAACGATCGTGATAGTACAAATTATGATCCGATTCTTTGTATGCTCATATTTCGATTGTTTGAATATTTATAACTAAAGTCTGTTATTACTTATGAAGGTACGCATGATATCCATCTATTGATTACGGGGTACGACATCACGGGTATAAGCAGTTTTTTGTAGGAGTTATTGTCCTCCTGCTGTTCTTCGACTGGTGTTGGAGATTTCTTCGGCATTTCTTCGAGATCTGTTCGAGATCTGTTCGGGACAGCTTCGGGACATCTTCGGGAGTTGTTCGGGAACTGTTCGGCTGTTCTTCGACTGCGAGTCGAAGAACAGTCGAAGGATAGCCGAAGCGCAGCCGAAG
>NZ_FOZZ01000010.1 GCF_900116225.1 Sphingobacterium wenxiniae
TGAAGCAGGGATATCAATAACGGTCACTGTGTTGTCTTCACTTGTATAAGTGTAAGTACCATTAGCACTCGCAGTCAAAGTAGTCACGGTCTCGTTGCCTTTAACGATGTCTTCGATAGTAGCCCAAACTACATCTCCGTTTTCGTCTGTGATCAACATTGAGTTATCAGCACCACCTTCGATTGTTACTACGTAAGGATCTGCTGTTGTTCCTGAACCGGTAACTGTAATGTTGTCTCCTCCATTAATAGTTACACTTGAATTAGCAATATGCTCGATGTATTCTTCGATGGTAGTGAACGTATCTCCGTTTACAGTAACCGGACCTTCGTTTACAATGGTTTCGAAGTTCTCTACTACTGAAGCAGGAATATCAATAACGGTCACTGTGTTGTCTTCACTTGTATAAGTGTAAGTTCCGTTGGCTGTCTTCTCTAAAGTAGTTACTGTTTCGTTAGCCGAAACGATGTCCTTGATCGTAGCCCATTGCAACTCACCGTCAACATTCGTGATCAGCATTGTGTTCGCCAAGCCTTCCTTGATGGAAACCTGATAAGGATCGGCTTCTGTGCCCGTACCTGTCACGTTTACAAATTCGCTTCCGCCAATCTTCACGCTCTGGTTCGCAATCTGTGTCAGGTACTCCTCGAAGGTATTGTAGTTGTCACCGTTGACCGTGATGGTCTCGTTCACGATATCGTTGTAGATGTTCTCGAACTGGTTCACTACGGATGCAGGTACATCGATGATAAACGTTTCGCCTTTCTCGTTGGTATAGGTATACGTGCCATCTTGGTTGTCCGCGATATTTGTAACCGTCTCGTTCGCCTCAACAACGTGTTGCAGATATTCTTCTATAGTGTTATAGGTATCGCCATTGATGGTTACAGGACCACTGTTCACAATCTCGTTGAACTGGTTGACCACGCTTGCAGGAACATCGATCACAACGCCTCTTTCCTCGATGGGCTGACCGTTCGCATCAATGGCCTCTTCGTTGAAGTAGGTATAGGTACCATTATTGTTGTTACGGACAATCGTCTTGGTCTCATTGGCCTCAACCAACTCCTTGATGGTGATCTCTTTCGTTTCGCCCGTTTCGGTTATGTACGTGAACTTATCGCCATCGTAATAGACGTTACCTCCAACATACGTGTTGTGGATCGTTTCAAAAAGCTCATTCTTGACAGCTTCGTTGCTGATGATGTCCTGGAAGTTCTGGATAACAGAAGCCGGGATATCGATCACGGTGCCTGTCCCCGCTACAGGGTTGCCCGATGCATCGATCTCCACTTCGTTATAGTACGTATAGGTACCGTTCGCGTTCTTTACCAATTGGGTTCTGGTCTCGTTCGCTTTGACCAGCTCAGTAAGGGTAATCTCTTTGCGCTCTCCTTCCTGAGTGATGTATGTAAACTTATTCCCGTCATAGTAGACATTCCCTCCCACAAAGGTATCACCAAGCACTTCAATCAGGTGATTCAATACATCTCCATTATTAACGATTTGCTCAAAGTTATTGATCACATCAGCAGGAACGTCAATAACAGTAACAGTGCCGTTCTCTGAAGTATAGGTATAAGTACCATTTTGGTTTTTCACCAATGTGGTGACTGTTTCGTTATCTTTTACAACTTTTTTAAAGTCAATATTCACTTCCTTACCTTCAGCATCTATATAAGTGATAATATAGTCCGTAGGATTATAGAAAATATTGGTGGCTGAACCCGCAGATGCAAGAACCCACTTTGCCCCATCATTGTAATAGATGCCAGGAACAACATCATTAACTTTCATCGTGTTGTACACCATCATACCAGCTACATGCTTTGACAATGGAAACGCCGACGTACTTCTTTCCAAAGCAACACGTGTATGCAGAAGTCCTTTGTTCGCACTCGATAACTCCAAAATCGCATCTGCATGGATAGCAATACCCTCTGTATTCGAGCCATCGGATATCTTTTGCTGCGCCATAGACACTCCTCCTAATAATGAAAGAGCCAATGATAAGCCAAGGTATCTTTTCTTCATAATATATTTGTAATTTCTTGTTTTTACTACTTTACATCTTTTTGGAGAAAACGTTTCATTTATAAGTCTTTTAAACTATCAAATCCATAGATATTTGGATTTTTTTCTGACACATTCCCTTTTCTCCGTACAGAATTCGGATGCAAGTATAGTTCCCTATACATATATAAAACAAGATGTCTCAAAAAGAACAAAGCCTTTTTTGTTAATTTTGAGACTGCTTATTTTATGAAAAACATAGACTATTCACAATAGACAAAGAAAAATTAAACAAGTCTCATTTTTAGATTTAGCTATCGGATTTAAGAAAATTTAGAAACATAAAAAACTGAAAATCAACAAGGTAGATAAAAATTTACAAACTAAAAATATTGTAGATTTTCAGCTACAACCCTGTTTTGATTTAAATAGGCTAATATATTCGAATAAAACCAACGACAGATAGTGACCTTTCTTATTATTTAATGAGAATAGACGATGAGAACTCTACTTGGGAAGATTTTAACTAGACTTCCTCCCTATTTCTTCACAATAAGAAGTTTCGTGTACTCGTTTCAAATTATTAAAAAAGAAGTTTTTATTAATAACCATTGTAGCCATATCTTGCCTAGACAAGACTATAGAGAAGGAGAAAGCGATACAGAAGGTGGAATCAACCCACAAAAATCGCATATCATTGTGACACCTGCTTTGCGCAATCGATATTCCTACAGATTCTAAGGGGTTATACCTGACTGCTACCTATAGAGGTTCAGAACAAAGATGTCTAATTATGAAGACTTGGATTTCATATGTATATTTTTAACAATAAAAAAGGCGAACCATAATGATTCGCCTTTCTATAATTACAAGTTATTTAACTCTTTTTTTTACCACTTAATAATATCGTTCCCAAGCGTAAAAAGCATCAGGGCGATCAGAATAAAGAAACCTATCATTTGTGCTTTTTCAAGGAAGTTATCACTTAACGGTTTCCCTTGTATCATTTCCACCAAAAGAAACAATACATGCCCTCCATCCAACGCTGGAATAGGTAAAAGGTTCATAAAGGCTAATGCCATCGAAAGCAAACCAACCAAGTTCCAGAACCTAAGCCAATCGACTTCTGTACCAAACATCTTTGCTATCCCAACAGGTCCGGACAGCGCTTTATCCGCACGCACTTCGCCTTTGAATATCTTACTAAACCCCTTGATATTATCTGTCACAACAGAGAATGCTTTCTTAGCGCCGATCGGGAAAGATGCTGCAAGTCCGTATTTCTGGATAGTGACAGGCAACTCTTCCCGAGAGAGCACGATTCCCAATGCAGCTGTAGAATCGACCTGTCCATGTAGGGCGATCTCCTCTCCATTGCGTACCACTGTCAGTTCCACTCCCTTATTCACATGCTGCTCTAAAGCCTGTTTAAACTCATCGAAAAATTGAATTTCACGCCCGTTTACACAGGTGATACTATCGCCTTTTTGCAATTGCATACGCGCTGCTTCAGATTGTTCAGATACCTCACTAATGATTCCTATTTTTGTTCGAGGCTGTACAAATTCATTGCGTTTGTGTTCAGCGACCTCATTCAGAATATCCGACGGAATCTGAATTTCTTGTTGCTGCCCATTACGTTCTATGGTCAGCTTTGCATCTCCCATCAACACTTCCGAACTTAAAACATCTCCAAAGAAATTAATAGCAGGTTTTCCGTTTACTGCAAGAATCTTGTCGCCGGTTTCAATACCGATATTGCTCCCGATAATACCCGGCACTACGCCATATTGCAATTTGGAATTATCGATATCCCTTTCGCCATAAGAGAAGGTAATCATCCAAAATACAAAAATACCCACGATCACATTCACGATAATACCACCCAACATCACGATAAGTCGTTGCCACGCTGGTTTTGAGCGAAATTCCCAAGGTTGGGGTTCTTGCTTCAGTTGCTCAGTATCCATGGATTCATCAATCATTCCGGCAATTTTCACATAGCCTCCTAATGGAAGCCAACCGATACCATATTCACAACCTTTGTAGTTGAATTTAAAAAGCTTGACTCCCCAAGCATCAAAAAATAGGTAGAATTTTTCCACCTTGATACCAAACGCACGCGCGGCAAGAAAATGCCCAAGCTCATGCAGAATGATTAAAATTGACAAGCCCAAAACGACCTGCCCTATCATGATTAATGTTCCCATTTATTAAATTAAAAAGTCAAAATTAAAAATTAAAAAAACTTTCAAACGGATAAAAGTCTGCTTGAAAGTATATCGGCGAATGCCTCGCCCCCCTTTTCCCTCAATCTAATATCTCAATACGCACTACTCAATACTAATATCTCTCTACCCAATACCCCTTATTAAACTCCGTGCCACAACTCTCGTTTGTTGATCAACTGCTATTAAATCATCCAAAGAAGGCTGTTTTATAGAAGATAGCTGACACATTGTCGCTTCAATAAGCTTACTCATACCCAAAAAAGAAATCTCATCCCTCAAAAAGGCATCCACCGCAATTTCATTGGCAGCATTTAATACACAAGGTCTATCCCCCCCCTGACGCAAGGCTTCGTAGGCCAATTCCAAGTTCCGGAATACATCATGATTTGCCCGCTCAAACGTCAATGTCGGGTAATCTAAAAAATTGAAACGCTCAAATGTATTTGGCTGACGTAAAGGATAAGTTAAGGCATGTTGAATCGGAAGCTTCATATCGGGCAATCCCAATTGTGCCTTCATCGAGCCATCTTGAAATTGCACAATGGAATGTATAATGGACTGCGGATGCACGATCACATCAATCTGTTCTACATCCAAATCAAATAACCACTTAGCTTCGATAACTTCCAAACCCTTGTTCATTAACGAAGCAGAATCAATGGTAATCTTGGCGCCCATCGACCAATTCGGATGTTTCAAGGCCTGTTCTTTTGTGACCGTTTCCAAAAAAGCAATATCTTTCCCACGGAAAGGCCCTCCGGACGCAGTCAGATAAATCTTCTCTATAGGATTTTGCTCTTCCCCTGCCAAGCATTGGAATATAGCCGAATGTTCCGAATCTACCGGCAACATTTTTACACCATGCTTTTCTACCAAAGGCATGATAACTTCCCCCGCAACGACCAAAGTTTCCTTATTGGCCAAGGCAATATCTTTACCACAGGAAATAGCTTTCACCGTTGGGCGCAATCCTGCTGAGCCTACAATAGCGTTCAGTACGATATCAATAGGCTCATGTTGTACTACTTCAACCAAAGCATCTTCACCCAACAACACGGCTATCCCCGTTCCAAGAAGCCCCTCCTTTAATTTATCACCTTGGGTTTCGTCCATCAGCACCACAAATTGTGGATGGAATGCCAAAGCTTGCGCTATCAGTAGGTCTACATTCTTTGCCGCTGTCAGTACAGACACTTCCAATAAATCAGGAAAAGCCCATACCACTTCTAACGCCTGCGTCCCAATACTCCCGGTAGAGCCTAATAAAGCAATATTTCTCTTCTTCAAATTTTTGTTAAATTATATTTTTCAGCAACTGCGGATCGTCTTCACCCTGATACTCCTTAATCATATCGGTATAAACTACAGCTAACACCAAACTCACCGATGGAATAATAACAAAGGAGTTGATAATACTGAATATTCTTGCCAAAATATTATACCCCATATACTCTGCGCCCAATTGCAACAAAAAAGCTGAAGAAACAATCAGCAACACCAAAAACAATCGAAAGAAATTACCCTTGGTCAAAGCTATACTAAAACGGTAGGCTTTAAACACGCGAAAATCCTTATCCAAAATAAAAAACGGAAAGAACATCGTACGCAAAATAATAAGCATAGAAATAATAGCCGTAACCAGCGGATGCACTTCATACATAACCGTCTCCATGGAAACGCCTATATAAAGCAACGGAAAACAAAGCACATACATCACACAGGCAACTAGCACAGATATAAATATTGCGATCAGCAACCCGACCATAAATGATAAAAAATGTTTTGCCGTAGGAATATAGCTTAGCACACTCATCCCTTCCCGATGATACACCAGATTCAATGCTCTTCGTATCAATATCAGCTGCAAACTGAAAAACAATACCAAAAAGATAAACAACAATAGTATTTTCAACCAAGAGTCAATACTGTCGTTGAGATACATCGCGAGAAAAGAGGATAGATTATTCGTGATAAATAATAAAAAACAGAGTCCTGCCACTGAAAAATAATGGCTTTTCAATAGTTTTATCGCCCTTAAAAACACCTCGTTGGCCCGAAATGTACTTTCCTTAAAATATTGCAACATAGCACAAAAAATTATGCAAACCTAAATAAATTCATCGGTAGATACAATATAATACCGTCTCAGGATTAAATGAATTTATTTAGCTCTCCTCTGCCATTAAAAATTATATTACAGAGGAAATATAGGGATTTGATTGAGGCTATTTCATAAATTCATTTGAAACTCAAGAAAACACGTCATTGCTAGGAAGAATGACGAAGCAATCTGTGTTTTCGACATCATTCCCACCTTAGGCGGGACTTCGTTCCTCGCAATGACGGTGATGTTTGTCTTGTGATAAAGGCCTCAATCAAAATATTATTTAAATTCTTTCGGAACCGGTTTCTCTAACAGATACTGGTAATAAAAACGCACGCGTTCTTTAAAATCATAAGCAGATTTAGACCGTGCAAATCCGTGCCTGCTTCCCGGATAGATCATTAATTCAAAAGGCACATTTCTATCCGTCAATGCATCTACCAATTGCATAGTGTTCTGCATGTGGACATTATCATCCAAATCGCCATGCATAATACGCAACACACCTTTGTATTGATTTGCATACGTCAAAACCGACCCAGCCTTATATCCTTCTGGGTTGTCCTGCGGTGTATCCATAAAGCGCTCCGTATAATGCGTATCATACAATTCCCAGCCAGTTACAGGTGCCCCAGCAATACCAAAGTCAAAATAATCAGCCCCTTTGGTCAATGCCAAACAGGTCATATATCCACCATAACTGTGCCCGGTAATCAACAGCTTATTATTCGCCACCCAAGGTTTTGCTTTCAGCCACTTGGCAACGGTGATATAATCTACCATTTCCCAATTG
This sequence comes from Sphingobacterium wenxiniae, assembly GCF_900116225.1. GTDB lineage: Bacteria > Bacteroidota > Bacteroidia > Sphingobacteriales > Sphingobacteriaceae > Sphingobacterium > Sphingobacterium wenxiniae. The sequence continues at coordinate 7,142 of NZ_FOZZ01000010.1, forward strand.
CCCAGATTCCTGTGCATCAAGGCTACACCTTGCTTACCAAAATGTCCAGAAGCACGATGGTCGCAGGCAATCTGGACAATCCCTTCTTGCGCCCAAAACTGGTTAGCCGTACCTTTCCACGTATTGCGCACAGTTCCAGCATCAGGGCCGCCGTAAATGCTCATAACAACCGGATATTCCTTGTTTTCATCAAAATTTACCGGATAAGTAATAATAACAGGCAAATCGTACTTGCCATCATCCGACTTAATGGTAAAATATTCCGTCTTACCGATGTTATAAGCAGCAAATTCGGATGACTTGCTATCCGCCAATTCTTTGACAACCTTACCGTTATTATCCAACAAAGCGACCTTAGTCGGTGTGTTTACATTTGAATAAGTCGTAATAAAATACTTCCCATCAGGAGATACCTTTACCTGGTGCGTATAATCTCCAAAAGTCAAACGTTTCAAGTTTTTACCGGAATAATCTACACGATATAAATCCACCGTAGCCGAATTCTCTTTTCTTGCTGTAAAATAAACGGCTTTATTCCTCTCATCAATATATTGCAAAGCACTCACTTGCCAATCACCTGAAGTAATCGGATTCACCAAAGTACCGTTCAACGTGTACAAATAATAATGAGCCCAACCGGTTTTATCCGATTTCAAGATATAATGCTTATTGTCCGCCAGATAGGTAATACGTTCGTCATGGTCTAGATTGATCCAGCTTGGTTGCTTCTCATCATAGATTTCCTTTTTGCTACCATCCGCAGGATTTACCTCATAAAATTTTAGATTGCTCTGATCGCGGTTCATCCATTGTACCATAATAGTGTTGCTGTTGAAGCTCCAATAAGGCTGACCAAAGTATTGATCATCTTTCTCGTTAAAATCTGCCCATACCACAGAAGAGCCTTCTACTTTCACAAAACCAACTTTCACCTCTGGATTTGGATCACCGGCTTTCGGATAACGTGTTTCTTCTAATTCACCATGCTGTCCTTTAGAAACATATATTGGAAACATCGGCACTTTCGTATCATCAAAGCGCATAAAAGCCAACTGCTTGCTGTCTGGCGACCACCAAAACGCCTTATAATTGGTTGAGCGGCCCAAAATCTCTTCGTAATACACCCAAGACGACCAACCATTATAGATTACATCCGTACCATCCGATGTATAACGCACCTCGCTCCCATCAGCAACCTTTACACTGTACAAATCACTTTCCCTGGTGAAAGCTACATATTGCCCATCAGGAGAAAGCGTAGGGTTCTTTTCCTCCGCATCAGGCGATTGTGTCAAGCGCTTAGCTTCTTGCTCACCATATTGTATATAAATATCTTTCTCTTTTGTAAAAATTTTTACGTCTGTTGTCGGCATCGGCACATATAAGGAACGCTGACCTGATTTGATATTGACCTGATAGGTTTTGCCGTCCTTAGTGTCTCGCTCAATATAATGATTGGCATCCGCCCAACCGACATACTGATTAATAGGAACAGTTACAGAAGGCTCTTGCCCCCAGGCTTGTGAAAAAGTCAAGTCTTTTGTCTGCGCCTGCGCACTAACAATAAACAGAAGGCTTAAAACAGAACTCGTTAGTATTTTATTCATATATATTTTGGTATTGATCAATCTTTTTCAACCTTGAACCTTGTCAAGGTTTGAAATCTTGTTAAGGTTCAAAGAAGATCCAAGAACTTGCGAAATTAGGAATTTTTCAGAACCGATACAGCATTTTAGCTGTAACATGTTTATTTAAATAAAAAAAAGCCACTTCAACAGTGGCTTAACAATTTTTTATCCCAATAACAGGATTAGAAAGAATAATTATCTTTTTCACTATATCCGTTTGACTCGTACGCAGAATCTTCAAGCCCAGGTTCATAACGTTTTTCGACAACGTCTTGATTGCTTTTGATATATTCAACAACCTCAGTCAATCCCTCTGCAAATTTTTCAAAATCCTCTTTGTACAAGAAAATCTTATGTTTGATAAACTGCCCATCCTCAAAACGCTTTTTGCTCTCCGTGATGGTCACATAATAATCGTTTGAACGAGTTGCTTTTACATCAAAAAAATAAGTACGCTTGCCCGCTCTCACCTTTTTTGAAAATACCTCTTCACGCTCTTTGTTGTCAAAATCTCCCATTAGTATAGTTAAGTATTTAAGTTTAAATCTTTTTACAGTCATAAATATATAATATTTAATTTCATTCTACCAAATTTTATTAAAAAAAATATTCTTATGTTTTGAATCGTAGGGTTGTGGAATTGTGGAATCGATTAGCTTGGTTTGGGGTTCGACAGTTCAACAGTTAATCAATTAAACAGTTAATCAGTTAAACATCTAATAAACCTTTTCACCGAAAAAAAAGAGGTGTTTACCGAAAAAGTGCCTCATATTACCTATTTTGGCTAACCGATTCCAAGGTATAGCGCTACTTTTGAATCAAACATTCAAACAAACACAACAATGGAAAGAGATTATCAAACAACACCCCCGCCCACCCCGCCAAAAAACAATAAGAGCGCAAATATTGTAGGGGCGGCAATCGTATTCTTAGGTCTTATGCTTCTCCTGCGGAATCTGGATCTGGGATTTCATTTCCCAAGATGGATTTTCGGTTGGGAAATGATTCTTATCATCATCGGTATCGTGATTGGCATTAACTCCAACTTCGAAAAACGTTCATCCGTTATCCTGATTACTATTGGCGGTCTTTTCTTATTGAAAAAGATGTTAAGCTTGTCTTTTGGTGGTGTTATTATCCCTTTGGCAGTCATTATAGTAGGGATTTACCTTATCATGAAAAACCGCAAGGCAAATGTGCCACCAACAGTCCCTCCCCCATATACACCAAATCCGTCCCCTAAGGACGAGTTTGATTGGGACAAGCGTGTGGAAGTAACCAACGAAACTCCGGATTTCACATCGCCATTCCAACAACATGGCAACCCTACTGCCCATCAGCAAAGCGATGGGCAGCAGGCCAATACCAAAGGGTATACGTTTGAGGGCGAAAACTATATTAAAGTAGACACAATCTTTGGCGATGCCAAAAAAATTATATTCACTAAAAATTTCCTTGGTGGCAACATCACCAATGTATTCGGCAGTACTGAAATAAACCTTATTCAAGCTGATATGCAACAACCGGTTGCAGTAGATATCTTTCAACTGTTTGGAAGCACCAAAATTATCGTGCCCCCTCACTGGATTATAGCAACAACGGTATCGTCTATCCTAAGTGAAAATGATGACCGCCGAGTAATCCTCACTCATGCGCAGGATCAAAACAAACAGCTGTACATTACAGGTACATCGATATTTGGCAGTATAACAATCAAGAATAGTTAATCTTATACATGACCTTGAAACTGACATCAAAAAACCGTTTAATCCATGTAAGCACATGGACTATTTGCGTTTTATACTTCTTGATTTCATACTTCTTGCTCTGGTGGGACAGCAAGCCCAAAGCAGTAACACCCTATGAACCTATCATAGGCGCTCTTTCCATAACAATATGCTGCTATTTGATTTACAGCACGCTGCAATATTATCTACCACGCAAGAATCAATATATCAAGATAACGGCAATTTGTCTTGTATTGACGGTAATTAGTCTTGGATTGTCTATTTTCTTCCTCAACCAATTTTTCGACGGCTTGTCGTTAAACCATTTCTATGAGATATTGCCGTATCGTTTTATCATCAACTTCCTATTGCTGCTCTGCGTCATTATCATCAATATCTTTTGGAATATTCAAGAAGAGTACGAAGAAAATAAAAAGCGAAAAGAAGAATCTGAGCGTATCTTACGGGATGCGGAGCTTTATAACCTACGTCAACAGTTACAGCCCCATTTCCTCTTCAACAGTTTGAATTCCATCATTGCTTTGATAGGTATCAAGCCAGACGAGGCAAAGAAAATGACCTTCCAGCTCTCTGATTTCCTTCGTGGAACTATGCGGAAAGATGACAAGCAACTCATCCCATTAGCGGATGAAATAGCGCATCTCCGCTTATACTTAGACATTGAGAAAGTACGCTTCGGCCACCGCTTAACAACCAATTTCCAAGTTCAAGAAGAAGCAAGCACAGCCAGAGTGCCCAGCATGATTATACAACCATTGCTTGAAAATGCCATTAAATTTGGACTATACAATGTCATTGGCGATGTGAACATCACCATCAATATCCACTTAGAGAATTATATCTTATGGATTACCATCACCAATCCTTACGATAGCGACCAGTTCGAAACGAAAAAAGGCACAGGCTTTGGATTGTCGAGCATACAACGGCGTTTGTACCTCATATACGGACGTACGGATTTGTTGGAAACATCCATGAACGAAAACATCTTTACCTCAACCTTAAAAATACCACAATATGATTAAAACTATAGTTATAGACGATGAGCCTCTGGCACGCATGATTATCCTAGAATACTTAAAAGGGCATACCGATATTACCGTATTGGCAGAGTGTGGAGATGGATTTGAAGGCGCAAAAGCCATTCAGCAGCATAAACCTGATTTGGTTTTCTTAGATATACAGATGCCTAAACTGACAGGGTTCGAAATGTTGGAAATTTTGGATGAAATGCCAAATGTTATCTTCACTACTGCTTTTGATGAATTTGCTATCAAAGCCTTTGAAAAGAATGCTATCGACTACTTGTTGAAGCCCATTAGTCAGGAACGTTTTGAACAAGCCATATCTAAATTCAAAAGCAATCACACAACAGTAACGCCTCAAGACACGCGCGAAAAAGTAAATACCATAACCGAGGAGGAATCTTTAGAACGCATTGTTGTAAAAAACGGTTCGCAGATAAAAATTATTCCTGTCCAACAGGTAAATTTCCTAGAGGCATATGATGACTATGTAAAAATTCACACAAAGGACGGTATGTTCCTCAAAAACAAAACGATGAGTTCTTTTGAAAAACAACTGGATGCAAAACAATTTGTACGTGTACATCGCTCCTTTATCGTCAAAGTAGACCAGCTTGCAAAAATAGAACCCATGGAAAAGGAAAGTTATATTGCTACACTTCTGACCGGAGAAAAGATAAATATCAGCAAGTCAGGTTATGCCCGCCTGAAACAAGTTATCGGACTGTAGGCTGTTTTGTGCGGCATACTCCGTGCCGCACAAAACCATACCACAAAATTGCCTTATCGACAATTCTTGCGTATTTTTGTGCCATGCGGAATTTACTTATCCTATTTTTATTATGCTCAACCATAGCAACTTCCTTTGCACAGAGCAAAGAAGAGCTAATCAACAGGTCGGTGTTCAACAGAATTGAATATTTTGTAAACACCAACATGGGCGACTCCATCTATACATTGGCTTCTGAAAAATTCAAGACGGCTGTGTCTAAAGCACAATTTGAATTTGCCCTTAACAATCTATACAAATTAGGTCAAATCAAAAACACGGAAACCCTTGATTTCAAAGGACGCACAGGTATCTATCTATTGACATTGGAAGATGATGCTTATGTTGAAGCGCATTTAACCCTCGATAGCACTTATCATTTTGATGGTTTATTGTTTAGGCCTACGGAAAAACCTTTGCCAAAACCAGATAAAGAGGAAGTTATTAGCGAAGTCACAAAGGTCTCTCCCATAGATTTCTTTATCGATTCCGTAGCCAATTCTTATGTACGTAAACAAAACGCTCAATCTTTAGCTATTGGCATTTTTCATCAAAACGGCTACAAGACCTATTTCTATGGCGAAACAGAAAAGGGAAATAAACAACTGCCTACCGAAGACACGCAATACGAAATTGGGTCGATTACCAAGGTTTTTACAGCTGTATTATTAGCCGATCTGGTCAACAAAGGAACCATTCAATTGGATGATAGCATTGCCAAATACCTTCCTGACTCTGTTGCCGCCAATCCTGATATACAAAAAATAACCTTTAAGAGCCTGGCCAACCATACTTCCGGCTTGCCCAGACTTCCCGGTAATCTGGAACAGGTAAAAGATTTCAACCCGAATGATCCTTACGCCACTTACAATACGGCTGCTTTGTATGCTTTTTTGAAAGATTATAAAGCTACCAGAGAGGTCGGCCAAGAATATGAATATAGTAATTTGGGATTTGGTTTATTGGGAGAAATTCTTGCCTCCATTAGCAAAAAAACATATGCCCAACTTCTGCAGCAAACACTGCTGACACCTCTTCAAATGGTCAATACGACGGATAAACCCGACCCGAAAAAACAGCAGATGGTTAAAGTATACAACAAAAATGGCGAAGAGGTCGCTGTGTGGAATTTTCAGTCCATGTTGGCTGCCGGAGGTATAAAATCTACCGTGAAAGATTTGATGCTATTTGCTGTGGAGCAGTTCAAAATGCCGGAAAATGAATTGCAAAATGCTATGGCATTGACACGCTTATTCACCTTTGCCACTCCGGATTTTACCGACATTGGTCTTGCCTGGCATATGAATATGATGGATGGGCTTATTTACTTCCACCATACCGGCGGAACTGGAGGAAGCAGCTCTTTTATTGGTTTATCACCTGACACCAAAACGGCACTTGTCGTACTCTCCAATGCTGAAACAAGCGTAAACAATATTAGTGTTACTATACTGGAAAAACTACTTTCCAATGTAGAATGAACAAGAAAGCTCTAAAAGAGCTTTCTTGTTCATTCTATTTCAAATACTCCGTCATCTTCTTGACATTGTTTTCCCCCTGAAAATCCTGAATAAGCTTCTTTTCCTTTACGTTATAGATATACGTAGCTGGATAGTTTTTAGGATCTAACTTCTCAATAAACTCGACACCAGGGTCATGCCAAAAGCTGATGTTCTTTTTGCTTTTAAGTCCTGGAGCAAACATATTGATATAGCCATCGACCAGTTCACTTTCGTACATGGTGATGAAAAATACAGTAGTATTCGTTAAAAGTTGGGGATTTTTATCAATAGATTCGCCCAACTCCTGACAATGTCCACAGCCCGGATCGTAAAAAATAAGCATAATTTTTCCTTTTTCGGGCAGTACATTTTTCAATAGCTTTTCACTATCATCTTTCGCGTGTATCGTCAACAGTTCAGGCAACTGTACAGCTTTTTCCTGCGCAAAAGCACCCTTTACCAACAGTAACCCTACGATAAACAATCCTTTCAATGTCATTATTTGCTTCATGATCTCTTTCTTATACTGCTAATCCAATATTCCATATTTAATATCTGCGAAAAATAGCCTATATTTGGTTACAAATCAATATTTACAACACAAAAGATACATTATCGTGAAAAAACGCATCGCTATTTTTGCTTCGGGTTCTGGTTCAAATGCACAGAAAATCATGGAGCATTTTAAGTATTCGAGCTTAGCCGAAGTAGCTTTGGTATTGAGTAATAATCCTGAAGCCTACGTACTCCAACGTGCGGACAACTTCGAGGTTCCCTCCCATGTGTTCGATAGACATGCTTTTTATGATACTGATGAAGTTGTTGATATCTTGAAAAGACTGGATATTGATTTGGTGGTATTGGCAGGGTTCTTATGGTTAGTTCCTGAAAACCTTTTAAAAGCTTTTCCAAATAAAATTATCAATATCCATCCGGCACTATTACCTAAATTTGGCGGTAAAGGTATGTACGGTGACCGCGTGCACAAAGCGGTTTTGGAAGCAGGAGAAGAAGAGCACGGCATTACGATTCACTTTGTAAATGAAAGATTCGACGAAGGTGAAGTTATCCATCAGGCAAAATTCAAAGTCGAACCGGAAGACACCCTCGAAATCATCAAGTTCAAAGGGCAACAATTAGAGCATCAGTATTTCCCAAAAGTGATTGAAAACTTATTACGAAAGTATAATTAATTGATTTTTCATAGCGTATTCAAGCTATGAAAAATCAATTAAAACAACAACGGCAAAAACTCCGTCAAATACAACCTCCAATTAGACCAAGTATGTCCGCCTTCACTTTCCCGATAGGTGTACTTCATCCCGATAGCATCTAATCTCTTGCGATAATCTTCGCCCACTTTATATAGAAAATCCTCTTTACCCATACCTATCCAATACAATTTATAACCATTATCCCTTTGCTTAGCAAGGTTCTGTTCAAAATTGCTAAAAACCGGACTCTGTACCTTATCGTTCATACGAAAAGCCGCAGAAAACAATCCCACATAATCAAAATGGTTATTCAGATAGGCAGAGGTAAATAATGTATGCGAACCGCCCATAGACAATCCTGCAATGGCTCGGGTGCTTTTCTCTTTTTTTACCCGATAATTCGACTCGACAAACTGAACAATATCCATAAAAGATTCCTCCATTTTTCCACTACCGACATCCGGCGTAAAAAAGTTAATGGGATATTGTCCTTTCGCCGACTCCCCAGGAGCAGCAGCATTGCTCACATGACCATTAGGCATAACGACAATCATTGGTTTTACCTTACCTTGCGCAATCATATTATCCAATATTTGCGTAGCTCGTCCCAAAGTCGCCCAAGCTTCTTCGTCGCCCCCCATACCATGTAGCAGATACAACACAGGCAATGCTTTCTCCGATTGTTCATATCCTGCAGGAGTATATACGGTCATACGTCTTGTCATCCCCAAAGTCGGTGAGTCATACCAACGTTTGGCAACCGTGCCATGCGGAACATCCTGTATCTGATAAAAATCAGCCTGTGCTCCCTTCGTCAAGAAATAGTTAAACGTGTTAGCAACATCCCGAACAATATAAACGTTCAATGGATCATTGACCACTACCCCATCCATCTCAAGATTGTACATATAAAGATCTGAAGACAACGAAGGCGTTGTATAATAAAGCCCTAGCGAGTCCCGTAACATCTTCTCTTTGCCACCTGACATCCAATTACCAATAACATAAACTTCTCCCTGAGTTTTGGCTGCTAAACGAATGGTAACAGCGTTGTCTTCATGAACAACCGGAGATTGGACAACGGTTTTATTTCCACCAATATTTTCCTGTGCCTGCGCAGTACCAACCGCCCAGAAGCCCAAACTTAAAACAATAGAAATCGACTTTCTTAACATCACGCAAAGGTTTGATTAGTTAAAGATACATAAAAAAAAAGGTAATCAGTAAGTTCTGCTGTAAAAAATCACAAGAATTAGGTCGAAATGTTTATCTTTGTGCTTCCAAAAATACAACAATGAATCATCCTGTTAAGATTAAAAATGCTTTGGTGTCTGTGTATTACAAGGACAACTTAGCCCCTCTCATTCAATTATTACACAAATACGGAGTAACTTTCTATTCTACAGGTGGTACGGAAGCATTTATCCGTGAGCAAGGCATCGATGTCGTCCCAGTAGAAGACTTGACAAGCTATCCTTCTATTTTAGGTGGTCGTGTAAAAACATTACACCCGAAGGTGTTCGGCGGTATATTGGCTCGTCGTCCTTTAGAGGGGGATCAGCAACAATTAGCGCAATACGAAATTCCGGAAATTGACCTTGTGATTGTTGACCTCTACCCTTTCGAAGAGACGGTAGCTTCGGGTGCAACAGAACAAGATATTATTGAGAAAATCGACATTGGTGGTATCTCGCTTATCCGTGCGGCTGCCAAAAATTTCAATGATGTGGTGATTATTTCATCGAAAAACGATTATAAGGAGTTAGCCGAAATCTTAGCAACGCAAGAAGGACAAACAAGCTTAGAGCAACGCAAATCTTTCGCGAAACGTGCATTCAACACATCTTCACACTACGACACCGCTATTTTCAACTACTTCAACCAAGAAGAATCTCTTCCTGTTTTTAAACAATCTATCCAACAGTCGCAAACACTTCGTTATGGAGAAAACCCGCATCAAAAAGGTGTTTTCCATGGCAACCTGGACGATATGTTCGACAAATTAAACGGCAAAGAGCTTTCGTATAATAACTTGGTGGATGTGGACGCTGCCGTGGCGATTATTGATGAATTTGAAGAGCCTACTTTTGCTATTTTAAAACATACGAACGCATGTGGTGTAGCCTCACGTCCCACGGTAAAACAAGCTTGGGTAGATGCTTTGGCATGTGACCCGGTATCGGCCTTTGGTGGTGTATTGATTACCAACGGTGAAATCGATAAAGAAACAGCTGAAGAAATCAACAATCTTTTCTTCGAAGTGTTGATTGCTCCTTCGTATACCGAAGATGCATTACAGATTTTAACAGCAAAGAAAAACCGCATTATCCTGCGTCGTAAGACTATCGAATTACCGGCTGTACAGTTCAAAACATTATTGAACGGAGTTATCTCCCAAGATAAAGACCATACCGTAGAAGGTCCCGAAGAAATGAAAACGGTTACCACAGCTGAGCCAACAACTGAGCAATTGCAAGATCTTTACTTTGCAAATAAAATCGTAAAACATACAAAATCAAACACGATTGTCTTTGCTAAGGATGGCACTTTGATTGCATCTGGGGTCGGACAGACATCCCGTGTAGACGCTCTAAAACAAGCTATCGAAAAAGCGCAGTCTTTCGGTTTTGACATCAAAGGTAGCGTTATGGCTTCGGATGCATTCTTCCCCTTCCCGGATTGTGTTGAAATTGCCGGAGAAGCTGGTGTGGCGGCCGTGTTGCAGCCAGGAGGATCTATAAAAGATCAGCTTTCCATTGATATGGCTAATGAAAAAGGAGTCGCAATGGTTATTACTGGTGTAAGACACTTTAAACATTAATTTTTAGAAGAAAGATTATAAGAAGAAAGAGCAAAGAAGAAAGATTTCCTTGCTCTTTTTCTTTTCCCTTTTATCCTCACAGATAGCCTAATAGCCAATAGATGATTATAAATGCGATAATCGTCCCGAAGCATCCAAGTCCCAATTTTTTTGCTCCCCAACCTGCTATTATTGTCTTAAAAAATCTATTCATAATTCAACAATCTTCTTTTCCCTCCCTATCGCAGGAAAAACAACTTTTATGCCGATAGGATATCTCGTACAACAAATTGTCCGTCAAAATGTTTTTGCAAAGCACGACCGTCACCATGAATAGTCCATATTTGCCGAGGCTTCACCTGAGACACAAAGTGTAAAATATCTTCCCAATCCACATGATCAGAAATATAAAGCTCAATATCATTCTGTCGTTGTAAACGCTCCCAACCAGAGGCAAAAGCCTTCAACACATTCGTTGCACGGAAATAGCTATTAAAAGTAAGCGGTGGAACCAGATATATCTTATTAGACAGTCCATCCTTCATTGCTTTACGATTATACAAAGTGTAACGTAACTTACAATTGCCATATTGCTCGTAAATCCTATGCACAGGGTGCATTTTATGGTTGACCAATACCTCTCTTTCCGGCAAGTACATATTAATTAATGCAGTCAAGCGTTGTGCCTTCCCTAAGGTATAACAGCCCAACATAATGTTGAAAGGTCTGTCTTTTAGTTTTAAGATTTCTGCTACAGGAGCCGGGTGGGCTATCTCAGGACGAGCAAAAGTAGATTCTGTTATCAACACATCTGCCTGCACAATTTCGATGGGCTCGCAGGTCGGATCCTCTTGTAGCTTATAGTCTCCCGTGTATAAATAAGTTACACCTTCATAAGTCATGCTGATCTGCGCTGATCCCAATATATGACCTGCTGGGATAAAAACAATCTCAACTTCGCCAATCCGAAAAGATTCACCAAACACAACCTTTTGCATACTGCTTTCAGGCATTTTGGAGAATTTGTTTTTCATAAAAGCAAAAGTGACATCCGTCGCATACATCAGACGATGACCAGCCGTGGCGTGGTCACCATGTGCATGGGAAATCAGATTAACGGCAACAGGCGATAAAGCATCAATATAAAACTGTCCATAACGGCAGTAGTAGCCCTCGTGCTTACGGACTAAAAAATCTTCTAATATTTCACTCATGATTTGTGTTCCTGCAAGAATTTATTGTGCAGGGCAAGTACTTGGGGAAGGATTGGTTTTACACCATCATTAATCAAGATAAAATTAGCCAATCGCTCCTTCTCTTCATCGGGCAATTGTTTATCCATGCGCTGTTCAACTTGGATTCTGTCAGTTCCATCTCTTTCCATTACACGCTTGATACGCACCTCTTTTGGCGCAACCACCAAAATGGTATAATCCAATGATTTATAAGAACCACTTTCGAACAAAAGAGCGGCCTCTTTTAGCGAATAAGGTGTCGTCTGTGCACCTGCCCACTCTTCACCGTGACGAATAACCACAGGATGAACTAAACTGTTGAGCTTTGCCAGTTGTTCCTTATCCTTAAACACGATATCAGCCAGATAAGTCCTATCCAGTAATCCATCTACGCCATAGACTGCTGCTCCAAAGGCAAACTCTAGTTCTTTTCGCAAGTCAGCATCCTCATTCATAATATTCTTCGCAACCCTGTCGGCATCATAAAAGGGAACTCCCAATGCCTTAAAGATCTTTGCTACATAACTTTTTCCTGAGCCAATGCCCCCAGTAATACCTATTCGCAATCCCATATTTATTTACCTACGCACAAAAAAATCAACATTCTGCGGCTCGATGCTCACCATCTGACAATAGTCAGGTACTTTCGTTAAGATAACAGGTAAGCTTTGTACTCTATTTTGTGCCCAATTTTCCATATCTACAATTGCTTCAAAATCACGTGAAGTCCATTTGTTGTAGTCTTTCAACGACACGAGAAAGGTCAACTTCACCTTACTCGGTAAGGTTCGTACTGTTGTATAGCGTGATGCGTTTTCCACCTTAAGTGGCACTTCCACCACCTTTTCTGTGATCTCGCCAACGGGAATAGTAATTTCTGCAAAAGTAGGGTAAATCGTGATATTGTTCTTTTGGTGCTTGTTCAAGTAAGCTACAGTCCGAATATCAGATGAAATCTGTGTTCCTCGGATAGTATCCGTCTCCAGATATTCAATATTTGCAACATCTTCCAATGGTCCCGTTACCGTCACGTATTGTGGTGATATTTTCGTTTCGCCAATAATCCCATATTGTTTTTTAAATTGGATATTATGCAACGGACGAACCGGAACCTTACGCTGAGTCTGCTTGGAAAAATCGAAAAATAACGTATCGGGATTAACGCCTATAACCTGATTATCCACCGGGAACTGTCTATTAATATACCCCAGTTGATTCGTAAACACAATATAGTTCCGGTTTTTCAAACCACTTAAATCAACTTGAATATGCGGTGTATCTGGATTTAACTTCTTGAGAAATATTTTCCAACCACTTAATTTCATCCGTACATTAACCGTATCGGATTGCAAAGGGTGAAAAGCTTTCTGTTCGGGAATATTAACATAGGAAATCCCCGTTTTAATGGTGTACGTCTGCACATTGGATATACTGAACAGGAGCCATGCCACGAAGGAAATAACTAGACAACGCAAGAATATTGCTAATTTACGCCGCTTAGTTTTCGTTATCCGTGCTTGCACCATAGCCACAAAAATAGTAATTTTTTATACAGACTTCCGAAGTTTAACTTTAAGTATCTGTTTTTAATGGTAAAGTTGAGAGCTTCGCTGTTTAGAAACTTCGGAAGTCTAACGAAAACAAAAAAGACAATCTTTATCAGATTGTCTTTTCAAATACGCTGTAAAAAATTATTTCTTAACAGTGTCACCATTCGCTGCTTTTGACGCGTCTAATGCAACTGCTGATTTATCGAAACGGATTTTCACACCCGAACCCACGTCTACCAAAAACGTAGTTTCGCTCACTTCCACAATACGTCCGTGGATTCCGGCTGTAGTTACTATTTTAGAATTTACACCAAGTTCCTCGATATATTTTTTGTGGTCTTTTTGCTTTTTCATCTGTGGTCTGATCATGAAGAAATAGAAAACCACAATAATCAAAATCATCGGTAAAAAGCTCATCAATCCGCCGCCACCTGGCGCTGCTTGCAATAATGTTGTAATCATATTAACAAAATAAAAATTAAAAAGTCAAAATTAAAAAATATTTCTAAACTACTTTGGTGAAACTTCCCCTCGTAACTGTACCGTAGTTACGCCGTTTTCAGCATTGGAAACCACTGTTACTATTTTCTGTTGTTTACCAGCCTGTCCGTTACTATCAAAGCTTACTTTAATCTCACCTGTTTTCCCTGGAAGCACAGGTGTCTGCGTATAAGAAGGCGTTGTACAACCGCATGAAGCCGATACCTGCGAAAGAATCACCGGCGCCTCACCTGTATTAGTGAAGACATACGTTCTTTCCACGACTTCCCCTTCTTTGATCTGACCGAAGTCAAAAACAGTTTCTTCAAACTCTACTTTACCTTTTGTGGCATTCGTATTTTCCGTAGCTTCTGTTGAAGTCGTTTCTGCATCGCTCTTGGTTGAGTTTCCACAGGAAATTAACGTTGCAAATGCCAATCCCATCAAACTTACTTTCAGTATATTCATGTGATTAATCTTTTAAGCCTCTACCTTCTTTGCGGATACGTCCCTGTTGGGTCAGCTCCACTAAAATCTTATCTAAAATACCGTTGATAAACGTATTACTTTTTGCTGTACTAAACGCTTTAGAAAGCTCAATATACTCATTAATAGTCACCTTAACTGGTATCGTCGGGAAGTTCATCAATTCACTGATGGCCATGCGCATCAACAGTGTATCCACCAACGCAATACGATCTGCCTCCCAGTTTTTTGTCTTAACAGAAATCATTTCTTGATACTCATTCGTATGACGAATGGTTTCTTTCAAAAGATCGATAATAAACTCACCGTCTTCATCCCAATTCGGCGTAAGATCAGCCAATTTATTCTGCGTTGGGTTTTCACTACTGAAATTCTTGAATGTTTTGGCAATCATCGCTTGCAGAATTTCTTTATCAGTTGGCCAGTTAATAAATTTTGATTCAAAAACCTGCTCAATTTCAGGTGATTTTAGGATAATCTTCTTGAAGATATATTTGATAATATCCTTTTCGGCACCGATAGAGCGGTCCTCCTGTTGAAGATAAGCCAAATACTCCTCAGATTCTTTCAATTGTGCAAATATAGAGCGTACAATTTCCGGATCGAAAGACCAAGAAACCTTATATTTTTTAACATCTTCGAGATAAGCTCTATTCTGACGCAAAGATTCGATAAACGTATTCGTGTTCAGTTTCGTTGTGTACACCTTATCCTTCTCCGTTGGAAGAAATTTGTTTGCTCTTCCCTCTGCATCAATTAGTACATATTCGGCCACTTCATCCAAAAGGTTCAATGTCCAGATGTACATCTGATTAACCTCATCTACGCTATTCAAAAGCGCTTTTTCAAAATTTTTGATTTGTTTATCCTCTGATAAACTGTACGCATAAAGCGTCTGCATGACTTTCACCCGAAGGTGCCTTCTGTTAAGCATAATTTAATTTAAAGAACGATTGTATATAATATACTTTAATTATTTGTGTTTATAATGATTAAAATTTAATTGTTTAAACGACTAAACTTTTAAATAAATAACCAATTAACCACTATTCTACCTTTTAAGCTTTTTTATGTCTCGTATACGTTGATCAGCCAATTGTTTAGCCGCCTCAAACGTCGTAATATTATCTTCTCTGGATTTTTGAATCACATGTCGTGTTGCATTATAGATATGTTTCACCAATGCTTCCGTGCGTTCACCACCATGACCTTCCAACTCAGAAAAGCAACTAATCAAGGCTCCTGAATTAATCACAAAATCAGGTGTATATAAGATATTATGCTCTTTCAGAAGCGTACTGGTCAGCTCCTCATCTTTCAGTTGATTATTAGCAGACCCAGCAATAATCTTACAGCGCATGCGTGGCACAGTATCTGGATTAACCGTTCCACCCAATGCACAAGGGGCATAGACATCGGCATCCAATTCAAAACTTGTCGAATACGTGATAGGCTCGGCTTTGTATTTTGCAGCTATTTTCATTTTGCGTTCTTCGGTCATATCCGATACATAAACGCGTGCATTCTCACCGCGCAACATACTCACTAACTGCTCGCCTACACTTCCAACACCTTGTACCGCAACCTTACGGCCTGCCAAGCTATCATCGCCATACAATTCTTTGATAGCAGCCTTGATTCCGTAGAAGACACCACGAGCGGCAAATACTGTCGTATCGCCACCACCATTCAATGAGGCTGGCAAACCTGCTACATAATTTGTCTCAGCAAGCATGTATTCCAAATCCTTCTGCGTAGTACCGATATCAGTAGAAGCAATGAAGTTTCCGTTCAGCCCTTCGATGAATTGACCAAAACGGCGCATCAAGACCTCCGTTTTATCTGTGCGATGGTTACCTATAATGATAGCGCTGCCCCCACCGAGATTCAACCCAGCTAAAGCAGCCTTATAAGTAATGGCTTGCGACAGGCGCAAAGCATCATCGACAGCCTCCGAAATCGATTCGTATGGCAACATGCGCACACCACCGATAGCCGGCCCCAAAGTCGTATCATGAATAGCTACAATCGCTTGTAAACCGACTGCCGCATCATGACAAAAAAACAGATTCTGATGGTTAGATGCCCCCATCTTATCGAAAACAGAAGGATTATTTACTTCCATAACAAAATTGGCAATGCCTCATTTTTCATTTTTACCATGCAAAAGTAGGAAATATTTCCGTGCAAAATTCTTTATCATTGTATTATTTATCACAATTGTCATTTCTTGACAGGAATCCCACACTGCAATGGATTTTTTTCAATTTTTTAGCCTTACATTTGCGTTCGATGAAAGAGTTGGCATATCTCAATAAGTATTTCTATAAGTATCGTTGGCAGGTTATTCCCGGAATTCTATTCGTTATCGCGTCGAATTATTTCGGTATTTTGCCAGCAAAAGTTATCCGGGAAGCTTTTGACCTAGTAAAGGAAAATATTGACTTGTACCGCCTCTATGATGGGTTTGACAAACAAAACCTCATATATCAGGTTTTCGGAAGTAGCCTACTTTTCTTCGGCTTGGTTGTCTTAGCACTTTCCTTATTGCGTGGTGTGTTTTTGTTTTTCATGCGGCAGACCCTCATCCTGACTTCACGTCACATTGAATATGATCTAAAAAATGAAATCTACAACCATTATCAGGTTCTGGATTTCGCTTTCTTCCGTAAAAATAACACAGGAGATATGATGAACCGTGCTACAGAAGATGTCAATCAAGTACGGAACTACCTGGGTCCTGCAATCATGTATGCGATCAATACTGTCGTACTCTCACTGATGATTATCTACGCGATGTACGATGTCAACGCTAAGCTTGCGACTTACTCACTCCTACCAATCCCTATCCTTTCTGTAATTATTCTTTACGTTAACAAGGTAATCAATAGCCGAAGTGAGAAAATTCAGCGGCAACTTTCTAAACTATCATCCTTTGTGCAGGAAACATTCTCAGGCATTCGTGTTATCAAGACCTATAATCGGGAACAGGAAAAAATGGATGTTTTCGCCGATGAAAGCAATTATTACAGGAATGCTTCATTGGATTTGGTTAAAGTACAGGCAATTTTCTTTCCACTCATTATTTTTCTTGTAGGGTTCAGTACGATTATCACGGTCTATGTCGGCGGTATTGAGGTAAACAACGGCACCATCACGGCGGGTAATATCGCTGAGTTTATTATCTATGTGAACCAACTGACATTTCCCGCCATGTCCTTAGCTTGGGTAACTTCCCTATTTCAACGGGCAGCAGCTTCCCAGAAAAGAATCAACGAATTTCTTAAAACCACTTCTGAAATTCCCGACGGCAACCGAGAAATCAGCTTACAAGGCAACATTACTGTGAGTAATCTGACTTTTACATATCCCGAGACAGGCATTACAGCCTTACAAAATGTCTCGTTCACGATACCAAAAGGTAAAACCCTGGCCATCATTGGAAAGACCGGATCGGGAAAATCGACTTTAGCCAACTTACTATTGCGCATGTACGATGCAGATAAGGGCGATATTATTTTTGACGGTGTTCCAATCCGGCAGATGAGAACACAAAACCTACGGGAACAGATTGGATTTGTACCACAACAAGTATTTCTTTTCTCCGATACCATTGCCCGCAATATCGCTTTTGGATTGGATACGGTTGATATCGAAAGAGTGGAACAAGCCGCTAAAGATGCTGCCGTCTATGATAATATTATGCAGTTTGAACATGGTTTTGAAACCTCGATAGGCGAACGAGGCATCACCTTATCTGGTGGACAAAAACAACGTGTTTCCATTGCCCGTGCATTGGTCAAAGACCCACATATACTTATTTTTGACGACTGTCTCTCCGCTGTTGATACCAAGACTGAAGAAGAAATTTTGCATAACCTGAGCCGTATCATGCAGAATAAAACCACCATCTTCATTGCGCATCGAATTTCTACGATCAAGAATGCAGACCATATCATCGTATTGAATCAAGGGAGTATCATAGAACAAGGTACACATCAAGAACTGATGGCATTAGAAGGTGAGTACTTTGAACTGCACGAAAAGCAACTTCTTGAAGCAGAATAGTTTTTATTCGCCTAAAATTCCACAAATAGTTTATTTTTGTGGAATGTATAAACAGTTGGTTCTTCTTTTTTCCTTAATATGTACGTATCCTTTATTTGCGCAACAAGTCGTGTTGCAGGATACCGTTAGCACGGTAGAAACCAAAGACACAACATTATATACCTTCGACCATTTGTATGACATCGGTGATGGTATAAAAGATATTGGTCGCTTTATACGCCACGATACCACCACAAAAATCCCCAAAAAAAGGTCTGGTTTATCCATCCTTCCGAATATCAATTACAATCCCAGTATAGGTTTTCAGGTTGGATCCAAGATCGTCAGCGGTATGTATCTGGGTGACAGGGAAAACACCAGTATGTCTACCTATGCAACCGCATTGAATTATACAACCCGAGGCATTATTTTTGGTTACCTTATGCATGATATCTATACCTCCAAAAATAAATGGAACCTGAAAGGTGGAGTCATCATAGCCAAGATGGTGGGACTGGATTATGGTATGGGAATGGGGAATATCGTTCCTACGGATGTACCAGAAGAAGAAGTCCTAAACAATCCTGAACGTACACGCTTTGTCAATCAATATACCGTGTATGGTCTGAATGAACGTTTATACAAACAGCTCTCTCCAGGGATGTTTATCGGAGCAGGGGTTTTTATCGATCTCAAACGGAATATACACACAGTGGGCAACCATCCACAAACACCTCTGGGAACCTACAGTGATTTCACAGGCTACAGTGCAAAAAACTACAACAACAATGGTCTAATGTTTAATTGGCAATATATGACACGCGACAACCCCAACAGTGCCTATAAAGGTATCTATACGGATATTGTCTTACGGATGAGCCAAGCCTGGATGGGAAGTTCACAAAGTTCTTATCAATTACAAACAGACTTCCGAAAGTACTGGCAACTTTCGTCATCCCGACCAAATCATGTTTTGGCTTTCTGGCATTGGGGCTCTTATAATCTTGGAGGAAACTTGGCTTACCTCGATCTACCTGGCACGGGAAAAGACACTTTTGCCCGCGTAGGCCGAGGCTATACCAATGGCTATTTCAAAGGTAATTCCTTCTTCTCTACAGAGGTAGAATACCGATTTCCGATTTTACGTAATCAGTTTTTAAGCGGCGTGGTATTTGCCAATCTACAAACAGCCAACGACCGCCTTGGCACCAAACTTTTCCAACAATGGCAACCTGCCGGAGGGACAGGCTTACGACTACTATTCAACAAAGCAACACGCACCAATCTTTGTATAGATTATGCTTTTGGACGGTTCGGACAACGCGGATTATTCTTAGGATTAAACGAAGCTTTTTAATTTAGCATCAACACTATATTTTCCTCACATCGATTACAGATAATATTAAAAAAATTAGGTTTCATGTTTCGTACAGCTGCGTTATTATTTTTCACTTCTATTCTTACGATTCCATCTACTACGCTTGCACAAACGACTGACAGCATTAGCAACCATCAAGAAATTGTTCCTGTAAATATCAATGCCTACTTTAGTCAACAACCTCTTTTAGGATTAACCGCAACAGCGCAAACCATCGATAGTAAACTTATCGAAAACCAACAAACCACTACCCTGTTACCGGCACTAAATACAGTAGCAGGTCTTCGCATGGAGGAACGTTCGCCCGGAAGTTACCGATTGGCGATGCGCGGTAGCTTAATCCGCTCTCCCTTTGGCATCCGTAATGTAAAAATATATGTGGACGAATTTCCAATGACCGATGCCGGAGGCAATACGTATCTGAATCTCATTGATCCTGCTTCTATACAGGGTATACATATCCTAAAAGGTCCGGACGGTTCATTATATGGAGCCAATTCTGGGGGTGTGGTGCGTATACAGCCTAAAGGATTTGATGTAACAGATAACCAAGCCTCTTTGCTTATCAGTGGCGGTTCGTTTGGCTTGTTTCAGGAACAGCTTTCCGTACAGCGTCAAGTAAACGACAAGTATCATTTTTCCTTTGACCAATCCTTTATCCGTTCAGATGGCTATCGGGAAAATACAGCTTTGAACAAAAAGACTTTTCAAACCGCACATCAGTGGAAATATACTCAAAGCAATCAATTACGGTTTTTCGCACTATACAGTGACGTTGGCTATCGTACGCCTGGAGGACTAACTCAGTCACAGATGGATGAGAACCCAAAAATGTCGAGACCCCCCGCAGGTCCTAACCCGGGAGCAAAAGAGCAACAGGCGGGTATCTATAACAAAACATTCTTTGGCGGTTTGGTCCATGCGACCCAAATCAGCGAAAAACTATCACATAGTATCAGCATTTTTGGGTCACACACCGATTTTGAGAACCCGTTTATCACTAACTACGAATATCGTAAAGAACAAAATCTGGGCTTACGCACATACTTTTCTTATAAAAACACCGACCAAGAAAATTTGCACTGGCAAATACAGATAGGCTATGAAGGACAAAAAGGTTGGAACAAAATCGATAATTTTGACAACGAAGGTGGTATTTCGACCAATCCTCAAGCCAAAGATAATCTGGACAACACGCAACATAGCTTCTTCTATCGGGCTATGACAAAGCTTTATCAACGCTGGACAATAGAAGGTTCTATTGGCTTGAACCAATCGACAATAACCTATCGGCAACGTTATCCCGAATCTTCTGCCTCAAAAGACAATATCGACTTTGGTGGGATATGGATGCCAAGGGTAGCAACGTCTTATCTGTTGACCGATCGTTTAGCGCTTCGCGGCTCTATTTCCAAAGGCTATTCTACGCCAACCATTGCGGAGGTTCGTTCATCTGATAATCTTGTCAATACAGACCTTGAAGCCGAAACAGGTACAAACTATGAAATCGGGGGCCGGTTCGAATCCAAACGAAGACGGTTTATAGCTGACCTATCCTTATACCATTATGATATGCAAAACGGTATTATCCGACAACTGCGTGAAAACGGAGCAGAATACTATGTCAACGCAGGCGAAATGATACAAAAAGGTATTGAAGCGTCGATATGGGCGTATTTACTCACACCACAGCAGAAACAATGGATACAGGCATTAAGTGTACAATCCAGTGTTTCGTATAATCATTATCGCTTTGGCGAATATCTGGTCAACAACGACGATTTCTCGCAAAACAAGATAACGGCTGTACCCGATTGGGTTTGGTCCAACAATATGTCGATCTCCTTTCCAAAACGATTTGACTTTAATATAGCGCATATCTTCACATCAAGCATGCCTTTGAATGATGCAAATACGGTGTTTGCCGATAAGTTTCATCTGGTGCAGCTTAAAGGTAATTGGACATATAGGTTTAATAACAGCAGACAACTGCAATTCTTTGCCGGGATTGATAACCTTTTGAATGAACAATATAGCTTAGGAAACGATATTAATGCATTTGGAAACCGTTTCTTTAATCCGGCTCCAACGAGAAATTATTATGGAGGATTAAAGGTTATTTTGTAAGCCTCCTTAACCTCATCAACCGCAACATCTTATCACGATAAACAGTCGATCATCAACTATTTGGTGGATAATAAAATCATCAAAGAAGATAAATTTTTGGAACAACTGGCCTATGAAAAAGAAATGGACCACTTGCACAAAAAATTAAATGCTATGCAGGCTGACGTCATCCATTCCAAGAAGCGGGTATTAATTATTGTCGAAGGCCGGGATGCAGCTGGAAAAGGAGGCACAATTTCCAGAATTACCGAATTCATGAATCCCAAAAGGTATCAAGTAGTTTCTCTTCCGAAACCAACGGAAATAGAATCTGGCCAATGGTATTTCCAACGCTATCTCAAAAAACTTCCAAACAAAGGAGAAATTGTTTTCTTCGATCGTTCTTGGTACAATCGTGCTGTTGTCGAACCAGTCTTCGGGTTTTGCACAGATGAACAACATGAACGTTTCTTACAACAAGTCAATGAAGTTGAGAAGTTACTAATCGACGACGGAATTATCCTGATCAAACTGTTTCTTAATATTTCTAAAGAAGAGCAAGCCGAACGTTTGGAAGAACGTAAAAATGACCCTTTGAAACAATGGAAATTAGGTGATTTGGATCAGCAGGCGCAAGAACTATGGGACAAATACAGCCATTATATCGATAAAATGTTCCGTACAACAGCAGCTTCCTCCCCTTGGACAGTCATCAATACGGACAAGAAAAAAGTCGCCCGATTAGAATCTATTAAATACATTCTAAACATAATCAACGCGGACAATAAAGAAAAAATCGACGATAAAGTGGTACACTTATTTGACAGCAAGTAACCGTTCCAAATGATGATAGTCGATACCAAAATAAGCCTTTGTAGCCGCAATTTTGGTTAAGATCTCCTGTTGCCTCTTGGGATTAATCGTTTTCTTTTCTCCTACAACCAAAACATTTTTTGGCGTATGGGTATCGGAAACAAACTGGAATACTTTCGTCTGATAACCAAAATATTCCATAATTAGAGCGCGCAAGCCATCCGTGACCATTTCGGCTTGCCGCTCCATAAAGATCCCATGCTTCAGCAAGAAATCCAGTTCATTCTTGGATTTGTTTCGCTCCATCTCTCGCCTGATTTGTTTATGGCAACACGGTGCTACGACAATTAAATCTGCACCATTAAGGATGCCTTTGGCAATGGCACCGTCTGTAGCCGTATCGCAGGCATGCAAAGCAATCAATACGTTGAGCGCATTAGTCGGGTGATAATCTTCGATAGTCCCTTGTACAAAGTGTAAACCATCGAACTGTGATTTGCGCGCAATCTGGTTGCATAGTTCTACCAAATCCTCGCGGTATTCTACGCCAACAACTGTAGCCTGTCGGTTCAGTTGCCCGACAAGATAATCATACAATGCAAATGTCAGATAACCTTTACCCGCTCCCATATCCACAACATTCAGCACATCCTGCGTAGGCAAATCCTGCAACATCGCACTCAATATCTCAATATAGTGATTGATCTGCTTCCATTTATCCTGTGCATTTTTATAGACTTTGCCTTCCGCATCCATTAACCGCAACTCTTCCAGATACGTTTTGTGTTCCTGTCCCAGTTTGCGGGATTTTTGTTTATCGTGGGTCAAAGACTTTGGCACAACAGCCGTTGCTTTTTCTGTACGTATTCCCCACACGCCTTTTTTGCTCAGTTCGCAAATCAAATTTTCAGTCTCGCTGAACAATGTTGCCACACGAAAACCTTCCACCTGCAGAAGCCCCTGTATCTCCAACAATGCCATATCTGCATCAAAATTCTTGGTAATATCCTTCGTTTTATAGCGAAACACAAAAGACAGTTTCTTTTGCCGTTTAATCAAAACAGGCTTCACATAGATATTTTTCAAATAAGGTTCTGTCCCGTGATAATTCCCTAAAGAAAGTTTGATGAATTCTTCGCGTTGGATACTTCCGCGAATGCTATCAATAAAAGTGGCATAGTTATCCATAACACAAAGATAATAAAACCTCCGTTTTCATTCCATAAAGAAGTTGTACCTTTGTCTTTATGCAAAGCCCAACGATTAAAGCCGTTTTTTTCGATATAGACGGTACTCTTTTAAGTTTTAAGACTCATGAAATACCGGCCTCGACTCAGGAGGCAATCCATAAGCTTCAAGCAAAAGACATTAAGGTGATCGTGTCGACAGGACGCTCTATAAATAGCATAGACCATATCAAATTTTTAGATTTTGATGGTTTTATCACTTTTAATGGTGGCTATTGTGTGACACAGGAAGATGATGTATTATTCAAACAAGCTATTAACCCATCCGATATTCAAGGTGTATTGGATTACGCCAAGCAAAACCCGTTAAGCTTTTCCTTTATGTCGGAACGGGAAATTACTATCCACGATGTCACCCCAGAAATTGCCGGAATGTATGCGCACCTCAATCTCCCTGTTCCTCCTTTGGTCAACATGGAAACCGTTGATGTTTCCAGTATATTGCAAACCAACATCTTTTTAGGTCCCGAAGAAGAAAAGGCGTTTATGGAAAAAGTGATGCCTAACTCTTTGGCTTCCCGCTGGACACCCTTGTTTGCCGATGTGAATCCAAAGGGACAAAGCAAAAAAGTAGGGATTGACATCTTTTGTCAACATTTTGACTTAGATCTTAAGCAAACGATGGCTTTTGGCGACGGGGGCAACGACATCACCATGTTGCAACACGTGAACATTGGTGTAGGCATGGGCAATGCCAACCCTGAAGTAAAAGAAATTGCAGATTATATCACCACAGATGTGGATAATGATGGCGTTTGGAATGCTTTAAAGCATTTTGGGGTAATCTGAAAAATGTAGAGACGTAGCATGCTACGTCTCTACTTAATTATTATTCAACCTCACTGTGTTTCGCCGCTAAATAGCGTTCCGCTTCTAAGGCAGCCATACAGCCTGTTCCTGCAGCAGTAATCGCTTGACGATAGATATGGTCCTGCACGTCACCACAAGCAAATACACCCGGGATATTCGTTGCTGTACTATCAGCCTTAGTAATCAAATAGCCTGTTTCGTCCATCTCCAATACGCCTTGGAAAAGTTCAGTATTCGGTTTATGACCAATAGCCACAAAGAACCCCGTCACATCCAATACCTTAGTTTCCTTAGTTTGGTTGTTAATGACACGAACAGCGTTTACACCCGTTTCATTCCCTAATATTTCTTCGGTTTCCGTATTGTAAAGCACTTCGATATTCGCTGTATTCATCACGCGGTGTACCATGGCTTTAGAAGCACGAAACTCTTCCCTACGCACCAACATATACACTTTATTACACAATTTCGCCAGATAAGTGGCTTCCTCAGCAGCCGTATCTCCAGCCCCCACGATAGCGACATCTTGTCCTTTGAAGAAGAAGCCATCACATACCGCACATGCCGAAACACCAAATCCGTTATATTTTTCTTCCGAAGGTAAGCCCAGCCATTTCGCCGTAGCTCCGGTAGCAATGATAACCGTTTCTGCCGATACCCATTTCGAACCGTCAATCTGCACTTTGTGTATGCCACCATCTTCGGCAAGCTGTACTTCAGTGGCATAACCAAAGCGTACATCTGTACCGAAACGTTCGGCTTGCGCTTTAAGGTCTTCCATCATAACAGGACCAGTAATTCCTTGCGGATACCCCGGGAAGTTATCCACTTCAGTAGTCTGGGTTAACTGTCCACCCGGCACGATACCCGTATATACTACCGGTTTCAAATCAGCACGTGCTGCATAGATTGCCGCAGTATAACCTGCAGGCCCTGAACCAATGATTAAACATTGTAAATGTTCGATTTCTTCTATATTCGCCATTATTAATCTTATGTCTATTATCTCAAATTTAATGTCTAATATCTAAATACTATCGTCTAACATCTAAATACTATTATCTAAATACTAATCTACTTTCCAAACTTTCCCTGCAACTGGGCTAACATATCCGAAGTAATCGGCTTTGCAGGTTCAGCAGACTTCTGCTGTGGTTTCTGATAAGGCTGTTTCTGTTCACCCTGTTGATTTCTGTTACTTTCTTTCTTTTGGTTACGATGTGCATTCCAGATTTCTTCCAATACTTTTTTAGTATATAATGGAAAGTCTCCGTTTTGCATCCACGCATAATAGCTGGGTTCCACATCGAATACTTCCGTCACCTTCCGCCCTTTGTGCTTACCAAAATTAATAACTGGATCACCATCTGCATCATAGACCAATCGACCTGCAAAATCAACTGGTTTACTCAGGTTGGTAAACTCATGCAACGCATCCACATCATTGACAACCGGAATGGATACATTACCGTGTTTATCTTCAAATTGCACATTTTCATATTTGCTCAACTGTGCTTTCAACACTTCATACGTAGCACGAACGTCAGCCTCTGCTGTATGCGCATTGGTCAAGTCAGCTTCACAATAAAATTTATACGCAGCTTTTAATGTCCGCTGTTCCATCTGGTGAAAAATATTCTGTACATCCACAAATGACCGTCCCTTCAATGAGAAATCAACACCTGCACGCAAAAACTCCTCCATCAACATAGGAACATCAAATTTATTAGAATTATAGCCCGCTAAATCAGCATCTGCAAGGAAGTCAGCAATTTCTCGTGCACTCTCCTTAAAAGTAGGCATGTCTTTGACATCTTCATCGTAAACACCATGGAACATAGAAGATTCTGCCGGGATTGGTATTTCTGGGTTAATGCGCATCGTCAGCACCTTTTCTTTGCCATCAGGCAAAATCTTCAAAATCGATATCTCCACGATACGGTCAACAGAAATATTAACCCCCGTTGTCTCCAAATCGAAAAAAGCCAAAGGGCGTTTTAAGTGTAGCTCCATCTAAATAATGCTTATTTAATTTGTTGTAAAAATACAAAACTCTTCCCGCTTACCGAAGGCTTTGTCAAATCGTGACATAATTATCACCCGCAATAAAACAAAAGGTCCTTGACTCATGCCAAGGACCTTTTGTTTTAGTCTATTCTATTTAACCCAATATCCGCTTCAAAGCATTCACCTGATGATCAGCTAATTTTTGCAAAGGTCCTGATGCCATCATTTTCATCATCATATTCAATTGCGCCTCGATAATAAAGGTCGCTGTAGTCAGATTTTCATCCTTCTTCTCCACTGTCCAACGAAGCGTAATTTCAAATGGGGCTTCTTCCACAGGAATACAGACCACTTCTTTATTGTCTATTCGTTGACTGATTTTCAAGGCCAGTTTTGCCATATTTTTGATGGTAAAACGTGCTTCATCCACTGTCGATGACCAATTATAGATGTTATCCGGCATCAATTGTTCGTGGTTATTCAAATCAGCCAAAAAGGTATAAACCTCGGCAATAGGCTTCTGAATATCGGTATGATTTTGTATGATAGTCATTACTTTAAAATTTATTCTCCAGACCAGACCGCTGGGTCTACACGCCATTTTTCAAGCAATTCTACATCCGATTCCAACACGTAGCCATTCGCAACAGCCACACTGATAAGGGCATCATAATTACACAAGCTAAAAAATGGGCATTTTGCATCTGCGAAATTATTAACTGCTGCATCAAAACCGTAAGTAAAGATAGAAACAAGTCCAACAACGTTGCATCCTGCAGCGCGCAAAGCTTCAACAGCCTGCAAGCTACTTTTCCCTGTGGAAATCAAATCTTCAACAACGACAACACGCTGACCGCTCACCACTTCTCCTTCGATTAGATTCTGTCTTCCATGGCCTTTTGCGCTACTGCGCACATAGGTAAAAGGCAATCCCAAATCTTGAGCCACTAATACCCCTTGAGGTATTCCGGCTGTTGCCACCCCCGATATCATTTCCACAGCCCCAAACTCATCCTGAATCAACTGTGCTAACCGCTGACGGATGTATGTACGGATAGCCGGATGAGACAAAGTAATACGATTATCACAATAAATTGGCGACTTCCAACCCGATGCCCATGTAAAAGGACTTTTAGGTTGCAATTTTATTGCTTTAATTTGCAGTAAGGATTCAGCAACTTTTTGTTCAACCTCATTTATAATTTTCATGGCACAAATTTATAAAATTTATATGAACGAATCTCAGCTAATTTTGGCTGATTTTCTCCCCAAGAAATTAACATCTGTACAAACAATTGGTTTACAAGACATTGATCTGGAAAAACTTTTCCAAGCTTCAAAAACCAAAGTCGCAAAGGACGTAACTTACCTCTATATTCATCCTGATATAGAGCGGGTCTTTAAAGGACTTTTACAAAAAATCAATATCATCAAGGCTGCCGGAGGACTGGTAAAAAATAGCGAAGGTGCCTATCTTTTCATCCATAGACTTGGAAAATGGGATCTTCCAAAAGGAAAAGTAGAAGAAAATGAAAAAATGCGAGAGGCGGCGGTCCGCGAAGTGGAAGAAGAATGCGGAATTGAAATCGATTATTTAGGACCAAAGTTATGCACAACGTATCACACCTATATCATGCGAGGCAAATTCACTCTCAAACAGACCAATTGGTATGAAATGGGCGTGAATAAAGTACCAAAACTTGTTCCGCAGACTGAAGAGGATATCACAGATGCAAAGTGGCTATCTGCAGAAGAATTGGACAAAGTACGTGAAAACACCTATCCACTGATTACGGAAATTATAAGGAAGATTAAGTAAACAGAAAAATAAGGTATATCGGGATGCCAATAGCATCCCGATATACCTTTTTAAATCATCTCGCGTAGGCTCTGTTAAGGGTTTGGACAACCGTTTCTACAGTGGTCATCGCCGCATCGCGCATTTTCGGATTTCCTGGATAATCCGTATCAATCGTTACACGCTTAGACTTTTCTTTATATTTGATTTCTAATATAAAGCGAGGTACTTTCTTCCCCTCTTCGGGTGAAGTACGCGGCGTAGTCATATCATCATCCACATTCCAGAACCCCATTTCCATAGCCTTTCGGTGAATATACAGGAGATCATCATCTGTCAATTTGAGTTTGGTCGTTACCAATGAATCCTGATTATTCAGAAAATGGTATTTCTGCGTAGCAGAATTATACGTATTCAACATAGAGTCTGGTTCACCATATTGAAGGTCAACATATTCAAAATCCGAATATCGGTAAGGAGCGTTCTTTATCATATTGGAATAATAAAAAACACAATAGATGAAAAAAGAACCGATGATACACAGTCCCAGAAAAATTGCTTTTGACCTTTTGCTCATGACAATAAATAATTTGGCGCAAAAATACAGAATTGCCCACGAACCGGATACTTTTTATATGGGCTTTTATACTGCTATTGTAATTTGAATGTTAGATTTTAGGCGTACCACAGCGAACAAAGTACTTGTAATACCAATTATCCCGGATATCGGATATGATGACCCCTTTACTGGTCGAAACATGAACAAATTTATTATTATGCAAATAGACCCCAACATGGTCAATGTTTTTACCACCAAACGAAAAGAAAACCAAATCGCCTTCCTGCAGTCCGTTTTCGTACTTCCTTTTCACATTATCCCCCATATCGCGTGAAGTACGCGGAAGATCTTTCCCATAAACCCTATTATATAACAATCCCACAAAACCGGAACAGTCAACACCAGATTTACTCATTCCGCCCAATCGATGAGGGCTCCCCATCCAATCATCAATAAAACTATAAAGCGGTGCATTGCGTAATTCCTTTACAGGAACGCCCAACAGATTAGCATAGTTCTCCATTTTCGAACCGGACAGGGCTTTATTGCGACTATCACTTGCATCCGTCAGCACAGCTCCGCGTGAACTTGATCCTTTTGCAGGATAGTTTCGATGTGCTACTTTACGCTTCGCTCCACACGAGGAAAGCAATACCATAATCAGCACTATACATAGCCATGTACCTGTAAATCTCCGTACCATTAGAACCATATAACAAACTTAAAGAAATCCACCTTGATATACAATATCAGGGGGTAAGAAGTCCCCTTTTAGACAATGGACTGACCAATTTTGCTGGTTTTTATTTACTTTTGCGCCCATGTCTACATTTGTAAAAATCAAAGGCATCGCCGCCGTTACGCTAGGTGCAGCAAGCTTTGGTATTCTTTCTACTTTTGTTAAAAAAGCCTATAAACAGGACTTTACCTTAGCGGAAGTTACTGGAACACAAGTGCTCCTCGGAGCCGCTTTCTTATGGTTAGCTTTCTTCCTCACCAATAAAAAGACTCTGACAAAAAAGAAATATACCCATCCTTTTTGGCTCATTATGCTATGTGGAATGAGTACCGGAGCAGTCAGCATTCTCTATTATAGATGTGTAGAACTTGTACCCGCTTCTATAGCGATTGTGCTGCTGATGCAATACATATGGATTGGAGCACTTTTGGAATGGCTACTATTCAAAAGCCCGCCTTCAAAAGTGCAAGTGATTGGCTCTATATTCGTTATTTTCGGTACCTTGTTATCTACAGGAATTATCGAACGAGGCACAGAAACCATATCCACAACAGGCATTTTATACGGTTTATCAGCAGCAACCTCTTTTTCTCTGTTTATCATCTTGAACGGCAGGGTCGGCAATGATTATCCGGTCCTGAAAAAAAGTGCCTTAATGATTACTGGCGCTTCCATATTGGTCATGCTGGTGTTGACTCCTGTTTCCTTACTGTCGTTGGGAACATGGGAAAGTATCTTGCCTTACGCTTTGGTGCTTTCCTTATTTGGAACAGTTATCCCACCGGTTTTATTTGCTTACGGAATGCCCAAGACAGGTTACTCCTTAGGAAGTATCCTTAGCTCTGTTGAGCTTCCCGTAGCCGTGATGATGTCCTATTTTGTCCTTCATGAACATGTTTCGCCCTTGCAATGGAGTGGCGTCATTTTTATTTTGATAGTCATTATTCTCATCAATACGTATAAAAGAAAATAAAAAAGACATCCGAAGTTTTTCGAAACTTCGGATGTCTATCAAACTGCCACACAAGATTGCATCTTGTGGCCAATCACTCTATCTTTCGGACAGCCCTATTTTCGATCGTTCTAATTTTAGAAACTATAGCGAACACCAAATTGCAATTGCCATGGATTACCCGATGGCGAAGCCAACCCAATGCTATTCACCGAATAATTAAACTGCTGTTGACTTTGGTCAAACCCTGTCACACGGTACAATGCTTGACTACCCAAAGATTTATTAACACCCCATTCTTTATTCAACATATTGGCGAAGTTGAAAATTTCTGCCGAAAGCTCTACGCCATGTGTTTTATAGAATCTAAAGTTTTTGCTTACACGCAAATCTATTGTACCAAAATAACCATTGATACCACCGTTGCGCTCTGCAAAACCACCTGCATATGACGTAATAAAGTCTTTCATACTTTTGCTCGCCTCTGGATTATCTAAAATCGCCTGCAACCCGTTGCGGATAGCCTCTGGTGTACTGGACGATGTATAATCAAAAATATACGCCAGATCATTGTCTGATGTCACAAAGTCACCATTAGTGTTTCCACCAGAACGCAAACTGTAACGTGTACCACCAAGCCCTGTATAACGTACACCAACATTTACCCCATAGAAAGTTGGCAGCGTACCGTATACCACCACCTTATGTCTGAACTGATTGTCCGAATAGGTGATTCTACCAAGATTACGTGGATCATCGACAACCGGCTGCACCAATGTTGCCGTATTCGCTACGTTACCGTTGAACGAGGTATTGTCTTTAGCATCGTTCCACGTATAGCTCACATTGATCCAACCATCTTTATGATAGTTATATGCCCCATCCACAACAACAGCATATTGATTAATCTTACCCATACTGGTCAACTCCAATACACGGCCAAGCTTATCAGATTTTCTACCGTCTTTCCAATCAGGCTGTCCGTTGGCAGGAATACTTGCTACTGGTACAAACACCCCTCTATTCCCTTCATTTGCCAACCTGAAGAAAGAATCATCCACTAAGTTACGCTCCACGTAGGTATAGTTATTCCTACCCAAAGTCATGTAACCAGTCAAGCTCATTTTGAACTTTTCAGTGATGAACCGCGTATAGGACAAATTTGCCTTATAAACCGTTGGCACTTTCGCATCCTCGCCCGTATAATTGATTGTTGGTAATTGGTGTTGTGACAAGGAAGGTATTGCATTGATATTCTGACGATATGCCAAGAAATCAGGTGTAGGCACATCTGCTCCGCGAACATCTACAGTCGCAAAGTTGCTACCATCAAAAGTCAGGTTATTGATAATCATATAATTATTGATATCTGAGGCAAATATTCCTGCTCCCAAGCGCAAGTAATCTGTTTTATTCTCATTGATATCCCAGCTAAACTGCACACGCGGTTGCAAGATAAAAGAAGCCAGTTTGTTATCCGTACGGATACCCAATTCATCGTACACCAATTGATTGAATACAGCTTTCGGATAGGAAGCATAGTCCATTCTTACACCGGCAGTCATTTCCAGTCCTGCAGAAAGCTCTTTTTGCATCTGACCGTACAATCCCAAATTCATAATCGTCCCTCTAACAGAAACATCATCTTTTAAAGGAACCTCACGATAGTAACGATAGGCTACTTGGTTCTCAAAGTTGGTCAAAGCATCCGCTCCACCGCCATCACGAATATGAAAACGACCGTTGACCTCCGAGCCGTAGATAGATTTTGAAGTCGTGGTCATCAAATCTGCTCCAAAAGTATATTTTGCCCAATCTGTGTCGTAATACAAGTTATTGGTCAAATGAAATACATTATTTTTGAAGCTTTCCTGTGCAAAACGATGTCCACCCAATTGAATATTCGTTGCCAAGTTCGTTCCATTAATATCAGAGACAATATTTTCCACAATAGCTCTTGGGATATAGTTCTTACCAATTTGGTCACCCTGCGTACTGTTTTGGTAAACATAAAGATGCTGTACTTTCAGTTCGTTGGTAATCCTTGGCGAAATGTCCGTACGCAAAGTAGCCAACAAGCTGTTGTCAAAGTTTTTGTCATTACCATAAGACTCCAGAATATTGATACTGGTATTGTCGCCCAATCCCATAGGATTGTAGTCATAGGTGAGGTTATTCCGCAAAGTCAACAAGTTTTTAGAATTGATCTGCCAATCCAAACGTAAAAAACCGGCATCTGAAGTTCTTTTCTTATCAATAGCTCCCACCTGCTGACGATTTGCTACACCATACTTACTGGTTGCTATATCTAGATAACGATTCAAGCTAGACTGATTAATACGATATAAATTCTCATTGGCTCCTTCACGAATATCAGCAATCAGTAATGAGCGATTATCCTGTTGTCTGTCCCATACAGCGAAAAAATGTAATTTATCTTTAATGATAGGCCCACCCAGAGAGAATCCAAACTGATAAGTGGAGTAGTCTCCAATACGACGATTTCCGCGTATATCATAATTGCTGGTCAACCAGTCGGCACGGCCATAGACAAAGGCGGAACCTGTCAACGTGTTTGTTCCCGATTTGGTAGCCGCACTGATAGTACCTCCACCACTCCTACCGAACGTGACATCGTATTGGTTTGTTACGACTTTGAACTCCCGTACCGCTTCCATAGAAACGGAGTATGGCGCTCCACTTCTGCTTGTCGTTGCTCCGGCCGAGGTTGGGTTTTTCGCGTTCATTCCGTCAATCGTAAAATTGGTTGACGACCCCAATTGTCCCGAAATACTTCCACCTCGTGCCAATGGAGAAAGATCAGTTAAAGAAGTAAAGTTACGACCGTTCACAGGCAGTGAACGGATGGTTCGTGAAGAAAATGCCGTTGCTGCCCCCAAGTAATCTTTGGTATTGGCTAAGCCTGAAGCATTGACTTCAATAGCATCCAATGCCCGCGCACTGGATATTAAATCGACCTCAACACGCGCCACGTCACCCTGGTTCAGATACACGCCCGTAATCGCCCCCTCACCCGAAGTCAAGTGATTGACAGTAACGGTATACGGACCACCTAGAGGCAATTGTTTGAAATCAAAATTTCCTCGATCGTTCGTAAGTGAACTAGCTGTGAAGCCTGTTGATTCATTCCTGACCTGCACCGTCGCATTACCAACAGCAAGGTTCTTTTCATCTTTCACGATTCCTGCAATAGAAGCCTGCGTTCCCTGCCCCATGACATTAGTCACCGTAAAAAGCAAAAGCAAGCTTAATAGCAGTAAATTAAATACCTGATTAGATTTGTACATTGATACCATATAGATCTGTTTAATTTGATGCACAAATCTATTGGCAAGATATTAAGGCATCACTAACGAAACATTATCTTAATGTTATTCAATAGTGACCTTAAAAAGAAGAAAATATTAACCTTATGTAAGGATAATAACGAACGCTAATGCACCAACACTTCTGGTAGTTCTTCCACCTCCACCTCACATTGGTCTGTGATAGCGCAGAATTTCACCGGCACAATTTCGTTCACCAATAATGGATCGTAAAGTGTTCTCACCTTTACATAGTTTTTGGAAAAACCATGCATATATCCATCCTTCACATCGCCTTCAAATAACACCTCACCTACTTTTCCTAATTGCTTTTCGTAAAATGCACGACGTTTTTTCTCCGAAAGGATATGCAACATCTTGCTCCTGTCGCTGCGTTGTACCCCTGGAACAGCTCCCTCCATTTGTGCAGCAATGGTATTTTCACGCTCAGAATAAGTAAAAACGTGCAGATAAGAAATATCCAGATCATTTAAGAAATTATATGTATCCAAGAAGTCTTCACGTGTTTCACCTGGGAAACCTACAATCACATCAACCCCGATACAACAGTCTGGCATCAAGCTTTTAATTTTAGCTACACGCTCTGCATACAATTCGCGTTTATATCTACGGCGCATTTTAGCCAACACCTTATTACTTCCAGATTGCAAAGGCATGTGAAAATGTGGCACAAAACGTTTGGACGTGGCAACAAATTCAATAATCTCATTCGCCAGTAGATTAGGTTCAATGGAAGAAATCCGTATACGGTCAATCCCCTCTACCTCATCTAAAGCCTTCACCAAATCCAAAAACTTGTCTTGACGCTTACCATCACGAATACCGAAGTCTCCGATATTCACACCGGTAAGCACAATTTCTTTCACACCCGAAGCTGCTATTTCTTCTGCTTGACGGACGATATTTTCAATATTTCCGGAACGACTTGCCCCTCGTGCTAATGGAATAGTACAGAAAGTACACGAATAGTCACAACCATCCTGTACCTTGAGGAAAGTACGTGTACGATCTCCTATAGAATAAGCAGATACGAACTGGTGGGTTTCATCAATCGGTGCATTATGAACAATAGCTTTTTCTCGCTTCGTCAAGTCGTTAATATGTTCAATGATATTGAACTTTTCCGCTGCCCCCAATACCATATCCACACCTGGGATTTCAGAAATCTCCTGGGGTTTTAATTGAGCGTAGCACCCCACAATGGTTATATAAGCATTCGGGGAATGCTTCAAAGCCTCCTTCACTACTTTACGGCATTTTTTATCTGCATGGTCCGTTACCGAGCAGGTATTAATCACATATACATCCGCTTGACTATTAAACGGAGTCGTTTCATAGCCTGCATCTTTAAAAATCCGACCAATGGAAGAAGTCTCTGAATAATTCAGCTTACATCCTAATGTATAAAAAGCAACTTTTTTGTTCATAACAATTTTGCAAAAATACATAAAAAGAAGCAAAATGTCAGTTGTTGAAAAATTGTGATATGTCCATGATATAAAAACAAGTATCTTCGTATCCATACAATTCGAACTTTCACATGAAACAATATTTAGATTTACTGAAACACGTATACGAAAACGGAGTGGACAAAACAGACCGTACAGGCACAGGCACACGCAGTGTTTTTGGTTATCAGATGCGTTTCAATCTTAAAG
Organism: Sphingobacterium wenxiniae; assembly: GCF_900116225.1. GTDB lineage: Bacteria > Bacteroidota > Bacteroidia > Sphingobacteriales > Sphingobacteriaceae > Sphingobacterium > Sphingobacterium wenxiniae. Next base: position 43,040 of record NZ_FOZZ01000010.1, read on the forward strand.
AAGGATTTCCGGTAATAACGACCAAGAAATTGCACCTCAAATCCATCGTTCACGAACTTATATGGTTTCTAAAAGGCGAAACCAACATCAAATACCTAAAAGACAACGGCGTGAGCATCTGGGACGAATGGGCTGACGAAAATGGCAATCTTGGCCCTGTATACGGCTCTCAATGGCGCTCCTGGCCTACACCGGACGGACGACACATCGACCAGATTACACAGGTCATCCATCAACTGAAAAAATCACCCGATTCCAGACGCATCATTGTATCGGCATGGAACGTGGCTGAAATAGAGCACATGGCTTTACCGCCTTGCCATGCCTTCTTTCAGTTCTATGTCGCTCCAGCGCAACCCGAGAAAGGTATTCTAAAACCTCAACTCTCTTGCCAACTTTACCAACGCAGTGCCGACATTTTCTTAGGCGTGCCTTTTAATATTGCATCATACGCTTTATTGACTATGATGGTCGCTCAGGTATGTGATATGGAAGCTGCAGAATTTGTACATACTTTCGGCGATGCACACATCTATAGTAACCATTTTGAGCAGACCGAATTACAATTGAGCCGCACACCGAAACCGCTTCCACAGATGAAAATCAATCCAGAAGTGAAAGATCTTTTTGATTTCAAATTCGAGGATTTTGAATTGGCCAACTATGAGTCCCATCCACATATTAAAGCTCCGGTAGCAGTTTAAGATTTAGGGGTAAAAAAAAGAAGAAAGAATCAAGAGCAAAGAAGAAAAAAGTTAGTAAATATCAGAGATAAGCCATATAGCACAAACTGTGTCTAATATCTAATGTCTGACATCTCATAAAAATGAATAATTTAAAAATAACCTTAATTGTAGCAGCTGCTGAAAATAATGCTATTGGGAAAGACAATAAGATGCTTTGGCACCTGCCCGATGATTTCAAATACTTCAAACGCAACACCATGGGGCATTCCGTGGTTATGGGGCGCAAAACCTTCGAATCCATTGGAAAGCCCTTGCCGGAACGTCGCAATATCGTCATTACGCGCGACCAGAATTGGCTTGTCGACGATGTGGATGTTGCCAATTCCATTCAAGAGGTTATGCTCTATTGCAGGGACGAACGTGAGATTTATATTATCGGTGGAGCAAATATATACGAACAGACTTTACCCTTAGCACATAAGGTGTTACTTACGCGGGTGCATACCACGATAGATGGCGATGCTTACTTCCCTGAACTTCCAACTGACCAATGGGAGCTAAAACAACAGGAGTATCATAGTAAAGACGAAAAGCATGCTTATGACTTTACATTTGAGGTCTGGGAAAAGAGGTAAGATTTAGAAAATCAGCTCAAGGACTTCTCCTGACAAACCATCGAAGTCTTTAAATTCCTTCGACACAAAACCATTCTTCAGCAAGATTTTTCGAGATGGCAGATTCTGAGGATCAATAATAGCAAACAACTTACGGCAAGTAGGTTGTTTGTATGCGCTATCAACCAATATTTGTGCAGCTTTACTGGCTATCCCTTGTCCCCAATAAACTGGCAGAACAACATAGCCAAGTTCCGCTTCTTCACACTCTACACTACTTATTTCCAGCTTTGCCAATCCGATAAAATCACCGGAGAGCGCATCTAAAATTTTAAAGTTACCAAAATACGGATGCAGCGTATTATTCGCCAATATTTCGGCAAACAATCTTTCCGCTTCATCCTGAGGAAGCGCTCTTTCGGTAATCATCGCCATAACCGTTGCATCACTCACCAACTGGAAGTAATACAAAAAATCATTGGCCGTAAATTTTTCCAATCGGATAGTCTTGCTCATTTTTCAGGGTTGGAATTATAAAAAACTATACAAAAGCAAAAAGCTCCAACCTTTCGGTTGGAGCTCTCAATATCTCTACTGTGTTGAAATTACACGCGTTTTGCTTTAATACGAGCTGCTTTACCAGTAAGGCCACGTAAGTAGAACAATTTAGCACGACGTACTTTACCTACACTGTTCACTTCAATTTTTTGAATGTTTGGCGAGTTTACAGGGAAAATACGTTCTACACCAATCCCGTTAGAGATTTTACGCACGGTAAAAGTAGCGTTAGTACCTTCGCTGTTTAATTGGATAACGACACCTTGGTACACCTGTACACGCTCTTTGTTTCCCTCGCGAATTTTATAATGTACACTAACAGTATCTCCTGCTTTGAAAGCGGGAATTTCATTTTTTGTTACCGCTTGTTCTTCTACAAATTTTACTAAATCCATGATTTCGAGTAATTATTAACGATTTATTCCTGTAAAAAATCGGAATGCAATATTACAGCTTTTTCTTGAATTAAAAAAATACTTTTGCAATATTCCTGCCCCTCTTCTTATCAAGTGCGTGCAAAGGTAGTGATTATTTTTATTAATCTATATAGTTTTTTTCTTTTTTATCCACAGTCCTTTCCTGCCTTTTCCACAGGTCGTGAAAAAATATATTGCAATCAATGAAGCGGTTAGCTTAGCGAAAAAAAAAAACTATTGACAAGAATCAAAATTGCCGTATATTTGTGCCAGCAAAACAAAAGGTGATACCTTTTCGGGGTGTAGCGTAGCCCGGTATCGCGCCACATTTGGGATGTGGAGGTCGTAGGTTCGAATCCTGCCACCCCGACTTGACGGGACAAAGTAGAAAAACCTACTTTTGTCCCGTTTTTTTTTGCTCCTAACTTTTTGTTAATCAAGTTGATATATTGAATGAAATCGTTCCGCCTAGCGGTTCGAACTCCGTTATTTTCAAATTGTATTTTTTCAGGGTAAATCGAACCAATATCATTTCTAACCTCCATTAAACTTCCGTTTTCAAGGTTATGGCTGATTTCCATGATCTTTGATATCCCTTGTTCTATTAGGTTCTGTACATTACCCACATCGTTGTTAAGCGCCGTCAATTGAGATTCAAATGCAGCAATTTTCATACTATACTGTGATTTGATTTCACGATAGTCTTCCGCATCAATCTGTCGTGTGGCCAAAAGATCCCTCATATGCGAAAGCCTATCTTCGAAGTCTTTAATCTGAATAAGGATTTCTTTTTGCTCTAACTGCATTTGGTTTGTCTGCTCCAGATACTCTTTACAAATTGCTTCCTGATAAAATTCCTTGTTTTCTATTCTGGGTATGAATTTCAACAAGTCGTCCTTGATTACATCATTGATCTTTTCTGCATTTACCCGATGCTTACAGCCGCCTACGCAATGGTAATAAGCGTAATATCGATTTCGACCTTTAGATTTACTTCCTGTGAGTAATTTTTCACAATCCGGACAGATCAAAAAGCCTCTCATAGGAAATTCATCGAGGGTTTTAACTTTCGGGCGGTAATTTCTGCCCCTACCGTCAAGAACATCTTGCACTTCATAATAAAGTGATTCTGAAATTATTGCTTCGTGCTGCCCTTGAACAAAACGACTTTCCTCATCTTTAAATTGGGGAATGAAAATCTTGCCACAATAAAGCGGATTTCTAATAACCTGCCAAAATGCGTTCTTACTACATTTTAAACCTTTTGCTTTAGCCTGCTTCCAGATCTGTTCAGTATTATAGATTCCATTTGCTATCTCTTCAAAGCTCCACCGCAAGATTGCAGCATCAGGTTCTTTGGGTACAATATATTTTTTTCCGTTTTCTTCTGTTTTGTTTACGTATGCAACAGGTGCCAGCCCCATATAGCGACCTTCTTTCTTTGCCCGTCGCATCCCATAGAATACGTTCAATGCCCTACGATCATTTTCAACTTCTGGTGCAGCCAGATAAAACGCCAGCATCATTTTATTTTCCGGAATGGAAAGATCTAAAGGTTGTTCTATAGCCTGCGGTTCTGCACCATGTTTCCTCAATATGTTTATCATTTGATAAGCATCGCCAGCATTCCGACTGAAACGATCCCATTTTGTAAATAGAATTAGATTAACGTTATTCTTACGCTTTTTTAAACTTTGGAGTAATTCCTTCCATCTTGGACGATTAAAAGACTTGGCTGAATGGTCTTCATAGATTACATTACGAATCTCAATTTGATGGGAAATGCAATATTTCCGCAGCATCTCTTCTTGATTCCGTTGAGAATACCCTTTGTCTGCCTGTTCATCCGTACTTACCCGAATGTATAAATCTGCTAAATATCTCATACCTCTCATCAAATTTTAATGTAAGAAAAGCCTGTAGAACATTGAGCTTCGACCACTTTGTCTGTCGTTGGCGTCATTTGGCTTTTGTTGGCACTAATTTAATGATTTAATTTGGTCTAAGAGCCTATTTAACTTTAAACCTCAATTTAACGGGAAGTGTAAGAATCGGAGTAACAAACAAATAATGAAACACCATACATAACGGGTGTTTTATCGACATTCGTCTCTGACATGTTAGGGCTTAATCAGCTTTGTAGTAATAAAGAGCTTTTAGCGCATCGTTTGACTTTGTATTCTGAATCAACGTTCCATAAAATAAAAGCTTTTCCGGGTATAGAATTTGAACCAGAGATCGTTTATCTTCAATTTCCCCTTTTTCAAATACGCTATCCAACGTCATTAACATCTTTATATCTTTTTTCAATAAGTTCTCTATAGACGGAGTTCCGTTACAAAGAGTCTCCAGCCTCTCTTTTAACTCATTGAGAGCAGCATTATATTGGGCCTTAATTTCAAGATAATCTAAAGGGTCAATTTTTTGTGTTGCCAATAAATTACGGATATGGGATAACCTGCCGTCGTAGTCTTTAAGTTGGAAGGAAAGCTGTCTCTTGGTAATCTGTAAACTATGCGTGAGTTCGTAATAGGTCTCAGCAATTATATCTCGGTATATAGATAGAACTTCTTCTTTAGGCACAAACTTTCCTAATTCTTTTTCGAATGCCAAGTTTAATTTCTCCACACTGATACGGTAAGTACAACCTTTTCGACAGTGGTAGTAGCTATAGTGTTTTGTTCTTCCCTTTGATTTACTTGCTGTAAGTAGGTTTCTGCATATCGGACAGATAAGAAACCCTCTTAATAAGAAATCCTCTTGGGTCTGAATTTTGGAGCGATACTTTCTTCCTCTTCCATCTAATATTTCCTGTACATTCTCAAAAAGTTCTTCCGAGATAATCGGCTGGTGCTGCCCAGGCACAAAGCGACTTTCTTCATCTTTATATTTTGGCAGAAATATCTTCCCACAATATAACGGGTTACGGATTAACTGCCAAAAAGCATTTTTACTGCATTTTAACCCTTTCTCTTTCGCCTTTTTCCAAACTTGTTCCGTATTGAAAACACCTTTAGAGAGCTCTTCAAATACCCAAAGCAATATGGTAGAATCTGGTTCTTTTGGTTCGATGTACTTGTTTCCAAGTCCATCAATTTTATTTTTATATCCAACTGGAGCAAGTCCCATATAACGGCCTTCTTTCTTGGCTCTCCTCATACCAAAAAATACGTTGAGAGCACGACGGTCGTTTTCCACCTCTGGAGCCGCAAGATAAAAAGCCAACATCATCTTATTTTCGGGAATTGATAGATCTAAAGGTTGTTCTATTGCTTGTGGTTCTACCCCCAAATCACGGAGTGTATTTATCATTTGGTAGGCGTCGCCCGCATTTCTGCTGAACCGGTCCCATTTAGTAAATAGGACAAGGTCTGATTTATGTACATGCTTTTTCAGAGTAGAAAGCAATTTTTTCCACTCAGGTCTGTTGAACGATTTGGCCGAATGATCTTCAAATATTACGTTCCTTACTTCGATACAGTGATTGTCACAGTATTTCCTTAACATCTCCTCTTGGCTACGTTGTGAATACCCCTTATCCGCTTGTTCATCAGTACTGACACGAATATATAAATCTGCTGTCTCCGTTCTATCAATAATCATTTATTTCCAAATATTTACTTACGGTTATCCTTGCAATTTTTTTTAAAAATGCTAACACTTTCATAGCCTCTTCTACACTCAAGTCAATGTGTTCATGTTTTAACATTTTCACTATCTTTTCTGGTGTAATTTTCATATTATGTGATTTCTCCCTCATAGCATATGCAGTCTAATCATTACTAAACCTGAAAATTAGCTTCGAAAGATCGGTATCACATAAATAATGAAGTGTTTGGCCTTGAAAGGTAGTATTTGGCTAAACTATGTATTGATTAATTTCTCTTTTGTCTGTTTTTTTATGTAGCCAAACTTATTAGGCATTATATAGACCATGTAATCTACTTACTCTTGGATAGCCAAAGCACATTTACATTCCCCTCGCAACTCCCAATACTGTAAAAGAGCTTCGTGCTACTTCCGAAACAGAAATTTGAAAAATGCCGTCCCGCTACTCCCTTTTACCACACTTTTCAAATACCTGTTATGGTGGCTCATACAAGCCACCATATTAAAAAAGCATTTATCCATTCAGCTAAATGGAAGTGTTATTTCAATCCACTATAAACCATTTTGCAATGCCATTTTTTCCACTTCCACAATAGTTTTTATCCAAAGTGCCGTATGCTTTTTTGTTCCATTTCAAGAGCAAAGGTATTTCCGTGTTCTTAACGCCGCCAAAAGGTCAAGCAAGTTTGAAAAAAAATCTCCACCCGTTGGGTAGTATTTGTTTTTCAAAACCTTGTGTCGACTAAACACGAACCTTTAATGCTCGTGAAACGAAACATAGCATACTCCGGCTCTTTGGACGAATAAAAAAAATGTCAGGTATGAAAATTAAAAGCATTGAAAATGGTAATGAAACGAAACAGCACCTCCTCTCATTACCGAATAAATCAAAAAAAATTAAATCAAAAATCAATTTCTAAAAATCAAAGAATATGAACATCATCGGAAGACTAACAAGAAACGCAGAAGTCCACACACTAAAAGACGAAAGACAGGTAGTGAATTTTTCAATCGCTACGAACGACAACTATCGCAACAAGCAGGGCGAACGAGTAGAGCAAACGACCTACTTCGATTGTGCCTATTGGATTTCTGCAAAGGTGGCAACGCTACTGACCAAAGGCACTTTGGTAGAACTCACAGGGCGAGTAAGTACACGAGCGTGGACAGGCAAGGACGGAGAGCCAAAAGCAGGTTTAAACTTCCATACCTCGAATATCAAACTGCACGGAGGTAGCAGGAGAGCCGAAACCGTACAGGCTACTGAACAAACCGACATCAACGGATTTACAGCACAGGGAACGGACGACGACCTCCCATTTTAACAACGAGTATTCAATCATTTTTTAACGTCAAATTTTTAGCATTATGGCACACAACATCAATTTCAACGAGAAAACAGGAAAGTACAGTTTCTTTACAGTACAGCAAAAAGCGTGGCACGGTTTGGGGCAAATCGTGGAACAATACCCGACAAGTGCGGAAGCTATCAAGCACGCAGGGTTAGACTATGAAGTCGTAAAATCCCCACTATTTACCAAAGGTTCGGGCATTATCGAAACCGCACAGGGTATCGAGATAGGCAGTAACGAATTGGAAGTGCCTAACTACTTTGCCAACATTCGCACCGATAACAACGAAGTTTTGGGTGTAGTCGGTAAGGATTACCACATCGTACAGAACCGTGAAGCCTTTAATTTCTTTGATGCTATCGTAGGTGGTGGCGAGGGTATTCTCTATGAAACCGCAGGAGCATTGGGCAAAGGTGAACGCATTTTTATCACAGCTAAATTGCCCGACTATATCCGTGTAGGCAATGGCGATGATGTTACGGAAAAATACATTTTCCTAACCACTTCGCACGATGGTAGCGGAAGTATTACCGCAGCGTTTACGCCTATCCGTATCGTCTGCCAAAATACCCTTAACGCTTCATTACGGAATATGACAAATGTAGTCCGTATCAAACACACATCGGGAGCAAAACAGCGTATCGAAAATGCTCACAGGATTATGGGATTGGCAAACACACTAAGTACGCAGTTAGAGGGAATTTTCAACGAGTGGACAAAGGTAAAAGTAACCGACCGAGAGGTAAGAAAACTCATTCAAATGGCACTCTGCCCGAACAAGGAAACACTTGACCTACTGAAAAAAGGTGCAGAAGATGAGGTTTCCACTATGTTCAAAAATGTAGTAGATGACGCTTTTGGTTATGCTATGATGAGTGACACACAGCAAATGGACACAACAAAAGGCACTTTGTTCGGAGCGTACAATGCCGTCACAGGATACTATCAGAATGTGCGAAATTACAAGAATGACGAAGCCAAACTACAGAGTATTGTATTGGGCGGAACGGCACAGATGAAATCACAAAAGGCATTTGACTTGTGTACCGCTTTTGCAATGGACGGAGCGGAAATACTAAACCTTAATTAAATAACCAACAGGCTACCGCCTTAATTGGTGGTAGCCTATTAAAACCAAATATTATGGCAAATTGGTGCAGTAACACAGTTGTTTTCGAGGGAGAACCCGAAGCAATCGAACAGATACAACAGCTATTCAAAACAATGATTGAAAAGCAACAGCAAGAAAATTGCGGACAGTTACCCGAATTTTCAGACGACACTAAAGGAGATTGGTTTTTTGATATTTATCAAGATGATGATGTTATAGGCATATTTCAATATGAAACAAAATGGTCGCCTAACATTGAAGTAGTGCAAAAGATAGCAGAACACTACAAGGTAGATTTTGTACAGGAGTATGCAGAAGTGGGCAACCAAATATATGGTAAAGCCACCTATTCAAACGGTATTTTGGATGATGTTTGTCTAAGTGATGAAGACTTGGAGCAGTACCGTTATGACGAACAAACAGACCGTTATTATTTTGAAAATGAAGAATACGAAAGCGATTGCGAAATTTTGGAAATACTATTATCCCGAAAATTGGCAGTCTTATGAAAATAACAGATTTAAACGGTTATTCCATTGAAATACAAAATCTTGACGAAGCCATTCAAATATCAGCAGATTACAAGGAATACAAGCACGAAGACAAAAGTTTTTCGGAGTTCGATAAAAGACAAAAAGCCTATTGGCAGGATATGCACGAGAAACTAAAAGCAATCAAAGAAAAACGTAATAACAATTAAAATTTTAGAATGATGAACACAAATTTTTTCAATCAAATACAGCAGTTGGATTTTACAGGAAATCTACAACTGACGATAACCAAAGGAGCAAAAAATAACCTAATTGTATCTATTCTACTTCTTAACGAACAATGCGGAGATAGTGCCAAAAACCTTATTCCGCCATTGACATTTAATGCTTCGGCACAGGAGTTTGACGAAGGATTTTTTCAGCAGATAAGCACACCTGTACAAAAGGTATCGGGTTTAATGGTGGATATGGAGAAATTCCAAAAGCAATTGGATGAAGCCAAAGCACAATCGGCAATTGAGAAAGCCAAAACCGAGAAAGAGAAAAAAGAGCAGGAAACCAAAGATAAGAAATTCAAACAGGCTATGGACAAGGTGGACGAGTTGGAGAAAGAGGGCAAACACCGTGAAGCGTGGATGAAAGTACCCGATATTACGGACTACCCTGAAAAAGCGGACGAGTTACGCAAACGCAAAACATCATTGTCCGACAAGTTCGCAACACCGAGCCTTTTCGGAGCAACGGAAGAAACAGCACCCGAACCGCCACAAACGGAAGTAGCTATTGCCGATTGTCCGACAGACATAGCAGACGAGGACGAAGATGAAAACGAGTATTAACCATTAAAAATGAGCATTATGTTATTAGCAACGAAATTAGATAGAGTTTTTATACTCAAAGAAAAAGGACAGGACATCAGACTGACCGACCCAGAGCCACGTTGGAGCGTGGAAGCGGTAATGAATTATTACGCCAATATGTACCCCATTCTCACGACTGCCAAAGCATCTGCGCCGCAAATAAAAGATGATGCAGTAGAGTACAGATTTGAGAGCGTAATGGGTACGAAAGGTTAAACCAAAATTAAAAAGCGATGAACTATGCAAAAACATATCCTATCAGGAACTATCACAATACCCGAACAGAAGAGGCAACGACAATTGCACCGCCAGTTAAACGAGTTCGCAGGTTGGATGCAAAAGCCAAAGGATGCGAACGAAGTACAGAAAGACAAACGCAGTTCGGTTCCAATAGGGATGTTGCCAATGGTTTTCTAAAAAGTACGTTTCTGCCTAAACTGAAAGAAACGAAAACCGTACAGGCTTGCAGAAAATTGGATAAAATGGAAAGGGATTTTTTTCAGTCCCTTTCCAAATTGACAGAACATTACAATATTGAACCTGCACAGACCAAACAATTTGCCTACCCCTATAATATGGCATTGGCGATGTCCGATATAGAGGAAAAGTTAAAGAGTAAAGTTTTGGATTGGGAAGAAATCCGTTTGGTACAGGACAGTAAGAAAACCTATTTTGTAAGTGAAGAACGCTACAATACAGGTGCAACACTGTTCTATATTCCTGTTTCGCCATTGTACCGTCTTATGCACGATAAAAAGAGAAAAGCAAACGCTCATTTATTATTGTCCGTTTGTGCTTATCTGTACCATATAGCCGATATTCCGTATTACAGACAGGAAGCGAGTTACCTCTATTGGATGTACGAAATGATGAACGATTGGGTTGAACAGGACGACTATACGGAAGAATCCGAAGTTTATTTATCAGAGATAAAAGAATCCGAATTTATCGGGGATTATATCGAACAACGGATTTATAACCGTACCAATCTGACCGTATTTGAACAGCGTATTGAAAAGTTCAAAGTAAGGAATGAGTTTGACAGGGAATGTTTAACAGTAGCAAAAGAAGCCTTTGCTCTCTATCAGACCTATCCCGATGCCACTGTTTCCCGTAATGCAAAACCCAACGGAGAAGCATCTGAAGAAGATATAGACAACATTATCGGAATGGAAAAGTATATCTCCTTTTACGCAGACCACAAAGGTTGGCTCAATGAAACCTTGATAGAATCCGTAAATAACGAATTGCAGGAATACGGACAGATGGAAGAACCCACTATACTGAAACAGTTTGACGGCAGGGATATAACCGTCAACAATCTTTGTTTTGAAAACAGGTTATTTCAACTATTGCATAGCCTAAGCGATATTTTGAACCAATGTTAAATGCAAGAATATGGAAACGATAAACGATATAACACAGGACTTCGGAACATTGTACCATCCCAAATCGGCTTTGGTATTCTATGAAACCAAAGGACGGACAGCCGATGTATATGTGGAGCATTTTGATATGGATAAAAATGGAAATCCCATCAATGCCCACCCTTTAACCGTAAGAGAAGCCAACGTATTGGCAAAGGCACTACGTACCGAAAAAGACAGGGACAGAGCCTTTTTAAAGCCGAACGGAATTTTGCCTACCAATATTCTGCACCTCAATCCGAGCGAGGAAAAAGGCACGGTTATATGGTACACTAAAGCACAGCAAAGACAATTATTTTTTGTAGATGGACTGCAAATACCCAACGGTAAAGCCTATGTGCCATCAATGGTTTGGAAAGCGAGCAAAAATAGTCTGAGCGTTTATGCCCTTGCGAGCGATAGAAGACCAACTGAGAACACCAAACTGCATTACACCCCATTTTTCAACATCTACGATGACGGAAAAGTCTGTATGGGAACGGTAAGCGTTGAAATTAAAAAATCTGCATCGGTTGAAGAATTTGTACAGGCTTGGGAATACTATTTTTTTAATTCCTATTTCAGTCATTTATTAGGTAATCATAATCCGATAAAAGGTGATTGCGTGGAAGTATGGAAAGACCTTATCGGGACGGATAAACCCTTTCCGAAGAAAGTTTTAAAAACGAATAACAAAACCCTTAAAAATCTATTGTGATGAATACAGAGAAAATGAAAGTACATTTTACGGATAATTACCTGATAAGCCCCACCAATCCGATTGAGGTGAATCTTATCGGAGCAGGTGGTACAGGATCAAAGGTATTGACCGCCCTAATGGAAATGAGCCACAGTTTAACAGAATTGGGACACGCAGGCTTGCAGGTGCGTTTGTGGGACGATGATATTATTACGGAAGCCAATTTGGGAAGACAGCGTTTTGCACCGAGTGAAACAGGTATGTATAAGTCCGTAGCACTTATAAACCGTGTCAATCGTTTTATGGGAACAAATTGGAAAGCAGAAACCAAAAAATTTGAAAGAAACGACTTAGGAGGTTTGCCTGAAAATACGAAAGCAACAATTTACATTACTTGTGTGGATAATGTACAGACACGGTTTGATGTTACAGAAATGTTAAAGACGATGAATATACGCAGAAACCATCGAGACGAAGCCAAATATTGGATTGATTTCGGAAATAGCAGAGATACAGGGCAAGTAATACTATCTACTATCGGAACAATCAAACAACCCGACTCCGAAAAGTACGAAACGGTGGCAAGCCTGCCAATGGTTACGGATGAATTTGGCGAACTGCTGAAACAGTCCGAACAAACAGACAATACGCCAAGTTGCAGTTTGGCAGAAGCATTGGAAAAACAGGATTTGTATATCAATACAACACTGGCTCAAATGGGTTGTTCTTTATTGTGGAATATGTTCCGCTTTGGAATGACCGAAAACAGAGGTTTTTTCCTTAATCTGAAAAACTTCCAAAGCCAACCCCTAAAAATCGCCTGACCAACCCCGATAGCTATCAGGGCGGCGGGCAAAAATGCAATTCCTCGCCTACGGTCGGAAACGCATTTTTGCGGTTTGAATAGGTGCAACCACTTTGTCAAAATGCACCGCTCCGCACATTCCTTTCCTTACATTTTACCAAACAGGTTGCGACATTCTTTGGTGGGATATTCGGTATCCCATTTTTTGTGTTTAAAAGACTTCTTTTCTTTCCACACAGCGACCAAAGAAAAGAAGCAAAAGAACGTCGTTTTATTAATTTTGGTCTTAGATTAAAAAGGTTAAAAGCACCTTTTAAAATTCATTAAATTTGTCTTTTAACAAAGAACGGCAAATTATATATGGGAGGAGTAAAACAAAGATGGCTTGAATTGGAAAGTAGAAATTTGAACAGTATTCCAGATAAGAATATTTGTATCAAACATTTTGACGACAAAAGTATCAATCGATACATTAAACAAAACTACCAAGACGGTTATTGCGATTATTGTGGTAAAGAATTAAAGGTTGTCCCGCTTGAAAGTTTGATGGAATTTATTATGGATGGCATTTCAAATTTTTACGAAGATGCAGCCAATTTTATGAGTTACAATTCAAGAGAGGGAGGTTATCTTGGAGAAATTTATACTCCTGACGAACTCATTCAAGAACACATAGAGTTAAATGCTGAACCTTTTGAAGTTATCGAAGATGTCGTTAACTCAATTGAAGATATTGCCTGGGCTCAACCAGACTTATATTATGACAATATTAAAGATGATTTAGAATTTCAGTGGAATTATTTCAAAGAAATTATTAAACACAAATCCCGCTATCTTTTTTCGTCAGGAGATAGTAGTCAACCTAAAGCCTTTCAAATATTACAAGAGGTTGGAAAACTTATTTCGCAATTACATATAATAAAAGTAATCCCGGCAGGAACAAAACTTTATCGTTGCAGACAGCACGACTTCAAAACAAAAATTACTGACTTTGAAGAAATATCTGCTCCACCAAACAGAAAAGCAATTTACCCGAATAGGTTCAGTCCTTCAGGAATATCAATGTTTTATTCTGCTTTTGATGTTGATACAGCAATCTTAGAAACAATAAACAGGACAAATAAATACAAAAAATACGTTACAATTGCAGAATTTGAAATATTAGAAAATCAGATTGTTGTTGATTTTAATATGCTACCTAAAATACCGAGTATTTTCGGAATTAAAGACAAGAAAAAATACTACCTGCTTTTATTTTTATACTCATTTGTACGAGATATTACTCAACAAATCACTAAGGATGGGAAAGAGCATACTGAATACGTTCCAACTCAAGTTGTGACCGAATTTTTAAGATATCCATTTAATAAAAATAGAAAGAATAAAATATCGGGAATTATTTACCCCTCTTCGCAAAATAGAAATTATAAATCGGCAGTGCTCTTTTGGGATGACGAATTAAGTAAAGAAAAAGTGAAATTGACCAGTTTGAAACGTAAGAAAATTATGTAGATGAAAATTGACACAAAAGACATTGTAAAGCAATCTGAAAAGTTTGCATTGAATATAGCTGACCAATTTTCAAAAATTGCGGTTAAGCCGTTCTGTGAAGTATCTTTTCATTCCTTAGAGTTCAGAGATAGGACAACTCTAAAAAAATATATAGATAAAATTCCTAAAAATAATAATCCGCTTATTTATGTTCTACAAGTTCAATCCCAAAAGAAACTAAAGAGATTAATTGAATGTTTTGAAGATTATCATTCAGCAAACAAGCTAAAAGTTAAAAATAAGGATAGGGTTAATCTTTCTAAATATAATAGAACTTCATCTGATATATTGTATGTTGGAAGCTCGACAACAAACTTCAAAACGAGAATTAAAAATCATCTTGGTACGGAGGGAACTCGGACTTATAGCTTGCATCTATGCAAATGGGATAATAATTTAGATTATAGCGTAAAAATTTCGACTTACGAAGTTATTCCAGAAAGTGAAGAAGTGATAGAGCGTTTCATTGTAGAAATCCTTGAACAGCAGTTTTGGGATAAGTTAAGTCCTATATTTGGAAAACGCAGTGGTTTGTAGAGGTAAACCATTTCAAACCGACAACAAATATGAAAAGACAAATACATTAATGAAGACATTATACATTATTGGAAACGGATTTGATATCCATCATAAATTAGATACAAGGTATCAAAGTTTTGCAAACTACTTGGCTGAAAATAACAGTGAGGTTTATGACCTTTTATTAAATTATTATGGACTTCCTGATATAACAAATCCCGAATTGACTGATGAGGAGTATGCCTTATGGTCAAGGTTTGAACTAGCATTAGCTGATTTAGATTATGTAGAGGTATTGGAAAACAATTCTGACCTAATAGCTTGTCCTGGTGCTGAAGATTTTCGAGATAGAGATTGGCATAGTTATCAAATTGAAATGGAGTTAATTATAAAAGATTTAACTACGACCTTAATTAGTGAATTTAATAGTTTCATTCTCGTAGTCGAATACGAAAACATTCCCGATGATACCCTAATTGAATTGGAAGACGATAGCCATTTTTTTAATTTCAATTATACTGAAACATTACAGAAAAGCTACGGCATTCCCGAAGAACAAATAATCTATATTCATAACAGAGCCGATGCAGATAATTGTAATCTTATTTTAGGACACGGAACTGACCCCGCAAATTTTGAAGAGAAAGAAGAAGAACCGCCACAAGGTTTAAGCGAAGAAGAGTTTTACGAATGGCGTGAACAAAAGGCAGATGAATATGACTATTCCTATGAAAGTGCCAAGCAAGAAATACTATCTTACTATACAAAGGCTTTTAAAAATACAGCTTCAATTATAGAAAACAATATTGCTTTTTTTGCCAATCTTATGGAAGTTGAAAAGGTTATTGTTCTGGGACATTCTATTTCAGAAGTCGATTTAAAATATTTTGAAATATTAAAAGCTAAACTAAATGAAAATGTATTTTGGAATGTTTCGTATTACAGTGAACTTGAAAAGCAAGCACACAAGCAAACATTGTTGCAACTTGGAATAAATGACAACAATATCGTCCAAATAAAAATTACAGATTTAAAAAAGCAGTCTTAGTATTAGCAAAATACTCCTGTGCAATTTTCGCTACGCCCACACTAAAATATCTTCCGTCATTGGAAACTACCTCAATGGCTTTTTTTAAATCATCTGCATCGCTACCAAAGAGTAGATAACCTGCAAAACCAATCTCTAATAGAGATTTTACGGCTTGTTCGCTATCTTTATCGCTGAAAGCAATCAGTTTTATAGTTGGATATTTTGTCCGTAGTTCCTGAAGCTCCGCCAACACATTCTTATCGTAAAAATCAAGGTCAATGATACAGACTTCGGGAAGTGATTTTAATGAAAATAATTGAGTTATTCCGTCCTCGATATGTTCCGAGCGGTATAGTATCTCAAATCCTAAATCAATGAGGCCATTGCAGATAATATCTACAATCGGGCTTTTATCGTGAATAAAGGCGAGGGTTTGTTTGGTTTTGTTTGTTGTTTCCATAATGCCATTTTTTTTTTGTGAACCCTACGCAAAAAAAGAAAGCGTAGGCAATCACACTTACCGGCATTAAGGCACTGGTACGCCATCCCCCAAATAAGCGGACGCCCACGCCTATGACGTGAGCGTTCTTACTTATCTGTTCCGGGGTTTTAAAAATTACCAGTTTCTAATGCGGAACCTAAAGCAAAAACACTTTAAGTATTTTTTATATTTTCAGACACAAATATACTAAAGTCAGTTATGATACGCAATCATAAATTTAATGACCGATCGAAAAAATTGTGGCGATATAATTAGAAATGTAAAAAAGTCAAATAACCCAGAAAGCTTATTCGACTTGTTTTAGACTATTTTTGACACGAATAAACTACCGTCGAGCCGGTTGTTCTGTTGTTTCTTCTTGTTTTTGTTCTTTGTCTTTCTTCATTTGGCTGTAAGTCCACATACAAACAATACCGACAATTATCAAAGCATAAGCAATCCATTTGCCCATACGCTCAATAAAACGGGTAAATACAGATGCTTCAAAACTTGAAAAACCCTCCGCACCCATTCCATTACGCCTGTAAAATTTCCTGCGGTTTATCCAATAGATAAGACCAATCCCCACAATGACGAGGACAATACCAAACACCAATTGAGCCGTATCTATATCCATAACACTAAAATTTTAATAGGTAAATTTAAACAAAATCATCCTATACCGAAAGCTAAAAAGCAAAAAACCGACCTTCGTAAAGTCGGTTTTTTAGCTTCATTTTCTATTGTTCTTAATCCGTACTGTTAAACTGAAAACTGATTTGCTTTTCGTTCCCGAAGCTGTCCGAAATCCAGACCTCAAAGGCTTGTGTTACGGTAGAAGTGGAAGTGTAATACAATCGGAATTGCTCCTTTGGTAATTGGTACAAATCATTAGGCAGGTATGGCGGTTCATCATAATACTGCAATATGCCTTGTCCGTCAAATTGAAAGTAGCGGAGAAAATATTGCGTGTTGCTATAATTGCCCGTTCGCTGTATGGTAATGCGTATTTCTACGGTCTGCCCATTGACTACGCTTTTGGGTACAGGCATTACATTGACCTCAAAAGGAAAATCGTTCTGTATTTCGAGGTCGTCATCTTTGCTACAAGATACCAAAGAAACCGAAGCCGTGAGGATTGCCAACATTAAGTATATTGGCAACATTCCTATTCTGAATTTATTAAATATTGCTATCATCGTTTTACGTTTTAAAAGTTAAACCTCAATCCCACGCCTGCGGACGGTCGGAACTGTTCCATATCCGTACCCCATAAGACCTTTGTACGCCCTTGCAGGACAAGTACAAATCGGTCTGACAGGTACGTTTCAAATGTGAGCCGTCCGCCAGCTCCGTAAACGAAATTGTCCTCGCTCAATATCTTTCCTCCGTCATACAACATTGCCTCGCCACGATTGATACTTTCGTACCCAACCACGGCTGTTATGCCGAAATTCAGCGTGATATTCTTTCGGGCATCGCCCAACAGGAAAAAGCTGTAACCACCCTCTGCGGTATAGGTTTCCTGCGGTATGCGAATGGTCTTGTAATCGTGGTATTGGTGCGTGTATTCCAACCCCCATAGTTGATAATTGCCGTTCTTTCCGTTTACGATCATACCAAGACTGATATAATAATCGTTACCGATTTTGTCGTTGGACAGTATGCCTGTGCTTACTTCCAATCCTTTTTGTTTGGGCAACATTCGTTGTGCCTGTGCAACCGTGATGGCCACAAAGAGTAGCATCACGGTATAGATATACTTGTTCATTGTTCTTGCTTTAAAAGGTTATTAAAATTTCAAGTGCATATCGCTTATCAATCGGGCTTTGATTAAGTCCGAATTTTCGACTTGCAGAGTTTGATGTCTGCCCCCGTTTTTCTCGAAAATCTCAATCAGCAGTACCTTGTCATCGGCAATCGTGAATTTGTCTAACAGGAACACATTTTGTTCGGTAGATTTTCCGTTTATTCCGTCTTCAAATGGCTTGTAAGTCCTTAACGGTATCATAGGACGTTCCTGTACTACGGTACGTTTGGCGACCTTTTTATCTGCGACCTTGAAATTGATAAAGTCAATATCAAACGGTACATTGGTTTTGTTTCTCAATTCCGTATGGAAATAGTATTTGCCGTTGTGTATGTAAATCCCTTTGAGGATAAACTGAATACCGAAACTTTTAGCCCCGATATGCTTTACAATACGCTTGTCTTTCTTGTAAATGGTTTCCAACAGCAAGCCCGCCAAAGACGGAGAATTATTGCCCAATTCTTCAAAAAGCACATCATTTCCGTTGGCTTTGTCCACCGCCTTTTGCATAGTCAAAAGGTCATAGTTCAATGCATCGGGATACCCACTGTAATACACATTGAAAGAGTAAAAACGTCCGTCATTGGTAATCACGGAAAAGTTTGTTTCAGCTTCAAAATCCCTTACCGATGCTTTCACACGCAGTACGTTTTCGGCATCTTCAGCCTTTCCTGCAATCAAATATTCGCTACCCAAATCCACATACCGAATAGCGGTCGGAAAAATCAAATGCGAAGTTTTGTCGTAGGTAACTTCCATTTTGTAGGGTTCTATCTTGCCCAAAGCAAGCGGAGTTCTTGCACTATCCTGTGCAAAAGAGGTTACGGCAAAGCCGACTGTAAGGGCAACCGCCCAGATTGATTTAAAAAGATTGTTCATTATTTTATTTATTTGAATTCAACATTATTTTTTAGATACCAAAAAGACTTGGTGTCCGGCTTTCAGCGTAACCTTTGGTGTGCGTACCTTTTTAGCGAAATAACCCGAAATGCCCTGTACCACGCCACGACTTAAATCCGCCGCTACTTGGTGTCCGGCATTTTGCGTGAGCATTACGCTCGTTCCTCCTGTTTGGCTCATATTGCCCGCCATTTCGGTAAGTGCGTTCATTTCGGGAGAATACGGCACGTACAGACCTTGCTGTCCGTCCAAATCATAAATGGTAATATCCACAGGGATAATATTTCCCTCTAATTCAATAGAGGTAATTTTGAGTTGCAAACGCCCACCCTGAAATTTGGCATTAGCCGTTACAATCGTTCCTTGGGGAATGGTGCGTTGTGGCATTCGGGCAGGCTCTAACAACCGCAATCGTACCCCTGTTTCGCCAACTACCGTTTGTGCATCGTGTACACAGGCTTTGATGCTGTTTTTCGGTTGTGCCACCTGTTCCATAGCACCTACGGTATAAAACCCACGGTTTCTTGTTTCGCTCCAATCGGCTAAAAAGGCACTATCAGTAGGCTCACGGTACAAGGCTGAAACGGTGCTTTTCCTTGTCGGGGTAAACGATACCAAATGCTCTTTTTGGTTAGCACCCGAAGTCCCCGAAGCCGTACCATTGGTAGGTACGGTTTCTGCGATATTTGTGCTTTGCGGTAGATACTTTGCCGCCATTTCATAGGATTTCTCCATTAGGGCGATTTGGTCATCAACGGTTGCAACAGGCGGAATGTCCTTTTCAGCTAATTGCTCTTTCAGTTCGTCCAACTGTCTGCGGAGTTCCATAGTTTCCGTATTGTCGTCCTGATAGAAAGAACCTAATGTGCTTTGCATATTGCGGTAGCTGTTCAGTGCAGGATTGCCGTTTCTTCCCGGATTTCTACCACCACTGCCATAACCGTAGCCTTCGTCTTCATCGGGATATTCATCTATTGGCTCATCGTTATCTTCGGTACTCCAATAGTCAGAAAGCGTGGCAAGTGCATTGCGTTTTTCCTCGTCTTTTCGTTGGAGCATTTCCAATTCGTATGCCTTTCCTTTGTCGGCAGGTAGCCCTGCTCCGGTGGCTTGCGGAACGGCATCGTTCAGTCCGATGTTTTCGATTTCCTTTTTGTCTTCCGACGGTTTAAAAATCAAATACATACAACCTACAAACACAATCCCCATTAAGCCGAATATCAAAGGCTTTTTTAGCTTTTCGGCTTTGTTCTGTGTACTGTCTTGCTGTACATCAGCGGTTTCGTTCGTGTTACTTTCCGTTACCCGAACAACCGATTTTTTGTTCTCACTTTCTTTCATAAAACTTATTTTTTAGCATTGTTGATAATGTGTCTTGCAAGGTTGCAGGACGTTCACTTTTTTTGAGGACAGGGTTTTCAATATGCTTTATGTGCATATTGTTTTCGGACTTTGAGGTATCGTACCACACTTTGAAGATTATCCCTGCTGTCATCAGAAAATAACCGATAAAGAGATACAGCGTGTATCGGTGCTGTCTGCGTATTGGCAATGCCCGCCAACGCTCGTCCAGCCTATCAAAGTACCTGTCCATATTTGCTCTAATTTTTTTCATACCTTATTGATTTGCGGTTATCACATTCTGAACCGTCTGCCTTGTGAGGACAGCTTTTGTTTAGGCGTATCGGAGACCAATGCAACGGCTTCCTTTGAGGTCGGAACTGAACCTGTGGATAGGTCTGTCAGTTTCGATTGCTTCATTAAATGCCCGTATTGGTCAGTCCTTTCAATATTCATTTTCTGTACATCGAATTTGTTGTTTTCGTACCGTACCCGCATATAGCAATCAACTTTGGGTTTGTCATCGCCATTCCATTCGATGTAAGTCCTTAACGAAAAACTGCCGGGTTGCAGAGGCTTGTCCGTGCCATTCTTGCAAGCCTCCAAAAACCTGCTGATACTGTCTTTAATTTTATCGGGGTAAGCTCCCTCGGTTTGGAAATAGCCGTCATATCCTTTCTCGGTCAGCGTTTTTGCGAATGTGTTTAAATCAAGTAACTGTTTCATATCCTTAATTTTTATCGGTTTATGACTTCGATATCCCTGTTCTCTATTACCGTAAACTTTTCAATGTTAAATCCTTGCGGATTGTTGTCCGAACGAACGGAGTTCACGAGATAGCAGGAAGTAATCAGGTTACGCCTGGTCAAGTTGCTCGAACGGATAATGAACTGTTTGGCGTAGGTACGCACCGCATAAGGATAGGTATCGAAATTGCATACGACACTATCTACCTCAATGCGTTGCTGTACATTCCCCGAAATGATACGGCTGTAATATCCTTTTTCCGATAAATCTTTGTAATAGTCGAATGCCGATTTGTCGGCAAGGTTGAACGCCCTGCTCATATTGCTTTCAATCGCATTTTTATCGGGTGCGAGGGTAAAGAACAGTTCGTGAAAACGTCTGACGTGTTCCCTTGCTTCCACAGGTCGGTTGATACTTGCATCTTGCGATAAGGCAAGCATCAACGATTTACCGTTATCCAGCACATAGATTTTTTGGCGTTGTTCGTCTGCAAAGCTGTAAGATTTCCATAGTGAAAATCCTACCACGCTAATGCAGAGAACGGCAAATACAATGGCATACAGCCGTATTTGCCTAAAACTGTTTTCGATATTTCTTAATGTTTTAAATTCCATTTTTAAATGATTTGATTGTTTTTATTTCCCCATTAATTTTCCACCGATATTTCCAACTGCCGAACCTGTTCCTGCTCCGGCGATATTTCCGGTTTTCATTGCCGCTTGGTTTACGTTACGAGTAAAGTTTCCTGCACCACCTGCCTGAATAATCCAGCCTGTTACCGTTGGGATAGTGAAGTAACCCACGATACCGATTATCATAAAGATGATGTACACGGTATTACTGGTATCAGGAATGTAAGTCGGGTCGGCAAGCATTGCTATATCCTTTTCGATAATGAGGGATTGTATTTTGGCAAGCATAGAGCTGAACAGATCTGCCACTGGCAACCATAGGTACACGCTTACATATCGGGTCAGCCATTGCGTGAGCGTCGACTGAAAACCGTCCCACACGCTTATCGCAAAGGCTATCGGTCCGAGTATGCTCAATACTATCAGAAAGAATGTCCGTATCGTATCGACCACCAATGCCGCAGCTTGAAACAGGACTTCCAACAGATTGCGAAACCAATTCTTAACGGCTTGTTCGGTCTTATAGGCAAACCTGTCCATATACATACCCGACATCGTTACCAAATCGGAGGGCGACCAGCCCAATTCTTCGAGCTTGTTATCAAATTCCTCGTTGGACACCAAATAGGCAGTTTCGGGGTTTCGCAACATCGCTTCCCTTTCCAAAAGGTCTTTTTTAGCCTGTAAATCATTAAGGTCAAGCACCTGATTTTCGAGAATTTGATGTGTACCCTGTACCACAGGACTTAATACGGCATTGATTGTTCCCAATACGATAGTCGGGAAGAACATTATACAGATACCCAAAGCAAAAGGACGGAGCAAAGGGTACATATCAATGGGTTCAGCCCTGCTCAAAGCCTGCCATACTTTTATAGCGACATAGAACAATGCACCCAAGCCCGCCACTCCTTTTGCCACTGCCGCCATATCGGCGGACAGTGGTATCATCTCATCGTATAATGAGCGTAGGACTTCGTGAAGATTATTAAATTCCATAACTACCAATATTTTTGGTTAGAAGTTCCGTAGAGGTCAAGCACTCTTTGCGTATTGTTCTGTTTTTTCGCTCTCAACAGGCTCACAGAGATATTTTTATTGGTGTAGTATCTTACCAAGCTGTGGTATTCTTTCACTTCTTTGTACACACGGTCAATTATATCCATACGCTCTTTGTCGTTCAGCGACAGGCTTGAAGAGGTTACAATCTGTTTCAGCTCTTTGAGCAGTTCCGTACTTTCATTGAGCAGTGCCGAGTAACCATTGGATATTGCCGCCAATTCCTGTGCGGAAAAATTCGGGTCGTTCATCATTTTGCCGAAATTTTGCACATACATTTCCGAAACATCGCCTACCAAGAGTAAGGTTTGCTGTACCTTACGGGCATCTTTCACAAGGTTATTGACAGCTTGTAGCTTGTCATAGTATTCTTTTCCCTGTTTATACACCTTTTCCACTTCCTTGAAATTTTTAATTACATTAGATACTGTGGAAGAAGTCTGTATGATTTCGTTCGCAGAGTTGATAATTCCCGATGCCAAGTTTGCAGGGTCAGTAACTACAAATTGGGCTTTTGCTGACGGTGCTACGGCAAGCATTAGTGCCGTACACACCAGATACACTACTTTTTTCATTGTTCTTGAAATTTTAAATGATTAATTACTATTTGATTTGTCCCGCCTTTGCATTGCGATATGCTTAATGGCGAGTTCTACGTTACCGTCCAATTCGGAAGCTAATTGCATCACTTCCATTTTTTCGGTTTCTTCGGTCGTATAGGCGAGATATTCCTCCAGACTAACTTCGGTGGCATAGACTGCCGAGTGCGTACCACCTAATCCAATCCATACTTCTTTATAAAGCCGTGAGGGATCGTTGTTCATATTGATAGAAAGCACCTGCCCTTTTTCCTTATCGGTCAGCCCCAACATCGCTTGGATGTCGTCAAACTTGTTCATATACTTGCGTTGGTCTAAGAGGATTTTGCAGTCGGAATTGTTAATGATACTTTCCTTGACGATGGGCGACTGGATAATATCATCGACCTCTTGCGTTACGACAATGGCTTCTCCAAAGAATTTTCTGACGGTTTTAAACAAATATTTTATATATTCCGCCATACCCTCTTTCGCTATCGCTTTCCACGCTTCTTCAATCAAAATCAGCTTACGGATACCTTTCAGCCTACGCATTTTGTTGATGAAGACCTCCATAATAATAATCGTGACTATGGGAAAGAGGATTTTGTGGTCTTTAATCGCATCTATCTCAAACACGATAAAGCGTTTGCTCAATAAGTCTAATTGCTTGTCCGAGTTCAGCAAATAGTCGTACTCGCCACCTTTGTAATAAGGCTCTAACACGTTGAGGAAATTGGCGATGTCAAAGTCTTTTTCCCTTACCTGTTTTTCTTCTAATACCTTGCGGTAATCGCCTTTAACATACTCATAGAAACCGTTGAATGACGGATACACATCATCCGCTTTGATACGTTCGATATAGCCCGATACAGCATTGGACAATGCCACTTCTTCCGAACGTGTGGGGGGTTCATCGTCCCGTTTCCAAAGCGTAAGTATCAAAGTCTTGATACTTTCACGCTTTTCAATATCAAACACACCGTCATCGGTATAGAAAGGGTTAAAGGCAATCGGGTTGTCTTCGGTGTACGTGAAGTAAACACCGTCTTCGCCTTTGGTTTTTCCCTTAATCAGCTCGCACAATCCCTGATAGGAATTACCTGTATCTACGAGCAGAACGTGAGCGCCTTGTTCGTAATATTGGCGAACCATATGATTGGTAAAAAAAGATTTACCCGAACCGGATGGCCCCAAAATAAATTTGTTGCGGTTCGTGATAATCCCACGTTTCATAGGCAAATCCGATATATCCAAATGGATTGGCTTTCCTGTGAGCCTGTCCGCCATTTTGATACCGAACGGAGAGGGCGAATTGTGATAGTTGGTTTCTTCTGTGAAGAAACACAAAGCAGGCTCAATGAATGTGTAAAAACTTTCCTCACTCGGAAAATCGCCTGCATTGCCCGGCATTCCTGCCCAATACAAGGTTGCAACGTCCGTAGTGTTGTGGCGGGGCTTACATTCCATTAGTGCCAACGCACTACCGCAATCGTTTTTCAACTGTTTCAGTTCCGCAAGGTCTTCCGACCACGCCATAATGTTGAAGTGTGCCCTTATGGAAGAAAGACCGAACGAATGTGCTTCGTTCAGGTACTTTTCTATCCACTCTTTGTTGATTTGGTTTGCACGGCTATACCTTGCCAGCGAGTGCATATTCCTTGCGGACTTTTCAAACTTTTGCAGGTTGTCTTCGCTGTTATCTAAAAACAAATATTGGTTGTAGATATGGTTACAGCTAAGAAGTAACCCCACAGGTGCTGCGAATGACAGACGACAATCACTCCGGTCGGTGGACAGTTTTTCAAAACGGGTATCTGCCGATACAGTTCCCGGCAGGTCGTCCGTATCGGACAAGGTATGCAAAGACAACCTTTTGTTTCCGATACGGACTTCTTCTGCCCCTAAAGCGATGTCCTGCATTGGTGTTCCGGCTTCTCTCGAAAGTGTCAGGTATTGTTCCAACAATCCCTGCTTTTCGTCCGTTCCGATGATTTCATCTTCGGTCAGACGTTTCAGGCTTACAAAACCGCTATCGTTAACGATACGCTCAAACTGTGCTACCGCTTCCATAAAGCGATGTGTCGTTTCCTTGTTGATTTCCTTTGAAATAAGTGTGCCTTTGCAAAGTGAACTGAAATTGCTTTGCATACGCATTCTGTTTTTGGTCGTCTTCGTCAGAAACAGGTAACAGTAGTGATTTAAGAATGGTCGCTCATTGAAATGCCTTTGATAGCTTTTGGATAAGAAACTTTGGTCTTCCTGTACCAAATCGGGAGCGTAGTTTTCTTTAATGTACCAATCTTGCTTATGGATTACCGTAAAATCAGGCAAGGTCTTGATAGCCTTGTGCCAAGCCGAGTGTATGGCTTCATATTCTGCCGATGCTACCGTAAACAGTTCGGGCAACCGCACCTCAAAACAGGCGGTAATGTCCGCATCTTTCGATAAGATACAGTTGTTTTCTACTGCCAGCAATGGAAACTTGTTTTCCAATGTGGCTGTTTTGGTTACATTTCTCATACGGCTTTGGATTTAGGAGTGAATTTTAAATACCTGTGTACAGGCTTGCGGCAAATGATGTATCGGGGGTGTCTTTTTTTCGCACCCACTTTCATCAGACCGTGTTCGCCGTACTTCCTGTTCAGCGAAAAGGTTTGCCACACAATCAGCGAAGCACCTCCGGCTCCGAGGAACAGGCAGACGTAATTACTTACGCCAGCCATATACAATATCATCACGAAGATGAGCGTACCGAGCAGACCGCCTGCGAAGATGAACAGGTATTGTGCTTTCAGCCCTCTAAATTCCACTGTCCTGCCGATACCTTTGTTTATGTTGTAACTGTTCATAAAGCAAAGGATTAAAGGAAGAATGAACGCAGGATAGTAGCGGCAACAATCAAGAAGATACACGCACCAAACCAGCTTGCCGCCGTTTTGCTCGTATCGGGGTCGCCGGAACTGAATTTGTTGTACACTTTAACGCCTCCTATTAGCCCAACTACCGCACCGATGGCGTAGATTAATTGGGTTGCGGGGTCGAAATAGGATGTTACCATTTGGGTAGCTTCGTTGATACCCGCCGAGCCGTTTCCCTGTGCGAATGCACCCATTGCTGACAGCATTGCACCGACTGTCAGCAAAACCTTTTTACTTTGTTTTTCCATAATTGAAATACATTAATTTGTTATGTCAGCCCGCACCTTACGGGCTTTCGGGACAAATGTCTTATGGAAATGGAGGCGTTACTTTAAAGTGGCAGTCAAATGAAGTGTTTGGCTTTTAGTGGCTTTGTAGTGAGTGTATAAGCATAAAAAAACGCCAAACATTTTTGCTGTTTGGCATTTTTAGTTGGATATAACAAAGGGAAGTCTATACAAACTCCTCAATGTCAAAGTCCTCAAAATTATTTTTCCGCAAAGTGGAAGAACCAGCTTCCGTTTCAGTAGTGAGTGTGCTGTCCAAAAGCTCGGCAATCTTTTTGGACGCACCCTCGATGGAACTTTCCATTAGGCTGAATAATTCAGTTCCCTGCAATTTTTGAACTAACGCTTTTGCCTTTTCTTTTTGAGACTGTTCCAAATTTTCTTTTTGGAGCAATTCTCCTACGGCTGTTAGTTCGTCATAGGTAACCCCTTGGGCAAGACTGTCATCACCACCAGAAATTCCGTACCTGTTCCATTCTTCTTCCTCCACTCTTAAATCAGGCATATTACTGAAAGCATCGTCCAGCTCCTCCTGCGGAATTTGAATACCAACGGTTTCGTTTTCGTCGTATTCAATGTCTAAATTATCGGGGTTTGTCTCCTTCTCCTCGATTTGGCTTTCATTGGCACTATTCTGCACTGATTGGCTTCTTACAGACTTCGGCTGACCCATAATATCGGGCAGATTGGGATTGACTTTCTCCTGTTTCGGCTTTTGCTCCGACTTTTTCTTAATGACAATCTTGTCCTGTACAAGCAGGACAATGATTATCAGCAGGCATATTACAATTATGGTTTCCATAACTAAAAAATTTCTTTGTCCAAGTTGTTATAAACTTCTCTCATTTCAGCCCCGAAATCATCAAAATGGTGTTGTAACAGATTGTGTAGGTAATCTGAAAGTGTCAGCTTACCGCCACCGACCATAAATACAAGTTGGGTAAGTTTGTGATGAAACTCTTTGTTTATATACACTGTTTTTCCGTTCCGAGCTAAAAAATTTGTTGGCGTAAGAAATGCCGTTTTGTATTCGGTTGTCCGTAAAACTTTTTTCGGTTTTTGCTTTGCTTTTTTCATTATAAAATGGGTTTAAAACGTTCGTTGAAATAATCGGTAATATCGTCCCCGTACTCCCTAAAATGGTGTTCAAGGATATTGTCAATGTATGAGTAGAGCGTTGTTTTTTCTTCCCTCGTTAATTGTACAATACGGAGCAACCTCTCGTGGTATTCGGGGCGTATGTAAACCACCTTACCGTTACGGCCCGACGGAAACCGATTGACCAAAAATGTTTCCTCATAATCTGCTTTTTTGGATGGGCTGTTTCGGGCTTTTTCTTTGGGTTTGGGCTTTGTTCCCTTTGGTGTTTCGGGTTGTTGATTATTTTGAGGCGGAACAACAGGCTCATCGCCACTTATGATGTTCATCAAATACTCCTCATCAACATCGGGCTTTTTAAAATCGTTGTTTTTGTTGTCTGAACTCATTGTCTAATGTTTTTATAGATGCGTTATTTTTAAAAATTCCTCTACAAACAGATCCATTCTCGTTGCCTTCAACAGTTGTGTTTCGGCAGGCAGCAAACTTGATCTGAACACGTAGTTGCTTGTATCGTCCGTTTCCTTACGAAAGCGCTTGCTATCCATTATTCTTGTTTCCATAATGGGCAGGTTAAGTTCTTTGATAACACTTTGATACGCCTCGTACAAACCAGTTTTTTCCCTGCCATCCACTTGATTCCAGAATAGCCAAAGCTCCTGGTTATCGTTGCCCTCAACAGTTTTTGGAAGTTCAAGAAAGGCTTTGGTAAAGCCCAACGTGCTTTCTACTACCAAACGGTCGGCGGTTATGGGCGAAAATATAAAATCCATCATTTTCAAGGTCGTCAATACACCTTTGGTATTAGCTGTTCCCGGCAGGTCGAAGAAAATAACGTCCGGTACAACTGTCGACTGTTCTACATATTCCGAAGCTCTTTCCAACGCATTTTCAGCCTTGCTTTTGATAATTGGATATGCCTTTTTGTTAATAGTCTGAAATTGCTTCATTGCCACCTTTTTGTGGTACTCATTCTGCATTATGGTTTTCTTGTCCCGCTCACGCATATTGGTCAGGCTGTGTTGCGGAAAGTCACAATCCATTACCAAGACATTATAACCTAACCGGTAGTGCAACACACTTGCCAGCAAGGTGGTCATCGTAGATTTTCCCACACCGCCTTTTTGGGTGGAGAAGCTGATTTTTAAAGTTTTCCTTGTTGTTTCCATTATTTAAAAATTTATTGTTATATACTTTACTTATTTAGCAGGTTTGCATATTCGTGTATTTGAATATTCCCTCATTACCAAATTCCTGCATTACTTCTTTGGTGTTTTCCTGTACGGCTTTTTGCTTTCCTCACAGCCTTGTCGGGTAAATTCTTTGGCAAGTGGTAAGGCTTACAAAAGGTAAAATGCTTTACCGCTTTTATGCTTTTACACTTTTATAGTTGTATGCTTTTAAAACCTTATGCTTTTACGCCAAATTGACTGTATGCAAACCTGTTTTTCTTCTTTGTTGTAATACAATTTTTACTACCTGCACTAAAACCGTACGGCAAATAAAACGAATAACTTATCCGCTCTATGATGTGTGGCAGTGTTTGGCGTTCAAAGGCAGTGTTTGGCACTGTTGTACAATGCAATCCTTTCGTAAAGAGGGCTTTACTTTGTGTAATGAATTTTATTAACGGATTTATGCAAAAGCACCTCGACAAAATGGACACGACACAGGACGGCATCGAGCCGCTTTTCCCTGTTACATTTAATCCGTCACGAAGTGCGGATTTTTGTGTTCATCAGAACACGGCAAGTTGTGTTTTGAGGCACTCTAAATAGAATTTAGTGCTTCAAAACAACTTGCCCTTTGCAGGGGGCAGAAAAAACCTCCGAAGTCGGCTTTTCGTGTAGATTATAAATGGATTAGTGATGAATGAGAACAGTAACAGAAAACAGAATAAGGGCGGTCGCAAGCCAAAGCTCAATCCCAGCACCCACCGCCACGTTTTCCGATTGACAGATGAGGAAAATGCCAAACTTTTATCGCTTTTTGAAGCATCGGGAATGCCCAATAAAGCCAAGTTTATCATTTCACAGGTATTCGGAAAGGAAATGAAGTCGGTTAAAATTGATAAAGGAACCGTTGATTTTTATATGCGACTGACCTCGTTTCACAGTCAGTTTCGGGCAATAGGTGTCAATTATAATCAGATTGTAAAGCTGTTGTACCGCCATTTTTCGGAGAAAAAAGCAGCTGCATTTCTTTACAAATTGGAAAAACAGACGGCAGAAATGGCAATGTTATGTCAAAAAGTTATTCAGCTAACCGAAGAATTTGAAGCCAAACACCTGAAAAAACAGCGTGAAAAATGATAGCGAAAATCGGAAGAAGCGAAAATCTGTACGGTGCCTTGGCGTATAATAATCTGAAAGTTGAAAAGGAAAACGGACAAATTCTGTTCACAAATAAGATAATTGAAACGCTAAACGGAGCATATACCGTTGCTCAACTGACCCAATCTTTTGAGCCGTACCTCATCGCAAATCGCAATACACAATATCATACCTTGCATATTTCGCTCAATCCCGACCCGAAAGA
This sequence comes from Sphingobacterium wenxiniae, assembly GCF_900116225.1. Taxonomy (GTDB): domain Bacteria; phylum Bacteroidota; class Bacteroidia; order Sphingobacteriales; family Sphingobacteriaceae; genus Sphingobacterium; species Sphingobacterium wenxiniae. Next base: position 73,140 of record NZ_FOZZ01000010.1, read on the forward strand.
TAAAGTTAGCGATGATAAGTACCGGGAAATGGCACAGGAATATATGCGAGAAATGGGTTACGGCGAACAGCCTTTTGTGGTTTTCAAACATACCGATATTGACCGTAGCCATATACACATTGTATCGGTCTGCGTGGACGAGCAAGGCAAAAAGATTTCAGATAAATTCGAGAAAATGCGGTCAATGAATGTGTGCCGAGAGTTGGAAAGAAAACACCATTTAATACCTGCCACAGATAAGGAGCGTAACCAAACAGGCAAGGTTTTCCGTCCGGTGGATTATCGGGCAGGCGACGTAAAAAGTCAGATTGCTTCGGTCATTCGACACCTGCCGAACTACTACCAATTTCAGACTTTGGGAGAGTATAACGCTTTGCTTTCCCTGTTCAATATTACCACCGAAAAAGTGGAGGGCGAACTGCACGGAAAGGCACAGCAGGGTTTATTGTACATTCCGTTAGACGAGAAAGGCGAAAGAGCCGGACACCCGTTCAAGGCTTCACTTTTCGGAAAGAACGCAGGGCTTCCGGCTTTGGAATTGCATTTTACGAAATGCAAAACAACCCTGAAAGATACCTCGACCAAACAAACCTTACAATCAGCCGTTACCATTGCCCTGCAATCTACCAACAACGAACAGGCTTTTAAAAAGCAATTAGGGGGACAGGGCATTAACGTGGTAGTCCGCAGGAACGATGCAGGTCGTATTTATGGTATAACATTTATAGACCACAATTCTAAATCGGTCTGGAACGGCTCACGTTTGAGCAAGGAACTTTCTGCCAATACCTTTAATGATTATTGGAACAATAACATCAAAGCGGATATTAAAGAGACTGCCAAGCCACAAAAGAGGTCCGTTACACCAAATGATACGAACGAACTACCTGCGGAACAACCGCACCATTTCTTTGACTTTCTAAACACCGAGCCGAAGCAGGAAGACGGTTTGATAGAAGCCTTTGGCGGTTTGCTCATACCCGATGCACAGGGCGAAGATTACGAGGAACAGGACTTTGTCAATAAGATGAAGAAGAAACGGAAACGCCAAAGAGGTCAGCGATAGAAATCAGCCAAACATCGCCACGCAATGCCAACGCCTGCCACATTCTTATAGCCAATAAATAGAGCCTTTAAATTCACGCCCGAACATTAAAACTGAAAAAAATGCAGGGAGAAGACGATTTAAGAGGACTTGCCAAGATAATGGCATTTATGAGGGCAGTGAGTATTCTATTGGTACTTATGCACCTTTATTGGTTCTGCTACGGGTTCTTTTTAGAACGTGGCTGGACATTAGAAATAATCAACAAAATACTGGGAAATTTTCAGCGAACGGCAGGGCTGTTTTCGCATACCTTATATACCAAAGTGTTTGCCTTGGTTTTATTAGCTTTAAGCTGTTTAGGAACAAAAGGCGTAAAAAATGAAAAAATAACGTGGGCTAAAATTTATGTTGCTTTGGGAATTGGTTTTGTTTTGTTCTTTTTTAACGCACCTTTATTAAAGTTATCTCCGGCAATAGGAACATTCCTATATATGCTGACTATCTCTTTAGGTTATATCGCCTTACTGATGGCAGGCGTTTGGATGAGCCGATTGCTTCGTACCAATTTGATGGACGATGTTTTCAATAATGAAAACGAAAGCTTTCAGCAGGAAACCCGGTTGATGGAAAATGAATATTCTGTCAATCTTCCTACCAAATTCTATTATAAAAACAAATGGAATGACGGTTGGATAAATATAGTGAACCCTTTTCGGGCAACGATTGTGCTGGGTACTCCGGGTTCGGGAAAATCGTATGCCGTCGTAAACAATTACATCAAGCAGCAGATTGAGAAAGGGTTTAGTATGTATATCTATGATTTCAAATTCGATGACCTTTCTACCATTGCTTATAATCACTTACTGAAGAACAGGGATAAATACAAAGTTCAGCCAAAATTTTACGTGATAAATTTTGACGACCCACGCAAGAGCCACCGTTGCAATCCACTTAATCCCGATTTTATGACGGACATTTCTGATGCTTACGAAGCGGCATATACCATAATGCTAAACCTCAATAGGTCGTGGATACAGAAACAAGGGGATTTTTTCGTGGAAAGTCCTATTATCCTTTTAGCCGCCATTATTTGGTATCTTAAAATATACGATAACGGTAAGTATTGCACCTTTCCCCACGCCATAGAATTACTAAATAAAAAGTATTCGGACGTATTTACGATACTAACTTCATACCCGGATTTGGAAAATTACCTTTCTCCCTTTATGGACGCTTGGCAAGGGGGAGCACAAGACCAATTACAAGGACAGATCGCATCTGCAAAAATCCCTCTGTCAAGAATGATTAGCCCGCAACTGTATTGGGTTATGACAGGCGATGATTTTTCATTGGACATCAATAACCCGAAAGAGCCGAAGATTTTGTGCGTGGGCAATAATCCTGACCGCCAAAATATTTACTCCGCAGCATTGGGATTGTACAATTCAAGGATTGTTAAGTTCATCAATAAAAAAGGGCAATTGAAGAGTTCGGTTATCATCGACGAATTGCCCACAATTTATTTCAGGGGATTGGATAATTTGATTGCAACTGCGAGGAGTAATAAGGTAGCGGTATGTTTGGGCTTTCAGGATTTTTCCCAGCTAATCCGTGATTATGGAGATAAAGAAGCTAAGGTCATTCAGAATACCGTAGGTAATGTTTTCAGTGGACAGGTTGTTGGAGAAACGGCAAAGAGCCTTTCTGAACGCTTCGGAAAAGTGTTGCAGAAACGCCAGAGTATGACTATCAACCGTAACAATAAATCAACTTCTATTTCGACACAATTGGATAGCCTAATACCTGCCTCTAAAATATCTACACTTACGCAGGGTATGTTTGTGGGTTCTGTATCAGATAACTTTGATGAACGTATCGAACAAAAGATATTTCACGCTGAAATTGTAGTAGATAACGAAAAGGTAGCTTCCGAAACCAAAACCTATCAGAAGATACCACAAATCCTGTCTTTTGTAGATGAACAGGGCGAGGATAGAATGAAAGAGCAGATTGAAAGCAATTACCGTCTGATTAAGTCCGACATTCTGCATATTGTAGAGAACGAGATAGAACGTATCAAGAATGACCCCAACTTACAACATTTGGTGCAGGAGAACTAAACATTAAAGTGCCAAATATTGTCCATTAAAAAACTATTCCTATCTTTGTGAGTGAATACTAACTAATGGTTTTGTATAGTGAATATATATTATGGAAAAGTTTAGCAATAGGCAAATAGAAATAATGGAAGCGGCAACAAATAGGATTTCAAAATTCGGGATTCAAAATTTGACCATAAAAACACTTGCCGAAGACATCGGTCTATCTGAACCGGCATTGTACCGGCATTTTAAGAGTAAAAATGAAATCTTGTTGAATTTATTGGAGTATTTCCAAACAGAAATGAAAAGCCGCATACAGTCTATTCCATTTGAACCCAGTGCTACTGAAGGAGATAAACTAAGAAAGATTTTCCATTCACAACTGCAAACCTTTTCCGATAAGCCGGCAATAGTTAGTGTTATTTTTGCCGAAAGCATTTTTCATTACGACGATAGGCTGAGCAAAAAGGTATCGGAAATTATAAATATGATGCAGGAATTTGTAAACGCGAATGTTGATACAGGTCAAAAAAACGGGACATATAAAAAATTAATCGGTGCTTCCACAATCACAACCATTATTGTAGGAGCAATGAGAATGGCGGTTTTGAAATGGAAATTATCAGGTCATAAATCAAACTTGGTAAAAGACGGAAAAACAGTCCTGAATGGAATTTTAAAAATGATTGAAAACAAATAAATACAATTTAAGCGATGAAAAAAACGATTTTATTAGGAATGAGCGTAATGCTTTTTTGGAGTTGTAACAATGCAGGAAAAACAACTTCCTCCGAAGAAACAAAAGTACAAACAGAAAACCACTCAGCGCACCAACACCTTGAAAGTTCCGATGCAGTTGAACTCGACAATGGCGAAAAGTGGCTTGTGAATGAAGAAATGAAACCCTTTGTACTGAAAGGAGAAGAATTGGTCAGTACCTATATCCAAGACAATCAAACGGATTTCAAAGCCCTTGCCGAGCAACTAAAAGACCAAAACACCCAGCTCATAAAAAGCTGTACAATGACGGGTAAGAGCCACGATGAATTACACAAATGGCTGCATCCACATCTTGAAATCGTGAAAACATTGGAAAATGAAACAGATGCTACAAAAGCAAATGAAGTTGTAGATCAATTACAATATTCTTACAAGGAATATCACGAATATTTTCAATAAAATTTAAGACCATTTGATATGAGAGGATTATTTGTACTATTAGTATTGATAAGTTTACTAACAGCCTGTACCCAATCAAAAAGTGGGGAACAGGCTTTACAAAATCAGATCGATAGCCTGAAAGCAGAATTAGATAATGCTTACAAACCCGGATTTGGAGATTTTATGGGAAGCATCCAAACCCGCCACAGCAAGCTGTGGTTTGCCGGAGCGAATGAAAACTGGGAATTGGCAGAATTTGAAATGCACGAGATGGAAGAGATTATCGAAGATATCCGAGCCGTTTACCCCGATCGGGAAGAAACACAGTCTTTACCTATCATTGAACCGAGCCTCGAAACAGTAAACAATGCGATTAAACAACGAGATGCAGAAGCATTTAAAAAGGGATATTTAACACTTACGAATGCTTGCAACACTTGCCACCAAGCAACAAAAGTTGAGTTCATTAAAATAAAAATACCAACTATTCCTTCCTATAGCAATCAAGATTTTAAGAAATTGGTCAACAATGATAGAATAGAATAATAATTTTAAAAAGTAGATTTATGAAAATTAAAAATGTAACAATTGCCGGAACGGGAGTTTTAGGTAGTCAAATCGCTTTTCAATCAGCATTTAAAGGATTTAATGTTTCGATTTATGACATTAACGATGACGCATTAGAAAAAGCAAATGAAAGACTTATTGTCTTAAAAGGGCGGTATGTTGAAGATAATTATGGTACGAAAGAAGAGGTTGACAATGCCTACAATCGTATTTCACAATACACCGATCTAGCAAAAGCTGTAGAAAATGCAGATTTGGTCATTGAGGCAGTACCGGAATTGCTTCCTATAAAACAAGATTTCTACACGAAATTGTCAGCGGTGGCGAATGAAAAAACCATTTTTGCATCCAATTCATCTACGATGACACCGAGTCAGATTGTAGATTTCACAGATCGCCCTGAAAAGTATTTGCATCTGCATTTTGCGAATGAAATATGGAAACTTAATATTGCCGAAATCATGAAGCATGAACGTACTTCAGACGAGGTGTTTGAGACTATAATTGAGTTTGCTAAAGATATTGCCATGATTCCGATTCCACTTCATAAGGAGCAGCCTGGCTATGTTTTAAATACACTTTTGGTTCCTTTCCTGAAGGCGGCCATGCAATTAGCTGCTGATGGAGTTGCCGATCCAAAAGTGGTTGATAAGACTTGGATGATTTCCACAGGTGCTCCAATTGGACCATTTGCATTTTTAGATATTATCGGACCAAATACGCCGTATAATTTGTACAAAGCATGGGGTGATCAAGGAGATGAGCTATCCGCTAAGGTTGCTGCATGGATTAAGTCGGAATACTTAGATAAAGACAGAATGGGAACGGCTAATGGAAAAGGTGTATATGATTATCCGAATCCAGCTTATCAAACTCCAGATTTTTTAAAATAATTTAGTTCAGTAATTGTGCCATCAAAGACGATGGCACAATTTGCAACCTATTCGATCAATCAAAAAAATAACACAATTAAAAATAAATTATGGAAAAAATTATCATCCCAACGGTAAGCGTTTTGGCGACAGGTACTGACTTTGCAGCCAAGCAAATGCAAGCCAATGCCAACGAAGTAATGCCACTTCATCACGCCAATTTAGAATCCATTCTTTTTATTTATGAAGGAGAATGCATCCTGCGAATGAATGACGAAGAACTTTTGCTAAAACCGGGTGAGGCGGTGGTTATTCCACCACTTATCAAGCACCAAATCAAAGCAGTAAAGGATTATAAAGGGATTCATTTTATGCCCAAAGACATCAAGTTTGAGTTTTTTAAAAATGTTTAATGTTTATTTTCAATCTTTATTGTGATATGAGTTTTAAAAGTCAACTTTATGAAGCCAATCCCTTATATCGAATATACAAAGCTGGAGGCAAGACACCTGCGTTCAGACAAGTGGTTTTATATGTCGCATCTCAGCAATGCCTGTGCTTCTGAAGATGCTCACCGAACATCGGCTTATGCTATTTGTCTGCTGAGTGAAGGCGAATTACAACTGGAATCTGATTTGTTCGTGCATAAAACCAAAGCTCCTGCCATCTTTACCCTTGCACCTTCGGCGATTCGGAAATTTACAGATCTCGGGTCAGCCTATGATGCACAGATTTTGTTCTTTCGGAAAGAAGTTTTTTTGGAAGGACAAACGGATATTACTTATTTAGATAAATTTGATTTCTTTGAAAAAACGGGCGAACAAGTAATTAAATTGGATGATGCACTTTTTGGTCAGTTTAAATCTTATTTTGAATTAATTCATCAAAAATCAAGTGAAAGCGCACCCCATACTTCGGCAATTATCAGAAGTTTGATTTATATTATTCTCAATGAAATTGATGATGCGCACCAAAAACAAAATCCGGATACCGATCAGGAAACGGATAAAAATGCGCATATCCTCACGCAATTTAAAAGTCTGCTGTCTGAACATTTTATAGAAGAAAGAGAAGTGTCGTTTTATGCGGATAAATTGCACTTGACGCCTAAATATTTCTCAACGCTCATCAAAGAAGTCAGCGGTAAAACTGCCGGTGCCTGGATCAATGAGATGGTTTTATTAGAAGCTAAAGTCCGCTTGCAAAACCATAAACAAAGCATCGCTCAGATTGCTTACGACCTCAATTTTTCTGATCCATCCCATTTTGGCAAATTCTTCAAAAAACACGCGGGCGTAAGTCCGAAGGAATACAGAGAGGCTTAGGAAATTCTCAAAATCCGACTTTTATACCATTACCCCCTACTTTCAGCTCTTCCAAAAGGCTGAGTCTGTTCCTATCTTTGTATTGAACAAAAAAGAAGTATTAATCATTAAAATAAAAAAAAAGATGAAAACAATAAGAATTCAATTAGAAACCCTTACCTGCCCGAGTTGTATCAACAAAATTGAAGGGGTACTTAATAAACAAACCGGAGTGGATGAAGCGAAGGTAATGTTTAACTCAAGTAAAGTGAAAATAACCTATAACGAGGAAGAAACCAATCCTGAAGAAATCTCTGCAATAATAGAGAAACTGGGATATCCTGTTTTATCATAATTTATAGTAGCAATGAATATAAACACAAAAACTAGAAATATATTAACCCTGGTTTCTGGCGGATTGCTGTTGGCGGCTTTGGCCGTGTACCTATTAACCCCCGGAAGCCTTGCACAAGACATCATTTTGATTGTTGCCGCGATTCTTGCGGGAGTTCCCATTGCAATAAAGGCTTTTCAAGCACTTCGAATGAAAGCTTTCAGCATTGATTTGCTGGTAACGATCGCCGTGGTTGGTGCAATGATTATCGGTGAATACACAGAAGCCGCAGTCGTTTCGTTTCTGTTTTTGTTTGGTCACTACCTAGAAGGACGTACCTTACAAAGAACAAGAGCCTCCTTAAAATCGCTGATGGATATGGCGCCGCTTGAAGCTACAATTTTAAAAAACGGCGAACGCATCACCATCCCTGCGGAGGAAGTGCAAATAGGCGATCACGTCATTGTACAACCCGGAGGAAGAATTCCCGTGGACGGAAAAGTGATTACGGGACAGTCTTTAATTAACCAAGCAGCTATTACTGGTGAATCGGTTCCTGTAAATAAAACCAAAGGCGATCAGGTGTTTAGCAGTACGGTTTCGGACAACGGATATTTGGAAATCCTCGCTGAAAAAGTGGGCGACGACACGACTTTTGCTAAAATCATCGAATTGGTGGAAGAAGCACAAGAAACCAAAGCCAAAACGCAAAAATTTATGGAGCGATTTGCCGCTTATTACACCCCGGGAATTATTATTCTCTCGGTGATAGTTGGCCTCATCACGCTGAATGTTCACTTGGCATTAACCTTTTTGGTAATCGCTTGTCCAGGTGCTCTGGTTATTTCAGTACCGGTGTCCATTGTTGCCGGAATCGGGAATGGTGCCAAAAATGGAATCCTTATCAAAGGTGGAGATAAAATGGAAAATCTTGCCAAAGTAAACACCCTTGTATTTGATAAAACAGGAACACTTACAAAAGGAAAACCCGAGGTAACAGATATTAAAGCCTATGGAATTTCAGCTGATGAATTATTGCAATTAACAGCTGAAGTGGAAGTTACTTCTGAACACCATCTCGGTAAAACCATCGTCAAAAAAGCCGAAGAAAAAGGACTTAAATTAGTTCATAATCCTTCAGACGTGGAAATTATGAAAGGTCACGGTCTGCGGGCAATGTTAAACGGCCAGCAGATTTATGTCGGAAATAAATCAGGTGCAGAAAAACTCGGAATTGCCATTGACATTGAAGCAAATGAATATATGCTTCAACAACAAAAAAATGGAAACACTTCGGTTTTCATTGCCAGAGACAAGGAAGTAATTGGGATTATTTCTATTGCCGATCAGGTTCGGGAAGAAGCTCCTGCAACTATGGATCAATTGCGAAAAGCCGGAATCAACGACTTAATGATGCTCACTGGTGATAATGAATTGGTTGCCCAAAAAGTAGCCCATCAATTGGGAATCGACAAGGTTTATGCGGAATTACTCCCCGAAGACAAAGTGAGTAAAGTTACTGAACTAAAAACCTCAGGACGAAATGTGGCGATGATTGGTGATGGAATTAACGATGCCCCCGCAATTGCCCCCGCAGATGTTGGAATTGCAATGGGTGGAACAGGAACCGATGTAACAATGGAAACAGCAGATATTATTTTGATGTCGGATAAATTGGATAAACTGCCGTATGCCATCAAACTCGCCAAAGCCACCATCCGCAATATGAAGCAGAACACTTACTTTGCTTTGATCACTGTTGCGCTGTTGTTGGTGGGAGTTTTGACAGATAAAATTCATCTGGCTTCAGGGATGTTGATCCACGAAATAAGCGTGATACTGGTCATTCTCAACGCCGTTCGCTTGGTAGGATTTCCGAAGTATCAGGTATGGTTTAAATGGCTGAATTTTAACGCCAAAAAACAAAAGGAACATACTGAAACGCAACTGACTGTATAGGTTTAAGAAAAGACAGCTTCCGACTTCTATACCAATAGTGTCAACCAATGTACTTTATATAAACTCGGTTAAACTCTAACTTTGTACAAATAAATCATTCAATAACATTTAAAATTAATAGATATGAAAACAATGAAAAAATTTAAAATGAGACTGGGAAAAATAGCCCTTTTGCTGGGTGTTATGATGACCTTCTCGGCAACTGCATTTGCGCACTGTGATTCTTATGACGGTCCGGTAATTCAGGATGCATATAAAGCTTTGGAAATGAAAGATGTAACCTATGTAATGAAGTGGATAGCGCCCGAACACGAAACGGAGATAAAACAACTTTTTGGTAAAACAATTGATTTGAAAAACGGCGATGCGAAAATTTACAGCATCGTAGAAAAGCATTTTTTGGAAACCCTCGTCCGGTATCACCGGGAAACCGAAGGTGCACCATATACCGGCTTAAAACCGGCAGGTTCCACTGCTCCAATCGTACAAATGGCTGATAATTCGATTGCCAATAAAGATGTAAAGCGTTTACTCACAGCGCTGGACAAACACATTAAAACAGTAGTCCAAGAGAAGTATGATAAAGTAATGAAATTGGAAAAAGTAAAAGACAATTCCGTTACCGAAGGAAGAGCTTATGTAGCTGCTTATGTTGATTACACCCATACTTTAGAGGCATTGGAGACAGTATTATCACACCAAAGCGGTCACCATCATTAACAGCTAAAAAAATCGTTACGCACCGAAATGCTCTTTAAAGACGTTGCTGGTATGTAACGATTTTTACTTTATTATCAGGTAAAAATGGGAAAACAGACCTGAGCGGAATTTTAAATATCAAATGATTTTGTTTGTTAATTTCAATATTCACATCAGCACTTTAATTAGACCAAATATAAATTTTCATAAAATCAACATAACCTATGAGCTGTCAATCAACACGTTTAAATAAATACATACCTTTGTAGTATGAAAAGATTATTGGCAATATTTTTTCTTTTTACCTTTCTGAGTGCAAATACGGCATTCGGAGAGCTACTGAAATTGCCAATGCTTGTACAACATTATTTGGAACATACCAATGAAGATAAAGACGTTACCATCTTCAAATTTTTAGTGCAGCATTATACGGGAGGGATCAATCACGACCATCGGGAAAACCACAACCACCACGACCAACTGCCGTTTAAGGCTATTGATGGCCACTTCTCGTCGGTTGTTTTCATTGCTGCATCGCCTTCTATTGTGATTTCTCACAACACTTTAGTTGTGACAGTTGTAAAATTACCTGCTTACAGCCAGCAAAACTATTCAAACACATATCTGAACAGCATCTGGCAACCGCCACGCTTTAGTTAATCATTTTTTGAATGAACGATAGGCTTTTTACTATGCCTGTCGCAATTGTACATTTCTCAAAACGATTAATTAAATGAATTATGCTGAATAAAATCATTGAGTTTTCAATAAAGAACAAACTCATCATAGGGCTGTTTGTACTTGCCCTTATTGGTTATGGAATTTACGAAGTTAGAAAGCTTCCAATTGATGCCGTCCCCGATATAACAAACAACCAAGTGCAGGTGATTACGGTAGCTCCTGCATTGGGTGCTCCCGATGTGGAACGCCTCATTACTTTCCCTATCGAACAGGTCAACAACAACATTCCGGGACTGATAGAACTCCGCAGTTTTTCACGCTTTGGATTGTCCGTGGTAACGATTGTTTTTGAAGATGATATCGACATTTACTGGGCAAGACAACAGGTTTCTGAACGATTGCAACAGGCTCAGGAGCAAATCCCCAAAGGTGTTGGGACACCTGTCTTAGCACCCGTTACCACAGGATTGGGCGAAATTTATCAATACACCGTTCGCCCGAAAAAAGGTTACGAAGACCAATACAATGTGATGGAATTACGAACCATTCAGGACTGGATTGTCCGGAGGCAATTGTTGGATGTAAAAGGCGTAGCCGAAGTGAGCAGTTTTGGCGGATACCTCAAGCAATACGAAGTAGCGGTCATTCCCGAAAAACTGATGGCATACAATATTACCATTGGCGATGTATTCACTGCTTTGGAAACCAACAACCAAAATACGGGTGGCTCTTATATAGAAAAAGGTCCTACCATTTTATTTATCCGCAGCGAAGGATTAGTCGGCGGTATGGAAGATATTCGGAATATCGTCGTTAAAAATCTGCCCAACGGAATGCCATTATTAATTCGTGATGTAGGCGAAGTTCGTCTGGGAAGTGCTCCACGATACGGAGCAATGACATATAATGGCGAGCAGGAAGTATCTGGAGCGGTAGTGATGATGCTGAAAGGCGAAAACAGCAACGAAGTCATCAAAAACATCAAAGAACGCATTACCCAGATCGAGAAAACACTGCCCGAAGGTGTTATGATTGATGCTTTTCTGGACCGTACCAAAATGGTAAACAATTCCATCAGTACCGTAACCACTAACCTGCTGGAGGGGGCTTTGATCGTGGTTTTTGTGTTGGTACTGTTCCTGGGCAATTTCAGGGCAGGATTGCTCGTAGCTTCGGTAATACCGTTATCTATGTTGTTTGCGATAATCCTGATGAACACCTTTGGTGTGAGTGGTAACCTTATGAGCTTGGGAGCCTTGGATTTCGGATTGATTGTGGATGGAGCTGTGATTATCGTGGAAGCGGTTTTACACAAGCTATCCCACAGTAAAGTATTTAAAAATGTCAATAAACTTACACAGTCCGAAATGGACGAAGAGGTGAAAACTTCTGCATCGGGAATGATGAACGCAGCTGTTTTCGGACAGATTATCATCCTGATCGTTTATCTGCCCATTTTTACCCTGCGGGGCATTGAAGGAAAAATGTTTATGCCGATGGCACAGACCGTAGTTTTTGCTTTGTTAGGTGCTTTTCTGCTTTCCCTCACCTATATTCCGATGATGAGTTCCCTGGTTTTGAGCAAAAAAATCTCGCACAAACCCACATTTTCGGATAGGATGATGAACCGTTTGGAACGTTTTTATCAAAAATACCTGACCAAAATATTACGTCGTCAAAAAATGGTTTTGGCAACTGTTTTAGGATTGTTTGCGGTTGCCGTTTTCATATTCACAAGATTAGGAGGAGAATTTATACCGGCATTGCCCGAGGGCGATTTTGCAGTGGACACCCGGGTTTTGCCGGGTAGTAATCTGAATACTTCGGTTGAAGCGGTCTCAAAAGCATCTAAAATTATCCTCGAAAAATTCCCGGAAGTGGAAAAAGTAGTCGGAAAAACAGGAAGCAGTGAAGTACCAACCGATCCGATGGCGGTGGACGCATCGGATATGATGATTATTCTGAAACCACGCAAAGAATGGACTTCCGCTAAAACCTATACCGAACTGGAAGCTAAAATGTCCGCAGCTCTGGAAGCCTTGCCGGGCGTTTCCTTCGGTTTTCAATATCCTGTGAATATGCGTTTTAACGAACTGATGTCCGGAGCGAGGCAGGATGTGGTGGTGAAAATCTTTGGTGAGGATTTGGATACACTGGCAACTTATGCAGCTCAATTGGGGAGATTAAGTAATTCAGTAGAAGGCAGTGAGGCGGTTTATGTAGAATCCGTAACCGGAATACCCCAAATAGTGATTGAATACAATCGTTCTGCTATTGCACAATACGGTTTGAACATCAGCGATATTAACCGGGTGGTTAATGCCGCTTTTGCCGGAGAAAGCAGCGGAATGGTTTACGAAGGCGAAAGACGTTTTGATTTGGTGGTGCGTTTGGCGGGCGAAAAACGGAAAAATTTAGAAGATGTCCGGCAACTATTGATTACTACCCCACAAGGGGCACAAATTCCGTTGAATACTGTTGCCAACGTGGATATTGTGGAGGGACCCAATCAAATCCAACGGGATAATTCGCAACGAAGAATTATTGTAGGGTTTAATGTTCGGGGCAGAGATATTCAAAGCACAGTAAGTGAATTGCAGAAAAAGGTGGAAGAACAAATAAAACTGCCTCCGGGGTATTACATCACCTATGGCGGAGCTTTTGAGAATTTAGAAGCGGCAAAAGACCGACTATATGTTGCCGTTCCGCTTGCTTTGGCACTTATTTTTCTGTTGCTGTATTTTGCCTTTGGTTCGGTGAAACAAGGCTTGCTCATATACAGCACAATTCCACTTTCGGCCATTGGGGGAATTTTTGCGTTAGCAATCAGGGATATTTCATTCAGTGTCAGTGCCGGCATTGGTTTTATCGCTTTGTTTGGTGTGGCGGTGCTCAACGGAATTGTATTGATGGCAGAGTTTAACCGACTGACAAAGCGAGGTTATACAAATCTGAAACGCATCGTGATTATGGGAACCAAAACCCGTTTGCGTCCCGTATTAATGACCGCATCGGTTGCTTCACTTGGATTTTTGCCTATGGCACTCAGCACAGGCGAAGGTGCTGAGGTGCAAAGACCATTAGCGACTGTAGTGATTGGCGGTTTATTGATTGCCACTTTTTTAACTTTATTTGTTTTACCCATTATGTATATGCTTACGCACAGAAAAATAGCTGTCAATAAAAAACTGGTTGCGATGCTTGTGGTACTTTTTGCTTTTTCTTTTCAGGAAATGAACGCTCAAACACCCATCACGCTACAACAAGCGATTGACACGGCTTTGGCCAATAATCTTTCGGTCAAAACAGAACGCTTGAGAAATGAATACCATCAAAAACTGATAAAATCGGGAACAGCAATTCCGGTAACGGATGTTTTTGGTGAATACGGACAAATCAATGGTATTTATAACGATACCCGGTTTGGGATTTCCCAAACGATCAACTTTCCAACTGTTTATAAACGACAAAAAGAATTGCTGACCGAGGAGTGGAAAAGTAGCCTGTTGAACACTGACGTTCAGGAAGCACAACTCAAAAAGCAGGTTTCACAGGTTTTCTATACGCTGGTTTACCTGCATCACAAAAGAGAGCTGTTGCAAAAAACCGATACGCTGTTTGCAGAATTTTTGAACAAAGCTACCCTTCGTTTTAAAGCCGGAGAAAGTAATGTTCTGGAAAAAACAACTGCCGAAAACCAGCGTGGACAAATGGCCTTGCAACTGTTGCAGTTGGAAAAAGACTGGGAGATTGTGCAGTTGCAGTTTCAACTTTTGCTGAATACGGAAAAAGATTTTGTTCCAATGGAAGATGCTGATTTAGGTATTCCATTTTTAGAAAATGACAGTTCTTTATTGACTTCGCATCCTGAAATACAGTTTTTGAAACAGCAACAACAGATAGCCAATGCTGTTACCAAATCAGAGCAATCAAAATTATTGCCTGACCTTTCTTTTGGATACAACCTGATGGGAATGCGTGGAATGGGACCGGACGATAAATTATACAATAGTACACCGCAGTTCCATTCGATACAAATTCGCTTGGGTATTCCAGTTTTTACGGGTAGTCAAAAAGCAAAAATCAATGCAGCAAAAATCAATGAAAATATCGCTGCCAATGAATACGAATGGAAGTTGAAAAACTTTGAAAATGCGTATCATTCTGCTTTTATGGAATATCAAAAATTTGAAGAAATGGTTCGTTATTTTGAAAGCACAGCCTTGAAAAACGCAGCAACCATTACTGAAACAGCCGAAAAGCAATTTCTGAACGGTGACATCAATTATTTGGAATGGGTGCTTTCAATCAATCAGGCGATCGGCATTCAAAGTGATTATATCGAAGCGGTAAAAAATCTGAATACTGCTCTTGCTGAACTTAATTTTTACAACAATCAATAAAATCCCGGAAAAATGAAAAATATAATTTTAATCATAAATATAGCACTGTTACTCACTTCCTGCGGAAATGACAACAAACAGAGCGATGCAGAAAATGAGCAGCCAACGCAGGAAAACACCCTTACGCTTACGGATGAACAGTACAAAAATGCGGCAATTGAAACAGCTAAGATTTTCACGTCCAATATTTCTTCAGTACTCAGATTAAACGGAAAGATTGATGTACCGCCACAAAGTTTGGTTTCGGTTAGTGTTCCGTTGGGTGGTTATCTGAAATCAACAAAATTACTGCCCGGAATGCACATCCGCAAAGGGGACCCATTGGCAGTAATGGAAGACATACAGTATATACAGTTGCAACAGGATTATTTAACCACAAAAGCCCAGTTGAGTTTAACAGAAAGCGAGTACAACCGCCAGAAAGAGCTGAACCAAAGCAAAGCCACGAGCGATAAAGTGTTTGAGCAAGCAAGAACGAATTATCAAACGCAGTTGGTTTTATTGAAATCGCTGGAAGAAAAACTGAAATTGATAGGCTTAAATCCGCAAAGAATACGTACCGGTACCATTTCAAAAAGCATTAATATTTATTCACCGATATCGGGTTTTGTATCGGAAGTAAACGTTAATATTGGGAAATATGTAAACCCAAGTGATATACTCTTTGAGTTGGTAAACCCTAATGACATTCATTTGAAATTGACCGTTTTTGAAAAAGACATCAATAAACTTGATGTGGGGCAAAAATTGTTGGCATACTCCAACAACCATCCGCAGACAAAATATCCTTTGGAAGTCATTCTCATCAGCAAAAACATCTCCGGTCAGAATGCTGCTGAAGTACATTGCCAGTTTGAGCAGTACGATAAAAATTTACTTCCAGGAATGTTTATGAATGCCGAAATAGAGGTTTCTGCCCATAACGCTAATGTGCTTCCTGAAGAGGCGATTGTTCGGTTTGAAAACAAACACTATGTTTTTGTGGAGAAAGGAAAACAAACTTTTGAAATGAAAGAAGTGCAAACCGGAAATGCTGAAAATAATCTTGTCGAAATCATCAATGCCGAGCAGTTTGATAATGAAAATATCGTGGTCAAAAATGCTTACACACTCTTAATGGCACTGAAAAATAAAGCAGAAGATTAAGATGAAACCTATATTGTTATTGATTACTTTCTTGTATGCGTTGAGCTTAAAAGCTCAAACAGTAGGCAAAGACACATTAAGCATTGAAGATAAAGCGTATAAATTTTCGGCAAAGAAACTGATCGTTCCTTCTGTTTTGATTTCATACGGAGCATTGAGTTTGATGTCTGATGATTTAAAGTCATTGAACCAGTCCACACGCTACGAAACACGGGAACATATCATTGCCGGAGCAACCATAGACAATTATATGCAATATGCTCCGGCAGCAGCGGTATATGGACTTAATCTTGCCGGAGTTAAAGGAAAACATAATTTTAAAGATAGAACCATTATCTATGCTACGTCTCAATTAATCTCTGCAGCATTGGTATTGCCCACAAAACAATTCGTAGGCGAAGAACGCCCCGATGGTTCCAATAATTTTTCTTTTCCTTCCGGACATACGGCTACGGCTTTCTCATCAGCCCATTTTATGTTCAGGGAATATAAGGACAGTAATTTCTGGCTTAGCATATCAGGGTATCCTCTGGCAGCTATGACAGGAATATACAGGATATTCAACGATAAGCATTGGGTCGGTGATATTGTTGCGGGGGCAGGTATTGGTATCTTGTCCACCGAGATTGCCTATTGGCTGTTTCCTCTCACATCGAAATGGTTTTCGTCGAAAGAAGAAAGTGAAGCATTGTCTGTTGTTCCTTTCTATCAATCCAAAGCTGTTGGACTTACAATTATTAAAACATTTTAAAACAATGAAAACAATTATTAAGAAAGAGTTTACTGTAACTCATAGAATATTGCATTGGATAATGGCTTTTGCAATGCTTGTGTTATTTCTCACCGGTTTTCTTCGTATGAACTGGATGAATAAAAAACATATAATCGGTATCATCGAAAGTAAAACAGATTTATTAGCCAAAGAACAGTCAATGGAAATTGCTAAAAGCATTCTTGAGCCTATGTGGCAATGGCACGAAGTATTTGCACACATTATGATATTTTCATTCCTTGCAAGAATAATTTATATGTTGGCAAAAGGCATTCGTTTTCCAAATCCGTTTCAAATCAAAATACCGCTTAAAGAACGGTTACAGGGTTTTACTTATGTGTATTTTTATCTTTTTGTATTCATTTCTGCCGTTACGGGTATTTGTATCAGACAAGGATTTTTTCCACAATGGAAAGAAAATATTGAAGCTGTCCATAAATGGGGTGTTTATTGGTTTCCTATTTTTATTCTATTGCATTTTGTGGGAATTGTCATTGCTGAATTATCCAGTAAAAAAGGAGTCACCTCAAAAATGATTGGTGGGGATTAAAGAAAAATTTTGATATTGATAAGCCAAAATACTTTACAATAATATAACCTATCGACCTTATATATTTTGGAAAAATATATATTAATTAAATGATTATGAACCGTAATAACCAATAATTTTAACGCAAAGATTTCATTAGTGAGCGAACATAACAACATCAAAGAAATTGCCCGACTTTTTCTGAAACTGGGATTTACGGCATTTGGTGGTCCTGCTGGTCATACTGCTATGATGCGGGAGGAAGTTGTAGTGAAAAGAAATTGGTTATCCGAGCAGCAATTTCTTGATTTGATGGGAGCTACAAATTTAATTCCTGGTCCCAACAGTACTGAACTCGCCATACATATTGGTAAAGAAAAAGGCGGCTGGAAGGGAATGCTTGTTGCCGGAAGTCTTTTTATTCTTCCTGCCGTACTTATCACGGGGATTTTTGCTTATTTGTACAAAATATATGGACAACTTCCTCAAGTCGAACCATTTGTTTATGGTATCAAACCCGCAATTATTGCCATTATTTTGGCAGCAGTCTATCCATTAGGCAAGCAATCTGTAAAATCTAAAGAGTTGGCTATTGTTGGATTATTGGTTTTAATTTTTTCATTTTTTGTGCAAAATGAAATCTTATTAATGTTTGGTTTCGGTTTACTATTTATGCTTTATAAATCACTTAAAGAGAAGCATACACTCAACAGTTTTTTCCCGATTCCGTTCTTGTCCATTCCCTTAATGACCACAATTTCTGTTACCAACCTCAAACTGTTTTGGATTTTCCTAAAGATAGGAGCAGTTTTGTACGGAAGTGGTTATGTGTTGTTTGCATTTTTAGATTCTGAACTCGTGACCACAGGTATTTTAAGTCGCCAAGAACTGATTGATGCCATTGCCGTGGGGCAGTTTACGCCCGGCCCCGTTACGTCTTCGGTTACATTTATTGGTTATCAAATCAATGGAATTTGGGGTGCAATTATCTCAACATTTGCTGTCTTTTTGCCTTCTTTTATTTTCGTCGCATTATTGAATCCAATTTTGAAATTTTTACGAAAATCAACACGTTTCTCTTCCTTTTTAGATGCAGTAAATATTGCTTCGGTAGCACTCATTATTTCGGTCTGCATCATTATGGGAAGAGAAGTAATAACCGACTGGCGGACGATATCCATTGCAATCATCAGCCTTTTTCTAACCTTTGGCTTCCGAAAAATAAGCTCCGTCGTTATCATACTTCTGGGGTCTTTGACGGGCTATTTATTACATCTAATATAATTAAAATATAGTTTTATGACACCCTATAACATTCCCAAACACCTGACCGGACTTTCGGAAGAAGATTTGAAAATCTCTCGAAACGATTTCGGCTTCAATCAGGCAGATAACGTGAAGAAAAGTGCCTGGTACACGATGCTATTGGACATCCTGAAAGAGCCGATGTTGCTTTTGCTCATTGCCGTGGCGATTATTTATGTGATTGTGGGCAATTATTCCGAAGCAATTTTTATGTTGGGAGCGATTATAGCCGTTTCGGGTATTTCGTTCTATCAGGACAATCGTAGTAAAAAGGCATTGGAAGCCTTGGAAAAACTGAACGAACCGCTCAGTACCGTTATCCGAAATTCAAAAGTAATACGAATCCCTACCCACGAAATTGCCGTGGGCGACTTGTGCATTACCGAAGAAGGAAAGATGATCAATGCGGATGGTGAGATTGTGCACAGCAATGATTTTTCGGTCAATGAAGCATCGCTAACAGGGGAAAGCTTTTCGGTGTTCAAAAGTCAGGAAACCGAAGACCGGAAAGTATATAGCGGTTCGTTGACCGTTTCTGGACTGGCGGTTTTTAAAGTGGAAAAAATCGGTGCGGAAACCAAGCTGGGAAAAATCGGACAATCCATTCAGAACATCAAAGGAGAGCAATCTCCCTTACAAATTCAGATTACAAAATTTGTCAAATGGATGGCAATCATCGGCATTGTTGTTTTTTTATTAGTTTGGGCATACAGTTTTTGGCAATCAAGAGATATTATTGAAAGTTTATTGGTTGGACTGACTTTGGCGATGTCCATTTTGCCGGAAGAAATCCCTGTGGCTTTTACCACTTTTATGGCATTGGGAGCCTGGAAACTGATGCGAGAAGGAATTATCATCAAGCGAAGCAGTGTAGTAGAAACATTGGGGAGTACCACGGTGATCTGCGCAGACAAGACTGGCACCATTACCGAAAACTCAATGCACTTGAAAGCTTTGTTCGATTATAAATCCAATAATATTTTTGACGAAGCTGATTTTAACTCACCCGAGCTTTCAGAACTCATTGCGTTTGCGATGTGGAGTAGTGAACCTGTTCCGTTTGATCCGATGGAGAAAACGCTGCATCAGGTTTATGAACAAACTCAAGCTGATGACCAACGGAAGAACTTCCAAATGATACACGAATATCCCCTGGAAGGAAAACCACCGATGATGACGCATCTTTTTGAAAATGACCAGGGCGAAAGAATTATTGCCGCCAAAGGTGCTCCCGAAGCCATACTTGCCGTATCCAATCTCTCAGACGGCGAAAAAGAAAAAATGCGCCAGCATATCAGCGATTTTGGCAAACAAGGCTATCGGGTATTGGGTGTAGCCAGGTCAAATTTTGAAGGAAAAGATTTCCCCGAAAAACAATGGGATTTCAACTTTGAATTCTTAGGATTTACCGTGTTTTACGACCCACCAAAGAAAAACATTCAGCAAGTTTTCCAAAAAATATACGATGCCGGAATTAAAGTAAAGGTGATTACAGGCGACAATGCCGACACCACTAATGCGATTGCCCAGCAAGCGGGAATTATCAATGAAACTCCGGCCGTAAACGGAGCAGAAATGATCCATCACACCGAAACGGAATTGATTGAACTTTCAAAGAAAACAACTTTATTCACTCGGATGTTTCCCGAAGCAAAATTAGCGATGGTCAATGCGTTCAAAAAAGACGGCGAAGTCGTGGCGATGCTGGGTGATGGTGTGAACGATGCTCCTGCACTGAAAGCCGCTCATATTGGTGTAGCAATGGGAAGCAAAGGAACGGAAATAGCGAAAGCAGCAGCTTCATTAGTGATTACCAATGATGATTTGGACAAACTCATCACAGGAATTGCCGCAGGCAGGCGTATTTATGCCAATATCAAAAAAGCCATTCAGTATATTATCTCCATTCATATTCCGATTATTCTAACAGTTTCTTTGCCTTTGTTCCTGGGCTGGATTTATCCGCATATTTTCACGCCTGTTCACGTTATTTTCCTGGAGCTGATAATGGGTCCTACTTGTTCCATTGTCTATGAAAACGAACCGATGGAAAAAGACACAATGCAACGAAAACCCCGGAAAATGACCGAAACTTTTCTGAACTGGAAGGAATTAAGCATCAGCATTATTCAAGGCTTACTCATTACGGCAGGTGTACTGTTCGCATACCAGTTAACCGTACAAAACGGAGGCGATGAAGTAACCACCAGAGCGATGGTTTTCACGACCTTGATTTTCGCCAATATCCTGCTAAGCCTGGTTAACCGTTCGTTTGTGTACAGTGTTTTTGACAGTTTCAAATACAAAAACAACTTATTCCCAATCATTATCGGTGCCACTTTGGTGCTGCTTCTTGCGATATTGTATATCCCTATTTTTGCCGATTTCTTTCACGTTACCGGATTAAACATTCAGGAATTGGGCATTGCGTTTTTAATTGCAGCAGCTTCTGTGTTGTGGTTTGAATTGTATAAATGGATAAAAAGAAAGAGGTAAGGCATTTTTTTAAGAATAATAGTGCTCAATTAAAAAATAGTATTACCTTTGTAAGTGAATACTAACTAATATTTTTTAAAAACGTAAAATAGTATGGCAGCATTTGAAAAAGAAACTAAATTCTCTTTAGAAGAGGCGATTGAATACACGGACGGTGGCGTGATCAGCAAACAGGTTACAAAAAGCAAAGCAGGAAATCTAACGCTTTTCTCGTTTGATAAAGAGCAAGGACTTTCGGAGCATAAAACCGCTTTTGATGCCATTGTGCAAATTTTGGACGGTGAAGCAGAAATAACCATCAATGGAAAATCCTTTCATTTGAGAAAAGGACAGTCTATCATTATGCCCGCAAACATTCCGCATTCCCTGAAAGCCATCGAACGCTTTAAAATGCTGTTGACGATGATCAAACAGGAATAATTCAGTCAAGTTCAATAAAACAAAAAAATTTACCCAATGATGTTAGTGAATACTCGCAAATTATTCGGTAAGCCCATTTAAAAAACTGCAAATGAAAAGAATAATAGCATTAAACGTTTTGTTCCTCCCTGCCGTTCTTTTTGCCCAACAGCAATTGAGTTTGGAAGAAAGTTATAATTACGCTTTGAAGAACAATCCACTCCGAAATCAAGCAGATTGGCTAAAAGAAAAATCGGACGCTGAAATCAGTATTTTGGAGAAGGGAAAGCTCCCAAAATTGGACGTAAACGCACAGGCCACCTACCAGTCTGATGTGGTTCATTTTCCCGGTTCGCTCCCCAACATGTCCATTGTACCGCCCAATAAAGACCAGTACAGAGCTACGGTTGACGTATCCCAACTTATCTATAAAGGCGGTGCTATCCAAGCACAAACGAAACTAAAAGAAGCTGAATTACAAACCCTGCAACAGCAGGTTGAGGTGGGATTGTATGGATTGAAATATCAGGTAAACCAGTATTATTTCAATGTGTTGCTCAAACAAGAGCAGGCTAAATTATTGGAGCTGAAAAAGCAACAACTTCAGGAACGCTTGAACGAAGTCAAAGCTGCCGTGAAATATGGTGCGGCGTTAACGTCATCCGAGAAAATATTGGAAGCCGAGTTGCTCAAGCTGTCTCAAGAGCAAACCCAAGTGGATGCCGACCGAAAAAAGGCATTGGAACAGCTTTCACAATTGCTCCATCTGGATGTAACCAAAGATTTAGTGCTGGAAAATCCTAACCTGACCGTTTATAAAAACGAAGAAAACCTCCGCCCGGAATTGAAATTGTTCGCCTTGCAAGAAAATCAATTGACCGTTTCCGAAGCTGCCATCGCCAAGGAGGTCTTCCCAATCGTTTCTGGTTTTGCACAGGCTGGCTACGGAAATCCCGGGCTGAATATGCTGGACAATTCGTTTCAGGATTTCTACATCGTCGGCATCAGGCTTAATTGGAACATCTTTGACTGGGGACAAAACAAACAGAAAAAAAACATCATTCGCTATAACAAAGAGATCGTTTCCACCGAGCGGGAAAATTTCCTGCTTCAAACCGTTATCAATGAGCAGGCGGCTTATAATGACATTATAAAGTACGAAGGTCTGTTACAAAAAGACGATGAAATCATCAACCTCCGTGAGGAAGTGTTAACCTCAGTAACGTCACAACTAAAGAACGGAACCATTCGCTCATCGGAATACATCATCGAACTCAACAACCTCTTTGAAGCCAAGATAGACAAACAATTGCACGAAATTCAGTTGAGCCTGTCCAAAGCAAACTATAACGTAATCGTCGGGAAATAATTAACGCAAACAATTAAAAAAATGAAACAATATCAATTCATAATCGGACTTCTGTTGATAGGATCTTTATACTCCTGTTCGCAGGAAGAAAAAGCAGACGGCTACGGGAATTTTGAAGCCACGCAAATAACGGTTTCGGCAGAAGCCAACGGCAAACTGAATTTTCTGAACGTTGAAGAGGGTCAGGAACTCAACGAAGCCGAGCAGGTAGGCCTGGTCGATACCTTGCAATTACATTTGACCAAAATGGAATTATTGGCTTCGCAAGCGACCATCAAATCCAGATCGGGAGTGATTTGGTCGCAAATGGATGTATTGCAGGAGGAACTGAAAAATGCGAAAATCGAACAAAATCGAATACACAATTTATTTGCCGAAAATGCGGCAACACAACAACAAGTGGATCAGGCAGACAGTCGTGTCCGGGTGTTAAATCGCCAAATCAGCAGTGCCGAAAGCCAGAATGCCCCGATTGTGAATGAAGTCAAAGCGATGGATGCAAAAATCGTATCGCTGAATGAACAGCTTACCAAAAGCAAAATCACGAATCCCATAAAAGGCACGGTTTTGACCAAATATGCCGAATCGGGAGAGATTGTGGCTTTCGGGAAACCCTTGTACAAAATTGCTGATTTAAGCCTGATGGAACTTCGGGTGTATGTATCGCAAACGCAAATTCCGGAACTAAGCATCGGCAAGGAAGTCCAAATAAAAATAGATGCGAAAGACGGAATGAAAACCTATCCCGGAACAGTAAGCTGGATTGCCTCGGAAGCGGAATTTACACCTAAAATCATCCAAACCAAAGAAGAACGGGTGAATTTGGTCTATGCTGTAAAGATTGCCGTAAAGAATGATGGCAGTTTAAAAATTGGAATGCCGGCAGAAATGTGGCTAACACAATAACGAATGGGAATTTTAGTAGAAAATATCAGTAAATCTTATAAAAACGTAGCGGCTGTCAAGGACATTTCCTTTGAAGTGAAACCCGGCGAACTCTATGGCTTAATCGGTCCGGACGGAGCGGGAAAAACAACGCTTTTTAGAATTCTGACCACCTTGTTAGTAGCTGATAAAGGACAAGCAAAAGTGGCAGGTTATGACGTAGTACAGGACTATAAGAACATCCGGCACTCGGTGGGTTATATGCCCGGCAGGTTTTCGCTGTATCAGGATCTGACCATTGAAGAAAACCTGAACTTTTTTGCCACCATTTTCGGAACAAGCATTGAGGAAAACTACGATTTGATAAAGGATGTTTACGAGCAGATAGAACCGTTTAAAAATCGCAGGGCAGGTAAATTATCGGGAGGGATGAAACAGAAACTGGCACTTTCCTGTGCCCTTATCCACAAGCCCAAAGTGCTTTTTTTAGACGAACCCACTACGGGTGTGGATCCGGTTTCGCGAAAAGAATTTTGGGAAATGCTGAAACGCCTGCAACAAAAAGACATTACCATTCTGGTCTCCACACCGTATATGGACGAAGCCGCACTTTGCGACCGTATTGCATTAATTCAGGAAGGCAAAATACTGGAAATTGACAGTCCGGAAGCTATCGTGAAAAAATTCCCGAAAAAGATTTACGATATCTATGCATCCAATATGTATGGATTGTTGACGGCATTAAAGGATTTTGAACACGCCCACAGTGTTTTTCCATTTGGCGAATTTGTGCATTATACCGATAAACGGGAAGGTTTTGACAGCAATGAACTTAAAATATATTTGGAAAACAAAAACCTGCAAGACGTGAGCATCAGCTTAACAGAACCCGACATTGAAGATGTCTTTATGGAATTATCAAGAAAATGAAAGAAGAAAACGTAATCATATCCAAAGGATTAACTAAGCGGTTTGGCGGTTTTACCGCTGTGGATGCCATTACTTTCGAAGTGAAAAAGGGAGAGATATTTGGTTTTTTGGGTGCTAATGGTGCAGGAAAAACGACGGCAATGAAAATGCTAATCGGCATCTCCAACCCAACAGGTGGCGAAGCAATGGTAGCAGGATTTGATGTGCATACCCAGCAGGATGCCATCAAAAAGAATATTGGCTATATGAGCCAGAAATTCGCCTTGTACGATGACTTGACCGTGGCTGAAAACATTACTTTTTATGGTGGAATTTATGGGCTTTCCCGAAAACAAATACGGGAGAAACGCACCAAGCTGATTGAAACACTCGGATTGGGCGAAATTGCCCATCAATTGGTTGGCTCATTGCCGCTGGGTTGGAAACAGAAACTTGCCTTTTCGGTAGCAATGTTGCACGATCCGCAAATCGTTTTTCTGGATGAACCCACCGGAGGCGTTGACCCGATTACACGCAGGCAATTTTGGGAAATGATTTATAAAGCAGCCGATGAAGGCACTACCATTTTTGTCACCACACATTATATGGACGAAGCGGAATATTGCCATCGGGTTTCCATTATGGTAGCCGGAAAGATCGAAGCCTTAGACACGCCAAAAAAATTGAAAGAACAGTTTGAAGTGAGTTCAATGAACGATGTGTTTTTACGTTTAGCAAGAAATATTGAATAAATAAAGTAGTTGAATATGAAGCGATTTTTGGGATTTGTCCGAAAGGAATTTTACCATATTTTCAGGGATAAACGCTCGTTGTTTATCTTATTTGGGATGCCCGTTGCCCAGATTTTGCTATTCGGATTTGCCATTACCAATGAAATCAACAATGTGGACATTGCCGTTTTGAACCAATCCAAAGATGTGAATACCCAGGAAATCACCCAAAAGATTGATGCGTCAAAGTACTTCACGATAAAACGCTTTTTGACCAGTGAAAAAGAAATTGAAGAAGCATTTAAAAAAGGTGATATTAAAGCCGTTATCAACTTTGAAAAGGATTTCAGTGAGCATTTAATAAAAGAAGGACAAGGCAGTATTCAAATCCTGACCGATGCCACCGACCCCAATACTGCCAGTGCTATTACCAATTATATCAGTTCGATTATACAGAGCTACCAGCAGCAACAAAACCAAGGTGTTCAGATGGATTACCAAATTCATCCCGAAGTGCGAATGGTTTACAATCCCGAATTAAAAAGTGTTTTTATGTTCGTTCCGGGCGTAATGACCATTATCCTGATGTTGGTTTCTGCCATGATGACTTCCATTTCGATAACCCGTGAGAAGGAATTAGGCACAATGGAAATTCTATTGGTCTCCCCTCTAAGTTCCTTTCAGGTTATCGTGGGCAAAGTGGTGCCGTATATTTTCCTTTCAATGATCAACGCTGCGATTATCATCTTTTTAGGAATTACGGTGTTCAAAATGCCCATAGCAGGAAATTTGATTTTATTGGGACTGGAAAGCGTGTTGTTCATCATTACTTCACTGGCTTTGGGTATTTTAATTTCCACGATGGTCAAATCCCAGCAAACGGCGATGATGATTTCACTAATGGGGTTAATGCTTCCGGTGATTTTGTTGTCCGGATTTATATTCCCTATTTCGAGTATGCCGGCACCCTTGCAAGTTATCAGCAATATCGTGCCAGCCAAATGGTTTATCACGATTGCCAAGGGAATTATGCTCAAAGGTATTGGTTTGAGTTATTTGTGGAAAGAAACGCTAATTCTAATTGGCATGACGGTCTTTTTCATTGCGTTAAGTATCAAAAAATATAAAATTCGATTGGAATAATGAAGGTTATCGGCTATATCATACAGAAAGAATTTAAGCAAATATTCCGCAATAAGGGAATGTTGCCCATCATCTTTGTTTTGCCACTGCTTCAGTTGCTCATTTTATCCAATGCAGCTACCTATGAGGTAAAAAACATATTATTTGCTTATATCGATGATGACCGGAGTGCTTCTTCACGTGAATTAGTAGAAAAATTTAAAGCTTCGGAATATTTTGATGTAAAAGCGTCCTACGCCAATTATGAACAAGCGAGTGAAGCGATGCTAAAAGGGGAAGTGAGTGTGCTGCTACATATCCCACAAGATTTCGAACGGAATTTTGTCCGATATAAAAAGAACAATTTAAGCATCATAATCGATGCCATAGACGGAGCGGCTGCGGGTGTGGAAAGTGGCTATATCAATCAAATCATACAAGGTTTCAATAAAAAAATAAGGTTAGAGCTTTTGTCTTTTTCCAACGGAAACAGTAAACCTGTTCGCATTGAAACTATTCCTTCGTTTTGGTACAATACGACCTTGGATTATAAAACGTTTATGGTTCCAGGTATTTTGGTTTTGTTGGTTACGATGATTACGCTGTTCCTTTCGGGGATGAATATCGTTCGTGAAAAGGAAATCGGCACACTTGAGCAAATCAATGTAACACCCATCCGAAAAGGAGAATTTATCATCGGTAAACTCTTTCCTTTCTGGGTGATTGGAATGGGCTTGCTGACCATCGGGCTAATTTTGGCAAAACTCATTTTCAATACCCCGATGCTGGGCAGTAACGGGGTGCTCTATTTCTATACCGCCATTTATTTATTGGTTATTTTAGGCATGGGCTTGCTGATATCCAATTATACCGATACCCAGCAACAGGCGATGTTTATTGCTTGGTTTTTTGTGGTCATTTTTATTTTGATGAGCGGCTTGTTTACCCCAATCGAAAGTATGCCCAAGTGGGCACAATGGTTTACCGAGCTCAATCCGATTAAATATTTTGTGGAGGTCGTGCGAATGGTGATGCTGAAAGGTGCCGGCTTTACAGATATATTACCCCAGCTCATAAAAACCCTGGCATATGCGTTTGTGTTGAATGTTTTAGCCGTTTGGAGCTATAAAAAAGTGAGTTGATTCTTAATTTATGACTATGAGCAAATTAATAAAATATGGTACATTGTTTTCTTCCTTATGGCTTGCCTTTGTCTTGTTTTCATCATTTAAAGAATTACAAAATTCCTATTCGTTAACCGTAAACGTTGAAAACCTACGCAACTCTAAAGGGGTCGTTCAATATATTATCTATGATTCTGAAGTGAATTTTCCCGATCAGGATTTAAAGAGCTTTTACAAAAAAGGAAAGGCGGAAATCGTTGACAACCGCTCTACATTTACCTTTAAAAATTTACCTAAGGGAGAATATGCGGTACATATTTTACACGATGAAAACAAAAATGGAAAAACAGATATAGGTTTCATTAAACCCAAAGAAGGGATTGGTTTCTCTAATTATCAGTCAATAGGTTTAAACAATCGGCCAAAGTTTGAAAAAGCAAAGTTTGCAGTATCGAAAAACGATACCGTCTCTATAAAAACAATATACTTATGAAGCTTCTCTTTTGTTAATGAAAACGGAATTGATAATATGAAGCAGGAAATCGAAAGCAATTACAAGCGTATAAAACCCGATATTGTGCATATTGTTGAAAGCGAAATGGAGCGTATCAAGAATGACCCGAACTTACAGCATTTGATACAATAAAAGAAAATTGTCGTTTGAGAAAGTTATTTCAATTGTGGAATTTCACAACCGCGTAAATACGCTATTTCATGTATAGTATTTCAAAAAACACGTTTAATGTTTTAAACTAAATTTCGAATATAAATCCGTCTTCTGTTCTTACTCCTTTTATCGAGGAAGGTATACACTTTGATTAGACTTTATTTAAGGTAAAAAAAACAAATAAATCAGGGAACCAAAGCTAAAAAACTTGGTTAAGTAACATTTGTTACTGACATTCTTTTATTCAGTATATACTTTTACGCATAAACATAAATAGTATAGGGTATGAAAGCACATTATCAAATAGTCATAATTGGAGCTGGTACAGCCGGTATTATGACAGCAGCTCAGCTTTTAAAAAAGGATAAGTCACTTGACATTGTCATCATTGATCCGGCAGAGATGCATTATTATCAACCGGCCTGGACATTAGTTGGAGCCGGAACTTATGATTTCGACAAAACGGCAAAACCTATTAGAGATTTAATTCCGCGAGGTGTAGAATGGATTCGGGATTCTGTGACCGAATTCTTTCCCGAGCAAGCCAAAATAAAAACACAGAAAGGACAGGTAATTAGTTATAGCTATCTCATTGTTGCTCCCGGATTAGTAAATGACCTTTCCCTGATAGAAGGATTGGAAGAAGCCGTAAAAAAAGGCGTTGTATGCAGTAACTACATAGATCCGAAATATACCTGGGAATGCTTAAAGAATTTCAAAGGTGGAAATGCGGTTTTTACCCAACCCACAACCCCTATCAAATGTGGTGGAGCTCCGCAGAAAATTATGTATCTGGCGGCCGACTACTTTCGCCGAAATGGATTAGACAAAAAATCAAATGTAGTGTTTGCAACTCCCGGTACTGTCATCTTTGGGCTGAAGCGGATTGCGGATACATTGATGAAAGTCATCCATCGATACAATGTACATTTTAAGCCATTTTATGCTCCCGTTAAAATAGATGCAGACAAAAAAATAGTTTATTTCAAAAGCGTTGCTCCTGATGAAAATAATTTCGTAGTGAAAGAAGGTAATGTTTTGGGAGAAAAGCAACAAGGTGATTCATTGATTGAAATGCCTTTTGATTTGTTGCACTTAGCTCCGCCTCAAACAGCTCCAAAGTTTGTAAAAGAATCTGTATTGGTGAATGAAGCAGGTTGGTTAGATGTGGATATCAATAGTCTTCAACACAAAAAATATCCGAATATTTTCGGGATTGGAGACGTAGCCGCATTGCCTACCGCAAAAACCGGAGCAGCCATACGCAAACAAGCTCCTGTAGTGGTTGATAATATTCTCAAACTCATCAAAGGAAAAACTGCTGACAATAAATCTTACCAAGGATATTCGTCTTGTCCCTTAGTAACCGGATACGGAAAAATGGTATTGGCAGAATTTAACTACAAAAACGAATTCACGCCCGACCCAAAACTCAAAATGATGCTTATCGGCGACAGTTCCAAAGAACACTGGCGCTTGTGGCTATTAAAAAAATATATGCTCCCTTATTTGTATTGGAATAAAATGATGAAAGGCGAAGATGTTTAGCCCTGTGTAACCTATGTAACAGACTATCTCTTTTTATAAGCCGAAATTTGCAACAATAAAAAAGAATGATACTATAATTTATGGAATGGATTTTAGAACCGTGGCCGTGGTATGTAAGCGGACCACTGATTGCATTGACGATGTTTATCCTGCTTTATGTAGGAAAGAATTTTGGAATGTCGTCCAATTTAAGAACACTGTGCACCATGTGCGGAGCCGACAAAACTTGTGATTTTTTCTGTTTTGACTGGAAAGCACAAAGATGGAATTTATTGGTAATGAGCGGAGCCATCATTGGTGGTTTTGTTGCTTCTAATTATCTTTCAAACAACCAAACACCGGATTTAAACCCAAAAACGATTGAACATTTAAAGGAAATAGGTTTTGAAAGTGCCGGGAAAGCATATGTACCAACAGAGCTTTTTGGACAGGAAGCTTTTTCAGACCCTAAGACATTGGCTATACTATTGATAGGAGGTATATTGGTTGGTTTTGGAGCACGTTACGCAGGTGGTTGTACTTCAGGTCATGCCATATCAGGTATCAGTAATTTACAGTTACCGTCATTGATTGCGACTATTGGATTTTTCATTGGAGGATTAATTATGGTACATCTTATTTTTCCTTTAATTTTTTAATACCAATGAAAAAGCTGGTGGTAATGCTGGTTGTAGCTATACTTTCTCAACCAACAAAGGCACAAGAAAATCACACAAAAGATACCCTTGAAGATAAATCATTGGTTCCCTATCTCAAAGAAGGCGAAATCAGCGGTCATATCCGCAACTATTTTCTGATAACAGAAAACCATCATGGAAATGATTATTATGCCAATGCCATTGGAGGTGTATTAAGCTATGAAACCAAATCATACAAGGGTTTTCAGTTAGGTGTTTCAGGGATATTTACCTACAAGGTGTTTTCATCAGATTTGAATAAACCTTACGATCAGACCAATAAATCATCACGATGGGAGCAGGAACTTTTTGATGTGAATCATAAGGACAATTTTAAAGATCTGGACAGATTGGAGGAACTGTATATCAAATATCATTGGAAAAATTCGTACGTAACCTATGGGAAAATCCCGGTAGAATATACGCCCTTATTGAATAAAAGCGATGGAAGAATGAAGCCTTTTGCCTTCCAGGGAGGTTGGCTGCATCACAAAGATGAAAAATTTCAGGCTGATATAGCTTGGATTCATAGAGTCTCTCCGAGATCGATGACCGAATGGTTTCCAATGGAAGAAGTAATAGGACTTACCGATAACGGCTATTTACCAAACGGAGAAAAAGCAGAATACGAAGAAACAACTCATTCACAAGGATTAGCTATTGTGCATTTAGGAAAAGAATTTAAAAATCTGAAAGCCAATTTCTGGAATTTTCATTTGGATAAATTTATCAATACCTCCTGGTTGCAAATGGAGTATGCAAAAAAGAATTGGGAGCTTGGCATGGTTTATACGTATCAGATACCAGATGCCTACCAAAAGAAACTGGCTTACGAAAACCGATACGTGCAACCGAACGAAAACGGACAGGTTGCCAGTTTTATGCTGAAATATAAAAACGGAGCTTCTCAAATCAAGGCTGCGTATTCGAAATCTTTTGAGTCCGGCAGGTACTTATTCCCGAAAGAATTGGGGCGGGATCAGTTTTATACTTCCATGCCCAGAAGCCGTATTGAAGGATTGGGCGGAGTTAATGTCTTTGCTCTTGGATATCAGTACAATTGGAAACATTTATTTTTGAATATCGATGCCACCACTACCCATGGAGCAGTAACAGATGACTATGAATTAAACAAATACAATATCGATGATTATTACCAGATCAATACACGACTGCATTACGAGTTTACCAATTTTTTAAAAGGACTTCATATCGAGTTATTATATGTCTGGAAACAAAATAAAAACGAGCATAATACACAACTGGTTGCACAAAGAAGCGATTACAACCAATTGAATTTAATAACAAATTTTAATTTTTAAAAGCAATGAAAAATATAGTTTACTTACTGATCGGAACATTTTTCGGAATTGTCATGTACAAATCCGAAGCCGCATCATGGTTTCGCATTTATGAAATGTTCCAGTTTCAATCCATTCACATGTATGGATTGATGGGTACAGCTTTAGCAGTGGGAATAATCATAGTACAGTACATCAAAAGAAACAAAGTAAAAGACGTGAATGGCAATCCCATTGTCATTGCAGACAAGGATAAAAGTATTCCACGCTATTTAATAGGTGGTATTCTTTTTGGTTTAGGCTGGGCATTGGCGGGAGCATGTCCGGGTCCTATGTTTGTAATGACAGGAGCTGGCTATTTCCCGATTTTAGTTGTAATTTTAGGAGCGATATTAGGAACGTGGCTTTACGGTCTGATAAAAGACAAGTTGCCTCATTAAATCAAAATAACTATGGAAGAATTAATCCGTGAAACCTATCGGGGTATATTTGAAAAAGAGCTGATTGACGAAATAATTTCAGTTGCGAAGCTGGTTGAATTTAAGGAAGGCGATGTGTTAATCGATATAGGAAAATACATCAAAACCATGCCTTTGCTGATTAGAGGAGCCATCAAAATCATGCGGGAAGATTTTGATACAGGCGAACTGTTGCTCTATTTTATCGAAAAAGGCGACACTTGCTCCATGACACTTACCTGCTGTATGGGCGACAAAAAAAGTGAAATTCGTGCGGTGGCTGAAAATAATGGTTTGGTAGCCATGATTCCTGTGGGCAAAATGGAAGAATGGTTGGGCAAATATAAAAGCTGGCGTGCTTTCGTATTTCAAAGTTACAACAACCGTTTTAATGAAATGCTTGCTGCCATAGACAATATAGCATTTACCAATATGGATAAGCGACTTTATAATTATTTGTTGGAAAAGAGTAAAATAAACAATTCCAATATTATTACCAAAACCCATCAGGAAATTGCTTACGAACTCAACAGTTCCCGTGTAGTAATTTCACGATTGCTGAAAGCATTGGAAAATGAAGGAAAAATAAAACTAAACCGCAATAACATAGAATTGTTAAACTAACACTATGGAAGAAACCAAAGGCGAACAAATAAATTCACCTTTCAAAAAAGACCTGATACTTAGAGAAGAATTAGCTATCCAACGTACATTTCTTGCCAATCAATCGACATTTCTGTCATTTTTAAGAAGCTCCATGTATTTTTTGGTGGCTGGACTTAGTGTCAACAAGCTTGTTGATGGTAACGAGGTGGTTATTTTTGAATATATCTTGTTCGTAATATCCGGGCTTTTACTCGTTGTGGGCATTATCAACTATTTCCGCAACCACAAAAAAATCAAGCAAAGTAAAATTCATATAGGCGATTATAAGTTTAAATATGAAAATAAGTAAACCTAAAAATGACGGTTAATTTAAACCGTCATTTTAGGTTTCTACTTTGAAAATTAAGCCATCGTCATACCGCCATCGATGACCAATTTCATTCCAGTAATGAATTTACTGTCATCAGATGCGAGGAACAATACACCATTGGCAATGTCTTCATTTGTAGCATATCGCTTCAGAGGAATGGTAGCTTCAAATCCTTTCTTTGCTGCTTCAGCATCCCCTGGTGCATAACCCTCTTCCAAAGAACGCATCATACGGTTATCGACAGGTGACGGATGAATAGAATTTACACGTATATTTCTCGAAGCAGCTTCGTTAGCAACGGTACGGGTAATACCGATTACAGCGTGTTTACTAGTTACATAAGCCGATACGTTTGGCGAACCTACCAGACCGGCAACAGAGGAAGTATTGATGATACTACCTCCATCATTCATTTCCGGCAACACATATTTAACCCCCAACCATACACCTTTTACGTTTACGGCTATCAGTTTATCAAAAACTTCCTCTGGATATTCGGTAATGGGCTTTACCACTCCTTCAATCCCTGCATTGTTGAAAAATACATCTATCTTGCCAAAAGTATCCACCGTATGTTTTACATATTTTTGTACATCAGTGGCTTTTGTAACATCAGCCGCTACATAACTTACGTTAGGACTATTCAATTCAGAAGCAACCTTGCTTAATGCTTCCTCATTTATATCCACCAATACCACTTTTGCTCCTTCATTTAAAAATAACTTTGCTGTTGTTGAACCAATTGCTCCGGAACCTCCGGTAATAACGGCTACTTTGTTTGCTAATTTTGCCATAATATTTACTTTTTAGTTTAATTAAATTCTTGGGTAAAGTTAAATTTAAGGTATATCAAATTCGGTAACAAAAATCACATTTAAATTGATTATTTTTTAGTATTTACCAAATCCAACAACCAATAGAATTATAATCAAAAAGAAGCCAGTTTTGTAACATTAGTTACAATCAATTATAGTCTTAAAAACTACCTTTGAGCTGTTTTTTTTACTCTACAATTTGTTTGAAGAAGTTAGTTTTATACATATTCCTTTTTACTATGGTGCTTAGAACATTCTATGCACAGTTTCATTATGCTTTTTATTTGATAGACAGTGAAACCTACATCGAGCTTTTTTGTGAAAATCAGGACAAACCCGAAATGCACTGTGACGGAAAATGTAGTCTGAGCAAAGCCACAAAAGAAACTTCCGACAAACAAGATAAAATTCCGGAACAAATCACTTCTTTGAGCTTTCCGGGTTTTATTCCTACCGAAAAATTCACCTTAGAGTTTATAACAATCGAAAGATTACAGAAGAAAAAAATCATTGCCCAACAATCTCTATATTCTTTTCTGTATTTGGATAAATGCAAACACCCACCCGAAAATTTGATGGTCTAAATTCAAAATCCCTGATGTATTCATGGGACACATTTCTTATTCATCAAATTTTTAAACAAAATGAAATCAATACTTTGGGTTTCACTTTGTGCAATGCCTTTTATGGCTGCGGCACAAGAGAAACAGCAACAAGACAGCGTAAAAACGACTATCTTAAACGAAATTATTATCAAAGGCTACAGGCTCGAAAATCCTACTTTCAGCAAAGTTTCCAATAACTATGACGAAAAAATAGTACAACCCAAAAATGTAGCCGGACTTTTTAACGATATCAATGGTTTTTCACTAATTAAAAGAGGAAACTATGCAATGGATCCGACTTTTAGGGGGGCTCAATATGAACAATTGAATATCCAATATGATGGTGGTATCAAAGCAATGCACGCCTGTCCCAACCGAATGGACCCGATTACTTCTCACATTGCTCCTGAAGAAATCGAAAAAATCGAAATCATCAAAGGTCCGTATAGCGTTCGTTACGGAGCTACATTTGGTGGCATTGTTAATCTCGTTACCCGTAATCCGTCCAAAGGAAAACACGGTTTGCACGGTTCAATAGCTTCAGGCTATGAAACCAATGGAAATGCGTATGTCGGAATGGCTCAATTGCAATACGTCACTGATAAATTCGACCTCGCCGGAAATTTCGGTTACCGCAATTATGACAACTACAAAGATGGTGATGGAACAGAAATCCCTTCGGCTTTTAAAAGTTCCGATTACGGATTAAAATTCGGTTATAACATCAAAAAGAACCACCGCATACAAGCCGGATGGCGACAGGCTTTCGGTCGGGATGTGCTGCACGCAGGTCTTCCTATGGATACCGAATATGACAATAGCAGCATTGCTTCATTGGATTACAAATGGGAGAATATTGGTAGAAATCTAAAAAGTCTGCAAGTAAAAACCTATTACAGTTATGTAGATCATCTGATGACCAATTACAAACGCTCCACAGCGACAGCAACCGAAGCAGCAGCTGATGTAAATTCTACAACCATCGGAGCAAAAGCAGAATTCGAATGGAAAACGTCCGATAAACTTCATTTTTTTAGCGGAGTGGACTATCTGCACATTGGTAGAGATGGAGACCGAACAAGACTGATAAAGATGCAGAACGGTAAACCATTGCCTAACCCTATTACAAGAATAAATTCTATATGGCAGGATTCGTATATTGACGATATAGGAGCTTATACGGAAGCGAAATGGAACTTTCTGCCCAGCTATATTTTATCCGCAGGATTACGTTACGATATGGTCATTTCAGACATTCGTAAACCGGAAGCTGATTTTGCCGCATTGTATGATTTGGATAAAAGAACAGAGCATAATATAAGCGGAACCATTTCGTTGAAAAAAGCATTTTCAGACCGCCTGTTTTTAGAATTTGCTTATGGTCGTGGTGTGCGTTCTGCCAATATGATCGAGCGATACATCAACCAGTTCAATGTAGGACAGGATAGCTATACTTATACCGGAAATCCTGATTTGAAAGCTGAAATAAATAATCAGTTTGAAATTGGATTAAGCGGTTATGAAAACCTAAGTGGCTTTTTTAATACCATTCGTTTTGAGGGATCTGTATATTATGGCTTTTTGAAAAATTATATTTCGGCAGTGATTGAGCCTGATATTGGAACTGATGCTAAAGTATTTACCAATATCAAAGATGCTTATAAAACGGGTATTGATGTTTCCGCAAAATTAGATTTCGGAAAGTACTATTTCTTAAAAACAGATTTGTCTTATATCTATACCAGAAATAAGAATTTTGATGAATCTTTACCGTTAATTCCTCCCTTCACAGCTCGTATTTCTGCAGGAATAGAAAAAGAAAAATTCTGGGGAAATATTCAGTATAATATTGTTGCAACCCAAAATGAGTTGGCATATTCATTCGGAGAAATCAGAACAGGAGGTTATCAGACTATGGATGTGCGGTTAGGTTATAAACCTGTTGAAAAACTAAGTATCGGAATAGCCGGGCTAAATATTTTTGATAAAACATACCACAACCATTTAAATTTTGCATTCCGAAATCAGGAAGGTTTTGCCAGTATACCGATTAATGAAGCTGGTAGAAATTTTACGGTTTTCGTGCAATATAAATTTTAACGTATGCAGCCAAAATCCAAACATAAAATCACGACGCTAACAGGAATTGCCATTGTTGTTGCCAATATGATAGGCACAGGTGCATTTACCAGTTTAGGGTTTCAACTCAAAGACTTGAATAATCCATCGGTTGTACTTACTCTTTGGGTTTTAGGCGGTATTTTGGCTCTTTCGGGAGCGTTCAGTTATGCTGAAGTAGGAACGGTTATTTCAAAATCAGGAGGAGAATATGCTTTCTTGTCCAAAATTTACAATCCTTTAATCGGTTATCTTTCGGGATGGATTTCGCTTACCGTTGGTTTTGCGGCACCGATTGCTTTAGCTGCGATTGCTTTTTCGGAGTATTTTCCATTTGGGAATTTCAATGTCAAATGGATGAGTATTGCTTTGGTCGCTGTCATCACATTAATCCATACCCGAAGTTTGAAACTGAGTGCCGAATTTCAAAACATCAGTACTTTGCTCAAAGTAATTTTGATTGTAATAATCATCAGTATTGGTTTGGTTTTACCTGAACATTCGGGCAATGAAATCGTTTCTTCAAAAGGATATTTTACCGAATTAACGTCAACAGCTTTTGCCATCGGGTTGATTTATGTAAGCTATTCCTATTCGGGTTGGAATGCGGCAGCTTATATTACCGAAGAATTTGAAAATCCTTTAAAATCTTTACCCAAAGCACTTATTGGAGGAACGGTTTTGGTAACGGTTTTATACACCTTATTGCAATACGTTTTTCTGAAGCACGTTCCGGTTGAGAATTTAGCCGGACAGTTGGACGTAGGCACCATTGCTACAAAGCAAATGTTAGGAGAAAAAGCAGGAAATTTTTTTGGGTTGGCTATTTCATTACTGTTAATCTCAGGCATTAGTGCTATGGTTTGGGTTGGGCCGAGAGTAACATCAAGCATTGCAAAAGAACATCGTCTTTGGTCGTACTTTCAAACACAGGAAAACGGCATTCCCAAAAGAGCCTTGTGGTTGCAGTTTGGCATCAGTGCTTTATTGTTGCTTACCGGAACTTTTGAGCAAATAATGATTTACTGTGGAATTTTGCTCACGGCATCTTCTTTAATGACTGTTTTAGGCGTATTCAAATTGCGAAAACAAAATAACGATCAACAAACACAAGGATTCAAAAGTCCGTTGTTCCCGCTTTTCCAAAGCGTATTTATTCTTTTGTCCGTATGGATGATTACCTACGCGTTTATCAATAATCCGTTTGAAACAATATTGGGAATGAGCAATTTACTCATTGGAACAGGAACTTATTTCTGGAGTAAAAAATTAGAAAAGTCTAATTATTAAATTAATATAAAATGAAAAAACAAATTATTACCGCAATCCTTGCGATTGCCTCAACCAGTACAATTATGGCACAGGAACATCAAAACAAAAAGCATCACGGTCACGGAGACGGAAAACCTGCACACTCTGCAAATGAATATATGCACAAATCTTCTACGGATGATTTGATCAACCGTTTCGAATCCAAAGAACGTGACGAATACCAGCAACCGCACAAGGTGATGCAATACTTAGGCGACATCAATGGAAAAGCCATTATGGACATTGGTGCGGGAACGGGATATTTTTCTGTGAAACTTGCCAAACACGGAGCAAATGTAATTGCAGCCGATGTAAATGATGAGTTTCAGACTTTCCTAAAAAAACGTATTGAAGACAACAAAATCGAGAATATCACTCTTCGCAAAATACCTTTTGACAGTCCTAATTTGAAAGACAATGAAGTGGATATGGTGTTAATCGTAAA
The DNA here is from genome assembly GCF_900116225.1 of Sphingobacterium wenxiniae. Lineage (GTDB taxonomy): Bacteria > Bacteroidota > Bacteroidia > Sphingobacteriales > Sphingobacteriaceae > Sphingobacterium > Sphingobacterium wenxiniae. The sequence continues at coordinate 111,978 of NZ_FOZZ01000010.1, forward strand.
TACATATCACCATATTGACAATCGAGCCGAGTATTTTGCAAAAGTAAAAAAAGGTTTGAAAAATGACGGAGAATTAGTGGTGATTGATTTCTTTAAAACCGATGTTCCGGTGGGACCTCCAATCAATCACAAAGTTTCGATAGATGAAGTAATAGCCGAACTGAAAAAAGCGGGATATACTTCTTTTGAGGTGAATGTAGATTTATTGCCGTATCAATTTATTATTAAAGCGAAATAATTCAGCCTTCTGTAACAATGGTTACTGTACCTATCTCGGTTTCAAGCTAATTTTACACTAACGAAAATTTTAAGGAAAATGGAAAACAAAGCAACAATTCAGGAATTTAACCGCTTCTTAAATATCCACGAACAACTTTATCTTCAAACGTTGGAATTACTGAAAGATGTTCCTGATGAAGTGTTTAAAAGTACACCAATTGATAGCGAAGTGATGTATCTCGGAACCCGTGTGAATACGATTAATATAGGTGGATTAATCCGTCATTTTGTATTGGCAGAAATTCATTGGTTTCAAGCGATGAAGGAAGGAGAAAACGGACTGGCAATTCCAAAACCAGATAACGCTTCTTTATTGGAAAACATTGCAGACGGACAAGAACTGGTCGAAAAATACAAAGACGTTTTTGCCAAAGGATTTGAAATCCTAAAAAGCTATACCGAAGAAGATTTGAATAAAACCGTTTCCTTTATGGGACGGAAATACACGGTAATGGCATTTCTGTGGATTACGTTTGGGCATCATTCGTATCATTTAGGACAGGTGGATATGCTGATGCGTCAAAACGGAATTTATCCGGCTGAATATATGGAATGGCCCAACACTTCAACCTTAATCGGCTAATGGAAAACATTAGAAAAAAGTACGAAGAACTGCTGGGTTTCGTTCCGGAAAACATCGAAAAAAGGTTAAAATTGGCAGCACTTTCAGACGAAACAGATGCCATAGAAATCATCGAAAAATACCGGGAAAAACTCATTTACAACAATCCGTTGGACAAGAAAACCCAGCAATTGGTACATTTTGCTTTACTGATTGGGGGAATGCACAAAGAACCTGCAAAACTGCACGCTAAAGGAGCCTTAAAAGCCGGAGCTACCGTAAAAGAACTCTTTGGCGTTTGCGAAACGGCAGCCATTACCGGTGGAATGCCGGCATTTAGTTTGGCGGTGGATTGTGTATTTGAAGCGATGGAAAAGTCTGTTTAAAAAAATCTGTTTAAAGGGTATCATAAAAAACGAGGATTTAATGTCCTCGTTTTTTTTATTTATGTAACCTATGTTACTTTCCGCCCAAATGAGAATTGCTAATTTTGATAATTTAAAACTACACTATATCCATGTGAAGTTAGTGTAGATAATTATATAACATTGAAATTTTAAAGCAGTTAATATATGAAATCTATCTTTTTTAAAAGCAGTTTCCTTGGGTTGGTAGCCTTACTCTTCTTATCGAATTCCTCGTTTGCACAAGGTCTTTTTTTTGAACGTATTTATGACGAAACGCTATCACAGGCAAGTTATGTGATTGGCGATGCAGAAACCAAAGAAGTGATTGTTATCGACCCTAAAAGAGACATTGATACCTATTTGCAAATTGCAGAGAAACATAATTTAAAAATTACCAAAATAACCGAAACACATATTCACGCAGACTTTCTCAGTGGTTCGAGAGAACTCGCAGCTGTTACTAAAGCACCCTTGTATTTATCCGATGAAGGCGGAAAAGATTGGCAATACGATTTTCCACATACCGGACTGAAAGATGGCGATAAGATTTCGGTTGGAAGTATTACGATAGAAGTCATTCACACACCTGGACATACTCCTGAAAGCATTACGTTTTTGGTAAAAGACGGAACTTCAAATCCAATAAAAGCCATTACCGGAGATTTTATTTTTGTAGGCGATGTCGGCCGTCCCGATTTATTGGAAAAAGCAGCAGGACAAATTGGTTCGCAGGAAATTGGAGCAAAGCAACTCTATCATTCTATTGAGAAATTTTTGAAATTACCAGATAATACCGAAATATGGCCGGGACACGGAGCAGGTTCTTTCTGTGGAAAAAGTTTGAGCAATATTCCGCAATCTACTTTGCAACAAGAAAAATTGACCAATCCTGCTTTGCAATTTTCGGGAAAAGAAACTGATTTTGTAAACTATATTTTGAACGATCAACCGGCTCCGCCAAAATATTTTGTGATGATGAAACACCTGAACAAAGCAGATCGTCCACTATTGGTTGAAGTGCCAAAACTTACTGAACTCAATCAGAAGGAGATCGATAATGCAATTAAAAATGGGTTAACCGTTATAGATGCCCGTCCAAAATCAGTTTCAGGTAAAGGATTTATTAAGGGAAGTTTTCTGATTGAAAATATGAAAACATTCTCCACATTTGCTGGTTCGATTGTCGATTACCAAAATCAGATTATTCTAGTTGCCGAAGAAAACCAAATCGAAGACCTTACCCGAAAACTGATGCGTATCGGAATGGACAATATTTATGGTTACATTACCAATCCTTCAGATTACAACTTGTCTTTACAAAAAGTAAAAACCATTGATACAGATACTTTTAAATCGTATTTGGAAAACAAAAACATTCAGAAAATTGATGTCCGTACCGAAAACGAATACAAAAGTGGTCATATCAACGGTGTTGAAAATATTGCCTTAAATACACTTGAAAAAAATCTGGATAAAATCAATAAAAAAGAACCTGTCATCATCCATTGCCAAAGTGGTGCACGTGCGGCAATTGCTTATTCCATTCTTATAAAACACGGTTTTGAAAACATTCTGAATTATGCTGGAGGAATTAACGATTGGAAAGAAAAAAACAACGAATTGGTGAAATAATGACTTCCCAATTCATACTTACCCACAAAGGCTATCTTTTATACAGATAGTCTTTTTATTTTCTTTTAGCTCTGTAACAATTGTTACTGCCCGCGTTATTGCAGTCCTCTAATTTTGCCGTATCATTTAATTATTGAATTATGGCAACAGATCTTATAGGCTATTTATTAGCCGTTTTAGTAGGTGTTTCATTAGGACTTATAGGTAGCGGAGGTTCCATACTTACCGTTCCTATTTTAGTGTATGTTATGGGCGTTAATCCCATTTTAGCCACTGCTTATTCCTTATTCGTTGTTGGGGCAACATCCTTGGTAGGTGGTGTTCAGAATGCTCTTCAGAAAAAAGTAGATTTTAAAACCGTATTCATTTTTGGTATTCCATCTATTGTTGCGGTGTATTTAACGCGGGCATATCTGATGCCTTTAATTCCTGATGTGATTTTCAGTGTCGGAGATTTCCAATTCACTAAACCTATCGCCTTGATGGTATTGTTTGCCATCGTGATGATCTTTGCTTCCATATCTATGATTCGTCCTTGTCCGCATTGTAAAGACACAGATGCAGGTGAAATAAAATACAACTATCCTATGATTCTGTTGGAAGGAGCTTTGGTCGGTACACTGACGGGATTAGTCGGTGCAGGTGGCGGATTTCTAATTATTCCGGCATTGGTTTTATTAGCAAAAATGCCGATGAAATTAGCCGTAGGGACTTCCTTATTTGTCATTGCAGCAAAGTCACTTTTAGGATTTACAGGCGATTTACAAGGCAGTGAAACCATAGACTGGACTTTGCTTTCCATTTTTACCGGATTATCCGTTATCGGGATTTTTATTGGAATCTTCCTGTCCAAAAAAATAGAAGGCAATAAACTCAAATCTGCCTTCGGTTGGTTTGTACTGGTTATGGGAATCTATATCCTTATCAAAGAATTATTCTTATAAAAACAGTCTTGTAACTTATGTTACTGTACAGGTTGTAAGCAGGTTGTAGTTTTGTATCATAAATATTTAAACAATTAAAAAATCATAAAAAATGAAAGTAGAACAAATTTATACAGGATGTTTAGCACAAGGTGCTTATTATATCGAAAGTAACGGAGAGGCAGTGGTAATAGATCCGCTTCGTGAAGTACAGCCTTACATCGAAAAAGCGGAAAAAGACGGAGCCAAAATAAAATATGTATTAGAAACGCATTTTCACGCCGATTTTGTAAGCGGACATTTAGATTTGGCTAAGAAAACCGATGCAACCATTGTTTTTGGTCCTACCGCAAAGCCTTCTTTTGAGGCACACGTTGCCGAAGACGGAGAAATTTTAAACGTTGGAAACATAAAAATCAAAGTAATCCATACACCGGGACATACCATGGAAAGTACTTGTTTTCTTTTGATAGATGAAAACGGTAAAGAAACCAGCTTGTTCACAGGCGATACACTATTTATCGGAGATGTAGGTCGTCCTGATTTGGCACAAAAAGTAATTGCCGACTTAACACAGGAAACATTAGCGGCTCATTTATATGATTCATTGCGCAATAAAATCATTCCGTTGGCAGACGATATTATCGTTTATCCGGCACACGGAGCGGGTTCGGCTTGTGGTAAAAACATGAGTAAGGAAACCACCGATACCTTGGGCAATCAAAAGAAAACCAATTATGCGTTGCAACCAATGAGTAAAGAAAAATTCATTGATGAGGTTTTGGATGGTTTGATGCCTCCTCCAGGATATTTTCCTGAAAATGTTTTAATGAACATCAAAGGTTATGAAAGCATTGATGAGGTGTTGCACAAAGGAACACAAGCTTTAAGTCCCGAAGCATTCGAAACGGCTGCCAACGAAACCGATGCACTGTTATTGGATACGCGTGATGCACAAACCTTTGCCAAAGGATTTATTCCAAATTCCATCAACATCGGTATCGACGGCAACTTTGCTCCATGGGCAGGAACATTAATTCCGGATATTAAACAAACCATTTTATTGATTGCCGATGAAGGGCGTGAAGAAGAAATCGTTACCCGATTGGCTCGTGTGGGTTATGACAATACGATCGGCTATCTGAAAGGCGGATTTGAAGCGTGGAAAAATGCAGGCAAAGAAACGGATACTATCGAATCAATTTCGGTAGAAGAACTGGCAAAACGAATGGAAGAAAATCCAGACCTGAATATTCTGGATGTACGCAAAAAGAGCGAGCATTTTTCAGAACACGTGATGGGTTCAGAAAACATAGCACTGGATTATATCAACGAGCATATCACCGAAATAAGCAAAGACAAAACCTATTATGTGCATTGTGCAGGTGGTTACCGTTCTATGATATTCAATTCCATATTAAGAGCCAGAGGCTATGACAATCTGATTGACGTTCAAGGTGGATTTACCGCAATAAAAGAATCCGGAAAATTCAAAGTGAGCGATTACGTTTGCCCAACCACAATGCTTTAATTAATAACTCTTAAAAATTAAAAATTATGTTTTTTCAACACGTATATGATAAAAGTTTGGCTCAGGCGAGTTACTTTATCGGTTGCCAGGCAAAAGGCGAAGCCATCGTAATTGACGCACAGCGTGATATCGATGTATATCTGGAAATTGCGAAGCAAAACAATATGAAAATCACGCATATTACCGAAACACATATCCACGCTGATTTTCTATGTGGTTCACGTGAGTTGGCAGCAGTGACAGGAGCACAAATGTATCTTTCGGACGAAGGTGGAGCTGATTGGCAATATGCTTTTCCACACATAGGACTTAAACACGGCGATAAAATAAATGTAGGCAATCTAACCTTGGAAGTATTGCACACACCGGGTCATACACCGGAAAGCATCAGCTTTTTGTTGACAGACCAGCCGGCTACCGACAAACCGGTGATGGTTTTCACAGGAGATTTCGTTTTCGTAGGCGATATTGGTCGTCCAGATTTATTGGAAAAAGCGGCAGGATTAATTGGCACACAAGAAAAAGGTGCGAAGCAGATGTACGAATCCATTCAACGATTTGCCGAATTGCCCGAATACGTACAAGTTTGGCCGGCACACGGAGCGGGTTCGGCTTGTGGTAAAGCCTTGGGAGCAGTGCCAAGTTCTACAGTTGGTTACGAGAAAATCCGCAACTGGGCATTCCAATATGAAAATGATGAAGCCGGATTTATTAAGTACCTGTTAGAAGGTCAACCGGAACCGCCGAAATATTTTGCAATGATGAAACACTTGAACAAAGTCAATCGTCCGCTATTGGTAGAAGTTCCGAAGCACCCAAAATTATCCAAAGAACAATTTCTAACTGCATACCACAACGGATTGAAAGTGATCGATACTCGAAATAAAACAGATTTTGCTAAAGGATTTATTCCGGGAAGCATTAATATCCAAGGCAATAATTCTTTCTCAACTTGGGCAGGTTGGTTACTGAACTATCAGGAGCAATTTATTTTGGTTGCACATGACAATCAGATGGAAGATTTGACCCGAAAACTAATGAGAATCGGTTTGGATAATATCTATGGATACATTTCTGATGTGAATGATTTGGACTTGGAATTAGAAACTGAAGACATTATCGATATAGAAGAATTCAAATCGTATATCGGAAATCCAAATGTTCAAATCGTCGATGTAAGAGGATTGACAGAATATCAAACCTATCATGTAGAAGGTGCAGATCACGTATTTGTGGGAACATTACCCGACAATCTGGACAAATTCAATAAAGACAAACAAATCGTCATTCATTGCCAAAGCGGCGATAGAGCGACCATTGCTCAATCATTGTTGGCTAAAAACGGTTTCAAAAACGTAAAAAACTATTCTGCCGGAATGAAAGAGTGGATGGAAGTAAATAGTTAATTAAATAATATTAAAATTCTAAAAAAATGGAAAATCAAGTAAATACAATGCCAAGAATTGGCGATATGGCACCCGATTTTGAAGCGGTGACTACAACAGGAAATTTAAAATTTTCAGAATACAACAAAGGAAGCTGGGTGATTTTATTCTCACACCCTGCCGATTTCACACCGGTTTGTACCACCGAAATGACGGGATTTGCGAACGAAGGCGATTTCTTTGAAAAGCACAATACCAAATTGATGGGATTAAGCATTGACAGTATCCATTCGCATATTGCGTGGGTAAATGCCGTTGATGAAAAAACTGGCGTTTTGTTCAACTTTCCGATCATTGCAGATTTGGATATGAAAGTAGCAAAACTATACGGAATGTTGCAACCGGGTGAAAGTGAAACTGCTGCGGTTCGTGCCGTATTTATTATCGACCCGACCGGAAAAATCCGTTTGATAATGTATTATCCATTGAATGTAGGACGTAATATGGAAGAAATTAAACGTGCTTTATTAGCCCTTCAAACTTCAGACGAATATAAAGTGGCAATGCCATTGAACTGGCAGCCAGGCGATAAAGTAATCGTAGGAGCTCCAAAAACATTGGAAGGGTTGAAAGAACGTAAAGCCGACACAAGTTTAGAGCAAGTGGATTGGTATCTGGCTAAAAAATCAATTTAAAATAAACAGGAAAGAAGATTGGCTTTAAGGACTTTATCGTAAAAGCCAATCTTCTTCTAAAATATTATTTCAATTATGTTAGAAATATTAAACAACCTTTCACCGGATAAAATATCAGACAAAGAATATCTGTTTTTGGTGGATGTACGAACTCCTGAAGAATTTAATTCGGGAAGTGTTGACGGTGCTGTAAACATACCATTAAGCGTATTGGAAAAAGAGTTTTCGCAGTTCAAGAATCACGAAAATATTGTTGTTTTTTGCCGAAGCGGAGCAAGAAGCGGAAATGCACAAATAATCCTGCAACAACACGGATTTGAAAATGTAGTGAACGGTGGTCCGTGGCAAAATGTACAGCAAGCCTTGGATGAAATATTGCAGAAAAAGTAAATGACACATCACTTTTTCACTCAACGGTATAAATCAAAAAAAGATGCAAAAACAAAGTGTCAAATTCATTCTCATTATTATAATTGGAGTAGTTATGTTAGGAATTTTTAAAAATCTTTTCGGTCAGAAAGACAATACAGAACTAAAAGAAGTACTTGCGGACAATGCCTATTTAGTTGATGTTCGTACACCTTCCGAGTTTGCATCCGGAAGTGTAAAGGGAGCTGTCAACATTCCATTAGACAAAATTTCGGGACAAGTTTCCAAATTCAAAGGAAAGAAAAACATTGTTGTGTTTTGTAGAAGTGGCAACCGGAGTAGTCAGGCAAAAAGTATTTTAGAAAAAAACGGTTTTAAAAACGTTGTCAATGGTGGTACCTGGCAAAATGTTAACTCGTTAATTTCTAATAATTAAAAAGCAGACAAATGAAAAACTATTTAAGAGGCTGGAACTTCATGCGGATTATCCGTCTGGTTTTGGGAATTGTGATCATCGTTCAAGGCATTCAGGCACAGCAATGGATGCTTGTTGTCTTAGGTGGATTATTTACACTAATGCCACTGTTTAATATTGGCTGTTGCGGTGCTGCTGGATGCAACACAACATATTCTACAAGCAAAGCCAAAAATACGGAAGACATCACCTATGAAGAAGTAAAATAATGATGATGCAGACATTTATAAAAAAGAACCTTTTAACCATCATTGGCGTACCATTAGGTGCCATAGCAGGATTTCTCTATTGGAAGTTCGTTGGTTGTAATACAGGTACTTGTGCCATAACATCAAACCCTGTAAACAGTACCATATATGGTTCGGTTATGGGCGGACTTATATTTTCAATGTTCAAAAAAGATAAAAAATAACAAAATGACATTTCAGGAAATCATTAATCAAGACAAACCCGTGTTGGTCGATTTTTTCGCCACGTGGTGTGGCCCCTGCAAAATGCAGGCTCCTATTTTAGAAGAACTCAAGCAGCGGGTCGGCGACACTGCCAGTATCATAAAAATTGATGTAGATCAAAATCAACAAGTTGCTGCTCAATACCAAGTCCGAAGTGTCCCGACACTGGCTATTTTTAGAAACGGAAAGATAAAATGGCGACAGTCAGGGGTTTTCCCTGCAAATGAATTGGAAAGATTAATTAAAGAAAATCTGTAAAAAAAAGCCGAAGATGTGAGTATCTTCGGCTTTTTTCACTTGTTACTCCTCTATGAGTTGTTTTAACGCATTGACGATTTCCGGCTTCGAATAATCCCTTCCGCCTTCAATCCTTGCCGCAATAGCACCTTTCTTATCCAGTATGACGGTTGTAGGTATCGCTCCACTTAGAAATTCTTTTGGGATTTCACTGTGGGGAATATATACCGGAAGGTTAAATTCTCGTTTGTCCATAAAAGCTTGTGATTTTTTATGTTTTCCATCTACATCCACCATCAGGAAGATGATATTTTCATTTTCGCCAAACTTCGCTTTCAGTTCGTTGATGGACGGCATTTCTGCAATACAGGGCGGACACCAGGTTGCCCAAAAGTTAATAAAGACAACTTTACCCTTTAGATCGTTTAATACAACTACATTTCCGTTTCCGTCCTGAAATGTAATACCTTTTTCAACATCATTATCCGTTTTTTCGGCAACAATATCTGTTTGTTGCCCCGTTTTTTCGTTATGTCTTCCTTCAATATTGGAACAACCTGTGAGAATGGCTGTAGATAGGACTAAATGAAATGCAAGCATATAATTTTTTTTTGTTCTGTTCATTATTTTTAGTTTACCGCTTATACTATCGAAATTTATACCCTGTTTCCGCCATTTGAGAGAAAGCATTTGTGCCTAAATCTACCGCAATTGAACGTCCGTCCAGTACAGGATTTACTGTTCCTTTTACCTTTAAATATTCTTCTACGGCATCGTGCAAAGTATAATCTTTAATCTCAACATTTTTACCGTTTGGCATACGGCATAACACGTGCAAAGGCTCTCCGGTACGGTTACACGAAGCCATTTTATAGGTTTTACCGAGATCCATCGGTTTGCCTTGAATGGTTACTTCCAGCACACGTTCGCCCATTTCTTTGGAACTGTCAAATTTTAAGGTCATGCCCGAAAAGCGAACCAGCCATCCGCCAAAACGTTTGGACGGATCCTTGGCAAATACATTGTTGATTTCCTTTTCTAACCAGTCTTTGATTTGCTGACCGGTCACTTCACCGATTTTCATGTGTTCGTCCACAGGCAGCATCCGCCATAGATCCTCTTTGGTAATCGCCTTTTTACCATTTTCATCAGGAACAATCGGCACACCAAAACGAAAACCATTGGACGTAGCAAAATCTGCACCTGATTTCCAAAGCAAGGCATCGGTAATCATATTGTCCATGGGGTTTTCAACCACTAAGTAGCGGTACATCGGTGTCGAAGTATAGCCCAATATCCGTTGCATATCTTCTTTGTAGGGAGCCAACGACTGATCGACCAATTGCTGTACTTCGGTATTTGCGGGATATTTCTCCGGGTCAACTTCCATCAGTTCGTAATCGTAACCAACAATTTTCTTGTCTTTAATTTTCAAATCCAATTTACCTACAAACGAACCAAAAGCTCCGGGCTCTACCACCGTTGTAAATTTACCTTTTATCGGTTTTCGGATGCGTTCGTGCGTATCGTTTCCAAAAATGAAATCCACGCCTTTTACCGCAGGATTATTTGCCAATAAAACCTGTTTCGAAATACCAATATGTGCCACCAAAAAGAGCAAATCTACTTTTTGGGTTTCTTTTAGCTCTTTGATGAGTTCTTTCAAGTTGTTTTCAACTTCAGTAAATTTCAACCCTTTACTAAAACCCGGGTTTTGTCGTATCGGAACTTCCGGGTCATTATAGGCAATGAACCCCATTTTAACCCCTTTCTTTTCGGTAATCCAATAGGGAGGAAAAATCGGTTTTTCGTCCGCTTCGTGATACATATTCGATACGATGACATTAGTTTTGTAACCGTTCATCACGTCGAGCATTACCTGCTTGCCATAGATAACTTCCCAGTTGCCCGGAATCAGTAAATCGTAATTCATAGCCTGAATGAGGGAAGGAAATATTTTCCCTTCAGAATGGACACTTTCTCCGCTTCCTTGTATCAAATCACCGCCGTCTATAAAGATTGTTCCATCGGGATTTTCCTGGCGTACCGATTCCACCAAAGATTTAATATTGGCTAATCCACCGGTATTTCTGAAAACGATGGAATCATTTTCAACGAATAATTCCGAATGTGGATTCAGGTAAGCGTGTATATCGGCAGTTTGCAGAATGGTAATCATTTCTTCTTTATGGTTGTCGCTACAAGATAGCATCGCTATTGAGCTGAATAATATTGCTAATTTTCTCATCATGATTAGTTTAAAGAGTTATGGTTTTAAATCCTAATTCCTGCAAGCCAAAAAGGTATGTGAAACCATTGGGAGTAGTTAGGATTGAAGGCTGATATTGCGATTTTTTGACACCTAATTTTTCCATTGCAAACTCGCAAACAACGATTTTAACGCCTGTTTTTTGAGCTTTTTCAATGAATGGTTTTAAGTCTTCTTTTTCAGCTAAATCTTTTACGACTTCCCCGATAAGCACGATTTCAAACTGGATGCCTGTATTTTTCGTTTTGTATTCTTCGCCCGTCATGACCGATACCATAAAGTGCTTCGAATTTTGAACTAAAAGGGCATATTTTCCATCTTTTTTGATGGCATTTTCAACTTGAGATGTGGTAAGGTTTTGTGCTTTTACATCGTTAAAAAGTGTGATTCCTAAAAGGAATAAAGCAATGATGATGATTTGTTTTTTCATTTTATTTTGATTTTAAATGTTATTGATTGTAAAGACTATATGGTTTTGGGTTGTTGAGGATAAAAAACAACAATCCCCCGAAAAGTGCTATATTTTTCCAGAGTGGGCCGTGTAGAATGCCATTTCCCATTTGTATGGTTATTGTAATTGGAATGAGCGTAAGAAATAAGATAACGGCAGACCAACGGGTAAATACGCCCAACAGGAAAGTAATTCCGAAAATATGGAGTACATACCCCGATATAATCCCTAATACATGTGGATCGCCAAACATAGATGCAAAGCTACTGTAAGGAGCATTTTGAATACGTTGGGTTACTCCTTCGGGGTTTAACAGATGTGATACACCTGCAACGATAAATATACCGCTGAGTGTAATACGCAACAACAAAACGGATAATCCATTTATTTGAATTTGTTTGTCCATAGATAATTCTGATTTAATAAATACTAATCGAAACTGATGCTGTTTAAAACAGCAGATTCATCAGGGTATCAAATCAAGAATTGTTGGTTTCGGATATGTGTGGGAATTTTTTCTTTATAGAAATGGTAATTATCTATAATCGGAGCAATGAAATCTGCTGTTATGATGCTCTCATGCGCATATAAGGAAGAATATGGGAATGCAGCTTTGCGGAATGTTTGGCTTTTTTGTTTCTTATTGGATTCTGAATATACGGAACAGAAAGAAGTGCACCCTATTTTGGGAGAATTACTGTTTGTAGATTGGGTGCTTTCAGGTCGAAATTGTTGCTTCAGATCTCTTTTTACAGAACATGGAATAGCCATTACAATCGTTAGCAAAACGATCACAATTTGGCGATATGTCTTTAGAAACTGAAACATAATCAATTAAACACAGTTTAAAGTTGCAACAAAAATAACAAGATCATATTCATTGGTTTGTAACCAATGTTACATATTAAAAGTTTAGGGTAAATTATCTTTGAAAGAAAGAGAACAGTGAATTTGAGAATAGCGACTTTATTACTGCCATTTATAGTGGCTTCCTGTAAGCAAGCTACACAGAATGAAAAACAAATTTCTGCCTTAAAAAGGCAGGCTGATTCCATTGCAACAGTATCTCAAATGATTTTATTGCAAAACGTAGCTGGAGCCATACAAAAAGGAGGAATAGATTACGCGGTTGAATTTTGCAACATTCAGGCAATGCCACTCACAGACAGCATTGCTGAGGGTCTTAATGTTTACATCCAACGACTAAGCGATAAGAACCGAAATCCCGCTAATGCAATTAAAACACAGGCAGATAGTTTGGCTTGGAAAAAGATTAAATCTAAGAAAGCAGATTTTATCGAGCAGCATAATAATGGGGAGGTATATTATTATAAACCCATTTTAATAGCGATGCCCACTTGTGTCAAATGCCACGGTGGTAAATCTGATATAGCCGAAAGCACACAAAATAGTATTACCCAAAAATATCCCGGCGACAAAGCTGTCAACTACAAAATGGGCGATTTAAGAGGTATGTGGAAAATTAAATTAAAGTAATGACAAATAATATATCTACTTCAAGAAAAATATATTACCGACAATTGGAGTTCATCTTGGAGTTTTGATGGGTTTTCTCTATTGGAAATTCATGTGATTAAGTTCAGTTAGTTATACTATTAATAAAGAAAATTTTTAAGGATACTATACACAACATTTAGCAATGTTCGGGAAAGCGTGTAATACAGAGCATTGCCTATTAGGCTAATATTTGATAAGAACTGAGAAATCAGATTTCATCATAAGAGATTTAGCAATTACATGTCTGAAAAGTTTGTTAAGCAGATTGAAAACCTTATAAAAGAATAAGCCTATGGAGAAATACTATAATGAATGTGTTCAGAATTTAGATTATCAAATTAACGAACTGTCTGTTGAAATCGAAGACCGCATGCAATTAGCACAAGAAGTAATAAAACTTCTGATAAAATGTTTAGCTGACCTAAAACAAGAGGTAATGAAAAGTGGTTTTAAAGATGAGGAAGAAGAAATATATTTCTTTAAAAAGCTAAAACCCATCATACTTTCTAAATTGATTTGTTACAACGCCGTTTTTAAGATTGAGGCTAAAAAGCCGTATGGTGGAAAGAAAGTGTTAGATGAATATTTCAACACTGAATTAACAAAGCTTAAAAGATTTTATGACAACAATAAAGAATTTTATAGTTATTATAGAACAAATAGCTCGTATCTTGACCATAAATATTTTGTACGTGGAAATTATGATATAGTTTTAAGTTTGGACACATTTTATTTTGAAACGGATCACAGTTTTTCCACATCTCACGATTACAAAGTAGCCAAAATTTTAGCGAATGACAGAATACAGGTATTTCTTGAAGAGCAATTAAACAACAATAATATCACAAATAGAACTAACGACGTCTCCTTAACTTGGACAGGAAGTAAAGTAGCTTTAATTGAATTGATATATGGACTAAATGCTCAAGGTGTTCTGAATAATGGAAACGCTGATATTGTTGCTATTGTCAGATTTTTTGAAAGATCCTTTAATGTTGATTTAGGCGATTTTTATCATACGTATATGGAATTGAAATCCAGAAAAATAACCCAAACAAAATTCCTTGACAGTATGCGTGAAGCTCTGATTAAAAAAATGGACGAACAGGATGAGAGATAATTACAGTACACCTCTCGGTAAATGAATACCTTTTGTCCGCACAATACTCTCCGAATTATCAGGGGCATTTTTCTGCTTTTTTTCGGCTTGTTCTTCGGGGTCTCCGTGTGTTTCGGGTTTGATAGAAAGCTGTATTTTCCGTTCAACGGAAGCCAGCTCTGTTTTGAGTTCGCTCAATCGGCTCTCTTTGCTCCACGTACCGTTAAGCACTTCTTGAAGTATAGGTAAATCCTTTTGAATTTCGGTTATTTTCTTTTGCTCCTGTTCGATATAGTTGGGTAGTTTTTCCAATGCGTTGAGGAAATTCATTGATGCCAGCTTCTCATCTTTGGCAATGATACCGTTGTTGTAGGTGTATTTGATATTGCCCTCGCCCTGTATCAGAAAACGGTTTACCCGAATATCCACGCCCTCTTTTTGCGACATTTCGGTTTTGACCAAAAGCTGAAAACCGTAAAGGCTTCCGATTTCTTCATAATCGCCACCTGTGCGGGCTTTGCCCGCCAATTGATTAAGTTTTGCACCGATTTGTTTTATATCCGCATTGGGCGACAATCCATCCAAGCGTACAGGGTTGGCAATCGTACCGTCCGAACGTTTTTGAATTCGCCCTTGCAGATTATTCCAATCGAGGCTCATACGGTCAAAGCGTGATTGGGCTTTGTCTAATTCTGCTGTATAATCTTCCAATTTGTACTTTGCACTATATTTGGAACGATTGAACGCTTGTCGTTCACTTTCCAATCCCGCAATCTGTTTTTCTATTTTAGCTTTGTCCAACAGGTCGGTATTTCCCATAAGGATAGCCACATATTCCGAGAAATTCATTCCCGATTTTTCGTCCATACTGCCCTCGTCAATCGTCCGTTTGCCGAGATTGTTGGATTTCAGTTGGTCAATAAATAGTTGTTTGTTGAACAGCAGATTAAACTTGTAACTGTCCAACGATTTTTCTACTGCATAAATAATAACGTCCACTTTGTTGTTGTTAAAATGTTTAGCAATTTCATTGCCTTTTCGGATAGCCCGACCGTCCCTTTGGGCAAGGTCGGACGGTCGCCACGGCGTATCCAAATGGTGTATGACAACGGCTCTTTTTTGTGCATTAACACCTGTACCGAGCATACTTGTAGAACCGAACAGCACACGGATTGTACCGTCGTTCATTCCCTTGATAAGTGCCTTGCGTTGCTTGTCGTTCTTCGCCTCCTGTATAAATCGGATTTCGTGTGCAGGTATGCTGTGGTCTTCTACGAGTTTGCGTTTGACTTCAGCATATACATTCCATTCGTTGGGCTTGTATGTTCCCAAATCCGAGAACACGAACTGCGTACCTTTTTGTGCGTTGAACTTATTGTAATACTTGGCGATATTATTGGCACAATGCGAAGCCTTGTTGTCGGGATGGTCTTGGTAATGGGGGCTTACCATTCGCATATCAAGCGACATCTTACGGGCGTAATCCGTAGCGATAAGCATTTTTGCCTTTTCCTCTTTTTGGGATAATGGAGCTCTCCCTAATAATTCGCCTTTGCCTGTTTCGGCAAACTTCATCAGCTTTTGGATAAATTCTTCCTGGTTCGGAGTTGGCGGTATGTTATAAAATATCTCGTTCTTTTCGGGGCGGTCAATACCAATCATTTCCGCAGTGCGGTAGTCCGTAATTTCGGAGTAGAATTGAGCCAGTTCCGGCACTTTGATAAAATAACGGAAACGTTCTTTTGCTACGATATTGTTAGCCACTGAAAACTCATAATCAGTCGTTTTCTTGGCATAGATTGCCGCCCATGCATCAAAAGAATTAATACCCTGTTTTTCCAATGCCCGAGGTCGCAGGTACTTAAAAAGCAGGTACAATTCGGTCAGTGAATTACTGATTGTTGTACCTGAAAGGAAAGTTGCTCCCATATCCGCTTGAGTACGTTCCTGTATGGTACGGATAGCAAACAGCAGGTTCAGTGCCTTTTGGCTTCCTTGTTGATTACCCAATCCTGCCACTCTCGAATGCCTTGTATTAAACATCAGATTTTTGAATTGATGACTTTCATCAATAAATAAGTGGTCAATACCCATCATTTTGAAATCCACAATATCATCTTTGCGGTTTTCAATATCGTGTTGCAGGGTTTTGAGCTTGACTTCAAGATTTTCCTTTTGTTTTTCCGCTCCTTTGAGCATCCATTGGGTTATTTCATCGACCTGACTTCGCATCACATCAAGGTTTTCCTCCACAGTATCCAATTCGTCTTGGAGAATTTGTTTTTGTATTTCGGGCGACTGGGGTATCATTCCGAATTGGTCGTGCGTGAGTATCACACAATCCCATTCGTTATTTTTAATATCTCCAAAAATCCGCAGGCGTTTTTCAGGCGTAAAATCATCAATGCCCGGATAGAGGATTTTGGCGTGGGGATAAGCAGTGCGGTAAGCTTCAGCTATTTCCGGAATATTGGCTTTCAATCCGATAATCATCGGTTTATGAGCCATTCCCAAACGCTTCATTTCCTGTGCGGCAGTACACATAATCAAGGTCTTTCCTGCACCTACCTCGTGGTCGCAGATAGCACCGTTATTCAGCTTAATCATCCAGACAGCATCCTTTTGACTTGAATACAAGTCTTCAATACCTAAGCCCTTGCGATCCAATCCCGGAAACTTCTGATGTGAGCCATCATAGTCCGGTCGCACAAAACAATTAAAGGTGTCGTTGTATTGGTCCGTCAGTCTTGTTTTGAAAGCATCATTCTGGGCGTGAAGCCACTCGGTAAAGGCAGTGCGTATTTCATCAATCTTGGTATTCGCCATTTGTATGGCTTCCATATCCCGCATTTTGACATCTTTGCCATCTATGTGTATTGTTTTGGAAATATCGGGCGTAGTGTTGACAAGGGCGTGTTTGAGCAGGGCAATTCCGTCATACGTCCTGCTTTGTGCTTTTACCGCATACTTGTCCCAAATGTGTACATTCTTTTGCTTACAGGTTACGGAAAAGTCATCAGCACTATCAGCATAATGGATATTGACTTCCGCGTCGAACAAATGTGATGCAAACCGTGCATAAATGCCTGTGGGTATCCAACGTTCGCCGAGATTAAAATCAAGTTCCTCAAATTCAATCCGTCTTGGTCTTGCTTCCTCTAATACGGAAAGGCTTTCTTTGGCTTGGGCATCATAGGGATTGTTTTCGAAGTAGGTTTTGATTTCGTTTGCTTTCTCCACGACATTGCCCGAAATCCAACGTTCAGCTATTTCATATTCCTTTTTTAATGGATTATAGAAAATACGCCCGTGTAAGGCTTCTTTCAGCGTATCAGCAGGCATACCACTGATTTCGGACATATAGTTCAGATCCACGCTTCCGTATTTGTTAAGCGATGCGGATAAGGCTTCTTCGGGATTGTCGGTTGCTATGGTTCCTGTGGAAAAACTTACAGGGCGGTTGAATATATCTGCCTTATGGATTACACCACCGACAACACGCTCCAAATAAGGCATTTCTTTACCAGCATTATCCGTTTTGATGAGCTTGATATTGTCTGCACTGTTGAGGTTTCCGTACCTTTTGACAAAGGCATCGTAAAGACAGTTAAGGGTTTCCCTTTCGTCTTTGTGTTCGGTTTGAAGCTCCGCTTCTTTGATATAGAGCTGTTGGTAAATATCACGCACCCCGATATAGGCTTCAGCTCTTGCTTTCTGTAAGGGCGATAGTTGTAAAGGGTGGAAAACTGCCGTACCGTCTGCGGTATCTACATCTTGCAGATGTCCGACCCAACCGTTATCTACGACAAGGCAGTCTTTTCGGTGGAACGATTGCAATTCGCCACTATACGGAGCAGGTTCGGGAATGGTGTTAATGTCAATGTTGGGAACGGCAGGCGTTTCCGCTTGGCCATTCCCGTTTGCCTGTGAAAACAAATCGCCAATAACTTCCTGTTTTTTGCCGTTTATTTGAGTTGTTCCGTTCGTAGTTCCGTTAGGATTTGGCGGCGTAGAAGGTTGTCGCATCGCACCACCGAACAGGTCAGTTTGACGACCTATTGTACCCCGTCTTTTTTTAGCGGTTTGTCTTTTGGCTTGCGTGGTTTTTTTGGGTGGAGCAATTACCATTACAGGTTCGCCCGCATTTTCAAACAGGTCAAAAATACTTAACTGTTTCAGTTCCTGCGGACTTTCCGGAATTGGTGCAGGTTTTGGCTTTTGCTGAATGATTACAGGCTCAACAACCTGAGGTGTTACCTTTGGCTCACTTGGAATTTGGAGGACAGGCTCATCGTTGCGTTCGCCTTTGTATAAATCCAAATTCAGATGCTTTCCAAAATCTTCGGAAAGCATTTGCTTCAAGTCTTTGGCAATGCCACCGGCACCGTCTTTATGAGTATAGATGATTGCAGGTTTTCCATAAGGGTCGGTATCAATTTTACGGTCGGTATGGATTACTCTTGAACCATTCTGAAAGAAAGCGTTACTTGGCGTATTGTACTTGGTCTGTTTGCTTTGGCAAAACAGTTCTTCCGTTTCGGTCAGACCTTGTTTTGCTGTGTTCTTTTGCAGGATAATCAAATCACTTCCGACCTCCGTCCCTGCATATTCCGTAAAGAGGTCGTTGGGCAAACGGACAACCGAAACCAAATTGTTGTTCTCCATTAACGACCTGCGTATCGGCTCATTCTTCGGGCTGTTCAGAACACCTTGCGAAGTAATGAACGCCTGCAAACCGCCCTCACGGAGCATATCATTTCCTTTCAGAAAGAAGTAATTATGAATGCTTCGGGAAGCCTGTACTTTTGCATTATCCTTACTTCGGGAAAAGGACAAATCGAATACAGAGGTGTCGCCAAACGGAATGTTACTTGCAACAACATCATAGCCGTTTTGTTCCTTTTCAGGTACTTCCTCAAAACCGCTTATGCGGATATTACTTTCGGGATAAAGGTGTTTTAAAACTTTACCTGTCAACAAATCCTTTTCGTATGCAGTAACTTTGGGTTGTTGGTTTTCGGAAAAGGATTGTATAAATGAGCCGATACCTGCGGAAGGCTCAAGGAATTTCTGAATATTTACACCACTTTCACGCAAGGCTGATGAAATGGCATCAATGACCTGTGGCGGAGTATAAAAAGCCGTAAGTACCGAACTTTTCATACTATCCACGTATCGGCGGTATTGCTTGTCGTCCGTAGAGTTTTCTTTGAGCAGTTTGTGGAGTTCCTGCGTAATGGGGAATAAATCGTGGTCATTTTTCCTCCAATTATTGATGTCTATATTGTCCGTAATAGGGTTGAGAACGAATTTAAGACCACCAAATCCGCTATATTGCATCAATGACAGTCTTTCGCTTACGGTGGCTTGCCGTTTCTCCTTTTCCAATGTAAAAGCAATCCGCAAGGCATCAATATTCTGTCGGAGGTGTTGCTTTTTACTGAAGCCCATTTTCCTCTATCCATATTGCGATTGCTCCAATCAGTTCGGTGTAGAGCAGGTCAAACTCATAACCGTATGCGAAATCATCGGTTAGTGTATATTTTGAAAAAACAGGCTCGCAGACAGGGAACATTTTAAGGGCGAACGGTCGCAATTCCTCATCTGCCATCAGGGTATCAAACTCATTGCAGACCACTTGAAAAACTGTGTCAAACTTGGAGAAATGCAAGCCCTCAAAGAGTATGTAATTGGCTATCTCGTTGCATTGTTCAATTGGGTTTCCTGCCCTAAAAGCACCCTCATAGGCATTGGAAGCCCACGATGAACGTTGGTCGATAAATTTTTGGTCGTGTGCCTTTTCGGGGAAGCTACTGTTTAACAGTTCCTGCAATCGTAATCTGAAATACGATAGGTTTTTTTGCTGTGTACTCATACTATAATTTTGTTTAGAATTTTACTGAAAGCCTAAAATTATAGCGGTACATCAGTGCCTTTGCATAAGTGGCAGCGTTTGGCGTTGAGAGGCAGGATTTGGCGGAATAATTCTTTAAGGTATCTCAATGGAATTATCAACTTCATTGCCGAAAACATCCCATCCCTCAAATATATTTTCGGATGAGCCTTGCCTTGCAAACAGTTCCAGTCTGTCCACTTCACCAAACAAACGAACTATACGTTTTCTGATTTCATCGGGTTTCTCTGAATGTTTTCCACGGGAGGATATAAGCACCTGAGGAACATCCCTTGCTTGACGGGTAATCGCTTTCCCTTTGGTAAACAGCAGGACTATTTCAGCATTAGCCCTTGTATAATAACCCATTCCTGCAAAAGTTTTGTCGTTGCTCTTATTCGTTTTCACCCACGTAAATGCAACAGTCTTATAGGTAAATCCCCAGGACTTTCCGAGTTCCAATGCCTGTTCCAAACAAGGGAAAGTAGCCCACATAAGAAGAACACAATCGGGTTTACACAGTGTTTGGATTTTCATTCCTTTTAGAAATTCCCCACTCTGGGTTAGATAGTGATTTTCGGCACTGCGTCCAGCGCCTTTCTTGCTCCATACTTTAAAATGCCATGGAGGGTCAGCGTAGATTATGTCATATTTTTTTCGATTTACAGTCATCACAATTGGATTTTAAAAGTTCATTTTTTTTGTGATGACTAAAGTATTATGCAGAAGGAAAGGATATATAAAAGTGGCAGGGTTTGGCTTTGAGAGGTAGGATTTGGCTTATTAGTATATCTTATAAGGCAGAAAAATGTATTTTTGTGCTTTACAAGTTTTAATTCACTATCATAATGAACGGACTAATTGAAAAAATCAACGCAAGCTATGAAGCATTAAAAGCTGATGCAGAATTACAATCAGAAAAGGGAAACAAAGCGGCAGGAACACGAGCACGCAAGGCTTCTCTTGAATTGGAGAAACTTTTAAAAGAGTTCAGAAAGGCATCTTTGGAAGCATCTAAAGGTTAAAAAAGCACAAAACCCTCTGGAAATTCGGAGGGTTTTGCTTTTATGTAGTGGTCAATATTTGAAGCATTCTAGCGACCTCAATATCCATTCGTGAAAAGGCAAACCATTTCTTACCCAAGTCTTTGAGTGATGCTCCGATATGGTACAGTTCCGTACGATCAATAATCAAAAATCGGTCGTGGGCATCGGAGAAAATATCTACTTCGATAGACGGATATTGACTATTGTAGCGTTGCAGGTCTAACCGTAACTGATTGCTGATGCTTTTGGTGAAGATAGTAGCGGTTACATTGGTATTACGTTTTCCCAATAAGGTCAGTACCGTATCGTCCACGTAATTGTCAAGCAGAATAATAGAGCTTTTGGCATTTCGGATAATATCCGAAACAAAGGTATAGGCGTCAAATACCTGACCGTTGTAGAAAATACCTTTTTCGGCGTGGAGCTTGTTGCTTTCAAGAGCCTTAAATATTTCCTCAAATTTTTGGTCGGCTTGTAATTGTTTCAGTTCTATATTGTCCAAACGATGAAACAGCGAAGCGTTGCTGATGAGCATTTTTCGCATTTTTACAAAGGCTTCCATAATCTCAACGCTGATTTTAACAGCTATATCTGAACGGAGAATAGCAGAAGCCATCGCAACTCCCATATCCGAAAAAACGTAGGGGAGGTAACGTCTTCCACCGTAGTTTAAACTTGAGGTTCCAATTTGGAACCTCAAGTTTTCAACCTCATCTTCGGTCAGTTGAAAGCAGAAAGAAACAGGAAACCTGTTGATATTCCGCTTTACGGCTTTATTAAGGTTCTTTGTTTCCACCTGATAAAGCGTAGCGAGGTCGCTGTCCAGCATCACTTGTTTGCCACGTATGGTATAAATCAGGTTTCTGATTTCTTGTGGTACAATAGTCGGTTTATTTTCCATTGCGTTTGTAGCTTTTGCTTTTCTCAAATTCAAAGGAGCTTTCGGCTTGTTCATTCAGCACGATGTAAGCATCGAATTTCTTACCTGCCTTACTTTTCATTCCTTTGATAAGCGAAGTTTTACCTTTATTGACAAGGTTTTCAATATCGGCTATACCGATGTGTACACCGCACACATTGCGGAACTGTACCCAACTGCAAACCTCGTCAGGACATTTGACAATTTTATCCCTGATAATCAGATGATGGCTCTTGCATTTCGGACAAACTAATTTAGGCAGGTTGCTTTGGGCAATGGAGGTTTGCAACAGTTCATTGGTAATCGTTGAAGCATAGGTTTCCATTTCCTTTTGAAATGTACCTGCATCAGCTTCGTTGTTTTCGATTTTCTGTAAAGCCAATTCCCATTCGGCAGTCATTGCCACATCTGCAATTTTTAGGTCTTTGACCAATTCATACACTTGCAATCCTTTTTCAGTCGGGATTAAGGATTTCTTTTCCCTTTGGATATAATTTCGGGTAAACAGGGTTTCAATAATGGAAGCTCTTGTAGCCGGAGTACCAATACCGATGTTTTGCAAGGCTTTCCGTTCTTCTTCGTTTTCGATTTCCTTACCAGCGGTTTCCATAGCCGACAATAGTCCGGCTTCGGTATAAAGTACAGGCGGTTTGGTTTTCTTCTCCGAAACAGTAGCTTCCTTGATTTTGAGTTCATTGCCTTTTTTCAGTTCAGGCAAATCCTGTACGGGTTCGGTATCATCACCGGAAAAATTACCTTTGATCCCACGCCAGCCCGCTTCGATAATCTTACAGCCTTTCAGCGTAAAATCGTAGTGCGATACTTCCAAAGCAACATTGGTTATCTCTTTGGTACAGGCTTGTGAAAGGGCTTCGAGCAAGCGAAAGGCAATCATATCATATACCTCATTTTCCTTTGCGTTCAGGGCTGACGGGATTTTATCCGTAATCAACAATCCGTGATGGTCGGTAACACGCAAATCGTTTACGATACGTTTATTGAAACGCCCCCATTTCATTTTTGACAAGGCTTTTTTACAAGTTTCCCTGTTTTTCAAAGCCCTCACGAGATTGGGGATTTCAGCCCACATATCTTCGGGAATGTATTTGCTCCCTGTCCGTGGGTAAGTGATAAATTTCTTTTCATACAGGCTTTGGGCAATATTGAGAGTTTCTTCGGCTGAAAGGTTGAGCTTCTTGTTAGCTTCCTTTTGCAATCCTGTGAGGTCAAACAGTAAGGGCGGTTGCTCCGTTACGTTTTTATTTTCTATTGATGTAACCGTTGCCGTTCCGATGCGTTGAACGGATTTCAGCGTATTATCAGCGAGTTTTTGGTCTTCCCATTTGCTTTTTGAAATGCTTTTGAAGTAAATATCTTCTTTGTGATGCAATAACTGTATCTGCCAATATTTCTTTACCGAGAAATTTTTATTTTCGAGATAGCGTTTGCAAATCAAAGCCAAGGTAGGCGTTTGAACTCTGCCGAGCGAATAAATACCATTGCCCGCGGAAATGCTCAACGCTTGTGTGGCATTGATACCCACAAGCCAATCGGCACGGCTTCTGCCTTGTGCAGACTGGTACAGCCCGTCAAATTCTTTTCCGTCTTTCAAGTTCTCAAAGCCCTGTTTAATGGCTTTTTCGGTAAGCGAACTTATCCAAAGTCGTTCAACGGGTTTATTACACTTTAGGTATTCATAAATGTATCGGAATATCAATTCGCCCTCTCGACCAGCATCGGTAGCTACAATAATGCTGTCACTTTTATTGAATAGTTCTTTGATAATTTTCAGTTGCTTTAATGCTCCTGTATCGGCGGTATAGCCTTTGTCTTTTTTGACCTTGCGGACGATCAATAAAAAAGGGTTTGGCAATATCGGCAGTGATGCCTTGTCAAACCCCGAAATGCCGTAATCTTCGGGCATTCCTAATCCAATTAAATGACCGAACGCCCACGTAACAAAATAGCCGTTGCCTGTCAGGTAGCCGTCCTTTTTATCGAAAGCTCCTAACAGGCTTGCTATTTCCCTCGCTACGCTTGGTTTTTCTGCAATGATTGTTTTCATAATTAACTAACTTTTCTACCTTTTGATTTTGCAGGCTTGTTTTGTTGCTCCTGTTGTTTTTCGTTTTTCGGTCTTTGTTGCCCCGACTTCAAAGGCTCTTTGATGTTTTTGGTCGCTTCGTTGGTCTTGCCCTGCGAATTGACCGCAGTTTGCGTTTTGTGGGCTTCTGTAGGTTGCATTCTTTCTTTGTATTGATTTGGAAACTCAAAACCTGTTTTTCCTGTGTCTTTGTTGAACGTGATGTAACCATTGTACGTTTGTCCTTTCTTATCGACCAACCCTGCCATATACACAGTTTGACCCGCTTTGAAGTTATTGTATTGCTCATCGGACAGCTCTTTTCCACGAAATGTTTTTGGAGCTTCCTGCGGTTGGCTCTGCTGATTTTTTTGTTGGTTATTTTGCTTTTGTCCGTTATTGTTGCTACGGTCAAACAAAAACTCGGGGTAACGTTTTTCGGCATTGTACTGTACCGTTGCCGAGAACTCCGTACCTTTTGTGGAAATCATACCCTCCAATTTGAGCGGTTTGCCCTTCATTAAAGTTTGCTTTTGTTCATCATTCAGCTTTACACCTTTAATTTCATCAGGAATTTTAATGAAATCCGTTCGCAGTGCAATTACATCATTGGTAAGCCTGTCAATACTTATAATAGACGGCATTAGTTCGCCTGTTTTAGAATTGATTAAATTAACCACACGCCCCATATTGCCTGTTTCGAGCAGGTTTTTCTTGTCTTCATCTGTAAACTTGTGTCCGAAGAATTCAAAGTGCAGATTAGGTTCTTTTTTGATACCGTGTATTGCTACGATAACATTGCCGTCTTCGCCTTGCTGTAAAGACAGACGGGCATCTGTGCGGAGGATAGATCCTCCGAGATTAATGCCTATCGGTATAAGCTCATTGGTTTTGTAACCTCTTAACAAAGGGTCGAGCAGATTTCTTTTTTCGAGATATTCCTTGCTCAATCCGAGATTTTTCATTGTGTCCCAATCAATCTGCTCCGGCTTATAGCGGTAATCGCTTGTTTCCTGTGTTGTTTGTGCTGTTGCCATATCATTTTTATTTTCTTGTTTATTATTCTCTTGTGTATCGGGTTTTACTTCGTGTTCTTTCATCACTTTTTCGCCCTCCGGTGTGGGCTTATCAACCTGTTTCTGCATTTCCTTTGCCTTTTCGATAGCTTCGGATTCTCCTACTTTAAAAAATGAAAAGTTGGTTGGGTTTTTCAACTGACTGAAAAAGTTGGAGAAGAAATTGGTAAATAAATCGCCGTGTTTGTCTACACGCATAAACTGATTTTGGTTCTTTTTCGTTGGTTCTACGGTTTCCATTTTTCCGTTTTCGTCAATGCTCTTTACGGCTTGGATTTTCATTTTTTCTTTATCCAGCACTAACAATATGTCCGATAACTGTTCGGGCATTTCCTGTTTGTTTGTTGTTTCTTCACTCATAATCTGAAAAATTTAAAGTTCATCGTCGAAAGTAAAGGAAGCGTTCACTGCATTGCCAGATGTGGCACTCAAAGGTAGTATTTGGCACTTAGTGGCGCTTATTTCTTTGGAGGCGGATTAAAGCTATCCCTGATAAACTGATGCACATCGGATAGTTTATAATACAGTTTTCCACTTATCGTATAATAAGGTAGCTTGCCAATGGAGCGATACCGTTGCAGGGAGCGGTTGCTGATTTTTAGCATTTGGAGCAAATCCTGATTGTCCAACAATTCTTCGCCGTCTATGCTGTTTCGTTTCTTTTGCAAATCGTCTATATTGTCGCCCAACATATCAAGGCGACTCATTAAACGTTCCATCCACGCCAGAAATTCCATTCTGTTAATATTCATGAGTATATACTTTAATGGTTATTACTTTTTGTACAGTTCCTTAATCTTGTTTGTACAAAATTGAATATTGTGGTAGCGATTGTCTGCCAAGCTTTGCCAATTGAAAAGGTTGTTTTTTATTTTTTGGTAGATTGCTAAATCTCTTGTATTAGGAGGGTTTGTGAATATTGAGTGCGATTATGTATTGTAAAAGGTAAGTATTGCCAATTGGCAGATATGGGTAAAAAAAAAGCAGCGCATCAAATGCACTGCCTCAAAAAGATTTTTATTTTAGCTAAAGGTCTTTGTCCATATATTCTTCGAGGGATAGTTTGAGTTGATCTAGAAAAGAAGTCCTTGACCCGGCACGCGTTTTCATCCGATGAAACGCATGATGTAGATCACCTAAAGGAACGCGAAAAAGTACCTGAAATAACAGGCTTACTTTTCGAATACCGATTTTGCCATGGGAAATAGCTCCAGAAGCATAAAGCGCATAGACTAATTCAATAAGTGCATTTTTACTATCCGTCCAAAATATGTCC
This sequence comes from Sphingobacterium wenxiniae, assembly GCF_900116225.1. Lineage (GTDB taxonomy): Bacteria > Bacteroidota > Bacteroidia > Sphingobacteriales > Sphingobacteriaceae > Sphingobacterium > Sphingobacterium wenxiniae. The sequence goes on from NZ_FOZZ01000010.1 coordinate 138,555, forward strand.
TTAGAATTCTCTAGCTTCTGAATAATCATATCGGGATTTTCTTCTGGATTGATTTTCGTCAAGAGGTATGTATAAAGTAATTCATTGGAAATGATTCGGGCGACTTTGAAGTCAAAGAAAGTAGAGAACTCCGGATCAATCTCAAATACAATACTGTTCAATCCATCATGGTAGTTTATGTTTCCCCGTTTAAAAAAGATACCATCTTTGTCTGTTCTTCCAGATTGATAGTATCTGTAAAAGTCCGAATTGCAGATATGTTCAATATATTCACGTTTTAGGTTTGCTAACTGAGTGGAGAAATAACCATAATACATCTCTCCATTGTTAACAGGACATGAAGTTTCGATCCGATAGACCTTGTTGTAATAAATTAATTTTCCAAGTATTTGGGGCTTTATGGTACGGAAGAAATGTATTTCTTCGGCGTCGTTACTAAACCCTTGTTCGGTTATGAGCTTCTTGACCGAAAAAATCAGATTCTGAAGGTACAAGGTCATTTCGTATGCCTCATCAATAAATCGTTTACCCTGAGATAGAATCTTTTCCTCCTGGTTGTGAATCTCTAAAATAATATTCTGTAAAGAGTATTCCATAATAAATGATTTTTAAGCGGAATACTGGTTTTTAGGCAAATATTCCTCAATTGAATCACAAACTTTATAAATACAAATGAATAAATCCCCCAAGGTGGGTCGAACTTGGGGGATTTTGTTTAAAGTCTCAATGCCAGAAATTTAGAATAATACGAGAGTGAGATAGGCTCACTTGAGCTAAACTACCTAAATTTATAATAAATAACATATATAGCTACTTCAAAGTTTTAAGAAAGTTCGAACCATTTATTTTATTTAAGTTCCAATATTTAATTTACTTTCTTCTTTCTTGCTTAAACATCTTACGTATAACCACTTATGGTTATGTGTTGTTAACTAATTTCTTCAAATCCTCCAAAAAATGGTTCGAAAATTGTACTGGGAGGACGACAAAAGCCACTGATTATCAGTGGCTTTTTCTATTTTTGGACATATTTCGGACAAATTATATCTGAATATTGATTATTCAATAACCTAAGCAAAGTTAAGTTAAGCTAGAAGAATAACCCTTCTTAAAGAATGATTGGAGCATAATGCTTGTTTCTATAGAGCGTGAAAAGTTCATCTTATTCTTATAAAAAATCAAGAGGGCTAGGAGTCTTTTGCTTGTCTATGTCAGTGATATGAGCGTAGATCATAGTCGTTTTTATATTTTCATGACCCAATAACTCTTTTACAATTCGGATATCGATACCTGATTGGATTAAATGTGTGGCATAAGAATGTCGCAATGTATGTACAGAGCCTTCCGACTGAACATTTGCTTTGACCAATGCTTTTTTCAGAATCAACTGTACACTTCGTTCGCTATACTTGCCACCCTTCTCACCTTCGAAGAGGTACTCCTTTGGCTTGAATGCTTGATAATAATGTCTCAAAGTCGCCAGCAATTTGTCTGGTAATGATACAATCCGATCTTTATTACCTTTGCTTTGATGGATTCTGATAATTCCATCTGAAGATT